>JABUMY010000015.1 GCA_013327885.1 Flavisolibacter longurius | reverse complement strand
CGTTAACGGCGACTGCAACCATCCTAATTGCTAAGTCAACAAACTAAACATCGGTATGATTGTTAGAGGCTTCATTCATTTTGCTTTTACTCTCATTTCGGCCATTATACTTTATGGTGTACTGGTCTCTATTGACTTGTATTTTGGAACTGGAAGTACGATAAAGCCTATAATAAGAGCAGCTGGGGTTCTGCTGATAACAATACTTTTGAATTTGCTTTACCTGAAAAAGACAAAACTGAACACGTCAGAACAGTATTACATTTCATTTTCTGCCATCGCCGTATTCTACATCTTTGTTTTCGTACACTTCTTCAATGATTAGCGACTTTGAATGAGGTGTCTGGACGACGACGCCGTTAACATGAGCTTTTTGCAACAGGGGCGGAAGTACAAGTTTTCAGCAAAGAATATCTATTTTGCGGCAGCACAAGGGCTGGATCATAAGAACAGGAATATCCCTGCTGCATAAAGCTCCGTTCCGTTAGGCGTTAGCTTTCAGACATTCCTTAAATTCGACAGAGAACATGCCTTTAATCCGTTGCAAAGAGCAAAAGCGACAGACACTTGAAGAGTTCTATGAGGAATGGGATTCTTCTGATAATATGATTTCTTCAGATTTAGGCAAGGCAATGCTTCGTGTCATCGATAAAATCAAAGAGACATTTGTAGAAACGACAATTTTTGGCGGAACCTCTCATGCTCATTTGTTACTCTTTACAACAGCGACCAACGATGCTGATTGGTATGTAAGCATCATTGCAAATGCGGACGCATACAATATCGAATACAGAATGCCAAAAGATAAGCACCCCTGGAAAGATGCAACGGTAAAAGGAGCAACAAAGTCTCTTAGTGAATTTATGAACTATGTCATTATTGCTATGACAGAAAGTGGAGCATGGACTGAAAACAAAGAATTAAAGAGGCTCTACGAAAAATTAAAGGCTGACGATACTAATGCCAACGCCTAACAAAGTCTTGGCAAAAAAGCGGCCGAAGCAATACATTTGAATTATAAATCACAATTCAACTGAGATGCATGGCTGAAGCGACAAACCAATGAATACCGCTTCTTCGCCAAGCCTCTTTCCGTTAGCGGCGACTGCCTATGATACGACTACTCTTAACAATGCTATTTATTGGTCTTTTGGGCTCATTGAAGGCGCAAATGGATACGGTTTCAATAAAGCTTTCCAGCTTCACAAAAAAAGACGGCGACAATGAAAATCTCTATCTGGTTGTCTTTATTAAATCACTTATAAATAAAGAAGTTGCAATAGATGACAATCAGGGAATGATTTTTTGCCCGAATACGACAGGTGTGAAATTGATTGAGCAATATGTTGATAGTACCTGTTATGTGGATGTAGGCAAAAGTGAGTGCCACCCGACAGTTTTAGTAGACACTTTCCCTAAGCCCAAGAAAATCATTCCTCCATTGGGTGAGTATTCCTATGTTCTTGACATGGGTAAAGTGTTTTTTGTTCGAGAAAAAAACGGCAAAAGACAATACCTTGGCGTGGGTGCTCAAAGGTTTCAACTTCAGCTTCCCTTTTCGGTGGAAAAGCAGTGGTTCACCGCCAGAATGAAAGGCTGGCATTACTTTGCCTTCAACAGCCGCTAACAAAATGTTTCTGCAATGGTGGCGACAGGAAGTAAATCAACTTTGAAATTCTACTGAACTAAATATCTTTAAGCCAGCAACAGAACAGGAAATGCCACCACTGGCAGAAACACCTTTAACGTTAGCGGCGACTAAAACTCTCTGATTTATCTGTACCATGACATTGTTTGATTTTTTATACTATTCTATTTATCGGTTTTACTCGGATTACAACGAGAAAGGAGCGGCATCTACATCAGCAGGGATTGTTGGCGGTCTCCAAGCAATGAACGTCCTGACAGTCGTTATGGCCTTTCAAGGGATAGTTCAGCAAAAGGCCCACTTGAATAAATTGCTGGCTATTGTTTTGTTTATTGTCTTTCAGATTACAACTTACATACGGTACATCTACAAAGACAATCATTCTGTTGATGTGATGGAGAATAAGTGGTCAAGCAGAACAGAAGAAGCCCAGAAGAGAATTTACAATATTCTTGTTTTCTACGGAACAATCAGTATTGTTACCTTTTTTGGCTTAGCGGTTTATTCCGGCAGTAGAAACTAATCTCTGATGCCAGCGGATTTTTCAGCACGACGCCGCTAACATCAGATCCTATGTAAAGAGATAGCTGGGTGATTATTAAAGTTACCTTCATTTTCAACGTCGTACTAATTTTTTGTACACCGCGGCGGCAGATGTTGTTTTCTGATGGACGCACAAAGGTGTTCTTGCAGTTGCAAAACACATCTGCTGACGTGGTGGCCCCTCTTTTTTCCTTTATTACCTTTTTCTCAGCATCCTATCAGCAGCCGGCCGCTGGTGCCGCTGCAAGCATCCTTGAAATAAAAAGGAAGTGGCGCTGTATGCTTTCTAAAAGCAGCTCCCCGGGAGTGGACTGCATCTGATGTTTTACAGCCGCCACTACTATCGTTGAACATTTCATGCATTTTGTTTGAGAACATCTCAGGTAATAAATGATTTATTGTTTATGCAAGCACAGGCACTTTCACCTGGAACGGTTCACCTCTTTTAATTACACTGTACATCCGGTTCAGGGTCTTGGAAGCCATTTTGATGATCAGCTTTTTATGATCTGCGCCTTTGCGCGCCTGATAGTATTGCATCAGTTCCGGATCCTTCTTGGCAGCGATCCAGGCGCCTTCAATGAGGTAGCTTCTTAGAAGGTGCTTGCTTCGGGCAGTGATGCCTTTGGTGAAAGAGTTTGTTCCACTGCTGTAAAGGGAGGGCACTAATCCAATGTAGCTACTTAGCCGGTCTATGCCTTTGAAGCGGCGCAGATCACCCACTTCCGCCAGTGTGCCAATGGCGATGAATGGCCCCACGCCCGGAACACTCCTGAGAAGATAGTAGTGCTTTTTGTAGTACTTTCTTGCATAACTGCGGAGTTCATTCGAGAGGTGTAGGTATTCTTTATGTAAAAAGGCATATTCGTGAAGGCGGCTTTTCAGCGCCTCTCCGGCAGATGTATAGGTCCATTTCACCTTTGTGAGCCACTGAAGAAAGGCTTTGCTCCAATTGGGATTGTCATAGTGTTCAGGAATCGTAACACCGTAGTACAGCAGCATGCCTTTGATGTGGCTTTTGATCCTACGGAGGTTCTTCACCAAATCGTTGCGCCGGCGAAACAGACTGCGAAACTGTTCCTGCTGTTCATTTGGCACATAGATGCCTTTGAGTTGCCCTGCCGCGAGTTGTTGACAGAGGTAACGGCTGTCTATTTTATCGGTCTTGCTGCTTTTTTGCTTATGGATGCGAGGAATGTCGCCTGGATTGACCACCAGTACCTGCCAGCCCTCAGCTGATAAGTCGCGGTAGATTTGGTAGCCAAGGCAGCAGCTCTCATAGCAACATTCCACCTCGTAGGCGGGATAGTGTTTGTGAACATAGTGCAGCAAAGCGTCAGCATCTGCCTCCATCGAGAAGCGCTTCAGTACCACTTTTCCTTCCTGAATCGTCACTGACCAGGATTTTTTGCGAACGTCAAGTCCGATAAAGAGATGTTTCATAACTTACCTCCTTGATTTTAGTTACAGTAAGCTACTCTTTTACATGGATGCTTTCAAAAACCAAGGCTGACAAACAAATGCCAAACACAATATCTTTATTGAACAATAGAACAGAAGTGAAGCTGAAGTTCACTTAAAGCCTTGGCTTCTGGAATCTGTTCTCCGTTAGCCGAAAAAATCAGCCCTTAGTTGCATGACGAAATTCTTAGGCGCTATTGTCATACTGATTAGCTTATTAGTGTTTAAAGGAAAGACAGACTTATCCAAAGTGGAGAAAGAAGGGGAAATCGTGCCGATGAGAATTTTAGCGTTGCCAAATGACTGTTCAATAAAGAACAGCTCGATGCAGCTTCAGCTCCAGAAAAAACGATTTTTCAAAAAGGCATACACAAACATTTGCAAAGAATACAAAGTTGGCGATACCATTTTGATGAAGTATCACTATGGTGTCGATAGCGTCTTGTATCCAGCCGAAAGTGTAACAGGTGAACTAGCTGCAATGGGAGTATTGATGAGCGTTGGAATAGTCTGTGTTGTTCTGGGATTTAGAAGAAAAGCTACGTAACGCGATTCGGCTAACAGCGGTGACTGTTGTACAACTCACTACTAGAAATCTGTTTTCGCTTATTTTGACTCTGTTGAATCTTTATCCGCTATCAACCACCACTGACCTGCTTTTTGTAGCTTGCGGCATCAGGAATTGCCACAGCCTAAAAGCGAGTTTTGAAGGCCTTTTTTCGGTGTTTTCGGGTTCATTTCTCGTCCATTTGAGCAGCCGTTTGAGGTTGTAACCCACGGCTGCCATCAGCAGGCATTTGTTGGCTAAGTGAATCCCTCTGGTGTTCACCTGTCGCATGCCCGGGAAGTTCACGAGGGTACTGATCACCGGCTTCCCGATAGCTCGTCTCCACGAGTAAGCTATTTGCTTTTGTGCGTCATGTTTTGTTTGTTAAAAGGCTTCCCCTTGCAAACAAATGCTTGGTGAGCCTACACAACTGTCACTATTTCATTTTGGAACTTGCGAGAAGGTAGAAGACAGGCTGTCCTTTAAGGGCGAGAATGGAGAGTTGATGTTTGAATAGCAGGAGTCTTTTTTGTGCGGGAAGGTAATCGCCCTCTTTTGTTCTTCTTGCATTGATCGTCACCTTGTCCAGCACCTTATCGCCAACGGATAAAATAAGCTGCATATGGTAGATTTTTAGTAAGGTACTTATTGTTGAGCTTCGAAAAAATTAAAATCAGATTAAAAGACAAGGAAACAATATAGAGATCATTGTGTCTATAACGGACCTGCCAACAACTTATTCCTGCCCCTTGCAAAAGCTTCTCTGTGAACTTGCCTTCTGCCTGCTGGACCTTTTTTCTATTTCGATCAACCCTGGCTTATACAAATCATTATTTCCAAACCTGGTGATAATGCAGACTGTTTGCATTGGCATCATTCAGGTTCAGCAATTGATTCAAAGCCCGTAATATTCATCTTAGAACCCACTTCCAGGTAAAACTCCGCTTCTGTACTGGCTTGCTCCAGGCGTTCGCCATGTTTTTGACGAAGGCATTGTAGCATGGCTTCCAGATACAGCACCTGGTGCAACCGGTGGGCTTCGATGGGTACGGCGTCAATCACTTCACCCGCTATGAGCATTTTAAGCAGCACCCCTGCAAGGTAACGGTTGCACGAAAAATGAATAACCCCTTTCTATTACCACGATAAAAAACGTTTCGTCAGGAGGCCTTTTTTGCTGGCTTTAGCGACGCTTTGAGTTTGGCCATCAGGTCCTCGGTCTGTGTCGTATGTACCACCTTCATTGGTTTAAAGGCCTTTGTTTTTCCTTTGGCTTTTGCCTCGATCAGTTTAAGCAGCTTTGCAGAGTATTCATCTTTGAACTGCTCCGGTTTGAAAGGCTTGGTGAGTTGTGCGATCAGGGAGGTTGCCATCTTGAGTTCTTCAGGCTTCACACTTAGCGATGGCATTCGCAGGCCGTCCACACCCCGGATCTCTTCTGCAAAACGCAGGCGGTGCAGGACAATGGCTTCTTCAGAGGGTTTCAGCAAACAAACCCATTCGCGGTTGTGAAAAACAAACAGGCCCAGGGCCCCCTTTTTTTCTTTTTTCAGGGCTTCCCGGAGCAAGACATAAGCCCGGTCACCGCCTTTTTCCGGTGCGAGATAGTAGGGCTTTTCGTAATAAAGGGCATCAATCTGTTTTTCATCGACAAACTGCACGATCTCGATGTGGTCTTTTTTGGTGGGCACGGCTTTTTCAAAGTCTTCTTCAGAGAGAGTAACAAAGTGGCCACCCAACTCATAGGCTTTTACAATGTCGCCAGCCTTGACTTCTTTGCCCGTGGTTTCACTTACTTTTTTATAGCGGATCCTGCCCTTGGAGGTTTTATCCAGGGAGACGAAGGTTAGGTTGCTTTCTTCCGTTGCGGTGTAAAGGCCTACCGGTATATTCACCAGTCCAAATCCAATCGATCCTTTCCAAAGTGCTCGCATCGTTTTCGTTTTAGGTTTACTGTTAATAGGTTCCTTGTAACATTCTCAGGTTTACTGCATTCTATTATCCAATCCCTGTTCCCCATTGCTGGTTTTTACCCCTGATATACACACCAGTTTTACACATGTTTGCGCACATCTAAACCAGCGCAGCCAGTTTCTTCAGCACATCGTTTAGTTCGATGCCGCTGCCCAATACACCACCAAACAAATCGCCTTCGCTTTTTAGGCGGCCCCCCATCGTAGTCATGGTAAACTGCTTTATGCGTAGCCCTTTTTTTACCTCTTCCCAGTGCAGGGGTGCTGATACCGTGGCATCGGGACGGGGTCGAACCGAATAGGGTGCGCAGATGGTTTGGATCGGCCGGTTCTGCAAAAAGTCCAGGTAGATCTTATCTTTTCGCTTTCGCGGGCTTCGTTCCAGGCTGGTGGTTTTGGGCAGCTCGCTGTGCACAAGGGTAACGAGCAACTCCGCCAGTTGCCGGGACTGTTCATAGCCATATTTTGCACCCAGGGGTATGTAAAGGTGCAGGCCTGTAGAACCGGAGGTTTTTGGGTAGGAGGGGATGCCCAGGCTTTGCAGCAGGGACCTGATCACAAGGGCCGTCTCAATGACTTTATCAAAAAGGATCGCACCGGGATCCAGGTCAATCACGCACCAGTCGGGATAGTGCGGTGTCTCTACCCGGGAGTGCCAGGGGTTCATCTCGATGCAGCCAAGATTGGCCATGTAAAGCAGCGAAGCCTCGCCGGTGCAAACCAGAAAGTCTTTTCCTTCGCCATCCCCGCTGCTGCGTTCAAACGTGGAGAGCCATGGCTCCACTTTTCCTTTCATGTTCTTTTGGTAAAAGCTCTTGCCGTGGATGCCGTTGGGAAAGCGGTTCAGGGACTGAGGCCTGCCCAGCATGTAGGGAAGCATATAGGGAGCTACGTGGTGGTAATAATTAAGCAGGTCACCCTTGGTGATGCGGCGCTTTGGCCAGTACAGTTTGCCAAGGTTGGTCAGTTGCAGGGCCCTGCCTTCCACCTCCACTTGAAGGGAGGCTTCTTTACCGGTAATCAGCTTTTCTGTCGCTGCGGCATCAGTGGGGTTGGATAGAATTTGAATTGGAACTGGAACTGAGTTTTCATCGGCGTTATACTGCGCAAGGGTTTTATCGGGGCGTAAGCCAAGGAAAACCGGATGCCGCAGCAGCCCGTCTTTTGTTACGTCTGTAAACTTTAGTTCGCAGAGCAGCGACGGCCGCACCCACTTCACGGCAGCCGGTATCTTCGGCACACGAGCAAAGGGGCAGACTTTTGTTTGCAAAGGCGCCATTTTGCGGAGCAGGTCTTCTTGCAGTTTGGTGGAGAACCCCGAACCCACCAGGCCGCTATAGGTAAAGCCATTTGCTGTTGGAATACCCAGCAGGAGGGAAGAGAAAAGCCGGTCGGTGTCCTTTTTTTTTGCATAGCCGCAGATCACGGCTTCCTGGCGTTTTTCGGCTTTGATCTTATACCAGTTGTGGGAGCGTTTTGAGTCCTCGTACGGCGCGTCCATTCGTTTGGCAATAATGCCTTCAAGGCCGTTTTCTTTGGCGGCCCTGAAAAAATCAGTGCCGTAGGTTTCAATGCTGTCACTAAAGCGAATGGCACCGCTTTCAGGAATGATCCTGCGCAGGACTGCCCTGCGAACAGTGAGTGGTTCTTTGCGCAGGTCAATGCCCGCAATCCAAAGCAGGTCAAAGGCAAAGAAGAGAAGCTCACCCTGCGGTGCTTCCTGCCAGGCCTGCAAGGCGCCAAAATCAGCTTTTCCTTCTGCCGACAGAATAACGATCTCACCGTCGATAACAGCATTGACAGGCCAGCGGCGGAGCTCTTCTGCCAGCCCCGGGAACTTGTGGCAAAACGAAAGGTTGTTGCGGGAGCGGAGATCCACCTTGCTGTTCTCCATGTAGGCCAGCGCACGGTACCCATCCCACTTGATCTCAAACTGCCAGGCTGCATCATTAAAGGGTTCTGCGGTGGCGGAGGCGAGCATTGGCTTTAATCGCCTGGGCATCCCTGTCTTTTTTTTGTGTGGGAACTCGCGTTTGATTTGCTCCAGGATCCAGGCGTAATCTTTCCCCCGGTTCAGGTCAATGGTGATGGCATCTGAACCAGCATTTGGTGATGCTGAATCTTTCTGCAACCGGTGCCGCTGGACCCTGTTTTGCTTTGAAGAAGACGGCGGTTCCTGGGGAGTGGTTTTGCTGCGTTTTCTTATTGGCATATCTCCACCGGGAGCAATTCTGTGCCACGGATGAGCATCGAAAAGGGCAGGTGGCTGCAACGCCTTGCCGGTCAAGGGGTAGGGCGTTTACTCACTATTTTTCAACCGCTAACTAACAGGAAAAGCCTGCCATGTGCACAATGCTGTTAGTTAATTGATTGTTAGTGGGATTTGAATAGAAAAAACTTTTTATTTCCCGTTTTGTGGAATAGCGTAGCGTACCTGGATGGAAGGTTACAGGTTGTTTTTTTTGTCTCCCGGTCCGAGCCGGAATGATAAAGAGTTTATAACAACGCCATCAAACGATTCAGCATTTTAGCGGAAAGGAATAGCTAAAGAAAACCACTCTCACTACAGAAGTTGATGGACTCTGAGGAGTGGCTGTGCGCTTGCAGAAAAGTCAAACACCCTTTATCTTAATGCGGTGACGCTGTATGAATTCATAGCACTTTCAGACGATGGACAGGCAGAGGCCACCTGGCAGGGTAACTTTGTGATGACCCGAAATGAGATTGGCCACACCATAGCCCTCTATAAAGTAGATGCTTTCTATGTAGAGGTCTATTACAATAAGTTCAGCAATGAAATCGATGGCTTCAGTCCTTTTACGTCCCGTACAAAGCTGGGTCTGTATTTTAGCCGTCAACGAAACTAATGATTACCTTGCCCTCATGAAACAGCTGCTTACCGTTTTAGCGCTCACATTATCCCTTACGACACTGGCACAAAAAGAAATCAAGCTCGATGAACTGGTCAGCCATGTAGGTGACAGCGTAACGGTGAAGGGAAAAATACATGGGGTTCGGTATCTCGAATCAGCGAAGAACACACCCACCTTTATTAACGTGGGTGGCGCCTTTCCGGACCAGTTGCTCACCATCGTTATCTGGGGTGATGTGCGCAAACTGCTGAATTATGCGCCCGAAGAAAAACCCTATGTCAATGGCTTTGCCAAGGTCAGTGGGCGGGTGGAACTCTACAGAGGAAAGCCCCAGATTGTTATTAGCAACCCTTCGCAATTATCCATCCTTTACGATGAAGAGGTGCCGGCTGGGCAAGTGCCAACTCCTGGAACCCAAAAGCAGTAAAGCCTCTTTTTCAATCCTTGCCAATCTTTCCGTACAGATCCTGGCTTGGTTTACCCTTTTACTGCTGTTTTTTGATGCGGTCTTTCAGGTGAATGCGTTCACTGAGCAAGGGCAGCTTTTCTTTTGCCAGGGCCTTTAGTCGGTCCAGATTACCAGAGCCGATCTCTGAAGCCGTAAAGGCGTTAAAGGCATACTTTCCTTCTTTATAGAACAACAGCAAGATCGTTGGTGTTTCCAGGCGGGCAAAGAAATAGCGCCAGGAAAGATCGGTTGTAAAATCACCGGCACTGATTTGCAACCCTTCTTCGTTAAAGGACAGGTAGTACTGCTTTGCCAGGGCCAGGTCCTCTTCGATCTCGCGCCGGAGGTCCCGCTTTGTTTTGATGCGTCTGGCCACCTGGTAGAGTAGAAAAAAGAGCAGAGCGCCCCAGGCCAGAGGCGTTGAATCTGTTTGGCACTCAGGGAAAGCCCCAGCAGCTCGGTGAGGACCTCCGCTGCCTGGGCAAAGACATAGTCCTGGGCTAACAAACAGACAATCTCCTGCAGTTTGCTGGTGATGCCAAAACAGTGGGTGTGCTGACAAAGCGGGTGTTGCCTGGAGATGCTCATCTTACCAAAACAGGTCAGAATTTTTTTTTACCGTTTCGGCTCTTCGGTACCTTTCCCAGGCTCTCTTCCAGTACAATGCGGTTGAGGCGTCTTCCCAAACCGATAAATTCTGTTTCGTAGTCATAACCCGAGGTCAGGGTAGGCTCTTGGTCAAGCCACAAATCTACCTCTTCGGATAAGCGTTGCATAATCGCTTCCTTGATCCGGCTGCGTTCTTGCTCTTTCATCTTGAAAAGGGTTTTCTCAAAATTCCAACCTTTTTCAAAAAGTGCAATTTGTCATGCACCCATTGAAACCCTGACCCAGCTCAGATTCCAAAACGGCTATTGAAAAATCTATTTCCACAAAGAAGAACAAGAAGAAGAAGCTATCTAAATTATTTTAACCTTAACAGTTTTGCATTTATCGCCACAACAACGGTGCTTAAACTCATTAGCACCGCACCCATAGCCGGACTTAATGTGAAGTATGGATACAGCACACCTGCTGCCAACGGTATTGCAATCACGTTGTAGCCAACTGCCCAGGCAAGGTTTTGTATCATTTTACGATAGGTTTTTCTGCCAAAGTCTATCAACTGTACAACATCTTTTGGATCACTGTTGACTAAAATAATATCGGCTGTTTCGGCAGCGACATCTGTTCCCGATCCAACTGCGATACCTACATCTGCCTGCGCCAATGCAGGTGCATCATTTACGCCATCACCTGTCATGGCAACAATTTCACCCTCATTCTGAAACGCTGTAATTTTCTCCTGCTTTTGATGTGGAAGAACATTTGCCAGGTAGCCATCCATTCCCAGCTTGTTTGACACAGACGCTGCAATCTTTTCATTGTCACCGGTTAGCAGGAATGATTTAATGTTCATTTGCTTTAACTGCTCAATTGCTTCTGCAGAACTTTCCCTGATAGTGTCGGCTAAAGTAATGATGCCTATCGGTTCATCATCTACCATCAGAAAGTTTACTGTCTCTGCGCTTTGATCTACATCTGAAGGAATGCCGGGAAGTCGCCTGTTTTCCTTAGCAAAATAATTAGGACCTGCGGCAACCACTTTCTTTCCGTTTACTGTACCCGTTACGCCTACACCCTGCATGTAATTGAAATCGGAAGATTGCCATAGTTGCAGATTCTTTTCTTTCAACGTTTTTAGTATGCCTCTTGCAATGTAATGCTCCGAATGTTGTTGTATGGCTGCTGCATATTGCAGTATTTCGTCGTTGCTGAAAGTATCAGAAATGCTGATTATTTTTTGCACTTCGTGTGATCCCTTGGTAAGTGTTCCTGTTTTATCAAAGATTATTGTCGTTAGTTTCCTTGCATTCTCAAAAGCTGTTCTGTTTCTTATCAGCAAACCATGCGTAGCAGATGCAGTAGTTGATATAGCAACGACCAAGGGAATAGCAACGCCCAATGCATGAGGACATGATGTTACCATCACGGTTACCATTCGCTCTAAGGCAAACGCTAAATCGTGCTGTGCATACCAGACAAGGAACGTTACAATGCCTACAACAATTGAGACAATTGTTAGCCATTTGGCAACTTTATCTGCAAGGTTCTGTGTCTTTGACTTTGCGCTTTGTGCCGATTGAACCAATGTAATGACTTTGTTGAGGTAACTGTCTTTACCTGTGCCTATAACTTTAATTCTTAGCGAACCATCGCCGTTAATAGCACCTGCTATTACGCTTGCATCTTTCTCTTTCTTCACCGGCACACTTTCACCCGTCAACATGCTTTCATTGACAAAAGAACTACCTTCTAAGACTATACCATCGGCAGGCACTTTTTCTCCCGGTTTAATGATCGCTACATCCTCTTTTTTCAGTTCCTGAATATCTATATCGGTCACCACACCGTTACGCTCAACATGCACATCAGAAGGCAGTAAAGCCACCAGCGATTGCAATGCATTGGAAGCTGCCATTGCTGATCTCATTTCGATCCAGTGACCTAAGAGCATGATGTCAATAAGGGTGGCAAGCTCCCAAAAAAAGTCCATGCCCGGCAAGCCAAATACGATCGCTACACTGTACACATACGCTACGGTAATCGCTAAAGCGACCAACGTCATCATGCCTACTGCATTGTGCTTTATCTCTGTCACCAATCCTTTCAGGAATGGCATTCCTCCGTAGAAGTAGATGATTGTACCTAAAAGGAGCAACACATACTTATCACCGGTAAACCGGATGCTAAAGTTGAACCACTCCTGTATCATGTGGGAAAGCAATAAAACAGGAATGGTAATCACCAAACAAATCCAGAAGCGTTTCAGGAAGTCTTCCGTATGATGCCCTGCATGTTTATCATGCATAGAATGATCATCATGATGATGATGCTTTGTGCCATCACTGTGATGCTGATTCTTCGTTTCAGGTTGATGGTGGTGATGCTTATGTTCATGATGACCATGCTCATGATGCGAATGGTTGCTATGTTGTGAGTGTTCCATAAACTATTTTATTAGGAGGTAAGTGATCAAAGCAGTCAATGATAAAAGGCATATCCATGCTGTTATCCATAGCATTTTTGCAATGCTTCCGGTTTTTGCCGACCCCTCTTTCAATTGCAGTACGTACATGCCTGCAACATGAATAATACCGCCAATAATAATTAACAATAGCAATAGCAAGTTGCTGATTCCTGCACCCAAGCCAAACCCAAGTAAAGCTGCACCTAATGCAGAAGCTGATTGTGCCAATTTTTTACTTTCATTTCGGGTGTGCATCCCTCCAGGTTTTATTGCTGAACGGTAAACGGTAAGGTGACCTTCACTCTCTCCCATGCCATCACTAACCTTGCTGAATTGTCTTTTGCTTCTTCGATGAAATACTGCAAACGCTCGGTATGCGGCACTTTTGTTGGTTTCACTTTTACCCTTACCACATCGTCTTTTTCATCATACTCCGAAGCCAGGTGCTGCTTCCAGTGTTTATTGAGAATAAGCGTCCATTCCTCATTCCCCGGAATGGTGAAAAAAGCGTATTTACCCGCCGGCACAGTTTTCCCATCAATTACTACAGGCTTGACAAAGGTTACTGTTGTCGCATCATGTGCCCCAGTGACCCATACTTCATCAAAAGGCACCAGCCCACCCCAGATAATTCTTTTGCGTACACCGGGAGAGTGATAGGTGATGGCGATTGTGTCACTGCCCACGGTACCAACAGCCATGGATTTAATACTCTTCTTCGTTGTGTCTTTAACGAGGTTGGGGTTGTAGCAAACTTCTTCTTTCTGTGCCTGTGCAGAGAACCCAAGCAGTGTAACAAGCAATAAAGTAATTAAAGTGTATTTCATTTTTTTTGTGTTTTAGGTATTAATGGTTATGCCCTGCCATAGGGTCAGAACCACGTTTAAATGTATATTCACTATGCAGCAGGTAGGTACCACTTACCACAACGACGTCACCCGCTGTTAGTCCTGATTGGATTTCCGTCAGGCCGTCACTTTCCAGGCCCGTTGTCACCATCCTGCTTTTGAACTTGTTCTTTCCGGTTTGCACCCATACAATGGCTGCATCGGCCTCCCGGATGATGGCATCGGTAGGAAGTGTCAGCGAGTTACGGCTGGCCGTTTGCACTTTCACGATTGTTGACATACCCGGCCGCAGCTTATTGCCCTGGTTAGGAACCACTACCCGCAGCAGGTTGATTCTTGTTTCTGTGGGTACTTCGGGGTTGGCAAATTCAATCCGGCCCGTGATGGGTTCTGCCACTCCCGGCACTTCCACGGTTGCCAATGCACCGCGTGGTATCCGGTATAACTGCGACGAATAGACCTGTGCCTCTGCCCAAAGTGTTGATAAGTTGGCTAACTGCAAAACCGTACCGCCTTCCATTACATAGCCTCCTTCTGTTACATCAACCGAAGTCACATAACCGCTTTCGGTGCTGTAGTAGGTGGTGGTAAGGGGTGCCTGTTTTTGTGTTTCCAGGGCCTTAATCTGGCCCTCCGTCATGCCCCACAAGCGCAGCTTTGTCCTTGCACTTTTAATCAGCTGGTCAAAGTCAATTACGGATTGTTCGTTAAAAAGGCTTCTGCGTTGCAAAGCGGATAGGTATTCCTGTTTGGCGTTGTTGAGTTCTTCGCTGTAAATTTCAAAAACCGGCGCTCCTTTGGCTATATAATTTCCTGTGGTTTTTACATACAGCCGTTCGATGCGTCCCATGACACGTGCACTTACCGATGCCGTTTGTGCTGCATTCATACTTAGCGTTCCCGTTAGCTCAAGGGTATTATCAATGCTGGCTTCTGCAATAGTATCCGTCCGGATGTTGCCCAACTGAATTTGCTGGTCGCTTAGTTCTATATCATCCGTATTGACGACGGAACTTTTCTTTACCGCCGTCAGCGGCATACCGCAGATGGGACAATTGCCCGGCTTATCCGATACCACCTGCGGATCCATGGAGCAGGTGTAAAAAATATCACTGTCGGTTGCCACTTTCTTCCCACCGCAGGAAGCAAGAAGTACCAGAGAAAGAAGTATTATGCATAGTTTATTCATTGGTTGTTGCTTTAATGAAGGCTTCATTGTCTACCAGGTACTGAGCATTCACCGCCACACTATCCTCTTTTTGCAGGCCCGTTAAAATCTGTACGTGACGATTGACCGCAATACCTGTTGTTATCTTATGTGCTCTGAATCCGAGGCCTTCTTTTTTAAAAACAATCTTATCTCTGCCCAATGACAGGACGGCTTCTTTTGGCAGCCACCAGGCCTCCTTGGGTTTGGAAAACACGTTGGCCGTTACCCGGCTGCCGATGGGTAATTTTCGGGCTGCATTGTTAAAATATACCCTGGCTGCTACCGTTTTTTTGTCCGTTCTGAATATGGGCTCGATGTAGTCAATGGTAGCCCTGAAGTTTTCCGCAGGTGCCGTTTCGGGTACGATTCTGACCGGGTTACCTACCTGCACCAGGGTTTGTTGTTCCGGGTAAATGTCTAACAGTATCCATGCCCTGCTTTGATCATATACCGTAAATACAGCCTGCCCGCTTTGCACATACATGCCTTCTTTTATGGCTAAGGCCTGTCCTGTTGATGGTGGCTGTTGCATGCCACCGGAACGGGCTGTGTTGGCCGTTGTGTTAATATCGGTAACAAACCCGTTATAGTTGCTAAAAACGGGCACTGAATAGACGGACTTTCCGGTACGGACCAAAGTTGTCACCTGACCGGCCGTCATTCCAAGAAGCCGCAACCTGTCTTTGGCTGCGCTGATCAGCGACATATTGTCCCCATCGTTGCGCAAAAGGAATAGCAGGTTTTGTTGTGCGGTCATCAGTTCGGGACTGTAGATGTCCATAATGCGTTGTCCCTTCTGTACCGGCTGGTATTTGTAGCGCACATACAGCTTTTCAATCCGTCCGTTTACCCTTGAAGAGATGGCACCTGCCTGGCGGGTGTCGTAGGCCACCGTACCTACTACATCCAGCTCAATGTCTTCTTCCCGCTGTTCTACCGTGGTTACGTCGATTGTCGTTATCACAAAGGCATTCACAGGTTTCAGCAGGGCTTCCAACTGCACATCTTTTACCGCTTCGGAACCTGTTTCTTTTTTTACCAGGTCCATCCCACAGATAGGGCAAGCGCCGGGTGCATTGCGAATGATCTCGGGGTGCATCGGACAGATGTAAACCTCCTGTTGCCCTTCATGTGTCGCATGATCAGCCCCGCTTTCGTTGTTGCAGGCAACGGTACTCATAACAACAGTGAGTGCCAGTAGTAGAACAATATGGTAATTCAACCGTTTCATTATTCCCGTATTTCAAGTATTCGTTCCAACTCCACCTGTAACGTGAGTAACTGTTGCAGTTGGTCAAGATATTCTACCTGTGTCATGTTCAGCGTTTCCCAGGCATCAAACAACATGAATAGTTCTTCTGTATTTTGCTCGTAACCAAGCAACATGGTTTTGTAGTTGTTGCGAAGTGCCGGAATGATATTGGCCTCGTATAGCCTGATCTGCTTTCTTTTTGTTTCCAGTTCCGTACGCATGCCGTACGCCATGCCACGGGCTTCATTGACGATCATCTGACGCTGGCTGTTGAGGGCCTCCGCCCGCCAGCGGTAACTCTCCATGTTTGCTTTTGTCATGCGGGAAGCCCAGGAAACAAAAGGCAGCCGCACCATGCCCATTAATGTAAACTGTTGCGGTTGTGCGCCAAAAGCAAACATGTGCTCAAAGCGAATCCCGAACTGCGGTTTGAGGTTTAGCCGCTCTGCTTCTGTTCGCAGCTCGTTTGTCAGCACTTCTCTTTCGAGGGCTCTGAGGTCGCTCCTGTTCTGAAGAAAAAAAGCACTGTCGAAAACAAAAGCGGCGTAGTCTTTCAGGCGGATAGTTGTATCAATGGAGAAACCAGTCTCCGTATTCCTGTACATGAGGGAATTGATCAGGATGCGCCGCTGCCTGCTTTCGTTATCATACATTAGCCGCATGTTCTGGATGTTACCCAACGCTGCTTTTGCTTTATAGTAGGCATTGAGTTTCTCCAACCCATTGCGGTAACGGATCTCGGCATTCTTGATCATAAAGTCCAACACCTTTTCATTTTCGTCGAGCACCGCCTTTTTCTTTTCAATGATCACCCATTCGTAGTAAGCTTTCTTTGCCTGTGCATACAGGTCGTTCAGGGCTGCTTTGCGCTGTTCCCTGGCGGCACCCGACATGCTTTGCATATAAGCGGCATCGGCATTCAACTTTCGCCGGTTGGGTATCATTTGCTGGACAGAAATAGCGAAGCTGCCCATGCCCGGTTCCATGTCGTTCATTTTTTTCCACCGCTGGGGGTTATAAGGGGTCATAAAAAAACCGGCCCCTACTTCGGGTGGCATCCAGCTTTTAGCGCCTTTTGCCGCTTCATCCATGGAACGAATGTCTGCTTCGTACATCCGGCTGACCGGGTTGTAGCGTTCGATGCTATCGAGTATGGTTGCTAATCTTGTTTGTGCCGTGGCCCAAAAAGAGTTCACCAGCAGCACAGCAATGAACGCATACTTCAATAGGCGGCGGTAGTTCTGTTGTTTATTCATTTGCCATCTCCTGTATTTGAAGTTTATTATGTTTTTTCAGTTCTCTTTCCCGGATCATGGCATACATCACCGGCAGTACAATTAGGACGAATAGCGTGGAGGTAATCAATCCAAAAACAAAAGGGATCGTGATGGGCTTCATCACATCACTTCCCGGGCCGGTTGCCAGTAAGATGGGCATTAAACCGAGTATATCAACAATCACCGTCATCAACTTGGGGCGAAGCCGCAGTACCGCACCATCATACACCGCATCCTCTACCACTTTGTTGTTAATTGGGTTGCCTGCCGCTGTAGCTCTATGTACTTTTTGATAAAGCGAATTATTCAGGTACACCAGCATGAGGACACCGGTTTCCACCGCAATGCCAAAGAGGGCAATAAACCCTACGGCCACGGCCACAGAAAAGTTCACATCAAAGAAGTATAACGAATAGGCGCCACCGACTAACGCAACCGGGATACTGGCAAGCACAATTGAAACTTCTCTAAAGTTTCTGAATGTGAAGTAGAGAATGACCACAATGATGAGCAATGCTACCGGCATGATGATCTTTAGCCTGTTTTCGGCCCGTATCTGGTTTTCGTACTGTCCGCTCCAATCAAGAAAATAACCTTTGGGCAAACGGCTGATGGCTACTTCAAGTTTTCTCTTTGCTTCGTCAACCGTGCTTCCCAGGTCCCTGTCCCGTACATTGAACAGTAAAGTGCCCCGTAACATGGCATTCTCTGACGTGATCATGGGGGGCCCTTCGGTTATGGCCACATCTGCCAATGCACTCAGGGGAACAGGGCCGCTGTTCATGGTGATGATGGGAAGTTGCTTTAGCTTGTCGATAGTGCTCCGGAAATCCTGTCCCATCCTGACGGCGATACTAAACCGCCGTCGCCCTTCCACGGTTTGGATAATGCCTGCACCACCAATGGCTGTTTCAATGAACATGTTCACATCATCAATGGATAACCCATACCGCCCCAATTCTTCCCGCCGGATATTGATGTCAACATACCGGCCGCCGGTGATAGGCTCTACGTACAGGTCGGCAATGCCCTCGGTTCCCTGCAAGGTTCGTTTGAACTCCTGAGCCAGGCGATTGATGGTATCAAGGCTTTGTCCATATATCTTAACCCCAACATCGGTACGGATACCGGTAGAAAGCATGTTGATGCGATTGATGATAGGTTGCGTCCAGCCATTGATCACACCCGGTATCTGTAGTTTGCTGTTCAGTTCATTGATGATGTCGTTCTTGGTGAGTCCTACCCGCCATTCGGATTGTGGTTTCAGCAGTATGATGGTTTCAATCATACTGATGGGTGCATTGTCCGTAGCTGTGTTTGCCCGTCCCGCTTTGCCCAGCACATTCTGCACTTCCGGTACGGTGAGCATCAGCTTATCCTGTACCTGCATGATCCGTTTGATTTCCGAGTTGGAGACATCGGGCATTGTCACAGGCATGAAGAGTAAAGAACCTTCGTCCAGGGGCGGCATAAACTCCCTGCCCAACTGCATCACCAGCGGGATACTTAACAGCACCAGCGCAAAAGCAATCGCAATCGTGGTTTTCTTCCATTGAAGGCACCAGCGAAGAATGGGGGAATACAGGAAGATAAAGAACCGGGATACCGGGTGTTTGCTTTCCGGCTTCACCTTTCCTTTCAGCAAATACACCATCAATACCGGCACTACAATGACGGCTGCGAACATGGAGCCGATCATGGCAAATGTTTTCGTCCACACCAGTGGCGAGAACATCTTTTTTTCCTGGCCTTCCAAAAAGAGGATGGGGCTGAAAGAAACCAGCGTAATTAGGATAGCACTGACCACAGCCTTTGCCACCAGCTTTGACGAGCTTTCGATTTTCTGCTCCCTTTCCTGCTTAGTCATGTATGTCGTCTGTTTCACCGCTTAATGTTTTCATTGCATTTTCAACCATTACAATTCCGGCGTCTACCAGGTCGCCTACAGCCAGTGCCACGCCTGCCAACGACATGATGTTGGAGGTGATCCCAAAGGCTTTCATCAGGATAAAAGCAATCAGCACTGACAGCGGAATGGTGATCACCACTACCAGGGCACTGCGTATGTGCAAGAGGAATATGAACAGCACGATGGCAACGATGATGATTTCTTCAATCACCGCATCTTTCAGGGTAGCAATGGTGGCTTCTATGAGGTCGGACCGGTCATACGCAACGCTGAACTTTACACCCGGCGGCAACCCTTTTTCCACATCCGCTATTTTCACTTTTATGCGGTCAATCACGTCTTTGGCATTTTCACCGTACCGCATCACCACGATGCCACCCACTTTTTCACCCTCGCCGTTCTCCTCGATAATGCCCAGGCGTAGCTCACCGCCCATTTGCACCGAACCAATGTCCTTGATGCGTACTGGAACACCATCCAGGGTAGCGACAGAAATTTCTTCTAACTGCCGGAGGTCTTTGATAAAGCCCAGTCCCCGGATGATATACCCGATGTCGGCCTGTTCGAATTTGCTGCCGCCCACATCATTGTTGTTGGCTTTGATCTTGTTGACAACATCCATGATGGGGATGTTGTAATACTGGAGCTTCAACGGGTCTATAATGACCTGGTACTGCTTTTGAAAACCGCCGAAAGAGGCCACTTCGCTTACGCCTTCCACTGTTTGAAGGGCAAACCGTATGTACCAATCCTGCAGGGCTCTTAATTCTCCCAGATCATAACCCGGTGCATCGAGGGTATACCAGTAGATATGTCCCAACCCTGTACCATCGGGACCTAACGTAGGGGCAATGCCTTCGGGCAATAACCGTTGTGCGTAGTTGAGCCGTTCCAGCACACGGGTGCGGGCCCAATAAATGTCTACATCATCATCGAAGATGACAAAGACGAAGCTCATCCCGAACATGCTGTTTGCACGGATGTTCTTCACTTTCGGTATGCCCTGCAGGTTGCTTACCAGCGGATAGGTAATCTGGTCTTCCACGAGCTGCGGGCTCCGGCCCATCCATTCGGTGAAAATGATCACCTGGTTCTCCGACAGATCGGGAATGGCATCAACCGGGGTGGTCTTCACGGCATAAATGCCGTAGGCTGTGATACCGGCAGCCACCAGCAGGACAATGAAGCGGTTGCGTAACGAGAAATCGATTAAACGGTTGATCATTGACAGCGTTTATTTTTCGATGACTTCTTCTACCGTACCGCAAGTCATCATCTTCTCGCCATAGTAAGGGTTCTTTATCTCTTTGGTTTCGCTCAGCCACATAGCGCCTTTGTCGTTCAGGGCCATCGGGCAATGCTCGTGATAGACCGTTTTGCCGGCACCAAAGGACTTGGCCAGTTTATACGCTTCGTTGGAAAGCGCTGCAAAATGCTCCCGTTGCTTTTCCAAGTCGTCGTTGGCGGCAATGTTGCCAGCCGTTGAACGGATGCTGCCAATCGTTTCGTCATAGGCGGCTTTCTGTTCGGCCGGTAAAAGAGATTTGTCGAAGTTTTTTATCACCTGCAGCATTGCATTGGCACCATTTTTTGCTTCTGCCGGATCACTGTTCACCAGGGCTGTCTTTACGTGAATGTAATGGTCGAAAACTTCTTTGATGTGAGATGAAACGGAGCCATCAAGATTAGCAAAGGCAGGCTTTATTTGTTTCACTTCCGCAGGGGCTTCAGTTGTAGTTTCGGCAGCTTTTGATGTATCGTGGTTTGAATGGCCGTTTTTATTGTCATTGGCGCAGCTGGCAAAAGCAATGACAGCGAACAGAGATATTATTACTTGTTTCATGTTTGAAGTTTTTTGAATTAATTTTTTTCTTTTCTTTCGTATCTGCAGCAGCTAGGCAGCTTGCTATACACAGCATCTTCAGCCTTGTATTTTTCTGTGTCGTGACCTACCGCAGCAACTTTTTTTTGAATTTCGTTGTTTCTGATTTTATCAGGACTATAGGTAATTGTAAGGAATTTGGTTTCTGTATCCCATATTGCTTCTGAAATACCTTCCAGTTTTAATGCTTTTTGAATACGGTTTTTACACATGCCACACTCACCGGCTACTTTAATGGTATCTGTTTTTACTTCGGACGATTGTGCTACCAAGGAAGATGAAGCAAACATCGATGCTGATAAGAGCAGAAATCTAAATGATTTCATGAGTATATTTTTTTGAGAAGAATATGCGTATCAACAAATAGAAATGCCATTAGCCCGACATAGGGAATGTCCGGCTACAATAATGAAGCAAATCTTAAATACGGAAAACGCAGTTGCGTTTGTAAATGGCTATGTCGCCACTTCGGGGAGGAGCATGGCTCCGGGGATTTTCTTCTGTAACGGAGGAAAATATTACAGGTGGAATGTCGTTGAAATAAACCGGTAAAGCCAATGCAGTTAATTGCATAGCCTGAAACGCAACACCAGTTTTATAATGATCGTTTTCGAGCTTTACCTGTTTGTGCTCGTCCTTGCAACAGCCATTATCTTGCTGGCTTTTTTCCATGCCGCAGTTGCTGCACTGGTCTTTTTCGCTGTGCCATAGTTTTAATTCAACCAGCTTATCCATGCAATAATGCATGTGTACCGTAGCTCCGGTGGTGGTAGCAAAGTACAAAACGGCTAATATGGTTGCCAAAAACTTTTTCACAGCTACCGGCAAAGGTAAAGGTTAAAAAACTGAAACCTTTTACACAATTTTGGAAAGGTTTTACAAAATACCGATTTTACCCATTATTTATGGGTTGATAGCCAGTTCTGCAACTCTTGGATTTCTTTGGGCTGACTTTCTACTACACCTTGTGCTATTTTTCGCATCTCTGCATTTTTGCCCACTTGAAGATACTCTTTTGCCATTTTTACTGCATCCTGATGGTGCGGTATCATCATGCTGGCAAACATGGCATCCAGTGAGCTGCCATCCATTTTTATATCGCTCATAGGCGTCATCATACCCATTGCCTTTTGCCCGTAGTCTGAACTGCCACTTGGTTGCGTTCCCTGTATGTACTGGTCAAACAGGGTGTTATCTTTTTGCTGGTCGTCAATCATTTTCTGTGCGATCTGTTTCAATTGTGCGTCAGCTCCACCCGCAACCTCCACCTTTGCCATATCAATAGCTCCCTGGTGGTGATGCTTCATCATCATGGCAAAATCATAATCCGGATCGCCAGAAGGTTTCATGCTATGCATTTGTTGCATACTGTTGTTCATGGCATCATGCATTGCTTTCATGTGATTTTGCCCGGCCGTATTGGTTTCGGTGGTGTCTAAAACTGCATTATTTATTGTATCAGATTGATTTCCAGAAGTATCGGAATTAGAATTGCAGGCAACAGCAGCAATACTTAGGCTGAGGGATATAAGGAACTGTCTCATTTTTTTAATGATTTGAAACAGGAGCTGTAAAAATTGTTCCAAGGGTCCTGCGACCTTAACATTTGGTAATGCCAAGCACGGCTATAGTTATTCCAAAATGTTCAGATAATTGTCGCGTTTACCGCCAACTGCAGTTTAGCATAAACCTATATTTGTCACACACAAAGTGTGACAATGTTGATCGGCCTTTGACATCTTAGTTTTGTTTATTAAGCTACGAAGTGGTGGTTTATTTGTACTATCATCCGGTCCGCTGCTGGTTGCCAAACCGGTTTCTGTTTTTGACATAAAAATACAAGCCAGAGAGATAGCCTTTCATCTCTATCCACATGGTTTCATACAGCCAGCCACGATAATTTGGAAAGCCCTTGATTATTTTTAGCAGACAATGGTAGGGATACCGCTTGAATACAAGCCTAGTGTAATTGGCCCGGTGATTCATTTGTTGTTGCACCAACGCCGCTGCTGACCAGCCCCGGTAATAATCATAGACTTGCTTTTTTAGCTCCGGCAACTCTTTTCGATGTTTGTGAAAAGAAATGGCTCTTGGATTATAACACATAGTATAACCACCATTGAGCACCCGGAAGTACATCTCCGAATCGCCATCACAGCCCGCTGCCCCTGGTCCTACGTCCAAGAGTTCATCAAAATATCCCACTTTTTCAAAAACTTCTTTGCGAAAAGCCATATTGGCGCCGGGGCCAAGCCGCCAATCGGGGCTGGCTAAACTGCTCTTAAAAAAAGCGCTATCATAGCGTTTGTCAACATAACCACGGTTAAAGCTGAATTTTTTTTCAAATAGTACCTGGGCTTTGGTATTCAGTTCTTTTGCAATCACAAGCCCTGTCATACCAAAAACGCTAGGATCCTGAAACGTTTCCCACACTCGGTAGGCCCAAAGAGGATGCACCTCCACATCATCATCTGCATAGGCCACCACTGGACATTTTGCATTTCGGGCTCCGGAATTACGGGCAAAATCAAGTCCTGGCTTAGTTTCTACTATATACCGGACATTTTCAAACTCCTTTACTACCATCCTTGTGCTGTCATCTAAAGGTGCATTGTCAACCACGAGGATCTCCTGAGGTGCACAAGCCTGGTACTGCAGCGACTGAAGGCATTTTCTGAGTTGATTTGCCCGGTTACGGGTACAAATCACCACCGAGACAGGTACGCTTGTTATTTGCGCATTCCTTTGAAAGGGGGAAAAAACAGTAACCATCCAACGCTGCCAGTTATTAAAACCTAAGACCATTAATTCCTGCCACGCTTCCTGATTAACTTGCGCATTTTCAGCGTATGATTGAACCGTGGCCTCAATTGCCTCAACTACCCAATTGCTAAACTCTTTTTGGGTGAACGATTGATAAGGTTCAGTATACAGGTGTCCAAGAGCGATAGTATCCCACCAAAAAACAACGTAATTGCCATGTGAGTAATCAGGATGGCCAGGAAAATGGGTTGAATGGCTAAGATCGATGTGGTGAATGACATATTGTGAACAGAGTTCATCAGCAACTTTCTTCATGTAACAGGCAAGGGTTATAGAAATCTTATTAGGTTAGTTTCGAACAAGATATACAAAACTCCTTATTCCCAAAACTGATTTTTAGGCAACTTTTAAAACCTTGATCAGGACGTAGAATTTCAATCCTCTTTTTTGCTTAATCAATTCTATATCGCTCTCTAATATTATGTTGGACCCACGGTAGTCATTTCAAAACTAACTTATCCCTTGCGAGGCTGAAACCGGTTGACTTCACCTTCTGCCTTAGTATCAAAACTGTCTCCTAATGTTACTTCTATGAGTTGTTTAACACTATTGATTTTAAATACTGGATCAATAACCTTTCCTTAGCATGTCTGCATACTCATTTGGCAGTGGGCTTTCCTCCACGGCCCGAGCGGCTTTCTCTACATCGTATTCGAAGCGGATAAACTCCACCTGAACAGTCTCTTTGCTGGTGATAGAGCTATCTTGGTTAATGGACAGGATCACATAACATCCACGGGGATCACCGTCCTTTGGCTTACCGACAGATCCTATATTGATGGCATGACGGAAATGTGGGTTCTCACCAGGATCTGTTGGGAGCACACGGTGATAAGGTTTGTGGGTATGGCCGAAGCACAGGATGTCGGCGTCGCCACCTTCCATGATGCGAAGAAGGCTCTTTTCATCTCGATCTTCGAACAGATACTCGTTGATCTTTCGTGGTGATCCGTGCACCAGCAGTAGATTGAGCTTGTCATTATTTAACTGAAACTCCACACTGATGTGGGCGGGAAGTGTTCGGAGGTACCAACGCTCATCGGGCTTTACCAGGGAGTTGGTATAGGAGATGGATATTTTACCCATGTCTTTTTCCGCATCAGTCTTGTAGGCGCATCCGCATTCATCCGACATCAGGCCGATGCCTTGGTCGTAGTTACCAGCAATGGTTGGGATGCCCCGCCGCCTGATCTCGTTAATCACTTCATTGGGCCAGCTATTGTAACCCACCAGATCACCCAAGCAGTAGATGGCGTCGGGCTTTTGTTCTTCGATGCTTTTCAAACAAGCTTCCAGTGCTGGAAGGTTGGCGTGAATGTCACTGAACATGGCTATTCTCATTGTTGATGGTTTATGCTTTTGTAGGAATGGGTTCTTTCGAGGTCGATGGTGAGTAGTATTTTTTGCGGAGCCAAAAGGCGACATTCACCAAGGCAATCAGGGCAGGTACTTCCACCAGCGGACCGATCACACCCGCAAAGGCTTGACCACTGTTGATACCAAAGACACCAATGGCGACCGCAATTGCAAGCTCAAAATTGTTCCCAGCGGCGGTAAAGGCGATGGAGGCGTTACGGGAGTAGTCGGCACCCATTTTCTTCCCAATAAAGAAGCTGACAAGGAACATGATGGCAAAGTAGATCACCAGCGGAATGGCGATCCGTACCACGTCCAGTGGGATGCGTACAATCATTTCTCCTTTGAGGCTAAACATCACCACGATGGTGAACAGCAGGGCGATCAGGGTGATGGGTGAAATAAAGGGGATAAACTTCTCTTGGTACCAGGCTTCACCTTTCGCTTTACGGAGCACCAGGCGGGTCAGCAGCCCCGCCACAAAGGGGATTCCCAGGTAGATGGCCACACTTTCGGCAATGTCACCAATGGACACATTCACTTCGGAGCCAGTGATGCCAAACAGCGGCGGGAGCAGTGTGATGAACACATAGGCATACACGCTATACAAGAGTACTTGGAAGATGCTGTTCAGTGCCACCAGCCCCGCAGCGTATTCACGATTTCCTTCCGCCAGTTCGTTCCACACGATCACCATGGCAATACAACGGGCCAGCCCAATCAGGATCAAGCCCACCATGTATTCGGGGTAGCCGTTGAGGAATACAATGGCCAGGATAAACATCAGGATCGGCCCGATGATCCAGTTAAGTAGCAGGGACACACCCAGCACCTTGGTGTTGCGGAAGACCTCACCCAGCTGCTCATAGCGCACCTTGGCAAAGGGTGGGTACATCATCAGGATCAGGCCAACCGCCAGCGGTATGTTTGTAGTGCCGCTGGAGAAAGAGTTGATGACTCCAGAGGATGAAGGAAAAAAATAACCAATGGCTACACCCACACCCATCGCAAGAAAGATCCAGAGGGTAAGGTAGCGATCTAAAAAACCTAAGCGTTTCCGCTCCACGGCGGGAGCACAGTGGTTTGCTGACATTTTCTATATACTTGTTTTAATATCCTACAATCTTACTGCGGCGCTCCAGGATCATGGTATCACGCCACACACCATTTTGCTGTGCGATCCGTTCCCGACGCCCCATGAGCCGAAACCCGCATTTTTCATGAATGTGAACACTGGCAATGGCAGAATCGAGCACTTCGACCTGCGATATATCGAAGTCATTACATAGTTTAGGAGCAAGATTTTTCAAATAGTGTGAACATGACTAACTCTGATTTTCATAATGTACGAGCAAATATGAAAAATGAAATTGATAGCTGTTGGAGTGTATATCGAACCAGAAAAATAGAATTTCATATAAACGTTAATTGCTCATTATCAATGCTCTAAATTGCAAAAAGTAATCAAATCTTCTAGTAAAGAGTTCGATAATTGTTCCGTCACCTCTACCCAAGCCGCACTCTCGAAATTTTTCAGAGAAGTGCGGCTTTTACTTTTCTGTAAAAGCCGCTCCTGGACTGCAAAGTAGGCGAAAGCATCATTTAGCCCTGTGGTTCGACACCTGTCTTCCGCCCGGTTATAGAAAATTCCTTCCGGAAAGAGCAAAAATTGAAGCCTTTGTTTATCGGTGTAACTCGCAGAACTCCACACCGGAGCGAGTTTGCTGGAATAAGTAACGGCAAATTCAACACACAATTCAGGGTTCGACACCCCTTGTGAGCCTGGTGTCAATTCTTCCTTTATTTTCTTCTTTTCTTTTTCAAAATCCGCCACAAATTCCAGGTAAAGCTCATAAGGTATTTCTTCCTTTTTGAGCCTTGTTTTTTGTCTTTCAATGTTGTGATCAATCTCTTTCAGCCTGTTTTCATAAATGGACGCATCATCCTCTCCTTCTTCTGTTAACTTAAAGTAAGTTGCCAGTGTTTGCTGTTTAATAAGTGGTGCTAAAGAGCTGGAATTTAAAGAGTATTGCTCCAGGATATGAGTAAACTGATCATGAAGTTCTTCAGCATTCCTATTGCAGTTGCAGCCTTTGGTATTGCATTTATAATAATGAATACCCTTTGCTTTTACCAAATAGCCTCTCAAAAAGCAGCCACAGGTTTCACAGCGTAAGAATCGTTTTAAAGGGATAGCATCGTTTTCTTCTGTGGTCGTATAGCCATAAGCATTTCGATTCTGCACTTCATTCACTTTTAAAAAGACCTCTTTTGAAATGAGCTTTTCGTGAGCTCCTTCTACCACCTGTCCTTCCAGCAGATTATGCGATAGCAGACCACAATAAAATGGATTGCGAAAAATGGAAGACATCTGTTGATGGGAAATCCTGAGCCCTAGCTTTGCCAGTCTTTGTCTTGCCTCTTCATTGGAAACTTGTTCCATTGCCTTCCACATGAATGCCTTTTGGAGCAGTTTCCCTTGTTTGTTCACGACCCATGACTTCTTTCCGTTTACCTTGCCACGTTCGTAACCAAGAGGTGGGCCCTGGCACCAATCGCCTCTCAGTAGGGCTTCCTTAATGCCTGTAATACATTTTTCCCGCCTTAGCTGATTGTCGTATTCACTAAATATGAACTGGATATTTTGTTGAAGCGACCCGCTGGCGGTAGATGTGTCAGTTGGCTGGGTAACGGAAAGAATGGTCACACCTTCCTTTTTGAGCTGTTGAGCAATATAGATCGCATTGGCTCCGGAACGGCTAAACCTGTCCACGCTGTAAACAACGATGTAGGAGATTTTGTCCCTCGTTTTCTTGACGAAGGACAGCATGTTATTAAACTCTTTGCGTTCATCGGTTTGGGCACTTTCATAAGTACCCCCGCTTATTACTTTCGTGCAATATATTGAACTTTTCATTAGAATCCCAAGTATTATTCGTTTATTTATACCCTTTTGGGTACATTATTCAATAATTTAGGTATTTTATACCTTATAGGGTGTAATTAAAGTAAATGCATTAATTTTATACCTCAAAGGGTATAATATGAACCTAACTAGAAGATTGCCGGAATTTTTAAAAGAAAAACGAAAGCAGGCGCAACTCACACAGCCTGAACTTGCAGAGAAAGCCGGGGTAGGCCTTCGTTTTATTAGAGAACTGGAGCAAGGAAAAACATCATTACGAATGGATAAAGTAAATCAGGTGCTTAAATTATTTGGGCACGAGTTAGGCCCTGTGCCCATAAACCGTCAAACATTGATTAATGAGGAAAGCTAATGTTTTTATGCAGGATAAACTGGCAGGATACCTATCTGAAACCGAAGATGGGTACCACTTTATTTATGACCGGGATTATTTACAAATGATGGGCGCCGAAGCGGTAAGTCTAACGCTTCCACTGTCAGATAAAGGGTATGTTAGTTCAGTAATGTTTCCCTTCTTTGATGGACTGATACCGGAGGGTTGGCTCCTGGAAGTAGCAGAACAAAACTGGAAACTGAACCAGCGGGACAGAATGGGATTGCTACTGGTCTGTTGCCGCGATTGCATTGGAGCGGTGAGTATAGTTGAAACACAAAATATAGAAGGATAATGCGCTGTTTATATTGCTATAAAAAACTGGAGCCCGGTCAGATTGACTTCCATCCTGCCTGTAGCCGTAAGATGTTTGGGAAACCACAGCCTCCTGTGTTGCCCTACACAGAAGAACAAATGCTTGAATTGGGCGAGAAAGTGATAAAAAGCCAAATAGCGGTTACCGGTGTACAGCCCAAACTTTCGCTTGATATTGAAAAACCATCTAAAGGTGATACAGAAACCAAAAACCTCGGGAGGTTTACCATTGTTGGCCTGTGGGGTGGCTATATATTGAAACCTGCTACAAAACAATACCCGCACTTGCCGGAAGTTGAAGACCTGACGATGCACTTAGCGGAGCTGTCAGGTATTGCAACAGTACCCCATTCTCTTATCAGGTTGCAAAATGGAAGCCTTGCCTACATTACCAAACGAATTGACAGGGCGAAGAAAACAAAGTTGCACATGGAAGATATGTGCCAGTTAACAGAACGGTTGACAGAAGACAAATACAAAGGGTCGTATGAACAAATAGCAAAAGCTATTCTAAAATATTCTGAAAATCCAGGATTAGATCTGATCAACTTCTTCGAGCAGGTTATCTTTTCTTTTTTAACCGGGAATGCCGATATGCATTTGAAGAATTTCTCTTTAATCAAACAATCACAAACTGGCTATGTTTTAGCACCCGCGTATGATATGGTAGCTTCTGCGCTAATTGTAAAAGGAGATACCGAGGAACTGGCATTGAATCTTAATGGGAAAAAAAGAAAATTAGGGCGGAAAGATTTTGATGCAGTTTTATTCTCTTTTAAAATCCTGGATGAGAAGGCAATAGAAAACCTTTATCAAAAATTTTCTACCAGCATTGAGAAATGGATACAGTTTATAGCGATAAGTTTTCTTCCGGTGGAATTGAAAGATCAATATAAACTTTTGATAAAAGAAAAAGCTGCGAAGCTGAATTTATAATTGGTTTCCGATGAAGATAACGATTAGAGCAACCAATTCTGCATCGACTAACGGCTATGGACTTGAATGCAAAAGATGACGGCGGTAAAGCAATCGCGAATAAGCACAAGAAACAGGTAGTACAGGCCTCAGCGGCAAACAGAACATATCAAATGTCAACTGTTCATAATTATTAGTCTATTCAATTATGACTAACTAACAATAACAGGAATTGAATGCATAAAGATGTCTGATAATAGCAGCAACCATATATCACTTTTTCGCTCCCTCTTCAAAGGAAGAGAAGATTTATTTGCCATTCGCTGGGAGAAAGGAACCAAAAGTGGCTATATGCCGGCCTACTTTTATGACCCATATCGGTATAAAGCGCATGTATTGAAAGGTGGCACGTTTCAAACCTTCACCGAAAAGAGCTATCTGCCGTTGACCGATGAGCAGATTCCAAAACATTTAAACGGAAAGCAGCATATAGGATTATACCCGCTACTGACTGATAACACATCCTGGTTTATTGCAGCAGATTTTGATAAAGAGAACTGGGCAAAAGAATGCAGGAGCTTTCTGAAGGTCTGCGCAGCCAAAGGTGTCCCTGCTTATTTAGAGCGCTCCCGTTCTGGAAAAGGAGGGCATGTATGGGTCTTTTTCGAGCGTCCTTATCCGGCGAGTAAGAGCCGGAAAATCATGCTTTCTCTACTACGCGAATCAGACATCTTATCGGCCTTTGACAAGACATCGAGTTTTGACAGGTTATTTCCCAATCAGGACACCCTTTCCGGAAAAGGACTGGGGAACCTGATTGCCCTGCCTTTACATGGCCCATCGGTTGGGCAAGGAAATGGTTGTTTTATTGATCCGGAAACCTTGAATCCTTTTGAAGACCAGTGGGCATTTTTGTCAGGTGTAAAAAAGGCGAGTGTAGAAAAGTTAGACGAAGTACTCAGAACTTTAACCGGGAAAGAAGTATCAAGCGATACATGCTTCACGCAAGCCCCTGGCGGAGCAATGGTGATTGCTCTTACCAATTGCCTGAAACTAAAGCGAAACGAAATACCTATTCTGCTCATAAATTACCTGAAGGAAGAATTGAATTTCACCAATACAGCATTTATCATTAAAAAGAAAATCGGCAAAAGTACGTTTGGCACAGAACGTTATTTCAAGCTTATTGAGGAGAGGGATGACGAAGTTTTCTTGCCAAAAGGGTTTGCCGGTAAGCTCCTTCGGTTTTGTAGAGAGAAGGGTATGGCTATTGATTTTAAAGACTACCGCCGGAAAAAGGAAAGTATCTCTTTTCAGTTTGCGGCAGCTTTAAGAGAACACCAGGAAGTAGCCGTTGTAGCTGCAGCAAAAAAAGACTTGGGAGTAATTGTAGCTCCACCCGGCGCCGGTAAAACAATCATTGCGCTAAATATCATCGCAGAAAAACAACAACCCGCTCTGATTATTGTGCACCGTAAACAATTAATGGAGCAATGGATTGAACGGGCTCAGACCTTTCTCCAAATCCCCCAAAATGAAATCGGCAAAATAGGACAGGGGAAGTCGAAGATTGGGAAAAGGCTCACGGTGGCTACCATTCAAACACTGGCGAAAGAATTAGAAAAAGCGGAACAAAGTGGAGTGACCAATGCTTTTGGAACCATCATTATAGATGAGTGCCATCATATACCGGCCGAGTCGTACAGAAACACCATTGCCCAATTGAACAGTTACTACCAGTATGGCCTGACAGCAACTCCCTTCAGGAAATACAATGACGGCAAACTGATTTTTATCCATTTGGGAGAAATCATCGCTGAAATCAAGTCCCAGGATATAGGCGAAGCTAAGCAGCCAAAAGTAATAATCCGCAATACGGAACTGGATGTTCCGTTTAACGCCAAAACAGACAAGTTTGAAACTCTTTCAAAAATTTTGGTGCATGATTCGGCAAGAAATAAATTGATTTTAAAAGATATAGTTGAGGAATTAAATTCCGGGAAGAAGGCTGTCATTCTTACAGAGCGAAAGGAGCATATTGATTCTCTTAATCAATACCTGAAGCAATCATATGAAGTAGTGACGTTGAGCGGAGAGGATAGCGAAAGCAGCCGGGCCGGAAAATGGAAGTTGGTTAAAGAAGGAGCTTACCAGGCACTCATTACAACTGGCCAGTATTTTGGAGAAGGAACTGATTTAAACAATGCTGGCACTTTGTTTTTGGTTTATCCTTTCTCCTTCGAAGGAAAGTTGATTCAGTACATCGGCCGAATTCAGCGCTCTGAAATCCATCCTATAATCTATGACTATAGAGATAGTAAAATTGATTACCTGAATAAGCTCTTTCTTAAAAGAAATACCTACTACAGAAAGCTGCAACGTCAGGCAACCTTATTTGATGATCCCAAAGAAGAATCTCCAGAGACGAGGGATATCATCACCATTGAAAAAGAAATAAAGGTGCCAATTGAGTCACTGGTGTTCAAATATGCCAGTTTAGCGTTTCAATACGAGGCTGCTGAAACGGCGGCAACTTTAGAATTTGAAATCGAAAATGATGAGATCCGCCCAGAGTTTGACGTATTAAAGCCATATTTTGAAAAAGCTTTGAAATCAAAGAATGTAAGTGTCTCGATCCATGCTGAATTTGAGAATAGCAAATTGGTTTCGCAATCTGCAGATTCGGAAGATATTAAAAGAATCAACAGGGAAGTGATTGAAGGGATGCGCTTTCGATTCGTCTCCAAACACATTTTGAACGACCAGGTCCTGGAAAGAAAGGGTAATCTTCTCGACATCACACAGGTTCAATCCGGCCACCAGATCTATGAAACCGGCGAAGAGCTTTTGGATGATTTACTGAAGAACAACCAGTTCAGGCACTATAAGCAGCTTCGCTACCTTGCTGAAAGGCATGCTGGTAATTTGCTGAAGATTCGTTTTGTTCTTCGTCCTTTTTCGTTTGTGTTTTTGATTACCGGAACAGAACAATACCACATTATACTGGAAACATTGGATACCGAAGAAGCTACCTATTTGTGGCATTTCCATAAGAGCTCATCATTATTGCCCTCAAAGCTGAAAGAAATTGATGCCCAACTTCAAATTATTCGTAACCAGGGCCGGCAGGTGTTTCTTGATTCGAAGCCAGAGAATTTCAGCCGCATTCTTCATGATTATTCCAATGCACAAAAGGGCTTTGTTCTTTGGAAAGATATGATGGAAGAACGATTGGCCTAATCGCTGATTTCTTTTTAGCGAAGAGAAGTTCTTAAAATGCCAAAATGGGTACATTAGGTGCTTTATATGTACCCAAAATGTCTAAAATGGGTACATCTCATTCGGCATAGGTCCAAAAAAGCGCAAAATGGGAACATATGGAATGGCATCTGAACCCATAAATGCAAAATCCAGCCCAAGTATTTTTACCCAAGATTGAATCATAAATGCATCAATTGCATCCAGATCGGTTCAAAAAGTGCTAAATGGGCTCATCATCGGCTCAATTGCTTACAATGCGCGGATAAAAAAATGAGACGATTTGAGCCGAAAACGATGTGAAATGATTTGAATCGTTGGAACTAAAAAATAGATCTGGATCCACAAGCTTTTGTCCTCGAAAGGGTATGTTCATTTTTTACTCCTGTTCACGTAACGTGTACACTCAATAAAAATGAACATACGTTTCCACGACTTTTTTTTAGTTCAAATAGAAACCTTCTCAATACCTGCCCACTTGCATATAGTCTTCAATAAGCTTAAGGCCCTTAATGAAGTTCGACCTGGTACAACCCGCTTCTACACTATCAATCGCCAGAAATCATCACGGTTCCTGGCTATTTTATTTTACCTGATTACTGTTTCGTAGATGGAGAAAATGTCCCAATAAATTTTAGAATTTTCCGGCATCGCTCTCTTCCCCACAAATATGTCCCCTCACGATCCCACCCGCAACAACAGGTTGACAAAGTACACGATCACGGCTGTTGTCAGCAAAGAGGTTACCAAGAAAATAAGCAGAATCTTAATGGCAGATCGGTCCTGCTTGGAGACGGCAGGCTCCTGTATCGATTTCATATAGCTTCTTTTGAACGGCATACGCTCTGTGTTGAATTATCCCATTTCACCGGTGCACTCGCTTTTTCCACTGAAGCCAGATTTATGCCAGAAGAAGGAGGGAGTGCTTGCCGTTTTTCACATTTTACCCGCCGGAAAATCGGGGTTATGCACAGGTTTATTCACAGCATTGCTAATTTTATCGTTAGTGAGTAATGGGGTAAGCATGGTTGTTGCATAGTGGAATGACTAAATTGAAAACATGGGAAGAAACATTTATGCAGCAAGAACGGGGAATACGACTCGTAAAATTGCGAAGGATTTGCCCGTTCCGGATTTTTTTAGTAGCCGTAAGCAGGAACCTTGTAAGGGCCGTTCGTAGCCCTTTGCTAGAGCACGGGCTGGATTTCTACCGGTGATCAAGCGACAAAAAGCCACTTTTAAAGCTTTGGCGAAAAGAAATGAAACGTTTTTTTACTAAGTGTTGTTACTTAGGATTTAAACATTATCTTTGTCCCTCATCGCCCTAACCACGTCCAAGTTATCCCCTGAAAAGTCTTTTAGCTTTCAATATCCGCATTGAGACCTTATGAAAAAAGCTAAAGACATGAAAAAAACCCTTTTAAAGTTCACCAGTTCCATTTACCTCCTTGCTTTCAGGAAGTATGCAAAAGCCTCTTATTGGGAAGTTAATCTCAATGATCTGACTGTTCTCTGCAACTGTTCTGAAAAAGAAGCACGGATGGCTTGCAACGATTTCAACGCCGTTATTTTAAATGCGGAAGAAGTTGTTGAAACCTATGGTTTGGTTAACGACATGAACGTTTCCAAGCTTACGTACCAGCTGTCATCCTAATGACAGGTACCTGCCGTTGGCAGTGTATCACCACAGACTATGCATTTATTGTTTGCTTGCCTTCGGGACAGTTACAATAAATGCATATTTTTTTGCTTAGTGATGAAGCGTGAAGGCAGCGATGCCTTTGCCCTACGGCTATGCATTGCCTGGCGTTCCGTCCTTTTTTTTGCCGGTAAGCCCGGTTGCTTTCATGATAACGCCACTGCCAAACTGGTCTTTAATGGTATCGACGGCCTTGAACAGTTGAAGCTTTTCTACCGATTTATCAAAAAGATTCATTTGAAATGACATCGGTACAAGGTGACTGAACTTAACGCCAAGTAACCGTACTTTTTGCCCCTTCTTGTAAAGCTTGGCAAACAGCGCTTTTACTTTTTCGGTAAGCACATTGTCCAGCGCCGTGTAATCCACCATTTCCTGTTTCGACACTGTGGTAAAATCGTCGTACCGGATCTTTACCGTTACACAGCCCGCAAGCTTTTCTTCTTTCCGCAGGTCATATGCGTTTTTTTCTGTCAGCCGAACCAGTTCTTTATTCAGAAAAGCAATATCCTGGCTGTCTTCCCGAAATGTATTTTCATGCGAGAGCGACTTTTGCTCGCTGTAAGGCTCCACTGGCGAATCGTACACGCCGTGTGCTTTTTCCCAGAGTTTTCTTCCCCATTTCCCAAATACATATTCCAGTTGCTCCACCGGTGTTTTGGCCAGTTGTTCGATGCGGTGGATGCCAATGGTATGCAGGGTCTCCTGGGTTTGCTTGCCCACCATAGGAATTTTGTCAACTGTTAATGGCCATAAAAATTCCGTTTCTTTCCCGTGCGGCACTTCTTTAAAGCCATTGGGTTTGGCCTCGTTGGTGGCCATTTTGCTGACAAGCTTATTTGCTGACAATCCATAGGAGATAGGCAGGCCTGTTTCGCGAATGATCTTTTCGCGAAGCTCGCCGGTGTATTGGCTTACGCCGAAAAATTTGTCCATGCCTGTCAGGTCAACATAAAACTCGTCGATGGAAGCTTTTTCGTAAAGCGGTACCGCATCGGCAATGATTTGCGTCACCAGGCGTGAATACCGGCTGTAGTCGTGGTAACTGCCTTTCACAAACGTAGCATGCGGACAAAGCCGCTTGGCGGTTAATGAGGGCATGGCACTTTGGATGCCAAAATTCCTGGCTTCGTAACTGCAGGCGGCCACAATGCCGCGCTGCCCGTCGCCGCCCACAATAATAGGCTTGCCCTTGAGGGAGGGATCCTTCAATATTTCCACCGAAACAAAGAAGGCGTCCAGGTCAAAATGAGCAATAAAGCGGGGAGGAAGATTCACCTTCCAAAAGTAAGGGCAAGAAATATTATTTTCGGTCGTTATGAATAAGTTGTGGCTTTTGCCAAAGCTGCTAATGGCCAGTCGTATGAAAAACCCCGGATGTTTATGAGAAGATTCTCTTTCCTGTTTCCCCTGCTTTTTTGCTTTACCTATAGTTTTAGCCAGCAGGCTGATTCCGTGGCCACGAAACCTGGCGACTCAATCATATTAAATGGCCTGCCTTCGGATTCGCTTGCACCACTCTCCACTTCTGAAGAGTACAACCTTACAGCGAAAGAATTTCTGCACCTGCAGGCCGGCAGCATTAAAGAAGCTTTTTTGAAACCGTTTCATATGTCGGGGCGAGATTGGGCCGCTGCCGGAAAGTTTGCCCTGGTCTTGGGCGCCCTTTCGTTTGCCGACAGGCCCGTACAGGAACTGGCGCTTGACATGCGCAATACTAACCAGGGATTGGTTGATGTTAGTCACCAGGTAACCCGGTTTGGCGGACCCTATGTGGTGTATGCAATGGGAGCATTGGGCGCCTATAGCTTTTTGCTGAAGAAGGAAAAGCTGCAGACAACAACGCTGCTTTCTGTACAGGCTTTTATTACCAGCGGCCTGCTGGAGCGAACCGTAAAATTAATAGCCGGACGGCAACGGCCGTTTATCATCAGTTCCGCAAAAGGTGGTCCGGAGCCCATTTTTCATGGTCCTGTTTATGTGCTGCGGGAGCGCCGCGAAGACCGGGTTGGCAGCTCCTTTCCATCGGGTCATACTACGGCTGCTTTTGCCGTGGCTACGGTATTTTCTGAAACGTACAAGAACAAGCCTTGGATACCAGTTGTTGCCTATTCTGCTGCCAGCCTTGTTGGGGTAAGCCGGCTTACCGAAAACAAGCACTGGCTGACCGACGTGGTGGCCGGCGCCGCACTGGGATTTCTTACCGGCAAACAAGTGGTGAAAAATTATCGTCGCTTTGCAAGCCAAAGAACTGCCAAAGCACAAAAGCCCAAACTAAACGTTACCGTAGCCTTTAACCAGGGCGTGATCACGCCGGGATTTGTGTACAGGTTCTAAGGACGTGAGACGAGAGACGTCAGACAGGAAACGTCAGATGTGAGTCGTGAAAACAAGAAAATGGGTTGAAAGGTGTATCCAGTGAAACGAAGAAACGAACTATCGTTAAAGAAATAAACAAATCGTGAGGCTGCTATTTCACGTCTCTCGTTTGTCGTCTCACGTAAAAAAAATCCCCGCCGAAGCAGGGACTTTTCTTTCGAAGCGGATACAATTAATATCTTTTCTTGAAACCACCGCCGCCGCCGTTGAAGCCACCGCCGCCATTGCTGCGGAAGCCGCCACCACCGCCGCTACGGCTAGGTTTGTCTTCTTTGGGTTTTGCTTCCATTACACGGATGGTTCTGTTGTCTACAGAAGCCTGGTCCAGTTCTGCAATGGCTTTTTTCGCTGCTTCATCATCGCTCATTTCCACAAAGCCAAAGCCGCGGCTTTTGCCAGTGAATTTGTCTGTGATAACTTTTGCGGAGGTAACATCACCGTACTCGGCGAAGAATTCTCTCAAGTCTTCATCCTGAATGTTGAAGCTCAAGTTAGAAACGTAAATGTTCATACTTTCTTTTGATAAATTTTAATAATCTGAGTCGAGGCAAGAAAGCAAAGGGTGAAACGTACAGCGGAAAAAACGTAGCAGATGATTTCAACACTTAACCTAATGCGATGCTCATTAACACGACAAATGTACTGGAATACCCGCACCTGCGAAAATCTATCTTGTTAAGGAAAGGTTACCTAAAAACAGAGTCTTAACATGTTTCGTTGCGCATGATAACTTACTTTCGCGGGGTTAATTTCTCCAATCTGCCTCGCTTTGGATGGCGCAAGATTTGTAGATGAATGTTAATCGTTAATTCAATTTTTCAGCCGTGATTTTTGTTATTCTTTTTTTTGTACTGCACTGGTACCTGTCTCTTTTTTCGCAAACCTTTTTTCAACACCGCTATGCCGCCCACAAGGCGTTTGACATGAACAAAGGCTGGGAGCGTTTCTTCTTTTTCTTTTCCTGGCTTACGCAGGGTTCCTCCTACCTGAGCCCAAGAGCTTATGGCATTATGCACCGCATTCACCATGCGTATACCGATACGGAACTTGACCCGCATTCGCCTTCGTACGACAAGAACCTGTTTGCGATGATGTGGCGCACCAAAAACATTTATTCCGATATTTTATACGAACGTACCGCCATTGAGCCCCGCTTCACCAAAAATGTTCCCAGCTGGAAAAAGTTTGACATGTTTGCCAGCAGTTGGGTTTCCCGCATTTTCTGGATCGGCGTTTACATTGCATTGTACCTGCTGTTTGCACCCTCGGCCTGGTTTCTTTTGCTGGTACCCGTTCACGCCGTCATGGGCCCTTTGCACGGTGTGATCATCAACTGGTATGCACACAAGTATGGCGATGTGAATTTTGAAACCGACAACACGTCCCGCAACCTCTTTAAAGTAGACTGGCTGATGTTTGGCGAAGGGTATCACAACAACCACCACGTACATCCCAGCCGCAGCAATTTTGCCGCAAAGAAGGGCGAGTTTGATCCTTGTTACCCGCTGATCCTGATGCTGAATAAGCTGGGTGTGATTAAGGTGAACAATAGCTTACAGGCGGCCTAAAGGGCCTCCCCCGTCCCCTCCGGTGGAGGGGTGACCCAAGCACAGACCCTTGCTTTTCCACGATACATTTTTAGCCTCTGCCAGTTTTTTGGCGGAGGCTTTTTCTTTTGGTTACCGGCGGAAGAATATCCATTAGACTCCCGTTGCGTCGCACACTTGTGCGGCTGGTAATTCTATTCAGCTTTTTTTTGAACCACGAAGACACAGGGACACCGAGATCCACTGTGTTACTCCCTCTCTTCCTGTCTCCGTGGTTCGAATCATTTTTTCTGCGAAACCCTCCGCTTCTCCTTTCTCTGCGGTTTACAACCCGAACTATCCCTAATTTTAGCCCTCAATTCTAACGATATGCAAACAGCGTGGAAAGATTATCAGAAACAACACGAGCAACGATTCCTGGATGAAATGCTGGAGCTTCTCCGCATTCCCTCTATCAGTGCAAAAAGCGAACACAAAGACGATATGCGCAAATGCGCAAGCCTGGTGCAGCAACGTTTGCTGGACTCTGGTTGCGACAAAGCAGACGTTATGGAAACCGCCGGTCACCCGGTTGTTTATGGCGAGAAAATCATTGATCCCTCAAAACCCACGGTGCTGGTGTATGGTCACTACGATGTGCAACCCGCCGATCCGCTGGAACTGTGGCACAGCGGCCCATTTGAGCCCGTGATCAAAGAAGGAAAAGTATATGCCCGCGGCAGCGCCGATGACAAAGGACAGTTTTATATGCACGTAAAGGCGTTGGAAACTATGGTGAAAACCGGCAGCCTGGAAACCAATGTCAAATTCCTGATCGAAGGAGAAGAAGAAGTAGGCTCACCCAACCTGGCCGATTTTGTACGGCAGAACAAAGAGATGCTAAAAGCGGATGTGATTCTTATCAGCGACAGTTCTATGATCAGCATGGAAAATCCTTCGCTTGACATTGGTGTACGCGGTCTTTCTTACATAGAGGTAGAAGTGACCGGTGCCAACCGCGACCTGCACAGCGGAACTTACGGCGGTGCCGTGGCCAATCCCATCACCATTCTTTGCCAGATGATAGCCGGTCTTCACGACGAAAATAACCATGTGACCATTCCCGGGTTTTATGATGATGTGGCTGTAGCAACAGCCGAAGAGCGGGAACTGATGGCAAAAGCACCGTTTGATGAGCAGGAATACAAAGCTGAATTGGGTGTGCAAGAACTCTGGGGTGAAAAAGGGTTTTCTACCAACGAACGAACGGGCATTCGCCCTACTATTGAGGTGAATGGCATTTGGGGTGGTTATACCGGCGAAGGTGCTAAAACGGTGCTGCCATCGAAGGCGTATGCAAAGGTTTCAGCACGCCTGGTGCCCAACCAGTCTTCGGACAACATAACAAAGCTGTTGATCGACTATTTCGAAAAGGCTGCACCGGCATCGGTAACGGTTAAAGCAGCCTTGCACCACGGTGGCGAACCGTACATGACACCCATCGACAGCAACGGTTACAAAGCGGCTGCCAAAGCCATTCAAACAACATTCGGGAAAGATCCCGTGCCGGTGCGTGGCGGCGGTTCTATTCCTATCTGTTCCATCCTGGAAAAAGAACTCGGCATCAAGATCGTGTTCATGGGCTTTGGATTGGATAACGACAACCTGCATTCGCCCAACGAAAAATACAACCTGGAGAATTATTACAAAGGCATCGAAACGATCCCTTACTTCCATAAGTTTTTTGCCCAGGGCTAATACCAATTGGCAATAGGCAACAGGCAATTGGCAAGTGGTAAAAAGGCTCCCGGCGCAGGTTTCGGCGGCTGCCATACCAAAATGCTTATTTGAAATGGGTATAAGAGGAGAAAAGGGGGAAAAGAAAAAAGAGACTTGTTTTGGCAGGTCTCTTTTTTTATGGGGGTTATTTTGTTTTGTCAGTATCAGGATAGGTTAACAGGGGCCGCGAAGGTGCCAACCGGGATGGCTTTGCGGGATTGGGAATACTGGGTTGTGCACCGCGGAACGGGACCTTTTTTTCGCCACGCCAGGTATTGGGGATGGCAACTGTTGCATTCATGTCCGGAACAATACAGGGCATACCATCCTGCGGCAGGCGGTGAATACCGGGTTTGGGATTTACCAAATAAAGGGGCAGAGTTGGCGTCTTTACAATGTTGGTATCGCTCTGCTTTCTTAGCGCTTGTAATTTTTGAATGACACGATTCCGATAAGTGGCGTCCAGCTGGTATTTTTCTACTTCACCGGAAAGCAATTGGGCTTTGGCTACAGTAGGCGTCGTACAAGAAAACAGAAAATAGAGCAGTCGTTTCATAGCAATAATTTTAGTGCGAATAAACTGAACTTAAATGCAGGTTGGTTTAAAATAAGACCGGGTTGTTGTTCGTTTCGTTGTACGATGCTGCTGGTTTTTTCTTTTTAAACGGAATCCGCAGCGGGCCTTTCCAGGCGTTGGGTATGGCAATTGTTTTATCGGCGTCGGGAACAAGGCAGGGTGTTCCGTCTAACGCCAGCCGGTTAACGCCGGGTTGCAGGTTTTTCGGACGAAGTGTAGAATAATCCATTTCGTTTTGCTGGGGCGTTTCACCTGCTGAAGGCTTTTCCTGCAGTGAAATCTGTACCGAAACGGTATCATTGTTTTTCGGTACTTCGGAACTTTCTTCCTGGGCCATTAACAGAACCGGGCATGATGTTGCCAGCAGAAGAATCAGCAGCCATTTCATGGCAAAAGTTTTTTCTAATTTAGTGAATTCATCCGTTACATATGGAGCAGCACTTGGGATTGGAGCAATATTTACAGCAGCGGTTAGCTGAAATGGAAAAGGAAGCAGACCTAAAGGAGATCACCCAAAAGGGCAAGCTTTCGTTTGGTATTGATTCCACTACCTATGCGCATTTGCCGGCCTGGAAAAACCTGGTGCAGCAAAAAAAGAAACTGGTGCGCTGGATTTGGATCGATGCGTTTTTTCTTTCGCTGACCGTTGTGTTTATTGCCAGCGATTACGCGGAAAAGTTTTCGGAGAACTGGATAAAGGCAGTCCTCAGCCTGCTCTTCATCAGTGGTATGGTGCTGCTGTTTTTTGTGGTGACAGCTTATTATTCGCTTTTCTACCGTTTCCGGAAAACAGAACGGGAAGTGCGTAAACTGATCTACCAGGATATTCTCTATCGATTGCAAAACAGTCAAAAAGAACTAGTGTGAAAAAAGAAGTAAAAGAAAAGTTGCGGTTAGATAAATACCTCTGGTCCATTCGGCTTTTTAAAACCAGAACCCTGGCGGCAGCCGCCTGCGATACAGGGAAAGTAAAGCAGAATGGCACGGGTGTAAAAGCAGCAAAAAGCGTGAGTATTGGCGACGAATACGAAGTAAAAACCGAAGCCAAAAAATGGATCATCAAAGTCACCGGCTTGTTGCACAACCGCGTGGCGTATTCCGAAGCCATCAACTATTATATTGACCTGACGCCTGCAGAAGAAATTGACCGTTCCAACTTCCAGGCGGTTTCTTTTTATACCGGCAAACGCCCCAGCAAAGTGGGACGACCTACCAAGAAACAACGAAGAGAAATAGACGAATTTTTTGGGGAGGATGGCCCCCTGTCCCCCGGTGGGGGAACTTAGGCCGGAATATCTTTTTTAGATGCAGCCTTTTCCTCAGCAAGACCATTCTATCAATTAAAAATGCCCGTTATAAAAACAGGCATTTTTCTTTTTATGTATTGTTATGATGTGGTACCGATTCTCGCCGTTTATGTTTTATAAGTGAGTGGCCTTTCATCCTTTTCTGCAAATGAAAAAACATTTTGCTGTAAGAAAAGATGCGAATAGAAAAGTATAAGCGATCTAAGTTCCCCCACCGGGGGACAGGGGGCCGTTATTTCCTCGAATAGTTCGGCGCTTCTCTTGTGATCTCTACATCGTGCGCATGGCTTTCCCGCATGCCGGCGTTGGTGATCTTAACAAAGGTTGCTTGCTGCAGTTCTGCAATGCTTTTGGCACCGCAATATCCCATGCCGGCCCGCAGGCCGCCCACGTATTGGTACACGATCTCTTTCAACATTCCCTTGTAGGCAACGCGGCCTTCAATGCCTTCCGGAACATATTTTTTTACATCGGCTTCCGGGTCCTGGAAGTAGCGATCGGAGCTGCCGGTACTCATCGCACCCAACGAACCCATACCGCGGTATTCCTTGAATTTTCTTCCCTCGTAAATAATGGTGTCGCCAGGGCTTTCTTCGGTACCGGCAAAGACGCTTCCCATCATTACGCAACTGGCACCTGCGGCCAATGCTTTTACCATATCACCGGTGTAGCGGATACCACCATCGGCAATAATGGGAATGCCTCTTTTTTGCAGGGCTGCGGTTGCTTGCATAATAGCGGTTAGCTGCGGTACGCCGGCGCCGGCTACAATACGTGTGGTACAAATAGAGCCGGGGCCAATGCCTACTTTCACGGCATCGGCACCCGCATCGGCAAGGGCTTCGGCGCCTTCGGTGGTGGCAATGTTGCCGGCGATCACGTTGATATCTTTAAAATTCTTTTTTACACTTTTTAAGGCATCAATAATGCCTTTGGAATGGCCGTGGGCACTGTCGAGGCAAAGTACGTCCACACCAACCTGCTGAAGAGCAGACACCCTGTCCAAAAGGTCTTTGGTAACGCCAATGGCAGCGCCGACACGAAGCCGTCCAAAGCTGTCTTTGCCTGCGTTAGGGTAAGAGGTTACTTGGAGAATATCGCGGTAGGTGATCAGTCCAATAAGCTTGCCGTTGGTGTCTACCACGGGCAGTTTTTCCACCTTGGTTTTGCGAAGGATCACTTCGGCGCTTTTCAGGTCGGTGCCCTCGGGTGCAATGATCAGACCTTCCTTTGTCATGACTTCGCTAACCGGGCGGTGTGGATTTTCTTCAAAACGCAGGTCACGGTTGGTAAGGATACCGGCCAGTTTGCCGCCGCCATCTACAATGGGAATACCACCGATCCTGTTTTCCCGCATCAGCCGCTGTGCATCGCCAATGGTGGCATCTACCGTAAGCGTAATGGGATCCACGATAAGGCCACTTTCGCTCCGCTTTACTTTCCGCACCTGGTCGGCCTGCTTTTCAACGGTCATGTTTTTATGCAAAATGCCCAAACCGCCTTCCCTTGCCAGGGCTATTGCCATGGCGGCTTCGGTTACCGTATCCATCGCGGCCGAAAGCATGGGTATGTTTAAGGTGATGTCTTTGGTTAAGCTTGTTTTGATGTCAACATCCCGTGGCAGGATTTCGGAGTACGCCGGAACAAGAAGAACATCGTCGAATGTTAAGCCTTCAATGAAGTTTCTGGAAGTGGAGTTTGTTGCCATAGGCAAAGATAGGGGAGGATGGGAAAATCGAGTAGCGAACAAGCAAGAATGAATATCGAACAGAGGAACAAGGAATCTTGAATGTCGAAAGAGTGTCTTCTATTCTTTTTCTCATTCTGCAGATTGGTTGTTAAAACAACGCAAGATTGAACAGCTTACAGCATTCGTTCTGAAATATGGGTTTAACTACTTCTATATTCCTTGTTCGTTATTCTGCGGTTCGATACAGTCTGGTTCATACGAGCCTGTACATCTTTCCCGGCTGGCTTTGCACAATGCCTTGCAACTCCAGGTTAAGAATGGCGGCAGCCACCGTGCTGCTGCTTAACGCACTGATGGCATTGATCTCATCGATGTGCGCTGCTTCCCTTGCTTGCAGCAGCTTAAACACGGTATCTTCTTCGGGTGAAAGCTCAATAAAAAGTTCCCGCTGCTTTTTAGGCGTTGCCTTTTTTTCTTTCCATCCCATCACGTCCAGCAATTCGGCAGCATCGGTCAGCAAAATGGCTTTGTTGTATTTGATCAGGTGATTGCACCCGGCGCTTACCTTGTCGGTGGTTCGGCCGGGAACGGCAAAGACATCGCGGTTGTAGCCATCGGCCAGTTTTGCGGTGATCATGCTCCCGCCTTTTATGGCTGTCTCCACCAAAATTGTTGCGTCGCTCATGCCCGCCACAATGCGGTTGCGCAACGGAAAATTATGTTTGTCCGGTTTAATGTTGTGAAAGAATTCGGAAAGCAGGCCGCCACCGGCAGCGATCATTTCTTTGGCCAGGCCAGCATGCTGCGATGGGTAGATCTTGTTCAGGCCATGCCCCACCACACCGATAGTGGAAACGCCGTTTTTGATCGATGCTTTGTGGGCAATGGCGTCGATGCCAAAGGCAAGCCCGCTGACAACCACTACGCCTTCTGCCGCCAGGTCTTTTACCAAGGCTTCGGTGAAAGACTTGCCATAATCGGTATTGCTGCGTGTGCCAACAATGGCTACCGCCTTTGGCGCATTCAGGTCGGCCGTGCCTTTGTAAAAAAGAAGCGTGGGCGAATCGTAACAGTTCAGTAGGCGCTGGGGGTAGGCAGCATCGGTAAGAAAAATCGGTTTGATCTTGTACTTCTCAATAAACTGCAGTTCGGTTTCGGCCAGGTGAAAATCATCAAACTGCTTAATGGCTTTGGCCCTTATCTCGCCAATGCCCTCGACCTTTTCCAGGTGGATTTGTTTTGCTTTAAAAATGGAGGTGGCATCGCCAAAATGTTGCACAAGGGTTTTGGCGTGAACGTCGCCAATGTTGGGCACAAGGGTTAAGGCAAGTTGGTAAAGCAGTTCGGAATGCATTGGTGAGGATAACTGATAACGGTAAGATAGAAAAAAACTGTTATCAGTTATCCGTTGCCTGTCATCTATTTTTCAAGAATGCGCAATTCCGTGCGACGATTCTGCGACCGGCCTTCTTCTGTTTTGTTGTCGGCAATGGGTTTGCTGGCGCCAAAACCTTTTGCCACCAGGCGAGTGCCCTTGATGCCTTTACGCACCAGGTAGTTGACAACAGCATAAGCCCGGGCAGATGACAGTTTTTCGTTATCAGCCGCCGCACCCACATTATCGGTATGTCCTTCAAGCTGAATTTTAACCGTTGGATTTTCCTGCAGGAACTGCACGACTTTGTCCAGTTCCACTTCCGATTCGGGTTTGATGTCGTATTTGGCCGTTTCAAAAAACAGGTTGCGCAGTACAATTCCGGCTTCTACTTCAATCGGCTGCAAGGGAATGTCTTTTTGGTAGGTAGAATCTGCCGCTTTGTTTTTCAGCGAATAGTTATCTGAGTAAAAAAGGTAACCTTTCCGTGCCACGTTAAACGCATAGTCTTTTCCCACCGGCAGTGTAATCAGGTAATTGCCGGTTTCGTCGGTTTGTACTTTGGAAAGGGTTTGTTTTGACGCCAGGTCTATCAATTCAACGGAAGATGGCAAACCATTATTTGTTTTGTTGTCGAACACTTTTCCTTTTACCCAAAGTGTTTTGGCAGGGCGCACATCTTCCCGCAATTCAAAGGAGTAAATATCCAGTCCACCTTTGCTGTCGCTGCGGTCACTGGCATAATAAGCCGATTTGCCATCAGCCGCAATAAACAAGGAACCTTCGTGATCGATAGTATTAATAGGATAACCCAAATTTTCAGGCTTGCCCCAGGTACCATCAGCTCCTTTGCGCACTACGAAAAGATCTTCGCCGCCATACCCTGGCAAACCATTGGAGGCAAAGAACAGGGTTTGGTTGTCGGCATGAATAAACGGTGTGGATTCGTCACCAGCCGTGTTGATGCCGGGACCTAAATTTTCGGGTTCGCTCCATTTGCCGCTGGGCAGCAGGGTTGATACATAAATATCGCTTCCTCCTAAGCCGCCAAAGCGCCTGCTGGCAAAATAAAGATGACGCTTGTCGGGTGAAAGGGAGGGTTGCGATTCCCACTGGTCGGAGTTGACCTTGCCACCGAGGTTAAAGGCCGGCGACCAGCCTTCGGGTGTTTTGTAGGAAATATAAATATCGCAGCTTCCCTGGCCATCGGGACGGTTGCAGCCCGTAAACACCAGCCAGTTGCCATCCTGCGAAATGTTCTGGGCACCTTCGTTTTGCGGTGTGTTGATCTGCCCGGGCAGGCGAACCGATTTCTCCCAGATATCGCCGCCCTTTTCTGCCGCAAAAAAGTCCTCGTTGAAGTTGTTCAGCCGCCGGGTAAACACCAGCAGTTTGCCTTCGATAGGCATGGAAGGAAAGTACTCTGATTCTGCCGAGTTCACGGCATCGCCCAGGTTCTTTGGCGAGAAAACATAGGCAGACTGGCCTTTCGTTTTGGCATAATCAACCGCAAACTGAAAGGTCTTTTGCCGGTATTCGGCCGCTTTTTTTGTATTGGGATGCAGGTTGGGTTTTTGTAGCAGTGTGTTCACTACCTGCAAGGCTTTTTCAAACTCGCCATTGCCGGCCAGGTTGATGGAATAAGGCAGGGCATAGTCGGCCGTATAAGCAGCATCCATCGCCATTGCTTTTTCGTAGGTGGCCGCACTTTGCTTGTAATCTTTTAGCTGGCCATAAACGCCGGCCATGGAAAGGTAAGCGTCAATGTATTGATCATCGCGGCCAATGGCTTGTTGCAAAGCAGCAATTGCTTCCTTATACTTGGCTGCGTCAATTAACGCCAGGGCCTGTTCGTAAAAGGCAACGGCTTTTTTGTCGATTTTGGTGATGTCTGTTTGGGCAGAAGCAGCAATGCAACAAAGTATGAGTAAGCCTGTAAATATGTTTTTCATAGAAAGAATCATCTTTGGTTTTCTAAAACCTGTTCAAATTCAGATAAAGTTCTTATATGAACCTTGGGAAAGGAAATGGTTTTCAGAATCGTAAAATCTCTGTCTTCGGTGATGAGATAGTCTGCGTTGGAGGCAATGGCACAATCTGCAAATTTATTGTCGTCTTCATCGGGTAGTAAATTGAATTTAAAATAGATGTTTATGAATTGTGTATGGGGCGACTCCAAGATTGTTCGGATCACATTTTCGGCTGCCAATTGATTCCAATGTTCACAGAACTTTTCTTCATATTCATGGATAATTTCAGAAGTGACGGAAAGCGTGAATCTGCCTGCTAAAAAAGATTCAATAAGCCAGCGTGACCGGGATCTCATCGAAAACGAAACAAGTAGCACATTTGTATCCAGTACTACATTCATTTTTCATGAGTTTTCTTTCAGCCACTGATCCATTGTTTGCTGTGTATATCCTCTTTCGTCCCACAACCGGTCTATTTCTTCAGTTGCCTTTTTGGCATAATGATTTGCCAAAACTGTCCTTAGCTCTTTTACTTCTTCATCAGTCATTGGGCGGCTAAAAAGTTTTAATAACTCAAGCTGCGCATTGGTGAGTTTGCCAGGTACAACCTCCATAAAACCTTTTTCTAAAAATAAGATTTATTCAGGCTGCGGCACCCTACGGAACGTTAATATACTTGTGCACCTGCAGCGAAAGCTGCCATTGGGGATTTTCCTTGATGTAGTCAACGATCAAAGGCGTCATCTGGTCCCGCTTCGACCATTCGGGTTGCAAAAACAAGCGGCATTCCGGCGACACCTGTGCGGCCCAGGTCTCTGCCCAGGCAAAATCCGATTTGTTGAAGACAACGATCTTTAGCTCGCTGGCAAAGGGCAACACTTCTGCCAGTGGCGCTTTGAATTTTTTCGGCGAAAGCGTGATCCAATCCAATTCACCGGAAAGAGGAGAAGAACCAGAGGTCTCAATGTGCACCCGGAGCCCAGCCTTGTGCAAGGCAGTTGTCAATACAGCAAGGTCATGAAGCAAAGGTTCGCCGCCCGTGATTACCACGATCTGTGCAGGCGTGGCTTTGACGGTACTTACCAATTCTTCTACAGCATACAATGGGTGCTTGCCGGCATCCCAGCTTTCTTTTACATCGCACCAAACGCAGCCCACATCACAGCCGCCAAGTCGGATGAAATAAGCGGCTTTTCCCTGGTGCACACCTTCGCCCTGTAGGGTATAAAAATGCTCCATTACCGGCAGGGTAATGCCGGTGCTGTTTTGCGCAGGCGAAATAACGCTATCGTATACACGGTTTTCGTTCACACTATTCATAATTCTTTAAGGCGCAGGCACGAAACGTATTTTTCATCAGGGCGGCAATGGTCATGGGGCCAACGCCGCCGGGCACCGGCGTGATAAAAGAACACTTGGGGGCTACGTTGGAATAATCCACATCACCACTAATGCGGTAACCGCTTTTCTTGGTGGCATCTTCAATCCGGGTAATACCCACATCTATCACAACGGCGCCGTCTTTTACCATGTCTTCGGTTACAAAAGCTGGCCGGCCAAGGGCGGCAACGATAATGTCGGCCGATTGGCAGATCTCTTTCAGGTTGACGGTGCTGGAGTGGCAAATGGTGACCGTACAGTTGCCGGGATTGGTGGCGCCGCTTAGCAAAATGCTCATCGGCCGACCCACGATATTGCTGCGGCCAATGACCACGGCGTGCTTGCCTTTGGTTTCAATTTTATAATGCTCCAGCATCAGCATAATACCATAAGGTGTTGCCGGTACAAAGGTGGGTTGTCCCTGTACCATGCGGCCAACATTGCTGGGATGAAAGCCATCCACATCTTTTAAAGGGTCGATGGTGTTGATCACTTCCTCGTCGGAAATATGCTTCGGCAGGGGCAGTTGTACCAGGATGCCGTCCACTTCCGGATCAGCATTGAGGCCACGGATGATCTCCAGGAGTTTCAATTCAGTTATGTCCTCTTCGAGGCGAATAAGCGTTGACTTAAAGCCAACTTCCTGGCAGGCTTTTACTTTGGAAGCTACGTAGGTTTCGCTGGCCCCGTTTGTTCCTACCAAAATGGCCACCAGGTGGGGCACGGGGTTGCCTCTTGAGGAGAGTTGTGCCACTTCTATTTTCAATGCATCTTTTATTGCCTGAGCTGTTTCCTTGCCGTTCAAAACTTGCATGGCGCAAAGATAGGTGGATGGTTCCTGCCGTTAATGCTTCTAACATTCCTTTCAGATTCGGAAACCATTTTTATATAAAACAGAATAGTTATATCTTCAAAAGACTAATTGCTTATGCTTCGCTGCTGCTACCTGTATGCATTTCTTTCGTTGCTCACTGCTGCCGATGCGCAAACGCTGCGCACCTCTGTTTCGGCAACCTATGTTCGCCTCACAGGTTATAGCCACCAGTTTAGGGATGCCTTTTCTTCCTGCGGAAACCTGGGCGCACTGGGTACCACCCAACCTTTTTCTGCAGGAATGTATACCGAAAAACGTTTTCTCCTTAATGCACTGACCACCTTACAGGCTTCCGTTGTGCTGCCCACAACTTCCGGAAACTTTGCCTGGAAGGGCGACTATGCCGGCAGTGCTGCTTACAATGAATCGTCTGCCGGAATTGCCTATGGCCGGGAGTTGGGTAGCAACCTGGCGGTGGGTGTTCAGTTCAATTATTTTTCGCTGAAAGCAGCCGGTTACGGCAAAGCTTCCACCGTGGGTTTTGATGCCGCTGTCTTGCTGCGGTTGTCATCACAGTTGTCGGCCGGTCTGCAGGCTTCCAACCCTGTTGGCGTTTCGTGGGGAAAGAATAAGGGGGAGAAATTGCCGGCCGTTTATACGCTGGGACTTGGTTACGATGTTTCACCGCAGGTTTTCCTGGCTGCGGAAGCAGAAAAGACCGAAGATGTGCCAGTAAGCATCAATGCCGGAATTCATTATGTACTTGCGGAAAAGCTGGTGGCCAGGGCAGGCGTCCGCTCCGCCACGGGACTGTATTACCTGGGATTTGGTTTTCAGATGAACCGCTTCCGCGTAGATGTTACCGTTTCTGTTCATCCCTACCTGGGCACCACGCCGGGCTTGTTACTGCTTTATGCTGAAAAAAAATGAAAGGTCTTTTGACCATATTGGCTTTTGCCATCGGGCTGCTGGCCAATGGACAGGATTTGCCTGCCACTACCGAGCAACAACTGGAAAACCTTGCCGACGAGGCGGTGGAAGATGACGCCTTGCTGCAGCAACTCTCTTTTTATCAAAAACATCCGCTGAATCTGAACGAGGCCGGCGCCGAAGAACTGGCGCAACTGCGCCTGCTCAGTGCCCTGCAGATACAAAGCCTGGTGCGTCACCGCGCTGTTTTGGGAAACCTGTTGTCGATTTATGAATTGCAGGCTGTTCCCGGCTTTGACCTGTTGACAATTCAGAAGTTGCTGCCATTTGTGCGGGTGGGCGATCCACAAAGTGCCGGCGAGGCCCTGGCTGCCCGCTTTAAGGGTGGCAGCCGCATGGCCATTTTCCGGTTGAGTCGTGTGCTTCAGAAAGCCAAAGGCTATGATAAAAGTCGATCAACCCACTACCTTGGCAATCGCAATCAATTGCAGTTCCGCACCAATTATCAATACAAGAACCTGTTGTATTATGGCCTTGTAGCCGACAAAGATGCCGGCGAACAGTTTTTTAAAGGGGCTCAAAAGCTGGGATTTGATTTTTATTCGGTGCACTTTTTTGCCCGCAACCTGGGTCGTGTGAAAGCGCTGGCGCTTGGCGATTATGCCGTGAACCTGGGACAGGGACTTACGCATTGGCAGTCGATGGCCTTTGGCAAAAGTGCCGATGTGGTCAATACCAAGCGGCAGTTGCCGGTTTTGCTTCCTTACCGTTCGGCCGGAGAATTTTATTTCAGCAGGGGAGGGGCGGCTACCGTGCGGTTGGGCAGGCTGGAGGCGACAGGTTTTGTTTCGTACAAAAAAATAAGCGGCAACCTCGAAGTGGATTCCGTCAACCGGTTTACGGCGTTTGGAACGTCGGGATATTACCGTACGGTTTCTGAAGTGGCAGACCGCTACCGCATCACTCATTATTCTGCTGGCGGCAATCTTTCCTTTCAGCAACCGGGCTTTAAGTTGGGCCTGAATGCCGTTACCCACCGCTTTTCACTGCCGCTGCAAAAAAGAGACGAACCGTATAACCGCTTTGCCCTTGCGGGCAAAAATCATTTCCTGGCAAGTATTGACTATAGTTATACCTATAAAAATATCCACCTCTTTGGCGAGTGGGCCACCGATGCGTCTTTCCATACAGCCCTGGTACAGGGAGCCTTGCTGAGCATCGACCCGAAAGTGGACCTTTCTCTTTTTTACCGCAATCTTTCAAAAGAGTGCCAGTCGCCGTTTGGCAACGCCTTTACGGAAAGCACATTACCCTCCAATGAAACCGGTTTTTATACCGGCATCCAGGTTCGGCCGGCCAACGGATGGCAGCTTTCGGCTTACGCAGATCATTTCAGTTTTCCTTTTATTAAGTTCAGGGTATCGGCACCTACAAGAGGGCAGGATTACCTGGCGCAACTCACCCATACGCCAAACAAGCGGACCGAGGTTTACCTGCGATTCCGCACCGAAAACAAGCCGCTGAACGGCTCCGGCTCCGTGATCAATTTTCCTGTGGCACAGGAGCGGACAAGCCTGCGCCTTCACCTGGTAACTGGGCTCAATGCAAAACTTACATTGAAAACCCGCACAGAAATGCTTTGGTTCCAGGATGGTGAAGCGCCAAAGGAAGAGGGTTTTCTTGCTTATGCCGAATGTGCCTGGGAGCTGCAGCCGAAGCTCAGGTTGAACGGAAGGGTACAATATTTTGAAACCGGTGGCTTCAATAGCCGGATTTATACTTATGAAAGTGATGTGCTTTACAGCTTCTCAACGCCGGCTTTTTTCGACAAAGGCGTACGACTTTACCTGAATGGCTCCGTGCGATTAGCGAAGCAGCTAACATTTTGGCTCCGCCTTGCCCATACAGCCTATTATAATAAAGAAACTATTGGTTCAGGGCTCGATCTCATCGATGGGAATAGCCGAACGGATCTAAAAACCCAGATTCAATGGCTCTTCTGAAATTGTTTCCACTCATCATTTTTATCTACCAATTGTAATTTTTTGGATTTTTTTAGGTTGGTGTTAAAAAAAACATAACTTGGCGCAGCGCATTGAAGGAGAAGACTGTCTCTTTTGTGTTCTGCGGCGGGTTCCCACCCCTGTCGTGTCAGAAAATAAACTCTAAAAAAAAGTACATGAGAAAAATTGTAGCCCTGCTACTGCTGCTTGCATGCAGCATGTTGGTGTTTGCACAACGTACCGTTACCGGTACCGTCCGTGATGAACGGGGAAATCCTGTTCCTTTTGCTACCGTAAATGAAGTTGGAAAAACAAATGCGGCAACTGCCGATGCCAACGGTGTTTTTACACTGAAGGTGGCTGAGAATGCCCGTTTGCAGGTGACCGCCACAGGTCACCAACCACAAACCGTTACCGTATCTGGTAACACTGTTAGCGTTACGCTTCCCGTAGTGGATGCACAAATGCAGGAGGTTGTTGTAACCACCGCATTTGGTGTGAAGCGTTCGCAACGTATTACACCTTATAGTGCGCAAACTGTTGAACGTGAGCAGCTTGCCATTATTCCACAAACCAATGTAAACAGTGCTTTGGCTGGTAAAGTAGCCGGTGCGCAGTTCCGTGGCCAGTCGCCCATCCGGCTGAGTGAACAAGGTTCTCTGCGTTTGCGCGGTGGTCTTGCCATTGGCGGTGATGTGGGAGCCCTGTACGTAGTGGACGGAACTCCCGTAAACTCGTTTGACCTCAACCCCGATGATATTGAAAGCGTTACGGTACTGAAAGGTGCCAACGCAACCGCTCTGTTGGGTGAAAGAGCCAGTGGTGGTGCCGTAATGATCACTACCCGTAAAAGAGGCGAAAGAAATACAACCGGTATTGAGGTAAACCAGGGTATCACCTTCGATAAGGTTTACATCCTGCCTAAATATCAAAATTTATATGCTGGTGGTTCTGCACCGGAATTAAGGCAGTTTACCTGGGCTCCCGGCATGCCGCAAGAGTGGCAGGCCTTGAGTGGTGGTTACTACCATGACATGACCGATGATGCTTCCTGGGGACCAAGAATGGTGGGACAGCAATACCTTCCCTGGTATGCATGGATTCCCGGATCGGCTGATTTTGGAAAATCTGTTCCGCTGGTAGGACAGCCCGATAACATGCGTGATTTCTGGAATACCGGTGTTACCAACGTTACCAACGTCTCTTTTTCTAAAACAGGACAAGGCTTTAACACACGGGTTTCGTATACCAATAATGGTATCAAAGGCATGTTGCCCAACACCCGTGCAAACAAGCATACTCTTTTCACAACGGCTTCACTGGACCTGAGCTCTCGCCTGACGCTTGCAGCTACTGTGAATTTTGTTAACTACCAGATCGTAGGAACCTTTGATGATGGTTACTCTAACCAATCAGCGGGTGGTTTTAACCAGTGGTTCCACCGTAACCTGGACATTGACAAAATGCGTGAACACAGCAGGCTTCGTACCCCCATTGGTACGTATGCAAGCTGGAACACGGCAGCCAACCCCGGTGGATCTACCGATTTGTACAAAGGCAACTACTGGTATAACTTCTATACCTATTTTGAGCAGATCAACTACAAGCAAGTACGCGACCGGCTTTTTGGTGATGTTTCCTTGACCTATAACATCAACAAGAACTTCAAGCTGAGAGGTACGGTTCGTAAGAACTCACTCAACACAACCTATGAGAATATCATCCCATCGGAAATTGAGCAGAGTGCTTCACAAACCGGCGAACTGGCTACGTACTCTACAGGTCTTACCCGTTCTAACGAAATGAACTATGAGGGTCTGGCTTCTTATACCAGCATGTTCCTGAACAATAAGCTGAATGTAAACTTCAACGTGGGTGGTAACGTGTTGCAGACACGATACAATGATGCGGAGTCTAATACCGTTCAGGGTTTGAACGTTCCGGGACTGTACACTATCTCCAACTCAAAAGCCAACCCAACCATCACCAATCGCCGGCAGGGTACTGAGGTTCGCTCTGTTTTCGGATTTGGTGATATTGAGTGGAACCGCATGTTCGCTGTGAACTTTGCTTTGCGTAACGACTGGTATTCTACTTTGCCAGCCGGTGACAACAGCCTGCTTTCTCCTTCGGTTGGTGCCAGTTTCTTCTTTAGCGACCTGACGAAGAACGCCCTGCCTTGGTTGAGCTATGGTAAATTGTTTGCGAGCTGGGGTAAAAAGCCTTTGTCGTTAACTGTATACCAGAACAACTTTGCTTATACCATCGGTCAGAACCAATGGAATGGCAACTTCCTGACAACGGTTCCCGGCGCAGGTATCACACCTGGTGTAACCGGTGCGTTGATCACTACCTACGAAGCTGGGTTTGATTTTAAATTTGCCAGAAACCGCTTTGGTTTGAACTTTACGTACTACGATGAAACGTCCAAAAATCCTCCGCTCTCCGTTTCTACATCTGCATACAGCGGCTATACATCTGTATTGATGAATGCAACGGAAGTCCGCAGAAAAGGGATTGAGATTGTGGCGGATGCCAAAGTGATGACAAGCAGGGATTTTGAGTGGACAGTAAACAAGACTTTTGGCTACCTGATCAAAAACCCAATCGTTGAACTGCTTCCGGGTCAGAACAGGCTCCTGTTAGCCGGTGGTTCTTTTGGTACCCGCTTTGCCCGTGCCTTCCATGAACTGGGCCAGGATTGGGGACAATTGATTGGCGGTGGTATCAAGCGCAATGAAGATGGTTTGCCCCTGTTGAGCCCCAGCGGTATGTTTGTAGCGGATGCTGACAAGCACTATGGTTCTGTTGTTCCAAAAATGACCGGTGGTTTGGTGAATACCTTCTTCTACAAAGGCTTTACCTTCAATTTCAACATTGATTACCAATTCGGTGGTAAATTCTTCTCCTTGTCTGAAATGTGGGGTCACTACTCAGGCTTGTTGGAGGCAACTGCCGCTTCGAACGACAAAGGCATGAACGTACGAGATGCCGTGTCTGATGGCGGTGGTGTGCATGTTGTAGGTGTTGCCGCTGCAGATGGTAAAACACCTGTTGATATGTATGTTGATGCGCAGGAATATTATCACCAGTTCTACAATTCCCAGATCGCTGAGCCTTTTGTTCACGGTTTGTCATTTGTGAAACTGAGAGAAGTAAGCCTGGGTTACCGTGTACCCGTAACCAAGCTGGGAAGAGTAGGCAATGTGCTGAAAGGTGCTACTATTTCGCTGGTTGCCCGTAACCCCTTGCTGCTCTACCGCGAAACAGAAAGCTTCGATCCTTCTGAGATCTCTGGCCTGCAGGGTGAAGATGGAAACATGCCTGGCACCAGAAGCCTTGGAATCAATTTCAAATTCAACTTTTAATCGAACATCATGAAGAATATCAGAATCAAAAATATTTTTTACGGACTTGCGGTTGTTGCCGGGATAACCATGGCACCATCGTGCAGTAAAATAGATGGCTTTGGAGACCTTAACTCCGATCCAAGCCGGGTAACAGAGCCGCCCATGTCGGCCCTGCTGACCAATGTGCTGGCCAACTTTGGTAACAACATCGTATGGGATCAGGGCGGTGCCAATACCGTTGCCGGTTTATATGTACAGTATTTCTCCGAAACACAGTACACCGAAACTTCGCGGTACGCCACACCAACCTTTAACTGGGATACCTATTACTCCGGGCCCCTGTACGATCTGCAAACGATCATCAACTACAACTCAGACGCGGCCACTGCTTCCAAAGCAGCCGCTTACGGAAACAATGCCAACCAGATCGCGATTGCCCGTATTCTGAAAGTGCATTATTTCAAGTTTTTAACGGATATGGTAGGTGATGTTCCCTACACACAGGCTTTGAAAGGAGAAACCGGCGAGGTTGTTTATGACAAACAGGAAACCATTTACCCGGCTCTTATCACAGAACTGAAAGAAGCCGCTGCCCAAATCAATGTAAGTGCTGGTGGCGTGCAGGGAGATTTGCTTTATGGTGGCAACATGAGCCGCTGGATAAAGTACGCTAACTCTTTGCGGGCACTGCTTGCACTCAACATGGTAAAGGCTAACCAGGGCTCTGCGGCCACTGAGTTTTCTGCTGCTGTTACGGCTGGCGTAATCGAAGAAAATGCCGACAATGCAGCCATCGTTTACCCCGGTGGAAACTTTCCGAATGTGTTCTACAACTATTATAATGTAACACAGCGTAAAGACTATGCAGTTAGCCAAACGTTTGTAAACCAGCTTAACGGCTCGAACGACCCACGTATCACTTCCCTGGCAACAACCAATGTTGGTTTCCCCTATGGTCTTACCCGCGACCAGGCAACAGCCTTTAACAACTCTACACCTAACTGGGCGAGGGTTATTGGCTCTGCCTGGAATAGTTCCAGCTCTGCCTTGCCAATTATTACCGCTGCTCATATGTGGTTAGCCCGTGCCGAAGCCGCCTTCCGCACCCTTACTACTGAAAATGTGGCCACTGCCTATAGCAATGGCGTACAGCGTAGCTGGCAGCAGTGGGGTGTTTACAATGCAGGAACTTTTGGTTCTTACATTGCGTCATTTCCGCCTACGAGCCTGGAGACAATTGCCAAAGAAGAGTGGGTGTCATGGTTCCCCAATGGGCTGGAAGGATGGAATGTTTATCGCAGAACAGGATTCCCAACACTTACGCCTGCTGCTAATACCGGAACGGCTGGGATTCCACGACGTTTCCCCTATGGTTCAAATGACTTCAACCTGAATTCAAATGCAGCAAAAGAAGCAGCCAAACGGTATAGCGTAGGCAATATCGATAATTCGCCATATGGCAGAATTTGGTGGGATAAATAATTCAAAACGAACTGTAAAAAAAGAAACTATGCTACGACTTAATAAAATGTTTTCTGTTGCTTCAGCAGTAATGATGGCATCAGCCTTACTGTCTGGATGCGTACGAGATAAAGAAATCTTTCCAAAAGATTCCGGCGATGCCAATCGCGGTCAGATTGTAAATATTGTCAATGGAGGTGATGCGATCGTTGGTGTTTTCCGCGATGTAGCACCGGCCAATGAAACCTTTGAGCTGATGACGATCACCAGGAGCCCGAAGGACCAAAGCCAGTTGAATATGCCCTTAACGGTTAAGGTTACGAAGAACAATGGTTTAATTACGGCTTACAATACAGCACACGCAGGCAGCAGCTTTGTTGAACTACCGGCAGAAGCGTATACCTTGAGTGGCGATCCTGGTACGATCACATTTCAACCCGGCGAAACAGTAAAAACGTTTAGCATGAACCTGGACAAAAGCAAACTCGATCTGTCCAAACAATATGCCCTGGGTTACAGCATCACCGAAGTTGGCTCTACTGGCCAGATCAGTGGCGCTATGAAGAATGTTTTGTACAATGTAGGTGTGAAAAACCCCTATGATGGCGTTTACTCCATTCAATCGGGTACTGTAACACGTTACAACTCACCTGGCGAAGCAGCCGGCGATGCCCTGAGCGGCAGCGTAACAGGCAACCCTGATCTGACATTGTCTACTGTGGGCGCCACTACTGTTCTGATTGGAAACCTGCGTTGGGCGGGTGGGACTTCTGGTGTTGCCGGTATCGACAACCTGAGAGCAACGGTAGATCCTGCCACCAACCTGGTAACCATGACAGCCGGCGGTAACCCAAGCCTTAAAAACTGGCCAGGAAAAGTGAACCGCTATGATCCGGCCACCAAAACGTTTTACCTGGCTTTTCACTGGAATCCAACCGGTGCTGTCAGAGAATACGAGATGGTTATCAAATACAATAAATCCCGATAAGACTATTTTTTTCGGATAGAAATAAGCCACTCAATTGAGTGGCTTATTTCTTTATTGCCAATACCGTTAAAACTTACCTTTGCTCATTTAAATACAACGAATGGAACAACAACCACAAAGCCAGATAAATATAGAGATCACGGAAGATGTAGCTGAGGGAACCTATGCCAACCTGGCCATCATCACCCATTCTCACGCCGAATTTGTGATTGACTTCGTCAATGTAATGCCGGGCACCCCTAAGAGTAAAGTAAAAAGCCGCATCATTTTCACGCCCCAGCATGCCAAGCGTTTTATGAAGGCGCTAACCGAAAATGTGCAGCGTTATGAAGCTGCCAATGGTGCTATCAAAGACCTGGAAGAAATCCAGATCCCGCTGAGTTTTGGCGGCCCCACCGCACAGGCCTGACCGTCTTTTGTATATGCAGGATAAACGCTATATTGGTGCAATGAAATCGCTCATTGCACTTATTTTCATGGGTTTGTCCCTGTCGCTAAGCGCACAGGAAAAAGTTTACTATATAAAAGCCAACCAGGAAATCTCGGAGGTAATGTCGTTTACCGACGTTTACAGATACCCAAGCTTTATGGCTGGTATTGTATCGTTTCGGGATGGCAGAACTTCCGCAGCCAAACTAAATTATAATTACCTGCAAGGCGAAATGGATTTTATAACTTCTTCCGGCGACACACTTTCGCTGGCCGACGAGGTGGATATTAAGCATGTAGCCATTGGGAAAGATACCTTCTATTACGCCGAAGGCTATCACGAACAACTGGCTTCTTTTCAAACTAAAAAACTCACCCGCAGGCAGTTTGTTGAACTGTCTGATTCCAAAAAACTCGGCGCTTTCAATCAGCCCACCTACTCAGGTGCCAATACCTTTGGCTCCTATGCCAACAGCCGCACTACGGTAAAGCTGGTGATAAAAGAAGATCTTACGCTGGTGCGGAAGACCTATTATTTCATTGGCGACCGCAACGAGTTTTACCCGGTGAACAAAAAGAACCTTGCCCGGGTATTTGGAAAAAAAGAAAAAGAGATCAGCAGCTACCTCGATGCAAACAAGATTGATTTTAAAAAAGAAGAAGACCTGCAGTCGCTTTTTCGTTACCTGACTACAGTGCTGCAATAAGCCAACTCCTGGCCTTTGTGGGTCGGGCTGAAATAGGCCGCACTCTAAAGGCTGCAACGTGAAAAACTAACCGGCTCCGGAGGAGCCACGTGTTTATAGTAAATCTTCTAAAGAAAAACAATTGGGCTCCGAAGGTGCCTCGTGTTTCTGGGTCAGGTAACACGAAGCTCCTTCAGAGCTAATTCAATTGGGTTGATAAACTTTCTATAAACACGGGGCGCCTTCAGCGCCAAAAATGTGGATGAAATTTTGCAAAAGGCAGTTATTGCAACTGGGTAGTTTGGTTGCTATGATGATAGATCAATACGATTCGCATTCTGATCATGCAACGCTGTTCTTACGCTGCCGTAGTTAAAACGCAAATAGCCAAATGTAAACGACCCAAACTCACCATTCACCATTCACTACAAGATTCCCTCATCCGCAAAACTGTAATAACCATCTTCGCTTACAATAATGTGGTCCAGCACTTTGATGTCAAAATATTTGGAGGCTTCCTTGATCTTCAGGGTCAGGTCTTCATCGGCGCGGCTGGGCTTTAGGCTGCCCGATGGGTGGTTGTGGCAAAGGATCAGGCTAACGGCATCTTCTTCCAGCGCTCGTTTTAAAATGATCCGCGGATCGGCAACGGTACCGGTAATGCCGCCTTCGCTGATGATCCGGAAGTCATTGATCTTGTTGGCCCGGTTTAAAAAGAGCACGGCAAAAACCTCGTGCTTGTAGTCGCGGAGCTTGGTTTGCATGTAGGTGGCCACATCCAGGCTGCTGCTGACCACCGGCTTTTCCAGCGAGGCGGCTGCATAACGCCGGCGGCCCAACTCCAATGCCGCCGCTATGGTGATGGCTTTGGCTTCGCCGATGCCTTTGATCTTTGTCAGTTCTTTTATGGACAGTTTGCCCAGCTCATTGAGGTTGTCCTTTCCCAGTCGCAATACATCCTGCGCCAGTTCTACGGCGCTGCGGCCGCCGCTTCCATTCAGAATCAGGATGGCTAAAAGTTCTGAATTGCTCAAAACCGCAGCCCCTTTTTCAAGTAGTTTTTCGCGGGGCCTGTCGTCTTTTGCCCACTGTTTAATTGAGTAGTTCTGGCCTTGCATCACCCAAGTTTAGTGTTTATTTTTGGCTTTGTCAACAATCCTTTGAATACCTAAACCGAAGCTTATGAACCGCAAATCTTACTCTACGTTTGGTGCCCTGCACCCTTTCCTTTTTATGGTAATGATTTATTTTATTTCTGTCGTGCTGGCCTTGTTTGTTTGTACCACTATCTACAACAGCCTGCACAACACCGAAACAATGGCCGGTACAGATGTGCCCAAAGCGGAAAGACTGACGGCCCTAAAGTAAATTTGGGCCGGGCTGAAAATCTTTGCTAGGCTTCTGCCTATCTTCGCCGCACATTTTCATTTATGAACACTCCGAACGCCAAAATTTTTGCGGGCACCGGCTCGCAAAACCTGGCAGAGCAAATCTGTAAAAGCTACGGCTGCCAGTTAGGTAAGATCAATATCCAAAAGTTCAGCGACGGCGAGATTCAGCCCATTTTTTTAGAAAGTATCCGCGGTGATTCTGTTTTCCTGGTGCAAAGCACCTATGCGCCTGCCGATAACCTGATGGAGCTGCTGCTCATGATCGACGCGGCCCGCCGGGCTTCTGCCGGAAGGATCATTGTGGTGATGCCCTACTACGGGTATGCCCGCCAGGACCGGAAAGACCGCCCCCGGGTGGCCATTGGCTCTAAGCTGATTGCCAATATGCTCACCGCTGCCGGTGCCGACCGTATCATTACCATGGACCTGCATGCTCCCCAAATCCAGGCCTACTTCGACATACCGGTGGACCACCTCGACTCTTCGGCCGTTTTTATACCTTATATAACACAATTACGCCTCGAAAACCTTACTTTTGCGGCCCCTGACGTAGGCGCCACCAACCGCATTCGTGAGATCGCCACCTATTTTGAAGCCGAAATGGTGATTTGCGACAAGCACCGGAAGCGGGCCAATGAGATCTCAAGCATGGTGGTGATTGGAGACGTTACCAACCGCGATATCGTTATTATCGACGACATCTGCGATACGGCAGGAACGCTGAAAAAAGCAGCCGCTCTTTTAAAAGAAAAAGGTGCCCGCAGTGTAAGAGCCATGATCACCCACCCGGTGCTGAGTGGCAAAGCTTACCAGAACATTGAAGAAAGTGTACTGGAAGAACTGGTGGTTTGCGATACGATTCCGCTGAAGCAGGAGTCATCAAAGATCCGCTGCATCACTACGGCCGATCTTTTTGCCGTGGCCATCCGCCACGCCTACGAGAACAAGAGCATCAACAACCTGTTCTTTCACTCGCAGGGAAGGGACAAGTAAGTTCAAAGTTTGCAGTTCACAGTTTGCAGTTGGTTCTTTCAACGGTAAACGGTAAACGGTAAACATGTAAACGTTTAAATTAAACACTCAATAAAATGAAGACAATTACAATCGAAGGACAACTGAGGACCGAACATGGCAAGTCAGCCACCCGCCAGCTTCGCTCTCAGGACCTGGTGCCTGGTGTAATTTACGGGGGTGCACAGGAAATTAATTTTTCTGCTCCGGCCAAGGCTTTCAAAGGCCTTGTGTATACACCAAACTTCCAACTGGCAGAAGTGACCGTTGACGGAAAAACCTATCGCTGCATTTTGAAAGACCTGCAGTTTGATAAAGTTTCCGATCAGCTGATCCACGTAGACCTGCTGGAACTGGTTGAAGACAAAAAAGTAGTCGCCCAGATTCCATTGAAGTTTACCGGTGTGGCTTCAGGTGTTCGTGCCGGTGGCCGTTTGGTACCGAAAATGAAATCGCTGAAAGTAAAGACCTATCCAAAGCACCTGCGTGAACAAATCGAAGTGAGCGTAGACGCACTGGAGATTGGTGAGAACCTGCGTGTGCAGGATGTGAAAGACGAGAACTATGAGTTTGTAAACTCTCCTCGTATTCCCATTGTATCGGTAGTAACAACCCGTGCCCTGCGCCAGGAAGAAGCTGCCGCTGCTGCTCCCGGTAAGAAAAAATAACCGTGGATCTGCTGGATTCTTGAACAGATTAACAGGATTGTTTCGGAAGAAACAATCCTGTTTTGTTTTGACTCCATTCAACATGCTGGAATGACAATTGTTTTATCCGGATAGAAAATTAGAAAGCAACGTAGAACCGTTGTAAATATTTGTTTTACTTGCGTCTTCCTTTCGCTGCGTTTCGTGTAGCCGAAGGGCTGTTCGTAAAAAGAATAATATTCATCCCTTTAAATCGTGGTAATCAGTGGTTAAGTTTTTGATCGTTGGCTTGGGAAATGTAGGAGCGGAGTATGCGCATACCCGTCACAATATTGGCTTTGATGTGGTGATGGCCTTTGTGCAAAAGCACGGCGGCGCCCTTCGGCAGGATCGGTTGGCCTACGTGGCAGAACTAAAATGGAAGGGGAAGATCTTTGTTTGTATTTGTCCTACTACGTATATGAACCTTAGCGGCAAGGCCGTAAAATACTGGATGGACAAAGAAAAGATCGCCCTGGAAAACATCCTGGTAATTGTGGATGATGTGGCCCTGCCCCTGACACGTCTTCGCATCCGCGCCGGTGGCAGCGATGGTGGCCATAACGGATTAAAAAGCCTGCAGGAACTGTTGGGTACAACGGCTTATCCCAAGCTGCGCTTTGGCATCGGCAACAACTATCCCAAAGGTGCACAGGCAGATTTTGTGTTGGGAAAATGGCTGAAAGAAGAAGAGCCGCTGGTGGCGAAAAAAATTGCCTTGAGCGTTGAGGTGATTGAATCCTATGCGGCCGCAGGCATCAGCAACACTATGAATAAATATAATAATATTGAGATAAGTTTGTGAGGATAAAAATTTATTTCCTTACTTTGGACGTCTAACCACCGCAGGTTGCCTGCAAAAAATCCGATTTTCTTTTGATGAACCCGCGAAATAAAAAGGATTAACTACCCAGTCCGGCGTTAGTATCCTTTGTTATTCCACTTAAACCATTCAAATATGAAAATTTTTTGCGTAGGCCGGAATTATGCGGACCATGCCAAGGAGCTTAACAACGAAGTACCTGATGAACCTGTGATTTTTATGAAGCCCAAAAGTGCCTTGCTTCAACCTCACACGCCGTTTTATTACCCCGAATTTACCAATGAGTTGCACTACGAAGCTGAACTGGTGCTGCGCATTGCGAAGAACGGTAAATACATCCAGGAAAAATTTGCCAGCAAATATTACGACGCCGTTACGGTGGGCATTGATTTTACAGCCCGCGATATTCAAACCGAATTAAAGCAAAAAGGACTTCCCTGGGAAAGGGCCAAGGCCTGGGATAACTCGGCTGTTGTAGGAAAGTGGGTGCCGGTGACCGGGTTAAAGAACAAGAACGACGTAAAGTTTGCTCTTTATAAAAACAAGGAACTGGTGCAGCAGGGCGGGTCAGACGAAATGATCTTTTCCTTCGACTACATTGTTTCTTATATCTCCAATTTCTTTTCCATCAACATAGGCGACCTCATTTTTACCGGTACGCCGGCAGGTGTTGGCGAAGCGGTTGTTGGCGATGAACTGGAAGGCTTTATGGAAGACCAGAGCCTGTTTGCCATGGAAGTGAAGTAATGCCAATTGGCAATTTGCAACCAGCAATGGGCAACAGGTAATTGGTAGAAGCCCAGCCGTTGTTTTCCCGCTATAATTATTTAAGAAAGCAATTCCTGCAGAAGGAATTGCTTTCTTTATTTTGTGCACGAATCTTATTGCTTGCTATAAACTGAGGTAAACGTATGGGAGACGAGAAAAGGGACTATTCAGATCAGCGTAATTCTTCCGTGAACACCGGTAATATCGACCGTAACCTGTTGCTGAAAGCCTACCGGCTGATGCATAGCGTTAAGCTGATGGCCGAAACCTACGAGGCCAATCGTACCATCACCAAATATGTGCATTCTACGTCCCGCGGGCACGAAGCCATTCAATTGGCAACGGCGTTTTTACTGCAGCCGCAGGACTGGGTGAGTCCTTATTACCGCGACGAAAGCATGTTGCTGGGTATGGGCTGGACGCCCTATGAACTAATGCTGCAACTGCTGACAAAAGCCGGCGATCCGTTCACCGGGGGGCGCAGCTATTATTCGCACCCCGCATCGTTAGACAATGACAAGCCAAAGATCATTCACCAGAGCAGCGCTACCGGCATGCAGGCCATTCCTACAACGGGTGTGGCGCAGGGCATACAATACAAAGAGAGAATAAGGCCTCCCCAAACCCCTCCGGTGGAGAGGCTTTCCAACACACAGCCCTCTCCTGTGCAGAATGCTACAACGGATGCAAACATGTCGCAAAGCGGGGCCGGTGTGTTGGGTCACTCCCCCACCGGGGCAACCGTAGGTTGGGAGCGAAGCTCGGGAGGGGGGCGGCCAGTTGTTATCTGTTCCCTTGGCGATGCCTCTGTCACCGAAGGTGAGGTGAGTGAAGCCTTACAGTTTGCGGCGCTAAAGCAGTTGCCCATTATTTACCTGGTGCAGGACAATGAATGGGGCATCAGTGTGCCGGCCGAGGAAGGCCGTTCCATGGATGCCTATGAATATGCCGAAGGCTTTAAAGGCCTGAATAAGATCCGGGTTGACGGCACCGATTTTTTTGAGAGTTATGCTGTAATGGAAAAGGTGATTGCTGATGTGCGGCAACACCGTCGGCCCTGGCTGGTGCATGCAAAAGTTTGCCTGCTCAACCACCACACCAGCGGTGTACGCAAAGAGTTTTACCGCAACGAAGAGGACCTAAGCAAGCATGCCTGCAGCGATCCTTATGTAAAATTCAGGGCCTACGCCATTGGTGATTTTGGCCCCGACTATATCCGCCAGATCGAAAGCGAAGTGGAAGAAGAGATAAGGGAAGCGTTTGAAAAAGCGGTGGCTGCGCCGGAGCCCGATCCGGCTACGGTTTCGCACCATGTGTTTGCACCCACAACCATTACCGAAGAAAGGGGAGAAAGGCAACCTGCAGGTGGCAATAAAGTGATCATGGTGGATGCAGCCCTTTTTGCCATCCGCGAGATCATGGAAGACCATCCCGAATGCCTGCTCTACGGCCAGGATGTGGGCAAACGCTTGGGAGGCGTTTTTCGCGAAGCCGCAACCCTGGGAGAGCAGTTTGGCGACGATCGTGTTTACAACACCGCCATCCAGGAGGCGTATATCATTGGTTCCACCGTGGGCATGAGTGCTGTTGGTTTAAAACCGATTGTGGAAGTGCAGTTTGCCGATTATATCTACCCTGGGTTTAACCAACTGGTTACAGAGATATCAAAGTCGTGTTTTCTTTCCTGCGGTAAGTTTCCTGTTTCCACCATCATTCGGGTACCCATTGGTGCTTACAACGGTGGCGGTCCTTATCATAGCGGCAGCATTGAAACAACGTTGCTTAGCATCAAAGGACTCAAGATCGCTTATCCCAGCAACGCTGCCGATATGAAAGGCCTGGTGAAAGCTGCCTTTTACGACCCTAACCCCGTGGTGATGCTGGAGCACAAAGGTCTTTACTGGAGCAAGGTGCCGGGAACCGAAGACGCAAAAACGGTTGAGCCTTCCCGTGACTATGTGCTGCCGTTTGGCAAAGGAGCGGTGGTGCAAAAGGCCAGTGACGATGCCGTATTCAGCGGCGAATCGGCCTGTGTGATAACGTATGGCATGGGTGTGTACTGGGCCAAAGCAGCAGCGAAACGTTTCTCCGGGCAAATCGAGATCATTGACCTGCGTACCCTGGCTCCGCTGGACGAAGAGCTGGTGTTTACCACGGTAAAAAAGCACGGCAAATGCCTGGTGCTGACCGAAGAACAGCAAACCAATTCCTTTGCCGAAGCCCTGGCGGGCCGCATTTCAAAAGCCTGCTTTTCCTGGCTTGATCTGCCCGTTGAAGTGCTGGGTGCGCTGGACCTGCCGGCTGTTCCGCTGAACATGGGATTAGAAGCCGCTATGCTGCCCAATGCAGAAAAGGTGGCGCAGAAACTGGAAGCCTTGCTGGCGCAATAAGGCCGCAAGGAAGGTGCATCCTGTTGTAGCATTGAACCGTCAATTGTGAATGGTAGCGATCCACATCTGTTCGCATTTGTACGGATGATATTGATTCCTTTTTCTAACCCTGGCGCCGGATAGTTATACACGCGGTCAAAACAAACATTCTCTACCGAAATATTACAATTACCCGAAAGGGCTTCCGACAATTTCTTGATGTTTTGTTGTGAGTACGATACAAGTTGATGCCGTAATGCGAAGCTTACAATTTTTACATCTTCCGACAACAGGCCCCTTTCTAAACGATTGCAATCAACCCTGCTTAAATTCTCCTTTTTACAGCTTACGGGAAGCAACGCAATGAGGATAAGGAGGGAGCTAAACAATACTGTTTTCATCTATCATTTTTAGATTGCCAGTAGCCGTCACATGTTTTTAGCGATTCGGCACTAATTGAATGTTACAGGATTAGCTGCCACTTGTTGCACTTCAGTTTCTGTTGCTGGATTTTTCGCCTTAGTCAACGATAGTTAATCCGTCTATGCGTTCGAAATGCTTTTTGTTTAAGGTAGCAAGTGGCAAGTTATTACCCATAGCAGTTGCCGCAATAAAAAGGGCAGGAATAGCAATTTGCTTGCGTTTGCGCTTTAGTTCAGCATTAATGTCAACGGCAACCCTGGCCACATCTTTATCGACAGGTAAAACCTGTATTTTTTAAAGCAAGGTTTCCCAAAACTTCATTTGCCCCAAAGCAGCGCCGGAATAAATTTCGTATTCGGTTACAGAAGAAATACAATAGGAATAGCCTTGTCGAACCAAGGCAATCAAACGGCATTTGTTTTATCTGTCTTACGAAAAAGGTCAATAAGAAGGGAAGTGTCCGCCAGCACTATTTTCTGGGCCATTGGCTGATTGCTTTTCTTGTTTTGGCAACTTCGTCGAGTTGCTTCTTTGTAAAAGTTGGGGCGTTTAAGAGCAAAGTTTTCATATCAGAAACAGGCTCTTTAGGCTGCTGTTCTTTCTCAACCTCTGTTTTGAGTTTTCTCCACTGTGTCAGCGGGAGTTGTTTCGCCAATTGAACGAGTTGCTCAAATCCTATGTCTACCTGCACTATCATAAGAACAAATTTAATCATTCTGGCTTAAACGGGATGGCTGCGATGGGGATGCCAAACGGAACAGGTATTTCTGCAGTAGCGGAAGTCCGTGTTTCGTCATTTTAAATTTATTAAATTAGTTCAACAGAACTACTGTTCTTGTTCTTATATTTTTCAGCGGTTATTGCAGAAATGTCGTGTTAGCGGTTGTAAGTTTGTCTCACCACATAGTCTTTAAATTGCGCCCTGCTCCAAGTTCCTTGAGAGATATGACTTCCATCTTCAAAATCAAACCGTACATAATTGATGTTTTCTACAGACGTCAGGTTGATGACAGCGTCTGCTATGTATGCATTTGCTCCATAACTGCCAATGCTTTCACCCAAATAGTAGCTGTCCTTGATTTCAGTATAAAGTGTGTCGCTGCTTATTTTGATTTTGTAAAGCTGAATTTCAGGGTAAAGGTTATTCAGACCTTTGATGATGGTGTCCACGTTTAAGTATTTATCCTGAAACTGTACGTTCTTCGTTTTTGTTTTATTCTCATAATCAACCTGCCAAACATATAAATGTGTCCCCGTTGATTGAGAATTGTCAAAGTCACGGCTTTTAGATATTGTGTCTAAGGACAATGCATGTTCCTCGTCGTCATGTTTAGGAGCCTTCATAGGCTGGTCGTTACAAGAAAGCAGCAATATTAAAGCTATAAGGATTGGTCGCATAAGATAACCGCTAACGGAGAAAGCATTGCCGAAGTAGTGGACTTGGCAGTACTGCCGTTGATCAATGTTGTAAAGTAAACAAATTATTCTTCTGCCTTATAGCATTGCTTTCGCCACTATTTTGGCAATGTAGTGTTAGCGGTAGTTGAGCCGAAAAGTTCACTCACTAATCCTTTATAGTGCTTCTCGTCAGATTCCTTATTAGTGACTAACCGAATAAGAAACGTAGAATCTGCAGTTTTTAGTGAAAATACCTTAGCTGAATGACTTGCCCTGTCTATAGGTCTCTCGGTCATCTTAGCCTGTGTCAATCCTTGAATATATTCCGAAATAGCTTGCTTTTCTCTGTCCCCGACTATCTGATCCTTCTCAATGATTGGACTTATATCTTCGTTCCCGTAGTAGTATTGCAATGAGTCACAGTTATAGGGAAATAATTGATAAAGAGCATGAATATTTCCAGTCGAATCAGCGTAAACTATTATCTTCTCCTTATGTCCGCTCCACTCTCCGCACTCGCTGAATCTTGCTTCAATTAATAGATTATCCGTTTTACTTGTTGCCCCAAGTGCTATTGGGTCAAAGAAATCAACCTTTCTTGCCTGATACGTATTGTTTTTGGCTCGGTTGCAACTTGTAAAAATAGCTTGGAAGAGTAATAAGATCAGAATGGAAAGGAAAACTTTCATTACACGTTTTATAGTGAGACTATTTTTTAGGACAGTTCTATAAATTACCGCTAACAATTGTATTTACGCCCATTCTTGCTCCAAATTATTTTAATTTTTAATACCAAATAGAGCAAGAAATCTAACACAATGATATTGCTGAAAAACTAATAATTCAACTGTTCATAACGAAAGAAAATGCCGGTAAAGTGTCATGGGGGAGGCTGCAGAATTGTGCTTACCTAAAAAGTCACGACAACCTTATCACACACAAAGCCCGAGAAAAAATGCAACAACAAACAATAAAAATGCGCCTTGCTTCTGCAAGGCGCATTTTCAAAAAACCAATAGTGATCTGTATTGCAATAATGTTTTAGAACGGATAACCAATCGCCAGGTTATAGATCACGTTCTCACGCCGCCAGGCTTTGTCGCTAAAATCAACATCATTCAGCACCCAGCGTTCGCCATCGGCCAGCCAGGGCTTGCGAATGGGAAAGGCAACATCCAGGCGAATCACAAAGATCTGGATGTCGAGGCGAATGCCCACACCGGCACCAACGGCCAGTTCTTTTAAAAAGTTTTTACCAAAGGTGCCACCAGGTTTATTGGGATCGGTGTTGGCCAGCCAGATGTTACCGGCATCTACAAACAGGGCGCCATAAAGCGGGCCTGATATCTTGGGCCTGAACTCCGTATTCAGTTCCAGCTTGATGTCGCCGGTTTGATCGGGAATAAAACCCTGCACCAGCGGTGCTACGTAAGTGCCGGGTCCAACGGTGCGGCTGCGGAAAGCACGAATGCTGTTGTTGCCACCGGTAAAAAACTGCTTGATATAGGGTAGCTGGCGGGAGTTGCCATAAGGCAGGCCATAACCCAGGACAATGCGGTTGGCCCAGGTGTGGTTCAGGCCAATGCGGCGGTACCACCGGCCATCCACTTCCAGCTTCAGGTATTGCGAAAAAGGCAGGTCAAATAAACGTTTTTCGCCGGCATTGTTTTCACCAACGAGCAGCCCGGCCACGTTGCCCGAAATATCGGCCAGGCCATTAAAGAAAAAAGTATTGCGGCGCTGCAGTCCCAAAGCATCCTGGTTAAAGGTGTACTGGTAGGTAGAACCCAAAATAAACTGCGTGTCGATAATGTGGCGCAGGGTAGGGTTGTTGCGTAACGATGTGTCGAACTTGGTGGTAACATTCAGCGGCTGCACATAGGTAATGGCAATGGGATAAAATTCATGCGCCTTGGCAATGCTTTCTTTCCAGAGATATCCAAAGCCACCGCGAAACGAATTCAGCGTGTAAAGGGTGCGGCGGTTCAGTGCTTCGTAGCCAAGCTGAATGTTGGTTCGCGGTATATAGCTGCTCTTGGGACGGAAGCGAAAGAACGGCGTTACAAAACCGGGAATACTGAAGTTTAGTTCACCCCCGATACGGAAGGTGCTGGTACCCTGGAACGATCCGCTGAACTGGGCCTCCGTACCCACGTAAGCGCGGATGTCCATTTGCTCGGCACCGCGAAACGTATTGCGGTGGGTAAAACCAAAACTCACTTCGGAGCCATTCAGGTTGTTGCTTTTGGTGTTGGCGCCAATTTCGGCGCGGATGGCTTTTTCCGATTGCGGCGTCAGGTAATAATATGCATTCAGCTTGGGCGAATCGGCTGCCACGGGATCAAACCTGTTTTTTACAAACTTAAAAACGTTCAGGTCCATCAACCGGCGCAGGGTTTGGTTATGATCGGTGCGGTTGTACACATCACCGGGTTGAAACAGCATGGTGCGGCTAAAAAGCTTGGGTTTGAACCGCGACCGCCTGTCGATCACATAATAGCCTTCGTGAAAAACACCTTGTGTACGGTTGGTATCTGCCCGGGCAGAGTTCAGGCTGTAATTGCTGTAGATATACACATCGTTGATGGAATAGATCTGTCTTGCTACCGCCGGTACGTCGGGCTTTACCACCACCCGCATGTCCACTTCATTGGTGCCCAGGGTACTGTCAACCTGCACCAGCAGGTGCTCCGGGCTGAAATAATAAAAGCCTCTTTCTTTCAGCAAGGCATCTATCCGCAGGCGTTCGCCTTTGATGAGGTCAAGGTCGTAAGGCTCGCCGGGTTTGAGCAGGGTGTTTTCGCTGATCTCGCGGATGGCGGCGGTTAGCTGCGAGCTGCTGTCAGGGTCAAATACTACCGAGCGGATTTTATACTGGTTGCCGGCATTGGCCGTGTAGCTAACGCTTGCTTTTTTTCCTTTCCAGGTAGAATCGGCGGTTACGCCGGCACTAAAAAAGCCTTTGTTCTCAAGGTAGTTGTCCAGCAGTTGCGTATTGGCATCCAGGTCAACATCGCTGGCCAGCACGGGTGGTTCACCCAGTTTGTTTTGCAGGTTTTTTTTCAGCCCTTTTTCTTTCGTGGTATAAAAAAAGTTCCAGAGCATGAGCTTGAACGGAATGCCCAAAAAGCGGCTATTGGGCTTTGGTCTTGTCATGCCTTTCAGGTCGGCCCGCAATATTTTTTCCTGTCCCGGTTTTACATTTTGTGCAGTAAGGGTTACATCAGCACCGGTGTAAAGGGCATCGCCCTGCGGAATGTGCTTCGTAGGACTGCAGGCCACCAGTAACAATAGGGTGACCATGCCTGTTATACATAGATTTCTCATCATTGGTTCGATTCGTTTTGCCTGCCTTTGTTTTCTTCGCTTTGCTCCCTGTTTTCGCTGTTTTCCACCCGTAATTTCTTGCGCCTGAACAGGTTCATAAACTTGTTGTAGTCCAGTGTTATAATAAAGCGCAGGCCTGTTTCAACAATATAGCCATCCACAACACCGAAATATTCGTTGCGGCGGTAAGCCCGCAGCATATAGCGGCCATCGCGGCTGAGCTGGTAGCTGAGGGCTACGTTGCCGGCCAGGTTAGAGCCTTGCTGGTTGGCGGTTTGAGGGCCGTCCAGCGCAAAATTGCTGCCTACCGAAACCGTCAGGCGGTTACTCAGGAGCTGTTTGCTCAGGCCTACATTCAAGTCGGTGCGGTTGCGCCTTGTGCCCGTGGTGTAATCGTCGCTGGAGGCTACGTCAAAATTGAGGTCCACACCGGCAATGAGGTTGCCCGCCAGGTTGTTGAGCTGCTCTGTCAACAGCTTGCTGACGCTTTGCCGCGCATAGGCTCCGGCGTTAAAGCCCTCACCGCTGGACTGGAATGGATTTTCGCCTACAAATCGTCCCAGCAAAAGGAGCGAAAACACCTGCTTATTCAGTTCCGATGGCTCTTGCCGTAATTGCGTTAGGCGAATGTCTACATTGGAAATAATGTCCGAAGACACGTTGTAATTCTTGTCTGTAGGCAGCCTGATGTCAAAAGTGATGGCAGGCTTCAGCAACTCACCATCCATGTTCAGCAGCACCTGGAAGGGGAGGTTCTGCAGGTAAGTGTTTCGGATAGCGGCGTTGGACGCAGAAATATAATCCGATACAAGGTCTAGCGGGGCGGTGTTGGCAATGTAGATGGCCGTGAGATCCACTTCAGCTGCCGTGGGTTCGCCAAACCATTCAATGCGACTGCCTTTTTCAATGTCAAAGCGCCGCTGGATAAAGTTGTAGCTTAACTGGTAAGATCCCTGGTCGATGACATAGTTACCGGTGAGGTTGATCTTGCCACTGGGATCGATGCCTGCCGAAAGCGTAGCCTCGCCCTGTATGTTCACCAGGTCGCCATTGGCTTCGTCGATCACAATATTGAATATGGCATCCTTGCTTACAATGATGTTTGTCGTTACGTCGAAGCCGACCAGCGAAAACCGGTTCAGTGAATCATACGGCGCCATCAGCAACGAGTCATTCAGGTCAGCATCAAAGTCTATAAATTCCACCACACCTTCCCGCGACACCACGCCGGGGTCCTGTTGCGGAATCACTACGGTAAAGCTGGTGCCTTCGTTCACATTCAGGTTGCCGTCTATCACTGGAGCCGTTTCTGTACCGCCAATGTGCAGGGTGGTGGAGATATTCAGCTTCCCGTAAAAAAGCTCGTTTTGCTTTTTGGTATTGTTTACCGCCATAAAGTTGCGAGCCCTGATGTTGATGTCGAAGTTGTAGTTGGTAAAATTGGTGGTGGCTGCCTTGCCGTCAAACGTAAGAGCATTGTTGGCCGAATCACGGATAGAGAAACGGTCCAGGATAAGGCCCTCGTTGTTGACGATCACCAGGCTTTCGTTGTTGATGCGGAACGGCCCACCAATGGTTACGGTGGTGATCACCGCATTGTCGAAGTTCACCTTGCCATCGATATTGGGATCAGTAGTGCTACCGCTGATGCTGACGTTGCCATAAAGGTTGCCGCTTGCATCGGTGATAAAGTCCTTCATCGCTCCCCGCATGGTATTCAGGGCAAAGCGCTTGATAGCAAGGTCCAGGTCAAGTGCCATGTCATTTTCCCGGGGGGTAATGCTTCCCGTTAAGGCAATGTCGTTGCCCCGGCCTGTTATGGTTGTGTTGGTCGTGTAGGTGCTGCCGTTAGAGCTTACCTGCGCATTAACGTTGCCAATCGTATCCCGCTGCACGGCCAGGTCGGTGATGGTTAGTCCACCTGTAAAAAGAGGCTGTTGCGTAAGATTGGTAAACGTAATCGTTCCGTTGGCAACGCCGTCCACCAGTGCCGAATCGGCCTGTAAGAATGAGGTCAGCGTACCGAGTTGAAAGGCGGTAAGCTTTACTTCCAGTGGCGAATCGGCGCCGGTTCCCAGGCTTTGTATGCTCAGTTGCTGCCCTGCCTGTGAAAGGATAAAGTCCTTGGCCGTTATGCCGGTTCCAATGGTAATGTTATTGGCCGGGTTGATCTGCCAGCGGTCGTAGTTCAATAAAAGGCTGTCGCTGTTCAGGTGAAGCGCCATGTCGCCGTTTTCCTGCTGGGCCACGTTGCCGCTCAGGAAGTACTGCAGTTTTTCCGCCTTGTCATCCACGCCAACCGAAAAGTCAATGTTATTCTGCATGGCGGTAGCATTGATGCGGGTGGCATACACATCAAACCCAGCAGCCTGCAGGCGGTTAACGGTGGCGTTTACGTGTAAACCGCTGTCGTTGGTATTGATGACTGCATTCAGGTTCCTGATCGTATTGGTTTGGTACACCAGTTCGGCTGCTGACAGCGTTGCATCCAACCCTTCTCCCGTCACCAGCGTTCCCTGCATCCGCACACTATCGGCCTCTTTCAGGTCGGGCACAAATCCCTGCAGGGCCGGCGACAGAAATAGTTCGGCCCGGAACCGGATGTTGTAAGGATCTACCGGCTTGGGACTTGTAGTAGTGGTGGCAAAATAAGGCGCCAGGTTGTTCTGGATGATATCGCCTAATTGCAGCATGTTGTATTCTCCCCTTATTTCCGCCGAGGCAATGTTACTGCGCAACTCAATGTAATCTTCGGTATCATGACCGGCAATCACCTGCAGCGAATCAATGGGCAAACGGTTGGTACCCGAAACCAAAATGGCATCGGTCAGGGTGAGGTCGGCCGTCAGGTTTTCGGTATCCAGGTTATCGGCGGTGCCGTTGATCTGCCCGCGAAAGCTTAGTGGCTCGGGGCTGAAGTTGAGGTTGTGCAGCTTCAGGCTGTCCACCATCCCTTCAACCTTGAAAGGACCATATGCGGCATAATCGCCACTAGCCGTCAGCGTTATGTCGGCATTGGGGTCGTCCACATCAGCATTTACGTTAAAAACAGATTTGCGCAGTGAGCCGTTTACCTTGATGTCGCGGTAATTGTACCGGTTGTAGCCGACGCTGGCAATGTTGGCTTTAAACGTTGTGTTGATGGCATCGGGAGTAACACCGCGGCCGTTGGCGCTGATGGTGCCGGTAAGCGAACCTACCTGGTCCTGCATACCAAGGATGGTTCCTAACTGCAGGCGGGAAGCCCTGACCGTAGCGTCGTAGGTAAGCAATGCCGGATTCATCAGGTTGGCAAAGCTGCCTTGCAGGTCAAGGTTGCCATCCGTTGAGTTAATGTCAAGTCTTGTATTGAGCCGGCCTGTATTGCCGCTGATCAGGCCCGATACATCCACTGTCCGCGGCAGCCGGATGCTGGTGCCGGCAAGGGAGTTGCCCGCCAGCATTTCCATATCGGCCCGGGAGGTGTGCAAGTTGTAAATAGTAAAATTGCCGCCGGCGTGCTGCGGGTTGGCAAGGCCCAGCAAGGTGCCGGACGCATTTATCCTTGTGTCCTGCAAGCCATCAAACTGCAGCCTGGCAACATTCAGCCGGTCCATGGTGCCTTCACCCACCAGTTCCATCGTCCACACATCGGCCGGGTTGCGAAAGGCCGGCTGGCTGCGCAGGTCCGGCACAAAGGTTAGAATATCTTTTACCTGCACATAGCTGTCCACCACTTCCAGGTCAATTACCGCCCGTTCAAAATGGTTGGTCAGTTCATCCAGCGAAGCATAACGTAACTCGGCATTGCGCTTGATCTCGGAGCCCGGTGTTTTGATCAGCAGGTTATTTAATCGGGTTTGCGTAGCGCCGTACAAAATATCGCCCTGCAGATCGCTCAGTACAAAACCACTTTTTTCCCGGAACGAACCTTTCAGCACATTCAACGCAGTGGAATCAGGCTTGAAAACAAAATTGTCGGCGTGCAGGGTCAGGGCGTCGGCTTTTAAATGCGCATAGTCCATACCGTAAGAAAGCTGCGGCATGTTGTCGTCATCGTAACGTATGTTGTTGTTGTCGAACCGCACTTTGGTTGCTCTGAAATCCCAGCCCGCCGTGCTTTCGGCCACTACTTCCTGGGCTGCCTGTTCTTTTACCACTTTGGCGCCTTCCGACTTGCCCAGCCGGATGGCGGCGGTAGTGTTGGCCAGCGACAGCTCATCGAGGTAAACGCGGTTGTTGTTTAGGTCCAGCAGCCGGCCATCAGCTTTCAGCTTGCCCACGTTGACGTTTGCATAGAGTGCAGAAACATCGTTGTCGTAACGGATGGCTACTTTGCTCACATCGATCACGCCAAAACTCAGGTTCATGGGTGCCGGTGCCTGTGCTTCGGCAATGTCCTGCGACAAGGGCTTGGGTTCCAGCAACGGCTTTACCTGTTTCATTTGCAAGCGGCTGTTGCGAATGATAAGGGTAGGAAAATCGAAGGTTTGCGTATAGGGGTCCAGTTTGTCGATGGTGGTGGTGGCATAGCCAATGCGTCCGTTCACATCCATGCCGGCAATGGCATCCTGGTAAAGCAGCGAAACATTGTCCAATGTAATATCGCTGATGGAAAGTTTCATCGGTGCCGTTTGTGCCGTGTCGGCATCTTTGGCCTGCTCGGTCATGAAGGCATCGGCAATAAACTGGTAGTTAAATACCGTATCGGGCAGCACCCGTTTGATCTTGGCGGTGATGTTTTGCAGCTCAATGTCTTTTACCTCTACTTCGTTAGAAAAAAGCTTCATGAAATTGAGGTTGGCCTTGATGGTTCCACCGGAAAGAAGGGTGTCCTTTTTTTGGTCCTCTACATAAACATTGTTCAGGTAAATATTGCCTGAAAGGCCAAAGCCAATGCGGCCAATGTCAACGTTCGTTTTCAGCTTATTCTCCAGGTAGTTCTCTACCCGAACGGTTAAAAAGCGCTGTGCCGGTGGTGTAAGAAGGAGCAGGAAAATTAGGAGAACAAACAGGAGAAGAAATAGGATCGTTTTCAAAAAGATCCTTGCAACACGTTGCGGCCAACTTCTCTTTTTTATAGTGGTGGTCTTTTTTTCTTCTTGTTCTTGCATGGATAGGTGTTATGGCGTTGTGTAAGCAAACCCTCGCAAAGACTATTCCTTTAATCAGGCTGAACGGATTACCGGATGAAACTGAGCGTTTTAAGGATGGATGGCAGAAGGTCGGCAGGCCTTGTAGAAGTATTTCTACAAGAACCGGCAATAAAAAAACCGCCTTCGAAAGAAGGCGGTTTTTTCTAAAACAGGCTGGCTTAGTTAAAGATATAACGCAGGCCAAACTGCATGTAATAAGTAGAGGTCAGTGTGTTGTTCTGACGATATGAAACAGTCGCCGGGCTGTTACGGTCATTCGCCAGGCTGAAGTAAGGCTTGGTAGTGCCACCAGGCGTATAAGCGGTAACCGGTGTAGCGGTTCCGTTCACGTTCAACGTACCACCTGTTGGGTTGGTAGCGTTACGCGGAACCAGGATACCAGCGGCATTGATCTGGTCGAAAACGCCCCAGTTGGAGTTCAGCAGGTTGGCAAAGTTGAAAATGTCAACGGTGAACTGCAGGGTATTGCGCTTGCCGAGTACATTGGTAAAGATGTCCTGTGCAAACTTTACGTCGATCTGGTTGCGCCAGGGCAGCTTGGCACCATTGCGCTCAGCATATTGTCCTCTGCGGGAGCTCAGGTAAGGATCCTGCTCGATAAAGCGGAAGAACAGGTCACTTTGCTGGCGGGCCGTGTACGTAACAGCTGAAGAACCGGAACCATAGGTCTGGTCAGCAAACTGGATCTCAGATGCGTCTTTTGGAACATAGATCAGGTCATTGGTCTGGCCATCGCGGTTGAAGTCAGACGAATAGGTGTACGAAAAACGACCCTGGATAGAACCTTCGTAGAAGATAGAGATCTGGGTAGCCAGGTGTCTCAGGTATTCTTTGCGATAGGTAAGCGCTGCAATGATACGGTCGGGAACAATGTAGTTAGCATAGCTCAGCGGAGGATTGTTGGCATTGTTCACGATCTGTGTCAGTGACCAGGTGTTCAGCAATTGGTCGCCGCTACCGTCATACAGGTTTTTGGCCTGGCTGCGGGTGTAAGCAACTGTACCGGAGAAGCCACCGGCAAATTGTTTGTCCAAACGGGCCGTTAACGACCAGTAGTGACCTTTTGATCCGTTGGTCAGGTAAGCGGGGTTAAAGGCACTGCCACCAGAAGCACCAGTTGCCAAAGGCTGTCCATCTCTTGAGATCGGGTTAATAAAACGGGCAGCGGTGCTAACCGGGTACACAGGACGGCTGTCGGGGTAACCGGCAACATTGAGTGCCTGCGGTGCAACCAGGTTGGGGTTTTTACCAAAGGCTACGTTCAGGTCTTTGTTGTAGATACCTTCAATGGTACCTACCAGTCCCCAGGGCAGACGGGCATCAAGCGCAATGCTTGATTTCCAAACCTGCGGGAACTTGAAGTCAGGATCGATCGCACTGATAGAGCTGGGAATAGCCGTACCGGCTTTCGGGAACGACTGTCCGGGATTTCCGGGCTGGCCGGGAACATAATAGAACGGATCGGCATTGAAAGGACCAGGGGTTGTGAACGCAGCAGGGTTGTTGCGGTCAGCAGCCGGTGTTTCATACGTTTGCGTGAACTGCAGCATACCGGCATCGCCAGACTGCGCTACGATCCAAACTGTTGGTACGCGACCGGTAAAGATACCGCTACCGCCACGCAGTTGCAGGGAGCGATCGCCTTTGATGTCGTAGTTAAAACCAACCCGTGGAGACCACATAATGCGGTTCTTTGGCAGTGAGCCGGTGTTCAGTTTCAGGCCGTTTTCAAACGTCAGGTTCTGCACCAGGGGATGCGTTTGAATTTCGGGGATATCCAGGTAAGAAGGCAGTTCGGCACGCAGACCCAGGGTCAGGCGGAACTTGTCCGACATGGCAATTTCATCCTGTGCATACAGGGCAAACTGGGCAAACTTGAAGCGGGGGAAGGCCTGCTCAAGGTTGGCGTTCAGCGGGTAGGTAACGGCAAAGTCAACCGGTTTCTCGCCATTCACAAAATCATCCCAGGAACGGAAGGTATAGTAGCTGGTACCAAAACGCTGGAAACCATTCTTGGTAGCGCTGATGTCAAACTGGCCACCAACGGTCCAGTTGTGCTTACCGGTCTGGAAAGTTACATAGTCAACAAAAGACGTGGTTCTTACGTCACGCAGGTTACCATAGGTAAAACCTTCGTAGCCAAACGTTGTCAGTACAGAGCCGGGGGCGGCTGCATTGGTTCCGTCCAGGATATCTACCAGCGGGAAGATGGAGCTGTTAGAGCTGCGGGGGTCGTTCTGGTGGGTGAATGTACCACGGAAGGTGTTGGCAAATTTGCCAAACGTAGAGTTCAGCTCTGCTGCCAGGGAGTAAAAGTTTGACTCCTGGAAGTAGTTACTGTTCTCAAACCAAAGGTGGTTGTTGCCTTGGCGACCGTTACCGGAACCATAACCCGTCAGCGGGCTTCTGGAGGTACTGGCAAAGCTGGGGGATTTGCTTTCTACCTGGCTGTAACGAACGTTAAACCGGTGGTTGCGGGCAATGTTCCAGTCGATACGGGCTACAAAACGGGTGTTGTCGCTCACGTTGTCATAACCCTGGTAAGCGCCGGTTTCGTAGTTGTAGGTGTTTTTCAGGTGGCTGCGAACCGAATTCAGGAAGTCGGCAGTAGGCCTAACCACATCGGGAGAGCTGCCAAAAGGAGCTGAAGCGGTTGCCGCAACCCTTGTCTGGCCGGGCTGTGTGCGGTCGCCTTTTTCAGCGTTCACAAAGAAAAACAGTTTGTTTTTGATGATGGGACCACCCACGCGGAAACCATACGTGTTCTCCTGCAGGTTCTGGCGGGCAAATGGTGTGTTGTTGCCAACCTTGTTTCCCTGCTGGTCCTGGTTACGCCACAAGGTGTAAGCCGAAGCTGAAACGTTGTTGGTACCGGCACGGGTAACGGCGTTGATGGCGCTACCAACAAAGCCGGATTGCTTTACATCATATGGGGTTACGTTGATAGAGATTTCGCCAATGGCATCCAGGGAGATAGGAGAGCCGTTGGCAGGCAGGTTACCGCCAATACCAAAGGTGTTGTTGAAGTCTGCACCATCTACAGTGATGTAGTTCTGGCGATAATTACCACCACCAATGGCGCCGGTGCTCGTAGAAGACCCTTGCGGTGTAACGCGAATAAAATCATTCAGGCTACGGGTAATCGTTGGCAGTGAACTCAACTGGCGGGTGTTGATGTTGGTGATGGCACCAGTACGCTTTGCATTCAGAATTGAATTGCGTCCGGTGGCGCTAACCACAACCTCGCTCAGCGCAGATTCAGTACCGGAGAGCACAACATCCATTACAAAAGGCTCACCCAGGCGCAGGAAAACATCCCGGTAGGTAGAAGGCTGTTGCCCTACAAATGTTACTGTAATGGTGTACGGTCCACCCACCTGCATGTTCTGAATGTTGAACTGCCCGTTTTGTGTGGAGGTGGTGGTGTAAACGGTACCGGTAGGCTGGTAGGTGGCCGTTACGGTAGCACCTGCCAGGGCCTCATTGGTACCTGATTTCACGGTACCGGTGACACTACTCGTTGTCACCTGGGCACCTGAATACTGCGCAATTAATAAATTAATTGACAGCAGGAATAAGATTCTTCTCAGCATAAGTGTGTAAAATTTGCTGCAAAGGTGCGACTTGCACGGCAAAAAATAATATTATCCTACCATTATTTATTGACAGCCCAATGGCTGGAATTATTTGAAAAACGCAAGCGTGGCCTGCATTTCAGCGGTTGCAGGTAGGCAAGTTCAGCCCGCTTTTTGGGGCTTCGGATGGCGAAAAAGAAGTATGTGTTTTCCTGGCTAAAGGGCAAAAAAAGAAAGCTGCCAAAGGGGCAGCTTTCTTTTTTACTGTTGCATCTATTTCTTACTAAGCCCTTCACCCAGCGTCATATACAAATGGGAAAGGGTTTTGATGTTTGGCTTATTTTGGCAGGTCGCCTACCATGTTTTCGGGAACCACCCACTCGTCAAACTGCTCGGGAGTGACGTATCCGAGTTTCACGGCCATTTCTTTCAGCGTCGTTCCTTCTTTGTGCGCTGTTTGCGCAATTTCGGCGGCTTTATAATAACCAATCTTTGTATTCAGTGACGTCACCAGCATCAGCGAGTTATCCACATGCTTTTTAATGTTCGCCGCAATGGGCTCGATGCCTGCGGCGCACCTTTCGGTAAACGATACGCAGCCATCACCAATCAGTCTTGCACTGTGTAAAAAGTTGTAAATCATCATGGGTTTGAACACGTTGAGCTCAAAATGACCCATCGAGCCACCAATGTTGATCGCCACATCGTTGCCCATTACCTGTGCGGCGATCATGGTCAGGGCTTCGCACTGAGTTGGGTTGACCTTTCCCGGCATGATCGAAGATCCCGGCTCGTTGTCGGGAATAAAGATCTCGCCAATGCCGCTGCGCGGACCGGAAGAAAGCATGCGGATGTCGTTGGCAATCTTCATCAGGCTGACAGCCACGGTTTTCAGCGCACCATGTGCTTCTACGATGGCATCATGTGCCGCGAGGGCTTCAAACTTATTTTCCGCCGTACGGAAGGGCAGGCCCGTGAGGCTGGCAATGTGGCGGGCTACATTTTCCGAATAGCCTTTCGGTGTGTTGATGCCCGTACCTACGGCGGTACCGCCAAGTGCCAGTTCGGAAAGATGGTCCAGCGTGTTTTTGATCGCCTTCAGGCCATGGTCTAACTGCGACACATACCCGCTGAATTCCTGGCCCAAGGTGAGCGGCGTGGCATCCATAAAGTGCGTACGGCCGATCTTCACCACGTTCATAAAGGCCTTGCTTTTCTCGGCCAACGTGTTGCGCAGCTTTTCGATGCCGGGGATGGTGGTCTCGATCAATATCTTATACGCCGCAATGTGCATGGCAGTAGGGAAGGTGTCGTTGGAACTCTGCGACTTGTTGACATCATCGTTGGGGTGCAGCACTTTTTCTTTATCGGTAAGGGCGCCGCCGTTGATCACGTGGGCACGGTAGGCCACCACTTCGTTCACGTTCATATTGCTTTGGGTACCGCTACCGGTTTGCCAAACCACCAGCGGAAAGGCGTCGTCCAGTTTTCCGTCCAGGATCTCGTCGCAAACTTTGCCAATCAGGTCTTTCTTTTCTTCGGGCAGCACACCGGCTTCAAAGTTGGTGATGGCGGCGGCTTTTTTCAGGTAGGCAAAAGCACGGATGATCTCTTTGGGCATCCGGTTGATGTCCTGGGCAATTTTAAAGTTCTCGATACTGCGTTGCGTTTGTGCACCATAAATGGCATCTGCAGGCACCTGCACTTCGCCCATGGTATCTTTTTCAATGCGGTAATTTGACATAGCAATGGTTTAAAGAGCGCAAAGATAGTTGCGGGAGGTTGCGATTGGATGGGAGATATCCGTTATTGGGTTATTGATTATTGGTTATAGGGGCGACGGGTAAAAGACTGCGTACAGCGTTCCGCAATTTTCAGGAGCGGTGCGTTGCCGGACTTTGGACCTTTTTTTGAACGGATGTGGTTATGGTACGGGTAATTATTGTTTTGGCGGTTTTGTTTATTGGCTGGCAGGTGGCCAGTCATTTTATAAATAGCAATGGCGGCGAAAGCGCCAGCCTGCAGGTGACCGATTCGCTGCTGGCCAAACGGCCGGTTTTGGATAGCACCGGTGCGGCCGGTGGTGACAGTATTGATACCGTAAAAATCGCGGGACAACTCGATACGGTTCAAAAGAAAGTGGTGACCCTGCCGGGAAACATTGATACCAAAGGTGTGGCACCGGCACATGTGGTGAGTTATGCCAAAACCCTGATGGGAGTACCTTACTTGTATGGCTCTACCGATCCGGCCAAAGGGTTTGACTGCTCCGGCTTTATAACCTATGTGTTCAACCATTTTGGAATTATCGTACCCCGGTCGTCCATTGATTTTACCAACGTGGGAAGGGAAGTGGATGCCAAAGCCGCGCAGCCCGGAGACCTGATCCTGTTTACCGGTACCGACAGCACCGAACGGTTTGTTGGCCACATGGGCATTGTGGTTGCCAATAGCGATACGCTGCAATTTATACATTCTACATCGGGTAAAGCTAACGGCGTCACCATTACACCGCTAAACGCCTATTACCAGGGCCGGTATGTAAAAACCGTGCGCATCTTCCCGGGATGATTATTTTTGCCGACAATGAAAGAAGGCGAAATTTTTTACGGAAACATTTCACCAGTATACCGTTCTGCATAACGGCAATAAAAAAAACGCTAGCCTAAGCAGCTACGCGACTGCCTACTGCTTACTGCCAACTGCCTACTCTTTTCCCGTCTCATCGCCTTCCCGGCTATACATTACTTTCCTTTGAAGGATGGTTTTCGTTTTTCTAAAAACGCGGCGGAGCCTTCTTTCATGTCTTCGGTGGCGAAGGAATCGCCAAAGGCTTCCACTTCGGTTTGATAGCCATCAGTTGTGTAAGCTGCATTGGCTGCTGCAATGCATTTGCTGATGGCCAGCGGTGCTTTGGCGGTGATGATTTCCAGGATCGATCTTGTTTTGTTAAGGAGTTCTTCCTGCGTTACTACGTGATTGACCAAGCCATACTGCAAAGCCGTTTGCGCATCGATCATATTGCCGGATAGCAATAACTCCAGGGCCCTTCCTTTTCCAATTAACTGCACCAAACGCTGCGTACCACCGTAACCGGGAATAAGCCCCAGGTTTACTTCGGGCTGGCCAAACTTTGCGTTTTCACTGGCGATCCTGAAATGACAGGCCATAGCCAGTTCGCAACCACCACCCAGGGCAAATCCGTTCACCGCTGCCACAATGGGTTTGCTGTTATTCTCCATGCGAAAGAAAATATCCTGTCCCTTTTTGGCCAGCGCCATACCTTCCTCTTTGCTCAGGCCCTGGAACTCGGTAATATCGGCACCCGCCACAAAACCTTTTTGCCCGGCGCCGGTAAGGATCACGGCCCTGATCTCATTATTGGACGCTATCTCATCCAGCACGGCATCCAGGTCGGACATCACCTCGCGGTTCAGTGCATTCAGTTTGTCGGGGCGGTTAAGGGTCACCGTGAGAATGCCATTTTCCAGGCTGGTCAAAAGGGTGTTGTACATAGCGCAAATTTTTCCAAAAGTAAGGAGGGGAGGGAGGAAATCAGATATTGAGATAATGTGATATTAAGATATTGTTTTTTGGTTGGCCGTTTGTCGTTCCGAGATGTCTTTTGTCTCACGTTTCTCGTCTCTCGTCTGACGTTTCACGTCCGCCGTCAATCGCTTTCCTGCATAAAAAAAGACAGCGCAAGGCTGTCTCCTGTTGGTGTTTTTCAGTTTTTTGATCAGGGCATGTCGATAGACCGGATGCGGACGGTATTGTCTATAAACCCGTCGCCGTATTTATCCCAGAATTTTGCTCTTACGTTATAATAGCTTTCGGTTTCCATGGGACGGCCGGTGGAAACGGCACAACGCAGGAACGTGGCTTCTTCTTTTTTGAACAGGTCGTTACCGCTGAACAAGTCGGGTTCGTCCATCAACACATTTCCCTGCTCATCTGTTATGAGCAGCGAACAACCGATGGAAACCTTGCCTTCTTTTTCCACCAGTCCTTTTATGCCTTCATTGATGATGTAAAATTTTTCGCCCAGCGGTATGTCGGTGTGGCCCAGCACTTCATTGTTCATCACCAGCTTGATGTCTTTTGCTTCCATATTGCGGTAAGTTGCCTTCATACCGGTTGCCGGGTTGTTAACCGTGCCCTGCACGACTCCTTTTACATTGGTGCTCACCGATACCTGGTCGCAACCGGAAAAGGCCAGCAGGCCTGCTGCTGCCAGGATGATAAAAATTGGCCCTTGGTTACCGGCGCGGCGATACAAAATGGCTTCTGCTACAGAAAGGCAGCGGTCGAGTAAAAACAGGGAGCCGGCAATACACAGGACGGTGAGGGCTATTGGCCCTGTAACCTCTACATCTGTTAGCAGAAAGAAAGGCTTGCTGTAAACCAATAAGCCAAAGAAAACGCAGATCAGTACTGCCGCGCCAAGGCAAATGGTGCAAACCATAACAAAGCGCCGCAGCAGGTTGGTTGATTTTGGTGTGGGGTGAAGCATGACTTATTTATTATAATGGTATATAAAATTACATTCGCTGGCCTGCCGGTACAAAGGCTTTGCGTTCGGGTGTAGCAACGGATTAATGAAGCCGTGTAAACAGGGGTTGAACTGTTGCGGAAGGCTTTTGTTTAATTACCGGCAGCTTTGTTTCCCATCACGATTATTTTGTGCACCAGGTCTGGGTTGCCCACCAGGCGCAGGATGTAGGTGCCCGGCATGAGGTGGCTGATTTTAACGGCTTGCCCTTGTGTAATAGTTGTTTCGTGCCGCAGGCGGCCGCTTACATCAAATACCTGCAACTTGTCCTTTTCCAAACCTTCCACCAATACAGAGAACTCAGACGGTGCCGGTACCGGCCAGGCGGTCAGCTTTACCGGTTTGCCTTTTACGCCATTCACCAATTCCACTGTGCTGTAGGTGTTTTTGCCGGTTAGGTCTTCCTGCCGCAGGCGGTACCAGGATTTGCCGGAAAAAGAATTGGCATCGGTTTCCGTGTAGTCAAGCGCCACTGTGCTGTTGCCGTTTGCTGCCTTGCTGGAGACAAATTTTAGCTGGGTAAAGTCCGGAGCCTTGTCCAGTTTTCGTTCGATATAAAATCCCTTGTTGTCTGTTTCAGTCAGCGTTTTCCAGTTTAACTGCACCGTACCGGCGTGAAGGCGTTTGGCCGTAAACGTAAGACCAGTTACCGGCAGCGGGATGTTGACCGTTTGCTGGGAAGGTTGCAGAATACCCTGTGTGAGCATGTAGCTTCCACCGGTTCTGGTTGTGGTCATCCATTCGCCCACCGTATTTTCCAAAAGGATGTTGCCTGCCAAAACAGAATTGCCCGCATTATCGATGCCGTTTGAGAAAGAATTTACAGGCAAAGAAGGTATGCCTGGTGGTGTGGCCGTAGCGCCACCAAACGGTTGTAAAAAGCCGTGTGTCAGTAAGAGGTAGTTGCTGCTTGTTCCCTGCCCGGTGAACGATTCGCCGACGCTCCATTCAAGGAAAACATTGCTGTTAATGGTTGAATTGCCGGCAGCGTTCAGCGTATTGTTTTGGACCGTTTGTGCATGGGCTGCCATTGTTAAAACAATAGCCAGCACCAGCCCTGTTTTTTTCTTGTCCTTCATGTTGTGCTGGTTTAGTTGCTTAGCGAATAGCGTGTCCGGTGAAGTAGGTGTAGTCGCCACCAACTGTAGCTGTTGTGCCTGTGCTTAAGTTAAAGACATACAAAGAAACCTTGTCGCCGTAATTCAAGTACAAGTCTGTGCTACCCGCAAGGTCTGCTTGTAAGCCCGTTGTTCTTGTCCGGAATGTTCGGGTTGAATTACCATTCACACGTATATCAACTAGAAATGACCCGGTATTTGTAACTGTGTACGATGCCGTGACTGAAAAATTAAAATGATACCATCCCACTGCTGGCGGAATAAACTCGTTATTTGTGAGGTCGAAACCCCTACTTCCTGTTTCTGCTGATTCAAACTTAAGGCGGGCTCCAAAGTTTGATGTAAGGGATTGAGATGCCGTAGAGCTGACAGCGAAAGCCGTCAATGGCGTCGATAGCTCTCTTGCCCTGGCAGCTTCAGTTGCATACAACGCATACGGTACAGACACAATTTGCTGCGTACCCATGTCAGTCCAAGTACCACTGTTGTTTACATCTAACTCTACTTTCAGGAACTGTTTGCTGTTGCCGTCGTTCCAGTTACCCTGGTTTAGAAAGCCGGAATTTGTAGAGGGATCAACGCCGATGGTAAAGCTGAACAGACCCAATGCGTTGGTTGTCACGGTACGGGTCTCTGAGTAAAAAGTCGATTTTACGTTTACATCATCTTCTTTAATTAAACTAATTTTTATTTTAATGGATTGATTGGCTATTGCCTGCCCCTGTGCGTTTCGGGCTACACCCTGGTAATTGATGCCCAGTGGTGCCTGGGAGAAAGCAATGCTGTGGGCAAGTACAAAAAGAGCAAGAATAAAAAACTGTTTCATAAAAAATATTTACGTTGAGAAAATGAATTGATTCCTCAAAATTGCCCTTCATCATTGCCGCCGGAAAGTTTACTTGCCTGTTGCCTGCTGTCTTTTTAATGAAGCGTAGCAGATCTGATATAAAGTGTTTGTACAAATGGTAGCTTCCCATCTTTTGCTGCGCAATCCTCCAGGTAACAAAAAAAAACGCATGCACTTTCGTACATGCGTTACACCAATCCTCCTCATCCAATCACTGTACAATTACCTTTTGCACAACCTCATTTTGATTGGCCAGTTTCAGCACGTAAGTACCAGCCGTTAGCCCCGTGATCATTACCACTTCACCAGCTGTTATGTTCTGCTGGCGAACCAGCTTGCCGCTGGCATCATACAGTTGTAGCATGTCTTTTTCGGTGCCGGTAACCGTGACTGAAAATTCTTTGGGTGCCGGTATGGGCCAGGCTTTCAGAATTACAACGTTGCCCCCTTCTCCGTCCACTACCCGTACCAGCGAGTAGGTAAAAGCTCCCTTCCCATCTTCCTGCTTCAGGCGGTACCAGGTTTTGCCGGCAAAGTTGTTTTGATCAACATGCAAATAGTTAAGCGGTGCATTGCTGTTACCATTGACGCCCTTGGATGGCGCAAAATGGATAGCTGAAAATGCGGGCTCATTGTCTTTTTTGCGTTCTACTGAAAACCCTTTGTTGTCCATTTCCTGTGCTGTTTTCCAGTCCAGTTGTACCACCTGCTTGTTCAGCCGCCTGGCAATAAATTCAAGACCCGAAACAGGCAGCGTTGTTCCGGTAGCCGAAGAAATTGTGTACCGGTATAAGCTGGCCAGTCCCGCTTTCCGGATGTAATTATCCGTTGCACTCCGCTGGTCAAAACCCAGCGATGTCCATGCTGTGCCGCTGTTTGTACTTTGCACCAGGGAAAGAGCGCTTTCTTCCTGGCCATTCAGTTCCGCATCGAAGTACAGCAACTCTACCGTGGCATCGAGGGCCCCATTGGTTGCCGGAACAATGTCGTAATACCGGCTGATGCTTTTGGTTAAACCAGTGCCTGCCTGCGGTTTGTGTCCTCGTCTGATAGTTACCGAACCCAGGTTGGAAGCAGAAGTAACAAAAACGCCGAGATTACCCGCATTGACAAGGGAAGGTGCATTCATATCCGTGGTGATGGTTACATACCCATTGCCGGTTGTATAAGCCCGGTTCGTTTCTGTTTCGTTAAGCAGTTTGGCGGTCGGTGCCAATTGCACTACTGCTTCAGCCAGGTTAAGTTTACCGTTGAAAAAACGAACGTGATCAGCCACCGTCACATCCTGCTGCAGTTGCAATTCACCGGCAGTTTTGTCGATCTCGATGGCAAAAACCTGTAGCTTGTTTATACCACCTACACCTGTTGCTGTATTCCCGGTAAAACGCACAATACAATTGAGCTGGGGTGACTGGCTGTTGTGTTGCAAATGGAGGTTGTCCAAAACAATCCTTGTTTCCTGCGTGGCCACAACGCTTGTGTTGCTTGCTGTTTCCAACCTGCCCTGGCCGTATGCTATGGAAAGAAGACCTGCTGCTGTTATCAGAATTTTTTTCATGCCCGTTCATTTTAAGGTTCGTTATTTTCTGAGCAGCTTTTTTATTTCTTCCAGCTCTTTTTTCAGGTCTTCAATTTGCTGTTGTTGTTCCTGCATTGCTTTTACCATGGGTACGACAAAGTCGCTGTAGCGCAGGGCATAAGTCTGCTTCGATGCATCTTCGGGTTTTTCCACACCGCTGAAATTATAGCCCAGTTCTTTGGCGGCCTGCTCCACTTCCTGGGCCATAAAGCCGGTATGGATCATTTTTGTTTTTTCCGGGTTGAGTACTTTCAGTTTTTTGTCGGCCGGTAAGTCAATGCTGTTAAATTCGTTGATGGCTTCTATGTCTAACGTGTAGGTAACCGGACGAAGCTTTTTAATAAAGGAAAGGCCCGGCACATCTTCCTTTACATTTCGTTTAAAGCGGCCATCACTAAAGTTGCTCCAGTTGGCAAAGCCACCGATAGCCGTAACACTGCTGTTTCCAATCACAATCTTGTGATTTGCATTCACCCTGGCATTATAGCCAATTGCCGTTGCATTGGTGAGCGATGACCACACCACGTCCGCATTGTACCCGACGGCGGTATTGTAAGTTCCGGTAATGTTGGTGGCTAATGCGGAGTAACCAATGCCTACATTGCCGGCACCGGTTGTTGTAGACCAAAGGGCATTTGCACCAAGAGCGGTGTTGAAAGAAGCTGTGGTGTTATCGGACAGCGCATTAAAACCCAGGGCGACATTGTACGTACCCGTCGTATTTGCATTTAATCCTTGAGAGCCTACAGCCACGTTGTTGTTGCCACTTGTGTTGGCCACCAGGGTTCGAAAGCCCAGGGTTGTATTGTGTCTTCCTATTGTATTGTTCAAGAGCGATTTGGAACCAACAGCCGTATTCGCATCTGCATTGGTGCTGTTTTTTAATAAGGCAGAATCGCCAATCGCTACCAGGTTTGAACCATCGGTATTGGTATACAAAGCACGCATACCGATAGCCACATTAGCCATGCCCGAAGTGTTTTTGAAAAGCGACTGTGTGCCCATTGCCGTGTTATTATTGCCTGTCAGGTTTTCGTTCATTGCCTGGTAACCAACTGCCGCATTACTGGTACCAGTAGACGTTTTTTGCAATGCCTGGAATCCGGCGCCTGTATTGTTGTTGCCGGTGGTATTATCTGTCAGCGTTTGATAGCCAATGCTGACGTTGCGGGCACCGGACGTGTTCTCTGCCAGGCTTTGCTCGCCAATGCCAATATTGTAGCTCCCATTGTTGCTGTACAAGGATCTATAGCCCACAGCAATATTGGAACCACCGCCTTTGTTCATAAAAAGTGCTGCGCCACCAACTGCCACGTTGTAATTCCCTGTTGTGTTTCCTGCCAGCGTGCCGGCACCCAGGGCTACGTTATAGCTGCCAAAAGCATTGCTGTAAAGAGCACTGTCACCTGCTGCCAGGTTTTTATCGCCACTACTGTTCATTTTGAGTGTCTGAAAACCCAGCGCTGTATTGCCTGATCCAACATTGTTGACATAAAGTGCTTTTGAGCCAATGGCTGTGTTCCGGATGCCTTGTGCTGCATTGGTTACCTTGTCGCCATTGTGATAGAGTGCGGAGTCGCCAACGGCCACCATATTTGAGCGGTTGCTATTTAAATGAAGAGCATAGGTGCCAACGGCCACATTTGAACTTCCCGTCTCATTTCTTTCAAGGGTGTAAAAACCGATCGCGGTATTTTGTGACCCATTTTGGTTGGCAAACAAACTTCCACTTCCCAATGCTGTATTGCATTGCCCGGTTGTTGTATGATGACCACTTAAGTACCCGATCCCCACATTGCCGTATCCGGTGGTATTGCTTATAAGAGCAGCATGTCCAACAGCTGTATTAATGTAACCTGTCGTGTTACTAAACAAGGTTCTGGTGCCTACCCCAACATTACCTGCCCCTTCCGGTGTATCTGCTGTTGCGCCGGTACCGTTATTTGCCAGTGATGAGTCGCCAATGGCAACATTCCCTATCTGGTCTGTCGTGTGTGCCAGCGCTCCACTGCCAATGCCTATGGTATTGGTTGTTGTATTCAGCTTGCCTGCTCCAAGGCCCAGAAAAACCGAACCATTGGCGCTTAGTTTACCGGCATATTGGTTGTTCATCCGGAATACCAACGGCTTTAGATCGGTAGTGCCAATAAACTGTACGGTAGAGTCTGTGCCGCTGTTGCCGCTCAACGACCAGCCACCAAGGGCGCCACCGCTGGGTGCGGCCAGGGTAATCCAGTTGTTGCCGTTAAAAAACCAAAACGAATTGTTATCGGTATCGTATACCAGCAGGCCTGCAGCAGGGGTAGCAATGCCGGTTCGTTGTGCCGATGTGAGGCGGGGAATTAAAATGCCTTTGGCTGTGCTTTTGATATCAAGCGCAGCGCTGTTGTGTGGCTGGGCACCGTCGGTGTTAATGGCTACGCTTTGCGCCTGTAAAAACTGGCTGAGGCAAACGGTAGCCAGGAGCAGTATCAAAATTTTTTTCATAAAAAGAAGTTGCGTGAGGGATGAGTAATTGATAAGCCAAAACTGGGATTGTGGGTAGGCGAAAGAAAATTTATTGCGGCCAGCTGCGCCCGGTTTTTAACGAAACGTAGCGGCTTTCAAACGAAGCGTAAAGGATAAACACAATTTGTTTTACCTGGCCCTCGCCAAATTTTGATACTGTAGTTTCTGAGTAAAAGAAGTTGATCCCATTTGTTGCTTTGCTTGCCATGCAATGCTTTGTTGCTGTATAGAATATCTTGCATGAAACTGCATCTTTCAATTGTGCCTTTAGCGTCTACAAGACCCTCTGGAGATCACGGTTATGATCGGTGATACCACTTTGTGTTGCAACAGGTGATTCTGCACATTTGATGAACAGCCAATACCGACGGAGGGGCTTACATCTCAATCCCGATTTAAACTGTTTTATTGCCCATTTCCTACTTATGAGCTGAATCTATTTTTTGCCCTCTCTTTTCTGCTTCAGCTTTGGGAAATGAAACAGTTTTTCCAAATGGTATGGCAACAGGTGCACCGCAGAATGTACCAGCGTATGCTGAGCCGGCATCTTCGGAAACGGGCGGCTATTCTGGAAAATGGCGTTCAACTTTATGCAGATGTGCAGGATTGCTACGGTACGCAGTATTCCCTGGCACCATTTAGTTTGGTGCGCCTGCGGTTGTCTATCCCCCTGCAAGACCGTCTGGCGTTGGAGCGAGTTTCTGCCGCCTTTGTGGCTTGTGATGCAAAACAGTTGGTGGGCAAACGGCTTTGTATTCGCTTTTTGCCTGGTGATCTGTCTCACGTTGTAATCACCCTGTAAACCGGTTGTCCTTACCGAAATGTTCGGGTAAAACAACTATGGTTGCAATACCCAACGGCTCAATGAAAATTTGCTACGCTTCACCTAAAAATATTTTTATTCTTTCCTTTTTTTAAAAACATTGCCATGATGACGATCACACAGATAGCCTTGGTTAAAGAAAGCTGGCAGCAGGTTGCCTTGCTCGATGCCGTAGTGGTGGGAGGCCTGTTTTATACCAGGCTCCTGGAATTTAACCCTGCTCTAAGACCACTGTTCAAGAGCCCCGTACCTGAACAGTCGAAAAAGCTGGTGCAAATGATAAGTTATGTCATTGCCAGGCTGGACGCACTGGATACGGTGATGCATGATATTCAAAAACTGGCGCAGCGGCATGTGCGGTACGGCGTTGAGCCAAAGCACTATGACCTGGTTGGCGAAGCGCTTATCTGGACCCTGCGAAAAGGACTGGCCGGCGCCTGGAATGAAACGTTGGAAGCCGCCTGGGTTACCTGTTACAGGCTGTTGGCCACAGCCATGATCGATGCTTCTCAGGAAGCGGAACTTGCCTAAAGAATCCCCTTATGAAAGAACAACAAATTATCCTGGTTAAAAAAAGCTGGCGCATTTTTCGCCAGATCGATCCGCGGCTGGTTGGCGGTGTGTTTTACGAAAAATTATTTGCAGATCAGCCTTCCTTGCGCAGACTGTTTAAAATTTCGCTAGACGAACAATCGCAGCAACTGATCGACATGTTAAGTGGGATTGTTTTTCACCTGGACGACCTGGAAGGTTTGCAAGATGATATCCGTGCATTGGCCCTGCGGCATGTGCAATATGGCGTAAAGCCCGAACATTATACGGCTGTTGGTGCAGCTATGCTTTGGACCTTGCAGCAAGGCCTTGGACAGGACTGGAATCAGGAAACGGCAGAGGCCTGGCAAACCTGTTACGATCTGCTGTCTGCCACCATGATTGGTGCAGCGTATTCATCGGTATAACTTTTTCACTGTTTGTGCTTTGCAAACCGTTCTGCGCCTGCAGCACGGCTGCTCCTGCTGGTTTGCCGGTGGCGATGCATGTCCTCCTCAATACAGAGCAGACAGGAATGGCCGGCAGTTATATCACCCGCCCCTATTCTTCAAAAAGAGTAAGCGAAAATAACCTTGCCGATTGTGATGCTCATGCGTCGTAAGTGCTTTTGCTAACGAACAAACAGGCACGCTGATAAGGGTTGTTTTTTGTTGGCTACGTTTCATTTGAAATTTGCCACGCTTCATTGTAATTTTTTGAGACTGCTGCCTTTTGTTTCTATATTGAATCCCGATGTTTCGCTTTTTTGCCATCCTGCTTTGTCTATTCTTATTGGGTTCAACAAAAGCCCAGCATACGTATAATTTTCACCACCTGGATGCTTCAAAAGGATTGGCGGATGGCGTAGTGCGGGCCATTGGCCAGGACAAATATGGCTACATCTGGATTGGTACCCTTAGTGGCTTGAACCGGTTTGATGGGTACTCGGTGAAAACCTTTTATAACCAGCCTGAAGACAGTACCTCGTTGCCGGCTGCCACCGTTCGTTCGATCTTTTGCGACAAGGCGGGCAAGCTTTGGATTGGTTGCAGTCGAAAACTGGTGCAATACAACTACGCCACGTCCCGCTTTATGGCAGTTGCGGGCACAGAGGAGGTAAGTATTCTTAAAATGGTACAGCATACTTCGGGCAGCTTGTATCTCCAGACCAACAAAGGGCTGGTACGCTTCAATCCGGCCTCACAGCAACTGGAGTTCCTTGCCCAAAGAAAAAGGGGAGGAGACTCGCTATTAGGCCCATTCAGTGATATGTTTCTGAAAGGCGACCTGCTTTACCTGGCCACGCAAAATGGTATAGTTGTTTACGACTGTAAAAGCCAGCAGGCAAAACTTTTATTTACACCAAGCGGACCCGATAAAAACGTAACACTAATCGCAGTGGATGGGCAAGAGAATATTTGGTTTAGTACCGGCGATAATACTGCCATTACAAAAACCAACGGGGCCTTTACCGGGTTCCAAGTGTATAACCAGTTTTCGCAAACGCCTTCCGGTTTCACAGGTGGTTCAGTGTATGCTTTTCTTGTCGATAACAGGGGCGAACTCTGGGCAACCACCAATTTCAGTGGTGTGATCAAGTTCGATCAAAAGAAGAATACATTTCAACTTTTTCCGCCCAACCCCCTTGATCCCAGCACGGTTTCGGCCGGGCCGCTTAATGCTATCTACCAAAGCAAACGGGGATTTTTATGGGTTGGCAGCGAAGGGTATGGCGTAAATTATTTTCATCCTGCCAATAACTTGTTTTCCGTTCTTCACCAGCCCATAGCTCTGCTGAACAAAACCAATGTTTCGTGGGCCCGCTCTATGGCCATTGATCAAAAGGGGGCCTACTGGTTTGGATATGGCGGACTTCTTTTACGGCAGGATCCGTCTACCCATCAATACAGCTATTATACCAACGAACAAAAAAAAGTACAGCTTCACAATGCATCCGTCCGGTCGGTGGTTGCCGATGCGGAAAATAATATCTGGATCGGCACAGCCGGCGGCATGAACCGCTTTACCCCTCAGGGGAAAATGCAGTTCCTGGATGAACGGGACTCGCTTCCCAAAACGTTTATCTGGAAAGTTTTTTTAGACAGTAGAAATATAGTATGGGTGGGTGCACGGGATAATATTTTTTATCGCGACACGGTTCACCGTCGTTTTTCTTCGCTCAACACACATACGGTGTTAAAGCCCTTTGCCAATAAAGGGGCAAGAACCATTTATGAAGACCGAAAAAAGCGCCTGTGGTTTGGGGGCAATGGCGCCGGCCTGCTCTTTTACGATCCGGTAACCAACACGGTTAAGCATTGGATGCGAAAAGAGGGCGGTGATACGACCATCATCAACAACACCATCAATTCAATTGTGGAAGACAGGGATGGTGTTATTTGGTGCACCAGTTTTACCGGGCTTACTTCTTACAATCCAGGCACGGGCAAATTCAAATGGTACACGGGTCGTGACGGTCTGCCTTCTATAAAACTATCGGGTTTAAAGGTGGATAAGCGAAACAATATCTGGATGGGCAGTACCCAAGGATTGCTGGTATTTGACAGCAGCCGGACCAACTTCAGAACCTTTGATGTAAACGACGGGTTGCCAACCATGGAGTTTGCCGACATGGATGCATTTGAAACGCCGGAAGGTGATTTTATTTATCCAACCATGAAGGGCTTTGTGCGGTTTAACCCCGATCGTTATGCAGCAAAAAAACAGGTGCTGGACGTTCTGCTGTCCTCACTGCACATTTCCGGTCGGGAGACGCATGCGGTCAATGCAGAAGCGCTGACAAGTCTTAATTTAAAATGGGACCAGAACTTTTTTACGTTGCAGTTAACGGCTTTTAATTACGACAACCCCGAACAAACCTGGTATGCGTACAAGCTGGACGGCTTTGACAAGGATTGGACCTATACCAAAAACCGGATCGTTACGTACACCAATGTAACGGGCGGGACGTACACCTTTCGCTACAAAGCCACCGATGATCCCAATCACTGGCTTGTGAATGAAAAAACACTGGCAGTTTCCATCGGTACAGTGTTTTACAAAGCCTGGTGGTTCTGGGCTCTTGTTTTTAGTTCCGCCATCGGATTTGCCTACTGGTATTATAAAAACCGGCTGCGGCAACAACGACGCATCTTTTTGTTGCAAACCAAAGCCCAGGCCCTTGAAAAAGAAAAGGCACTGGTTATGTATGAAGGTCTTAAACAGCAATTGAATCCGCACTTTCTTTTTAACTCCCTAACGTCGCTGGGCAGCCTGATTAAAGTGGATCCAAAACTTGCCAGCCAGTTTCTGGATGGTATGTCGAAAATCTACCGTTATATTTTGAAGAGCAGGGATCATGAGGTAGTATCGCTGGGGGAAGAAGTGAAATTTGTAGCGCATTACATCAGGCTGCAGCAAACCCGTTTTGAAACCGGTTTACAGGTTAACATAGCCGTACCGGAAGACGAGTATTACAAAAAGATTGCACCGGTCACCCTGCAGAATTTACTGGAGAATGCTATCAAGCACAATATTATCGATGATGAATCGCCGCTTGTGATCCACATTTACATTGAAGACGATTACCTCGTAACGCGGAACAACCTGCAGCGGAAAAATTTTGTTGAAACCAGCAACAGGCAGGGGCTTCGCAACCTAACGTCACTATATCGCTACCTTACCCGCAAACCTATTGTCATAGAAGAGGACGAACAGTTTTATACCATTAAAATACCATTGATATGAACGCCGTCATTATCGAAGATGAAAATCTTATTGCCAAAGAATTGCAGGCAAAAATTCAGGCTGTTGCCGGCGATGTAAAAGTCATTGAACACCTGCCCAGTTTAAAAACAGCCCGCAAGTGGTTTATGCAAAACGCCGAACCCGATTTGTTGTTCATGGATATACAACTCAGCGATGGGGTCAGCTTTGAATTGTTTGACCAGTTCCAGTTAAACTGTCCCGTCATTTTTACAACAGCCTATGATGAATATGCGATCCGTGCCTTTAAAGTAAATGGTATTGATTATCTGCTGAAACCCATTGATGAAGATGACCTGCAAAAGGCCATTGAAAAAACACGCCGGTACCTGCAGCCGGAACAAAAAGCACCAACGAATATCCAGGAGCTGCTGCAAAGCCTGCAAAACCCCAAACAGGCACCTTTGTACAAGGAAAAGTTTATTGTTCATTTCCGCCACCAGTGGATACCGGTAAAAACAGCGGACATAGCCTGTTTTATGCGGGAGAACCTGAATTACCTGTACACGTTCAGCGGCGATAAATACATTCTTGATTACACCACGCTGGAAGAGATTGAAGAGTTGCTTGACCCACGGATTTTCTACAGGGCCAACCGGCAATTCATCATCAACATCGATTCAATTCAAACCATCAGGCCACACGAAAACCAAAAGCTGACGGCGCATGTAAAAGCACCACTGAAATTCGAGGTAGATATCAGCCGCGAAAAGGCCCCGGCGTTCAAAAAGTGGTTTGATCGTTAAAAGTTCCGGTGCTCTGCTACCCAGGTTGTGATGTAGCCGGCAATATCAGTGGTAGGCGTTCCCGGTGCAAATAACCGACCAACACCTTTTTCATTGAGCGCCTTCATGTCTTCTTCGGGAATGATACCGCCGCCGGTAAGCAGAACATCGTTCATGCCTTTTTCTTTCATCAGCGCAGCTACTTTTGGAAACACTGTCATGTGGGCGCCGGAGAGAATAGAGATGCCAATGGCGTCCACGTCTTCCTGCAGGGCAGCGGCCACCACCATTTCCGGGGTTTGCCGCAGGCCTGTATAGATCACTTCCATGCCGGCATCACGCAGGGCCGTGGCAATTACTTTGGCACCACGGTCGTGACCATCCAGCCCTACTTTGGCCACCAGCACTCTTATGGGACGATTGATTGTTTGCATAGCGAGGCTGCGAAAATAACACAAAACCAGGCAAGCACTTAGCGACTGAACTTTTGTTTGGCTTCCCGGATGTCGTTTGCAGCAATGATCCAGGCACTGTCAGCAGCATTTTGCAAATGAAAAATCTTCACCCCCAATTGCCTTGCGTACATATTTGTGCAGGAGTCAACAACCCTGGTGGAAGCAAAACGTTTCAACACGTTGTCGTCGGCCTCCGGCGCTTCATCGTCTATCACAACCAGGTGTTTGAAATAGAGACGCGAAGGCGCCCAGAGGAGAAAGGTCCCGTTCTCACTGAATATCTTGTCGCGAAAGGATTTGTCCGTTGCATAATATTTTATGCCACCGGCAAGACCGTAACTGGCGCAATAGATCATAGTGGTTGCTTTGGCCGAATCGGGTTGTTGCTGGTAAAGCCTCTCTGCTTTTTGCGCCAGTTCTTTCCATCCCAGCATATCCGCAAAATCCGGTTGCAGGGGATGATCCTGTCCATCTTCCCATCGTAGCAAACCCAGTTTGCCAACACCAAATTTTTGGTTGCTGGCAGCCATGTCTTCCGGTTTTTGCAGGGGCAGCAGCAGCGGAATAAACGGAAGCGCCAGCAAGAGAACAAGGCCGGCAAAAGCGGGTCGAAACCAGCGTTTGTGCCGGCTTACCCGCTCGGCCCAGGCCGCACCCGCGGCTACCAGCATAGGATAGGCCCCCAGCGTGTAATAACCTTTGCCGCTTCCCAACATGATCAGGAGAAGAATAAAAACAAAACAAAGCGCCAGCAGCCGGTAGGCCTTTTGTGTAAAGAGCCAGTAAAGGCCACCCATCCAAAGAAAGGCAACGGGCAGCAGGAAAAGAACCTGCTCTTTGATAAAGTCCAGGCGGTTGAGGTGTTGCAACTGGGTTTCCTGCAACTCCTGCATGTGGTGAAAAAGCGGCCAGTTGTGGTTGTACTGCCAAAGCACATTGGGCACCACCAATACAACGCCGGTGAGCACCGCCAGCCAGAATTGTTTGGTCACCAGCAGTCGTCTATGGTGTGTGAGCAAAATAGACAGGAAAAAGGCGGCGATAAAAAATAATACGGAGTATTTGCTGTACCAACCAAGGGCTAAGGCAATGGCCAGTGGAAAGAAAAAGCTTTGTTTGCCCGTGTTGAGGTACCGAACCAGGAAATTAAAGGCAAGCGTCCAGAAAAAGATCTCGAGAAAATTTGGTTGAAACAAAAAATGAATGCGCAGGTAAGCGGTTAGGATCAGTCCGAGGGAAGCCAGGACCTGTGCGTAAAAGCCGCCACCCAGTTCTCTTGTGATTTTTAGTGTATACAAGAGTGTGAGTACACCGAACAAGGCCGGCCAGAATTTTATCCAGAAGAAACCTCCTCCCAACGCCGATGAGATGGCGGCGAGGATACCGATCAGGGGCGGGTTTTCGAGGTAGCCAAATGCCAGGTGGTGGCCCTGCTCATAATAGAGAAATTCATCGCGGTGCAATTCATACACCGGGTGCGAAAGCAAAAAGGGCAAGGAAAACTTTAGCAGGAAAAGGAGCAGGAGTATCCATTTTTCTTTTCTCATACAGTGCAGTTGGGCTACAAGATAATTCTTGTTTTCACACGATACGCAATGCTGCCTCCTGTTTCACTGACGTCGATAGAGGTGCTATCAACAACAAGGCTCGCCTGTCACGACGAGCCTTGTTGTTTGATGTGATCACGAATATATCAACGTAATTGCGACAACCCGTTCTCGATGCGGTTAACCGTTTCTTCTTTGCCCAGTACTTCGGCAATTTCAAAAACCGGGGGACCAAACTTGCCACCTACCAGCATCAGGCGCAGGGGCAGTGGCAGTTCGCCGGGCTTGATGCCTGCCGTTTCCGCCAGTTGCTTAAAGAGGCCTTCCAGCGAAGGCGCTTTCCAGTCGGAGAGGCTGCGCAACGGCTTTACAAATCCCTGGAAGAATTCTTTTTTCTCCGGGTTCCATTTTGCCATGATGGGTGTAAAGTCAATTTCTTGTGGTGCCTTGAAAAAAAAGAAGCTGTGCTCCCAGAAATCGGGCAGAAGGGTGCAGCGGTCTTTTACCAGGGAGAGGATCTTTTCAAAATAACTGTCGTCGCTGATGTAGACGCCTTTTGCTTTGAAGATGGCTTTGACCTCGTCTTTGTACGCGTCAACCGGCTGCTTTTTGATCCACTCGTGGTTGAACCATTTGGCTTTTTCAAAATCAAATTTGGCGCCGCCGCTGTGCACTCTTTCAATGGAGAATTTTTCCACCAGTTCTTCTATTGCAAACAGTTCCTGCTCAGTGCCGTCGTTCCATCCCAGCACGGCCAGCATGTTTACAAACGCTTCTGGCAGGAAGCCTCTTTCGCGGAAGCCTTCCGTCAGTTCGCCGGTCTTTGGATCTTTCCAGTTCATGGCAAAAACAGGGAAGCCGTATTTGGCGCCATCGCGTTTGCTCAATTTCCCCGAAGGTCCCAGGATAAGGGGGAGGTGCGCCCATTGCGGCATTTTGTCTTCGCCAAAAAGGTAGCGCCACAACAGCACATGCACCGGTGCACTCGGCAGCCATTCTTCACCGCGAAAAGCGTGGGTGATCTGCATGGCATAATCATCCACCACCACGGCCAGGTGATAGGTTGGCATACCATCGGCCTTGAGCAATACTTTGTCATCCACCACCGATGTATCAAAGCTTACCTCACCCCGAATGGCATCTGTGAACGAAACCGTTTCGCCTTCCGGCATTTTGATGCGTACCACGTACGGTGTGTTCTGTGATAAAAGCGTTTCCGTTTCTTCTTTGGAAAGCGTTAAGGAGTTGCGCATTTGGGTACGAACGGTGCGATCGTATTGCGGCGAGGGGTTTTCGTTACTGCGCAGGCGGGCCCGCATTTGATCCAGTTCTTCGGCCGTATCAAAGGCATAATAAGCATAACCCTGTTCTACTAACTGTTGGGCATAACCGCCGTAAATTTCTTTGCGTTCGCTCTGGCGGTAGGGGCCAAAAGCGCCGCCATGCTGGGTGCTTTCGTCAGGTTCGAGTCCGCACCATTTGAGGGTTTCAAAAATATAGTCTTCGGCACCCGGCACAAAGCGGCTTTGGTCGGTGTCTTCTATGCGAAGGATAAACTCGCCGCCGTGGTGTTTGGCAAATAAATAATTATACAACACCGTGCGAACGCCACCAAGGTGCAGCCCTCCCGTTGGGCTGGGTGCAAACCGTACTCTGACTTTTGAACTGTTCATCCTGCAAAAATAGCGTGGGAATAACCAACAGAAGAACAAGGAACAAGGAGCGAAGAACTGGTGCTGCATGCACACTATTGTATGGTAGCTTTCTGGCCTCTGGTGACGTCTTTCCCTGTGCCGAGCGAATGGTTGTTGTTAAATGAACAAATGATCGGCGAAGCGCTCTTTGTATTTGGGTTTGCTCGTTTATCGGTTTCCACTGCCTTTTTTCCCTGCTGCTATCTTTACAGAACATGCACAAGTATTTTTTAACAATACCCTGGTGGGTGCCGAAGGTCTTTCCCCGCTATACCTGGCGAATGCCGGACAAGGATAAAACGGTTTACCTCACGTTTGACGATGGGCCGCACCCGACCGTTACACCCTGGGTGCTGGCAGAACTAAAGCGTTACGGTGCGGCCGCTACGTTTTTTTGTATTGGAAAAAACGTGGCGGAACATCCCGGTATTTACCAGCAGATTTTGGAAGATGGCCACCGCACGGGTAACCATACCTTTTCGCATCCCAATGGGTGGAAAACGGACACGTCGCCTTACCTGGAGGATGTGAAAAAAGGGGGTGAGTGGATAAACAGTTCCCTGTTCCGGCCGCCTTACGGTCGCATCAGGAAAAAACAGGCAAGGGGACTTGCAGACGTGCTGCAAAAAAAAGAGGTAACCGTGGTTATGTGGGATGTGTTAAGTGCTGATTTTGATCTTTCCGTTTCCCCTGAGGAATGTGCCCGCATTGTGCTGCGGGGTGTAAGACCGGGGTCGATCGTTGTGTTTCATGACAGTGAAAAGGCCAAGCGCAACCTGCAAACGGCGTTGCCACTTGTTTTGGAGACGCTTTCCCGCCGTGGGTACCGGTTTCAACGCTTGTAGAAGGTCCTGAAAAAATTTGGGCCTGGGTAGAAACCCTGGCCCGTTTTTAATCCGTACCCTATGAAAACTGGATTAAAGGTATAAATAAAATTTTAATTATCTCAAAACAATTTGAGAATCATTTTCATTATCCTATCCGGTGGCCCTGGCGTTGCCTGTGGATTGACTAGATTCCTGGCTTCCTGCGCTTTACTGAGGGTACGATCACATCGCACAAGCGGGGAAGTTGGTTCGCCAATTGATCATTTTTAACCCAATCTTTCGAAAACCCAAAGACTTTATCGAATGGATGATCGGCCTTTTTTTGTGTCAATTCCATTTTTCAAGGCGAAAGCAGGGCAATTGCCGCGTGAATGCCCTCGGTTGCCTTTTTCTTTTGAAATTTTTCGGCAGCTTTGGGCTTATGAATCCTGTTCTTATTGATACCCATTCACACATCTACCTGCCCGAATTTGCGGATGACCGTGCGGAGATGATACGGCGGGCACAGGCGGCCGGGGTGGAAGCGATCTATCTACCGGCCATCGATTCGGCAACCCATGAAGCCATGCTGCAAACGGCGGCGCAGTACCCCCTTTGCAAAAGCATGATGGGACTACACCCCTGTTCGGTAAAGGAAGATTTTGAAAAGGAACTTGCCCTTATTGAACGTTACCTGGAGGAGCAACCCTTTATCGCTATTGGGGAGATTGGGCTGGATTTCTATTGGGACAAAACCTATACAGAACAGCAGTATGCGGCCTTTCACCGGCAAATTGCCCTGGCGCAGCAATACAGTTTGCCTATTGTTATTCATTCCCGCAATGCCACGGATGAATGTATTGCCGTGGTAGAGCAGTACCCGGGATTGCAGGGTGTTTTTCATTGTTTTTCCGGTAACGAGGAGCAAGCCCGCAGGGTGATGGCCGCCGGATTTTACCTGGGAATTGGCGGCGTTGTCACCTTTAAAAACAGCGGGCTCGATCAGGTGGTGCAGGCGATAGGCTTGTCGCATCTTGTGTTGGAAACGGATGCCCCTTACCTGGCACCGGGTCCGTACCGCGGCAAGCGTAACGAACCGGCGTATACCGCCCTCGTAGCGGAAAAGATCGCCGGCCTGCTGAATGTTACTGTTGCTGAAATTGGAAAAATTACAACGGCAAACGCAAAAAAACTCTTCGGGATAGCGGAGATCCCTTAAATTTGCCACCCTTCAATGGAGACTTGTCCGAGTGGTTGAAGGAGCACGCCTGGAAAGTGTGTATACCTCTAAAGGGTATCGAGGGTTCGAATCCCTCAGTCTCCGCCCAAAACAAGATCAAAAGAAGTCAAAAGCCCGCAAACGCCCTGTTTGCGGGCTTTTTGTTGTTAGTCACCTACTCAAAAAGCCGCAAAAATGCTCATTCTATTCGTGAGTTAAACGTGAGTTCAGGGAACGGCTGAGCTGAACTCACGTTTTAGGCTATAACGCCTTGAAAATGAACCTGTTTAATATCTGAACACGTCTTGTCAGGGAGTCGCTGAGAACCTAATTTCATCACCTTTAAATCGCTAAAAATGATTGGAAAAAACCTGAGCCTGCGCCTCTACCTGAAAAAACCCAAAAATCACGAAGCAGGACCGCTGCCCATTTACCTGCGGATCACCATCGACAAAGCCGTCGCGGAGCTGTGTATCTCCCGGAAATGCGAGTCGAAGGCCTGGAACAAAAAGGCAGAAAAAGTCAATGGTAAAAATGAAGAGGCAAAAGAGCTGAACCACCATATCAATACCTTCCGGATGAAGGTATTCGAGGCCCGGCTCCAGCTGATCGAGCAGGGGCAAACCGTTACCCCAATGGCCATCAAAAACCTGCTCATCGGAAAGGAGGAAAAAACACGAAGTGTGCTAGAGGTCTTCCGGCAACACAACGAACAAATGGCCGCCCTCGTAGGAAAAGAGTTTTCAGCCGGTACCCTGGAACGCTATCAAACGTCCATCCGGCACACGGCTACCTTCATGAAATGGAAATATGGGGTGGAGGACATGCCGATTCAGAAACTGGATTTTGAGTTCGTCTCCGACTACGAGTTCTGGCTGAAAAGCGAACGGAATTGCGGCCACAATACAGCGATCAAGTACATCGCCAATTTCCGGAAAATTGTGAACCGATGTATCCGGAATGGATGGCTCCCGAAAGATCCTTTTGCTGGGTTTAAAATGACCAAGCGGGAAGTGGACCGGGTGGCGTTGACCGCGACCGAGCTGCAAACGATCATGGATAAGGAGTTCGGTATTGAAAGGCTGTCTTTGGTGAGAGACATTTTTATCTTTTGCTGTTTTACAGGATTGGCGTATGCCGACGTAAAAAAGTTAAAGCGAAATGAGATCCAAATCGGCATTGATGGTGGCAAATGGATTTTCACCAGCCGGGAAAAGACAGAAGCGCCTTCTCGAATACCCCTGCTGCCGACAACCCTGGAACTGCTCCATCGGTACAGCGACCATCCACAGTGTGACAAAGGAGAGAAGTTATTGCCGGTGTTAAGTAACCAAAAGATGAATTCTTATCTGAAAGAAATTGCTGATGCTTGTGGTATTGCGAAGAGCTTTACGTTTCATATTGCCCGCCACACCTTTGCCACCACCGTCACGCTGGGCAATGGGGTGCCGATCGAAACGGTTTCCAAGATGCTGGGGCATCGAAACCTCCGGACCACGCAGCACTACGCCAAGATCTTGGACAAGAAGGTGAGCGATGACATGGCGGCTCTAAGACGAAAGTTACAACAGGTAAGCTAACCCCGGAAAGAAGTAAAATTTCCAGACAAAAACATTCCATCTCGAACTACTAAAGTCCAATGAACAATGAAAACCACTACTTTTATTCTTTGACCAAGTAAGTTCACTGTCCATAAAACTGGCACACATCAAGGTTTATGTATCTAACTTACTTGAAATGGTAAGAGAGTCAGCATTTAATACATTATTAAAATGTTTCGATAGAGATGTGTTCACTAAATTCTATATTGGCAGGATACAATTAAATGGCTATACACAGATTGATTTTGGTGACCTAAATAATCTAGTTAAAGTCGGCTTAAGATTGAAACCGTAAGCTTTTCGACTAGTTCATTCTTATCAAAGAAGTAATAAACAAACTCTAGAACCATTCGATGAGAAAATTATTGAAGAGAAAAAGCGGCCGAGAAGCAAATAAATTTTGATTGAAAGGTGGTTCACAGGGCCGTTGCTTTGTAAATAAGTGGTAGTCGGCGGCAACTAATGCAATACATTATTAAAGTGGCAGCATCTCCAGAAAGTAACATCGATTGAGACGTCACACCGTCGGATGAATAATTTCTAAAGGGTAGCGAAAGTCAAAAGGAGGTAAATTGCCTGCTCATCAATGAAGACGGCTTAATAAGGAAAAGTAAAAACTTGGGTGTTGTAATTGCAGAAAAAATGCAAATGTTTAAGTAATGATTCAGAAATCGAACTTTAGAGAAAAGGCGGAATTACTTTATAACCCGGACGATGTCAATATTCGTTTGCAATACTTCCGTGTTTTTGATATTGTTGAAATGTTGAGAATGGAGGCCCTGGACATTTTCGATAAACAATTTGAAGAAACAAAGTTTTGGCTCAAAGAGAAAGGTGTTCAGGTTAATCTGTTCGGGGATGAATCAGATGAAGGTGAAGGCGATATTGTTGAAATTGATATTGATGATCAAGACGACCTGCAGCGAAATGCGGGATTATGGAATGTTGTTCAAAAAAGCAGATTTATCGAGTCATTAATGATCAGGATCCCGATTCCTGCATTTTATTTTGATGGCAGTCAGAAACCCTGGCGGGTTGTAGATGGTTTGCAAAGGCTTCATACCATCAGAAGCTTTTTGCGGGATGAATTTAAACTAACCAGTCTTGAGTATCTGCAAAAGGAATGTGGCGGCAAAAATTTCAATGACCTGAAATTTCCCAGCTATTTGAAGCAACGCATCTTAGATGCCAAAATTGTAGCGTATGTAATTAATCCCGGTACCCCAAACAATGTAAAGCATAACATTTTTAAAAGGATAAATACGGGAGGGTTGCAACTCAATGGACAGGAAATCAGGAATGCCTTTTTCCCTGGTGTTCCGGCTGAGTTCACAAAAACCCTAGCTGGAAAGAAAGAATTTTTAAAAGCAACAAATTCGAAAGTTTCTTCCAGAAGAATGGTGGACCGCGAGTATGCAAATCGTTTTATAGCTTTTCAAGTCTTCGACTATAAAGAGTACAATGGTAAAATGGACTTCTTTTTATCAGAAGCTATGAATGATCTCTATTATCGGGAGCCTTATGAGTTAAATGAGATTGAGAACCTGTTTGTCAAATCAATGGATAGGGCTCATAAGATTTTCGGAGAGCATGCCTTTTATCGCCCAAAAGGCAACGAAGATTGGGGCAGGCTGCCGAACAAGGCTGTATTTGATACACTGTCGTGGAACTTGGTTGAATTGAGGGAAAGTTCTTTTTCGATAATTGTCAATCATAGGAAAGAATTTATTCCAAAGTATCGTCGGAAAATGGAAAGTGACGAGTTGTTATACAGGGCTATTAACGATACGACTGGATCAAAAACAGCTGTAAAAAACAGGATAGAAGTATTGTCAGAATTTATTAAATCGTTTGTTGAATGATGACTAATATAGCCTTAAAAAATTTTAAGGTCTTTAAGGACGAGAACTTTGACCTGGCTCCTTTTACATTAGTAACAGGAATCAATGGTATGGGCAAGTCGAGTATTATCCAGTCTTTGTTATTACTTAAACAGAGCTATGATTCTAACTTTTTAACAGCTAAAGATCAAGTGATACTCGATGGAGATTATGTAAATCTTGAAACCGCAGGAAGTCTTTGTTATGAAAAAGCGGAAGAACGTAAAGTAGAGATTTGCATAACTGAAGGCAAAAAAACGTATAGATGGATTGTCAATGCAATTGATTCGGGCAGCACAATACTTGATGTTCAATATGAAGGTGACAGCTATTCGGACTTTTCCCTGTTTCAACGCAACTTTATTTACTTGGATGCTGAACGATTCGGTCCGAGAAAAGAATATTCGAAACAAAGTACCCGACCTTTCAATACGAAGATTGGAGTTCAGGGAGAACTAGCCCCTAGCTATCTCTTAAACGCGATCACAAGTAATGAACAACTCGGCATCTCCGGTTTAAAACACGGCAGTCAGGCTTCAACATCTTTGTATCAGAATTTAAACGCTTGGCTCTCCGATATTTTAGGATTAAACTTACAGGCAAGAGTATCTGACATCGATGAGCAAAGACTGGCATTGGGTTATAATATACAAGGAACCCAAGGAGGAAATTTTTCGGCCTTGCAGGTAGGATTCGGCCTTACTTTCAGCCTTCCGGTAATTTTGGCCCCCTTAATCGCAAAGCCAGGCGACTTACTACTGATTGAAAACCCTGAGGCTCATTTGCATCCCACTGCGCAGGTAAAAATTGGCCAGTTACTAGCATTAGCCGCAGCAAATGGTGTACAATTGATCGTGGAGTCGCATAGTGACCATATCTTAAACAGCCTGCGTTACAGCTACAAGCAAGGAATTTTAAATGACGACACACTTAAAATAATATTTATCAAAACTGCCGCTACCGAAAAGGAGCTGGTTAATTATCCTGAATATATAAGGGTGCTGGCAAAAGGAAAGCTCAGTCACCGGCCAGAACATTTTTTTGATGTATGGGATCATATGTTAACGAAACTTCTATAAAATATGATCGCTTATCTTAATGAATTGTCTTTGCCTACATTTCATGCTGACGTTGAAGCTATTCAACGGCTTCAAGAGTTTGGAGATTGCTATACAAAAGCAAGGGAACATGGCGTGAGAGACATTAGGACACCCGAAGGACTGTATGGACACAGCTTGGCCCCTAATTATACTATATACAATTGGTTCGAAGATAATAGGGCCGATGAAGACCTGAGAACGCTTTTCAAGAGCGTCTTAGGCACGCTTCCCAATATAGAAGATCTTTTGGACGAATATCAAAGAACAACCAATAGCCCGCTTACTTGTACTTTTGGCGGAGTTAGATGTACTGGATTAGCTTTAGCTTCTAAAAAAATATTTGATACGATTTGCTTCAGTATGGATTTTCCTCACTGGCAAGATTCAATTTATACTATAGATATTGAGATCATTTTTGAAGATGAGCATGGAGATGTCGTTAGCAGAGTGGAAAAGTCGGACACCAAACATATTTCTTGTTTAGCACACGTTGATGAGCATAGAAGCTTTATAACCCAGAAGATTGCAGATACGATCGAGAGCGGCCGCCAAATGTGGGAAACCCGTGAGACACTGTTTCCAAACCTAATTTTTTGTGAGAATGTAAGAGGACAACTGGCGGCATATAATGCAAACACAATGGGATTTCAAACCATTATAGCTCGTCTCTTTGATCTTCAAAGCGTGGCCTCTGCTATGAATGGAACGCCAATTACTCCTGAACATTTTCGAACTTTGACTAGTCCAGAATCAGACTCAAGGATTAAAAAGTATGGTGCGCAATTAACATTCCGCTGTCCAGATGGACATGACAGGCTGTTTACCTGGCATTCGAGGTTTACACCTGGTGCTGGCAGAATCCACTTTGTTGCATTCGAGAATCAAAATATTATAATCATCGGCTATGTAGGCTCAAAAATTCAATAGCATGCTTGCCCTAGTTTAAAAATGTAAATCCATATAAAGATATTCGGGAATGCCATTTAGATGAGTCTGTGGTCGCTCCAGCCTTGAAAAATGCGGCAGAAAAGGGAAGACTGAAATGGTCTGGTTTTTCTGGGCAGAGCACTTTTTTAAATTGGCAAGGAGATGCTATAAAAAGCACACAGAAATTAGCGCAAAGTTGATGCGTTGTTCAAGCAAGAAATTGTTGATATAATTCCCAGCGCCGGCCGCTCGAGAGATAGCTTCCAACATAAGAATTTGGTTTCTCCAACTTAGTGATAAACATATAAGACTGCGCAAATTTTGGTCTAATTGCTAGATTTTGCTATTTAAGGGATTGATTGGTTTTGAAACACCTCATGTGTATCGTGAGGGCTTGAACTTTTGGTCCCATTTATTGTAGTGAATATTATGTGGTGCTAGCCAATGGTATTCATCAAAATTTCTATCTCAGTTTCAATGATTTCTTTGATGTTTTTTCTAATTTGGTTGTAATTTTTCATCAGCTCCGTCTCCGAAACCATCTTCACTACCGGTATCTTAGTATCATGGACATGTTCCTTTTGTAATTGTGCGTGATCCTGGATAAGCGTGGCATGAAAAGCTTTCAATTTGACCTGCTGGTCTGGATCATCAGCCACCATACCCACAAATTCTCCGGATGAAAGGCCTGCAATTTTGGAAGCCGGAACGGCGAAGTCAAGTTGACTGGATTTGCTAATTGATGTATCAGTCCGGTTGATGGAGACACTTTCTTTCACCTGTACAATCTTGCCAAACCGTTCCGACAACTGCTTGGCCGTATCGCCCATTACCTGTCCAGAAATGATGTTTCCTGCAATGTTCATGATAACCGCTGCCTCCTCTGTTCCATAATCTTTTTTGAGCTGGCTGAAGTCCTGCAGCCCCAAACAAGTGGCCACTCTATTGGATCGGGCTGTGGCGATCAGGCTATCAATCCCGTTGATGAAAATGGTGGGGAATTCATCGAATACTAGGCTGCATTTGTGCTGCCCTTTTTTGTTTACCAGCTTAATGATCCGGTTCACATAAAGCGATAACACAGCCCCAAAAACCTGCTGCTTTTGCGGATTGTTGGCCAGGCAAAGCAGCTTGGGGGCCTCCGGATTGTTGATATCAAGGGTAAAGTCACTGCCGCTCATGACCCAGTAAAGCTGTGGGGAGGAGAGGCGTGCCATGCCAATCTTGGCAGAAGCAATCTGACCTTCCAGTTGCTCCATAGCTTTGTTCTGGTAGGCGGAGATGAATGGGTTAATGAGCACTTCAATTTCTTTTTCCGTCCGGAGTACCGGGAAGAGCTTTTCATATGCTACCTGCATCAGTTCAATGACGTGCGGTAGGGTGCAAAACCTGCCTTCTTTGTACTTTTTCAGGAACCAGATAATGGCGGTCAGAAAGTTGATCGGCGACTCTACGAAAAAGTCCCCTTGTTTGGTGATCCACTCCTTATTTAGCCCCAAAAGAATTGACCGGGAAGATTCGGTGGCATCAGTTATGTCAAACATGGTGGAAGGGTCCAGTGGATTGCAGCGGTGGGAACGGGAAAGGTCATCAAAATTGATGACGTAAAAGGCCGGCGCCACTTTGTAAGCGTTCAGATTTTTCTTCAAAGTGTTGTAGGCAATCCTGGACAGGTCATCATATTTAAAGTCATAAACCAGCATGGCGAATCCTTTTTGAATGTGCTGCCGGATCACATGCTGAATGACAAAGTAAGACTTACCGGAACCGGGTGTGCCGGTCACCAGCAGCCCCCGAAATGGATTGATCACATTGATCCAACTCCGGCGTACTTTTCCTTTCAGGTTGTACTGCGCCGGGAGGTTGATGGAATACTCATTTTGGAGCAGCCGCTCTTCCTGAGGAAAGGTTTCATTGAGCTCGTTAAAAATGTCCTTTCCTAACTGTAATTGAATAAGCCGGGAGAGCCGGGTTCCACCGGTTAACACCAGCAGAAAACCTGTTCCGGTTACTGCCATGTACAGAACAGCAATCGTCTCGGCTTTTCCGGAAATTTTCAGCAGGATAGGACTGCACCAGTACAAGAAACAGCCGAGGGCAAGATGCGTAATGACGGAAGATTTTTGTATCATCTCTGTCTTTTTTCCTTTTACACCAATTAATGAAATTAGAAGCAAGGCAAGTGACATCGCTTTTGGGAAATAGATGGATCTAAATAAGCCTGTGCGGCTAATATTCCCGAGTAATTGGTCGGACAGTTCACTGGTGAGTGCCCACTGGTGAAAAGCGCCGTAGCACTCGTAGTAAAGGTGAAGCAGCAGGATAATAAGGCCCCACAGCCGTGTAAAATCAATAATCTTTTTTAATCCGTTTTCGTTTTCTCCGGTTCCTGTAGGCATAATAAAAGGTGTTGTGTTTATAATTGAAGTCCTCCGCCAGGCCTCTTCTTTTTCCTGAACTCATAGGGTACGTTCTCCATCTCTTTTTCCGTTTTCAGGAGCTGATGGAGTAGGTCGGAAGAACGGCTTTCGGTGTTTGACTTCTCCTGCTCAGTAGCCAATTTTTCTGTGGATTGCTTTCCCAAGTCTTTGCCAGTGAGCGGGAGAGAAGCGGGGGAGGTTTTCTGAAGGAGGTCGGCTCCCTTGTATTCAGACTTTTGGGTCTCCTCCAGGATCCGCTTCTGAATGCCGGCGGCACTGTAGCTTTTTCCCAGATCGCTGCCGTTGAAAACAGCTTTTGTCCGGTGGTCTATGTAGGTGAGACCATATACCACCTCCTGTGTGTTTTTTCGGAGGGTGACCGTTACTTTTTCGCCTTGGAGCCGGTGTACAAACTCCGCCAAATTAATTGGCCTTTGGTAAAGTTGAAAGTCAATCGCTGTTTTTAGGCCCTGCTTGAACGGCTCCCTTGCTCCTTCGCCTTTTTTGAATTGTACTTCCAAATAGGGGAGCGTTGGTTTGAAGAAAATGGAGCTTGCTTTGATGGGAACCCCAATGGGGTAGCCTCTCTCGTCAAGTATCCGATAAAGAAGCCCTCTATTCCGGTGAATGCGGCTACCGTCTGCTCCGGCATCGGCAGCCAGGTTATACAGCTTTAGCACGGCATTTAGTTCGGCATGAGACGTATAGTGATAGCTGTGCAAAACGTAGTGTAAGACGTTTGTGATAGCTCTTTTTGTATCGGTTTTGCCATACCTGATTTTCTGTGTTGCAGTTATGTCATCTGCCCCCTTTTGCGCTGTTTTCTTGCCACTCGCCTTGACCAGCCCAAATGCTTCTTCTATTTCTTTTCTTGCTTTCTGTGACTGGTTTTTACCAATGTTATAGGTGTTGATTCGTCTGCCATTCTCCTGGATGTTGGTGGTGACAATATGGATATGTGGATGGCCGGCATCCCGGTGTTCATAGACCAGGTAAGGCTGCTCAGAAAAGCCAATTTTTGATAGGTAAGAGGAGGCAATTTGTACCAGCCGCTCTTGGGAAAGAGACTCGGAAGGGTCAAAGTTCAGGGAGATGTGCAGGGTGTTGGTTTTTGCCCTTGTATTCAGCGCATGTAAGGCTTTAAAGCGGTGGAGCTTTTCACCAAAACTGAGGGTACTGGCATCTTTTAGGAAGTTACCGGCATAAAGGCATGTTGCCACGCCTTTTTGGACCTTTTTCTCATTATAATTTAGCGCCTTTGAGACGGAACTGGGTGAAGTTATTTTTGCAACCATCGCTCGTAGATTTCATTCATCCGCACCTTGATTTCTTCGGTCTTTTTTAGCAGGGTGGCCCGCTGGCTTTCACTCATCAGTACCCATAGTTTGACTTCGGGTGTGGTATCCAGTGTGTGCAGTTTATGTACTACTTGGTTGAAGTTGTTGCCGATGGCACTGAGCTCATTTTTGAGGCGGATCATCTCTGCCAAAATTTCATCTGCCGACTGATTGCGGTGGTTGACGGTTACGGGTTTTCTGAGCAGTACCTTACGGGCATAGTCGCTGAGTTCTTTGCAGGTTGTTTTTTGGTGGTGGCTGCTGATGGTCCTGTACTCAGTCTCGTTCAGCCGTATGTGTAACCACATGTTTCGGACTTCTCTTTTTGTTTCTTTCATCACAATACCTCTTTCACGTTTTTGTTGTTACTGTCTTTTGAACTCACCCGAAACGAGTTCCGAGTGAAGGGCAGCGGTAAACGTGATACGTTTGAACATCTTGCCGGTCAGCGGGCACCGGCTGCCTTCCCGTTTGCCGTTGTCTGACAGCAATCCGTGCTTGTATCACGAACCGAAAGTAAGAGGTTGGTGGAGCGGAAAACAAGACGTGTTCAAAATCTAAACAGGTAAATGCTGTTAGGAGAAAGTAGATTTGAAGCCCAATTTATTTAATCCTTAAAAATGTGATGTATGAGTAGTGTGTCAAATGTCAACGGAAGCGAACGGGCAAAGATTTTTGAGACCGTCTTTAGCGCTCCGGGAATGAAAGAGACCTGCAAAATTGTCCTGAACCCAAGCCGGCAGACCATCCTGCTGCTGGGGCATTTGGTCGAGCAGGGAATGCAGCGAAGAGAGGAGGCTAACGGGGATGAAATCCTGTCCTTCCTGCCTTTAGAAACGGTCGGTGAACTTCGGATAACGGTCGAAGAAATCCTGGAACGAAGTGGGCTGACTGAGTTTTACTACCGGTTGAAAGATTTGTAGAAAGGGATCGTTTTGGAGTGGTGAGCCTGTCGTTTGACAGGCTTTTGCTGCTTGCTTTTTCAATATACGAGATGATTTCGTTTCCCCGTTAGATGAAAAAGGATGGTGGCTTTTAGGGGGGAAGATGAGAAAAAAATAGTGGTGGGTGGAGCAAAAAAGGACGCATAAGAGCCCTTGCTCTACAAATGAGCCATACCCTTCCGAGGAAAGGGGCGCGGGGTCTTGTATTTTACTATCCAGGAACGTGCCGGCACTCCTAATTTTATGGGTTAATTATTCATCTTATTGCCCAGATCTGCTGGCTGGTTGCAGAATATGGGGAATGTGGCTTGTATTATTCGTTTAACAGGTCAATCTTATTTGGTGTTTAGAACTTGTTAATTATACAGTTTGTATAATAATGGTGCCAAAAATTATACATTTTGTATAATTATATTTAACTTTGTAAAGGAAAGGATTTAATTGGATGAGTGGAACTAAATGTAAAATAGTAGAGATATCATCAGATGTACTGGTAAATGCTGTTATTCGAAAGGCTAATGATAAAGAATTGCCTTCTATACAGGATGGATGGGGTTTCAATTTTGGGAAGCGCCTGAAGGAACTGAGAAACGCTGCAGCCTATGTGCTGACTGTAGAAAAAGAGCCAGGTGCGATACAGGGTTGTCTGATTTACCAGCTGCAGGATAAGACTATTCCCTATATGGCCTATTTAGAGGTAGCACCTCATAACAAAGGCAAAAAAAGAAAGTACGACTATGTAGCCGGATGCCTGATAGCTTTTGCTTATAGACAAAGCCTGCTGGCCGACTCACCATATGATGGTTACTTGGTGTTTGATGTCCAGGAAGAAAAGGACGAGAACCAGGTAAAGCTGATGGCTGTGTATTCGCGTAAATATGGGGCACAAAGTATAAGTGATACCACCATGGTGATTGAACTTGATAGTGGTATTAAGCTGATCAAGGATTTTTTAGAGAGAGAATAGTTATTTAATCATTTAATACAACAGTATTATGGCGATCAAGAAAAACAGAATATCAGATCCGGATGCAGTGATCGGGCTACGTGATAATAAAAAATGGAATGTCTCTAAAGCGACTGACGTAAAAGACTTTCTGAATCGTCGTATTGCGCAAAGGGCTCCGGAGCAGACGATCGAAATTGGGATGCTCCGGACTTTATACCAGATGGAAGATTATGTGGAAAACAGCACAGAAGAGCGTTCACTCAATGATTTTGTCAAGGCTTTTCTTGTTGTTTTGGGGATCAATTTTAAAACCTTTGCAGAAAGGATCGGAATGACAGACGGTAATCTGAAAAAGTACCTGACAGGTGAACGGAAGTTTACTTCCGACTTGGCATTACGATTTTCTAAGTTCTTCAATACTACGCCGGATATTTGGTTAAAAGTTGATCTTAAAAACGAGTTGCTAGAATTGAAGAAGCAAACGTCAAAAGCCAGAGAGTACGAAAAGTTTGACTATAAAAAAATGGTTGCCTTTCAGTGATTGGATATTAGTATACGAAGAGAGGCAACTGCTTCTCTTTTTTTTCGAAGATAGTTTCGCGATTTGATATTCTATAGTGTAAATGATCTGCTTGGTTGATGGCGAAGACGCAAATTGTGTGAACGAGAAAACCATCGTTGCGGGCAAGTTCAAGGTAAGGAAGTCAGGATCCTCTCCACCTTTGTTCTATGGCTGTTTGCACTACATTCAGATCGAACGATGCCATCTTCGATTTACCGAAGGTAGCAGACAGGCGTCTTTTTTCCGAATTGGGTGATAACAAAGGAAGAAAAGGATAGAAAAGTCTTACTGGTGGATGAAACAAAAAAAGGACTCATAAGAGTCCTTCATCTGCAAACGAGTAATACCCTTCTGAAGAAAGGATGACATGGTCCAGAACCTTGATGTCGAGGAAAGCGCCAGCACCTTTTATTTTCTGTGTCAGCTCCTCATCCTGGCGGGATGGCTTTAGTGCACCCGATGGGTGGTTGTGGGAGAGAATGATCGAAACGGCATTGACCTTCAACGCTGCCGTGTAAATCAAACGTGGATCTGCCACCGTGCCGGTAATGCCGCCGGAGGAAACATTGAAGAGGCAAAGCACCCGGTTAGCCCGGTTCAGGAATAAGACTTTAAACTGCTCTACCAGGTCCATTTTCCCTTCTTCCCAAAGCTCTTTCAACACATTGTAAGCATCGAGGGAGGAGGAGATCAGTGGCCGGTCAGAAGCTTTTACTTTGGACTTATAGATTAGCTCTACTTCTGCTACCTGGGTCATCATTTCTTGGAGGGGTTTCTTTTCCATAATCTTCCATTTTGAGGGTTAAAAAATTGATTAGGAAACCCTCGCCGGTGCTCCGCTTTCCACAGGCGCAAGGAGGAACGAAATAAATGGCATCTGCCGCTTTATAGGTGAGCTTTTCTTTATGTCGTAGTTCCTTGCCAGCCTTTGAAAGGGAGCGCCGAACTTTGTGCAGTTAATCAGTGAAAACCACCCTTCTTATACATTCCTGATTTTTCAAAAAAATACACCGCCCGTCAGGGCGGCGAATTTCAAGGCGGCGGTTTCCTTAAAGCAGGTCTGAAACGCCTCTTTTTTCCTGTTTGGGTCTTTTTTGGTTCTTCCAGTTGGTTGCATAAGCCCACCTTATGACCGGCCCGCACCAGTTTATGCAGGGCTGTATCTAAAGCGTAGTGAGGAATACTTAAACCAACGATCTGACCTTATTTATTTTTCGTTTTCATGTAACGATCCTCAAACACCTTTGCGACAGCCGCTGCATCTTCGTCAAATGCCTCATAAAAATCAGCGATACGGAACAGCAGAAGAGCGTCTTTGTATTTTGCCTTTATCTGTTGGTATTGCTTCAAAAGATTGCTCATAGATAAAGTTTTGAATGAAAGGAGGCTTTCGCCTCCCTTTTGATGTTGGTTAATTCAAGTGTAAAGCGCTGCTGCCATGGCGCATGAATTCGGTGCAAAGCCGGAAAGCTCTTGTGCTTCTTTGCTGGGCGGTGCCACCCAAAATAATGGACTTTAGCTTGGCTTCCCCATCTTTATAGTTCCCTACATTCTGGTAGTAGCCTGTCACGGCATTATAAGCACCAAACAAGGTTCCTTTGGTGGTTTCCACTGTTTGTGTGGGGTTGCTCATGGCATATTCAAAAGCCTTTTCACAGACGTTCTGGAATTGCGTGGAAAGGGCTTCTTTACTTTCGGCTCCCAAACCTTGCAGGCCTTCTTTTCCGGGTGCCAGTGCCAGCGCAATAAGCTTTTTTACTTCGCTGTCGGTGATGGGTACCTCTGCCCACTGATTGAAAAGCTGCTCCAGGTCAGCGGAAAGCTGGTTCGAAATACCCATCAGCTTATGTGCCTGCTGCAGGTGTTCCCGTGCATTCGCCTTATGCCGAATTTTGATGCTGTTTGTGTGGTTGTGCATCGCTGCATTGAGCGTATATTCTGACACACGATGCGTACTGGCGTAAAAGCGGCAGTAATGGCCCCGAAACCGTCGTTCGAGGTGATTAGGATCAGGTAATTTTCTATCAAATCATAACTGCCTACTCGAATGTAATTCGGAAGCTTGGCGGTAATGAAAATGCGCTCACCTTTACTTTCACTGTTGTTTTAAAGATATTGTGTTGGTATTTTAGAAACTTGAAATCGCGAAATGCAATGTCAACCCAGTGTTCAATGTTTATTCAGGAACACAATGGTTGTCAAAGAATGTGTTCAAAATTAGATAGACAAATATTCAAAGCATTGTTTAGTTTTTTTAATAAATTCAGTAACCAAATACCTACTTATGGGAGTCTTCGTTCTTGAGTTAGTTAAAAATTATATCGCTAGAACAGGGGAGTTGTCGAATGAAGAAAAATTTAAAGTCTCTGAAATTGTGAGCCATGCGATACGCTTGACAAGAACTCATATCGTCAGAACCAGGAAAGACCAAACAGATATTCCTTCTCAGATATTGAGTACCACCTGGCAGGAGGCCGCAAACAGTTTACGACGAATTGGAGGTGTCACACTACAGAAATTTGCCAAAACCTTGGAGGAGAAAAGCAGATTCTGGTCTGACCCAAACGGCTTCAAGCCAAGATTACTTGACGAATATGAAATGAAGCTGACAGAAGTGGAAGCCAAACTCCAAGAGGTTACGTCATGAAATTTATCGCTGTCATCTTATTTTGTCTTTGTTGTTATATCAGCCACTCCCAGCCCCAAAGAAGTGATAGTTTGCTTTCTTCAAATATAGATTCGCTTAACGTATTGGTAAGTCGAATGATTGCTTCCGCTGACGAAATGAAGGCAAAAGACACAACCATCTTAAAAGTGGCTAAACTGGAAGAAATTTTTAAAAAGTCCGAATCTTCATGGTGGGAAAAGTGGATGCCTTCGGTGATTGCCCTTCTTACTGTCTTGATTTCTTCAACAATTGCCTATAAAGTTGGGGCAAAAAATGCCTCTGTGCAGGCTGCAAATGCGGAAAAGCAATCAAAGACGCAACTTGCGGTAGCTGCCGACCAACTGGACATTTCAAGACAGCAAATAGAACAAACAGCGAGAAATACCATCGAACAGGTACGGGCAAACAATTTAACGCAAGCAAGATTAGAATGGATAAAGAGTATACGCCCGTTATTAAGCGAACTTCTTCCAAACATTTTTCAAGCTCGTGTTTTAATTGAACAATACCAACAGAAAAGTGAGGAACTAAAGAACCTTAGGGAGGAAAGTTATTTAGAGTTCCCGAGGAATGAAAGGAGGGAAGTACAAATTGAGAAATTGGAATTGGCTTTAGAGACAATGGAAAAAGAAGTTGTTTCTTTACGATTTAAAATCGAGGAAAAGCGAAATCAGATTTTACTTTTTTTGAACCCAGATTTTCCTACGCATGTGAAACTGGAAGAATCGCTGAATCATTTCTTCAATTATATATCGGACATTGATGAAATGAATCTTCGAGATATACAAGAGGAAAGTGACGAAATCATAAAAGAGGCAAGATTGGTATTAAGTGAGGCTTGGAACTTAGCGGATAAGGAAGCAAAACTTAAAACAAAAATTGAGCAATTGAAAGAAATACAAACTGGATGAACTTGTGAATTTTCAAAGGCGGCATGATTTAACAGTGTGCAACATAATTAATGGGAAATATCCCGTTGCGGGTTCAAACGGCCTATTGGCTATCACTGAAAGGGATTGACTGATTTTGAAACTACTTACGTGGATGCTGAGTGACTTGAACCTCCGATTCTCTATTCTGTGACCGACGCTTACATCAGTGGCGGAATAGAGCTCTTCAACCTTCATTGTATCGTAGTATTCAAAAACGGCTACCTGGTGGTCTTTTCTCACTGACTTATAATATCGTATCGGTACCGCTTCGGTATTGCTCGATGCGACGCACCAACAGTGAATCAGAATAGGGTTCTCTCTCCGTGGGTGCGTCACTGTGCCAGAGGTATTCCCAGGTGAGGTCGTCGTGGTTAAGGACAACCAGGTCGTATGCCTCCTGTACCTTCTTTCCGGTGCCGCTATGGGAATGCTCCACAAATGTCCAAAGGGAAGGACAAAGACCGTACTGGCTTGAGACCTGCACGATGGCTGTTTCCAGGGTCTTGGTCAGGGTGATATCCGGCTTCTGCGGATCGAAGCGTTCCGAAAGCAGGCAGATTTTTTGGGCCGGGAACAGACGGATGGTGTAATCCCCAACAAGGGGTGGCTGTTGGTTTTCCACCGCCTGCTGCAGGGCGTCAAAGGCCCTGCGTAACAACGTGTTTTTGCAGGCGGCCGGCACACCAGGCACCATCATATGCCCACAAAGAAAACAGGTGTTCATATAGAAGTTTTTTAAGTAGTTACTGAGGAAAGAGAAAGGGAAAAAGCACTGGTGACTGTTGTCTCGCCACCGGTTGTAAATACTAAAAGGGCACATCGTCAGGTTGCTCGGCTGAAATAAAATTTTCTGTTGCCCTTCCAAGAACTTCCACCTCCTTTGGCCATGCATGAATTTTGATGGCCGAAACATGGCAGTTGAGCGAAGCCTTTGCTGTGCCATCCGTGCCCACGTAAGCCGAAACATAAATGCGGCCGGTCACCTCCAGTAACGTTCCTTTTTTCAGGTTTTCGGCTATGCGTTCGCCCAGCCAGTAAGAACAGTTGCAATGGGTCGTCACCTTTACTCGATCACCTACCTTGGGTTGGTAGCTTTCGTTGATCGCAAGGGAAAAATTGACCACTTTGCGGTCGTCCTTCGTTGTGGCTACAATTGCATCTTTTGTGATGCGTCCAATAATTGTCATAAAGGTTTATTTAAAGTGAAGAAATGCATCTCTCAAAGCCAGCCGCCGCAGATTGGGCAGAAGCAGCGGGCTTTCTTGTAGTTCTTTAGCCTGCGTTCAAACTGGCGGTCTGCACCCCGCCAGATGCGTACCACACGCCATTCAATTCCGACTTCATTTATGGCTGCCAGAAGTTTGGCTCCTTTGCTCCTTTTGTGCAGGGCAATGCGCTGTCCCAAATCACCCTCCACAAACCCGATGTAGTGCTGTGCGTGATGCAGTTTGCTTTCGAAGTGAATCAGATAAACCATAAAAAACTTTTTAAAAGAAAAAGGACAAAAAGAAAGCTGTCCGGAAGCGGGCTGCCGTGGAGGGGCCAAAAGGAAACGGAATAAATAGTGTCTGTAGAAATGTGGGAACCGCTTTGTGTTATGCCGTAGTCTTTTGGCATTTTTAGGCAGTCTTTCCCGGCAGCCCATAGCTTCGCTGCCCTTTTTGTCCTGAGCTTTTAAAAAGACGATACAGGCAATATTTCTTTTGTCATTGGAGTGATTTGTCGGCTCTTGTGAAGAAAGAGCATGTGCCAGCATCAACCATTTTAGTCAGGTATTTTGGCAAGGTTCCATCTTACCAATACGCAGTTACTTGTCAACTTCATTTTTTTGCTCTTTTCGTAATAACATGAGAGAGTTGAGCGAAAATTCGAATTTCTACGATTAGATAATTCTTGTTTTTTTCAGCAAGGTTTACTCAAAAGGAAAATGATTTTGTTGTTTAAAATGATCAAGGTTATCTTTTCTTTCTTTAACCAATTCAGAACTGCATGCCAAAGAGTAAAGACTTTTACCGCCGTATCGAGTTGATTGATGCATGTTTCCGGCAAAAAGGAAAAAAATGGGACATTGATACACTGAAAAAGGCCATCAACAAAAAACTTGAGAACAGTGGGGAAGAAACCATTAGTAAAAGAACACTTCAGTATGCTCTTGCCTATTTGATGGATGAAAAGGGAGCTCCTATTGTAAAAAGGAAAGAAGGTGCAACTGTTTATTATGCGTATTCGGATGTCAATTATTCGATTAAGAATCTTCCCTTAAGTGATGAAGAAATCATTTTATTGAAAGATGCCGTGGAAGTAATCAAACAAATCGGGAATACGTCTATGGCAAAAGATGCAGCCGCTATAATTGCAAAACTGGAAAATACCATTGCTCAAAATCCTGTTTCTGACCGCACCATCATCCAGTTTGAAAAACACACCACAGCCGTAGGGTTGGAGCACCTGGATGATCTTTTTACCAGTATCAAAGAAAAGATTCCCTTGATTATCACCTACCAGCCTTTTGGAAAAGAATCATATGAACAACTGGTACATCCTTACCTGTTGAAAGAATACCGCAACCGCTGGTTTTTGCTTGTAAGAGATGATACATATAACACCCTCTGCAACCTTGCATTGGACAGGATTAAAAACATTAAGCCTGCCAAAACCATTTTCAAAGAGAATAACCTTTTTGATCCCAATACGTATTTCAATAACCTGATTGGTGTAACCATTCCTGTTGGCGAGGAGGTGAATGAAATTATTTTAAAGGTGAAACCTCCCCAAGTGCCATACATTAAAACAAAGCCTATTCATTTTAACCAGGAAACAGAGCAGCTGGACGATGGGAGCCTGTTGGTGAAATTAAAATTGTATAACAATTACGAACTAAGGTCAGTGCTTCTTGGTTATGGTGCCGATATAGAAGTGTTGCAGCCCGCATTGCTCTGTGAGCAAATGAAAAACGTATTTCAGTGTGCCCTTGCTCTTTATATTTAAGGGTGTGCAAAACCTTTGCACACACACTTTCCATCTTTGAACCAAACAGACCGCTATGAGTAAAACCAGTGTGCTGCCTTTATTCAAACCCGAGATTGATTTTGCTATCGCACCAGAAATCTTCCAGGAAAAAGCAACCATCGTTCATTGCAGGATGACATTTGGCGGACCGGCCCGAATCTGGCCCTCTACTTTTTTGGTGCAGGAAGATGGCACCCGCAAAGCCCTGTTGCAGGCATATGGCATTGCACCATATCCCGATTGGAAATATCTGAAAAAAGACAGTGTGTTTACGCTTGTCTTTGAAGAACTTGATGCTCCGTGCCGGTTGTTTGAACTGCTGGAAGATATTCCGGAGTCAGGAGAGTTCCACCTTACCGACATCCGACGAAACAAGGAAGATGTGTACCAAATATCAATTTGATTACCTGTGCAAATTGGTTGCACAACTATAGACCAGATTTGTATAACCAAAATCACTTTTTATGATGCTAAACTTTTTTCTCCCTCTTGTTACACTGATTGCCGGTTGCGTTTTTACCTGGATCATCCGCAGACTGGCCTTCGAAAAAAGCTTTGTTACAGCTGATAAATGGCACTCCCTGCAGGCTGAATTCAATGCTTTAAAAATAGACAAAGCCGTTGCTGATAACGCTTTTACAACCTGCAAAGAGGAAAGTAACAAACTTGCGCTTTCCTGTGAAGCAAAAACAGAAGAACTCAGGACGCTTTCCCGTGAACTGGCTGAAAGAACAACCGAAAAGGAGCATCTGGAACTGGACATTCTTAGCTTGAAGGCAGATATGAATACTTTACAGCTGACACTTGATAAAAGAACACAGGAGGTTCAAGGACTCCAGACAACTAATTCCAACCTGCAGGCGCAACTCCGCTTTCAACAGGAAAAGCTCAACACACAAAAAGATGAGATGGATAACTTAGGTAAGAAGTTTGAGGATGCATTTTCCGTACTCGCACAAAAAATACTGGAGAACAAAAGCCAGGCTTTCTCGCAGGAGCAGGAGAAAAACTTAAAAAATATTTTAACTCCGCTGCAAAAAGAGATCCAGCTATTCAAGGAAGATATTGATACGAAGCACCGTAGCGAATCAGAAGAGCGGATTTCCCTGCGGGAACAGGTAAGGCATATGTCTACGCTAAACCAAACCCTTTCTGAACAAGCCAACAAGCTGACAGAAACCCTCCGCCTGCAGGTAAAGCAGCAGGGCGACTGGGGCGAATCTATCCTTGAAGCCATCCTGGAGAATTCTGGCCTGCAAAAAGACCTGCAGTACAAGACGCAGCACAGTGCGAAAAATGACGATGGCAAAACCATCCGCCCGGATATAGTAGTGAATTATCCGGATGGCCGAAAAATCATCATTGACTCCAAAGTATCACTGGTGAGCTACTATAATATGTGCAATGCACAAAACGGGGAAGAAGAAAAAGCCCATGCAAAAGATCTGGTCAAATCGCTGAAATCTCACATTGACGGTTTGTCCGCCAAAAACTATAGTGATATCAGTCAGACTTTGGATTTCGTTATTTTGTTTGTGCCGGTTGAGCCGGCCTACATTGCTGCCATGCACAACGAGCCGGAGTTATGGCAGTACGCATACAAAAAGGGCATCTTTTTGATTAGTCCTGCCAACTTGATTACAACGCTCAAACTGGTAAAAGACATGTGGCGTAAGGATGCGGTGGATAAAAATGCGCAGGAGATTGCCGATAAAGCCGGCAAATTGTACGATAAACTTGTTGGTTTTGTAGAAACCTTTGAGAGGGTGGGCACCCAGCTTGAAAAGGCCACTGAAACCTGGGGTGACGCCCGCAAACAACTAACGGCCGGCAAAGGAAACCTGATCAGCCAGGCGTTGAAGATGCAGGCGCTGAAGATCAGCTCAAAAAAAGAGTTGCCGGAAGCCTTGGGCAACGAGGCCATTCTGAATGATCGTTTTTACCTAGACCGGAACAGGGATAGTGACATCCCGCTTTATGAATAAAGGGCAGCGGCCGCTATTTATCATCATTAAACGAAAACGATATGGACAACAAACACCAGGTACATAACCTCATTATCCTCGACGAAAGCGGCTCAATGGAGACCATCAAAAAGGAAACTATTCAGGGCTTCAACGAGATCGTGCAAACCATTAGAGGCGTAGAGCAGCAATTTTCGGAGCAGGAGCACTTTATTTCCCTCGTAAGTTTCAACGGTTTAGGACGCAAAACGCATTTGTGGCGGGAGCCTGTAAAACATCTGAATGAACTAAACACGTCAACCTACCGGCCGGATGCTTCCACACCGCTATTCGATGCCATGGGCATCAGCATGGGCAAGCTGGCTGCTGAATTGGAAGGCACACAGGCTTACAATGTGCTGGTGACCATCTTTACCGATGGAGAAGAAAATGCATCTATTGAGTACAGCGGCAAACTGATACGGAAGATGGTCGAAAATCTAAAGGATAAAAAGTGGACGTTCACCTATATCGGAACAGACCATGATGTGGATAAAATTGCAATTTCTCTTTCCATCAACAATGTGATGAAATTTGAGCGCAGTGGTGCCAGTATGAAAGCGATGTTCCTGAAGGAAAGTGAAGCCCGTATGGCATACAGCCAAAAAATAAGAAGCAATCAAGTCACAAAAGATGATTTTTATCAGTGAAAAGATTTTATTTTTCAATCTCCAAGTCTTTGAATATTAGATTAACAAGGGTCGGATAAACAATTATTTTTGCAGGCATTGGGTTATATTACTTCCCGAATAGCCATAGGATTATTTTTTATTAAACTACCTGCAATGCAATTGTCCAAGTTTTCCGAAAAGAATATTTTTTGCTTAGAAGGGAATTGGAACCATAATCTGAAAGACAAATCTAGTATCCGAACTGCACTGGAGTTTATTGAAGAAAATGGCAATGTAAAGCATATTCATAAAAACTGTTCGACAATTGATCAACTAGAAGCGTTACTTAATGAATCTGCATTGATGCGCTACAAAAGATATAGTATCATATATTTCGCTTTTCATGGAGATCCAGGTATTCTGCACGTGGGCAAAAAGAAAAAAATTTCTTTACAGGAGATTGGGGAAATTTTGGAAGATAAGGCGCAGAATAAAATTATTCACTTCGGAAGCTGTAGCACACTTAATATTCCAACAAGGGAAATTACTAGGTTTAGAAAAAAGACGGGAGCCTTGGCAGTATCGGGATACTCGTGCGATATAGATTTTATGCCAAGTACTTTCCTGGACATGTTATACTTTGAGTTTTGCCAGAAGTACAGAAAAATTCCGCTGATTCACCGGGATGTAAAGACCTATTATGGCCCTATGGCAAGGAAGTTAGGATTTAAAATGGTTTACGAACCTTAATAAGTTCGATGCAAAATGGATCAAAGTGCGTTAGAATATAGTGCCGCTTTCACTGGTGCCGGTTTGATGTTCCCGGAGATGGAATCGTTGTATCCTGTCCTGGCGCAGCCGAATGCGATTGATCTTTTATGGCAGGAAGTAAAGGAAAATAAATACCTGAAAATAAACTCTGAAAGTTCCCGCAAAAGGGTTCTTCAGGAAATCAGGAAAAGATACCACTACACAGATCTCAGTTTTTGGTCATTCTACCATTCCTGCGCCGAGAAAGAAAAGCGGTTGCTGCTCTTTTACGTGGCCATGAAAACATACAGAATTGTGTATGACTTTCATTTCAATGTAACGGTGCCGAGATTTCTTTCGTTGGAAACAGAAATTGATGCCTATCGCTACAAAATGCGGCTCGATGAAATCGCTTCCTCTCATGACAATGTTGCGGAATGGACAGAAGACACCCGGGAGAAAATCATAACCCGCTACATCTTCATGCTGGAAACTGCCGGCCTATCGAATGGGAGCCAACTTCAGAAATCAGATGCACTGCCGCAGTTTTTCTGCTTTTTTCTTGAAAGAAAGGAGTACTGGGCATTAGATGCCTATTTCCTAAAGAAACCTGATAAGGAAAATTTAATTAAGATGTGTAATGACAATTAGAGAACTATACGATCTGCTGTGCGATAAATCCTTCCAGGATCCAGCTACAGGTTACCTTTTTTTTCCGGCGTACATGTACCTGTATGATCCGGAGCAGGAGTATGCTATCCGCCAGGAAATCGTTACTATGAAAGAGCGATTGGTTCGGCCAACGGATTTTGTCGATGTTTTGGCGCTCAACATTTTTGATGAATTCTGCCAGTATTTAAAAACTCAAAAGTGGGGAGCGTCGAACTGGTATGAGTTTATTCTTTCGGAAGAAGCCAAAAATCACCAGAACATCAAAACGACACTTCGGCAAAAAGCCAATGATAAAAAGTTTTGTGTGTACCTGAACAACCGAATTCAGCATCACCTGAATGAAGTGAGTGATCTGAAAAAAAGCTATGTTTTTGTTTATGGATTTGGACAAATTTACCCTTACCTAAGGGCCAGCAAGTTCATGAATCTTTTTGAGCAATACATTAATGGATATAAGATCATTCTCTTCTATCCGGGTAATGCGGAAAAAAATTATAATCTTTTCAAAGTTTTAAACGACGAGCACCTGTACCGTGCTATAAAACTCATCAACCAATAATATGCTGATAAGAGAACTTTTTGAGCTGCCCATTGAAAGAAACATTAATCCCGCTGTTGTTGTCAGTGCCACAGATCCCGACACCATCAAAGCGGAAATTGGAGAATACGTTTTCACTGATGACTTGCTGGAACGTGCCTGGAAATTTTTGGATGCACTTGCCAATAAAAAAGACCAAAAAGCCGGGATCTGGATCAACGGCTACTACGGGTCCGGTAAGTCGCACTTTTTAAAGTTCATGCACTACTGCCTAGACTCTAAGTTTAGCTCAGTGGCATTTGAAAAGATCCTGAAGGCAGCCAAAGACTACGATCCTTTTGAGGCAGGGCACAATGAACAGATCACTGAAAGTAAGATCAAGGCTTTGCAAAAGCGTATTGCTGATCTAAGCTGCAGTAACATCATGTTCAACGTGGAAGCTGTGACTGACGATCATTCCGGAGAAAGGCTCACCCGTATTTTCTTAAACATGTTCAACCAACACCGTGGATACAACGGTGTGAACATTCCACTAGCACTGTTGCTAGAAAAGCCCTTAGACAAAGCCGGCAAGTTGCTAGAATTCAAAAGCCGGATTGAAAAAGATTTGCAGCATAACTGGGACCTGGAAGCGGCCGACCTGGCAGGTTACAAGCTGGAAAGCGTATTAGAAATAGCTAAAACATTGCTGCCTGATTTAGATGTTAAAGCATTACATAACACTTTAATCAATCCCGAAACTTATCATATTGGAATTACTTCAAAGCTGATCCCAGAGTTGAAGGATTATTTGCAGAATCAAGGCGATAATTATCGCCTAATTTTTCTTGTTGACGAAATATCTCAATACATCGGAAATAACAAAGATGTGCTGCTTAATCTTCAAACAATAATTGAAGAGATAAGCGTACAGTTAAAAAATAAAATCTGGATAGCAGTTACGGCTCAGCAAACACTGGAAGAAGTTGTTAGTCGATTTGATGAAGATCCTGATAAACCAGATGAATTCGGAAAAATCCTTGGTCGCTTCGATACCCGCATATCCATGGAGAGCACCGATGCTTCGTACATCACTCGTAAAAGGGTATTGGATAAAAATGCAGCTGGTACCAAAGTGCTGAATGACTTGTACAAGCAAAAGCAGGATTTTATACAGCACCAGTTTAAGCTAAGCCATGATTTGTACAAAGGCTACACCGATGCGGACGACTTTATCTTATCCTATCCGTTCGTTCCTTACCAGTTTCGCTTGATTGCCGATGTGTTTTCGGCATTCCAGCGCATGAACTATGTGATTACCGAGGTGAAAAACAATGAACGTTCAGTCATTGGCATTACCCATTACACTACTAAACAACACGCCGGTGAAAATGTCGGGTTGTTTATCGCTTTCGATTATTTCTACAATGAGCTTTTTCGGAATAACCTCACCCATATAGGTCGGCGGGTGATTGATAAGCCAATGTCGCTTACATGGGTAAGAAATGATCAATTCGCCCAGCGGGTGGTCAGTACCTTGTTTATGATATCCAACCTGGAAGATAGTGTTCTGATGACCTTTCCACCTAACATCGATAACCTCACTGTTTTGATGATGACAGAGCTGGATGAAAACCGGGCGGCATTGCAAAAGAGGATCAAGGCTGTCATTGAGCGATTAATTGAAGACAGTATTATTCGTGAAGAGAACGGCAAATACTTCTTCTATTCGGAAGATGAAATCCAGGTGACCAACCTCATTAAGAATACCAAGCCTTCCCTGGATGACCGTCTTTCTCTTGTAGATGAGCTACTGCGACCGCTGATTAAAATTGAAAGCAAGATATCCCTTGATCAGAATGATGTGCGCATTGGTTATGTCATCGACGACAAAGAGTTTTTTCGCAATGGTGATGTAAAAGTGAACATTGTTTTGTTCGATCAGCAATCGGTGGAAGATAAATCGGTGAATGCCATTGCCAATGACCTGTACATCTGCTTAAACGAATGGTTTTACAAAGACGAAGCCTTCCGGAAGGATCTGGAGTGGTATACAAAAACAATCGTCTATTTTAAAAACAACTCAGCCGCTGCCACTGGCGAGAGGGAGAAAACCCTGCAAATTACCAGGCAGCGAAACAATACCTTACGCGACAAAATAGTTTTAAAGCTAACTGAAAAGTTTGCCGAAGTTAGGACCATATCGCAACAGCAAATCATCGATCCATCTTCTATCACGGGCACAAGACCGCAAGAGCGTTTCAATAATCTCCTGCGCTTTCACCTCGACCGGGTTTACCGGTTTATGAAACTGGCAGCACCTTATGCCCGTACGGCTGCAGATCTAAGGACAAGAGTTGCCAATGCTATCCAAATTGATATGGGTGAGCTGCCCGGTGCCGAAGCCAAAGTGGAGGAAGTAATCACCGCCAATGGCAACGAGTGGAGCATTGAAGACCTGGTACGTCATTTCAGTAAAATTCCGTTTGGCTGGAAGGACGTAGCGGTGATTGATATGGTAGTCATACTGAATGCCCGCAAGTTGCGGGATCTGGAATACAAAAACACGCCACGATATGCACCAAAGGAGTTTGTAGAAAAAGCCATTACTACTTCCGAGCGTTCTTCCTGCTGGGTGAAAGCTGTTGGCAGCCTGGATGCTGCATTGGTGGCCAGTGCCACAAAAGCGTATGGCGAAATCTTCAAAAAGCCTACTTCTTCTTTAAGTACAGATGGTTTTAAGCTGAACGATCAGCTTCGGGAAAGTTTAGCCGATATAACTAAGGAGTATAAAGATTTACAGGACAAGTATTACCACATTTACCCCTTTGGCGAAGTGTTCAAACAATTGGCTGATCTGCTCCAAAGCTGGACCAGTATTGGAGAGCCACAGCGGTTGTTCAAAGAAATTACCGATGGGGAAGGAGGGGCGAAAGAACTGAGAGATAGGGCGGAAAAGATCCGGCAGTTTATCAGTACCTCTTTGCCGAAGTATGACGAGATCAAAGGGTTCATTACGGCCAACGAGCAAAACATAAGATACCTTGATGCAGCGGATCAGGCCAAAGCATCAGACGTTCACGCTTTCTTTTTAAAACAGGAGCCTGCCAGCGAATTCCGGGTAATAGTAAAGCAGTACGATGACATTAAAAAGGCTTTGCAAGCTTATGTGACCAAATTGCAACAGGAAGCGGTTCAATTGTACGAACATGTGTTCACTGAATTAGAGGAAATAGCCAAAAAAGAAGGTGTGCCATACGACACATTGTGCAGGGAGAACCTCCTACAACGGCTAAAGACAACCAACGATATCACGCAACTGCAGTTGGAAAAGTCCAAAGCCGATCGTTTCAAATCAGAACAGCTGGAAAAAATCATCAGGAGTGTTCCCAGCGCAGGCGATGACGGAGACGGTGGCACCTGGGAAAAGAAGACCCAGCGCTACAAGGTTTCCAAAGTAAAAAGCACCATCCGCTCGCAGGAAGAGTTGTCGGATTTCCTAGAAAAACTCTCGGCTGAAATGACGAAGATCTTATCGCAAAACAAAACCATCATCATCGAATAAAAAGCCATGAACACGACACTGCTTAAAACATTTGGGCAAAAGGCCCGCACCCTGTTAATTGATGGCGTAACCCGTAAGCTGTATTATTGGGGATTTGATAAAGACGGTAATGTTACCGAACAGCCGGAAGCGCTTTCGGGTGGTTTCTTGTTCAGGGAAGGTGTATTTGATGATCCTACAGTTCCTCACTTGTGGCAAAGCCTGAAGGAGGAAGTGAGCAAAGAAGGGTTACATGAAGTGGCCGAACGGGCAGCTTACATTTGGTTTAACCGCCTAATGGCGTTGCAGATCCTGGGTAAGAATGGCTATGAACAGCCCTTGCTGGAACCGGTGAGTGTAGAAGAGCAAACGCCAGTGCTGGTGAAAAGAGCCAGAAGCGGACAGTACGATTTTTTGAATAAGACGGAACAGGAAAGGCTGAAAAAGATACTGACCGATTATGAGAAAGAGACGCAGGTTTTTGCTATCCTGCTTATCGGCTTTTGCCACGGTCATTCCCTGCTTAACCGTGTGTTTGGCAGCATTGACGATTATACCGAACTCCTGTTGCCCGATGATATTTTAAGCTCCGGTGGTTTTCTGGACCTGTTGAACAATGGCGGCTATATCACCGATGAAGATTACCGGCAGGTAGAGCTGATTGGCTGGCTGTACCAGTTTTATATCAGCGAGAAAAAAGACCAGGTATTTAAAAAGTTTAAGGACGGCAAAAAAGCCGAGGCCAAAGACATCCCGGCTGCCACACAGATTTTTACACCCAACTGGATTGTAAAATACATGGTGGAGAACACCGTGGGTAAGATTTGGCTGGAAAAGCATCCTGATTCTTCTATCAAAGGGCATATGCAATATCTGGTGGAAGCGGTGGATAACAGCGAGACATCAGAGCCGATTATTGAAGGAGTAAAGGATTTAAAATTATTAGATCCAGCTTCGGGCTCCGGGCATATTATGGTGGAAGGTTTTGAGCTGCTGTACAAAATGTACTTGGAAGAATACTATCCTTCCGATGAAGCGGTTGAAAGCATTTTGAAACACAATCTTTATGGTTTGGATATTGACCTGCGGGCTGCACAACTAGCACAGTTTGCTGTACTCATGAAAGCGGCAGAATTCTACCCTGATATCTTGAAGAAGAATATTCTTCCTCACATCTATGCCATGCCAGCACCTGTACATTTTACCAAAGAGGATGTACAGGTCTTTTTAAATGAAGATGGTGCGGATTATGTGAAGCCACTGCAAGACGCTTTGCACCTCATGTTGCAGGCACAGAACCTTGGCTCTATTATGCAGTTTGATATCAGTGAAGAAGCGAGAACTTATATACTGCAACAATTTTCGCAATGGCAGCAACGTAAAGACTTGGATCTGTTGCAGCAAGAGTTGTTGAATAAACTGACGCCTTATTTGCACATACTAATAGTGCTTACGCAGCAATATGAAGCCATAGCTGCTAATCCGCCATACATGATTCAGAAGAATATGAACGGATTTTTGAAAAACTATGTCAATACTAGATACCTTAGAAGTAAGAGCGATTTGTTTGCAGTTTTTATGGATGTATGCTATTCGCTCTTGAAAAAGCTGGGAAGATATAGTATGATCAATCAGCAGAGTTGGATGTTTCTAAGTTCTTATGACGAACTACGTGCACACTTATTATCCACTCAAACGATCGATAGTCTATTGCATCTAGGTCCGAGGACATTTGATGAATTAAGTGGAGAGGTTGTTCAGAGTACACTTTTTTCAATCAGTAAAGCGACGAGAAAAGAACAATTTGCCACATATTATCGGCTGGTGGAACTAAGGGATAGTGAAACAAAGAGAACTAATTTCTTATCTCGGCGAAATGAATTTCGATTTATAAATCAAAATAATTTCAGAAAGATCGAGGGATCTCCCTTTATATATTGGGCAAGCGGCAAAGTATTAAACCTTTTCTTGGAGAAGATCACCGTTAACGAAGTGGCTCCTCCTAGAATTGGAATGATGACAACGGATAATAATAGGTTTTTACGAAAATGGCATGAAATATCAAATAAAGATATTGGCTATACTTTTAAAGATAAAGAGGTAGCGCAAAATTCAGAAGTAAAGTGGTTTCCCTACAATAAAGGTGGAAGTTATAAAAAGTGGTATGGCAATAGAGATTTGATAGTAAACTGGTATAAGGGAGGTCAAGAAATTATTAACAATGGAATGACATCTTTTAGAGGAATACAATTCTATTTCCGAGAAGGTATTACGTGGTCAGATATAAGTTCGGGTGATTTTGCTAGTAGGTTTACTGAAAGTGGTTCTTTGTTCGATATAAAAGGAACATCTGCATTTCCCTCGAGCAAAGAAATTTATTTTTTCTTAGGATTTTTGAATTGTAAGATTTCAACTGTGTTGCTAAAAATGCTAAATCCAACACTTTCATTTCAAAGTGGTGACATTAGAAGGCTGCCTTATAAAAGAAAGGAAATCAACGATAATACCATTATTAGCAGAATAGTAGAAGAATGTGTGCAAATTTCACGAAATGACTGGAACTCCAGAGAAACATCCTATGACTTTCAGAATTCAACACTGGTTGGAAAATCTAATTCGTTAGAATCTTCATTCGCATCTTGGATAAGCGAAGTAAGTAAAGACTTCTTTAAGCTACATCAGAATGAAGAAGAGCTTAATCGCATCTTCATTAAGATATACGATTTAGAAGATGAATTGCAATCTGACATTGCTTTGGAAGACATTACCATCCTGCAAGATGAATTGGATTATGAGGTATTGATAAAATTGCAGTCGCCTTTTGAGCGAAAACTTCTGCCATTAAAAAAGGAAGTACCTATTCAGCAATTGATCTCTTATTCTATCGGTTGCTTCATGGGACGTTATCGTTTAGATAGACCCAACTTGCAAATTGCTCACCCTAATCCTAAACCAGAAGAAACAGAAATGTATAGGTACATCTCACCAGTTACAGGAGAAAGCCACTCGATTGAGATAGATGAAGATGGTATCATACCGCTCATGGGCAGCAAGGGCAACTTTCGAGATGATGCTTATAACCGGCTGCGCCAGTTTTTAGTAGCGGTTTGGGGAGAAGATACACTTACGCAAAACATCAACTTCATACAGGAATGCCTTAATCAGGATTTGGAAGATTACCTGGTGAAAAGGTTCTGGAACTATCATGTGCGTATGTACAGTAAAAGGCCTATTTACTGGTTGTTTAGTAGCAAGAAAGGTGCTTTTCAGGCGTTGGTGTACATGCACCGCATGAACCGTTTTACTGTGGAAAAGTTAAGGGAGAAATACCTGCTGAAACAACATATTCCATTCTTGAGACAGGAAATTGCCCGAATGGAAACAAACTTAACCTCACTTTCAAAAGGAGATCAGAAAAAACTTGATCAGCTCCGCAAGGATCTGCAGGAATGCAACGACTATGATCTTTTGCTGAAAGACATTGCTACTAAACAGATTGAGTTTGACCTGGATGATGGCGTCACCCGTAACTATGAGTTGTTTAAAGGTGTAGTGGCGCCCATAAAATAGAAGAAAAGATGCTGAAGGATAAAATTGAACATTATTTCACCCGCTATTTAGATTTAAAAGTCCTTTTTCTATTCGATGCCGGGCAGGAATACAGGGAGGATTTTCTGGCCCTGGATCTTCCTGATTATCGTAAAGTGGAATACAGCAACAATGACTTTTTCTTAAAGGTGCACCTCAATGGTGATTGGCTAAATGACAAAGTTGTTTTGTATCTCCCAATGAAGCAACCTATCACGAAAGAGGAAATGCAGGAATTTCCTTTGCTGGACCTGCTGTTCGCCAACCGGAGCATGCAGCCGGATGACAGCATTGGTGATTTCATGGAGAAATATGGCTTGCAACGGCATCAGCGCTCCCTAGCGGAGAAATATTTACCTGAGCTTCGGTACAAAGGTGTGCAGGAAATAATGAAGCCTCACCTAAACGCCAGCGCATTTACAGAAGAAAACATCATCCACGGCTTGCTCTCTTCTTTTTTGAAGTTTACCCAGCCGGAAAGCTGGGAGGCGATTATCATGCGGTTACTTTCTTACACATCTGCATCAAATGAAAGTGAGTGGAACAAGGTGGCTAAGAAGATTAATGAATATGGCTTCGAAGACTTTCTGCTCAATAAAATTAACAAGCTAACCGGCATTACACTTCCCAATTGGAGCCTGGTGTATGCAAAAGAGCTTTTAGACCGCATCAAATACAACCTGTATGTGCAGAACCTGGGCGAGCCTCATGCTTATGATCCTTATAAAGTTTACTGGTGTAAGAGTACCGCAGCAATTGGCAGCATCAATTTGTTTCATGAGCGGCTGCTGAACCATAGCCGTTTTGGTGAGGAGTGGATGGACGTATTGGAAAGCAAACATTCTGGTATTCATGAAAAGAAGCTGGTGGAAGTGTATGGCGCTACTGCGGCCTTTCATTATTACAGTCCACGGTTAAAGTGGGAGATATTTGGTGAGGCCTTTCACCTGCAGCCAAAGGACGCTGATGTTATCCTGTCTGTAATTGACAAGCTGATGGCAGGTGCCGCTTCGCCTCTTTTTCTAAATGCTTTGTTGTTTATGCAACACAGCTACCGCACCATTCAAGGTATTGCCGGCATTGGCAGCTATATACTGGATAGCCCGGAGCAATACCTTGCGAGATACACGGCGGAGTGGCATAAGATCGATTACCATTACCGCAAAGCCATTTGGTATTTTCGGTTCAAAATAGATTTTGCTGATGTTCCCTTACCACTGGACTGGGACAAGCAACTGGATCTGCTGAATGAGAATTACAGAACATTCCTTGAAAAATTGAACCGGGAATGGTTGAGATGCTGGTCAGCCAAGAATTTTGATATAACTACCTTGGTTGCTACGCCACAGTTCAAGTTTTACCAGAAAGAAATCAAGCCACTGGATCAAAAGGTAGCGGTGATCATCTCTGACGGACTGCGTTACGAAGCAGGGTTGGAATTGCTGGAGGCGTTGAATGCAGATGCGCAAAGCATAGCACAAGCAAAATTTATGGTTGCTTCCGTTCCATCGAAAACAAGTGTGGGAATGGCGAACTTACTGCCAGGAAAAGACTATCAATTTAATAATGGGGAAATTAAGGTTTCGGGTTTATCAGGTGAAGGATTGATAAACCGGAATATAATTTTAAAACAGGAAGAGGCAGACGCCCATGCCATCAAGAACACAGATCTCTCTGGCAAAACACAGCAGGAAAAGCGGGATACATTTAAATCCAAAGTAGTTTATATCTACCACGACGTCATTGATTCTATCGGCGATAAGGCTGTATCGGAAAGAAGAACATTTGAGGCGGTCGATAATGCCATTGGGGAACTGGCACGCTTGATTAAGCTACTGCATTCAAGTTTTAATGTATCAAAGGTTATCGTCACCGCCGATCATGGTTTCCTTTATAACGACTTTACAATAGAAGATAAGGATAAGGAAAAGGGAAGCGGGTTGAACGCTGATGATATACTGTGGTCAGATTCACGATTTGAGATTGTTTCGAAAAAGGAAAAGCCTGCTTTAGGGTATGCTTTTCCAATAAGCAGTACCACGAAGTTCAATGATGATTTATTTGTTGTGATTCCCTCTTCAGTAAATAGATACACGGGTAGTGGCAGGGGAAATCAATATGTGCATGGTGGTGCAAGCCTGCAAGAGATTGTTGTACCCGTCATTGAAAGCACTCGTAAGCGGGAAGAGGTCTCTGGATTAGTAACCCCATCCCTGGTGACAAAGGATTTGAAAGTTGTGTCCAATGTGGCGAAATTTATCTTGATTCAGGAAGAGCCGGTCAGTGCCTCTTATAAGGAAAGGACGGTAGTGGCAGGCTTGTATAAAGACAGTCAGCTGGTGTCGAATGAAAAGGAGCTGGAATTGAACAAGACGAGTGGTAACCCGACAGATAGGGTGTTTCAGGTAGATCTGCACCTGGTTCAGCACGGCAAAATGGAAACTCTTTATAAACTAAAAATTTTTGATAAGGGCGATACCAACCGCCTGAATGCTTTGCTGGAAGCCGATGTGAAAAACCAAACCTTAATTCAAAACGATTTTTAATGGATTTACAAAAAAAGATCATTCAGCATTTTGAGGGGAAAGTGGTACGCAAGGATCTTACCTCACGGGTAAAAGGAAATGCTGTTGTTCCAACCTATGTACTGGAATATTTGCTGGGGCAATATTGTGCTGTGGAAGATGAAGCCATTATAGAAGAAGGGGTGGAAAGAGTAAAGAAGATTTTGTCGGAAAACTATGTGCACCGGAGCGATGCAGAAGTGGTCAAATCAAAAATCAGGGAAAGCGGCAATTACAAGATCATTGATAAGGTGAATGTAGCGCTGAATGACAAGGCCAATCAATACGAAGCTGATTTTGCAAATCTGGGCGTAAAAGACATTCCGGTATCGGACAGAATTGTCAAAGAGAATCCAAAGCTTTTGAGTGGTGGTGGTGTATGGAGTATTCTTACGGTTGGCTATAATCACTCTGCGGAAGCCAAGGTGCGCTGGGAAATAAATGATTTAAAGCCCATACAGGTATCCAATGTTTCGCTGGAGGATTTTATAGAAGCCAGGAAGGCCTTTACGTTAGACGAATGGCTGGACGTTTTGTTATTCACTATTGGCCTGAACCCTGAATTCTTTACCCGTCGTGGAAAGCTGATACAGATATCCAGGTTGATTACCCATGTAGAGAACAATTACAATTTTATAGAACTAGGTCCAAAAGGAACCGGTAAGTCACACATCTTTTCAGAATTATCCCCGCACGGTGTATTGGTATCGGGAGGCGATGTTTCAAAAGCAAGGTTGTTCGTAAACAACAACGGAGATAAAATAGGGTTGGTTGGTTATTGGGATGTAGTAGCATTGGATGAGTTTGAGCAGGAAAAGGGCAGCAAGAGAGCAGATGGTGATTTGGTGAAGATTATGCAGAATTACATGGCAAACCAGTCATTCAACAGAGGGAAGGACACTTACCAGGCTACGGCATCGTTGGCCTTTGTTGGCAATACCAAGCATACGGTTCCTTATATGCTCAAGCATTCGCACCTCTTTGAATCTATTCCAGATGCCTATATCAAAGGTGCTTTTTTAGACCGGATGCATTTTTATTCGCCTGGATGGGAAGTAAAAATTCTGAAAGAAGCGGTTTTCAGCGAAGGCTATGGCTTTATCGTGGATTACCTGGCGGAAATACTTCGCTCTTTACGCAAGTATGATTATACAGGTAAAATGGATCAGCTGTTTGAATTGGATGGAACGCTGACAGCAAGGGATAAAATGGCCATACGGAAAACCTTTTCCGGCTTACTAAAATTATTGTACCCTCATCAGGAATTATCCTTGGAAGAAGCAAAGGAGTTGCTGGAATTTGCCATGGAGGGGCGGAAGCGAGTAAAAGACCAACTTTATATCATTGATGAGACGTTCAAAGAGCATCCTGCTGAATTTAAGTTCAAAGTCGTATCCAATGGCACTGAAGTGGATATCGAAACCTTGGAAAAGATCAATTTGTTTGGTGAGGAGGTGAAAGAAGAAGAAAAGCCGCAAGAGGAAGTGCCAAAGGCAAATGGGGCAGCCGTGAAATTAGAGCCAAAGCATCTGGTGATACGAGACAATCAAACCGGCATTTCTTATAGAAAATTATTTGCTGATTACTTAAAAGGAGCTTCAGAAATTAAGCTGACAGATCCTTACATACGGTTTCCTTACCAGTTTAAGAATCTGCTGGAGTTTTGTGTTATGCTGGCGCAGAATAAGGCGCCTGAAGATGAGGTGAAGCTACATGTGATTACCTGGAATCTGCATGACCGTATTCCCGATAGTGAATTGTCTTTTCAAGAGCTTATTACTTCTGTAAAAGAATTGGGTATTGACTTGACATATGAATACCAAAATCTTCATGACCGGAATATTGTGGCGAACAACGGCTGGCGAATACAATTAGGAAGAGGGCTTGATATTTTCGAGCCACGCGATGGCAAGTTTGATCCGGCAGAGTATTACCAGGAGAGGAGGAGTTGTAAGAACTGTGAGGTGATTTACATGACGACGTGATTCAAACATTTATATGCCAAATGGATACGAAGATTTCAATCTGTTTAACAATAATCGTTTAAAAAATGATCCGGAGTTGCAGAGGAATTGGATATGGATTTAATTGATTGGGGCTTTTTCGATGAAATCAAAAAGAGTTTTTACTCTTTTGGGTTAGTCAGCAATGCTGGATCAACAAATGCCAGACCACCGTCGGAAGCAAATCTGGAGCATAAGGTTGTGAAAGCACCTGCAAAACAGCTAGGATTGTGGTTTGAAGAATTGTAAATCTGTTGTAAGATTAAAATTGTCTCGATGATAAGCAGGAAATTTTTGAGGTGTACGATTTGCAATAAGCAAATAAAGAAGACCTTGTACGGCGCTCATCTAAGGAATGCACATCATTTTACCTTTAAACAATCTGAACAATTAGCTGATGCCGATATCGGCTTTTCAAATAGCACAAACGAGACAAACCATAAAGTCATCTGCTTTGTGTGCCACAGTGAAGTCAAGAGGAGTAAATATGCTAGTCATCTCAAAGTTGAACACGGGATCGGTAACTATTCTACCAAAAAGAGGAGATATTTAATTACCGAAAATGCAAAAAGTATTAATTCAGGCTCAGGGACTAATTTGAACTCAACAACAGGAAACGGTGATTGTTCCTTTCACTTTATAACAGATGATATTTTATTTAAAAACAAATCAATTGAAATAGGTGACAGAGAAACCGAAAAGAAGTTTGATCCGATACTATGCAAGAACTCTATAGAAGGATTAGATAAAATTAAACAGGAGTTCTTTCTGCGTCATCATGGCAAGAAACTTTATAAACTAACTGCGAGTGGAAAAAAAATTATACTTCACCTGTCACCGGATGTACAATCTATCCTAAACTTAGTGGATGAAGCAATAGAATACTATCACTTCCGGTTTGATAAAACTCATAAAGCAAGATTCCTTTCTGAAAAAGCATTACAGAACTTATCAAACGAGTCTATACTCAAAATTTTCGGGAAAAATTTAGACAAAGAACCTTACTTAGAGTTTCTTTATTCACTTCATTCAGATGAATATAAATTAATACCAGTACTGGAGTTTATTGGTAATAAAGAAGAGGAAAGTTTTCTGTTCAGGATAAAGGGGAAAAAGGGCAGCTTGTTAGTGGTATGGGAGAACCTAAATCTGGCAAGGGCAACCTATTTCTTTCGTATAGATCCTGCTTCATCAATGTTGCAGGAGATTCTCAATTTTATTGCAGAGCATGAACATGGCAAACGATCTTTTTTGCGGTCGCCACAAAATAGCTGGTGGGCAACAGAGGTGCTTGGATTTATGGGCTTTGTGGAGCACAATGAATTGGATACTTATATTAACGAGGTGCATCAAATTACAAATTGCTAGAATTGGTTGCCAATGAATTCGTCAATTACAGGTAATGCAGACCGCTTTCTTGCTGCTTTCAACAATATCGAAAGGCATCTGAAAAAGAAGTTGCAACTCAACCGATACGAAAACTTCACCAGCATGCTTTATCAGTTGGAAGGAAAAGATGCTTTCGTACGACGCTATATGAGTGATTTGTTGGAGTTTGCGGAATTGCGCAATGCTATCGTCCATTCCCGCAATGGAGATGAAGTAATAGCTTATCCGACAGAAAAAGCAGTAGCAGCTCTAGAAGAGATCCGGGACGGATTCCTGAACCCAGAAATTATCAAAAGCAAGTTTCGGAAAACTGTTATTACCATTCCGACAGATGAGAAACTTTCTGTAGCACTGCACCTTTTTCAGAAATATGATATCAGCCAGATACCAGTAATGAATGGAAAAGAAGTGGTAGAGATCATAAACGGCAATACTGTGGCCCGTTGGTTGGTGAAGCAGGATGTGGTATGCCCAGAGGAAACCCCGGTTGCCGAGTTGCTCCCTTCCATTGAACGGAAGAAGAACTTTGCCTTTATGCCGGAAAAAACCGACATCTACACCTGCGCTGACAAGTATGCTTCCTCGCTAAACAAAGGATGGTATTATGATGCAATTTTTATGACCTGGAGCGGCAAGAATGGAGAAGGCCTGACAGGTATTATTGTGCTGGAAGATATAGCTCCTTATTTACTTGAAAATAAATAATCTGCCTGCTGATTTGTGCAAGACCTTTGCTCAGGATAGTATTTCTTTTGAAAAGGAAGAAAGTAATAATAGTGTTAACAAATAAACATTAAAATTCATGAAAATACTTTTCAATGATAAATGGTGGAGTGACTATTATGTTTATGAGCCGTTTACTTATGAATTTCTTCTTGACTGGAATAATCGTGCTTTTGATCGTGAGGATTTTATCGACCTCAAAAGGTATCATTATTTTTTCACCCATTATCTATACAATACCGCAGAAGAGAACTTGATAAAAATAGGTTTCTCGAAGGAAAGTGCCAGGCAACTCAAAGAGGCTGTTGAATTTTATGGTAGTTATCCCGTCTTCGAGGTGTTTGAAGAACCAGCTGATTTTAAATTGACTGATGAGGAAGAAGGCTGGCAATGGGAAATTAAGACAAATGAAATTCATATTTTTAAAAGAGATAAATGGAATAACATCATTTTTGTTGTAGATGCTTCAGAAGACGATGGTTATGCTGATCTGCAGGAGTTGAAACCAATTCTCGAAACTGATTTTGAAGATATCCATTTTGGAGATGAAATAAATATCCGCTGTTTCCAGCAAGGTCACACAGCAATTACCGGCTTCTACTCTGAGTTGGATGTGCGCTATTACTATAGTGAGGAAAATGCAAAAGGTGAAAAAGTTTCTGCAATCGGAAATCTAGAAGAGCTGATGGAAATGGTGGAGCATGAAAGTTTTAAGGTAAAGAATTTCAATAACTTTTTGGATTTTATGGAAGAGGTTAGCAATAAGTAGAGCATAAATAATCGTAAATACAAGCTTCCATGCCATCTTTTATAAAAAAAGGAAATACAATCCTTGATTTCCAATTTGGAGAAAGTCTGTATGCTTGGTTAGAGGACTGTAGGTACACAATCAATGAACATTTTCTGTTTTCTGTGCCAGTTAATGATTTTAAAAAACTATTGTACATTTTTCATTCTCATATTCACTTTTGGTTTTCTCAAGAAGAGGGAAATTTAAGAGATCAGATTGTTCAACGGTTGAACAGCAAAGGGTTCTATGACGATTTTTATCCTTTAGTTGATCGGGTACAGACACCAGGTCTCTATGACATTTTGGAGGAAATAAAGGGTTCTATTCAACTGTATGATGAAAAGGTGTTAACCTTAATTTTAGAAGATAAAACTATGCTTTCAGTGGATCTGATAGAAGATGACATGCACATAAAGGAATGGATTGATGAATATTATTCGAATGATGAAATGAAAGTTGGTGATCAATTCCTTTTGAAAGAATACTATGTTTGGTATTTTATGGACCAACAGAGGAAAGGCAAGGTGGTGGAGGAGTACAAAGGTTATATAGAATTCCTCAATCTTATCTATTCTGAGACTGGTTATGACAAACGGATCATTTTACAATAAGATTTATTAATCTTTTGTGCAAATCCCTTGCACAACCAAACTTTTTCTTTGTTGCTGTAGAAGGAACAAAAGGAGAAAAATTGGTAAAGCCTCAAAAAAGCAGGTTAACCTTTTGACTATTTAAGCTAACATTTTATATTCACACTGCATTTCGAGTTCGTCTGCTGCGATGCGGATGACACCAACCGAGTGGTCGACACCACGGTGGGCAAACAATGCGGACAGTACAGGTCAAAATAAAACGGAAAAGTTTCCCTTCTGTCAGGCTGTTGCGAAGTGCAGATTTATTGAACCACTAAAATCTGTAACAATGAGCGCAAAAAACTTCTCTTTCACGTCCGAATCCGTTTCCGAAGGCCACCCCGACAAGATCTGTGACCAGATCTCCGATGCCATCCTCGATGCTTACTTGGCGAAATACCCCGGCGCCAAAGTGGCCTGCGAGTGTTTGATTACCACCGGCCACTTAGTCATCGCCGGCGAGATTACGTCAGAGGCTCAACTGGAGCAGTCACCCGTTGCTATTGCCAAAGAGGTAGTGAAAAACATTGGCTACGACGATGCGGCAAAAGGCTTTGATTACAAAAGCGCTACCTACACCAACCTGTTGCACCAGCAAAGCCCCGAGATTAATCAGAGTGTCGCAGAAGGTGGCGCCGGCGACCAGGGGCTTATGTTTGGCTATGCCTGCAGGGAAACGCCACAGTTGATGCCACTTCCCATCTATTTAGCACACAAGTTGGTGGAGCGTTTGGCAGAAGCCCGGAAGAGCGGTGCCATCCCGTGGCTTTTGCCTGATGCCAAATCGCAGGTGACTGTGGCGTATGAAAACGAAAGAGCGGTGCGTATTGAGAAAGTTGTTCTTTCTACGCAACACAAGAGCCATGTAATGCAGGAGGAGATCAGGGAAACTCTAATACGGGAGATCATCGATCCGCTGATCAGACAGTATCTTCCTTCGGGTGAGGTTGAATACCTGGTCAATCCTTCCGGCTCCTTTACCATAGGCGGGCCGCATGGAGATACAGGCCTAACCGGCCGGAAAATCATCGTGGATACCTACGGCGGCAGTTGTCCGCACGGCGGTGGTGCCTTCAGCGGCAAAGACCCCAGCAAGGTAGACCGCTCCGGGGCTTATGCGGCCCGTTATGTAGCGAAGCATCTTGTCGCATCGGGACTTGCAGAGCGTTGTACGGTGCAGGTGTCCTATGCCATAGGTAAGGCAGAGCCCACCTCCCTGTTCCTGGACTTTCATGGTACCGGCAAGAGGAGTGAAGAAGAAGTACTTCCTGCCGTTCGCCGGCTATTCGACCTGACCCCCAATGGTATCACCCAGACACTTGATTTGAAAAGACCCATTTATCAATCTACAGCAGCCTACGGGCATTTTGGCAAAGAGCACCTGCCGTGGGAAAAGCTGGATGAAGACATTCTTCATGCGCTTCAAAAGCTGTACGGGCAAAGGGCTGAGCGGCTAACGGCGTCTGACTTTACCGGTTGTTCGGTGGAAGAGTTAGTAGAGCGGGTGAACAAAGAGGTGGGAAACAGCGGCTGGACCTCTTCGCGGGCTGAATACCTGGCAGCTCTCAAAGAGGCACTGTTAAGTTCCGGCTTTGATTGCTCCGGCTTTGTTTCTTCCGGCTCTCTCAGCCTTGCCGAAAAAGTAAAAGTTGAGGGAAACAAAATCATCCCTGTTCATGAGTGATGCTGCTAATATCTTTTCCTCCCGGCCTTTTATCGGGTGTTACCGGCTGCAGGAGCAATCTCCTGTACAGGAGAATGGCCGTCAGCGGGCCATCTATCGGTACGGAGAAGGTGTAATGAACATAACTTATTCTCCGGGGCAAACGGCGGTACAGGAGTGGTTTAAAGGAAAACTGCTGAAGGAGACGAGCCATGCTGATTTTGGGGGTGCCCTTTTTCATCATTACCGTTCGTATGATAGTTTGAGGGACAAAGTGTTTCTCGGCTGGATGCGAGAACTCGAAACACTCCCCGGTGTTTACGTGGAGCCATTTACCGTTGGTAGGAAAGGTTACCTTTTCTTCCCGGCTGTTTTTTTTGTTTTACCTCCGGGCGCCGGTAACCAATTCCAATTACGAAAAGCTAAGCAAGGCCATTTGGTACAACGGCCTGCAGAAAAGGGTGCACCACCGGTATAAAACAAGCCTTTACAAAAAGGTAAAAGGGACAGAATGGACCAAAGACGATATTGAACTTTTGGAGTTCAGCCTTGCCTGGTATGAAGTCTACACGTTTTGTCAATTGCTGGTAGCAGCCGGTCATATCGACCCTGGCTGCGGGGTTCCGGTCATTGTCCAGGAATACAACAGCGGGACTGCCTGCAAAGGCATCCAGTTCTACGGCAAAGAGGAGGACACACTAAAAGTGCTTTTCAAAGAGAAAGAGCAGGAATAAACGAAATAGCTGTCAAACATAAAAAACAAACGCTTTATGAAAGTCCTTTGCATCGACACCAATCATCCCAAACACCCTCACCTGCTGAAGCCGGAACATTTTATCAAGGAAGGTAAAATCTATACTGTTTGCGGCTCTTATGTTGATAGTGCTGACAGGCATGAGTACTACTACCTGGAAGAAAAGCAAGTGGAACCCATTGCAAGCTACCGGGCCAACAGGTTTGTTCCCCTGTCTGAGATTTGCGAAGAAGACGAGTACAGGGTGCGAATGGCCATGTTGACCGGGAGGGGAATCTGAAAATGCTTTCTGTCCTGGAAGCACTGAACCACACTAATAATCTCAAACAGTAAAACTGGTAAGTTATGTTGGATAAAACTGCTCTAGAGCAAAGAAGGGACGACCTGGAATTCCTGAAACGGATTATTAAAAGAGGCAGGACCATGTCGATGTATGAAGGCAGCCGGTTCCTGGCGATTGCTCCTGCTTACGCGGTTGAGAACTGGTGCCTGTGCAGGGAGCTGAATCCTGCTTATTACGATGAAATTGCTGTAATCAGCAAAGCAGGATGGGACCATTTAAACCCTTCCCTCAACTAAAAGGATGAATAGGGCGAAGGTTTGAGAAGACTAAAAAAAATCAATAGTATGTATGATATCATAGGAGACATTCATGGCCATGCGCAGGAACTAAAGCAATTATTACAGAAGATGGGTTACCGGGAGCTAAAAGGCCCAAACGCAAAGCCATTTTCGTTGGCGATTATATTGACCGTGGCCCCGCCATCAGGGAGACCCTGCAAATCATCAAAGGGATGACTGAGGAAAACCATGCCTATGCTCTCCTGGGCAACCACGAGTACAATACGCTGGCATACCACCACAGAATGGAAGATGGCAACTATCTTAGATCGCACAGTGCAAAGCACACCACGCAGCATGCACAGACCCTTATCCAGTTTTATTATTATCAGGAAGAATGGCAAGAGTATCTGCAATGGTTTTATACACTTCCTCTTTTCATGGAACGGGATGGCATAAGAGCCGTTCATGCCTGCTGGGATGAAAATCACATTTCCTGGCTGGAGCAGCACGGTTGTCGCATGGTCACACCTGAACTGTTGAAAGAAGCGCATGTAAAAGGTACACATGTTCACAGGGTAATGGAAGAGACATTGAAGGGCAAAGAGATCAATATTCCGTATACATGGTATGATAAGGATGGACATGAAAGATCCTGTAACCGGCTGAAATGGTGGGTATGTCCAGCTGATCAGGTCTGCTATGATGAGATAATATTTGACTGTCCTGAAGCAATGGCCAAAACCATTTTTGATGAGAAATTAGGATATGTATATCCGAAGGATGCACCACCTGTATTCTTTGGTCATTATTGGTTGAAGGATAAGTCTCCTGTATTGCAGACAGGCAATGTTGCCTGTTTGGATTACAGTGTAGCAAAAGGTGGGAATTTAGTAGGGTATAGGTGGAAGGGTGAAAGAGTTCTGCTTAAAGAAAGTTTTGTTTTCTGCAACAGCTAAATAGGATGGGTGTTTTTTGATTGGATTTATCTCGCATGTCGAGGGGTCGATAGGCAGATCAGGCTCACAGATGATAATCAAGAAGTAGTAGGGACATAGCAAAATCATGATGAGTTCTAAAACAGAGGTGGTAATAAATGTATGTGTAAAAATTTATTATTGTTTAATGTTCAATAGTGTCCATTTTATTTTTATATTCGAAAGTGAACCAAGGAACCAAAACAAACCTGTAAAATGTAACTCAATAAACACGACACCCATCTCGCAGAAAGTCATTTCAGATAGTAGAGAAGTTTTCAACCTAATTTAATAGTAAAATGTTCGGTGCACAAAAATAAATTTTGATTGCATGTGCATGGTTACAAAAAGTTTTCTAAAATGAAGTAGTGCTTTTTTAACTCAATAAGTGATCAAGGATACAATCAAAGACTTGAAATGAAATGGGATAAAAAACAAAATAGATTATGCCAAAACACAACGTTTACCTCGATCTTCCGAAGAGGGAAATCAATAAGGTTGATGCTCATTTTGAAATTTACCAAAACGATGCTAAAATGGGAAGAATAACGGTTAGTAAAGGAGGGTTGGATTATTATCCGAGTAACTCTAAAAAGCCGATTAAAATAACTTGGTCTCAATTTGACCGAATGGTAAAGGATTGGAAAGATACCTAACCTAAAAGATAGTCGTTGTAATCCGCTATGGATCTGGCGCTAACTATGGGTGCCACTTAAATAAGCATATAAAATTATCAAACTAACTGCGATATGAATAAGCACCTCTCAATCCGGGTTGCCTGGCATGACAATCGTTGGAATGGAACAATCTGTGATCATCCTGCACAAAATACTTTTTGTATTCATTTGCCCAGAATAAGAGAAGAGAAAGATACTCCACTTGAGGAAAAGCTTGCGGGTAGCTATTGGCATGATCTGCAAAATGGCTATTTGCCTCCATGTAAAGCGGAAGGGGGTTCATTTATGACGGGTCAAAGCTATAAACGTGTCTTTAATCACCCGTATAATCAACCAGGAAAAAGAGATATTCCCCATTTAGCTTTAAAACCTACGACTATATCTGTACCTGCATTTAGCTGTTTTGCCGTTCCATTTTGGTGGATGCTTCGTGAACACCAGAAAACAATAAAAGAATGGTATCCCGATCTCCCTAACGATGATGTTTCTCCATTTCCATCTCCATGGGTATATGGCCCTAAACTTCAGAATGCTTTATTAAAAAAATTCTTTGAACCAATTAAGGAGAAATACTCTCTTGCAATTTTTTATGTAAAAGGTGCAAACCCGGTGGATGAAGATACACGAAGGTTGATTGCCGGAGTAGGTTTGATAGTAAAAAAGTCCAACATATTGGAATATGAATCACAGGCTAGCTATACTTATCCATTATGGGATCGATTAATCACTCATGGTATCGATCCGGGTAATTCAAAAAGTGAAGGCATTCTCATTCCGTACCATGATTACCTGGCCTTACCTGAGGATTATGTTCTAAAAACAAAAAAAGAGAAAAGGACCAAGTACGAGCTATTGGACGAAATTAAGCTGACACTCCAGGATGTAGGGGGGAGGCAGGAAATAGCGGACGAGTTTACATACGGCAGTGAATGGGTGAACGACAGTACCATCCTTATGGTGCTGGTAAAATTACGAGCAATTGTTGAAAGGATAAAGCAACATGGCATTGCAAAAGGCCATTGGTCAGAACATTTGGTTTGGATTGACCGTCAAATTGGAAGAGTAAAAGAAAGTATGGGGCCTTTTCCATCTTTCAGCAATGCTTTGTTGGCCATGGGTTTCCAGCATGCTAACTTGTTAGAAGACGACTTACGGAATGAATTCGAACTAGCAGAAAAAGATAATCCTTGGGAAGCTTGGGAGAATGCCATTTATGGCCGGTTGAATATGAGAGGTAAACCCTACAATGCCGATCTGCCACAATTTAAAGATATCTGGCAAAACGAAACAGATGAACGCAAGAAGTTACTGCAGTTATTATCCAGGTTCGAGTTGTCTGACAAGCAAATCCGAAACTGGTTCAACCCCACCTATGTTCGTTCAAAATACAGTGATAAAGAAATATTGCTTAATCCTTACATCATCGCTGAAGATGATCAGGGAGACCAGGAACATTACCCAATAGCGGTAGAAACCTTAGACAACGGATTGTTTGAAGACAAAGCCATACAAGGTGAATATACTCCCGAAGAACCGCACGTGGTGCATTCGCCTTTAGATAAACGAAGGATTAGGGCTTTGATCATTTCAATATTGAAAAATGCTGCAATAGCAGGAGATACACTATTGTCCGTAAATGAACTAACAGAAAGATTGAATCTGTTAAATCTTAACCGGACGACAGTGATTCCTACCAATTATATCAATACTAATATTGATTTTATAGAAGAAAAGCTTGAGCATTATAGTGCAGAAGGGATAGAAGCGCTTCAGTTAAAACATTATGCTGATGCAGAGACTTTTTTTCGGAAAGTATTGATAGCAAGATGTAAAAGAGAACTCGATAGTTTAACTGAGGATTGGTCTACGCTGATCAGGAAAACCATTAGTGATAGCGGGATAAAGTTTGATCAAAAAAACCAAAAGCATGTAGCTGCATTGCACGACCAGGTAGCTGCATTGCAGCAAATAACAGGTCGTAAGCTATCCATTCTGCACGGACCGGCAGGAACAGGTAAGACTACAGTAATGGGTGCTTTGTTCGGCAGTCAAGAGCTTTCAGCAGAAGGTATTTTACTTCTGGCACCTACTGGCAAGGCTAGGGTAAAGCTTGGTAAGATGGCCAATGCTGAAGCCTTTACTATTGCACAGTTTCTCACTAAGCAAAAAAGGTTTGATTGGGTAAGAATGAAGCCTATATTTTTTGGAAAGGAGAAATATAAAGGGGAACAAAATGTGATCATTGATGAGTGTTCCATGCTGACAGAAGATGACCTATATGCCGTAATGCAGGCGCTGGATATGGCACATGTGAAACGTATCATATTGGTCGGTGATCCTTATCAATTACCTCCTATTGGAGCAGGGCGTCCCTTCGCTGACCTGTGCAATTATATTGAGTCATTGGATGCCGAGAAAGATGATTTTACAGCTGTTCCTGCTTTGGCAAGATTAAAGGAGGTCGTTAGAACAGTTGAGGGTGAAAACTCCGATTGTCTTACGCTGGCCTCGTGGTTCAGCGGTATGAAGCCTTCAAAGAATGCAGATGTCATTTTTTCCAAAATTGGCAACAATGATTTGCTAAATGATTTGAAGGTCGAATGTTGGAAAGACGAGACTGAATTGTATGAAAAGCTGAACAAGACCATTATCGACGTATTGAAGCTGAAGCATTCCAATGACTTTGTTACGTTTAATAGTTTTATTGGTATTGGAGATGATGGCATTAATACTTCTAGAATTGAAGCTTTTCAGGTTCTGACTCCGGTAAAGGCTCCATATTGGGGTGCATTCAATCTCAATAGGATTATGCAATCGCAATTCAGAAAAGGTTTGAGAAATCCTGTTTCAATTGGAGACTATAAAATTGGACTTTACGACAAGGTGATACAGGTGAAGAATGAATGGAAGGCAGGTTTTCCAGGTGATGACAAATTTCAATTGTCAAATGGACAGTTGGGTCTTGTGAGTGCATTAAATAAAGGGTTTGCGAACGTAGAGTTTTCTGGTATTGACAAAAAAGTAACTTTTGGTTACAAATCACAAGGGCAAGCAGAAACAGATGAAGCCAATATAGAACTTGCTTATACAATAACTGTTCATAAAAGTCAGGGAAGCGACTTTGATTTTGTATTCCTCGTACTTCCTAAAACTGGAAGGATTATGTCAAGGGAACTTGTTTATACAGCTCTTACACGAGCAAAGAAAAAGCTCATATTACTTGTGGAAGGAGACGATCCACATTGGATTATCAATATATCCAAACCTCAATATTCAGAAACAGCGAAAAGGAATACACACATTTTTCACGCATGCATCCGTGAAGCTAAGTCTCATATACCTTATGTAGAAGGGCTGATACACAAGACCAAAAAAGAAGGCTTGCTGGTGAGAAGTAAATCGGAGGTGATAATTGCCAACGAGCTGGAATACCGTGGAGTCGAATTCCAATATGAGAGGGAATTTGTTGGAAAAAATGGGCAGAAGCGCATACCTGACTTCTCGTTCATTGATGCTGCAGGTGATATCATTATCCTTGAACACTTGGGGATGCTATCGGTGCCCAGTTATAAAGCAGATTGGGAAAAGAAAAAGAAATTCTATGAAGAAAATGGTTTTAGAATGAATGAAAATCTATTTATAACCACAGAGAGTGAAAAAGGTGGAATAGATTCTAAGGAGATTGAGAAGGTGGTGGATGAAATACAAAAACTTCTATAAGTAACTGCAATGAAAATAAAAGACATACGCCAATTCAGAGCCGTTTACAAAAATGAAATTCGAGAAATAGATTCTTCAAACCGGAATGAACATTTCGTAGGTGTACGAACAGAGGTGAATGGGAAAAGTCAGTATGGTTTTTTTGAAATATACCATGGCGACAAAGAAGGATTTAATGAAAGCGACGGAATTCGTGGCTTTCTGGAAGGTTTTCTGGACATGGCAAAGGACGGGCAGGCGGTGTACGAATTCATGCAGAATGCAGTAGATGCTAAAAGCACCAGATTTTGTTTGTTTTGGGGAAGGGATGAAGAAGATGAAAACACTTACTTGCTGGTGATGAATGATGGAGATATGTTCAATATGGACAGCGTCCGCTCCATCCTCAATGTTGGCGTTTCTACTAAATCTGCAAACAGTTTCACCATCGGTAAGTTTGGTATTGGTTTCAAGTTAGCCCACAGACTTGTGGGTAAAGAAAATGGTTTGGACGAGTTGATTCATCAGAATTATGGTCCTATACTTTTCAGTTGGCAGAATAATGAAATAGAGCAGTTTGAAAATTTAATTGAACAGCCTAATGTCATTCCGACAGAGCAGGAATATGAAGTATTTTCTGAAAAAGGAAAACGAAAAGCAATCATTAAAACAACCGAGCCTTGGTTGTTCAAAATTCTAATTACCAATTTTCCATGTCAACCTGAAAATGATGTAGTGGAAGAGCGGATCTATAACAATCAGTTCGAGGAAACAACTTCTGCTTTTAGCAAAGCAGAGGTACGAATGATGGCGAAATGGATAAAGAAACATAAAGCATACCTGCAAGATGACTTCCATAAGGGTTCGCTTTTTTTTATAAGATTGGGGCAGGGTAAGCAATCACATCTTGAGGAGGAAAACCTCGAGGAAGGTGTAAAATTTTCACTTGCTATACTTAACAAGATTGCGAAAAAGTCCCTTGGACATGAAGGATTGCATAAGCTGAATCTAAATGGAAGTGAGATAAATCCAGTAAACCTGCAGTTTGAGCCATTTGTTGTTAATAAAACGGAGGATAGGGAGCAATACAGATTTTTACGCTTTGGAAAAACGGAGGATCTATCAGACACAGAGTTGTCAAAAGAGCTAGCTGACAGTGATATTGAAATTTTATTAGGCTATACTGATTTCAATAAAGCAAAAGAGGCTTTTCATAATGCACCAAACTTCTACCTGTTTTTCCCGCTTAGTGAGGAAAAGCACCGTCTGCGGTTTATCCTCCACTCGAATGCATTTTATAAATCGGCTTCAAGAACTTTCCTGCAAAAAGGGAGTGTTGGAGAAGAAGGAATTAACGAAAGGATCTTCAATGTTTTCGTAGAGAAATTACGGGAGAGAATGCTAGGTTGGTCTTTGTCAGTGGATGTTTCAGAAAAGAATAAGTTTGTTGAGCTGTATGCTAACCTTTTGCTTTCTGATGCCAGCGATAACCCGGAAAGAGTGTGGATAAACGAACCACTCTATGTACCTCTTCTTGAAGTCGTAAAAACAAACATTCCGGTAAAAGATGTTCAAACGCATTCTTACTACCTGGTTGGCTCACCGGATAATGTTTTCATAAAAAGTACAGTACTTCCAGTAGATGAATATGATTGGGTGGCAGACTCTTTGAATTGGTTCTTCTGGGACTCTGGGGAAGCAGAGTTGAGCCTTGCAGCGGAGGATAAATTGAAGGTCAAAAAGTTTGACATTATCAGTCTATTGCAGCAGAAAGGTATTGCCGAAAAGTTGAATGCATGGCTGGCATCAACTTCTTATCAGTCTGTAGCTAATATTTTTGAGGAGCTCAATGCACAGAATCTATCTTTTGTGAAAGATGATGTGTTCCGCGATAACCTTGGCCAGCTTAAAATATGGCAGTTCGAAGATGGTTACTTTTCTCTTGAAGAGATAGGAAATGAGGAAGAATATAGTAACCGGTTGATACTATTCGACACCTTGGATTCAATGAAGGAGCAATTGACGAAGGCTGAGTGGAAGTTGTCGTTTCGTTCATTAACAGAATTCAACAATTTAATATCATACGTTCAAAACAGGTTTCAGTCAGTAATCAAGTATATAAGGAAGAACGAGGAACTTATAAGAGTTTTAAACTTGCGGTTTCCTGCCGCTGCTTTGTCATCCTCTGATAAGCTGAACATAGTTAAAGTATTGGCCAAGAAGCTTTCCGACGACAAAGATGACCGTATAAGTAAAATAAGGGAATTGAGATTGTTCAGAACCAAGTATGGTACTGTGGTGCCTCTAAGATCTCTTTTAAAAGAGGCAAACATTGGCTGGCTTGGGTCTTGGGTTATACGAACCGAAGAATATGATACTGTCCTCGATGACTATTTCATTCAGAAGCCGCTGGACATCTATCAAAATATTGTTGTCGCCTATTGGGATGAAATCGTAAAAAGATTGTCTTCTCAAACTGAAATAAAGTCTTTGTTCGATTATGCAAGAGGAGTGTTCAAGCAAAATCCAGGTACAGTTTCACTGGAGGACAAATATATCATTAAGATTGGCGAAGAATTCATATCAGCCGATAAGCCACATTACTACACCAGCACTCTAGCACAGCTGAACGAGTCTGAATATGAGCTTTTCAAGGTAGTCGCTTCCAAACTAAGTCTTGGTTCGTTGCCTGATTATTTCCTGCTAGAGTTTTATGCCATGTCACCATTCAGGCTACAAGAAAAAAAACTTGTATTTGACTCAAGGATGGATTTGCTTAATATAACTGCCGATGAAGTAAAATGCTTTTTGAAAATTGCTACAAAAGAAGATGCAGACTTCTTTTCCAAATACCATTTATACGAATCGTCAGAGGGTGAAATCATGCTTGAGCTGAAGCCAAAGAATTCATTTTTAGCTTACTCCGAAAATGTAAAGGTCAATAATTACATAGCAAGGTATCATCCTGACTTGTTTCGGATTTTTCCTTCCCGACTCAAAGATTACGCTGGTACAATTGGTCTGCAGGGTGATAACTTAGTAAAAACCTTGTTGCAAAAATGCAATTTTCCGGAAGAACAGCAGTTTGCGACCCTGCTTGAGATTGTCATCGAGTCGGGCATAGAAGCTCGGAATTTCCTTGCCGAAAGATTTCCAAAGGTCACGTACAATTTGCATGATCAAATAGTGCCGGAATCATCCTCTGTTAGATTAATTCAGGTACTCCTAACTTTAAATGACCTCGCAAAAGCTGAAGAAGTCATCAAGAAAAACGTCGTCATTCAATGGAATGACAATAAGGTTATCTTATCAGAAGCTCATTTGATGGGGCAGAATGACGTCGTTTTTGAGATGCAGGATAAGCAGTTTACATTGTCACTTGCTTTGATCCTGCCAAATCGTGATTCAAAGGCGACAGAAATAGTGAGCAAGTTGGTTGAGCAATTAGTTGAGCATGTAGGAAGCGACCGACATACGTTGGATAATGTTTTTGGGTTGAAAGGTGCTGTTGAAAAACATTACATCTATAATCAACTAAAAGAGTTATATGCTGCAAAAGCACTTGATAATGCTCATCAATTAGCTTTTTTGATACATCATGCAAAGACAGCTAAAAACAATGAGTTAGAAGGGTTTACCATTAATGTTGGCAATGATGTTATTTCCTTGCATGATGCAAAGGTTTATGTTTTTGAGACAGAATGCAGATACTTGCCTCAATCCATGATTTTGGCGGAAAAATATGATGGGTTGAAACTGCTAATTCCAGCCGATAAGCCCTTTTTCAAATCCGGAAGCAATTTCTACGCCTACTTTAAGCCTTATTTTGAGGGTAACATGTTTCACCTGCCAGGCGTTGACTCCTTACCTGATGAAAACCGTAGGTTAGGTCTTGTTACGGATTTATTTAATTGCTGGAAAGCGGATGAAGAAAAATATAGCTCTATCGAATTAGCGGAGAAAAAAGAGTGGATTCACCTACTAGGATTTGACCCTGCTAATACCATAGTCAATCCGGAATGGTCATTGAATTCGGAAAGGGTGCCACCATATTTACTAACTTGGTTGGCTGAATCGGAGCATGAAGTGAACAGCAGCAAGAGATATGACTTTTTAAGGTCATTGGGTGTATCACTGGGAGGGTCAGATATAGTGAAAATCCGTAAGTTCTTATTAGGACGTGAGCAAATTTATCCTGGCATCAATTACAAGATTCCAGAAACATTAATAAAAAATACGTTGGTTTTTCTTCGTGAACGAAATGTGCGCATCTCAATCAACACACAACAAGTAGAACTGGTAAAGGTATTGTTTAGTCGTTTGCCTGCAGATTTTGACATTAAATCAGTTCCTCTGCCTAAAATAGAAAAGCAAAGTTTTTCCTGTTTAGGTTTTGACTTTGTGCAGGACGGTTTTTATCTGAACGATGCTGTTTATGATCAATTGAATGAATTGAATTATCCGGTTAATCTACTGCCTGACGCATTAGGTAAGCCAATTGTTTTATCCTCTATTTTAGGTGGTCAAAATTTATTACATAAGTTCCTCTCACCTGTCCAACTGCAGGTCGGGGTTTTAGATGTTGAAACAATAGAAAACCATGCGTCTGAACTAAATCGTAGCTATTATAATCAGTGGAAGTTGTCCTTTCCAGAATATAAAATATTTCAGTTTCCAGGTCAGCTTCCTTACGTCATAAAGTTCAATGAGGAGATTATTTTTCGTTATGCGGAAAATGACATTGTGAGTACGTCTAAAGGCATCATAGTAAACAATGAAACAAATGATAAGAATATCATTCATTTGATTGAAAATAACAATTATTGGCCTGCAAATGTGATTAGTAGTCTGAAAGCGTTGTTTGATGAATACGATGACAGTATACAAGATTTTTTGAACCGTATTCAATCGAGCCCAAAACTGAAAGAGGAATTTGAAAAGCTGAAAGAAAAGGAAAAGATTGAAAACAAAAAGCAGGAATTGGCAGCGGGCATCGGAGCAAATGCAGCCTATTCAATGAAATGGTTCATGTCACTACTTGAGTTGATGGTGATGAGCGGCGGTGGCAATAATCTGGTGAATCCACAAGGTGATATTGTATTTAGTGATATAAAGTATGATCCGGCTGACTTACGGGTGATTACGCTTACCGATCCTTCAAAAGTGATTTCGCCCAGTATTGATTTATTTACAGATTTTTTTGCCTCATTTACTTATTTGGAAGACGGTATCAAAAAAAACAAGAGAATTAAAATTAGTGGGGTAAGTAAAAAAGGAAGTGAGCTGAATGTGATTGCAACAAACCACACAGAATTAGAAAGTATAAACTTATCGTATATTAAAGAGGTTGAACTGACATTTACACGAAGTCTTGACTTATTAAAAAAGCTCAAAAATGCATTCGAAGCGTTGAATGTACCCGAAATTTTCAATTTCAAGGATGAACTTTCTGAAAATATACAATTCATATTTGGCCCACCAGGAACAGGGAAAACAACGGAAATTTCAAGAAGGGTGGTGGAAAAGATAAGAACTGGTGAAAAGAAAAATATATTAATTCTGACACCAACGAACAAAGCAGCCGATGTTTTAGTGAACCGGATACTGGAGATATCCGAGGATGATGATTATCCAGATGCATGGTTGGTTAGATATGGCACATCTACTGATTTGGACCTGCTTGACAGAGGACTGATCTATGACGGAAATACATTTAAATTTCATTTGTACAACAAGTGTGTTTTTGTCACGACTATTCAGCGGTTTCCTTATGAGAAAGTCATCACGGCGGAAGATTCCGAAGAGCAGACAAAGACTCCTATAGCTGAAATAAGTTGGGATACAATCATTTTTGATGAAGCATCAATGATTATGCTTCCGGCTATTGTTTATCCGCTTTTCAAGAGAAAGTACACTGATTATTCAGAAGACACACTTACGGAATTTATCATTGGCGGCGACCCTTTACAGATACCACCAATTTATGATATCTCAGATGAGGAGCTAGGAGAAGATAATGAAGATATCAAGGAAGAAAATATTTACTCTATGGTAGAGTTGCAGTCATTCGACAGCGACATTCAAGCTGCCATTCCAAAATATGGTAAAAACTTCGGCGATAAAATTTTCAATCTTGAAACTCAATATCGAAGCATAGAACCAATCGGAACTATTTTTAGCAAGTTCCAATATAATAACCGTCTCAAGCATGGAAGAAATGAAAATAAGGGCGGCAGCCCGCAACCACGTCAGTTGCCCGATTATTTCACTAATCTTGGGTTTAAACCTATTACTGTTATCAAATACCCCATCAATAATGATGATGCAATTTACAACCCCCAGAAGCTAAATGGCAGTCCCTTTCATCTTTACTCCGCCTTTCTTGTCAATGAACTTATACTGAAGTTTAGGCAGGAAACTACTAATACCTGGAATGTCGGTGTATTGTCGCCTTACAGGCCACAGGCGAATCTGCTAAACCGGTTATTGGAAAGCCATCTTGATAAATCGAAGCTTGATATTTTATCAGATACTGTGCATGGATTTCAAGGAGGAGAGTGCGATATTGTTTTTGCCGTTTTCAACCCCAGCTCTTTAATGGCATCCCGTAGCAGGTTTTTCCAGAAGGAATATATTATCAATGTCGCTGTAAGCAGAGCAAGAGATTATTTAATTTTATTGATACCTGATACAGATACAGAAATGAGGAAGCTGCCTCTGTTTTATGGGTCACAACCGCCTGGTTTAATGAATATCATTCAATCCTTGCCGTACGATTGTGTGGCGACACTTAAAGCAGAAGACTTAGAGAGAAAACTAATGGGAATAAATCATTATTTTCAGAACAATAGTTTTACAAACACACATCAGAGCGTCAATGTTTACAGTGACCTATTCAAAGAATATATCGTCAGGTACAACAACTCATCTCTTGACGTTCATTTAAAACCAAGATAGATGCCTGAATATGTAAAGTTGAAAAAACTCTTTCTTAATAAACTGGGCCAGCTCGATTGGCAGGAAATTGACTAAAGTGTCAGTGTCCCAGGATCCGGCCAAGAGCCTTCGCCCAGATCTTAGGCATTTGCTTCTGCCAGCCGTACACTCCATCAATAAAAAAACAGATGACAGGGTATAGCTTACAGATAAACAGGGCAGGGAAGCAAGGGTAGGTAAACCGGCATATATAGTATACGATATTTTTGAAGAATATGTCAAGGGCGACAGTTATTAACTAAAAACTAATAGCTAAATGGAAACAGTGACCGAAATTTTAGTGGATATCTCAGGCAGTATGAAAAATAAGATGGCTGCCGCAAAACAAATTCTTCTCAATGACATACTTCCCGAATTGGATTATGCCGCAAAGGTTGGGATAAAGACTTTTACAACAACCAACGGAAAGCTCAGCATTGATCCTATACTTCCATTATCCAAAATAGACAAGGAAACAATTAGTCAAAAGATAAGGGGCATAACATGCTCAAGCGGAGGAACGCCAATTGCAGCAACAATTAAAGCGTCAGTTAAATCGTTATCGGAATATATTGCTAATGACAAAGTAATAATCTTAGTTACAGATGGGGCAGAGTCTGAAAAGGGAGATTACGTCCTTGAAGCAAAGAGAGCCACACAAGAAGGAGTAGAATGCAAAATCCACGTGGTAGGCTTGGATTTAAAAGAAGGAGCGATAAAACAAGCAAATGAAATAGCAAAGATAACCGGTGGCACATCAAATTTTATTTCAATTTCTAAAGGTGGGTACAATCAAACACACGCAAGGGCAAGCCTTACAAACTTTTTTCAGGCTGCAAAAGCAACTTCCACACTGGCTCAGTCAGTGAAAGCAACATCAAAAAGTCAAAACAAACCTAATACTTCTTTGGTGTCTAAACCACAGCCACAATTCATTGAGATTAAAGAAGAGGTAGAGAGGAAAGTTGAGTCTTCATGTATTAATAAAAATCAGGTGAGTACACTTGGGATGCTCGTGGAACAAATACAAGAGTTAAGGAAAGAAATCGCAGCACTTAGAAGTGAGAAGAAGCAAATGCCTGATGTTGATGAAGATCCAGTAGAAAATGAAAATGTCCGTAAAGCATCTGAAGAATTCCTCTATGGAATACTCAAACGGAAATATCCCGATAGGGTGAATTGGTTAAATAAGGACGGTAAGAGCAACGCTGACCACGATTTCGAAATACTTGATTTAGATGGAACAACGGTAGAGTATTACATCGAATGTAAAGGAACACCGCAAAATGAGCCAACGTTTTATTTGACGAAGAACGAATGGCGGCTGTTTCTAACTCATACCAAGAATTACCAGGTGTACTTTGTTCGGAATACGGCTACAAATCCGACATATGTTTTTATTGATAATCTCCTTGATTGGGTGATGAAAGGTAAACTTGTTCCTTATCTAAAAGAAAAGACTATTATCAAGGAAGAAAGAGTCTCCCTGACGATGGTAGAACCCACATTTGGTGCCTGAACATCGCAAACTAACTTAGGTCGACTCTTTTCCATTGCAGCAGGATTATATTCAACTTGTTGTTCTCTTACGACTTGTATTCCTAATACTGTGCAGAAGCCGCCTGAAGCCGCTTTTTGATGTTAGTGGCTAAACGGGACGGATGGACAACCTTTGCACTGTCGGCATATGAAAGAATCAGCCGTTCTAGTTCGTAATTAATGATCAGTTCCAGTCTGACTTCCAGAGTTTCTCCGTCCA
>JABUMY010000014.1 GCA_013327885.1 Flavisolibacter longurius | reverse complement strand
TTTAATTCGGCCAGGACTTTTTTCAGGTATTCCTTCAATATCAGCGCTGCTTCATCATAATCCCAATGGGCGCCACCTGCCGGTTCGGGGATAATATCGTCCACCAGGCCAAAGCCTTTCATGTGGTCGGCAGTGAGACGAAGTTGCTCGGCCGCGGTTTCTTTCTTGTCCCAGCTACGCCAGAGAATGGACGAACAGCTTTCGGGAGAAATAACCGTGTACCAGGTGTTCTCCATCATATACACCCTGTCGCCAACGCCAATGCCCAACGCACCACCCGAAGCGCCTTCGCCAATGATCACGCAAATTACCGGCACCTTCAAGCGAATCATTTCGTAAATATTCCGGGCAATGGCTTCGCCCTGTCCGCGTTCCTCGGCTTCCAGTCCGGGGTAAGCACCCGGCGTATCGATAAGGGTTACAATCGGCTTGTTGAATTTTTCAGCCAGCTTCATCAGGCGCAGTGCTTTGCGGTAACCTTCGGGATTGGCCATTCCAAAATTGCGCATCTGCCGCGTTTTGGTATTGATGCCTTTTTGCTGCCCGATAAACATTACGGTTTGCCCGTCAAGCGAGGCAAATCCACCCACCATGGCTTTGTCGTCTTTTACATTGCGGTCGCCGTGGAGCTCCACAAAATCGGTGGTCATTTTATTGATATACTTCAGGGTGTAGGGCCGGTCGGGGTGGCGACTCAACTGCACCTTTTGCCAGGAGGTCAGGCTTTTGGTGAGCTCTTTGCGCCGTTCCAGTATCAGGCCTTCCAGCTCCGCAATCTTGTCGGTGTAGTTGATCTTTTTGGCTTCCTGCGCCTGTTTCAGCTTCTCAATTTCATCTATCAGGTCTTTGATCGGCTTTTCAAAGTCAAGGTATTGTCTGTTTGCGTTTGAAGGCATAAGCAATTTTAAAAAGTGGCGGTAAAAGTAAGCAGGATTACGAAAAGAATGCAGGATAATTAGGGGTGGAATCGCCGGGGGCAAATGCCGCAAGGCGCAAGTTGTAAAAGTGTCTGTAAAACCACTTGCAAATAGACAGGAAACTGACTGGACGCGGTTGCGAATCTTACAACGAAATCGACATTTTCCGTAAAGGAAAAACTTGCGGTTACTGGTCCCTGTTGGAAAATGTGCAGCGTGAACCCGTACGAAAAAGTGGCCGTGAAAAAAATTACGCCGTGATCTTTACTTCTTTCGGCTGCGGCACCCGGCTGCGGATCTGCCGGCGGAAAAGCCAGAGTTGCTTTATGTTCTCAACGGGAATCACCACCTGTGGCGCTACGTCTTCGTTATCGGAGATCAGCACCCAATCCGTTGCGGATTTTTTATAAATGCGTTTGATGAGGAGCTGATCGCTGGTCAGGATCACGTACACAAAAAAGTCTTTGCAATCGTTCCAGTCCTCGGCGGGCACCATCGTGGCCAGCACAATATCACCGCTGCCAAACGTGGGTTCCATGCTGTCGCCATCCACTTCAAAATACCGCCATACGGCGCCAATGGGATTGACACCCGGTGGCAGTGAATACTGCTCAAGCGTATCCATGTAATCTACCTGTTCAAACCCTTTTACATAGCCCGCCTGCGCTTTGATGCCTACCAGGGGAACCAGGAAAACAGAATCGTTGTTCTTTTCTTCCCAAAGATGCTGGCGAAAAGAACCGTGTTTCACTTTTTTAGCGGGCTCTTGTGAACTTTTTCCCAAAATATTCACATCGCCGGATTGTACCCCCAAAGGCGTCTCCTGCAAGAACTTTTGAAGCCTTTCTGCGGTTCGTTTTGACACTTTCATGCGGCCTTTTTCCATCTTGTTGACCACTTCGCGGGTAATACCAAGCTTCCGGGCAAAATCCGCTTGATTTAGTCCTGATAACTCCCTGATTTCCAATATATTATAAGAGTCAAACATGGCGTTAAGCATTTGTGAAGAAAAATGTGAATTATCTGTTGATAATGTGAATTTTTCGTATCTTTATTGTTCACAAATTTACGAATAAAGTTCACAATTGCAAATCATGAGAAATACAACAAAAGACTTCCGGTTCATTTTTCCACTCAAGCACAAGGTGGTTCGGGATCTGAAAATCGTGACAGCGCATGTGGGTGACCTGCAGGTGGAAGGTGTTGGGTACTTCAATCCTTCTGCTTCGCGTCTCGACATTTTTGACCGGTACACGGTCGACATCGAAGCGGTTCGCTGGAACGGTACCGATATCAAAGAAGTGTTGGAGATCACTGGCGGCATGGAAGAAATAATGGAAGCGTCCATTCGCTATTTCGCACACGATTTTGAGAACAGCCTTGAGCAGGCAGCGTAAAGGTGAGTGGTCAGTGGTGAATGGTAATTATTGATTTCACGTTCAACTGACTCCTCGCTAACTATCATTCAAGAACGATTTAAACTGAAATAAACAATGGAATTACGGAAAGCAACCAGGAAAAAAGCAAAGATCAGGTTAGGCTTCTCGGCCGTATCGGGTGCCGGCAAAACCTACAGCGCCATTTTGGTAGCGAAAGGCCTTTGCGGCGATTTGGGAAAAGTGGCCGTGATTGATACCGAGAATGGCAGCGCCGACCTCTATGCCCACCTCGGCGATTACAACGTACTGCCCCTGACAGCGCCATTTACGCCGGAACGCTATATCGAGGCGATCCGTGCCTGCGAAAAAGCGGGGATGGAAGTGATCATTATCGACTCCATCTCGCATGAGTGGGATGGAAAAGGCGGTTGCCTTGAGATTGTGGAGCAGTTGGGTGGTAAGTACCAGGACTGGGCGAAAGTAACGCCGCGTCACCAGGCTTTTCTCGATGCCATTATTCACAGTGCGGCCCATATTATCACCACCGTTCGCAGAAAACAGGATTACGAAATGGTGAAGGATAACAACGGGAAAGTAAAGGTGGAAAAAGGCGGACTGAAAGAAATTACCCGGGAAGGGTTTGAATACGAGCTGACCATCAACCTGGAAATGGACCTGAAGCACAACGCAACAGCGTCTAAAGACAGGACCGGGTTGTTTATGGGCAAACCATCCTTTGTTCCCTCCGAAGCCACCGGTGAACTGATTGCGCAGTGGTGTGAGCAGGGCGAGGAGCAGTTCAACGTGATTCAGCCCGGCAGCGACTGGTACCACAAAGTGGATACCTGTGGCACACACAAAGAGTTGGTTGAGCTTTATCACAAGAACAAACCCGAGATTGACAGCAACCCGCTGCTGCAACAATTAATTGCTAACCGTAGAAACCAGATCAATGGCAAAACACTTAGTGCAGCCTGACACCCTCCCGGTGATCAGGGAAGGACTGAAGAAAAACGAGATCGCAGCGCTGGCCGACAATTCCGTTGACCAGTTGCTGGAAGACGGCAACGTTTTCCAGGTGGCCGAAGCCTTGGCAGCCATGGAAGAATTTGTCAAAACCGTTCGCAAAGATGAGCGCTACATCCAGTTTTTGCGGGATGAGTTGGCCAAGCACCATGGTCGCCTGGTCACTGCATCCGGAGCCCGCATCGAGCTGTGCGAAGCCGGTGTTGCTTATGATTATTCGGGCAATGCCGAGTGGCGGGAACTGGAAGCGGAACGTTTTGAGTTGGAGCGGAGAAAAAAAACATTGGAAGAAAAACTGCGCCTGCTGGCACCCGGCCGTGTAGCCGTTGACCCGGAAACCGGTGAAATGCTGGAAGGCCCGCAGCGATCATCCAAATCAACGTATCGAATAACATTGGCAAGATGATGACATCAATTTATACCGAATGCAGGGAGATTGTGAAAGACCTGGTAGGTCATGACTATCTCTATTTTGAAAGTGCCGTGGAGGTGAGGTTGTCGCCGCACTCGTTTCCCTTTGCCGCCTGGGCGGTTTGCGTTAGTCCAAAGGACGAGATCTACGTCATGGACAGCGATGAGCAATGGCACCTGGTTGAGTTGACGGACGTAAATGCTGGCCTGGTGATCGGCAGCCTTTACCAGCGGCTGAAGCTGATGCGCATTTCTTATGCAAAAGCGTCGTGAGGTGTGAGTTTACAAGTTCACGGGTTTACGGGTTCACGAGTTGAAAGCACGGACATTCTAGAGGGCTGAACGAGATAATTATGACGATGCCGTTTCACGTCTGTCGTCTCCCGTTTGACGTAAAAAAAGGAGAGAATAATGAAAAACGAAAACACCATCATACCCATTATAAGACAAGAGCCGGAACTGAAAGCCGCCACCGGTAAGCGCTATGTGCGTTCGCTGGAATACGAAGTGATCGCTAACCTTGCGATGAAACAATTTGTGCAGGAAAAGGAGATCAACTTTGAAGGACTGCTTTCCATTCCTCTGACAGAACGGATTCCCGGCCTGATCAACGAATACGGTTTAAAGCGGGCACACCGCCTGATAAAGCTGGTGCTGCAGGAATTCTGTTACAGCATTCCGCTGCCTAAAAGCGCTAAGCTTTCCGATACCAAGATCGCCGCCTGCGCCTGCGACCTGATACTGGCCGCATACGAAGACCAATTGAGTTTGGAAGACCTGATTGTGTTTTTTGAGCGGGCCAAAGAAGGTGCCTGGGGAAAGTTTAGGGGCACGCTGACGCATTACAGCATTATGCAGAAGTTGGAGCAGTACCGCACCGAGCGTTCTGGTACCTATCGCAAGCTGAAGGATGCACAGGAAGCGCAACTCAAAAAAATGAGCGTTATTCCCCGCATTGGCGAAACAAAATCCATTGGAGAGATTCTGCAGCAGGCAGAGGTCATTCCAATGACGCAACGAAAAAGTGGGTAAGAAAAGGGGAGAGAAAAAGAGCGGTTATCGGTCTTTTTACATTTTAGGCATAGGGTGGTTAGATTAGCGAAAAAAAAATGTTTCAAAAACGCATTTTTGTTTTGGCAGAAAAGAAAAGACCCCTATTTTTGCCACCCCAACGGAAAAAGGATCGGTAGTTCAGTTGGTTAGAATGCCGCCCTGTCACGGCGGAGGTCGCGGGTTCGAGTCCCGTCCGGTCCGCAAAAAAAGACAGAGAATGTCACTTTAAAGCCTGTAAAATGTAAATTTTACAGGCTTTTTTGCTTTTTGACTTTTTCTCAATTTGTGCGGCAGAGGCGTAGGATTTGGAGTAGTTACAAAAGAGGCATTTCAATCTTCCATTCTCTTTTCTAAAGCTTGCACCAAACCGCTAAAAACTTCCTTTTCTAAAATCATCATGTTGCGTCAGGATACAAACTTCATAAGTCTAATTTGTCTGATTAGTCGTGCATTGTTTTAATGAAAGAATTGAATGCAACAGGATGATTTATTTTTTCCTGTACAGCTATCGTGTTCGTTTTCAGGATATCCGGATAAGAATGGCGGGCCGGGGCAAACATTTGTTCCATAAGTTTAAACAAATGAGCGAAGGGCAAAATGGGATTGCGGATAGTTTTGATTTGGCGGGACAGGAAAGCGGCGTAACGATTGCGACCAGATCCCGTCTATAGGCAATCATTCAAAAATTGCTATACCATTTTTGTTCATTTAAAAGCAGCAACCTCCTTAACATGACTTACCAACTGAAACAGGTGACAAGGCCTTTCCTCCTGGCCGCATTCTTTGCCTTTTCCACCGCCGCACTGGCCCAGGACGGCACCATTTATCCCCTCGACGCTCCCAAAGAACCCAATGCTATTCCGCTGGGCACCGGCGGCGTGGCCGATCAACCGGCTTCGGAAAGCTGGTTTCGCCAGTGGGGCGACCCCATGGCACGGAACATTACCAAGGCCACGCTTACCCCGTTTTTACCAAAACCGGGAACGGCTAACGGTGCAGCCGTGATTGTAGCACCGGGTGGTGGTTTCCGTTGGCTGTCGATGGGCAACGAAGGCTGGGAAGTGGCAGAGGCGCTGGCAAAGCAGGGCATTGCGGCCTTTGTGCTCAAGTACCGGCTTCATCCCACGCCAGCATCGCTTACCGACTTTACGGCGTGGATGAACCGTCCCCGCACGGCACCACCACCAGATACCTCTAAAAACGCAGCCCGTCCTACGCCACCGCCTGCAATGGATCTTTCCAACCAGTTGGCGGACGCTGAAGCTGCCTACGCCATGATCATCAAACGGGCAAAAGAGTGGGGGGTTGATACGGGCCGTATCGGTATGATCGGCTTTTCGGCCGGTGCCGGCCTGACCATGCATGCAACGCTCAATTCCAAAACCATGAAGCTGGCTTTTATTGGTCCAATTTATGGCGGCATGGGACAGGTGGAAGTGCCTAAAAATGCGCCTCCCATGTTCAACGTAATTGCCACCGACGATTTTCTTTTCCGCGGGCAAACCGGTGTTATTGAATCCTGGTACAAAGCCGGCATACCGGTTGAGTTTCATCTTTACCAAAATGGCGGTCATGGCTTTGGCCTGGGTAATCCCGACCGGACAAGCAACCGCTGGTTCGATGCTTTTATGTATTGGCTGGAAGTAAACCGTTTTCTCAAACCAAAATCAAGCTAACGGTAACCCGTAAGGGAAATAGTATATAAGCAGTGGGAAATATTGCTGTTCGGGAACAGCGAGCCTCATCCATTGCTATACTTGTCGACATGTCTTAGCTTTCACATGCATTTTTATTTCATGTGCAGACGGTTCTCTTTTCCCTGCAAGGGATTGGCTATCCGGTCAGCAGCACTTTTTTTTTCAATATGAAACGATCATCCTATTTATTTCTAGCGGTGCTGCTCCTGGCGGCAGGCGCCGTTTCGGGCCAGGAATTAAAACTGAATGCGCTTGACTATTTCGAAAAGCAGGGCGTCAATTTTCTTATCTACAACAATCAATTCACCGGTGGCTTTAATGATGAAAAGAATGCGGGAATCGAATTGATTCATCACGGTGTAAGAACAGCGCAGGGTGGTGCCGTAAGGCTTTCCAACACACCGGAGCAGTGGGACCTCGTTCCGGAAATACCAAGCCGAAAAGTGGACCGTGCGACAAATTTGATTGAAACAATCTTGCGGTATAAAGACTATGATTTTGATTCCCGCGTGGTGGTTACGCCAAAAGGAAAAGGAGTGGAGATTGCTGTTTACCTCGACAAGCCCCTGCCCAAAGCACTGGAAGGCGCTGCCGGTTTTAACCTCGAGTTTTTGCCTTCGCAATATTGGGCAAAGACCTACCTGATGGATGGACGGTACAACCGGTTTCCCCGCTACGTGGTAGGCAATACCATCACGCGGCCAAACAGCGAAAAGCCAAAACAGTTCAAAGGCTACAATACATCCGACGACAGGGGTACGGGTAAATTCATCGATCCGCTCCCGCTTGAAAAAGGGCGTTCACTTTTGCTGGCACCCGATGAGCCGTCGCGTATGGTGAAGCTAACATCTGCGGATGCTGACCTTTTTCTTTTTGATGGTCGTATGCTGGCGCAAAACGGTTGGTTTGTTGTACGCAGCCTGCTGCCGGCCGGTAAAACAGGCAAGGTGCTGACGTGGACCGTTGAACCCAATGCCATCCAGAACTGGATACGGGAACCCAATATTGGTTTTTCGCAGGTAGGTTACCTTCCTTCGCAACCAAAAGTAGCCGTTATTGAACTGGATAAAAAGGACAAGCCATTGCAAAAAGCTTCGTTGTATAAATTGGGTGATGATGGCACCACAACCGAAGTTTTTAGCGCCAACATAACACCATGGGGCAATTATTTTAAATATCACTATGTAAAATTTGATTTTACGGCAGTCAAAACCCCGGGCATTTATTACATCCAGTACGGCAAGCACAAGACCAACAACTTTATTATCCAGGAGAATGTTTACGATAAGATCACGGATGCCACCAGTGATATCTGGATTCCTATTCACATGAATCACATGTTTGTCAACGAAGGTTACCGGGTGTGGCACGGTGAGCCTTTTAAGGAAGGCTATCGCCAGGCGCCGCCCAACACCGATCATTTTGACATGCATGCGCAAGGGCCATCCACCGACACGAAATTCAAAGCCCTCGACCCCATTCCCGGGTTGAACGTCGGTGGCTTTTTTGATGCCGGTGATTTTGATATTGAAACCGGGGCAAACATCAGCGTGGTGCAGAATTTTGTCAGAGCCTGGGAATACTTCAAGCCGCTACGCGACCAGACATTTGTCAGCCAGCAGCAACGGTATGTTGATCTTCACCGGCCCGATGGTACACCGGATGTATTGCAGTTTATCGAGCACGGAACCTTAAACCTGGTAGCGCAGGCTGAAGTCATTGGCCACATGTCGCAAACGCTTTCCAACTCGGTACTGGACAATTACCATCACCTGGGAGATGCCGCATCCTTAACAGACGGACTGCCGTATAACCCGGCCCTTGGTCCGTATGAAATAGCTAAAGATGGCCGTTCGAGTGGCGTTAAAGATGACATGTGGGCATTTACCTCCCGTAACCCCAGTCTTGACCTTAGTGCAGCCACCATGCTGGCTGCGGCCAGTCGTGCTTTAAAAGGTTATAACGACGATCTTTCGGCAAGGGCCCTGCAGCAATCCAAGCGATTGTTAAAGGAAGCAACAGAACTGCTGGCCAACCGGCCGCCGGATACCCTGGGCTGGCGCAGAGGTGCTAACATTGGCACCAACCTGCAACTGTTTATCGCCACCGGTGAGCAGCAATACCGCGACAAGTTCCAGGAGTTGTTATGGCCGGCCCTCGACCGAAACGTTACGTTTATTTTGTTAACGGCTTTGGATGCCATACCACACATGGATGCTGCCTACAAAGAAAAACTGCAGCCCTATGTGGTAAAGTACAAAGACTATATCAAGGGGCTTGAAAAAGATAATCCGTATGGTGTGCCCATTGGGTTGGGCAATTGGGCCGGTAGCGGCGAGATAATGAACTTTGGCACTACTGTTCTTTTTGCCAGTAAATATTTCCCGTCGATCATAGAGGCCAGCCATGCTTTCAAGGCAAGCGGTTACCTGTTTGGCTGCCATCCCTATCACAATTATTCACTTGTGGCGGCCGTGGGTGCAGCCCGTCCCAAAGCTGTTTTTTACGGCAACAACAGGGCTGATTTTTCTTTTATACCGGGGAACGTGGCACCGGGACTCTTGTTCCGAAAACCGGATCATTTTGAGAACTACGACGACTGGCCGTTTTTATGGGGACAAAACGAAGGAACAATCGCCGGCAATACCAGCTATTTGATCTTTGGCTCTGCCTTTAAAAGCCTGGTAAAGTAGTTGGCGGTATGGGCTTGCCTTTTTCATTAGAATGAAGAAGCGCAAGCTTTGTTATTTCATGCTGAAGAAGCAACATGGATATTCTGTATTTGTGTTGGATCAGTGCAACGAAAATAGCAGCGCAATCATATTGCATTCACGTGTTATGGTAAGGGTTAGATGTAAATCACTGTCGTTCTTACAAACCTAAAAGCAAGCAGAAAAATTAGTTGGCCTCGGGAGGTGAAAACCCATCGATGCGGCACATCTGCAGCAGTTCGGCTACGGCTTCCCTGAAATCTTCATAGGAAGAAGGCTTGGTGAGCATAGGTGCGCCATAGCGTTCACAGATCTTGCGGTCGAGTGCACTGTTCGAAGTGGTAAAAACAGCTACGGTGAGGTCTTTGTACCGCTCGTCACGCTTGATGCTGGCAAGGGTTTCTGTTCCGTTGAGCTTTGGCATGTTAATGTCCAAAACCACGAGGCAGGGCAGTTTTTGCTTGTCCTTAATGGCATGGAGATACGAGAGGACTTCGGAGCCGTCTTCTACCTCTAATACATGGTATTTATCACTGTAGGCGCTAACAATTTCGCAAATAACCTGGCGGTCATCGGCATCATCATCCGCCCAAAGGATCGTGTGGGGTTGTGTAGGGTTCGTTTTCATCATCTCGTTGCTCTTTACACAAATTGGTATGGTTTCATTTTCACGGGTGCGGACGATGATAGGTTCTGGTGCAAAATAACTGCGGAAAAAACCACCAAACCGGGCTGTTCGCTCAATATCAAGAATCAGTCGGTGAACTTTTGTACGGTAGAGTTTAGTACCTAAATAAGAATTTGTTCAATAATCAACCTGTTTAAGGGTTGCATGGCGGAAGGATGTGTTATCGTAACAAGACGCTTGGTAATCGTTAAAATAAAGAGGCATAGACAGGTGAGACAGAATTTTCTTTGCCGGCGCTTGCCTTGCCACTAACTTAGACGCTTTCACTTTTGCATATGGACCTGGAGCTTTCGGACAAACAAGTGGTGGTTTCATTTTTTGATCAACAACCGCAACCGGCCTTTTGGATGATTCCTGTTTTTACAGAAAACCTGCAGATCACCGATTTTGAATACAGGTATTGTAATCGCGAGTTTTATACCTATACCGGTCTTTCACCGGAAAAAGTATTGGGCAACCGGCTTTCTTCCAGTCCTGCCGTATCAGAACAGGCCACCCGTAAAACACTTTACGAGGAAATTCTCCAGGTTTACCAAAGCGGCGAACGCATGCAGGCCTGGCTGTACAATCCCGACCTGGAAAAATATTACAGCTATACCCGCAACCGTGTCGAAGGCGGTGTGTTAACTGTGCTGCAGGACCGCACGGAAGAACACGCCATGATGCTGCAATTGGAAACACAGAAGCGGCTTATGGATAACATTCTCAAGCAGTCGTCCAATGGCATCACCGTTGGCAAAATGATCAGGGATAGCAGCGGAAAGATTATCGACATCCGCACCATACTTGCCAGTGATGCCGCCGTGCGGTTTACCGGTATTCCAAAGGACCTGTACCTGTCAAAAACGGCCTCCCAGGTCGATCCGCATTTTGTTGGCTCTGCCTACTTCAACCAATGTGTTGTCTGTATGGAAACTGGCGAGCCCTTTTTAACGCAGTATTATTTAGACACGATTGGACGTTGGCTGGAAGTAACGGTCTCCCGCATGGATGCAGAGCACCAGATCTATATTTTTACTGATGTCACCTCTGTCAAAGAATCGCAGATTCGCAGCAGCCAGGCAGCCGAGCGGCTGGGTGCTGTTTTTAATGCTTCCCAGTCGGGCATGTTCATTTTTGCACCGGTAAAAAATAGCGAGAACGACGTGATCGATTTTCGCTTTGTTATTACCAATCCAAGCTTTGCTGCTTATGTTGGGCAAACACCCGAAGTGTTGAAGGGAGAACTGGGCAGTACCTTTTTCCCCGGTTATATGAACAACGGTGTGTTTGACCAGTACAAAAAAACCTATCTCACCGGCGAAACCCTGCGGCAACATGTGCATTACCATGTTGATGGGCATGATCTCTACCTCGACTTGCTCAGCACCAAAGTGCAGGACGAAGTGCTGGTGACATTTACCGATTATACCGAAAGTAAAAAAACGCAACTCCAGCTTCAAAAAGCGGTGGAGGATCTCAAGCATTCCAACGAAAGCCTGGAAGAATTTGCTTATGCTGCCTCGCATGACCTGCAGGAGCCGCTGCGCAAGATCAATACCTTTTCCGACCGGTTAAAAACAGACCTGTGGCCGCAACTGAACGAAACGCAGCAGCGGATGTTTGAGCGGATTGAAAACGCCACCCGGCGCATGCGCCAGCTCATCGATGACCTGCTGGATTTTTCCCGCGTCAGCCGCAAAAAGAACGAGCTGAAACCGGTGGACCTGCAAGCCATTATTGCACTGATACTGCAGGACCTTGAAACAGGCATACAGGAAAGCGGAGCCGTTATCAACGTGGCCGCTTTGCCTGTGATAAGGGGCGATGAACGGCAACTGCAACAGTTGTTTCAAAACCTGGTGGGCAATGCGCTGAAGTACAGCAAGCCTGGCGAAAGGCCGGAAATTGCCGTTACAGCAAGGGTGGTAAAAGGTGCCGATGTGCGGCCGGGATTACCGGCAGGTGCTGGCGAACAGCCGTTTCACCTCGTAGAAGTGCAGGACAACGGGATCGGTTTTGCGCAGGAAGATGCACAACGCATTTTTGATGTGTTTACCCGCCTGCATGGCCGGAGCGAATACACGGGTACCGGCATCGGCCTGTCTATCGCAAGAAAGGTGGTGGAGAGCCACAACGGTTACATCTGGGCGGAGAGTGAACCGGGTAAAGGCTCTACCTTCCGGGTATTGTTTCCTGTACACTAGGTTTGTTTTCTTGACTAAAACAAGCGCTTCTCAGGCAGTTTGTTTTACGGCGGCGAGATCCGCTTAAAGTAAATGGTTGGGGGGAGTGAAAGAGTGTCGTAAAAGACAAACGTGTTAAACCAGATGTCAACATCCAGTTCCTGTCCCAGGAAGCGACGTATGCGGTAATAGCCACCAGAATTGCCACCACTGTACCCAACAAGATGGCAGCTTTCAGACCCTTCAAAAGGTTGGGCATCCATTTGAAAAACAACCGAAGATTCTCCTTCGGCGGCCATCTCCAATAGGTCATGAAAGGAACCAATGCGTTCCAGGGTATCCGGGTTCCCACCCTTTTCCAGGTATTCGGGAGCATCCAGGTACCAGCGGCCAGCGATTTTGTAGTAGCAGACGGTATACAAGGGGTCGGTTTTGCTTACCGCAAATCTACTACGTATATTTCCCATATCGTTCACGTAATAACATGAAATATTTAAAAGCAGTCCATATCCTCTTCCTTAGACAGTTGCTTTTCCATGCTTTGTTTACTTCTTATAGAAACCGACTGTATGAATTAAGCAATCATCGAACGAAGATTGCATTGTGAATGGCTTGTAAACTTTATCAAACTATTGCATCTACCCCTGAAAATTCATCGCATGTTCAAGATAAATATCTAACGGCAATGGATGGTTCAATCTTTGTTTTACAGGGTAGGTATGGCGGATTTTAGTGGCGACTTGGAAACAGGGGAGGGGCTTGTACACTTTACGTTTAGCCGGATCTATACGGTGAACGGTCCTGTATATTTTACTACCGCAATACGGCGGAGCATCAACCATAATTTTCACATGGTGAAAAATGAAGGGACCTGGAAGATTGCCCATGCACCCATGCCACCCAACTGGGTATTGGCCTGTGAGGCCGAACTTGCCCGAATTATTGAAGCCCATCACAAAGGCTAAGCCCGAAATCAATTACAGGCTTTTGTTTTACAGCTTATTTAACACGGTTAAAAGCGTTGGCTGCGCATAGAAGCAGGATGGCCCTTGGCTTTTGCTTTTATAGAAAATTCCATTTTGTATGTGGAATGATATTTTACCGTAAGTAAGAAAAAGCTAAACATGAAATGGTTTCGAAACAATGGGCTGTCCTTTGTTTTCTTCTGCCTTTTTTTACTTGCCATTGTTGGACAGGCCTTCACCGGATTGAAAGAGCACAACCAGGAAATGCAGGATGAAGGCGGCCGGGTGATTGGCATGGCTGAATACCTTACCTCTGGGCATTTTATACAAGCCACGTTTGAAAACTTGGAAAGTGAATTTTTACAAATGGCGATGTTTGCCATCTTTACCATTTTTCTTTACCAAAAAGGTTCGTCCGAATCAAAAGATCCCGATAAAAAAGAAGAAGTGGACCGCGAGCCGGATCCAACAAAAAAAGATGCACCCTGGCCGGTAAAAAAGGGCGGCTGGGTGCTGGCCCTTTACAAGCATTCGCTTTGTTATGTGCTGGGACTTTTGTTCGTGGTGAGTTTTTTTGCCCATTGGTTTGGCAGCCTCAAAGGTCATAATGAAGAACAACTGCTGAAAGGACTTCCCCCGGAAACGGCCGTGAACTATCTCTCCAATTCCCGCTTTTGGTTTGAATCGTTTCAAAACTGGCAGAGCGAATTCTTATCCATTTTTGCTATCGTGGTGCTCAGCATCTTCCTGCGGGAAAAAGGCTCTTCGCAATCAAAGCCTGTTGATGCGCCCAATAGCCAGACAGGCGGCTAACAATCTGTAAACAAATTTTTAAATTGTTGTTGCAATAGTTGCCATGGTGGCCGTTCTGTTTTTGAATTGGCAGCAACATTTGTTTTTCACAGGCACAGTATAAATGGTTTTGTTACGCAGACTTTATCATTTGAGTAATTCGTTTCTTCGCTGCAAGGTTGATCAGCAGGAGAGAAGCAACAATAGACTGGATAAATTATTTGTACAAGTGCACGTTTTCAATCTGTAACCTTCATGATAAAATTGTAACGGTAAGAAAGCCATCTTGCGTTTGCCATGAAGGCGAAAGGACTAATGGATTTATAATTTTCTAAATAAGCAGATGAGGTTATATTGCGACGCTACGGTTTTCTTGTAGTAAGCAGAGCTCGCTTCTGCTATTTTTCTCAAACCAGGAACGCGGTTTACCATCGATTTTGAAGCCGGTTTTTAAATTATAGGCATGCTGATAGCTGTACTTTCTGGATTTATTGTTGCTTCATTTGTTCCTTTTTTCGGAAAGCTCTTGCGTGGGAAGTGGTCGGTTCTCATGACGGCGCTGCCACTCGCATTATTCATTTATTTCCTGACCTTTCTTCCCGGCGTATCGCAAAAGCAATCTTCCTTACTGGCGTATGAATGGGTGCCGTCGATGGGCATCAATTTTAATTTCCTGGTCGATGGGTTGTCGCTGCTTTTTGCCCTGATGATAACGGGCATCGGTACACTGGTTTTTTTATACACGTCTGCTTACATGCAGGGCGACCGCTACCTCGACCGGTTTTACGGTTACCTCTGTCTTTTTATGGGCGCCATGCTGGGCATGGTGCTTTCCGATAACATCTTTACCCTTTTTGTTTTTTGGGAACTCACCAGCATCAGTTCCTTTTTTTTAATAGGCTACAACAACGAAAGCAAAGAGTCCCGAAAATCAGCCATGATCTCCCTGGCCGTTACGGGCCTGGGTGGCTTTTTTTTATTGGCGGCGTTTGCCCTTCTCGGCAATATTGCCGGCACCTATTCCATCAGTGAAATGATTGGCTCGGCAGCGGCACTTAAAGGACACGGACTTTATTTGCTGATCATTGGCTTCCTGTTCCTTGCCGCCTTTTCAAAATCAGCCCAATACCCTTTGCACTTTTGGTTGCCCGGTGCCATGAAGGCGCCAACGCCGGTGTCTACTTACCTGCATTCGGCAACCATGGTAAAAGCCGGCATTTACCTGCTGGCTCGCTTTACACCGGTGCTGGGTGGTGTACTGATCTGGAACAATACGCTGATGATCGTCGGCGGCTTTACCATGCTGTATGCGGCCTTTCATTCCATCTTTAAAAAAGACCTGAAAGAGATACTTGCTTACTCCACCATTTCGGCATTGGGTATGCTGGTGTTTTTATTGGGACTGGGCACACCGGAGGCTTTGTTGGCGGCTACTGTTTTTATCATTATTCATGCCCTGTACAAGGCCAGCCTTTTCCTGGTAACCGGTATTGTTGATCATGAAACCGGAACCAGGGATATCGGCCAGTTGGCCGGCCTGCGCAAAGTGATGTTGCCGGTGGCAGTTGCGGGCTTGCTGGCCATGTTGTCCAACTCCGGTATTCCACCCAGTTTTGGTTTTGTGGGCAAAGACCTGATCTACGAATCAACACTTGGCTCGGAAGTAGGAGCTACACTTGTGACAGCCGTCACCGTTTGTACCAATATTCTGCTGCTTTATGCCAGCATCCTGGTAGGCATCAAGCCGTTTGCAGGGGCGTTGCCCGATGCGTACAAAGAAGTGCACCTGCCCGATTGGCGCATGTGGGTGCCGCCGCTTGTTTTAGGCATTGCCGGTTTTGTGTTGGGTGTGTTTCCCATGCTCGTGGAAGGCATGCTTGTAAAGCCGGCGCTTCTTTCGATGGACCCAACAGCACCCGAATTTCACCTAAAGCTTTGGCACGGGTTTAACCTCGTACTGGGCTTAAGCGCTGTTACGGTGGTGAGCGGCTTCCTGCTGTTTGTCTTTTTTAAGCCCTCCATGCGACACGATGCCGTGCTGGCCAAACTTTACAAAACATCACCCAAAACCGTGGCCATTTATTTCAGCCGCAAATTCAGGGATTTTGCCACCCTGTGGACACGGTTGCTGCAAAACGGCTACCTGCGGATCTATGTCCTGGTGATCATTTCTTTCCTGGCAACCTTGCTTGCCTACAAATCTTTCACGCAGGTAAAATTTTATGTAGACCTCTCGCAGGTTTCTCCCTTGACGTCGGCGGAGATGGTGGTGATGTTCATCCTGATCGCTGCTGTTATCTACATCGTGTATACGCCATCGCGACTGGCCGCCGTAGCGGCAATGGGGGTGGTTGGTTATTGTATCTGTCTCATTTTTGTTTTATACAGCGCTCCCGACCTGGCCATGACGCAGTTTGCCATTGATACACTCACGGTGATCCTGTTTATCCTTGTGCTCTACCGACTACCCAAATACATCACGTATTCCAATTGGCTGATACGGATCCGCGACGGCCTGATCTCCCTGTTCTTCGGTACGCTGATCACCATATTGGGACTGGAAGTGTTGAATGAACCCACCAGTAAAGAAACCACGAACTTTTTTGCAGACAACTCCTATACACTTGCCAAAGGAAAAAACGTCGTCAATGTGATCCTTGTTGATTACAGGGGCATTGACACCATGGTGGAAATAACCGTTTTGACCATTGCGGCCTTGGGTGTGTTTGCCCTGTTAAAGCTTCAGTTAAACAAATACGACCAGGAATTATGAGACACCTGACATTTCGAACAGCAGCTACGTTTTTACTCCCGCTATTGCTCCTGTTTTCCATATTCATTTTGTTGCGGGGACACTACCTTCCCGGTGGCGGGTTTGTGGGTGGCATCATTGCCTCTATCGCATTTGTGCTGCATGCCTTTGCCTTTGGCCTGCGCAATACCCGCAAACTGTTACGGGTGCAACCCATGCGGTTGATGCCGGCCGGTTTGGCCCTGGCCGTATTCAGCGCCATCCTTCCTGTTTTCAAAGGACTGCCCATTATGACCGGTCTTTGGCTGAGCGATCCGCTGCCCGTGATTGGGTTGGTGGGAAGCGCTTTGCTGTTTGACCTTGGCGTTTACATTGTGGTGTTGGGCGTTGCCCTGACCATCATTTTTACCATTTCAGAATCGGTGTAACATGGAAATAATCCTGGCCATTATCGTGGGACTTCTTTACGCATCGGGCATCTACCTGATGCTTCGCCGCAGCCTGGTTAAGCTGGTGATAGGGTTGGTGCTGCTGGGCAATGGCGTGAACCTCCTTATTTTTTTATTGGGAGGGTTGGTAAGAGGCAAGCCCCCGATCATCCCCGGAACCGATAATTTTTTGGGTGAGATCTATGCCGACCCGGTACCGCAGGCCCTGATCCTAACGGCCATCGTTATTTCCTTTGGCCTGCAATCCTTTGCCATTGTTTTGATCAAACGCACCTATGTTGTAGTCAATACCGACGACCTGGACCAAATTCATTCACAAGAAGAAGACGATGACTATTAACCTGATCATATTGCCGGTATTGCTGCAGTTCATACTGGCTATCGTTTTGCTGTTTTTCTGGAAGAAGATCTTTATTCAAAAAATCATCAGCATAGCCGGGAGTGTATTGGCCATTGTTGTTGCTGCCATTTTATTTGGTAAGGTTTACAACAGCGAGATCATGACCCTGCAGGCCGGTAACTGGGGGCCGCCGTTTGGGATCACCTTTGTGGCCGATACCTTCAGCACCACGATGATCTTACTGGCTTCGCTGTCTTCTGCGGCGGTTACCATCTTTTCATCTGTCACCATCAAAAAAGCCCGGATGAAGTTTGGTTATTTTCCAAGCTTTCATTTTTTGGTGATGGGATTGAACGGTGCTTTTCTTACCGGCGATATTTTCAATTTATACGTGTGGTTTGAAGTGATCATTATCTCTTCTTTTGTGTTCATTACGCTGGGCGGAAAAAAAGTGCAGATCGAAGGCGCGGTGAAATATTTTACGCTGAACTTTCTGGCGTCGATGGTTTTTCTTACGGCCATTGCTGTTTTGTACGGCCTTGCGGGAAGCCTTAACATGGCTGACCTTTCCACTAAAATCCTCACCATTCAAAACCAGGGGCTTGTCCAGGTGACCGCCATTTTATTCCTGGTAGGCTTTGGCATTAAATCCGCCATCTTCCCCCTGTATTTCTGGCTGCCGGATTCCTACCATACACCACAGGCTGCCATCTCGTCCATCTTTGCAGGGCTGCTAACCAAAGTGGGTATCTACGCTTTGCTACGGGTGTTCAGTCTCATTTTTATTCCCGACCCGTTTATGAAAACCCTTGTAGTGATGCTGGCCGGACTTACCCTTATCAGCGGTGGGCTGGGTGCACTGGTGCAAACCAACATGCGCAAGCTGTTTTCTTATTTGATCGTTTGTCATATTGGTTACATGATCGGCGGCCTGGGCATGTTTACCGTGGCTGCGTTGACCGGTGCCGTTTTTTATCTCATCCACGACATCATCATTAAAACCAATCTTTTTTTAGTGGGTGGACTGGTGTATAAAATGAGCGGTGAACTGAACATGAAACGCATGGGCGGCATCTATGCGAACTACCCGGTGTTGTCGCTGTTGATGGCCATCCCGTTGTTTTCACTGATCGGTGTGCCACCGCTTTCCGGCTTCTGGCCAAAGATCGACCTGTTCAAAGAAAGCTTTACCACGGCCAACTATTTTTTGCTGGGCGCTTTTATCTTCGGAAGCATTGTGACGCTTTTTGTGCTGGCCCGTTTCTGGTCCGAAGCCTTTTGGAAAAAACCCGAAAACGTAGTTCGCCGGCCGCATATCCGGTATTACGACATGATGCCAAAAAACGAAAAAGCAGCGCTGATCATTCCCATCATTTTCCTGAGTTTTGTCTCGCTGTACATTGGGCTTGGCGCCGAAAATATTTTTCGTTTGTCCAACAGGATCGCTACTGAGTTGATCGACACATCGGCTTATATTAATGCAGTGCTGGGAATAACAAAAACAGTTACGCCATGATGCAGAAACGATTTTTATTGAACGTAATGCTAACGCTGATATGGCTTGCGCTGACGGGTAATTTTACCTACATCAACATGTTCATCGGCTTTATCATCAGCTATTTTATTTTATGGATCATCAGTCGCAACAGCGGCGATGATCGCTACTTTACCATTGCCTTTAAAGTGGTGGGTTTCTTCTTTTTCTTTTTGTACGAAATGCTGAAAGCAAACTGGCAGGTGGCCTACGAAGTCATGACATCGCACCTGCACATGAAACCAGGCATTGTAAAGATCGAGCTGGAAGCAAAAACAGACCTGGAGATAACACTTTTATCCAACCTTATTTCCCTAACGCCGGGAACCTTGGTGGTGGATGTTTCCGACGATAAAAAAGTAATGTATGTGCATGGCATGTACCTCCAGGACAAAGTGAAATTTATTGAATCCATCAAGCTGGGTCTTGAAAAACCATTGCTTGACATTATGCGGTAACTATGAATTTATACAACTACCTCTTATACTTTATTCTGCCGGTGTTGTCGCTTTCGACAATTTTTGTGTTTATCCGTTTTTTACGCGGACCCAATATTGCCGACCGGGTGATCTCGCTTGACTTGCTGGTAACGGTAGGCATTGGCTCCATTGCCGTTTACAGCATACTTACCGGGCAATCTACTTTTTTGGACATTGCCATGGTGGTGGCCCTCATTGGGTTTTTGTCAACCGTTGCCTTTTCTTATTACCTGGAAAAACGAAAGAACAATGATTAATTTTTTGATCATGCTGTTGTCCGGCATTGGTGCCATTGCCATTCTGCTGGCATCTATCGGCATGCTGCGCATGCCGGACCTTTACCTGCGGCTGTCAGTAACCACAAAAGCTGCTACGCTGGGTGTGGGATTGATCTTGATTGGCGCCGCCCTTTACTTTCAGAATGTGGGTGTGACCTCACGGGTACTGGCCATTATCTTTTTTATCACGGTAACGGCGCCGGTCAGTGCGCAACTGATTGCCCGTGCCTCTTATCTGATCAAAACAAAAATGTGGAAGCATACCATCATTGATGAACTGGAAGGCATGTATGAAACCAATACAGATAAGCTGCACGGCATATCAAAGCCAGACGACAATGATCCCCAGGTATTGAAAAAAGAAGGCTAGTGTAACGGAAAGCAAACGGCTTTGGATGGCACGCTCTCACACCCATCAACAACCGAAAATTGGTAAAATGGTTATTCACACCATCCCTTACGGGTTGCCGCTTCCGCCCGAAGAGCCGTAGATCTGCCCTGTGGCATAGCTGCCATCATTGGCGGCAAGCTGCACATAAATCGACGCGAGTTCTACCGGTTGACCCGGCCGGCCCATGGGTGTTTGCCCGCCAAACTGTTTTAGCTTTTCCTGCGTGGCGCCACCGCTTACCTGCAAAGGTGTCCAGATAGGGCCCGGTGCCACGCCATTCACCCGAATGCCTTTGGGACCAAGTTGCATTGCCAGCGATTTTACATAACTCATATTGGCTGCTTTTGTCTGCGCATAATCGTGCAGTTCGGCCGAAGGATCGTAGGCCTGCTCCGATGTAGTGGCAATGATCACAGCGCCAGGTTTCAAGTGCGGCAGCGCTGCCTTTGTTATCCAGAAAGGTGCATACACATTGGTTTTCATGGTGCGGTCAAACTGCTCTGAGCTGATGTCGAGAATCGTAGGCTTTGTTTGCTGCAGGGCTGCATTGTTTACCAGGATATCCAGTCCTCCCAATTGCTGCACCGCTTCGGCAACTAATCGCTTGCAAAAATCTTCCGTGGTAATGTCACCAGGTATGGCAACAGCCTTTCGTCCTTCTGCTTTTATCAGCGCCACCACTTCCTGTGCATCGGGTTCTTCTGCCGGCAGGTAGTTGATGGCCACATCGGCACCTTCGCGGGCATAGGCAATGGCGGCTGCGCGGCCCATGCCGGAGTCGCCGCCGGTAATGAGTGCTTTTCTACCGGTAAGCCTGCCGGAGCCTTTGTAGCTTTTTTCGCCATGATCGGGACGAGGATCCATGTCGCGGGCCAGGCCCGGCCAGGGCTGCGACTGGCTTTTAAACGGCGGACGCGGGTATTTTTTTGTGGGATCTACCAACTCCTGCGGCGAGGGCACTTCTGATGAAGTCGGGATCACACCGGCCAGCACCGGTGTTACCATAAGCGTGGCCAAACCGGTTCCAATGCCGCCTAGTACCTGGCGCCTGCTGAGTGTATTGTTAACTGCCATGTTGTTTGCACCTTTTGATTAAGAAAGGAGAGAGAAGAGCTGCAATAAAAATGCCGCTTGAACCGGAAGAGCGCTTTGTGGAAGGAAAAACAAAAGAAGGGAAGAGCTGTTAAGCAAAACAAGATGGATAAACCCTTTTCCCGTTTGGGCAAAAAGAAAAGCACCGGAGCTTAAAATAGAGTGGCCGAAGCCAATTTACTTACTAACCCGATGCTTTCTGAATTGGTCACTGTGATACCGATGAAGGAGGACAGTAGCCCTTTCTGCTACTGAAGGTAGTCTTTTCAGTAAGCCTATTCCAAATTTTTCTTTCTGTTTTCACGGCCTTTTTCTGCACAAAAGGCTATCGTGTTGAAGCTAAAAAGAGAAGAGTAGGATGGAGCCTGTTTATCCACATAAATTTTATTTACAAATAGTTGTAGTTGACAATGTAAAAGGCCTAAAACAAGCACCGGGCCCGGCTTTAAGCTTCTTACCGCTCATTGATTCTTTTTGCTGAACCCGTAGAATTCGTGTAGCTTTTAGGTACACAAAAAACCGGTACTGATGGGAGCACGATTCTTTCTGTGGATTTGTTGTGCCGTTCTTACCACCGAAGCCACCTCGCAAACGGCCACCTGCACCTTTAAACCACCTTTTGTTCGACTTGATTTTGGTACAGGCAGCACCCCCGATTTTACACAGGCCGCGCTGTCGCATTATAGCAAGGTCGGTACGTCCTGTCCTTCCGATGGTCACTATTCTTACACCTCTTACACCTCCGATTGTTTCAGGGGCGACTGGCACACGCTGGAAACCGATCATACACCCGGCGATGCAGACGGCAACATGTTATTGGTGAATTCAGCCTACGAAGAAGGTATCTTTTTCACCACCCGGGTTGGCGGCTTCAAGCCCGGCAAAACCTACCAGTTTGGTTTTTTTGTGATGAATGTTTGCCGCCCCACAAGAAAATGTCCTTACCCCTTGCTTCCCAATCTTACCATCAGCCTGCAGGCACCCGGTGGCAAGGTGGTGGCAAGGTTCAACACCGGTGAGATTGGACGGGTAGAGTATCCCCACTGGACACCACACCGGGCCCGGTTTACAGTGCCGGCCAATATTACCGATCTGGTGCTGGTAATGCAAAACAATGCACCGGGTGGTTGCGGTAATGATTTTGCCATGGACGACATCACCTTCCAGGAATGCGTGGTGCCGGAAGCGGTAAAGGTCGATAAGCCAAAGACTGTTCCACCGGTGGTGAAAAAAGTGCCGGCTGCCGTGCCTAAAACCGTAAAAAAAACACCGCCGCCGGCCAACCCGGCAAGTCCCGCCAGTAAGCCAACGGTTTCACGGCTTGTTGAAAAAGTAACGGTAGATGCCACACCCAGGCCCGTTTCGCAAAAGCTAACCCTGGTGCCTCCGCCGCCGGTGTTAAAGCAGCGCACCAACCAGTTAGTCCGGCAGATCAAGACCGAAGCCGGAGAACTCCGGATCGATCTTTATGACAACGGGCAGATCGACGGCGACACAGTGAGTGTTTATCACAACAATGTATTGATCGTTGACCGGCAGGCCCTTTCCCGCAAGCCCATCACCTTTCGTATCAATATGAGCAATGGGCAGCCGGTGCACGAACTGATCATGGTGGCCAATAACCTTGGCAGCATTCCGCCCAATACATCGCTGATGACGGTAACGGCAAAGGACAAACGTTACGAAGTTTTTATTTCCTCCACCGAACAAACCAACGCAAAAGTGGTGGTGGTGCTCAATGAATAACAGCCGGATCTCAAAAAAGCCATTTGCAGATACTGGATTTTAAAGGCAAGATAGTTGCTTACTGCCATGCAGGCATTGGCGGAAGCTTGTCGTGCTGCAAAGACAAGCCAGTGATTGTGCTTGTAGCTTGTCAACAGTTTTCACAAAAAGCCAAAAACCTTTACCCGGTAGTAACTTTGCCTTGTTGGTAAGCAGGAAGAATAATTTTGAAACCTGCGTTTGCACCAACGCTGGCAACGTCTGCTCCGTACAAGATGAAACAGGGACCAATTCCCGACTGGTTGTATCAAAACAAGGATCGAAAACAAAAGGAGTTTAACAATGGACGATGTAAAAAAAGTGGTTGTTATCGGCGGCGGTTTTGCCGGTATCAACATGATCAAAAAACTGGCAAAAGACCGTCGCTTTCACATCACGCTTGTAGACCTGAACAATTATCATTTTTTCCCGCCTTTGCTCTACCAGGTTTCCACCGCCTTTATTGAGCCTTCCAATATCAGCTATCCTTTCCGCCGCATGTTTCAGCAAAAGGACAACATTCGCTTTCATATGGGTGCCATGCTGCGTGTAAACCCGGATTCCAACACGGTGGAAACAACCAACGGCGAGCTTTCGTACGATTACCTGGTGCTGGCCCTGGGTACCGAAACCAATTATTTTGGTATGGAGAACGTAAAGCGGTCGGCGCTGCCCATGAAAACCATTGATGAAGCACTGAACCTGCGCAATGCCCTGCTGCTGAACATGGAAAAAGCAACTAAGGCTAAAGACAAATCACAGCGGGATAGTTTGCTGAACATCGTTATTGCAGGTGGTGGTCCTACCGGAGTGGAACTGGCCGGTATGCTGGCCGAACTGGGACAAAACATTGCCCGCAAGGAGTATCCCGAGATCCCGGATTTTGGCACCCATATTTACCTGGTGGATGCCGGTCCTGTGTTGCTGGCGCCTATGAGCAAAAAAGCGCAGGGCAATGCGCTGTCGGTTTTGAAAAAGCTGGGTGTGCATGTGATCCTGAACATGGCCGTGAAAGATTATGTTGATGGCAAAGTGGTGCTGGCCGATGGCCGTACGCTGGAAACCTGCTCATTGATCTGGGCTTCGGGTGTAGTTGCCCGTGAGGTGCCAGGCCTGCCAAAGGAAATGGTGGGTCGCGGTCGCCGCCTGCTGGTGGATGCTTTCAATAAAGTGCAGGGCACCACCAACATTTTTGCCCTCGGCGACCTGGCCCTGCAATCAAGCGATGAGCGGTTTCCTAACGGGCATCCGCAGGTGGCGCAGGTAGCCATTCAGGGTGGAGAAAAGCTGGCAAAAAACCTGGTGCTGGCATTGAACGGAGAACCGATGAAGCCTTTTTTGTACAACGACAAAGGCAGCATGGCCATTATTTCGAAATACAACGCTGTGGCCGATCTGCCCAAGGTTTCGTTCAAGGGATTTTTTGCCTGGCTGGTGTGGTTGTTTATTCACATAATCCCGCTTATTGGCTTTCGCAACAAGGTGGAGCTGGCCTTTAGCTGGTTTTGGTCTTTTCTTACCAACGATCCCACGCTGCGGCTCATTATCCGGCCCGAACGAAAGCAAACACCCAAAGAAGCTGTGGAGTAAAAGGAGTAATATTTTTCGGTTAGGCCTAACCGATAGGGCATGTGCAGAGAACAAAAGATGATCTCTCGTTTCCCGCATTCTAAACCTGTTTCGCCTTTTTAGAACCAGAGAGATTGCATTTCAAAAATGACCGCAGGAATCAAACGAATGCATTGTATGCAGGCAAAATATTCAAGCAGTAAAAATTTTGTAGCAAGGATCAGCAGCACCGGTTTGCAAAAAGCCCTTTTCCTCATTTGTGCCTGTAGCATTTTATTATTCCTTGATGCCTGCCGGAATAAGCCGGACCGGGAAGCTGGCAATGGTTTTCCGCAAGCAGCGGCGGGTAATAAAGCGACAGCGGCACCGGGCACAGTAAATTTTGTAACCGCTGCCAAAGCGGTTACACCCGGCGTGGTACACATTAAAACATTGTACGACGAAAGCGGCGATGCAGCCTCTTATTTTGGTGGCAGGCGAAGAGCGCCGTCTGCCGGTTCCGGCTCCGGAGTGGTGATCAGTGCCGATGGCTTTATTGCCACCAACAACCATGTGATCGAAGGCGCCAGCCAGATTGAAGTGGTGTTTCCCGACCGGCGACTTTTTGCGGCAAAACTGGTGGGCAGGGACCCCGACACTGACCTGGCCCTTTTAAAAGTAGAGGCAAAAGACCTGCAGTTTGTTTCACTTGGCAACTCCGATGATGTGGAGGTAGGCGAACCGGTGCTGGCGGTGGGTTACCCGTTTTCGCTCAACACCACCGTTACGGCGGGTATCGTCAGTGCCAAGGGGCGAAGCATTGGCATTATCAACCGCCAGGGTTCGTCTTCGTTCTCGGCAGGCGGGCAGGCCAATACCGCCATTGAATCGTTTATTCAAACCGATGCGGCTATCAACCCCGGTAACAGCGGCGGTGCGCTGGTCAATACAAGGGGCGAACTCATAGGCATCAACACGGCCATTGCTTCTATGACCGGTAGCTATGCCGGCTATGCGTTTGCCGTGCCGGTCAATCTTGCCAAAAAGATCCTCGACGACTTGAAAGCCTACGGAAAAGTAAAACGAGGCGTGCTGGGTGTATCCTTTCCTTCACCGGCCAACGAAGAACAGTTCCTGCGGCAGCAGGGCATCAATCCCGGTTCGGTAAAAGGTGTGTTCATCACCGGTATTCAGGAAGGAAGTGCCGCTGCGGCAGCAGGTTTACAGGAAGGTGATATTATTCAAAGCATCGACAGCGTGCAGCTGTTTTCTTCGGCTGAATTCTCTGAAATGATTGCCCGGCATCGCCCCGGCGACAAGGTTAGCCTTACCTACCTGCGCAAGGGCTCCGTGCAAAAAACAACCGTCACGCTAAAAGGCGAAGACGAATTGCAGGCCGCCCGGCAGGAATCGTTAGAAGCCATTTACGAAAAACTGGGTGCCCGGTTTTCAACCTTACCAGAAAGCTTGCAGGAACGCTTTGACCTGGAAGGGGGCGTGGTGGTTTCAGAAGTGGTGGCCGGTGGGTTTTTCGACCGTATCGGTATTCCACCGGGAACCATCATAGCTTTTATCAACGGGAGGGCGGTTACCAGCCCGGAGGAACTGGAGCAGGCCCTGGTGGCGGCACAAAGCGGAAGGGTTCAGCTCCTGGGTATTGCACCCGACGGATCCCGTATAGGGTTTACGTTTTCGATGGGCGCCTAAAGGCAGGATATTGAGATAGTAGGATATTGGGATATTTTTTCTCTTGTAGAATCAGCAATACAGTATCGGTTTCCTGTCTCACCTCTGACGTTTGTCGTTTCACGTCTCTCGTTTCTCGTCTCACGTCTGGAACACCTTTTGATCGATACCTTTTTTAAACGCTTCCGGCGTTTGGCCTGTCATTTTTTTGAAAAAGCGACTGAAATAAGATTTGTCCTCGAAGCCCAGGTCAAAGGCGATCTCTTTGATATTTTTCTTGCTGATAAAAAGCTGGTGTTTTGCTTCGCGAACAAGACGGTCGTGGATGATCTGGTGAATGGTGCGGTTGTATTTGCGTTTCAGGATCTCGTTCAGCCGCTTGGTGGAAACATTCAGGCTGGCTGCGTAAAAGCCCACATTCCGCTCGGTGAGGTAATTCTTTTCAAGGAGCGAAATAAACCCGTGCACCCGTTTTTCATTCAGGTTCGATGCGGTAAAAGACTTGGTGGTGGCGCCAATAAGCTTCAGCAGAAAGGCTTTCAGCAAGGTTCGCACCAGCAAAAAATTATCCCCGTTCTTAAGCTCCGCAGCTAGAATGACCAAAATGTTTTGCAACTCGGCTGCCTGTTGTGCACCAGGCCGAAAGCTGGCCAGCGCATCCTGCTTGCGAAAAAGCTGGAAAATATCCAGCGAAAATTCCTGCGGCTCCAGGCTCAGGAACTCTTTGCTAAAGCAGAGCACCTGGCCTTTCTGTCTTTCTTCTTCGGGGTGATACACATAATAAGGCGGTACAAGGTAAAGTGTATCGCTGTCAACTCCCGGTTGGTCAGCGCTTATCCAGTGCACCAGGAAAAAACCCTCGCAGGGCAGGGCCTCCATTTCACGGGCAGAGGAAAAGGAATGTAAAAAGATAAGGGTGTCTTCTGCTTTCTTCATTGGCATATATCCTTGCGGATGAAGGTAAAAAGTCATCGCCGGTTTACGGGCCCGAAGCGATTAATGAAAACATAATTTCCCGATTGTACCACGTATCGTCTTATTAGTGCAACAGGCCGCGTTGCAGGAAAGGTAATTTTGGCCTCCCTTAGCTGTGGTTCAAAACAAAAATTTCTTCAGTGGCAATCTGAACGATGGCACCGGTTGACAACCTACCCGGGGCATATTTTTTTAATACATAGTGTAAGGGCAGCCTTTCCTCCCTGTTTGGCCTAAATAAACAAAGCAGGGTAAACTTTTCATACATGAAAAAGCAGCGAATCGTTCGATGGATCTTTTCTTCTTTACTGGCTTCGATTTTTGTTTCTTGTGGCAGCAATGACAAAGCGGCACAACCCGCTCCCGGCAGCGTGGTCAAGGACTACAAAGTTTTGACCATTCAACCCCGGAGCGTGGTGCTCAATGCCGAATTCCCGGCTACCATCGAAGGCCAGCAAAACGTGGAGATCCGTCCCAAGATCGATGGCTACATGGAGCGGATATTTGTTGACGAAGGCGCAGCGGTGCGGCGCGGACAGCGGCTTTTCCAGATCAGTGCGCCGCAATATGCGCAGGAGGTTCGCACAGCGAGGGCCAACATTGCCATTGCCACGGCAGACGTGAATGCCGCCCAGATGGAAGTGAACAAAGTACGGCCCCTGGTAGAAAAAGGGATTCTAAGCCGTTACGAGCTGCAATCAGCACAATACAACCTGCAGTCGCGGCAGGCGGCACTGGCGCAGGCAAAAGCAACACTGGCCAATGCGCAAACCAACCTGAGTTACACCATTGTCACCAGCCCGGTGGATGGTGTTATCGGGAGCATTCCCTACAAGATTGGGAGCCTGGTGAACAGCAACACGGCCGAGCCGCTGACCACGGTGTCGAACACGGGAAATATTTACGCTTATTTTTCCATCAACGAAAAACAGGCACTGGCCTTTTCGTCCACAACAAAAGGAAAGACAACACAGGAAAGGCTTCGGTCCCTGCCGCCGGTATCGCTTATCCTGGCCGACGGCTCTGAGTTCCCCAACAAGGGCCGGGTGGAAACCGCCACAGGGCAGATCAACACCGAAACGGGATCCATTCGTGTCCGGGCCACGTTTCCCAACCCGAATGGCGTGGTGCGCAGCGGCAGCAGCGGCATTGTTCGCATACCCTCGCCCATCGATACGGCCATCCTGGTTCCGCAAAAAGCAACTTACGAGATACAGGGGAAAAAATTTGTGTACCTGCTTGATACCGCCGCTACAGTAAAAAGCGTGGAGATCGCTATTCGCGACAACAGCGGCGGGCAATATTTCGTGGTCGAACGTGGCATTCGTCCCGGCGACAAGATCGTAGTGGAAGGCGTTGGCTCGCTGCGGGAAGGCCTGAAAATAAAACCGGTGGACGTGCCGGCCAGCGATGTCTTTCGCTCCGAATAGGCGTTGCCGTTAGTATTGGTTGCAGAGTAATGTCCACTAAAAAGAATGTATGTTTAATCGATTTATAGAACGTCCTGTATTAGCCACTGTTATTTCTGTGCTGATCGTGATTCTTGGTGTGCTGGGACTGACCTCTCTTCCGGTTTCGCAATACCCCGAAATTGCCCCGCCAACCGTGGTGGTATCGGCCTCTTACCAGGGCGCCAATGCCGATGTGGTGATGAGCAGCGTGGTGGTGCCGCTGGAAGAACAGATCAATGGTGTGGAAGGCATGACCTATATGACCTCCTCGGCCGGTAACGATGGCTCGGCCCGTATTACGGTCAACTTTGCACTAGGTACCGATCCCGACCTGGCCTCGGTGAACGTGCAGAACCGGGTGTCAAGAGCAGCACCGCTTCTGCCGCAGGAGGTAACCCGCTCGGGTGTGACCACCGCTAAAAGCCAGAGCAGTAACCTGGTGATCTTTTCGCTCTACAGTTCCAACCCCGCTTACGACCAAACGTTTTTGCAGAACTACGCCGAGATCAACCTCGTGCCCCTCATCAAGCGGGTGACCGGTGTGGGAGAAGCTTCTGCTTTTGGCCGCATGGATTATTCGATGCGGATCTGGCTGAAGCCGGATATCATGGCCACCTATGGCCTGGTGCCTTCCGACATAAGCGCAGCCCTTTCGGAGCAAAATATTGAAGCTGCTCCCGGACAGTTTGGCGAGCAGGGCGACCAGGCCTTTCAATACGTGATCAAATACAAGGGCCGCCTGCAGAATGCCGACGAGTTTGGCGATATGATCATTCGCTCTACCGGCAGCGGGCAGTTGCTGCGATTGAAGGATGTTGCCCGCATTGAGCTGGGTGCGATGAGCTATGCCAGTACCACCACCACCAACGGCAATCCTTCGGTAGGTGTGGCCATCAGCCAAACGGCCGGCTCCAATGCCAAGCAGGTTATTGAAGGAAGCCTTGCGGTGCTGGAAGAAGCGAAACAAACATTCCCCAAAGGGATCGATTATGTAACGCTGGTAAACGCCAATGATTTTCTCGACGAATCCATCAGCAAGGTGATCTCTACCCTCATCGAAGCCTTTGTGCTGGTGTTTATCGTGGTCTTTCTTTTCCTGCAGGATTTTCGGTCAACACTGATTCCCGCCATTGCCGTACCGGTAGCCATTGTGGGTACGTTTTTCTTCCTCGGGATATTTGGTTTTACCATCAACCTGCTTACGTTGTTTGCCCTGGTACTGGCCATTGGTATTGTGGTGGATGATGCCATCGTGGTGGTGGAGGCTGTGCATGCCAAATTGGACGAAGGTTATCAATCGGCAAGACAAGCCACCAAAGATGCCATGGGTGAAATTTCCGGCGCCATTATATCCATTACGCTGGTGATGGCGGCGGTGTTCGTTCCCGTTAGTTTTATCACCGGTTCGGCAGGTGTTTTTTACAAGCAATTTGGCCTAACGCTGGCCATTGCCATTATTCTTTCGGCGGTAAATGCCCTAACGCTGAGCCCTGCGCTTTGTGCCCTTTTCCTGAAGCCGCACAAAGAGGACGGGCATCACAAAAAAACGTTCCTGCAACGATTCTATGCGGCCTTTAATGCCGGCTTTGACGCCACCACGCGGAAGTATAAAAATGCCGTTGGTTTCCTGGCCCGGAAAAAATGGCTGGTCTGGACAGCTCTCGCGGCTTTTGCCGGCGGCTTTTACCTCCTGCTCACCACAACACCCAGCACGTTTGTGCCGGAAGAAGACCTGGGTTCGATTATGGCGGATGTTGCCCTGCCGGCTTCGGCATCAACCGAACGCACAGCAGAGATAACAGCAGAAGTGGAGAAGATTGCACGAACGATTCCTGAAGTGGAGAACATTTTAAAGATCAACGGCCGCGGGATGATCAGTGGTGCGGGTAGTAACTACGGCATGGTGATCATGCGGTTAAAGCACTGGGACCAGCGCAAAGGCAAGGGCCAGGATGTGCAGACCATCATCAAGCAGCTTTTTGCCAAGACCGGCGGCATCCGCGATGCCAAGATCATTTTCTTTGCGCCGCCAACGATACAGGGCTTTGGTTCCTCGGGTGGTTTCTCCTTCCAGTTGCAAGCCAAGGCCGGGCAGGACATTGCTTCCTTTTACAAGGTAAGCTCCGACTTCCTGGCAGCACTGAACGAGCGGCCGGAGGTACAGTTTGCTACCACTTCTTTTGATCCCAACTTCCCGCAATACCAGTTGGATGTAAACGTGGCCAAGGCCAAAGAGGCCGGCTTTACCGTCAATGATATTCTCAACACGGTGCAAGGTTATTTTGGTGGAGTGTATGCCTCCAACTTTAACCAGTTTGGCAAGCAATTCCGGGTCATGTACCAGGCGGAGCCCGAGTACAGGGCCAACCCCGAAAGCCTGAACAATATTTATGTACGCAATGCCAGCGGCACCATGGCACCTATAACGGGCTTCATCACCCTAAAACGGGTTTATGGCCCGCAGTCCATCACCCGCTTTAACCTGTTTACTTCCATTGGTGTTACCGGTTCGCCCAACCCGGGTTACAGCTCGGGTGATGCCATCAAGGCCATCGACGAAGTGGCCGCGCAGGCGCTGCCGGTAGGTTACGGTTACGAATACTCGGGATTAACCAGGGAAGAACTGGCCGCCGGCGGGCAAACCGTCTTTATCTTTTTGCTGGTGCTCTTGTTTGTTTACCTGCTCCTGAGTGCACAATACGAAAGCTATATCCTGCCCTTTGCCATTTTACTTTCGCTGCCGATGGGTCTTGCGGGTACCTTCATCTTTGCCCGCATCTTTGGCATGACCAACAATATTTACCTGCAGATCACCCTCATTATGCTTGTAGGACTGCTGGCCAAAAATGCCATCCTTATCGTGGAGTTTGCGCTGGAGCGCAGAAGGCGGGGCATGCCCATTGTGCAGGCGGCGCTGGAAGGGGCCGAAGCCCGATTGCGGCCCATCCTGATGACGTCTTTTGCCTTCATTTTTGGCCTCGTGCCGCTTGCCATTGCCACCGGTGCCGGTGCCACGGGTAACCGGTCCATTGGTACGGGTGCAGTGGGCGGCATGCTCATTGGTACCCTCCTGGGTGTGTTTGTGATACCGGTCCTGTTTATCATTTTTCAATCCCTGCAGGAGCGGTTCAGTGGCCCGCCGAAGCAATCGTTAGCGGAAGGAGAGCCGGGTGAAAAGGCGATTTAATTTAAACGTTATGAAACGAAGTTTTCTTCAGCATATTCTTTTTTTCGGCCTGGCAGTGGCGCTGCTGTCTTCGTGTAAAATAACGCAGCCCTACCAGTCGCCGGAGATGACGGTAACGGACCTGTACCGCGGTGTAACCACCAACGACACGGCTTCCATTGCCTTTCTTCCCTGGAACCAATTGTTTACCGATACCATCTTGCAGCGCCATATTCAACGGGGTATTGAACGCAACCTCGACCTGCAAACAGCGTTTACCCGCATTCAGCAGGCACGGTCGTATTATGCACAAAGCGGCGCTGCTTTTTTACCCTCGCTTGATGCCAATACCGGTGTTACGGTCTCCAAGCTTTCAGAGGCGCAGGGTTTTGGTATTCGCACCAGCGCCACCCAATACCAGTTAGGCGTTTCATCGGCCTGGGAAGCCGATCTCTGGGGCCGGCTGAGCAGCAACCGCAGGGCCAGCCTTGCCAGCCTGCTGCAGTCCGAAGCCGCGGCAAAAGCAGTACAAACAAGACTGGTGGCTGACATTGCCAATCTTTATTACCTCCTGCTTTCGCTGGACCAGCAACTGGCCATTACCACCCAAACCGTGCAAAACTGGGATACGACGGTAACGGTGATGCGTGCCCTAAAAGAAGCGGCAAGGGTGACCGAAGCGGCCGTGGTGCAAAGCGAAGCACAACGCTATGCTGCAGAAGTGACCATTCCCGATCTAAGGCAAACGATCCGCGAAACAGAAAATACCCTGAGCATTTTACTGGTGCGGGCACCGGGACCCATTGAAAGAAGCCGGTTGGATCTGCAGCAGGTGGCTACCGAACTGCGTACCGGCGTGCCGGCACAACTGCTGGCCAACAGGCCCGATGTGACACAGGCAGAATTTAACTACCGCTACTTTTTTGAGCTGACCAATGTGGCCCGTACGTTTTTTTATCCCTCGCTGACCTTAACGGCTTCCGGCGGACTTTCTTCTCTTTCTTTCGGGCAACTGTTCAACCCCGCTTCGCTTGCGGCCAGCATCGGTGCAGGACTGACACAACCCATTTTTAACCGCCGTGCCAATCGTACCAGGCTGGAAGTATCGGAGGCGCAACAACAGGAAGCGTTTCTCGGTTTCCAGAACACTTTGCTTAATGCGGGCCGCGAAGTATCGGATGCGCTTTCGCTTTACCAAACAGCGGTAGAAAAGATCGGTATCCGCTCCAACCAGGTGAGGGCTTTGCAGTTGTCGGTCAGCTATTCGCAGGAATTGCTGCAAAACGGTTTTGCCACCTACCCCGAGGTGATCACCGCAAGACAAAGCCTGCTGCAGGCAGAACTGGGCGGCGTGAATGACAGGCTGCAGCAATTGCAGGCCGTGGTGAACCTGTACCGCTCTTTGGGTGGTGGCTGGCGCTAAAAATCATTTTTACTGCCAATGCAAATGCTGCCTAGCTAACTCACAAGCTGCCCGATAGATAATAGCAGGAATCGGTAAATAGTACCATAAAAGACGGGAACAGTGCCACCCTGCCCGGCAGGGCCGTCTTACCTTTGTCCTGTAAAAAATAAAGGTTTTAATGGCGAAGGCTACCATCCCGGTTTACGATATCTGTACCATCGACCAGCAGGCGAAAAAGGACCTGTTGGCAGAGCGGTTTGGTGCCTACCTGGCCAAGCATTACCGGCATCTTCACCGTCCGCACCGGCACTCTTTTTTTCACCTGGTGCTGTTTACAAAAGGCGCCGGCTGGCATACCATCGATTTCGAAAAATTTGATGTTGTGCCGTACCAGGTTTATTTCATGCGGCCGGGCCAGGTACATAGCTGGCATTTTGAAGGCGAAGTTGATGGCTATATCGTTCATTTTAACGAGGAGCTGTTTGCTGCTTTTTTGCAGAATGGACACTACCTCGAACGCTTTTCTTTTTTCCAGGGGACAGCGGCCAATAGTATCTGCCAGTTGCCAGAGGAGTCGCATGTTGCAGCGGCAGCCATTTTTGAAACGATTTTACAGGAAATAGAAGCGGGAGAGGAGCAGAACCTGGACATGATTCGCCTGAAGTTACTGGAGTTTTTTATCCGGGTGGAGCGGCTTTGCGGCGGAAAGGTAAAGGCCAATGTGCCGCTGCAAAAGCTGACGGTGCTGCGCGGTTTTCAAAACTTGATCGACAAACATTTTCGCGAGCTAAAGCTGCCGAAAGACTACGCCGAACTTCTTTACGTAACACCCAATCACCTGAATGCGCTTTGCCAGGACCTTTTGGGCCGCCCGGCCGGTGACCTTATCCGCGACCGGGTACTGCTCGAAGCCAAGCGGCTACTTACGAATGCGGATATGACCGTGGCCGAAATTGCTTACGACCTGAATTTTGGCGACAACTCTTATTTCAGCCGGTTCTTTAAAAAGAACGTCGGTGTAACGCCGGAAGGATTTCGAAAAACATTTCTTCAACAATAAAAAGATTTGCCATGTGCGCACAACAGCATAATGAAAAACCAAACCTAATCGCCAGCCTGCTAACGTCGAAGTGTACACGTTGCCGGCGGGGCGACATGTTCCGGCACAAAAATGCTTACGACCTGAAGCATACGCTCCAGATGAATGAGCAATGCCCTGTATGCGGCCAGCCGCTCGACATGGAGCCCGGCTTTTATTACGGCACCAACATGATCAGCTATGGCCTTGCCGTGCTGGTTTGTGTACTGACCTTTTTCCTCTGGTGGGGACTGATCGGGTTTTCGCTGAAGGACAGCCGCTTTTTCTGGTGGATTGGTGTGAATGCATTTTTATTGCTGGCACTACAGCCGCTGCTCATGCGTATTTCCCGTACGGTATGGCTTTCCTTTTTTGTGAAGTACAGTCCGCAGTGGCGGGAAGGCGATGTGGTGGCGCAATACAGCGTGAACAAAGAACACCAGAACAACTGGTAATTCAGAAATGATGTTTTTGGAAAAGATGCCTTTTTTTGAAACTTTAAACGATGTGTGATGCGTTGGCTATTAAAGATCTTCCGTTTCCTGGTCCCGAAAAAACGCTGCTGCCGGTAGCGTTGTTAAAACTGACAAAAGTCATTTTGCTTCTGCTTTCCCTGGCCGAAATTTGTCCTGCATGAAAAAGCTGCTCGTTATACTCTTGGTGTTGGTATATGGTCTCTCCGCAAGCGGGGCCACGATTCACCTGCATTATTGTTGCGGCATGCTGGAAAAGGTTTCGCTGACCACTGATCACAATCCTGATTGCCCTGAAAAAGGGATCAATAAAAAAGATTGCTGCGACAGCAAAAAGCTAGACCTGAAAATTAAGGCCGATCAAAACCTGGCCGCTAAATGGGTGGCTTCTTTCCAGGCTGGCAGCGAGGCGCTGGCTGTACAGGAGTATCGCCAACCGGTCTTAATACCCATCGCAATAGAAACCGTTTTTACAACCGGTCCACCTCTTGCGGGTAGCAGCGTTCCACTCTTTCTCCGGAACCGTGTTTTCCGTATTTGATCTCATGATTTTTCCCTGAGGCAATACCATGTATTGCCGTGCCGCTTTCAACAAAATCATGACGTCAAATTTTTTACATGAAACCATTTATTCTTTTCCTGCTCACTAGTTTTTTCATTTCTATTTCTTTCAAGCTATCCGCTAAAGAGGCCTTTCAACCGCCATCCGATTCCACCGTTGTTTTTGGTGTGTCCGGCGTTTGCGAAATGTGTAAAAAGCGCATTGAAGCTGCAGCCATGGGCAAAGGTGTTTCCAGCGCCACCTGGGACATGCAGGGCAAGCACCTGTCAGTACGCTACAATCCCCGTCGAACAGATCCCGGTAAGATCAAAACACGAATTGCTATTGCCGGTTACGATACCGATGACCAAAAGGCAGACGATGCCACCTACAAGCAACTTCCCGAATGTTGCCGCTACCGCGAATTTAGCAGCATGGAAGAAATGGCCCGGATGCAGGCCGATACAGTGATTGTGTTTGAACCGGATACGACTGCGAACACAAGGTCTTCTGTGAAGGAGTTTCCTTCGGAGATAAGCGGCTTAGTTAGCGGTTACGATGGAAGTGGCCACCCGAAACCGCTACAGGGCGCCAGCGTGGTTTGGCTGGGAAGCGGGGAAGGAACGTCAACCGACAGCTCTGGCCGATTTCAATTAAAGCGCTCCGGCGGACAGGAATACCTGGTAATCAGTTATGTAGGCCTGCAGGCCGATACCATCCGCGTAAACAGTGCAAGGGAAATAAATGCCGTACTGTCGTCAGGCAACGACCTGAAGGCAATCCGCGTTTCGGCAAGCAACCGTCCGTCCACTTTTGTAAGTTCGTATGAGCCTGTCCGTAAGATCATCATCACACAAAAAGAATTGCAAAAAGCCGCCTGCTGCAACCTGAGTGAAAGCTTCGAGACCAACCCCTCTGTGGATGTATCGTTCAACGATGCGGTAACCGGCTCCAAGCAAGTGCAGTTGCTGGGACTATCCGGCAATTATACGCAGTTAACGGTAGAAAACATGCCGGGTCCGCGTGGCCTGGCAACGGCACAAGGCCTGAATTTTATCCCGGGCACCTGGATCGAATCCATTCAACTGGTAAAAGGCACCGGTTCGGTGGCCAATGGCTTTGAAAGCATGGCCGGGCAGATCAACGTGGAGTTGAAAAAGCCGGCCACCAGTGAAAAGCTTTACGCCAACGTGTACGTCAATGATTTTGGTAAAACGGACCTTAACCTGAACCTGTCAAAAAAGGTCGGCAAGCGGTGGGCTACCACGCTGTTGCTGCACAATGCTTTTCTTACCAACAACAAGATCGATTTTAACGGCGATGGCTTTCGTGACCTGCCGACAGGCAATTTGTTCAGTGGCGTAAACCGCTGGAGCTATAGCGATGGCAACGGCCTTACGGCGCACCTGGGTGTGAAGTTTCTGGATGATAAAAAAACCGGCGGGCAAACGGCGTTTAGCCCGGCTGCACACAAACTGTCTACAGAGGTATACGGGCTGCAGATTGACACCCGGCGAGCCGAAGCCTTTGGAAAGTTGGGCTATGTATTTCCGGGCCAGTCGCACAAAAGCATCGGCTTGCAGGTAGCTGCGTTTAACCACCGGCAGGATTCTTATTTTGGGCTGACCCCCTACGATGGTGAGCAGCAAAACCTTTATGCTAATATGATCTACCAGTCGCAGATCGGCAGCAAGGTGCACCGGTTCCGCACGGGCTTAAGCCTTGTTTACGACAAGTTCAAGGAGCAACTGAAAGCTGATGTGTTTCAGCGAAAAGAAGCAGTTTCGGGTGGCTTTTTTGAATACACCTTCAGTCCCTCCACTTTGTTTGACCTGGTAGCCGGCATCCGCGAGGATTACAACAACCTTTATGGATGGGCTGCCACGCCAAGGCTGCACCTGCGCTACCAACCTTTTACCGGCACCATTATCCGCGGAAGCCTGGGCCGCGGACAGCGCACAGCCAACATCTTTGCCGAGAACAACAGCGTACTGGTGAGCTCCCGCAGTGTGCAGATTTTGCCGTCAACTAACGGCAAGGCGTATGGACTTTTACCTGAAATTGCCTGGAACAAAGGCGTGAGTGTTGATCAGAAGTTCCGCCTGTTTAACCGCAGTGCCTCGGTAACGGCCGAATTCTTCCGCAACGATTTTACCAACCAGGTTGTGGTGGATATGGAAGATCCCACGGCGGTAAGGTTTTACAACCTGAAGGGCGAATCTTACGCCAACAGTTTTCAGTCGGAACTGTCCGTGGAGCCCCTGCGCAAGCTGGCCCTGCGGCTGGCCTACCGCTATTTTGATGTAAAAACAACCTTTGGCGACAAGTTGCTGGAAAGACCCTTCACCGCTAAGCACCGTGGTTTTGCTAACCTTGCCTACGAAGTGAGCAGCTGGAAGTTTGACTATACCCTCAGCGTGAACGGCAGCAAGCGGCTTCCGTCAACGGAAGCACTACCGGTGGCGTACAAGCGCAATGCCAACGCACCAGCCTATACGTTGATGAATGCGCAGGTCAGCAAAACCTTAAGTAAGAAAAAGAACATTGACCTTTACCTGGGTGGCGAGAACCTGACAAATTTTTTCCAGCGGGATGTGATCACGTCGGCAGAGCAGCCGTTCGGGAACTATTTTGATGCTTCGCAGGTATGGGGCCCCGTGAATGGCCGTATGCTGTATGCAGGGTTTCGGTTTGTGTTATGATCATCTTTGAATAAACAAAACCTCACAGGTCTTTAAGACCTGTGAGGTTTTGGTGTTTACATCTTCCATCTAAATCTTTCCTTATTCCGTAAGCAGGTTTTACCAAATTAGAAACTATATCTATGGAAGAGATGGCAGTTTTGCACACAAACCATCGTGCTTAAACGCATCTCTACATGAAACATTTTTTTTGCTTACTCTTTTTTGTTCTTTCTTTCTTTTCGCTAACTGCGCAAACCGGCCACGGCGCCATAAAAGGCCGTATCACTACAGCAGATCATAAGCCAGCGGAAGGTGTTTCCATCCAATTAAAAAATACGGCACGTTTTGCCGTTGCCGATAACGATGGCGCTTTTACCATCAGCGATTTGACACCCGGTACCTATACTTTGCTTATCAGCCTGGTGGGTCATACCGATCATGCCGAGGACGTAACGGTGGCTTCTGGTGAAACCACCACCAGTAACGTGCAGCTACAACTTTCGGCCCGCGAATTGAACGAAGTGGTGGTGGTAGCCAACAAAAACAGCTTCAAGACCAACCGGCTTTCCGGTGCCCTGCGCCTGCAAACGCCCATTCTTGAAATTCCGCAGAATGTGCAGGTCGTTACGTCACGCCTTATTTATAACCAGCAGATCTTCGACATGCTGGAAGGGGCTACCCGCAACGTGAGCGGTGCCACCCGTGTGGAGCACTGGGACAACTATGCCCGCATTTTTATGCGCGGCAGCAACGTGGGTGCCTTTCGCAATGGCATGAACGTTTCCACCACCTGGGGACCACTGACTGAAGACATGAGTATGGTGGAGCGCATCGAATTTGTAAAGGGCCCGGCGGGTTTTATGCTGGCCAACGGCGATCCCAGTGGGTTTTACAACGTAGTCACCAAAAAGCCAAGTGGCCGCACCAAAGGCGAGGTGAGCCTGTCGCTGGGTAGTTTCGATTTCCAGCGGGCTACACTTGATCTTGATGGAAAGCTTTCCAAGGACGGGAAGCTTCTTTACCGCCTTAACCTGATGGGGCAATTAAAAGGTTCGCACCGCCAGTTTGATTTCAACAACCGCTACACCATTGTGCCCGTGCTTAAATACCTGCTGGATGACAACACGTCGCTGACGCTGGAGTATACGCAACAGTATTCCGAGGTCAACATCATTGGCTCCAACTATTCGTTTTCGAAAAGAGGTTATGCCGACCTGCCGCGGAACTTTACCACGGCGGAGGCCAATCTACCCAAAACAAAAATGAACGACCGCAGCGTGTTGCTCATGTTTGATCACAAGATCAGCAAGGACTGGAAGTTTACTGCGCAGGCGGCCTATTTTAATTACCAGCAGCAAGGTGCTTCTCTCTGGCCAACCGGTTTTGATGCCGCCAACGACAGCCTGATGCAACGCGGAACGTCGAGCTGGGATATTCTGGGCCTTTCCAAGATCGGGCAGATGTTTGTAAACGGTGAAACAAAGACAGGCACCATAAGTCACAAAATCCTTGGTGGCATTGATATCAGCAACAAAGAGTATTTCCACGACTGGAACCAAGGCGGTGCTGTAGGTACACCGGACTTTAACATTTATGCACCGGTCTATGGCAATGCTGCCATTCCTACCTTTGACCGCAGTAAGAACATTCGTGAGCGGGGTGTACGCTATTACAACGGCTACAAAGCCTTGTATGTGCAGGACGAATTGGGTTTTTTTGACAACAAGCTGCGCCTGACATTGGCGGGCCGTTTGACACAGTTGAATACGGGTGATGTGTACAGCGGAAATTACAAAACAAGCCGGTTTACGCCCCGGGTCGGGCTTAGCTATTCGATTGGTAAGAATACGGCCGTGTACGCCGTGATGGATGAATCGTTTGTGGAGAACTACGGTGCGGACTGGCAGGGTCGTTCCTTTGATCCCATTGTTGGAAAAAATAAGGAGGCCGGCGTAAAGAGGGATTGGATGAATGGGAAATGGAATTCGGCGCTTTCGGTTTACCGCATCACGAGAAACAATGTATTGACGCCGGACCTGGACCATCCGATCCGGGATGCAAACGGGCAACCGACCGGGCAATTTTACAACCGCCAGTCCGGTCAGCAGCAAACCAGCGGTGTGGAACTTGATATCAAAGGACAGATTGTAAACGGGCTGGATGTGGTGGTGAACTATGCGTTTACCGAGGCCAAAACAACAAAGGACAGCGATGCGAAAAACGTAGGCAGGCAGATTCCCGGATCGAGCAGGCATGTGCAAAACACCTGGCTGAATTACCGGGTAGAAAAAGGTTCGCTGGCAGGATTTGGCATCTCGGCCGGCTACCAGTACCAGGTGGGTCGCTCACCCTGGTTTATTTCGGATGGCTCGGTGCTCGATTTGCCCGATTATTTCCGTGTAGACGGCGGCATCAATTATCAAAAAGACAAGATCGGGTTCAACCTGTTTGTCAATAATGTTCTGAACAAATACCTCTACTCGGGTGGCTTTTACGACTGGACGAAATTTTATTACTGGCAGGCAGAACCGGGTACCAATTACCGCTTTAGTGTTAACTACAGATTTTAAACCGGCATAGCGTTATGACGATAAAAAAGATTATTGGCAAACTCCATCTCTGGCTCGGTCTCACCTCCGGCCTGCTGGTTGTTTTCCTTGGCATAACCGGCTGTATGCTGGCCTTTCAAAAAGAGATCGAAAGCTTCACCCTTAGCTATCGCGAAATAAAGCCCGAACAAAAAGAGATGCTGCCGCCTTCGGTGCTGAAAGGGATCGGCGCAGCTCAATTGCCGGGAAAGCACCTGCACGCTGTTTTGTACGAAGGAAAAGCCCGGGCGGCACAGGTCATCTTTTACCAGTTTGAGCCTGTGGAGTATTACCACATTGTTTATGTGAACCCCTACACGGGAAACGTGATCAAGGTGAAGGACATGAACAAGGATTTTTTCCGGGTAGTAACGATGGGCCATTATTACCTCTGGCTGCCGGCACATATCGGCCAGCCCATAGTGGCATCGGCAACCCTTGTTTTTTTGGTGATGATGATCACGGGCCTGGTGCTTTGGTGGCCACGAAACAAGGCAGCCCGCAAGCAGCGCTTTTCCCTAAAATGGAATGCGCGGTGGCGGCGCAAAAACTACGACCTGCACAACGTGCTGGGTTTTTATGCCACCTGGGTTTGCATTATTTTGGCGCTTACCGGCCTTGTCTGGGGATTTCAATGGTTTGCCAACGGTGTGCACAAAGGGGGTGGTGGCAGTACCTCGCTGGAGTACATCGAACCAGCTTCGGATACTACAAAATCCTATACGCTGCAACAGCCCGGGATCGATGTGATCTGGGAGCGATTGAAAAAAGAATACCCTGCCGCGGAAATATTGGAAGTACATGTGCCGGAAACACCGGCTTCGCCCATTGCGGCCAATGCCAATCCGGATGCCAGTACCTACTGGAAAACCGACTACCGTTATTTTGACCAGTACACGCTGGCAGAACTGCCGGCACAAAGTATTTTCGGGCGGTTTAACGAAGCCGTTGCTGCTGATAAGTTGATCCGCATGAACTACGACCTGCATACAGGTGCCATTTGGGGATTGCCCGGCAAGATCCTGATGTTTTTTGCCAGCCTTATTGCTGCTTCTCTACCAATTACCGGCTTTTACATTTGGTGGGGAAGAAAGTATAAAAGGCGAAAGCGGGAAGAAAAACCGGCGTTGCAACCGGAGCTGGCAGGAGCCGTCTAACTCCAAAATTAGATCGCAGGCATAAAAAAGCCCAACAGGTTAACAATCCTGTCGGGCTTTTCGTTTATTCCTCAGCGTTAGATCATTCTTTTGCAGTCACCTTGCGCCAGAGCGGACCGTTCTTTGTATCGAACTTTTCGGCCTCGTTGCGCTGCTGCAGGTAAGCCAGGATGGTTTCGGCTTCTTTGACGCTTTTGCTATTCAGCACGGCAAACTCTTTTGTGGTCAGTGAGCCGTAGTGGTGCAAAACGGTTTCGTACGATGCCGGCACCGGTTTGGCAACAGCATTGGGTACCAGTTTCAGCAACGCTTGTTCGTACACTTCATAGGGCTTGCTTCCGTACACCTTAAACTGGTTCTCGTCTTCGTCGATAAAGAAAATAGTGGGAAAGCCCCTGACACTTCTTTCTTTCGCCTTTTCCAGGTCTTCTTCAAACAGGTCCTTTGCTTTTGTGTCGTAATCCTTTTTAAACTGTACCACTTCCAGTCCTGTATCCAACGCCGCCTGTGCCAGGTGCTCCCACCGGGTAATATTTTTCTTTTCAACAAAAACCATTTCGCGGATGCGCCGTAAAAAACGCACTGCCTTTTCGCTGTCCTGCAACTGCGCTGCTTTTACGGCAATGGAAGGAGGGTAGGAAGAAGCCAGGGGATCTTCTTTCCATACATCACCATCGATGGGCATGCCATACAGTTCACTAGCCTCGTCCCAGTGCTGGGCCACATCGGCTGCGCTGCGCACATCGCTGCCGCCATAGCTTTCCCAGCTTTTCAGCAGGCCGCCCATGCGGTACTCTATGCTGAAGTAATCGCCGTAGGCAAGTTCCAGCTTACGCAGTTGCGGTTCAATGCCCCAGCACGACGAACAAATGGGGTCGGTAAAATAAAGCAGGCGCACCGGCTTTGCTGCCTTGTTCAGGCTTTGTTTTACATCTGTATCGATGATCTCACAGCTGCCTTGCACGGCATCGCAAGACAGAATCGATTCTATTTGCTTTTCCATACACTCTCCTTTCCTTTATTGATTATGTATTTACGCGGTTTCGCCGGGTAGGTACTTTAATTCCCAATTGTTTTATTGCTGCCTGCGCCATGGTAACAAGCGCCGCTCCCATCATGATCACATCTTTCACAACCAGTCGGCCCGCCGCACTGAGATAAGGAAAACCATATTCGGCATCTCCCTGCGGTTGCACCCAGGTTTCCGGCGTGGTGATCAAAAACGACAGCGTTACGAATGACATTAAAAAGGCCAGCAAGCTGCCTACGGCAGAAACACCGGGCCATACCGGATAAAGAGCAATCAGGACACCGATTAAAACGATTAGTGCTCCCAGCCCATACGAAAAGAGGTAGGTGTTGTTCGCTTCGTGCCAGGCAATGTTTTCCGGCTTGTATTCACCTTCTTTGTTCATGTATTGCTTGTATTCCGGTGCAGGCTTGCTGTAAAAGAAGCGCATCACCGGGCTGTTGGCCACAAAGGGTACAATGCCCACGGCTTCATAGCGAAAGGCTTTTAGTCCGCCGATCCAAAGCAATACGATAACCAGCCCGATACGGGCCATGTGAATGCCCACATTTTGTAAGCCGGCTGCATAATGAAAAAACTTCGTCATCATCCGAACCATTTAACGCCAAAAGGCCACAAAAAAATTATTGATACACGGCCAGCGTCGGGTCTTGTACCGAACGGTTGGCAACTGCTTTTTTACCCTTGGGCTGCACCAGGTAATCAATTGAGTATTTACCACTGCCGGTAAACAGCAAGCCGGTAAAGATGGCCAGGTAAAGGGAAGCCATTTCTTTTTGGGTAAACGGGTCGGCGGCATGGATCATAAACACGGCCACAGCCATGGTAATGATCAGGGGAATAACGGCTACTCTTGTACCAAGACCAATAATCACCAGCGTGGCACAAATCACTTCAGCAAAGACGGCCAGCGCCAGTGAAATTTCGGGACTAAAGCCCATAACGGGTGGGAACTGCGAACCGTTGCCCGATAACAGCATTTCCATTTTTGGAAGGCCGTGTGTTAACATCATGGCACCAAATGCCACCCGTACAAAAAGAAGGGCAAAATGGATACCGTTGGAAGATTGGTTTACGCCAAAGATCTGTCTCATATATTGTTTTTAGTTTTTGAAAAATAGCTCCCTGTTACGGCCGGGAAACCGTTTTGAAAAGCCATGGCTGTTGTGCAGCCATGGCCGGAATAAACTTGCTTATTGGGCTAAATAACCGCCGTCTACGGGGTAGTAAGAACCTGTTACAAACGAGGCTTTGGGCGATGCCAGCCAAAGGATCAATTCGGCTACTTCTTCGGCTTTACCCAGGCGGCCAACGGGGTGCAGGCCAACCAGCGCTTTCATGGTGGGTTCATCCAGCGAGTCCAGCAGCGGTGTTTGAATATAACCGGGCCCGATTGAGTTGACACGGATGCCTTTGTCGGCATACTCCAGCGCGGCGGCTTTGGTAAGACCAACCACACCATGTTTGGCAGCAACATAAGCAGGCGACTGCCGGGTACCGGCATGGCCTAAAATAGAGGCAACGTTAACAATGGCGCCGCCACCTTTTTGCAGCATGGCCGGGATCTGGTACCGCAAGCCATAAAATACACCCGAGAGGTTAATGTCGATCACTTTCTGCCAGCCGTCAAGCGGGTAGTCGCCGGTAGCACCCAGCGGGCCGCCAATGCCAGCGTTGTTCACGGCAATGTCCAGCGAGCCGTATTTCTCCAGCGTTCGGGCCACAAGGGCTTCATTGTCTTTGGCCAGCGAGGAATCGGCTTTGATAAAAAATGCTTCACCGCCACTTTTTTTGATCGCTTCTACTACTTCCTGTCCGCCTTTTTCGCTAATGTCAGCAACCACCACTCTGGCACCATCTGCGGCCAGCAGAAGGGCTGCTGCCTTTCCGATGCCGGACCCGGCGCCGGTAATGATCGCTACTTTATTTTCCAAATGTTTCATGATCTGTCTGTTTAAGGTTAAACAATGTTTTTTTCATCTCATCATCCTGTTGATCCAATGGCAAAACCGGTTGCAGATTCTTTTTTGGTATTGCTGTTAATGCCTCGCCTGTTTATCTTTTCCTGCCTGCTGAAATCCTGCACCGGCTTTGCATTGGTCCTTCTAAAACGATTTTTATCTCTTCCGTCTCCGCTCGTACTGCCGCTACAATTGTGCCGTTGTTGACCAACTATCCAGACTGCTTATTGTACAAACTCACCGTCTGCCTTGATGCGAACGTCATCGCTAACCATCGCGGCAGGAAACTTCTCGCCAATGCCGAAATCAGAACGCTTCAGTGTGCCTGTTAGTTGAAAACCGGCTGTTTGTTTTTTGTTCATGGCATTTTCTACCGTGCCTTTGTATTGCAGGTCCATGGTAACCGGCTTGGTAACGCCGTGCATGGTAAGGTTACCGGTAAGCTTGTATTTGTCTTTGCCGGCCTTTTTCAGGTCTGTGCTTTTAAAGGTGATGGTGGGGAATTTTTCCGCATCAAAAAAATCAGCACTCTTCAGGTGATTGTCCCTTGCTTCTACGCGGGTATCGATAGAGGCCACGTTGGCTGTCAGCGTAAATACCGCATCACTGAAATCAGGCTTGCTGGCTTTTACATCTACGTCAAAATCATTGAACGTACCGCTGATGTCAGAAATGCCCAGGTGGGTAACGGTAAAGCCTAGCTGCGAATGCGGGTCATCATTTTTCCAAATGCCATTCAGGGTGGTAAATGCCGTTAGCAGAACAAAAGCCGAGAGAATTACGGTAAGTTTTTTCATGTGTTACTCTTTTTTATGATTGATAATTGGTTTGCTTAATTGTGCAGGATCTTGTAGCCTGCCAGCCAGTTGTAATTGTACTTCATGCTTAGCTGGATAAGGTGCAGTTGCATGCTTTCCAGCATCCGGCTGGCGGTAAGGTCGCCGGAAACGATCGGGTTGAAACCGGCGGTTTGCACCAGCTCGGAAACCGTTTCCAAAGCGTCCTTGGCATTGCCGGCAATAAAAGCATCTACCTGCTGGCCGTTGATAACCGGTGAGGCAAAGTCAGCCGCAAACGTGGTGTTAAACGCTTTGATGACCTTTGCATGCGGCAGGAGTTTTTGCAGCTCCTCAGCGGCACTGGTATCACCCGGCGTAACCATACCCGTATACGTTTCGTTGAGCGGGTTGGCAAGGGAAATAACAATTTTTTGATTGGCCACTTCACGAATGCGTTCGGCAACTTCGGCCTGCGCTTCAAACGGTACAGCCGGGATGATCACATCGGCTTCCCAACCGGCTTCGCGGGGACAGGCCATGCCCTCGATATCGGCAGCGGGAGTTTCTTTTTTAATTTCGGCAACCAGTTCTTTTAACGCCTCTGCTTTGTTGCTTTTCAGCAGCAGGCGGTAATTGCCTTTGGCCAGGCTTTTGGCAAGGGCCGAACCCATGCTGCCTGTGGCGCCTATGATTGCTATGGTTTGTTTTGTTTGCATGTTTTTGTTTTGAACTTGATAGTGCAAAGCTACCATCACCCCCGGCCGTCACCCTTGCGTTGGGGTAAGAAATAGCCTTGACATATGTCAAGGCGAAGCATAGAGGTAGATCAAGTTTTAGTTGACTATAAGTTGGTGTATGTAATAAATGACTGGCTGATGATAGTGCTGGCGTAGGATGTATTTGAGAGTGCAAGTTTCTTTTATCGCCGTTCATGCATGGCAGGAATGAATGTTGTCGCACCACTATTTCAAGGTAAAGGAAGGGGTGGAAAAATGTATTGCAGAAAGCGTTCACAACCCTGTTTTTAAACATGATAGTGCATGACAGGCGGCAGAGGGTGCTGCGCTACTTTTAAAATCATATTGTTTGCTATATTTCATGCTATATGCAAGTTATTCTAGGTGTTATTTTCCATTTTATCGGCGGATTTGCTTCAGGAAGTTTTTACATGCCTTACAAAAAGGTAAGGGGCTGGGCATGGGAAAGCTATTGGATCATTGGCGGCCTATTCTCTTGGCTGATCGTTCCGCCGCTGGCGGCAGCGCTGACCATTCCTGATTTCTGGCAGATCATTTCCAATACCGATACAACTACCTTGTTTTACACCTACCTCTTTGGCTTGTTGTGGGGGATCGGCGGCTTAACCTACGGACTTGGCGTAAGGTACCTGGGCGTCTCCCTTGGCAGCAGCATTATCCTTGGACTTTGCATGGTATTCGGCGCCCTGATCCCTTCCGTGTATTACCAGTTCAACCCGCAGGAAGGAAAAGACACTATTGGTGCCATTGTCAGCAGTGCCTGGGGCCTTACGGTGCTAGCAGGACTGACTGTTTGTGTGCTGGGCATTGTGCTTTGCGGCAAAGCCGGTACCATGAAGGAGGCGCAATTAAAAGCATCCGGCGATGGCAGCGAAGGTGCACCCAAGCCGGTTTTACGCAAGCAACCCGCGTTGGTGGAAGAAGGTGGAAATCCCGTGGCGACAGGACCGCTGCAGGGTGCGGCCTATGCTGAGATAGCCGTGGAAAAACCGGTAGCCGTAGCCGTGGATGGACATGGTGTTCGGGCAACGGCAACGGAATATAAATTTGGTTTGGGATTAACGGTAGCCATCATCTCGGGTGTGCTGAGTGCCTGTTTTAATTTCGGACTGGAAGCGGGCAAGCCGATGGCGGAAGTGGCCAACAGTTTATGGAAAAGTGCCAATCCTGCCGCCACCTCCGAATTTCTTTACCAGAACAATGTGACCTATGTTGTGATTCTCTGGGGCGGACTGACCACCAATTTTATCTGGTGCATGCTGCTCAATGCCCGCAATAAAACATTTGGCGATTACACCAACAAACAAACGCCGCTGCTGCGCAACTACTTGTTGTCGGCGCTGGCCGGTACCACCTGGTTCCTGCAATTCTTTTTTTATGGCATGGGCGAAAGCAAATTGGGTAACGGTGCCTCGAGCTGGATCCTACACATGTCCTTTATCATCCTGGTGGCAAACGTATGGGGCATTGTGGCAAAAGAATGGAAAGGCGTAACGCCAAAAACAAGGTCTACGCTTATCATGGGAGTGCTGACCATTATTGTTGCCGTACTGATCGTGGGTTATGGCAATTACCTGAAAGGGTAGAACTTACTTGTACAGGTAAGTTGCTTCGCCATGCTGCGGCAACGAAAGTTGCCGGCGTGATCTGATTGCTAAACAATTTCAAAAACAACAACAGGAGCAGGTAATTGCTCCAGCTTAAAATATTTGTGTGCATTGGCTCGATAAAAACAGCTGGCCGGCGCCGTTTCAACTTATCAAATTCTGAATAAATGTCTCTTACATCAACATTTAAACATGTTAGCTATCTCTGGGATGAATCCCGTGCGGCAGAACTGGCCGGTGACGAAGTGGGTCTATTGATTTACCGGTCGAACCTCCTGGGTGCCGACCTGCGGCTGACGAATTACGGCGGCGGCAACACCTCCTGCAAGGCCTTGGCAAAAGATCCGCTGACAGGACAGGACGTAGAGGTGATGTGGGTGAAAGGATCGGGTGGCGACATTGGTACCCTCACCCGCAGCGGGCTGGCGGCGCTTTACGTCGACCGGTTGCGCAGCCTGCAAAACGTTTACCGCGGCATCGAGCACGAAGACGAGATGGTGGAATTGTTCAATCATTGCATTTACGACCTGGTTTCAAAAGCGCCATCCATCGATACACCGTTACATGGCTTTTTGCCGTTTAAGCACATCGACCACCTGCACCCCGATGCGGCCATTGCCATTGCCGCGGCAAAGGATGGGCGGCGCATTACCGAAGAATTGTTTAGCGGTACCATTGGCTGGGTAGACTGGCAGCGTCCCGGATTTGACCTGGGCCTGAAGCTAAAGCAATGCCTGGAAGAGAACCCGGGTATTCGCGGCATTATGCTGGGCTCACACGGTCTTTTTACCTGGGGCGATACGGCCTATGACTGTTACATCAATTCGCTGGAAGTTATTGAGCGCTGCGCCGAATACATTGAAGACAGCCTGGGGAAAAAGGGGCCGGTTTTTGGTGGCGCCAAAGTGGCATCGCTGCCAAAAGAAAAACGATTGTCCCAGGCCGTTACCCTGGCACCGGTGCTGCGTGGCTTGTGCAGTTCTGCGCTGGTGCAGGGTGGCATGATCGGGCATTTTACAGATAACGAAACCGTCCTGGAATACATCAATTCTGTTGACCTGGAAAGGCTGGCACCGATGGGAACGTCCTGCCCGGATCATTTCCTGCGCACCAAAATTTCGCCGCTTGTTCTCAACCTGCAGGCAGAAGAAGACTTGTCAGATGTGGAGAGTGTGAAGGAGAAATTGCAGCCGCAGTTCGAGGCTTACCGCGACATGTATGCGGACTATTACAACCAGTGTAAGCACCCAACTTCGCCGGCCATGCGGGACCCCAATCCCGTGGTGATCCTTTATCCCGGTGTGTGCATGTTCACCTTTGCCAAGGATAAAGCAACGGCCCGTGTGGCAGCTGAATTTTACCAGAACGCTATCAATGTCATGCGGGGCGCCGAAGCCATTTCGGAATACACATCGCTTCCCCGCCAGGAAGCTTTTGATATCGAATACTGGCTGCTGGAAGAAGCGAAGCTGCAACGCATGCCAAAGCCAAAAGCACTGAGCGGTCGCATTGCACTGATCACCGGCAGCGGTGGCGGAATTGGCAAAGCCATTGCCAAACGCTTTGCACAGGAAGGCGCCTGTGTTGTCATCAGCGACAACAACAAGGAAAGGCTGGAAGAAACGAGGGTTGAATTCACCGGCAGCTTTGGCAAAGATGCGGCCATTGCCGGCTTGCTGGATGTGACCAGCGCCGCTAGCATCGACGAAACAATCGACGCTGCGGTATTGATGTTTGGCGGTTTGGACATTGTTGTCAACAACGCCGGGCTGTCGATTTCAAAGCCCATCGAAGCACATACCGGCGAAGACTGGGACCTGTTGTACGATGTGCTGGTGAAAGGACAATTTACCGTTACACAAAAAGGCGTAGCCATTATGCGCAAGCAGGGTTTTGGCGGCGATGTGCTCAACATTGTAAGCAAGAACGCCCTGGTTAGCGGACCAAACAACGCAGGTTATGGCTCGGCTAAAGCCGCACAATTGCATCTAAGCCGGCTGAACGCAGCCGAGCTGGGAAAAGACAAGATCCGTGTGAATGTGGTGAACCCCGATGCCGTGATTTCCGGTTCCAATATCTGGAGCAATGGCTGGGCCGAAGGACGTGCCAAAGCTTATGGCGTAAGCGTGGATGAATTGCCGGCGTATTATGCCAAACGCACCTTGCTTAACGAGGTCATTGAACCCGAAGATATTGCCAAAGCCTGCTTTGCGTTTGTGAGCGGACTGCTTAACAAATCCACGGGCAATGTGCTCAACGTTGACGGCGGCGTGGCAACGGCGTTTGTCAGGTAAGTGTAGTTTGTGGTTTGTAGTTTATAGTTTGTAGTTGTTGGAAGATTCATTTTGATTCAACCAATCACTTCGATAGCCAGAACCAAACCTTGGTACAGAAAACTCTTTATACGCCGTAATATTACAACAACCATCAAGATAACTCCAAACTACAAACCACAAACTACAAACCTTTATGTCGCGTCTTGCCTTTAAAATGAAACTGTTTCCCGGGAAAGAAGCCGAATACAAAAAGCGCCACGACGAAATATGGCCGGAACTGTCGGCGCTCTTAAAAGAAAAAGGCATCAGTGACTATTCTATTTTTTTAGACCGCGAAACCAATACGCTGTTTGGCGTGCTGACAATAACGGATTCGCAAAATATGGATACCTTACCGCAGCACGAGGTGATGCAGCGCTGGTGGGCTTACATGGCGGACATCATGGAGTCAAATGCCGATCAGTCGCCGGTAAGCATCCCGCTCGACGAAGTTTTTTATTTACCCTAAACGATTGCTTTATGCTGATTGAAAAATACAAGATCGAAGAAGCCAATGATGCAGCCGCTGCTGTGCACCAAAGGCGTTTTGAAAACCTGGCAGCAGAGATAGCCAACACCGAAGAGATCATACAAAAGCTGGTGGATTTCCAGGTGGCGATTCCCTCCTGGGCCCTTGGTACCGGCGGTACCCGCTTTGGCCGTTTTTCCGGCGGCGGGGAGCCGCGCAGTCTCGAAGAAAAAATTGAAGACGTGGGCCTGCTGCACGGGCTCAATAGCTCCAGCGGCGCTATCTCCCTGCATATTCCCTGGGACATACCGCAAAACGCAGCCAGCATAAAAGCACTGGCAGCGCAGCACGGGCTCAGGTTTGATGCCATGAACTCCAATACGTTCCAGGACCAGCCTTCACAGGAATTGAGCTATAAGTTCGGCTCTATGCAGCACACCGATAGAGCGGTGCGAAAGCAGGCGATTGAACACAACATCGATGTGATCAAATACGGTGTTGAACTGGGTTCGGAATCCCTCACGGTTTGGCTGTCGGATGGCTCTTCGTTTCCGGGGCAGTTAAACTTTCGCAAAGCCTTTCAAAATACGTTGGAAAGTCTGCAGGAAGTGTATGCGGCGTTGCCGGATAACTGGAAAATGTTCGTGGAGTACAAAGCATTTGAACCCAACTTTTATTCCATGACCGTAGGTGATTGGGGACAGTCGTTTACCTATGCCAACAAGCTGGGACCAAAAGCCTACACGCTGGTTGACCTGGGCCATCATCTTCCCAATGCCAACATCGAGCAAATCGTTTCCCTGCTTTTGATGGAAGAAAAGTTGGGCGGTTTCCACTTCAACGATTCCAAGTACGGTGATGATGACCTCACGGTTGGCTCCATCAATCCCTACCAGCTTTATCTCATTTTCAACGAGCTGGTGGAAGGTATGGATACAAGGGGCATGAACCATGCAACAGACCTGGGCTGGATGATCGATGCCTCGCACAATATCAAAGACCCGCTGGAGGACCTGCTGCAATCGGTGGAAGCCATCAAAATAGCGTATGCACAGGCCTTGCTGGTTGACAGGAAAGCGTTGGCTGCCGCACAGGAAGAAAACGATGTGGTAAAAGCACAAGAAGTGCTGCAGCAGGCGTATCGTACCGATGTGCGTCCGCTGGTAGCCGAAGCCCGCAGAAGGGCCGGAGGTGCGTTGCAACCACTGGAGGTTTTCCGTAAGCTGAAGATCAGGGAAACGCTGGTGGGCAACCGCGGTAAAAAAACCGTTGCTACCGGTTTGTAATTGTTGCTTAGCCAAACCAGATTTTATTTCATTTAATACAGCGCCAGTTAGCGATGCTTGCACAACCCGTTATAGCGGTGATAGATGTGGGAAAGACCAACAAAAAGCTCTTTCTGTTCGACGAGGACTACAACATCGTTTTCGAGCAGTCGGCCCAGTTTTTTGAAACTGTGGATGAAGACGGCGATCCCTGCGAGAACATTGAAAGCCTGCGGCTCTCCGTGTTTGATTCGCTGCGTGCTGTCTTTGGCAAAAAAGCATTTGCGTTAAAGGCGGTGAATTTTTCTGCCTACGGCGCTTCCTTTGTGTACATCGACGAAGACGGAAAGCCTCTGGCACCGTTGTACAATTATCTTAAACCCTTTCCCGAGGCTTTACACCAGCAATTTTATGCCACCTATTGCGGCGAAAAAGCCCTTTCGCTGGCCACGGCTTCGCCGGTGCTGGGCAGCCTGAATTCGGGCCTGCAATTGTACCGGCTAAAGCACGAAAGGCCTAACATTTATGCAAGGGTGAAATATGCCCTGCACCTTCCGCAATACCTCAGTTATCTGTTGAGCGGCCATGCGGCCGCCGATACCACCAGCATTGGTTGTCATACCATGCTTTGGGATTTTCAAAAAGGCGACTATCATCATTGGGTGTATGCGGAAGGACTGGACCAAAAGTTTGCACCGGTATTACCCTGCGATGAAACGGTAGATGCCGTATTTCCCGGCAACAATTACAAAGTGGGCATTGGCCTGCACGACAGCTCGGCTGCCCTGATTCCTTACCTCGTCAGCTTTAGCGAACCCTTTATATTGATTTCCACGGGTACCTGGTGTATCAGCCTAAACCCGTTTAACAACACGCCACTTACCACGGATGAACTGGCGCAGGATTGTCTTTGTTACCTGCAGTACAACGGCAGGCCGGTAAAGGCGTCGCGGCTATTTGCCGGTAAGATGCACGAAGAAGGCATCAAGCGGCTGGCAGCGCATTTTCATACCGAAGCGGCCCATTACCGCAATGTTCATTTCAATCCTGAAATCATTGCCACATTTAAGAAAGAAGGACGGGACAAAGCCCGTACGGATCAGCCCTTCGACCAACAAGATCTATCGCAGTTTCCCAGCTATAAAGAAGCCTATCATTGCCTGGTTTTTGACATTGTGCAACTACAGGTGCGGTCCACCAACCTGGTCGCCAAAGGCTCACCGGTAAAACGGCTTTTTGTTGATGGCGGTTTTAGCAAGAATGCTCTTTATATGAATTTACTGGCTGCAGTTTACCCACAGATGGAGGTATTTGCGGCCTCAATGGCCCAGGCAACTGCACTGGGTGCTGCACTCGCCATTCACAAATCCTGGAATAAAAACCCCGTGCCCAACACACTTATCCAGCTCCAGTTTTATTCTGCCAAACAGGAACTGGCATTCTGATCGGCGCTTTTTATATTCTGAAAAGAGGTGACGGACTGGACACCATGCGGGTTATCTTACAATTCTAGTTTCTATAAGATTTGGGAAAAGGTTGGTAAGGTAATTTGTCCAGGTTTGTATTCAGTTTCCAGGCAGGAGCATCAAAAGTTTCTCCCGTTACCGCGATGTCCATATGCCAGTTTCCAATACCTTGTGCCGTATTAAAACGACCATAATCCATGTGTAAAAAGCTGTCCTTTTTTTGTTTGTTTTTCACGCTCATCCTGCAAGCGGTTGAAGCGCAAGTAAGGGTTGTCACAGAACTGCGGGAAGGCTGGAAATTCAGCAAGGGTAACCACGAAGGTGCTGCCGCAAAAAGCTTTAACGATGGAATCTGGCAGCAGGTAACCGTGCCGCACGACTGGGCCATCTACGGGCCGTTTGACAAAGAGATTGACAAGCAGGTTGTAGCCATTACGCAAAACAATGAAAAGGTCGCCAGTGAAAAAACCGGCAGAACAGGTTCGCTCCCTTATATCGGCGAAGGTTGGTATCGCAACACATTTCGTCTTCCCCACTTTCAAAAAGGAAAAAAAGCAATCCTGCTTTTTGAAGGCGCCATGAGTGAGCCGAAAGTTTATCTCAATGGCGAAAAAATAGGCGAGTGGAATTATGGGTACAGCTATTTTTATTTCGACATTACCGATAAGCTATTGCCCGGCAGGGAAAACCTTCTGGCCGTGCACCTGCAAAATGTGGGGCAGTCCTCCCGCTGGTACCCCGGCGCCGGTTTGTATCGTAAGGTCAGCATCATCGTCAAGAACAGGGAGAGCATTGAACAGTGGGGCACCTCTGTCACCACGCCGCTGGTGACGGCGGAACTGGCAAAGGTTAGCATCAGAACAAAGGTTTCCGGCACCGGTCTTCATTTGGTAACAGACATCCTGGATGCAGAGGGAAGAAAGGTGGCATCGGACACTGCCCATACCAAATTTGGCAACGAGTTTGAACAGGCTATCGGTGTGGTACAACCGAAATTGTGGAGCCCTGAATCGCCAACACTTTACAAAGCGGTCACCCGCCTCTATGCCGGCAATGAATTGCGTGACGAAGTCACCACGCGGTTTGGCATCCGGCAGATCGGTTACAGTCCGGCAACAGGCTTTATCCTCAATGGCAAAACCCGTAAGTTCAAAGGCGTATGCCTGCACCACGACCTGGGGCCGCTCGGTGCTGCCGTGAATATAGCCGCCTTGCGCCGGCAGATGCGCATTCTAAAAGACATGGGCTGCGATGCCATTCGGAGTGCCCATAACATGCCTTCATTAGAACAACTGGAACTTGCCGATGAAATGGGTTTTCTTTTCCTGGCCGAAAGTTTTGATGAGTGGGCAAAGCCCAAAGTAAAGAACGGCTATGCCCGTTTTTTTGAAACGGATGCCGAAAAAGATATTGTGAACCTGGTAAGGGCTACCCGCAATCACCCTTCGATCGTGATGTGGAGCTCGGGTAACGAGGTGCCCGACCAGCATGGCTCCGAAGGTGCCAAGCGGGCCAAATGGCTGCAGGATATCTTTCACCGCGAGGACCCGACACGACCTGTTACCGTGGGCATGGACCAGGTAAAAGCTACGATGCAATCGGGTTTCGGTGCCCTGCTCGATATTCCTGGCCTCAACTACCGCACACACCTTTACGAAGAAGCCTACAAAGCGTTTCCGCAAGGCATCCTGTTGGGTTCCGAAACGGCATCAACAGTGAGTTCCCGCGGTGTGTACAAGTTCCCGGTGGTAAAAGGCGTGGAAAAACAATACCCCGATCTGCAAAGTTCTTCTTATGACCTGGAATATTGCAGTTGGTCGAACCTGCCGGAAGATGATTTTGTGTTGCAGGACGACAAACCATGGGTCATCGGTGAGTTTGTGTGGACAGGATTTGATTACCTGGGCGAACCAACGCCTTACGATGATAAATGGCCCTCACGGAGCTCTTATTTTGGCATGGCCGACCTGGCAGGCTTACCCAAGGACCGCTACTATCTCTACCGCAGCCGCTGGAACAAGGCGGAAGAAACCCTGCACCTTTTACCGCATTGGAACTGGCCGGGAAGGGTAGGACAAACAACACCGGTTTTCGTGTACACATCTTACGACAGCGCCGAATTGTTTATCAACGGCAAGAGCATGGGCGTTCGCAAAAAACACAGCAACGGCACACCGCAGGAGCGTTACCGCCTGATGTGGATGGATGTGAAATATGAACCCGGCACCGTGAAGGTGGTTGCTTTTGGCAACGATGGAAAACCCGCAGCCGAAAAAACAATGGTAACGGCCGGCAAACCAGCCCGGCTTTTGCTCGAGCCCGATCGAACGACCATCACGGCCGACGGCAATGATATTTCGTTTGTCACCGTAACTGTTGTAGACAAAGACGGCAACCCTTGTCCGGATGCGGCGGCGCAGCTGGAATTTACCGTCAAAGGCGCTGGCAACTTTCGGGCCGCCTGCAATGGCGATGCCACTTCTTTGGAACCGTTTCACCTGCCCACTATGAAAACCTTTAGCGGCAAGCTGGTGGTGCTGGTGCAGGCAACAAAAGAGGCCGGCAACATTGAACTAACCGTTAAGGGCCAAGGCCTGAAAACAGCGAAGCTGACGTTGCAGGCGCAATAGAGTTGCACAGCAGCAAACCGGTCGTCAATGCTTTACATCTGGAATTTTTTTTCGCTGGATGAGAACGAAGCTTTTCCCGGCTGCAGTGCTTTTGTAGTTGAATATAACTGGCACGAACAACCGAAAAATGAGTCATCTCGTTTGCTTCATCTCACTGTTTATAGCCGGCATTGTTTTTCCGTAACATCTTCTAACGGTTTCAGCATAAGCAACCAATGTTCTTTTGAAACTTATTTGTTTTCGTGATCACAACAAGCAACGTTTTTTTGCAGGATAGTTCAGGACGAAAGCCGCAATTGATCTGGATAACTTAACGCTGATGTAAACTTCAATTGCTGCAATATGGAAAAATTCTCCCCTCATGTTAAAAGCAAGCTACCTACAGCACGCTTGCTTGTGTCTTATTCGATGTCGGTAAAAAACCGGAATTCTTACCGTTATTATTTCTTGCAGGAATAATGCGATCAGCAGCAAAATTCCATCTGCTCCCATAGCAGGACAGGACAGGACGACAGCACTGAATTTAGCTGATAAATTCATTTGAAAATTGAAACGATTGCTACCAGAAAAACTTCGCTTTTGACAGGATAGCTTTGCTGATGAAACTGATGACTGCCGGGTGCTGCCCGCCCCGGGCTCTTACTCCCGATTGCTTGCCGGTGTAGCTGGTCCAGGCATAACAAAAGAGCCGTGCAAATAGCTGGAAAAAAGCTGGCAAATTTCGATTTTACCAAACTCCGTCCACTGGCAAAAGCCTTTCCATTTTTATTGCTGATAAGCCTGTACCACAGGTGCGATACTGTTTTTAAAATAAATCAACCTCTGTATGAGAAAAAATGCCTGCGCAGTTTTTCGAAGCGGGACCCTTGTGGGCTTCCTGCTCCTTTCTTCCCTGCTGGCCTGGTCGCAAGTACGGGTCAGCGGCCGCGTCACCGATGAATCGAACAACCCGGTAGGAGACGTCAGCGTGCAAGTGTTGGGTACGGCCACCGCTACCATTACCACCGCCGATGGCGCCTATCAAATCACAGCGCCATCTGCCACCGCAACACTTGTATTTACCTCGGTAGGTTATACACGGCAGGAGCAACCGCTCAACAACCGCACAGAAGTAAATGTTACCCTGCAAACCGCCGCCAATTCCATGCAGGATGTGGTGGTAGTGGGCTATGGCAGTCGACGCAGGGTAGAGGTCACCGGTGCCACTACATCCATCACCGGCGAAAGTCTTCGTTCGGTGCAAACCACCAACCTCACGCAAGCCCTACAGGGCCGTCTGGCCGGTGTTACGGCTACGCCAAATACGTTTCGTCCCGGTGCCGGAAGCTCTATCCGCATTCGCGGTAACCGTTCACTCAGCGCCAGCAACGAGCCACTCTATGTTGTGGATGGCTTTCCCGTGAGTTATACAATCGATGACATGAACCCTGCTGATATTGAATCCATCGACATCCTGAAAGATGCTTCGGCAACGGCCGTTTACGGCGTTCGTGGTGCTAACGGCGTGGTGCAGATCACCACCAAAAAAGGCAAGGCCGGTAAAGTGTCCATTTCGTACCAGGGCAGCCAGTCGGTGGAATCCATCATCCGGCCCCTGCCCATTTTTAATTCGGTAGAACTGGCCGATGCCTGGCGCCAGGCATTTTTTGCCGACAGGAGCTATACGCCAAACCGTGGTGTTACATCGCCTACCAACCCACTCTATTATTTTCCTACAGCCACGGCTGACCTGGCCCTGTTCAAAGACCGCTTTGGCAGTACAGAGCAATGGAATGCTATCAAGGATGCTTACACCTGGCGTGTTTACGACCCGTCCAACAACGTTTACATCGCACAAAAGCGGGCAGCTTCCGCCGAGGAAAAAGCGTTCCTGCAACGGATCGGTGTGTCGCAATCCGATAGCATCGATCTCTATGATCCAACCCGGGTAAAAAGCTACGACTGGCTGAACAATGTTGGGCTCCGTCACGGACAAACCACCAATCACAATATTTCCGTTACAGCCGGTGCCGACAGGTTCAAAGCAGGTTTTAACGCCGGTTATTTCAAGCAAACCGGTATCGAGTATGCGCAAGACTATACACGGTACAGCGTGGGTACATCGGCTGAGTTCAAACCAGCCAAGTTCATTACGTTTGGTGCCACAGTCAGCTATATTCATTCCATCACGAATTCCAGCACCAGCTCATACGCCAACGCATCAGGCATGATACCGATGGTAGAGCCTTACGATTCGGCCGGCAACTGGGTGCTTTTTCCCAACCGCGACCAGCAAATCATCAGTGCCATTAATGACCGTATTACAGTATTTGACGAAACAAAAGCCAACCGTGTGTTTGGAAACGTTTACGGCGAGATCAATCTTTTCAAAGGTTTAAAGTACCGCACTATGTTCGGGCTGGATAACCGCAGCTCCACAAGAGGTACGTTCAACGGTGCACAATCTTCTATACGATTAGGCAGTCCTGCCAATGCATCGCAAACCGTAAACAGTGCTTCTTCGTGGGTGTATGACAATATCCTTACCTACAATACCCGTATCAACAACGATCATTCGATCAACGTAACGCTTTTGCAGGAATTGCAAAGCCTGAACCGGTCGTCATCGCTCACGTTGAGTGCCAACAACCTCATTTTTGAATCCCAGAAATGGTATTCGCTGGAACGCAATACCGATGCAACGGTAACGGGTTCGGGTACCTATTCGGCGTCGCAATATCTCTCGTATATGGGACGGGTTGAATACGGCTTTAAGAACAAGTACATGGTAACGCTGAGCAACCGTTACGACAATTCCTCGGTACTGGCCGAAGGCGCCAAAGGAGCGTGGTTCCCCGCCGCATCGTTTGCCTGGCAACTCGACCGCGAGAACTTTTTTATGAACCAAACGGCCATCACGTCTGCCAAGCTGCGTGTGGGCATTGGTACGGTGGGCAACGCCTCCATTGCGCCCTATCAAACCGGTGGCCCACTGGCTTTTACCAACTACAACTGGGGCAACGGGCAGGCAGCCATCGGCCTGGCGCCAACCACTTTTCAAACTCCTGACCTGGGATGGGAAAAAACAACCACCAAGAATATTGGTCTTGAGTTTGGCCTTTTTCAAAACCGCATCAGCGGCGCAATTGATCTTTACCAGTCGAACACCACCGACCAGTTGCAGTTACGCACGATTCCTGCAGCGAACGGCGTGACCTCTGTATATTTTAACCTGGGTGAGGTCAGCAACAAAGGCATCGAGATCTCGCTGAATACACAAAACATCAACAAAGGTTTGTTCCGCTGGTCCACCGACTGGATGTTCTCCCGCAACATCGAAAAGATCGTAGACATTGATGGCAGCGGCAACAGCAATTTTGCCAACCTCTGGCTTCTCGATCAACCCTTGCAGGTTTACTGGGGCTATAAAAAAGAAGGCATTTTTCAATACGAAGACACCACTGCCAAAGGCATCCTGGCCAACCAGTATTGGGTGAAAAATGGCCGCAACAATACGAGCTTTCAGCCGGGCAAGATCCGCATCCAGGATGCCAACGGTGACTCTACGTTCAGCCCTGCCGACCGTATCATTTTGGGTTCGCACAATCCTGATTTTATTGCCAGCATCGGCAACACGTTTTCCTACAAAAACTTTGAGCTGAACTTCCTGGTTTACTTCCGCGTAGGTGGTATGTACCGGGTGCCTCGTCCGGGCCTGGTGGGTCGCTACCAGTCGAACAAGGTAAACTACTGGACGCCCACCAACCCAAGCAACGAATACCAGCAGCCTACGCAAACCAGCGACATACCGTTGTATTGGGAAGCGCTTACCTACCGCGATGCTACGTTTGCCCGTGTCAAGAACATTACACTCAGCTACCGGCTGCCGCAAAGTTTGTTGTCGCGAATGCACATCAGCAACCTTTCGTTTTACATCAGCGCCGTGAACCCGATCCTGATTCACACGGCTTCGGACTATGACCCGGAAACCGTGCCGTACCGCGAGTTCCCGGGGACCACCACCAACCAGGTGGGACCAACATCGTACAGCTATAAAAGCTTTGTGCTGGGAGCCAAACTCGATCTGTAAAAACGATTTCAAAAACCATTGAATTATGAAACTGAATTTCCGGAACTATATAGGGTTGGCTATGGGAGCCGCACTGATCGGCACCACGGCCTGTAAAAAATTTATCCAGGAAGAACTGGTTACCACGCTTACCGAAGAATATTACAAGTCCGATACAGGGTTGGAAGACCTGGTGAAATCGGCCTACACACCGCTGCAATGGAAGTTCACCGGTGAGCAGTCTTATGCGATGTACAATTTTGGGGTGGATGAGTTTCGTGAAGGCGACCAGTTTAACAATGTTCGCTACAACGATTACGATGCCAACCTTAATGCCAACGATGCGTTTGTGAATGAACTCTGGAGCAACAACTATGCAGGCATACGCCGCTGCAACCAGGGCATTGCCATGATCAGCCAGTTCAACGATGCCAGCTCGAAAACGCTGGGCACACAGGCGCAAAAAGACCTGCGCATTGCGGAACTAAAAGCGTTGCGGGGCTATTATTATTTCCAGATGGTGCAGCAGTTTGGCGGTATCCCGCTCATCACGTCTGTTCCCAACGAGCCGCAGTATGAGTTTCCACGGGCAAGTGTAGCCGAAGTTTACCAGCAGATCATTGGCGATCTTACCAGCGCCGGTCCGGCTTTGCCCTGGCGCTATGCCGGCACCGACCGTGGCCGGGCCACCAGGGCGATGGCTTATCATTTTTTGGCCAAAGCTTACCTCACCCGCGGCAGTGCCGTAACCGATGCAAGAGGGCAGAAGGCGACGGACATGGACAGTGCCATTTATTATGCCAACGATGTGATCACCAACAGCGGTCATGCACTGGAAGCAGATTATGGCAACCTGTTTAACGCGGCTTATCCCGACGGTCGCATTCCGCCGCTGGGTGAGAATGGTGCGCAGCCAACAGGCAGCCGTGCCCGCATTGATGCCAACAATAGCAGCAACGAGATCATTTTTGCCGCGCAGTTCAGTGCCAACCTTAGCCTGGCGGGTACCAATAACCAAACACACCTGTTTTATCCCACGCAGTACGATGCGGGCATGACGGGCATGGCCAGGGATTTTTTCAACGGCCGCCCGTTCCGGCGGCTGCGACCGACAGATTATGCGATTGATGTTTTTGACAAGGTCAATGATTCGCGGTTTTTTAAAACCTTTCAGACTGTTTTTTACCGTAACACCAGCATTCCTTCTGCTGCGCAAAATGCCAGTTTGTATTGGACAGCAGCCAATGCACCCCGTCCGGACCTGGTAGGAAAAGCAAAGGTGGGCCTGGGTGATACGGCTGCTCTTTTCATTGTAAATCCGGTCGACAGGCCGTTGCAGGCATCCGCCATTGCAGCCATGCGTTTCTACGGTGTGTATGCCCGGTACAAACAGGCCGGCGCCGGGGCTCCGGTCACTACCGATTTTTCGCCCAACAAGTACCTGACCATGTGGAAGTTTTCGGACCCCATCCGGTTGACCAATACCAACAACGAAGCAAGGGGTATTCGCAACGGAACCTTGGCACGCCTGGCGGAAACAGTGCTGATCCTGGCAGAAGCTTATGGCCGCAAGGGCGATTATGGCAATGCTTTGCTACAAGTAAACAAACTGCGCACAAGGGCGGCTTACAAGGCTGGTGAAAGCAGGAGCCCGCAGATCTGGCAATTTATGGGCGGTTCTTCTGACCTGGTGAGTACGGAAGCAAGCAACGCAGCGACCATGGAACTGTTTACAACCAATGCAGCCAGCGAGTTGTACCCGCCAACGGTGGTCAGTACAGAGCAACGCTTTATTCATTTTATGCTGAACGAAAGGACCCGTGAGCTTTGTGGTGAGTTTTACCGTTGGGAAGACCTGGTGCGGACAGAAACCTTCTTTGAGCGGACAAAGCGTTTCAATGAGGACATCAGTCCTTCCTTTGCACAGCACCACAAATTGCGGCCCATCCCTTATTTGCAGATAATTGCCCAAACGGTGAATGGCCGGCCGATGTCGGCGCAGGATATGGCTGCGTATCAAAACCCGGGGTATTGAAATGTTTGTAGTTTGTGGTTTGTGGTTAGTAGTTATTGGATGAGGAATCGATTAGAGAAAAAAGTAGCGTTGCACAGTAAACGCCCCAACTCACCACTGACCACTCACCACTCACCATCAGGATAGTGCAGGATGATAAATTAATAGCAACGTTTAATTTCATAACAACAAAGGATTGCTGTTATACGAAGCCAAAAACTTCACCCCAAAAAAGCAGGAAGCGCACCGCTTTTGCCCGTTTTCAACAGCCATTCTACAACGCATAAAAGAAACCTATCGGAAAGCCGAAATGGTAGTTTCTCATAAGCAAGCAGTCGTTTAAGAAAAGGCAGGCCTGAAGCACCTGTCTTTTTCTTTTCTGCCAACCCTCTCTCGATAGGCAATGAACAGGGTTCAAAATAAGATTGCTAAAAAAGCCAGATTGCAAACGGTAAAACCAGGCACAATATGAAAAGATTGACCCTTCTTTCCCTCCTTTTTTTCCAGCTAGTGCATGCCCAAAAAGCCAATGATGTGACGGCGCCGCTCCATGCCCTGAAAGTTGATTACCCCACACCCTACGGTGCACCCAAAACCGAAGCCGTAAAAGCGGTGATCGACCGGGTTTACCAATACCTTGACGCCACCACGCCAACGGGATTGGTTAACCGAAAAACCGGCGAACCGGTTGCACTCAATGCGGTTGATACCAACACGGTGGTGAAGCCGGGTGATTTTCGCCTCACCAGTTATGAATGGGGTGTTACCTACAGCGGCATGCTGGAAGCCAGTGCCGCTACCGGTGATCCAAAATATGCTGACTACACCAAAAAGAGGGTTGATTTTATTTTGTCAGCCTTACCTGCGTTTACAAAGCTTTACCAGCAGTATCCAAAGAGCAGCAATCCTTTCAGGCAGCCCATTGCGCCGCATGCCCTGGACGATGCCGGTGCCGTGGCCGCAGCCATGATCAAAACCCTGCGCAACGGCGGTAATCCCTCCATTCGTCCGTTGGTGGATCATTACCTCAATTACGTTTCGACAAAAGAATTTCGCCTGCCGGATGGCACCCTGGCCCGCAACCGTCCGCAAAAAAATACCCTCTGGCTCGATGACCTGTACATGAGCATCCCGGCGCTGGCGCAGATGGGAAAACTCACCGGTGATAAAAAATATTACGACGATGCGGTGGCGCAGGTCAAACTTTTTTCGGACCGCATGTTCAACAAAGACCTCAATGTTTACATGCACGGTTGGGTAGAGGAAATGGATGTGCACCCGGAGTTTCGATGGGCAAGGGCCAACGGTTGGGCCCTGATGGCCATGGCCGAATTACTCGATGTGTTGCCGGACTCTCACCCTGGAAGGGCTGCTGTGTTGCAACAGTTCCAGGCCCATGCTAAAGGACTGGCTTCTTATCAAACAGGACAGGGTTTCTGGCACCAGTTGCTCGACAAGAACGATTCCTACCTCGAAACATCAGCGACGGCCATTTACGCCTATTGTTTTGCCCGTGGCATCAACAAAGGCTGGCTGAATGCCAGGGCGTATGCACCGGCGGCCCTGCTGGCCTGGAATGCGGTGGCAACAAAGGTGAACGACAAGGGCCAGGTGGAAGGAACCTGTGTGGGTACGGGCATGGCCTTCGATCCGGCGTTTTATTATTACCGCCCGGTGAATGTGTATGCAGCCCACGGCTATGGTCCTGTGCTGCTGGCTGGTGCAGAAGTGATCAACCTGCTGAATAATTATCTCTTTGAGATCAACGACAGTTCGCTGCAGGTAAAATCAAAAAAATAAAACGATTTACGGTGATGCGGCTGGATTATTCTTGTCGTTCGTTCACGTAATCATAGCTTTTTTTAATCGCAAGCAAAACCTACGGTTCATGCGACATAAATTTTTTGCCATTTTCCCCATCCTTTTCCTGGGCTTTTCGCTTCTGGGCTCAGCACAGATCGGTAAGCGTTTTCCATCAGAACGAAAGGTGGTGAAGGATCCCGTCACCGGTACGATGCTTACTTTTTTGACCAGCACACCGGCGGGTGATTCCAAGATTTATCCCACCCATGCGCAGTGGACATCCAATGGCGAATGGATCATCTTCCGCTCCAACCGGGTTCGCAACGAGGCGCTGGCCGTGCATGAAGGGACAGGCGACATCGTTCAGGTAACGGAAGGCGGGTATACCGGGATGTTATGCGTTGCCCAAAAGTCCATGAAGCTTTATTACATGCGCTATGCCACTACCGATACGGCGCAACGCCGAAGTGGCGGGTCTTTGCAAGTGGTAGAAGCGGACCTGCAAGCGGTGTTAACTGACAGCAAAGCGGGCCGCATGAAGCCTGCTGCAGCCTACCAGCGTATCTGCGGAACAATACCGGGAGAATTTGGCGCCGGTGGCGATATGGCGCTGGATGCGGAAGAGGAGGTGGTTTACTTCCGTGTGGGCAGAACAAAAGCTGCGAAACACATAGAACCCGGTACAATGATCGAAGAAGCGTTTGGTCCACGAGGCATGGGCGCTGGCCCGGCAGGCCTGATGAAAATGAATCTTACAACCGGTGAGCTGACATACATCATTTCCGTTCCTTTCCAGATCGGTCATGTGCAAAGCAATCCCTGGGTGGCAGGCGAAATTGTGTTTTGCTGGGAAACCGGCGGCAAATCGCCGCAACGCACCTGGACGGTAAAAGCCGACGGCACGGGTTTGCGTCCGCTTTATCCGGAAGCCGACTATGAATGGGTAACGCATGAAGCAGTCATTTCGAAAGACGAAGTGGCGTTTGCGGTTATGGGTCACCGTAAGATTGCCGGGACCGATACAGCAGGCACCGCTGTCGGTGGCGCCAATCCGGGGCAGGAAGCAGCCTGGGGACCGTCGGGTACAAGGGAAAAACCAACGGGACTGGGTATCGTTAACCTACGGACACGGCAAATGACCATTGCCGGGCAAACACCTACTGGCAGCGGCCTTTGGCATGTGCACGGTTCACCCGACGGACGCTTTGCAGTAGGTGATGATTTTTCCCGCAGTTTATATCTCATTGACCGGCATACAAGGGAAATGAAGTTGCTCACGACAGGACATAAAACAACTGCCGCCGATCACCCGCATCCTACCTTTCATCCCGATGGTAAAAAGATCCAGATCCAATCCGCCATGCTTTCTGCCGATGGCCGGTCGATGAACATCTGCATTGTGCCCGTGCCGGAGGATTGGCTGAAGAGAAAATACGATTGAAGCCAGGCAAAAGATTGAACCAGTATATTCATTGTTCGAGGTTCGAGGTTCGAGGTTCGAGGTTCGAGGTTCGAGGTTCGAGGTTCGAGGTTCGAGGTTCGAGGTTCGAGGTTCGAGGTTCGATAAATGTTTGAAGGTAGATAAGGATAGCTTTTGAGCAACCGGCTCCGTAGTAGCCACACCTTGGTAGAAAAGAAACACCAACGGTTTCACCCGGCCCCGTAGGGGTCGAACAATAGAGACCTGGGAGCAGAAAGAACAATACTCCTTCTTCACTCCGAAAGCTTTACGTGTTTTTTGAACCACGGAGACACGGAGAACACTGGGGACCACCGTGTAACTCTGTGCCCTTGTGTCTCTGTGGTTCTGAAAAAAAGCTGAATAGAAATCCCAGCCGCACAAGAGTGCGACGCAACGGAAGTTAAATAGTAGCACAGCAGCTTAGTACCTAAAATGATTTCTTGCAATGGTTAAAAAAAATGTCTTTGTTTTTTCCTTCTCCTTTTTCGTTTTTACCGCCGGTGCCCAGGTGAATTGGCCGGCGGTTACCAGCACCACCAAACCCTGGACCCGTTGGTGGTGGGAGGGCAGTGCCGTCAACAAAAGAGACCTGACCTGGAACCTTGAGCAATACCAAAAGGTTGGACTGGGTGGTGTGGAGATCACCCCCATTTACGGTGTATACGGCTATGAAAAAGAGTTCATCGATTTTTTGTCGCCCCAATGGCTGTCCATGCTGCGGCATACCCTGGACGAATCCAAACGCCTTGGACTGGGTGTTGACATTGCCAATGCCACCGGTTGGCCCTTCGGCGGGCCGTGGGTGAAGGAAGAAGACGCCAGTAAATCCGTCTATTTTAAAACCTATACCGTTGATGGCGGAAAACGGTTAGACAGTCCCGTTACCTACAAGCGGGATGCCTTTGTGCGTACCGCCAACAACAAACCGGCCAGCGCCGATACTCTTAAACGGCCAGTCTGGACGAACAACAACCTGCAGGCCCTGGCGCTGGACCAGATCGTTTACGCCGAAGAGCTACCGGTACAAACCCTGATGGCCTACAACGGTAGCCAATCGGTTAACCTGACAAAATATGTCGGTAAAGATGGCATGCTGGATTGGACGGCACCCGGCAACGAAAAATGGACATTGTACGCCGTATTCTCCGGGTTGCACGGCAAAATGGTAGAACGGGCGGCACCCGGTGGCGAAGGGTATGCCATTGATCATTTTTCAGCCACCGCTGCCAACAATTATTTCAAAAAATTTGATGCGGCCTTCAAAGGTTTTGATCTTTCTTACCTCCGTGCTTTTTTTAATGATTCGTACGAAGTGGATGATGCACGAGGACAGGCCAACTGGACGCCGCTGCTCTTCGCTGAATTCAAAAAGCGAAGAGGATATGATCTGCGCCAGCACTTGCCGGCACTTTTTGGCAAGGATGAAAAAGAAAAGAACCAAAGGGTGTTGTATGATTACCGCGCCACGATCGATGAACTGATCCTGCACAACTTTACAGAGATCTGGAAGCGTTGGGGCTCCTCCAAAGGGGCCATGGTGCGTAACCAGTCGCACGGCTCACCGGCCAATACCCTCGATCTGTACGATGCCGTGGATATTCCGGAAACCGAAGGCACGGATATCTTGCGGTTTAAGTTTGCCACATCGGTGACCAACGTAAGCGGAAAAAAGCTGGCGGCGGCAGAATCCGCCACCTGGCTGAATGAACATTTTTTGTCCAACTGGGGCGATGTGAAAAAGCTGCTTGACCTGTATTTTCTTGGCGGCGTTAATCACGTTATTTACCATGGTACTGAATACTCGCCGAAAGATGCCCCCTGGCCTGGATGGCTGTTTTATGCCGCGGTGCATTTTCAGCCCGAGAACCCACAGTGGAAAGATTTTGGTGCCTTGAATGCTTACGTTACCCGGGTGCAATCTTTCCTGCAGGGCGGCAAACCCGATAATGATGTATTGCTATATTACCCGTTGGTAGACAAGTACTCGGAGCAAAGCCGTGAGTTGCTGCAACATTTTGATGGTATGGAACGCAACTTTGTGAATTCGGATTTTGAACATGTGTCGAAATGGATGCTGGAAGAAGGGTATGGATTTGATTTTTTTTCGGACCGGCAGTTGCAGAAATTTAAAGCGACAGGTGCCAGCATTCAGACAACAAACAATGCCTACAAAACAATCCTGCTTCCGGCAAACCAGCTGATGACCGAAGCCTCCTTTCAGAAATTGCTGGCGTTGGCAAAAGCTGGTGTTACCATTCTTGCTTACAAAGACATGCCTTCGGATGTGCCGGGCTGGCACGGCTTGGAAGAAAGAAGAAAAATCTTTCAGCAACTTGTTGCGCAGCTTTCTTTCAAAGAAGAGGGCAAGGTAAAAAAAGCAGTCGTGGGCAAAGGCGCTTTTGTTGTAAGCGATAACCTGGAAGCTTTGTTAACAGCAGCCGCTGTCAAACACGAGGTGATGGTAGAAAAAGGTCTGTCGTTTATCCGCCGAAAAAACAGCGATGGTAAAGTATACTTCATCAACAACCGGACAGAAAAAACGGTTTACGACTGGGTGCCGCTGCGGACAAAAGCCGCTTCCGTGTTTTTCTTCGAACCCATGGGCGGTGATATCCGTGGGGCCAAATACCGGACAAACCCACAGGGAGAAACGGAAGTGTTGCTGCAACTGCAACCCTATCAATCCATCATTATGCAAACCTACGGCACGGCCAAAAAAGGGGCTGCTTATTCGTATGCAAAGCAGGCCGGTCCTCCCGTTGAACTCAACGGCGAATGGAACATTTCTTTCTTAACCGGCGGACCCACCCTGCCCAAAAGCTTTACGACAAACAAACTCGAATCATGGACAGAAAGCAGTGCAGATGGAGCGAATTTTTCTGGCACCGCGAAAAACACCACAACCTTTACCAAACCATCCGGTACGGCGCAAGCCTGGGTATTGGACCTGGGCAAAGTGCATGAAACCGCAGAAGTATTTTTGAACGGAAAAAAGCTCGCCACGCTGGTGGGGCCTACCTTCCAGGTAACCATTCCGGCTTCTTCTTTAAAAGCTAGCAATACACTGGAAGTGGTGGTAGCCAACCTGATGGCCAACCGCATCATCTACATGGATAAGGCTAATCTTCCCTGGAAGATTTTTTACAATACCAACATGCCGGCACGACGGGCGGAAAATGCAAAAGGCGGCATCTTTACGGCGGCCGGCTGGAAACCTTTGCCCTCGGGTATTTTAGGACCGGTTACACTAACGCCAGTGAACTATGAGTAAAGGTTTCTTCTTTGTTGATGTTTTATTGTTGTGCAATCTTCCTGTTGTTGTGCAATCTTCCTGTTCTGAGCATTTGCGACCGTGATCAACCCTTCACCCTTTCCTTGCTGCCGGTAAGATAGGGGCTTTGTACAAGGGTTTTTCATGAGTAGTTGGAGGTAAATAAATACGACCTGACTTGCCATTCACCACTCTGCCCTTAATTGTTTAATTTGTACGGATGAAGCCAGCTTATTTTCTTTTCCTCCTTTTGGCAGTTGTTGCCTGCTCCGGCCCGAAGGGCTTGCAGGTAACGCCGGATAAAACCTTACTACAAACGGTGGACGCCGCATTTGCACCAACTGCGGATCAATACAAGATATTAATGAAGGCATTGCCTGCGGGAAAATTTCCGAAGAACTATGACCCCAAAAAAGCAGCGTACGAATTCAGCGGCTCCGAGTGGTGGTGCAGCGGCTTTTATCCCGGTACACTGCTGTATTTATACGAACAAACTGGAGACACGATCCTGTACAACGAGGCGCTTCGCATGCTGGCCCTCCTGGAAAAAGAAAAGATGAATACCGGCACGCATGACCTGGGTTTTATGATGTTTTGCAGTTTTGGAAATGCAACCCGAATAGCATCGAAGCCGGAGTACAAAGACATTCTCCTGCAAAGTGCCAAGTCACTGAGTACACGTTTTAATCCAACGGTGGGCACGATTAAGTCGTGGAATTCGAAGCCCTCCGATTTCCTCGTGATCATCGACAACATGATGAACTTGGAACTGCTGTTCTGGGCTACAAGGGTTAGTGGCGATTCTTCGTTTTATAAAATTGCGGTAACCCATGCCGACAATACCATCAAACATCATTTTCGTCCAGACAACAGCTCTTACCATGTGGTGAATTATGATCCAACGACCGGTGCCGTGCAGGAAAAAAAGACGGCGCAGGGGCACAGCAAAGAATCGGCCTGGGCCCGCGGACAGGCCTGGGGACTGTATGGCTTTACCGTGATGTACCGCGAAACAAAAGACCCGAAATACCTGGCGCAGGCAGAAGCCATCGCCAATTTTATGCTGGATCATCCCGCCTTGCCGGAGGATAAAATCCCGTACTGGGATTTTAATGCACCCAATATTCCGTCTGCGCTCCGGGATGCTTCGGCCGGTGCCATCACCAGCGCGGCTTTGTTGGAATTGTGTCGCTATGCCGATGCGGCTGCCGGTAAAAAATATTTCAACGCCGCCGAAACGATGCTGCGGTCGCTCTCTTCACCAACCTACCGTTCTGCACCAGGCACCAACGGTGGCTTCCTTCTTCAGCATTGCGTGGGACACCTTCCCGCCGGCACCGAAGTGGATGTGTCGCTGACCTATGCTGATTATTATTTTATTGAAGCAATGCTTCGTTACAAAGGCTTTCAACAATAGACTTTTTCAGCCATCATTTTCAGGATGCGGCAGGATAGCTGGCGCAGGGGCATTCTTTACTTTAAAGGTTCAACGATTGCTTGCTTTTCAGGAGGTGCAGTAAATATTCCGGAAGAATTTTTTTTGGATGGGAAAGCACAAAAAACGTTGTAAGTTACCTCCATGCAAATCAAATCCCTGACACGAATCTTTTTTGCCGCTGCTCTCTTTTCTACCACAGCATCGGCACAGGTACAGCTTACGCTTACTACAAAGAACACACCTACCACCATCAGTCGCCACATTTACGGGCATTTTGCCGAACACCTGGGACGGTGTATTTACGATGGCTTTTGGGTCAGCGATACGCTGAACGTTCCCAAGAAATACCGCATTCGCCTGGATGTGGTGGAAGCGTTGAAAAAGATCAATATTCCCAACCTGCGCTGGCCGGGTGGCTGCTTTGCCGATGAATACCACTGGCGGGATGGCATTGGTCCAAGGGAAAGCCGTCCCCGAATGGTGAACACCAACTGGGGTGGCGTAGTGGAAGACAACAGCTTTGGCACGCATGAATTCCTGGAGCTCTGCAACCTGCTGAACACGGAGCCTTACATTGCCGGTAACGTGGGCAGCGGCACCGTGGAAGAAATGAGCAAGTGGATCGAATACCTCAATTTCGACGGCGAGAGCCCGATGGCCAACCTGCGCAGGCAAAACGGTCACCCACAACCGTATAATGTGCAGTACTGGGGCGTGGGCAACGAGAACTGGGGTTGTGGCGGCAACATGACTGCCGAGTATTACGCTAACGAATACAAGCGCTATGCTTCATACGCAAAAAATTATCCCAATGCCCGCCTGCGCAAGGTAGCCGGTGGTGCCAACTCCTTCGATTACCATTGGACAGAAACGCTGATGAAAACCATCCCGCTCAACATGATGTGGGGTGTGTCGCTGCACTATTATACCATTCCTACCGGCAACTGGGGCAAAAAAGGTTCTGCCACGCAGTTTGATGAAGCGCAGTATTTCAACACGATGAAAAATGCCTGGCGCATGGATGAACTGGTGACCAAACATTCGGCCATCATGGACAAGTACGACAGTGCCAAACGGGTTGCGCTGGTGGTGGACGAGTGGGGTATTTGGACCGATGTGGAACCCGGCACCAATCCCGGTTTCCTGTACCAGCAAAACAGCTTGCGGGATGCGCTGATCGCCGGCCTGCACCTGAATATTTTTAACAATCATGCGGCCAGGGTAAAGATGGCCAACCTGGCCCAAACAGTGAATGTATTGCAGGCACTGATTCTTACCGAGGGCCGGCAGATGCTGCTTACACCTACCTACCACGTGTTTGACCTTTACAAAGTGCACCACGATGCCAAACTGGTACCGGTGCAGTTTACGAGCCCAGATTACAGTGTTGGCGGCGAAAAAATCCCGGCCCTGTCGGTTTCGGCTTCGTTGGATTCTACCGGCGCCATGCACATTTCGCTGGTGAACATGGATCCGAACAAAACACAGATGATCCAGACAACACTGGACGGCAACTTTAAGACTGTCAGCGGCCGCATGATCACGTCCGGTGCGCTTACCGATATCAATACGTTTAGCCAGGATAAAAAAGTTGCCCCTGCCAATTTTAACGGTGCCCGCATCAGCGGCAAAAATTTGACGGTAGCGCTGCCGGCAAAATCGGTAGTAACGCTGACGCTGAAATAGACAAGGGAAGGAACAGACGTAGAAATTGCCCTGGCGCTGCTTTGCTGAATAGGCTTACCAGCCGTACAAGTGTGCGATCCTTCCTTCGTCAGGATAAACTCCAGAGAAGCTAAATAGACTTGCTGCAGCCGGCTACCAAAAAATAAAACTGTCGATATAATGACCGTCAAACAATCTTTTTTTCTTTTCTGTTAGCCTTGCTGGCAGTGACAACGTCTGCGCCTTTCTAACGGCACATGGGCACTACAGAAAAGATTATCGTGAATAAGCAAATAAGCTTTTATGCGTACAGAATGGACGAATAACAAATATCTCTCCAGTGGAGAGGGCAGTGGCGGTGGCGAGATGGTGCTGATACCGCAGGAAGAAATGCAGGAAACATTTTTTGCTATACTGGCGGGTGTTGGATTTACGAATGAAAAAGCCAAGACCTGTGCGGAGATCTTTACCGCTAACAGTATAGATGGTGTGTACACGCATGGCGTAAACCGCTTTCCTGTTTTTGTGGACTATGTGAAGGAAGGCTTCGTGGATAAAGATGCGGAGCCTTCGCTGCAGGCGGCGATGGGCGGGATAGAAGTCTGGCAGGGCAATGGTGGTCCGGGACCCCTGAATGCATTAAAAGCAACCGACAGGGCCGTAAAGCTTGCGCAACAATCTGGCATTGGTTGCGTGGCGATAGCTAACACGAATCACTGGATGCGTGGCGGCTATTACGGCTGGCGGGCGGCAGAGCAGGGTTGTGTGCTCATTGCCTGGACCAATACCATCGCCAATATGCCCGCCTGGGGTGCCATTGACAGCAAATTGGGAAACAACCCGCTGGTGATCGCCCTTCCTTACGGCGACAGCGCCATTGTGCTGGATATGGCCATGTCGCAGTATTCGTTTGGGGCCATGGAGCAGGCCGCGGCCAAAGGTGAGGCCCTTCACATGACGGGCGGCTTTGACATTGAGGGAAATGAAACCAGGGATCCAAGGGCGATTCTCGCTTCGGAACGGCCAATGCCGATCGGGTACTGGAAAGGCGCCGGTCTTTCGCTACTGCTTGATATTTTGGCGGCTGTTTTATCCGGTGGATTGGCTACCTACCAGGTCAGCCGGCAACAAAAAGAGAACAACGTTTCGCAGGTATTTGTTTGTATCGATCTTGCAAAACTGCCGCACCATTCGTCTGTTCCAAAAATCATTGAAGGCATCATTGCCGATTATCACAATTCAAAAACCGCAGGGGAGAAAGGTGTTCGTTATCCCGGGGAAGGTGTGCTCCAACACCGTAACGAAAATCAAAAAAAGGGCATCCCGGTTCTAACCGGTATTTGGGTGCAGATTCTAAAGCTGAAACCATAAAGTCCGCCGTATGTTTTGTTTTTGCTTTTTCTGTTTTTTGCACAGCCGGAACTTCTTGCCCTGCGAAATGGGCTGTGACACGCCGCCGAACGGAAGGTGCATTATTGTGCCGATGGTGAAGATTTTATTATGGTGAAAAGCAAACATCGGTTTAAACTGGCTCTCTATGGCTTTACCAGCCGGGCCGTTGATGGTAACACCGGCACCGTGCTGGACATGCCGCTGGACCCCATCAAAAAAATAAAATCACTTACCTTGAAAGCCGTTGCCAACAATGTGGTGTTCGGCCTCTTGAGCGGTACCCATGGTAGAACCCAATTGATGAAATATGAAAAAAAATCTTCTCTCCCTTTTTTTTGTGTTTGCCTCTTTTCACCTCTTTGCCCAAAAGGATTCCGTTTACCTTTTTTGCTTTTTTAAGGGCAATGGCGATGGCCTTCATTATGCCTGGAGCAAGGACGCCTACCAGTGGCAGGCAATGTTCAACGACAGCGTGGTGCTGAAGCCAACGGTAGGCAATGACCGCCTGTTCCGCGACCCCTGCATCATCCGCGGCGCTGATGGAAAGTTTCACATGGTGTGGACGGTGAGCTGGGCTGACAGGGGCATCGGCTATGCCTCGTCATCGGATCTTGTCAACTGGTCGGAGCAGCGGTTTATACCCGTCATGGGTGGCGAAGATTCGGCCCGCAACACCTGGGCGCCGGAGATTACCTACGATCCGAAAAAGAGGGAATACATGGTCTATTGGGCCACCACCATCCCCGGTCGTTTCCCGCAAAAAGATACCTCGGCCGAGGGTAGGCGTTATAATCACCGGATGTATTACGTGACCACGAAAGATTTTGAAAAATGGAGCGGTCCGAAGGTCTTGTACGACCCCGGTTACAGTGTGATCGATGCTTCCATTGTGCACGATGGCAGGCAGTGGGTGATGTTCCTGAAAAACGAAACCCGCCAACCGGCGGAGAAAAATCTAAGGGTAGCCACAGCAAAAAATCTCACCGGGCCTTATTCCGCGGCGGGGCCGCCCATCACCGGAAATTACTGGGCCGAAGGACCTACCGCGATAAAGATCGATGGACAGTGGGTGGTGTATTTCGACAAGTACACCGAAAAGAAATACGGTGCTGTTGTTTCACCGGACCTCGTCAACTGGAAAGATATTTCCGAAAAAGTTTCTTTTCCCAAGGGAACACGGCACGGCACGGTGCTGAAGATCTCCGCCGGAGAGTGGCACCGCATGCAGGGGCATTGATTGCTTCCCTGGAAATTTATTACGGTTCTGCAGGCTATAACGGTAAATATCAGCCGTAGAAACTTTTAGAAATTGATTCCGGTAAAAAAACTAAGCAGGGTAAGCCCTTTCTGTCTTGTCAAACCAATTAAGAGAAAGGGTTTGCCCTGCTTCCAATAGCGACACTAATGTTTAGTGTTTATTGATACTCGGGACCTACCACTCTCACTTTGTCAATTTCGTCGCCCAGTTTAATTCCAATTGCGATCGAAACATCCTGCGTAAACCGGTAGTGGATACCGGCATAAATCCTTGAATAAGCCACCTCTTTGCGCAGGGTCGAAAGCGAGTTGAACGTCCGGTCCGGCAAGCCTCTCCACGAGTAAGTATCATCCGTCACCGGAATATCGCCAAATTCGTTGATCAGCACTTCTACCACCGGTCCGTACAGCCCCATGATGCCCGATGTATAATCAGGATAAGGCGGCGACACCAGCAACGACTGCCAGTTCGGGTCAATAAAGCGCTGAATATAGGTGATCGGCCGGAGCAGGTTGTAGTGGTACTTGGAGCGGAAGGTAATGATCGGGCCATCTTTTAAACCGATGCCGGTTTTGGCATACACTTCAGCCGCTTTCCACAAGCCGGCATGCTGGCTTTCCAGCACGCTGGTTACAATGGAAAGAAGGTGGTAAGGCGGTGGCACGCCAAGATTTGGCCCGCCAAAATCGGCCCACCAATATGCAGTGGCCTTGTTTGCATCCGTCACCGAAGTGGCACCACCCAGATTATACACTTCGAGGTTCGCTTTGTAAAATGCCGAAGACATATTTTCGGAATACGGAACCGGAATCGGCGGCGCCAGGGCCGTAAGTGTGTACTTCAAAAAAGGCCGGGAGAACTGCAGGTCGGCACCTACCGGCGCCGGGAAATTTGGCGGCGTTGGCACCCAGGCCCAGGGCTCGTTTACCGGCGTATAGCTGGTGCTGGCTGTGCTGAAGTTGTCTGTGGTAGACCAGTTGTAAATAGCAGTGGCAACAGAGCGGCCAAAGGCTTCGGAGCGTTGAATAACAGCTTCCTGTGCCATTGCCAGCAACTGGCTGCGAATGCTGGCTTCCTTGGCATCGATGCTGGCTTTGTCTACAGGACCCAGGCCGGCTGAGAATAACTTAAACAAACTGGCCAGGGCTGCGTTGGCGGAGGCGCTCCATAGATAGTCCTTCGATCTGTCGGGCTTTGGCATGGCCGGCATTTGGTAAAGCTTGGGCGAGAAGCTTGACCCGCCCTTGATCCCCGGCTGCACGGCCTCGTACAACCCTACGCCAATGTAGCCGAAATTCCTGCTTTGTACCAGGGGTGAAGGCTGGGGTGTCATCAGGCGTTGCAGTTCCGCCATGTAGTTGTACCACTGGTAAACCACCTCGGCGCTTTCGTTGTGCCGGGACATTTTGTTTCGGTTGGCCGCGGTGCCCGCCGTGTCGGTGGTTGCATCGGCCAGTTGGTCGGCTTTTTTACAACTGTAAAAAGCACCAAAAAGAACAAAGGCAAGCAGCATGTTTGCCAGAACCTTGCTTCTGCTGAAATGCAGTTTCATACGCGTTGATTTTAGAAGTGGAAGAATACTTGCATACAACTGGGGTTAATGCCGGAAAATGGGCCGGCCAAACACAGGTTTCCGGTACGCTTTACAGGCTTGTTCACACGGCATTGGTATTGGCATAGAAAAAGCCAATGCGAAACCATCTTCGGTTTTGTACACGAATTCAACGTACGGCGACAGGCAGGGAACTAATTTGTTTTCAATTCAGGTAAAGAGATAGGAAGAGTTGTTACATACATGACACCCGTTATCGTTCTCATTAAAAGAAGGGTTTCCGGCGAGGGTAATGGTTGTGTGTATTGAGCAAAGCCGCAAAAATCGAGGACCGTACGCTATTGAAAGAATTGGATGAATGCCAATAGTAAAGTTGTAACTAAAGATAACACATATATAATATTATTTAATATTTAAATACTGCTCTGAAGTAGTAGACGCAAACCAAACTGGATGCATTTGCAGTAATTAAATCTGACAAGTCCAATGCAATACAAACCTGTTGTAGGGTAAGAATAGTCCATATTAAAAAAATTATGGCAGGCGAAACCGGATAGCGTAGGATAGTGACGTCAAAGCCACCCTTTTAATAGATCGGTGTGGTTAGTACGCCAAAGGTTTTCTATCCGGGTTTTGCATGAAAAGGGATAATGAAATTCACATGGTTGTTAGAATATTCTGTCTTTTCCATTTACGTCAAAATTTCATCCACATGGAAGTGGCGGGTTGATCGGTTTGTCATGACCCGATAGATAAGGAAAAGTAAAACTAACGATATGAAATTGGTGCCCAAACAAAGCCAAAGTTTAGACGAAGCCAGCATCCACACGGCAATATCGGCAATGGTGATCAGAAGAAGAATGCTAAAAAAATAATAGAGGATCACTTTGGTGATAATGTCGCCACCCGTTTGTGATTTTGCCATATTGTTCCGGATCTGCGGTAGCAGGTGGGGAAATTCATTTTCCAGCAAAACACCTTCCTTGAAGGCACCGTGCAGCAGTTCATGGTACACTTTTAAATCCAGCAGCCAAAGCACAAGAATTCCTACGGTAGCCGCCATACAAATCCCTGTCACCAAAACCCAAACATTAATCGGCACGAGTTCCTGTTTGCTTAAAATAAACCCAATGGCACCCAGCGATACCAGCAGCCACTGCGAAGCCAGTTTTCGGTATTCCATTTCCAGCGAATTGAAATGCCTTTCCTCTTCGCCAATGTGGTTATAGATCGCCATGATCTGGTCAAACGATAGATTTTCCTTTTGCATAATGCTGACTGGTTTGGGTGTGAGTTTTTATTTATCTCAACTGCGTTCCCCGATGCATGAATTGCTGAATGGCAACAACCGGTTCTGCACAAAAACTGGCGTTGATTGTAAGCATCTATAGCATTTGTTTGCCCGTCAGCCTGTTTCTTAAACTGACTGTTGTCAGAATAAATGAATAGGCTACTTCATGCTGGTGTGCACCACCTGCCTGATCTCACTGATGTTTACAACCGGCTGAATGTTTGTATAGTTTTTAAAATCGCCGACAATGGCCTCCCTGTTTTGCGTTATGGCTTTCGAATAGTCACTCACATTCCGAACATAGAAATAACCTGCGGCTACAAAAGCCGCTTTATCTGCTGGCGTACGGCCAGAGATGCCTTTGTCAATTTCATAAAAAACCAGGTTTCTGCCCAAAAAGCCGGCGACCATTGGCATGTGCTTTTTTTCATAATAGTCCATGTCAAAGGTTTTGTCATCACCATTCGGGTACAGGATGGCGACTTTAAACAGGCCTATTGTTGGGGTGGCGGTAGAGTGCATTTGGCCTGTTTTGCAACTGAGTAAACCGATGAATAGGAGAGCAAGGAAAAATAATTTTTGTTTTTCAGCCATACTGATCGTTTTTATGTTTTCGCCCATGATTTTTTTCAGACACAACCGCTTGCGCCTTCACATATGCTGAATAAAGATAAGTTGTTGATCACATGCTGTCAACCTTTGCTGTCTCATAAATCGCCTTGGCCTACAGCTTTCATGTTGAAATACTTTATCGTATTTTGGAATGATTAGTGTGCGGCAGGTTTACCGGGTTATATCGCGGAGTAAAGTAAATCGCTGTTTTTTTAAAACAAGTTGGCGATAATGAAGCGCTTGTTTTCCTCTTCAGGGTGGACAGATTTAAGGTGAGACTTTTTGCAAGGAGTGGAGTGATTTAGATGTGGAAAGCATTAGCAGTGGACTTTATTGAATCCTGGGGTCTCGCCTTTAGGCCATCGCACTGGCTGCCGACGAAGACCCCGGGCGGACGTTAGAATTGAAACGTGATGTTGAAACTACCAATGAAGCTTAAACGAAAACGGTCCAGCCCCGAACCAAACCTGCAATTTTTATGATGCTGAAGTTCCAATGTCCTGCCCAGTATTTTGCCAATGCATTGTTGTGCGTTCGTGCTTCAATGCCCTAACCAGCATCAATCTTTAAATCTCTGAGAAAGTCAACTCCTGCAGCAGTAAGACCAATAATTTCGGTAACAACCCCAACCTTCTTAATGGTATCGAAAAATGCAACATTGGCAACTGGTAGGTTCAGGCTCTGAATGACTTCATAGCCTTTTTTATTTAGTTCCGAAATTGACTTACTGAATTCGGAGTCAGATACTACATATGCAATGTGTTGTACTCCGCCTTCGGGATGTTTACCAAGATAATCTTGGAATATACTTTGGCCCGAAACAGGTTGAATTATTTCTATGAGAGTGTCGCCGGAATAAGCCATATACAAATGAAAAACGTAGTCACCTGGCTTTCCATAGTAGGTGCCAGCAGTGTCTTCGGCACGAAGGTTCTCGAGCTTAACAAAGTTGCGTACGCCCATAACATCTTGAAAAAACTTCTCTGCAGCTTGAATGTCACTCACCACCCAAGCAACTTGGCCTAACTGGGAGGAGAAGGTTTTGTTTACTGATTGCTCTTCCGTAAAATGTATTTTAATGATGAAAAAACATATTCTCAAACCGAGCATGAGGCACAACGTTTTGGGTATTGCCGAAGTGGCGGATTATTAGTACTAAAGTTCAATAGAATTACTGCTGTTGAATTTAGCACAAATGTTTCATAGTAGCACTTCTGCCGCCATTTTGGCAATACCTTGTTAGCTGCTGCCATACTTTCAATTGTCTTTGGTCATTCTGAAAAAGTTTCAAATGTTTGTCCATTGTAGCGATATAGTCCGCAGTTTCGTGTTCCAATCCAAATGTTGCCATTTCTGTCTTCGAGCATATTCCAAACCGAATTTTTACCTATACCATCTTTGGTTGTAAAATTTTCAAATGTTTTTCCATTGTAACGCCATATTCCATCCTTACTCTCTATTGTTCCCGTTTTTTCTTCTCCGCTGAACCAAACTTTGCCTGATTTGTCAACTAATATAGGATTTCCGATTCCTACCTTTTCGGTATAATTTGTAAAGGTTTTCCTATTGTAAATGAAATTACCGTTACTTCTACCACCGAACCAAATTTGTCCGTTCTTATCTTCTACCATATACCTAATCCAACCGTCACCATTCGGTTTTGAGCTTTTAATGTTTTTCCCATCGAACTGTATTACTCCTTCTTGAGCGATTGGTCCGGAACCCATCCAAATTGTTCCGTTGCTATCTTCTAAAAAGCATTGTATCCATTTAAGTTGAAGATTTTGATTGTTTGAAATGTTGCTCTTATCTAAAAATCGACTAAACGATTTTCCATCATAACAATATAAATCCTGTGAAGTGCCGAACCAGATTATTCCGCTTTTGTCTTGCAACATACTCCAAACCGAAATTTTACCAGACTGTGTTGTTGCCGTCCCTACACCAATTGAAGTGGTCATTGTAAACGGAATTTTTGAAATAGTCTTCCCATCATAACGGCTAACACCATCGTCCGTTCCAAACCAAATGTCTCCTGATTTATCTTCTAAAATTGACCAAATAGAATTGTTACTTAAACCGTCTTTTTCTGTGAATTGTGTAAATTCTTTGCCGTCATATCGGTAAACACCTTCGCCTGTTGTCCCAAACCAAAGATTGCCGTCTTTGTCCTGCAGGCTACAATGTACATTTTGATGTTCAGTTGTGCCTTGCGTTTTTGTTAGCTTTGCATTTTTACTTGTAAATGATTGTTGTTCGACAACCGTTTTAGTTGGTTTTTCTGTTTTTGTCTGTCCGTTACAAGATGTGAAAAATATTGACACCAACAGTAAAGAGAAGATTGGATTTTTGAATTTTGTCATTGTTGCTTTATTTCTGTCAGTGTTTTTTAATTTGTCTCAAGGTTGCACGCTGTCGCCGATGGTTGCAGCTAACGCTTGTATTTGCGAACGTTCTTGCTCCAAACATAATTATTTATCAATACAAAACACAGCAAGAATCCCTCCTTGCCGATCCCTTTCCTGCCGTACAAGTGTGCGACGCAACCGGTGCCAAATCTTCTTCCTGCTGCCGGTAACAAAAACCTATTTCTTCAATCCCCGGAGCCAATCCACTAACCGGTCGGTCCAGGTTTCCAGGTAACCCTTGCCGATACCCAGGCCAAAGCCATGTCCGCCGGTGGGGTAAATATGCATTTCTGCGGGCACACCCTTGTCTTTCAGGGCCTGATAAAACAGGAGGCTGTTTTCCACCGGCACACCTTTGTCGTCCGTCGCATGGATCAAAAACGTCGGTGGCGTTTTTTCCGTTACCTGCAGCTCGTTCGAGTAGAGGATAGCCAGCGAGCTGTCAGGTTTGGCGCCAATCAAATTGTTGCGGGAGCCCGAATGCATGCTTGGCTTGCTCATGGAGATCACCGGGTACACCAGCACCGCAAAATCGGGACGGGAGCTTTGCCGTTCAATGCTGTCGTTTGCGGCCGCATCGCCGGCGTCAAAATGCGTGGCCAGCGTAGACGCGAGGTGGCCACCGGCCGAAAATCCCATGATCCCCACCTGTGCCGGGTCGATCTTCCACTTTTTTGCATGGGCCCTAACGGTACGTATGGCCCGCTTGGCATCCAGCAGGGGCGAAAGATGCGGCGTGATATTGCTTTTGCTGTTGGGCAGCCGGTACTTGAGCACAATGGCCGTAATGCCTTTGGCACTGAGGAACCGGGCCGGGTCGGCGCCTTCCCAGTTGTAGGCCAAAATGCCATAACCACCGCCGGGACAAATGACCACGGCCTGACCGGTGGCGTTGCTGCCCGCGGGCAGGTACACATCCATGGTTGGCGTTTGCACCAGGCTAACCCGCACAATATTGGTGGTGTCCCACTTTTCCACTTCGCTAGTTTTTTGGTAATTGGGCACCTTGCCGGTGGGGTAGAGTGGTAGGGTAAGGTCCTGGGCATGGAGGGTTGAAAAAAAGAATCCTGAAAGAAGAAAGCAAAGCCATTTCATACAGTAAACATTAATGCAGGTGAACAGATGATCTGTAAAATACTGAACTCTGTTTAGAAGCAGCCATTTTCAGGATGCAGCAGGACGGCAAGCAACAGGAAGATTTTAATTTCCATTGAAATGGATGGCTTGCTATGAAAGATATTTTCCTTCTTTTTTGCTGCGGTCATTTTTGGTGTGCTTTATGGGCTGATGTAAAGCTGCCCCTCTTTACCAGGCTTTGTCAAAGCAATACATCATCTTGATAGTATCAACTTCGAATACCGTAAAAAAAATTCTCGCGGAGGCGCTGAGGCACAGAGAAACTCTCCGCGAACCCCGCGTCTCCGCGTGAAAAAATACATACCATGAAAAGAACCCTTCTCTCAACACTGGTTGCGGTGTTCTTACTCGCCTCTTCCTTTACCTTTTTTCAAAAGGAGAAACCTGTCCTTTACATCATCGGCGACTCCACTGTTCGCAACGGGAACGGCACCGGGGAAAACCAGCAATGGGGCTGGGGAAGCTTCATCGTAGGCTATTTTGATACAGGGAGGATTTCCGTCGAAAACCACGCCATTGGTGGTAGGAGCAGCCGTACGTTTTTAACCGAAGGCCGTTGGGAGAAGATCCTGCAAAACCTGAAAAAGGGTGACTATGTTATCATGCAGTTTGGTCATAACGACGGCGGCCCGCTTGATGATACGGCAAGGGCCCGTGGTTCCATTCGCGGCATTGGGGAAGAATCGAAAGCCATTTACAATCCCATTCGCAAGAAAGAAGAAGTGGTCTATACCTATGGCTGGTACCTGCGCAACTATATCCGTGATGCCAAAGCAAAAGGAGCTATCCCGGTTGTTTGTTCACCCATTCCCCGCAACCAGTGGCGGGAAGGAAAAGTAGTTCGTTCGGCCGACAGTTACAGCGGCTGGGCGGCACAGGTAGCAAAGGAGGAAGGCGCTCCCTTTATTGATCTTAATGAAATTGTTGCTGCCCGGTACGAGGCGATGGGAACTGATGCCGTCAAAGCATTTTTTCCCGTTGATCATACCCACACCAACCGGGAAGGGGCGCAGCTTAATGCGCAGATCTTAGTAGACGCAATAAAAGAATTAAACGGCACCAACCTGAAACAATACCTGCACTAACGTTCAATCCTTTTCCCATGCTGAAACGAATTCTTGTTATCCTCTTTCTTTCTTTTTCCACTTTCCACCTCTTTGCCCAAAAAATAAACCGCAAGGCGTTAGTAAGCCGTCACAATGTGGTAGTGACAAAAGCGGACTCACTGGCATCCCTAACCGTAGGCAACGGGCGGTTTGCTTTTACAGTGGATGTAACGGGCCTGCAATCATTTCCTTTGGAGTATCAAAAAGGCGTTCCCCTGGGCACACAATCGGAGTGGGGCTGGCACAGCTTTATCGACACGGTGGGTTACCAGCGAGAGGAAGCGTTGAAAACCTATCATGTGAATGGTCGCGACATTACTTACCTGACGCAGCACAATGCTCCGCCGCGAAAAAAGGCAGTGGCCGATTGGTTCCGGCAAAACCCACACCGCCTGCAATTGGGCAATCTCGGTTTTGAGATCCTAAAAAAGGATGGATCGGTCGCCACGCTGCAGGATATCAAAAACATCCGGCAGGAGTTGAATTTATGGACAGGAGAGATCCGTTCGCAGTTTACGGTGGAAGGCGTGCCGGTGACGGTTTCCACTGTTTGTGATGCAACGAGTGATGCCATTGGTGTGCAGGTGACATCGCCACTGCTGGCGCAGGCCCGCTTAGGCGTAAGGCTCATTTTTCCCTATCCAACGGGTGCATGGACGGATGAAGGCACGAACTACCTGCATGCAGAGCGACATCAAACCACCCTCTCGCAACCGGCGCAGGGGATGGCCCTGTTGCAGCACCGCCTCGATACCACCGAATATTTTGTTGGCCTGCATTGGAAAGGCGCTGCCATGGTGAAAAAAAAGGCGAAGCATTCCTTCCTGCTGACGCCAACGGGAGCCAATACATTTTCTTTTACGGCTTCTTTTATTCAACCTAACAAGCCGGTTGCTGAATTGGATTACCCCACCGCAAAAGGAACCAGTGCCATTGCCTGGAAGCGCTTCTGGCAAAGCGGTGGTGCCATTGATTTTTCCGGCAGCACTGACAAGCGTGCTTTTGAATTGGAGCGGCGCATCATTCTTTCGCAATACCTGATGAAGGCACAGGAAGCTGGTGATTTTCCGCCGCAGGAAACCGGGTTAACCTACAACAGTTGGTATGGCAAACCGCACCTCGAAATGACCTGGTGGCATGCGGCGCATTGGGCATTGTGGGGACGAAAAGAGCCGGTGGAACGCTTGCTGGCCTGGTATGCTTCGGTGGCGGATAAAGGCAGGGCTCTTGCAAGACGCCAGGGTTTTGAGGGTGTTCGCTGGCAGAAGATGACGGATAACCTGGGCGATGAAACACCTTCGTCTGTTGGGGCGATGCTCATCTGGCAACAGCCGCACTATATTTATTTTGCCGAACAATTGTACCGCTTATCCGGCGCTGCGCAAACGCTGAACCGCTACAAAGACCTCGTGTTTGCGACGGCTGATTTTATGGCTTCGTTTGCGCATTACGACAGCGCCACGCAGCGTTATATTCTCGGCAAAGGACTGATCCCGGCGCAGGAGCGTTTTAAGCCGGAGGATACCTTCAATCCTACGTACGAACTGGTGTACTGGCAATGGGCGCTGGATGTGGCCAACACCTGGCGGCTGCGGTTAAAGCTACCGGCAAATGAGGCATGGAATACCGTGGCCCGCAAGCTTTCGCCCCTGCCGGTGCAGGAAGGCAAATACCTCTTTGCCGAGAATGCTACTGATTCGTATACCAATCCCGAATACAGGACCGATCATCCTTCTGTGCTGGCTGCACTGGGTGTGATGTCAGCAACCGGCCAGGTAAACAAAGCGCTTATGCAAAACACTTTCGACTGGATCTGGAAAGACTGGACCTGGCGGGATACCTGGGGATGGGACTTCCCGATGACGGCCATGACGGCCACACGGTTAGGCCTACCCGAAAAAGCAATTGATGCCCTGCTGATGCCGATACAAACAAATACCTATTTGCCCAATGGGCATAACTACCAGGATGAGCGCTTACGGGTGTATATGCCGGGCAACGGGGGGCTGCTTACGGCCATTGCCATGATGGTGGCGGGGTTTGATGGAGCGAAAGGGGCTATGCCGGGGATTCCCAAAAATGGGGGTTGGAGGGTGAAATGGGAGGGGTTAAATAAAATGCCGTAATAACATTTTGGCCACTGTAGGGACATGCTTCTGGCATGTCCTTTAACAGTAATATTACCCAAAGTAAATTGATTGACATCCGTAGGGACAGGCCGTGACCTGTCCTAAAATCATGATGCACTCAGCGTGTCGTGCTATCTAAAAAAGTTCTTTAGGATAGTCGGAAGGACAGCTTGTACTTGAAGGCAATCCTTTCGTTAGTTTGTTTTCCACCTTTTTTCTTGGAAAGAAAAGGTGGAGCCAAAAATTTAAGGCAAACCCAACGCTCCGCTGGATTTGCCAGGCCAGTGCACAACAGCCACTCTTTATTGATTGCACTATTCACTTTGTGAGCAGTCTTTCTCTTCAACTTTACGCTTCACTACATTATGAATGAAACGATTTTCTTTTATTGGCTGATTTTGCAGGAAACTGCAGCCGCTGTATTGCGCTATTCTTTCATCACAGCAAAAAAAAGCGTTAGGCCATGCGCAATAAGGCGCTGAACCAGCAAGATTAGGGAAATGGAAGGCTGTATTGATGTTTGCTCATTTGAAAATTGCCCATTGCGTATTGCACATTGAGCATTAGGCTTACGTCCAAAAACTCAGGATGCCACAGGATGATTGGCGTTGCCAATTTGGCTAACATAGCTTTCTATATTCAACGCTATATGAACAAAATCTTTCTCTTTGTCGTTGTGGCGATTGCCCTTTCCTGCCGGGCACAAAAGATACCTTCCAAAGATGCTGTGCTGGCACCCATGCGTTTGACCAATGCCTACTTTATGAACAAATGGCCTGATGCCGGCAAGTCCATTATCACCAACCGCGAACGGCCCAGCAATATCTGGACAAGAGGTGTGTATTACGAAGGACTGATGGCGCTCTATGGCGTTGATCCCAAAAAAGAATATTACGATTATGCCGTACAGTGGGGCGATAAGCACAACTGGAACATGCGCAACGGCATCAAAACCCGTAATGCCGACGACCAGTGCTGCGGTCAAACCTATATCGACCTTTACCTGATCGATAAAAAACCGGAACGCATTCAGGCCATCAAAGCCTGCATCGACAACATGGTGCAGAGTGAGAAAAAGTCCGACTGGCACTGGATCGATGCCTTTCAGATGGCGATGCCGGTATTTGCAAGGCTTGGTGTTGTGTACAACGACACCAGCTATTTCCGCAAGATGTACGAGATGTATGCGCATACAAAGTACAACCTGGCAGGTACGGGACTTTACAACAAAGCCCATGGCTTGTGGTACCGCGATTCAACCTTTCGTCCACCGGTAAAAACGCCGGCCGGTAAAGACGTTTACTGGAGTCGTGGCAATGGCTGGGTGGTGGCTGCGCTGGTTCGTACGCTGGAATTTCTGCCCAAAAGCGACCCGCACTACAACGAATACCTGCAGGATTTTAAAGACATGTGCGCCGCCCTGCTTCGCCTGCAAAGGGAAGATGGCTACTGGAATGCCAGCCTGCATGATCCCGAACATTACGGCGGCAAAGAAGCTACCGGCACATCCCTGTTCACGTATGGTTTTGTATGGGGTGTCAACAACGGGCACCTCGACCGCAAGACCTACCTGGCGCCGGCGGTGAAAGCCTGGAATGCGATGGTGAAAGAAAGCGTTCACCCGAACGGTTTCCTTGGATACGTGCAGGGCACCGGTGAAGATCCTTCCGACGGGCAGCCGGTGACCTACACCAGCAAACCTGATTTTGAAGATTACGGGCTGGGTTGTTTCCTGCTGGCCGGCAGCGAGATCACCAAGCTGAAATAACCTGTTCGATTCCTGTGGCGTGCAGTATATGGTTTTAATGCCACCTGAGTTTTGGTTTTGCAACTCTTTCCAACTACAGGCTTGGCGTGACGAGCGGTAAGGCGAACTCTTTGGATTATTGTATTTTTAAGGGTTAACCAATCACCCTTATCATGAAAAGATTGCTCCAACTCCTTTTGCTTTTTATCATTCTTTCCTGCGCGGCACAACCGTCCAGCAATACAGCCCGGGAAATCCTGTTCCGCTCCGTGACGGTCATTCCCATGGACCAAAATACGGTTCTGCCTAACCGTGATGTGTTGATCAGGGAAGGAAAGATTGTTGCCATTGGTGAAAGCGGCAAGCTGAAAACAACCGCCGGTGCGCAGGTGGTTGACGGTCGCGGTAAATTTCTCATGCCGGGACTTGCCGAGATGCATGCCCACGTGCCACCCAACGACAACGTGGAAGCACAAAAAGAAGTGGCCAGGCTGTTTGGACTTTACGGCATCACCACCATTCGTGGCATGCTGGGCCATCCCACGCACCTGGCACTGCGGCAACAATTGAACAGCGGCGAACTGTGGGGACCGCGGTTCATCACGTCCGGTCCTTCGTTTAATGGCCAGAGTGTGAAATCAGCGGAAGAAGCAGCGGCACTTGTGCGAAAGCAAAAAGAAGCCGGCTATGATTTTCTAAAGCTGCACCCGGGTCTTACAGTGGAAACATTTACCGCCATGGCCAATACGGCCAAAGAACTGGGTATTCCCTTTGCCGGTCATGTGTCGTACGATGTAGGGGTGTGGCGGGCTATTGATGCCGGTTATGCCACCATTGATCACCTGGATGGCTTCGTAGAAAGCCTGGTGCCGAAAGAGGGACAGTCGGAGCAAACCAACGGGTTGTTCGGCATGTTCATTGGTGAAAAGGCGGATGCCACAAAGATCCCTGCACTGATTTCAGCACTAAAAGAAAAGGGCATTTGGGTGGTGCCCACGCAAGCTCTGGCCGAACGCTGGATGTCACCGGTACGAACAACAGAAGCGATGCAGGCCGAACCAGAAATGAAATACATGGCGGCCAATACGCTGACCAATTGGGCCAACAATAAAAATAATTTAGCCAAAAACGCAGCTTACAATGCCGATGCCGCCAACCGGTTTATAAACCTGCGCCGGAAGCTGATCCGCGATTGTAATGCAGCCGGAGTCGGTCTTCTTTTGGGTTGCGATGCGCCACAGGTCTTTAATGTTCCCGGCATTTCTACCCACCACGAATTGCAATACCTCGTTGATGCCGGCCTTTCGACTTACGATGCCCTGCGTACCGGCACCGTCAACGTTGGTAAGTTCCTCAACCGCCCGGACATAGGCGTGGTAAAAGAAGGTGCTGTTGCCGATTTGATTTTGCTAAAAGCAAACCCGCTGCAAAACATCGCCAATTCAAAATCCATAGCCGGTGTAATGATCGGTGGAAAATTTCTTTCGGAAGAACAGATCGCGGCAGAATTAAAAAAACTGGAGAAAAACTAAGCCGCATAACGGGAATGAATAACCGCAAACTTCTTTTATAGCACAAAAAAAAACGAAAGGGGCCTGCGCCCCTTTTTATTGTTACAAAAGAATGGTATTGTTAAAACGACCCCACTTACCATTCACCTCTCACCACTCACCATCAGAATCCCACCGGGCACCGCACCTTGTCCAGCGAACTATTGCGGATGTTGAGAAAGCTGCGATAGGAAAGTGTCAGCTCAAAGCCGCCCTGTGCCCGTGAAGCCTGTCGCAGCTTGCTGATGTTGACATCGTAGGTCAGGCCAATACCCAGTTGGTAATAATCCAGTTTCACCACCGGCATCACCGCATCGTTCCACCGAACAAATGCACCACCCGAAAGGCTGAAGCTGTTGTCAATGTCTTCCTGCACCAGGTCGTGTTTGTACATAAAGCCGCCCTGCACCTGGCGGTTGCCGCCCTGTGTAAAAATATCCGTGTATAAAATTATGCGGTCAAATTCTCCTGTTGGTGCGGAGAGGCCGGCATTCACCATCAGCTTTTTGTTCAGCCGTATGTCGTTATCCGGGCCAAACGCAACTTTCGGTTGGGTGAGGTGGTAATACGAAGCACCGAAGTAATACTTCACATCATTACCAAAAACACTGCTGAAGAGCAGGCCAACGGAAAGATCGGCATAAGTGCGGTTGGAGTTGAGAAAGACCTGCCGCGTAGGGTTGGTGGCACTGTAAGCGCCGTTCACAAACTGGTCGTCGAAGCGAAGCTTGGACGGATCAAAACGTTGCTGCACGGCGCCGTAGGAAAAGCCTGCAGACAGGTAGGTATCCTTGTCGCCGTTCACCGATTTGTGAAAGGTGAGCGAGGGCAACAACTGTGTTTTTCCCAGCTTAGAATCGCCGGCCACGTCGTTGGTTACCTGCAGTCCCAGCGCCAGGTAATCCACTTCCGAAACGGCAAACTTCAAATCAACACCCAGGGCTTGTGTTTGGTAAGGCGTGGTAACGCTGCCCCACTGCGACCGGAAAGCACTGGTAGCGCGGATGTCGCCGGTGAAAAGGCCCGCCAGCGCCGGGTTGCGCAGGAGCGGCAGTTCATAAAACTGCGAAAAATTAATATCCTGCGTTTGCCCGGCCAAACAAAGGAATGTAAAAAGTGCCGGTAAAAGTTTCTTTTTCATGCTACACTATTTGATGATCGAAACGTTTCCTTTATAGGTGAACGAAGTGCCATTCTCACAGATGACTTCACAGGTATAGACATAGACATCGGGGCCACCCGCCACGCCGTTGATCCTGCCATCCCAGGCATACAGCGGGTTGTTGGGGGAAAAGTTATTTTTCTCGAACACCAGGTTGCCCCAGCGGTTAAATATGCGGAAATACTTCACGGCCTGCACGCCTTTGGAACGCACCATCAGGATGTCGTTGATGCCATCGCCATCCGGTGTAAAGGCGTTGGGAATAAACACCGCTGATTCCTCGCAGAAGACCTTGATGCTGACCGTATCTGTTGCCGAACAGCCGTAAGCTGTAGTCACGTTTACGGCGTAAGAAATATCCTTTTTGATATTGGCTACCGGCAACGGGCAGGTAGCGCAGGAAAGGTCGATTGCCGGTGTCCACAGCCAGTTACGGATAGGCCCTGCCGTTATTACCGACTGCAGGGGGTGCTGCGTCCCGGCGGCCAGGCTCAGGTCGGGTCCAAGGTCAACCGTGGGATAATCGCCAACAGCCACGGTTAAAAATGCCGTATCGGTAAAGCAGTTAAAGCCATCGTAGCCCACCACGCGGTAGGTGGTGGTGGTCTGCGGTGTGGCAATGGGGTTGGAGACTGTTGTGCTGCTCAGGCCAATGGCCGGCGACCAACTATAGTTTGTAGCGCCGCTCACCAGCAGTGGTGCCGACTGGCCGATACAAATCGAATCGTTGCCGGAGACCGTCATCCGTAAGGGCTGAATAACGGTGATCACCGCGGTATCGTAATCAACACAGCCAAAGCTGTTGCGGCCTTCCACCACATACGGCGTAGTTACCTTTGGCGAAGCTAACGTTGACGGACAGGTGTAACAGCTCAATCCCTCCAACGGCCGCCACTGGTAGCTGCTGGCGCCACTGGCCGTGAGTGGCATCACGCTGCCCAGGCAAAGATTGCCACCGGCACTGACCCTTACATCTGGACTGGGATTGATAGTGATGGTATGTGTGGTGGTATCGTAACAACCTTTGACCGTGCCGGCAATAAACTGCAGCGTGTACCTGCCGGGGTTGAGAAAGCGGTAACTGAACTGCGAGCCGCTGGCCGATGCGCCGTTAGAAAGTGTCCACCGGCGCAACCCGATGGCGTCAGTGGATTGCACGTTGGAAGTAAAGACGATGTCCCTGCCGGTGCAGCCGTCTGCACTGGCGGTAATGCTGGCTACCGGCTGGCTATTCACCTGGACGGTGAGGGCCTTCCGCACCGTATCGCTGCAGCCGCTGTTGCTGTACACGATCATCTCCACGGGGTAAGTGCCTGATGCGGTGTACTGGTGCGTTGCCGAAAGGCCGTCGCCGGTGGTGCCATCGCCAAACACCCATTTTACAGATGCTTTGCTAAAAAACACTTTCGACGTATCGCGGAAAGAAACCAGCGTACTACCACAGGAGGTTTGCTGCACCGAAGTAAAGCCGGCCAGGATGCGGTCAACCCGTATGGTGTCAACACCTTTTAACGGGAAGGCACAACCGGCGTTATTTTTCAGTGTTACCGAAGGCAGGTAAAGCCCCGGTTCTTTGTATTGGTGGTAAACGGTTTGCGCTGTGGTGGCCAGCACCGTGCCATCGCCAAAATCCCAAACATAACTGTCGGTATTGCTGGCCACGGCCTGCAGTTGCACCGTGTTGGGCATGCAGTTAAAGCCGCCGGTATAGCGCAGGCTTCCGCCCGGCCCCAGCACCCGCACCGTTTTTTGACTGGTATAGGTACAGCCACCCGGTACGGTTGTCGTAAGCGAAACAGTATAGGTTCCAAAGGCAGCATAGGTATGCACAATGCTGTCGCCGCGGCCCGTGGTACCGTCGCCAAAATCCCAGGTCGTTGTTACCGAAGGCCTGTTTCCATTGACAAAGGTTACTGTGAACGGCGCACACTGTCCTACCAAGCCCGTGGCGCTAAAGTTTCCTGGCAGCGAATCGCTGATTTCTACCTGCTGGTCCACGCTGTCGATACAAATATTGCCCGAAGGATTGTTGCGGTAGATAATAAGCCGCACGGTATAGATACCGGGGTTGTTGTACCGGTGGTTTGGATTCACCACGGTGCTTGTTCTGCCATCACCAAAATGCCAGCGGTAAGACGTAGCGCTGTCGGAGAGGTTGGTGAAGTGGAGCGAATCGCCAATGCAGGCCGCGTTCTTATCTACAGAAAAAGCCGCTTTCGGTTTTGGATAGACCGTGATGTATTCCGTGGCCGTTGTATCGGAACAACTGTTGAAAGCCCGTATTTGCACGGCATAGCGTCCCGGCGATTGATAGGTATGGTAAACCGTGTCGATGTTCTTGGTAGTGCTAAGGATATTGCCATCGCCGAAATTCCATTGGAAGGTGCTGGCACCGCTGGTGTTGTTGATGAAAGCAACGGTATGTGGTGTGCACCCGAAATGTTCGGTGCCGTTCACCGCGAAATTCAGCTTCACCGTGTTGGGCGAAACCACGATGGCGTACTGTAGCGAGTCCCGTCCGCACTCATTCTCCGCCACCAGCTTTACATAGAATGTATCTACACGGCCCACGTTATACGTGTGCATCACTGAATCGGCCGATGTGGTAGAGAACGTAGTGCCGTCGCCAAAGTCCCAATGGTAGGTATTGTTCAAGCCTTTGGAATGGTTGCGGAATACCGCCTGCATGGGTGAGCAGCCAATGGTTTTCACCGGGGTGAAAAGCGCTTTGGGTGCAGACTTGACCCGTACGCTGCGGGTAAAGCTTAATGTATCGCAGGGAGAGAACACGTGCAGCGTGATGGTGTAGGTGGTATCGCCGGACTGCGGGTTGGGAGCGAAGGTTACGGCCGGCGGCTGCACGGCGGTGGATGTTTGCCCGTTGCCAAAATCCCAGGCATAGGTAAACTCGTTGATGTAGGTGCTGGTATTAGTGATATTCACCGTCAGCGGTCCGCAACCAACGGTTTCGCTCAGGGTAAACGAAGGCGAAGGTGTTTTGGGCGTTTTAAATTGGTAGGATAAGGAGTCGCTTTTACAGCCAAAGGCCGAAAGCACTTTCAGCTTGATGGTCACCGAGTCGTTTTCACCCGCGATGGTATAACCGGGGAAGGCTGGTCCGCTGCCGATAAGAGCCTCATCGGCATACCACAGGTACTGGCTGTTGGCCGGGGAAGGTTGCAGATTGATAACGGCTGGGGTGATAGCAAAAGGCGCACATTGAACGGTGGATGAAGGTTGGAATGCTGCCTTTGCATCGGGGTTGACGGTAATGGTAACGGTATTGCTGGTTGAGCCAAAATTGCCGCTACAGAGGTCCGTAGAAACCACCCGGCGATAAAGCGTTGTTTCTGTAATAGCCCCCGGTGAATAACTCACTGTATTGGTCGAAGGAATATCCGTCCAGGTAACACCACTGTTGGTACTTTGTTGCCATTGGTAGGTAAATTGGTTATTGCCGCCTGCGGGCAATGTGCCTGTAATGGTTGGCGCAACCAGGCCAATACAAATGGTGGCATCAGCGCTGATGTTGTTGTTGCTAAGCGGTGGTTGCACATTGATCTTCACCGTATCGGAAAAGCCGCTGCAGGGCTGGGACGAAACAAATCGCCGCAGCCATACTGTTGCTGTTGGGCTGATGCTGTGATTTTGCGCAGTGGCGGCGGGTATATTGGCGAAGTTGATGCCATCGGTGGATAGTTGCCATTGGTAGCTGGGAGGATTTCCGCCTCCTGTTGCGGCAAAACCGGCAAGGTTGATCTGGGTACCGGCGCAGACAGTTCTTGTAGCGGTATCGATCTTGTTTACAAGCGGTGGTTTGTTGTCGATCACAACGGTATCGGTGCTGGCCGGGCAGGAAGCAAAGCCGCTTTGCGTCCAAACGAATTTGTACACCGTTCCCGGAAGGAGACCGGTAACTGTTGTGTTATTGGAAGCAGGATTGGTAATGTTAGCGCCACTACCCACCTGCGACCAAACCCCCGCCGTGCCGTTAACAAAACCAGCATTGAGCGTAGCTGTTGACTGGGCACAAAGGACCTGGTCGGCACCCGCATTGGCGCCGGCAGTGGCGGGTTTTACGGTCACCCTGAACAAAGTGGGAATGCCATCACAGCTTACGCCGTTGTAGCTGTATTGCGGTGTCAGGGTGATGGTAGCCGTTAGGTCGTTGCTGCCGTTATTGGTGGCGGTATAGCCGGGTATCTGCGAACCGTTACCACTGACAAGGTTGATCCCGCTGCCGCTTACCGTCCAGCGGTACGAAACCGCCATGCCGGAATAACTACCTGTATCCGGTAACGGCGTGAAGGCCGGAACGGTTTGTCCGGTACACAAAGCCGTATCCCGGATGGGCGACACCGCAATGGAGGGCAATACGATCATGCGGAATGAGACCGTATCGCCATAACAGGTAGCGCCATTAGCCGTGAGGGAAGGCGCTGCTTTGATGGTGGCAAAGAGCGGAATTTTTGGATTGGCGCCATTGGTGGCTGTAAACGGCGCCAGGTTGCCTGTGCCGTTGGGTCCCAGCCCGATAGCCCCATTGTCATTGACCCAGTTGGTAACAGCCGCCGGGGTAGATGTAAATGCAATGGTACCGGTGGTAGCGCCATTGCAATAGGTTTTGTCTGTCACAGTTTGGAGCACAGGAATAGGAGTAACGGTCACGGCGACGGAAGCGGAAGCTGCCTGGCATTCACCGCTGATCACCCGCCTGCGGTAATAGGTTGTGGTGTAAAGTGCCGGGGGCTGGTAACCGGCCGCAGTTGCGCCGGGGATATCAGCCCAGGTGCTGTTGTTACCCGACTGCTGCCATTGGTAACGAAAGCTGCCGTTGCCGCCAACGGGCACATCGCCTGTAAGCGCATTAGGGCTTGTACCGGCACAAACCGTTTGCGGTGCCGAAACCGTATTGCCGGTCAGGCTTCCCAACACTGTGATGCTAACCGCATTGGACGTGTCGGAACAAGCGCCGCTCCGCACCAGGCGCCGGTACTGGCTGTTTGCACTGATGGCGCCGGGATTATACAGCGCAGACGTCGCACCGCTGATGGTTGTCCAGGTAACGCCACCGTCGGTCGACTGCAGCCATTGGTAAGCATACACTCCCGAGGCGCCGCTGAGCACACCTTCGGTTCGCAACGCATCTGCGGCGCTGCCGCTACAGATGGTCTGGTCGCGGCCAATGGTATTGTTGGTGAAGCGTGGCAGAATGGTTACGGCAATGATGGCCGTATCGCTTTGGCAGGTGTAGCCGTTGCTTTGCGTCACATAATAATTTGTAGTGCCCGCGGTTGCCGTCGACGGTGTTGGCGCCGTGCTGCTTTCACCGGCAAGTGGGTAGGCTGTGTACCAGTGCAGGCTGTTGCCGGCTAAGGCAGTCGCCAAAAGGGGGGTGGCGGTTTCGCTTAGGCAATACTGCACGGGCCGCACAACGGCGGGCTTGGCCGGTCGTGGGTTGACCGTTATGGAAAATGTTTTGGCAGTTCCCGAGCAGCCGCTGGTTGGCGTTACCGTAATGATTGCCGCCAGAGGCGAGCCGGTGTTGTTTTGAGCCTGGAAGGAAGGCAGGCTGCCACTTCCACTCGCCGGCAGGCCGATGGCGGTATTGCTGTTGGTCCAGGCAAACGTTGCCGTAGGAACAGAACTTGTAAAAGGAATGGTCAGGCTTCGTTCGCCGGCACAAAAAACTTTATCGGCCGGTACGGTAACATCCGGTGCCGGGTTTACAGTGAGGCTGCGGGTAACGGAGGTAGTTCCGCATTCATTGGTTACATCCAGTTCAATGGTATAAGTGCCTGCCGTGGCGTAAGTAATAGATCCGGGACTGGCTGCGGTAGAACTGGCGGGAGATCCGCCCGGGAACCGCCACGAATACGTTGCCGCTGTGGTTGCGTAGCAGTTGTTGACCACCGCCGTTGGGTTGATGGCGCCGTTCTGGCAAACGGCAACTGGCGCCGTGATGGTGGCTTGGGGTCTGGCTTTAATGGTAATCGTTCTGCTTACCGCCACCGAACTGCAAAGCCCATTTGAATTTCTTGTTACCAGGCTAATGGTGTAAACACCAGGATTGTTGAACCGGAATTGAGGCTCGAATGAAGTAGCGTTCGTTCCATTCGTATAGCTATAATCAGCAGTGGTTGGTGTACAGCCTGATGCATTGGAATAGGTCACTGCCCACTGGTAGGTATTGACGCCGCATGAGGGTGTATTAGATAGATTTTTAGTAGTGATATTTAAGGGCGAACAACCCTCTGTTGCATTGACGTTAAATGCGGCAACAGGTGCTGCAGTTACACAAATTACCCTTGTAGAAGAATCAATGCCGCAGTTTTGATTTCCTCCTTTCAGCTTGATCGTATAGGTTCCCGGCGTGGTAAAGTTAAAACCCACCGTTGCCGTTCCGCTGGTCCATACATTGGGATTGCTGATGCCATTGTCGCTTCCGAGTGAGCCACTGGCAACAGTCCAACCTGTCGCCGGAGAAACGGACCATACTGATTTGCCGTCTGAACAATTGCCATTGATGACGTAATCAATCGAGCCGCTTGTGTTGGTAGCTCTCACGGTTGTATTAACGCATACAGTATCGTGCGGGGTGATACTGAATCCCATTTTTGGTTTTTCAGAAACATAGATGGGTGACACGGTGGCTGAAGAAGTCAGGCAGGGATTGGAAGCCGTGATGGTGGCAGCAAACGAGTTGGCATAAGAGCCGCTGTTGGTGCGGCATGAGCCGATATTGAATGTATGTGTAATGTCTGCCGGCGCTGGATGAGGAAAAGTGACGGCTTGGCTGCCATCGTTAAAACTTACTGTATAAACCGTGCTCGAAGGATTTGATCCTGTACCTGAAATGGGAAACGTGAGCGAGGTGCCCGTGCAGATGGTTGTATTGCCGGGATTTTCCAGCCCAACGGCAGGATTGGAGCCAACGAAAACATTGTAAAACCCTGTGTCTTTGCATCCGCTGGAATTGGTGACGATAAAGCGAAGACGGAAATCACCAAGTCCATACGTATGCGAAACAGGATTGCTGGTTTCAAAGCTTGTCGAAACATAATCCGGAGTGTTGTCGCCCCAGATGATCCTGAAATTAGTATTGCTATTATTATTTTGAGATGTGTTATAAAAACTAAAGTCTGCTGTTGTAGCCTGCGAGCACTGGGTAAAATACAACTGCCCGTTGTAGTTGGTCGTATTGGGTCCCGACAAAATAGTGCTGGGTGACGTTGTACGAACATTGGTCGTGAACGTATCACGACAACCATTTGGATTGGAGACAATCAACCGGACTGAGAATGTTTGGTTGCCATTAGAAGGTGAACCAACAAAATGATGTACAGGATTTGCCAGCGTAGAACTGTTGTTGGAGCCGGATGCGGGATCATCAAAATTCCAGTTATAGGTTAAACCACTTCCGGTTGATGTATTGGTAAAAGAAACCGGCGTGTTGCTGCACTGGTTATTGGGAGTAAACGTGAATCCTGCTTTTGGATTGTCAAAAACGGTTACCTGGACCGGTCCATAACGCAAGGTGTCCGCTACGGTAACAGCATAGTTTCCTGTTTGCAAAACAACATAGGTTGGATTATTTGCCGCTGGAATGTTTGTTCCATCGCGTGTCCACTGGATTCTGCCGGCCGGTGGATTATTCAGGGTAAGAGTAACATTCCTCCCTTCGCAAAAACTCGTAGGGCCATTGGCGGTGATCGTTTGACCGGAGACAAACAGGTGAAAGAAAAGCAGAACGATTGCGCAAAAGCCTTTTTTCATGAAACAGTTAGTTGGGGTTGATCGCGGGACGCAAGGTATTAAACAAGTGCCGCTTTTGCAATGGGGCGATGCATTTGAACACCTGTACATTTTGATCCGGCAAAGCTTCACTACAATTGGCAGATGGCGCTTTTCTTCTTTTCACAGCTTTTGCACAGGCCACTCCATGCTAAAACATTCTTCCTCAATCGCTGTTGCGGCGCAACCTATCTTTGAGCCATGCTAAAAATTGGTGTATTTGGTACGGGCCATTTGGGAAAGTTTCACCTGAACAACTGGAAAGAGATCAACGGAGCGGAACTGGTTGGCTTTTTTGAGCCCGATGATGCCACGGCCAAAGCGGTGGAAGAAACTTACGGCATCACCCGGTTTGCCACCGAAGATGCCCTTATTGATGCCGCTGACGCCATCGACGTGGTAACACCCACGCAATATCATTTTGCCCTTTGCGAAAAGGCCATCAAAAAAGGAAAGCATGTGTTTGTGGAAAAGCCCATGGCCAACTCCATCGACGAAGCCAAAGAGCTAGTAAAGCTCGTGCAGGAGTCCAAGATAAAGTTCCAGGTGGGACATGTGGAGCGCTACAACCCGGCCTTCCTGGCAGCGCAATCCCTGGGTCTTTCGCCCATGTTCATCGAGGTACATCGCCTGGCGCAATTCAACCCAAGGGGTACCGAGGTAAGTGTGATCCTCGACCTGATGATCCACGATATCGATGCCATTCTTAGCCTGGTGAAAAGTGATGTGAAGAACATTTCTGCCAGCGGCGTGGCCGTGCTGACCGATACACCGGACATTGCCAACGTTCGCATTGAGTTCAACAACGGCTGCGTGGCTAATCTTACCTCCAGCCGCATCTCCATTAAAAAAATGCGCAAGATGCGTCTCTTTCAAAAAGACGCTTATATCTCTATCGATTTCCTCGAAAAGAAAACAGAGGTCATCAAGCTGAAAGAAGATAGCGATGAGAATGTGTTTGCGTTTGATATTGAAACGCAGGCCGGCAAAAAAACGATTGCCATTGCCAATCCGCCCGTACCCGACGTTAACGCCATTCACAAAGAGCTGGAGGAGTTTGTACAGGCCATTGCAGCAGACCAACAGCCACGGGTAAACGAAATTGACGGTTACCGTGCCCTTGAAGTGGCCCACCAGATCCTGCAAAAGATCAGTTTTAACCGGGTCTCGCAATAGTGCAATGGCATTTAAAAAATACATCCCGCCCCTTTGGTATGCCCTGGCTGATTATGCCAGCGCAGCCATTGCCTGGTGCCTTTTTACCCTTGCCCGTCAAGAACTGCTGCAGGAACCGTTAACCACCGATCTCTTTTTTTGGCTGGGCGTTTTGCTGGTGCCGGCCGGCTGGCTGCTCCTGTATGCCCTTGTTGGTTCCTACGGACCGGTGTACAAAAAATCGCGGCTCGCCGAAGCCACCAACGCGTTTATACTTTCGCTGATCGGTTGCACGATACTTTTCTTCCTCGTAGTGCTGAACGATAACAAAGCAAGCAGCAATTATTACTACGCCGCTTATTTCACCCTGCTGTTGCTGCACCTGTTCTTTACCCTGGCGGGCAGACTATCGTTGCTTGGCATCGCCAAGCGGCAACTGGTGGGGCAGATCATTCGCTTTAATGCCATCATCATTGGCACGCCGCACCAAACGGCTAGGGTTCACCGCGAAGCAAGCCGCCAACTGGCGGAAGAAGGCTACCGGGTGATTGGTTTTTTGACCCCTGTTCTTGGCGATCGCTTTAGCGGGCTGAAAGAAATACCGGTGCTGGGTGATACCGATAGCCTGGAAAAGGTGATCGAAGAAAAAGACGTAAAGCTGGTAGTGCTGGCCGTTGAAAAAAGAAGCCAGCCCTTGCTGGAAAGCTTGCTGGGCCGGCTGTCGGAAAAAGATGTGGCGGTAAAAAGTGAAGCCAATGTGATGGATATTCTTTCTGGTGCAGTGAGACCCGTAAATGTGTTTGGCGCTGTACTTACCGATCTGCAAACAGGAACCATGCCCGACTGGCAACTAAACATCAAGCGGGTGATCGATTTTTGCGCGGCCTTGTTTGCGCTGGTGATCTTGCTGCCGCTGATGCTGTATATCGCTATCCGGGTGCGACTGTCCTCTAAAGGCAGTATTTTTTACCGGCAGGAGCGGATCGGTTACAAAGGACGGCCGTTTATGCTCTACAAATTCCGGTCGATGTATACCGATGCGGAAAAGGGCGGGCCAGCGCTTTCTTCGGACAACGATCCCCGTATTACCGGTTGGGGACGGGTGATGCGCAAATGGCGGCTGGATGAACTGCCGCAGCTTTGGAACATTATCCGCGGCGATATGAGCCTGGTGGGACCTCGACCGGAGCGTCGCTTTTACATCGACCAGGTCGTTGCGCAATACCCGTATTACAAATACTTGCTGAAGCTGAAGCCAGGCCTTACTTCCTGGGGTATGGTGCAGTTTGGCTACGCCGAAAATGTGCAGCAGATGATCGAACGTTGCAAATTTGACCTGGTGTATCTAGAGAACATTTCCTTACTGCTGGACTTTAAAATTATGCTGCACACATTACGGATCATCTTCTCCGGGAAAGGGAAGTAAGGTTTTTTGAACCGCAGAGAAGGGGAGGACGCAGAGGGTTTCGCAGAGATGTTTTTTCCCTGTGATCCTCTGTGCCTCCGTGGTTCAAAAAAGTTGAATAGAATTCCCAACCGTACAAGTGTGATTCTTTTTATCTCTTCCAATGGTAGAAATAAAAAGAACAAACCATAGGTTGCAACAGACTTTCAATGGATATTCTGTCGCTGGTACCATAAAAAAACGCAGCCATAAAAAAATGACTGCGTTTGTGAGTTATTTAGAGAACCTTTATTCACTTACGACTTTAACGCTTCGCTCCACAAAGGCAGTGAGGTCGGCACCTTTCAGCATGCCTTGCGAAAGCAGGGCCAGGTCAAACACCTGCTTTGCCAATTGCGTAGCCTGCGCTTCGTCGGCTTGCAGGATCTTACTCACCAGTTTGTGGTTGCCGTTGATGGCCACTTTGTAGCTGTCGGGCAGGGTGCCGTAAAAGCCCATGCCGCCACCGCCGCCCATGCGGGCCATGTCCTTCATGCGGCGCATCCATTCTTCCATGGTAATGGTCACCGGCAATTCTTCCGACGAAAGGCTTTCCACTTCCACTTTCATGGTGGGATTGTTGATGGCCTTTTCAAACACCTCTTTTACTTTTTTTGTTTCGTCTTCGGTAAGTTGGTGCTTTTGCGCATCTTCTTTTTCAATCAGCTTGTCCATTACATCGGCATCCACCCGCTTGAACGAAACTTTCTCCAGCTTCATTTCCAGTTGCTGCATAAAGTGATTGTCAAGCGGCATGTCCATCACCAGTACATCAAAGTTGCGCTTGTCTGCCGTGGCAATATAGCTGTGCTGCTTTTCCGCATCCGGTGTATACAGGTAAATGGCCGTACCGTTCTTGTCGGTCTGGAAGTCTTTTACCTTGGCGTTGTATTCTTCAAACGTATAATGTTCGTTCCTGGTGTTGGTCAGCAGGCAAAAGTCCTTTGCTTTTTCATAGAACTTCTCTTCGGTGATCATACCGTATTTCACAAACAGGCCAATGTCCTTCCACTTTTCTTCGTAAGCCTTCCGGTCTTTTTTATACAGTTCGTTCAGCTTATCGGCCACCTTGCGGGTGATGTAGCTGTTGATCTTTTTTACGTTGCTGTCGGCCTGCAAAAACGAGCGGCTTACGTTCAGCGGAATGTCCGGCGAATCGATCACACCGTGCAGCAGCATCAAAAATTCAGGAACAATATCTTTTACTTCATCAGTAATAAATACCTGGCGGGAAAAGAGCTTGATCTTGTTTTTCTGCAGCTCAAATTCATTCTTCACTTTGGGGAAGTAAAGCACGCCGGTGAGGTTGAACGGATAGTCGACGTTCAGGTGTATCCAGAACAGGGGCTCTTCCGACATGGGATAGAGCTCACGGTAAAACTTGAGGTAGTCTTCGTCTTTTAATTCAGAAGGCTGCTTTGTCCAGATAGGCGTTGTGTCGTTGATGATGTTGGGCACTTCCACGTCTTTGTACTTGGTCTTGCCTTCTTCATCCACACCATCTTCTTCGCTTTCTGTTTTGGTGCCGAACTGGATAGGCACTGGCATAAAACGACAGTATTTTTCCAGTATACCTTGAAGTTTCCATTTATCCAGAAACTCTTCGTTTTCGCTGTTGATATAAAGAATTACATCTGTGCCTCTTTCCGTTCTGTTGCCTTCAGTAATTTCAAACTCGGTGCTGCCATCGCAGATCCAGCGGGCCGGCTCAGCACCTTCCTGGTGGGAGAGGGTTTGGATCTCCACTTTATCGGCCACCATAAATGCTGAATAAAAACCCAATCCAAAACGGCCAATGATCTCGTTGGCGTCTTTGGCTTCTTTGAACTTTTCCATAAACTCCGTAGCACCGGAGAAAGCGATCTGGTTGATGTATTTTTTAATTTCATCGGCCGTCATGCCAAGGCCTTTGTCCGATACCGTGATGGTCTTTGCCGCTTCATCAAGGGTCACCTCTATCTTCAGGTCACCCAGTTCTTTGTTGTATTGCCCAAGGGAAGAAAGCCGCTTAATTTTTTGGGTGGCATCCACGGCATTGCTCACCAGTTCCCGCAAAAAGATCTCGTGATCGGAATACAAGAATTTTTTGATGATGGGAAAAATATTTTCTGTATGAATGGAAATCGTTCCTTTTTCCTGTACCATAGTTTGATTGATTAATAAATTTTTTTGAACAAAAATCAGCTCCTTGCATCAATGGATGTTCCAAAGTAAAGGATATTGCCACATTGGCAGCAGATTTCTTTTTCCCGTTTAAAATGCACGATTTGAAGATAAAATGAAGGTAATTCATCTGAAAAAAAGGGCAGCAGCCTGAACAAATTGCAGACGTCGCTTACCAAAAAAACTTTGGAACAACCGCCCCACAACGGCAATGTGGGCATGTAAGTTGTATATGGTTTCCTGAATTTTTTAATTACTAACAAAAATTACTGAAATATGAAAAAGACCTTACTGGCAATGCTCTTCGTGGGCGGTTCAATGAGTTTGTTTGCGCAGACAACCCCTCCAACACAGGAACCAACTACACCGCCTACAACGGAACCAACGACGCCTACAACAACGCAGCCAACAACGACAACACCTACTACTCCAGCAACGACAACAACGCCAACAACAGATCCAACCATGCGTACCAATACTATGGGTAACACATCTACCATTAATACATGGAATGGCGTGTCGGTGAACAGCACATCGTGGGCGCCTGAAAAAGAACCATCCTGGAACTGGAATAACCACGGTGTTTGGAACAGCAGCGCCAACTGGAATGCCAATCCAAACTCACCTACTGCCAGCAGCAATGCCAACAACAGCACTTCAAACATGAATGCTGACGGAACCATGCGTTCAACCGGTGATTACAGTGCGTATGGTGGTACAGCCGTGCCTTACCTGCCGGCAAACGTACAATTCCGTTTTAACCAGGATTTTCCAACAACGGCCAACACACCGTTTAGCTGGAATCAGTATGGCGAATGGTTTCATACACACAACATGAGCAACGGTCGCCTGACCCAGTATTTTTATGATTCAAGAGGTAATGGTTATGCCCTGGCCCTGCCTGTGCTGCAAAGCTATGTTCCTGAAAACATTGTTGCCAATGCGCTGAGCAAGTATGGTTCCAGCCTGTATTCTATCTCTACGGTGAAAACCAATGGTAACGATAGCACTGGTACTTACCAGATCGGTTTGCTGGATCGCGGACAGCTTTACATGCAATACCTGGATGAAAACGGTGTAACCGTTGGTGATGTATGGCGTGTGGAAGAAGTTGACAGCACTGGCTCAATGACAACAACAGATGCAAATGCCGCTATGGATAACAGCCAGTCTACCATGAGCACAACAACTGATGCCAACGCAACAACATCTGATATGAACCAGTCGCAAACTGCAACGGATCCTTCGCAGCAGGTAACTGAAATCAAAAGCAAAGAAGGTAAAACCGAGATCGAGTACGCCGATGGTTCTGAAACAAAGATCAAAACCGAAAAGGACAAACTAAAGATCAAAACCAAAGACGGTAAAAAGACCAAGATCAAAAACGACTAAGGTTAACCGTTATACATTTTATTGTAAACAAGAATTGAAAAGAGCCCGTAACCCGGGTTCTTTTCATTCCTAAACGAAGTTTTATGGAAAACAGGAACAACGATAAGGAAACAAGTGAAGCAAGAAGAGGAACAGAAACAGCGAACGTAAAAAATCCTTTTGAGAACAAAAAGACTGTGGAAAGCGACATCAAAGAATCGAAGGATGAACTGGAGAATGAGCAGACCTTTAAGGAGGCCAATACGGAAAGGGATTGAGGGAAGTTATTGGTTATAAGTTATTGGTTATTGGGTGCGGGAGAGGACGATGTTTGAAAGGATGATTACTACATAGGGTAATTGTCTTACTGCGTGTGGAAAAAGAGAAAGACTAGAATGGAAAGAGAAGCTTGATCGCAATACCTAACTTTCTGTGGATGATGGGGAATAAAATATCTTTTTGAAATATGCCGTTGCGGAACGTTATGCTTTGACAAAAGAAAAGGCACATACGGCCGCATCGCTTCGGACTAAAAACAAAATCCAATGCTGCCAAAATTTTCACAAGCAACGTATGAATCAGAACCGGTGTCCTGCAAAAAATGCGGCTGGTCCGGCACGGGAGCCGATGCCATCCTGATCGATTTTTACGGGATCACCGATAGCCAGGACCTGTATTGCCCCGAATGCGATAAAAAAATAGGAACGCTGGTAAAAGAGAAAAGGGCCGACCCGCCCTTTGATAATAACGGCGGGCCGGGTTTGTAAGCCATTTAGCTTTCTTTTGTTGCCGATGCCAGCAGGCGTTCTTCAATCACCTGTTGAAACGCATTCTTAGGAATGGCGCCTTTTTGCAACATGGGCGCACCTTCCATCGGGATAAACAAAAGCGTTGGAATGCTTTGTATGCCGAAAAGTGCCGATAACTCTTCTTCTTTGTCGGTGTCAATTTTATAGATCACCACCTTGCCTTCGTACTCGTTGGATAGTTCTTCCAGCACCGGCGCCACGGCCTTGCAGGGACCACACCAGTCGGCATAAAAATCCACAATGGCCGGTAGGGTGCCGGCGTATTTCCAGTCCTCGTCTTTTGTATAATCAAAGATCTTCTCCCGAAAACCTTCTGCTGTTAATTGTACTGTCGCCATGCGTTGTTTTTTTACAAAACCTTCCATAATCAGGCCAGCCCTTTTTCCATGAGCGGTAGCCGGCTCCTTTCAATGAAAGCGGCTGTGTGGCGATTGCCTTTATGTTTGTAGAAATTTCAGCACATGAGGTCACGCTTCTTTTCCAAGGGTACTTTTCTTTACGGGTTGCTGTTCTGCAGCCTTGCCAACGCACAGAATGCTTACCGCTATTCGGTAGATCTGAACAAGGTAACCAATGACAATATCCAGGTGGAGTTATTGACGCCTACCGTAAAAACGGCTACCACAGTCTTTTCGTTTCCCAAGATCATTCCCGGTACCTACAGCATCAGCGATTACGGCAAGTTTATCAGCAATGTAAAAGCATTTACCAAAACCGGCAAGACTCTGCCTGTTACAAAGTCAGGAGAGAATCAATGGCGTATCGGCAATGCCACAACGCTCCATAAAATCACCTACGTGGTGGAAGATATTTTTGATACCAAGAAAACCCACAATGTGTATCCCATGGCGGCCACGGATTTTGAAGCAGGAAAAGCATTTGTGCTGCACACGCCGGGAGTGTTTGGCTTTTTCAATGGACTGAATAAACTGCCCTTTGAAGTAACCGTGCAAAAGCCCGCCGGTTTCTATGGCTCCACGGCGCTCGTGCCGGCCAGCACCACCGCAGCGCAGGATATTTTTACTGTAGAGAACCTGGATGTTTTATACGATTCTCCCATCATGTACACCATTCCTGATACGGCAACGGTAAAAGTGGGCAATGCCGATGTACTGGTGTCGGTGTATTCGCCCAACAAAAAACTAAAGGCAGGGGAGATAGCTGGCTGGATGCAGGAACTGCTGGACGCCACCAAGAACTACCTGGGTGGCAAGCTGCCGACCGACCGTTACGCGTTTCTTTATTACTTCCACGAACCCGGTGCGGAGCACTCGTTCCCCCGTGGACTGGGCGGTGCCCTGGAGCATGCCACGTCCTCGTTTTATTATGTGCCGGAAATGGAACCCGAGCAGATCCGTTCCGGGCTGGTGGATATCTCGTCGCACGAATTTTTTCATATCATCACACCGCTGACCATTGCTTCCAAGGAGGTCAAAGAATTTAATTTTAACGAGGCCGTACTCTCCAAACACCTGTGGCTGTACGAAGGTGTTACCGAATACACATCGCACCACGTGCAGGTAAAAGCCGGGATGAATACGGTACAGCAATTCCTGGGCAAACTTTCGCAAAAGATCACCAACTCCCGTACCCGCCATAACGATACCCTTGCCTTTACTACCATGAGTAAAGAAAGCGCCGGCAAGTACAAAGACGAATACGGCAACGTGTACGAAAAAGGGGCCCTGATTGCCGCCGCGCTTGACATTTACCTGCTGCATCTTTCCGATGGCGCCTACGGCTTGCGCAACCTTACTTACGACCTGGGCGTTCGCTTTGGCAAGCACCGCAGCTTTAACGATGAAGAATTATTTGACGAGATCGCCAGGCTTTCCTATCCCGAAACAAGGGCGTTTTTCAGGAAATATGTTGAAGGCAATGAGCCGATTCCCTATGATTATTTCTTTGGACTTGCCGGTGTAAAGTTTTCACCCCTGGTAGAAACTAAGACCATGAGCTTTGGTGGTTTTGTGCCAACGTTAAATGAAAGCGGTCAATTGGTCATCAGTCCGCAATCGAAGTTGAACGATGTAGGCAAAGCCATGGGCTACCAGGTTGGTGATGTTTTGTATGCGTTCAATGGCGTGCAGCTTTCACCGGACCGGTTTACCAAAATTGTGGACAGCCTGAAAAAAGTTTCGAAAGAAGGCGAGCCTTTTGAAGCCAGCATTGGCCGGAATAATTCTGGTGGCATTGTTGAACCCATGACCTTAAAAGGAAAGGTGACCATGGTGGCCACGTCGGAAAAGAACAAGCTGGAGATAATGCCTTCTCCGACAAAAAAACAGGAAACGGTTCGCCGTGCCTGGCTTACCAGCAATGGAACTGCCACGGCAACAAAAGACTATCCTGCCAATCCTGCTGATGTGGCGTCGGTAGATGCTATTTTGAAATCGCTGTACGGTGTTATTACCGGTCCGGCAGGCCCGCGCAACTGGAACCGCTTTCACAGCCTTTTTCTGCCGGGGGCAAAAATGGGTGCAGTGGTGACAAGGCCTGACGGATCAACTGCTTTCCGCTCGTTTACACCGGCCGAGTACCAGCGCAACAACGGGTCGCAGTTTGCCCAATCGGGCTTTTTTGAAGAGGAGCTGGGCCGGCAGGTGGCACAGTTTGGCAACCTGGCGCAGGTTCAATCGGCTTACCAATACCGCTTTGCTGCGGGTGGCAACGTAGAGGCCCGCGGCGTCAACTATATTACGCTGGTTAAATCCGGCGACCGCTGGTGGATATCCGAAATCGTTTGGCAGGAAGAAAATGCGGCGAATCCTATTCCGGCTGCGTTAGCAAAGCAAAGTCAATAGGCAATGTGCAATTAGCAATTGACAATCGGAATGGCAGGTAGTCGTCTTCACGAATCTTTGAAGTTATTAATGAAGTAAAACAAAAAGGTGTCTTGGTAACAGGACACCTTTTTTTATCGGTTTGCGATTCCGGGCTTAAGGATTATAGGTCTTTAAAAAAGCTTCGATCTTGTTGTATGAATCGGTAAGGTTGGCACCGGTCCAGCCATGGGCTTCTGTTGGATACAACACAAATTGCACGGGTACATTGGCTGCTTCCAGTTTTGCTTTCAGCGCTGTGGATTGCGTAGGCGACACAAGCGGATCGGCACCGCCCTGCAGGATAAGCGTCGGCGGGCTTTGTGCCGTTACAAAATGGATGGGACTGGAACTTTGGTACAAGGCCGCATTGGTTGCAGGCGTGCCTTTTAGCAAGGCCTGCAAGATCATCTGCTCCAGCGGCGCGGTGGCATTGTTGTACATGGCTGCCAGGTCGGTAGGGCCGAACATATCCACCACCGCCTTTGCTTTGGGCGTGCTGTTTTTATAAGCCTGCAACAGTACAAGGTGAGCGCCTGCCGACACACCAAGGGCTGCCAGCTTTTCCCTGTTGAACCCGTATTCCTCACCTTTGGCCACAATGGCGTCAAACGCGGCTTTTACATCCATCTCCTGCGTGGGAAACGTGTTTATCGCCGGCAATTGTCCCAGGCGGTAATTGATGTTGAAGATGGCATAACCCGGCAGGCGCTGTTTAAAAACCGGCAGGTATTCATTCAGTTCGGTTTTATCACCGCTGCTCCACGAGCCGCCGTGTACCAGCACCAGCACTTTTGTTTCTGTGGTGTTACGGTTGGCTGGCAGGTAAACATCCATTTTCTGGGCCGGGTCTGTGCCATAAGCCACATCCAGCATTGTTTTTTCGGCCGCAAAGGCGTCGGTTTCCTTGTCTTCTTTCTGACAGCCAGTAATAACGGCAAGCAGTAAAAATGAAATGATGAATTGTTTCATATGATTGGTTAACGCATCGGTGAACTTAAAGATGCGGCAAAACTGCTGTGATAACGAAGGATAGTGTGAAAAAATTTTAAGGAGCGAAGTTGTTTAAGAAACTTTCAATCCTGTCGAATGATGATTGCAGGGCCTGACCGTACCACCGGCCATGGCCTTCGGCCGGGTAAAGATGCAGTTCGTGGAGGACACCATTCGCTTCCAGTTTTTGTGCCAGCAAGCGTGATTGCGACACATCGACTACTGCGTCTTTTCCGCCATGCAGGATCAATGTAGGAGGTGATTGCGACGTCACAAAACGGGCGGGGCTGGAGACTTCCAAAATGGCATTGCCGGTTTGGATTGACTGGCCTGTGACCATTTGCAAGGCCATCGGCACAAGAGGGTGCCAGGGCTTTTGGTACATGGTCACCAAGTCTGTGGGGCCAAAATAATCGATCACCGCGTTGATGCGCGGCGAAGGATTTTTGTAAGCCTGCAGCAAGGCCAGATGCGCTCCGGCAGAAAAACCCAGCAAGGAAATTTTCTCCGAATTGATGGCATAACCGCCGGCTTTGGCAACAATGGTATCGATGGCTGCTTTGATATCTTTTTCCTGCGTAGGAAACAGGTGGCCGCCATTCACCAACCGGTAATTCAGATTAAAAATTGCATAGCGGGGAAGACGGTTTCGCAGGCTGTCGATATAACCGGCGAAATCAGATTTGCTACCGCTGGTCCAGCCGCCGCCATGGATCAATACAAGTGATTTGGTGCTTTCACTTGTGCGGTTGGCCGGCAGGTAAATGTCCATCTTTTGCAGGCTGTCGCTGCCATAAGCAACGTTCAAAAAGGTTTGTGCGGGCAGGGCTATTTCTTGCGCAATGGAATGCGGTTTTTGCTTACAGGAAGAATTTATGTTCATGGAAAAAATAAGGATAAAAAGGATTCGCATGGAATGCCCAATCCTGTCAAGTTTGGTGCCCCATTCGGCAAAGAAAAGGTTAAGAAAAGAGGCCGGTACGATGACCCTTCTTCGTGTTCTTCGTGATAACTTTCTGTTCTTCGTGTTCCGTCAATCGCCGCAAAAGGTCACAAAGAGCACCAAGGGCCACAAAGAGCACAAAGGGCACAAAGGCTTTTTTTATATATTCTGCATTGCCTGCTTTTTCATAGTTGCTATTTTGGAATAAACGATACGTTCACTTTTTCAAAACAAAAGCCCCGGTGTAACCAGGGCTTTTCTATCGGTAAACAGTAGCTGTTTTATTTTTCTTTCACATCCAGTTGAATGCTTAATTCATCCAACTGTTTGTTATCAATGCTTGCCGGTGCATCCAGCATCACATCGCGGCCGCTGTTGTTCTTAGGGAAAGCAATAAAATCGCGGATGCTTTCGCTGCCGCCTAAAAGGGCGCAAAGCCTGTCGAAGCCAAAGGCAATCCCACCATGCGGCGGTGCACCGTATTCGAAGGCTCCTAAGAGGAATCCAAATTTATGCTGCGCTTCCTCCGGGCTCATGCCCAGGGCTGCAAACATTTTTTCCTGCAGTTCCCGCTGGTAGATACGGATCGATCCGCCACCAATCTCGTTACCGTTCAGCACCATGTCATAGGCATTGGCCTTGATGTTGGCGTAAGGATGCTGCAGGTATTCCGCCGCGTTCTTGATCTCGGGATCATTGCTGATCATGGTCTCGATCTGCGAAGGCTTGGGCGAGGTAAAGGGATGGTGACGGGCCACCCAACGGTTGTCTTCTTCCGCATATTCAAACAGCGGGAAGTCAAGCACCCACAGCAGCTTGAACACGTCCCGCTTGCGCAGGCCCAGGCGTTCGCCCAACTCCAGCCGCAGTTCGGCAATGGCCTTGCGGGTACGCTCTTCGGCACCAGCCAGCACCAGGATCAAATCGCCGGGTTGTGCGGCCACATAACCGGCAATTTCTTTCAGCTTTTCTTCGCCAAAAAACTTATCCACGCTGCTCTTCAGCGAACCGTCTGCATTGTACCGGATGTTCACCAATCCCAGCATACCGATCTGCGGACGTTTAACCCAGTCCGTTAGTTCGTCGATCTGCTTGCGGGAATAGTCTGCCGCACCGGGAACGGCAATGGCGACTACTGTTTCTGCGTTATCGAATACGCCAAAGCCCGTAGCGCCGCCGGCAAAAGGAGAGGCTTGCAAGGCTTCCAGCTTGTCCATAAACACCGTGGCGGGTACCTTCAGGTTGGCCACCTTCATACCAAAGCGGATATCGGGTTTGTCGATGCCGTAATGGAACATCGCATCTTCCCAGGTCATGCGTTCTACCGCTTCGGTATAATCAATGCCTTTCACCTGTTTGAAGATGGACTTGATCAGTCCTTCAAACATGTTCAGGATATCTTCCTGCTCCACAAAAGCCATCTCGCAGTCGATCTGTGTAAATTCCGGCTGGCGGTCGGCACGCAGGTCCTCATCGCGAAAGCATTTTACGATCTGGTAGTAGCGGTCGTAGCCACTTACCATCAGCAGTTGTTTAAATGTTTGCGGCGACTGCGGCAGGGCATAAAACTCGCCGGGGTTCATGCGGGAAGGCACCACAAAATCACGGGCACCTTCGGGTGTGGATTTGATCAGAAAAGGCGTTTCAATATCCATAAAACCCTGGCCGTGCAGGTAGTCGCGGGTAGCCCGGTTGACCGCATAACGCAGCTCCAGGTTACGCTTTACGGCACCGCGGCGCAGGTCAAGATAACGGTAACGCATCCGCAGGTCATCACCACCATCGGTATCATCCTGGATGGTAAAGGGCGGTATGGCCGACTTGTTTAAAATGGTAAATGAAGTGATCCTAATCTCCACTTCACCGGTGGGTATTTGCAGGTTTTTGTTGCTGCGTTCCACTACGGTGCCGGTTACCTGCACCACGAATTCGCGGCCCAGCGGCGTGGCGTCAAGCTGGTCATTCAATTCTTCACCAAACAGGGCTTGGGTAATGCCATAGCGGTCGCGGAGGTCAACAAAGGTGATGGAACCGAACTTGCGAACGGTTTGCACCCAACCGGCCAGGGTGACTTCTTTGGCTACATCGGACAGGCGTAATTCACCACAGGTATGCGTACGAAACATAGTCTTAGTCTAAAGTTTTAAGTTCAAGGTTGAAAGTCCGCGCAGGGCGGTTTTTCAGGCGGCAAAGATAGCGGCTATTGGATATTGGGTTATTAGGATATTGCGATAATAAGTTATTGCGTTATTGAGTTATTGGGTTATTGCGTAATTGTGATAGCAATACTGTGTTGCTCTTTTGGCTCTGAGCTGTAAACTGTAAACCGAAAACTGCAAACGTCTCTACAGGTCGATGCCGATCTTTTTCATCAAAATAGAAGCGTTGAGGCTTTTGCAGATGCCCTGTTTGAGCTTGTAGTCAAAATAAAGCTCTTCGCCTTCCACCTCCACATCAAAATGATAGTTTTCCACCGAAACAGGAAATTCGGTTTGCAACTGCGCCAGTTCCACATCGTGGGTGGCAATAACGGCCACTGCCTTTTCTTTGATCAGTTGCTTTAACAGGGCGGCAGCACCGGTATGCCGGTCAAAGGAATTGGTGCCGCGTAAAATTTCATCGAGCAGGATAAAAACCTTTTCATGGGCTTTCACCCTTTCAATAATGCTGCGCAGCTTTTTCAATTCGGCATAAAAGGTAGAGGTGTTCTCGGCCAGGTTATCGGCAATGCGCATGCTGCTGAGGAGCTGCACCGGCGAAAGAACAAAACGCCTGGCGCAAACCGGTGCACCCAGTTGGGCCAGCACCACGTTTACGCCCAGGCTTCGCAAAAACGTGCTTTTGCCCGCCATATTGGAACCGGTGATCAACCCGATCCTTGCCACGCCTTCCACGCTGTAATCGTTGCTGACACGTTGCGCCTCGGGGATCAGGGGATGGCCGATAGCTTCTCCCTGCAACAGGAAATGCTTTTCCCCGAACTGCGGAAAGCAAAAACCCGGGTGATTAAAATGCAGTGTGCAGATGCTGTGCACCACTTCCATTTCGGCAAGGGCTGCAAACCATTTTTCCACCTGGTGACGGTTGCGGCGGCGCCAGGCATTCAAGTGAATCATTTGCCGCACATCCCAAAGAAAAAACGAATTGAACACGAGCAGCCCCACGATGTTGTTGCGAAGGTCAAAGCGGTCGAGAATTGTTCGCAATTCTTTTAGCTCCCCACCGGCCCGGCCACTGCTGCCCTGCATTTCCTGCTGAATGGCGTTGATGTGTTTTGCGACGGCCTGCAGGTTCTCCAGCCAGTTGACCAGGGCTTGCAGGGTGGAGGCTTCTTTTACAATACCACCAAGGTGTACATAGGTTAAAATTGCCCGGCGGCTTAGCCATTGCGAAATGACGAGGTAAAGCAGGAAAAGCATGGCAAACACCGATCCCGGTATGTAACCAAGGATAGCCGCAATTGCGGACGCTGACGTAAGGAGACTGTACACGGCAAGAAAAACTTTCCACGAAGGGGAGCGGAAATGCTCTTCTTCTTCCTGCAGCCAGGTGGCTATTTTTTGCTGGGTTCCCAGCGTAACGGTGGTTTGCATGGCATGCGCCTGCCATTGCTGTCGCCAGGCAATGTTGCCAGCCAGTTCTTTCACGGCTTCCTGTCTTAATAAAACTTTTTCCGGGCCAAGCGGGTGTAAAAGGTTTGCCGCCAGGGCGGATTTTCCCTGCTCGGTAAAACACCGGCTTAACCACTGGTAAAGGGAGGCTTTCCCAAAAATATCAAGGTCATTGGCATAGGGATGTTCGGCCGGTGTAAAGCGACTGCCGTCTTCGCGGTTGTGGAACTGGTGTGCCAGTGCCTGCAACTCTTCTTCGTTAACGCGGATCAGGGTTTTGGTGTTCCGGATCTTTGCATTGTTAGCTACGTCCACCGACACGAGGTAAAGCAGTGCCGCAATGCCGAGGAGGGTGGGCACCAGACCCCAAAGACCAAGGGTGGTAAAGACCTGGTAAGCGGCAATGACCATCACCACAAACACCGCAAGCCGCAGCCAGCCCAGGTTCGACCGTTTTTTCTCCAGCACCGCAAGATGGGCGCTGTGTGTTTGCAAGGCTTGCTGGTAGGTAGGCTGTGGTGTAGAATCGTTCATGGCTTAAAACGGCAAAGTAAAGGATTGGTTTTTGATTCCATCCGGCTATCTCTGCAAGTTGCAGATGAATTGCGGTTGCTTGCATATGGCAGTCACACTATCTTAGTAGCCGCCAAAAAGGGCTTATGATCACATTTACAACCATCATCAAAAAATTTGCAAAGCAGGGTGACAAAACCGGCTGGACCTATATTACGATCGACCCGGAAGCGGCGGAATTGCTGAATCCCGGGGTCAGAACTTCCTACCGGGTGAAGGGAACGCTGGATAGTTTTAGCATTGAAAAAACAGCCCTGCTGCCAATGGGCGACGGCAGCTTTATCCTGCCGCTGAATGCGGCTTTCCGCAAAGGCATTGGCAAAGGGAAGGGTGATTCTTTACAGGTAAATTTGACAGTGGACAAAGAACCGCTTGCGCTGGATGCCGACTTCGTGGAATGTTTGCAGGATGAGCCGGCAGCGCTACAGTTTTTTCGAGGCCTGCCCAAAGGCCACCAGGCTTATTTTTCTAAATGGATTCAAAGTGCCAAGACCGATCACACAAGAGCAAAACGTATAGCCATGGCCGTGACCGCCCTTTCCCGAAACATGGGTTATGGCGAAATGATCCGGGCCGATAAGGCGGAACGGTTGAAGATGGGAAGGTGATGGTTTGGGGTTAGGTGTTAGGTGTTTGGGGTTTGGGGTTGTGGGTCGTTCTGGATTTTAGGTTTGTTCTCTTGCTTGGATGATATGAAAAACCTCCTGTTGCGCAGGAGGTTTTTTTCAATTTAATAGTTGGTAAAAAGCTGTTCCTAACCCGTAGACATTGTCATTTTGTAATGAAAAGTCTATGCTTGAGACGAAGAAAAGGAATTACCAAAAAAATGGTTGCTGCCAGTTTCGAAACCACTCACCACTCACCATTCACCATTCACCACCTCACCTGTCATTGCTGAGCGTATCGTCGATCTCTTCGATGTCGCCGCGTTTTCCGTCCAGGTCTTGCTGCATTCTTTCCACATCTGTTTTGCGCAGGTCGTCGTTCGACACTTCCATCGTATTGTCTTTCCGCGGATCAATGCTCTGATCATGCTGGTGCTCTTCCGGTGTTTGCAAGGTGCTTCCCGGCGCACCGTAAATTTTGATCTCTTCTTCCTGGCGGGTTTCTTTTTTGTTGTCGTTTCTGTTATTCATGTCCATTCGGTTTTAAACGTTAATCACTATCACGGCTATCCGTACCCATTTTTTCCGATGCAGGGTCGGCAGCATCGCTAAACTCGGGGTTCAACTCTGTTCCGGCAACTCCCTGGGTGAAATCATCCTTTGCCACGTTGGCCCTGCTGTCGTTGATCGTTGGCGCATCGGGAGCCATCCTACTGTTTTGGGGTGCTTCTCCCTGTGCGGGGCTGTTGACCTGCAGGTTTTCCGCTCTCTCGCTGCCGTTGTTTATTCTTTCTTCCATCATGCTTGATTTTGTTGTTTACAAAAAGGGTCAGGAAGCGTCACCACTGGTCACTTCCTCACTGTGGGTGGTTGGCGTGTTTTCGGCGGTTTGCGCCATAGCCTCATCCGGAACGCCTTCCAGCTGTTGCTCGCTGCCGGCCGGGATGTTGATCTCCTCGCCATCCGGCGTTTGTACATACACATGGCTGCGGCCTTTGAGGTCTGTATTTTGTTGTTGTGGTTTCATAATCTATTTCTGTGTAAAAGCGGAAATGTTGTGCCAAAGTCAGGAGGAATCTCTTATTTGCACCGTTTCCAAAAATGATCAACTAACCATGCCCACCCAACACTTGCTGATACAAGGAACCGTACAAGGTGTGTACTACCGGGCTTCCGCCAAAAAAGTGGCCGAGGCTATTGGTGTTGTTGGCTGGATACGCAATACTCCCGAAGGGCATGTAGAAGCCGTTGTAACCGGTGAGCCTTATCAATTACAGGACTTCTCGGAATGGTGTCGCAAAGGGCCTTCTGGGGCAAACGTAAAGGCTGTTGATGTCGAGGAGCGGAGCGAAGAATTCTTTGGCGATTTCCGTATTATTCGCGGCTGAAAACCCCTACTACGGCTGGGTTTGCTTGTGCATATCAAACCCCAAACTGTCCTCTACTATAGCAAAAATTACCCACCAACTCAGCTATTTCAGTTCAGGCTTACAGCGGCACTATTTTGTTGCAGAGCCATGTTGTACTTCATCATTTGTTAACCGTTTAAAATTCTGAGTGTTATGGCAGAAAGAGGTCAAAATGACAATCAAGGCAGAATGGACCAGGAAAACCGTGGTTTCGGGCCGATGAGTAATCCCCAGCAAAATCAATCGGAAAGAACCGGTATGGAATCTCCCGAAAGCAGCATGGATGATTCCGGCAGCCGGAAAACTTCTAACCGCGGTTTTGCCGCCATGGATCCTGAAAAGCAGCGCCGTATTGCCAGCGAAGGCGGTCGTGCTGCTCACCGCCAGGGCGTTGCCCATGAGTGGAGTCGTGATGAAGCCCGTGAAGCCGGCCGCAAAGGCGGGCAGATCGTAAGCCAGAACCGCGATCATATGAGCGAAATTGGCCGCAAAGGCGGACAAAGTTCCGGTCAGCGACGCCAAAGGAGCAGCGATGAAAATGGTAACATGTAGTTGCCGGCTGTGATTTGTCAGTGGTGAAAACGGAGTTTGTTTTCTCACCCTTCACCACTGACCACTCACATCGTTATTCGTCAAAGCGCTTATCCGCTTTTTCATCTCCCTCGCTGTCTTCCCTGAAATTATCCGAAGCTGTTCGGGTAAGATTTTCTTTTGCGCTATCCGTTTCCGATGAGCTCATTGTGCTGGCACCCTGGCGTCCGTCATCATCGCGTAGATTGGGGTCATTCTGGCGGCCTTCTTCCGTGGGGCGGTTACGGGTAATGTCATTTTTTTCCTGCATACTATTTTTCTTTCAGTAGCAAAATTGTTGTGCCAGAAGGGAAAGCTATAGCAAAGGTAAATGTGGTTTATTTACATTAAAGGTATGAAGCGATGCCGTTCGTGGTCTTGTTCAAAATTGATTCACATTCAATTTAGAAAGTCGTTTTCACCCGCCCCAAACTGTTTTTAGGCGTGGAAACGGAATGTTTCGGTTTTAAAAACCAAGTTTGTGATTTTCCTGCTACATTAGCGCTTTTACAATCAATGATTTTTCAATAGTCTATGAAAAAGTTCCTTCTCGGTTCCGGTATCCTGGCAGCAGTAGCCCTTAGCAGTTGTGGCAACAATGCAGCAGAAACGGGACGCACCGGCGATTCCACGGCACAAACAAAAGAAGCCGCAGCCCAAAACAACGAGCCGGCTAAGCCTACGCTGGATACAGCCCGTTACCATTCACTGATGGCGCACCTGGCCAATGGCGATACTACCGGCCGCTGGCCTGTAAAAGGACCTTTGCCGCTTCCTGGTGCTATTTTACCCTTTAACAGGGTAGTGGCCTATTACGGAAACCTGTACAGCAACCGCATGGGTGCGCTGGCCAAGTGGCCCAAAAAAGAAATGATTCCCCGCCTGCTGGAAGAAGTGAAAAAGTGGAATGAAGCCGATACGGTGATCAAGTCCATACCAGCGCTGCATTACATTGCCGTTACGGCCCAGGGCAGTCCGGGTAAAGACAACAAATGGCGTTTCCGCATGCCGTACGGCCAGATCGATACGGTGCTGAAATGGGCCAAAGAGATCGACGCCATTGTTTTCATTGATATTCAAACCGGCCTGAGTGACCTGCAGTCGGAAGTGCCGCACTACGAAAAATACCTTTCCCTGCCCAATGTGCACCTGGGTATTGACCCGGAATTTTATATGAATTCCAAAGGGGGTGCCCGCCCGGGCAGTGTGATCGGGTCGGTGGATGCCCGTGAGATCAACTGGGTAAGCGATTACCTGGCGAACCTTGTGCGGACGCATAACCTGCCGCCGAAAATGTTTATGATCCACCGCTTTACGCAGGGTATGGTGACAAACTCAAAAAACATCAAGCTGCATCCTGAACTGCAGATCATTATGGATATGGATGGCTGGGGACCGACAGCGAAAAAGAAAAGCACGTATTATAGCTGGATTGCACCGGAGCCGGTGCAGTTTACCGGGTTCAAGCTGTTTTATGTCAATGATACAGAGTATAGTAACCAGGCGGAGCTGATGACAAGGGAAGAGATTTTGAACTTGCGGCCAAAGCCGATTTATATTCAGTACCAGTAGGGATGGCTGTGGCCTCTCCGGTATGGATGTACTCGGGAACAGTGATCACTTTTATAAAATACGTTACTAGCCTCTGCCAGTTTGCTGGCAGGGGCTTTTTGTTTTAATCGGGGAGCTGGGGTAGGATTGTAAGTTTGCCGGCAGAGAGTTTTCTTTTGCAGGCAGTTTTTTCTGTAGGTGGTTTTCCACCTTTTCTCTCCCGAAAAGGTGGAGCCAAAAGTTCAAGGCGAATCCAACGCTCCGCTGGATTCGCCAGGCCAGCGCACAACAGGCTTTCATTACCGGTTGCACTATTCACGTTGTAAGAAGTCTTCATTTTCTATTTTTATCCTTACTACAGGTTGTGTGCTGCTTTACTTTTTACCCGCTTATGAAGTAAGATACTGCAGGCGCTGTATTGCGCTACTCTTTTCTTACATCAAATAGAAGCGTTAGACCATGCGCAATAAGGCGCTGAACCAGCGGGATTAGGGATTATTAGGAATGGCAGTTTTCTTAATTGAGAATTGAACATTGAGAGTTGACTATTGAACATTTATTACTGCATTCATTTGAGAAGCTAATCATCATAATGAGAATGATGGATCGAAGACAACTAACGTTGGAAAAGAAGATTGAAAGTTATTACCCTGAAGGGGTCTCCTGTAAATAGCCCCGGGTGAAACCCGGGGTAAGAAAAGAAGAGAAATAACCACCGACCCTGAAGGGGTCGAACAGCAGCGCTAAAGCATATAACAAATAACGTTCGGGTTAACATTCTCTCCCTCATCTCGCCCATCCTGCTAAAGCCGCGTTGCATCCTTGAAGGTTTATCACCAGCATTGTTAATGCTGTAATGATCTTTGGTGGGTTTACGCAGCACAATAGAATTACCGAAAGATGAACGGAGCGTCGCAAGCGAAGATCAATAGTTGTTCTGTCGCTGGCTAACAAAGCCGCAAATTTGAATTTGTTTCAGAAATCTTTTCCATTGGCCGCGTTACATAACAAGGCTGCTCAAAGCTTTTTTCACACGTGATTTTTCCAGAGCCTTTCGCACTAGAAAACAGCCCCAATCAACCAATAACCAATAATTAATAACTGTTTCAACTCAAACCAAAACATCTCCAAACTCCGGCTTTTTGTCAAAAACTGCTTTGGCAAAAGGGCATACCGGCGATACTTTCATGCCGTGCATGCGGGCATATTCCACGGATTTGTGCACCAGTTCATACCCAATATTTTGTCCCCGCAGCTCATCATCCACTTCGGTGTGCTCAATGATCATCGTATTGTCGCTGCTTTTGGCGTAAGCTAGCTGGGCGAGAATTTCCTCTTCTTCCGCAATAAAAAACACACCCCTGTTTTCACCTTCTTTATGTTGTATTGTCATAACCGTTTTTTTAAAAGCTAAAAAAAAGTTTGCCAAATCGTCCATCCTTGCGCATATTTGCACAAATGAAAATGATCAGTAATAAATTTTGGTGGTGGCATACAAACTCTTTCGGGGTTCTGTAGCGCTATTGCCGTTGTTTATTCAATATAGTCAGAGCCCCGCAACTAGCGGGGCTTTTTATGTTACCGTGTATGAAGAAGATACAAATTGAAACGACAGTCCGGAAAATGCTCGCCGATGTGTACACACCCGTTGGCATCTACCTGCGCCTGCGTGACCGCTTTCGCGATACCGTTCTTCTCGAGAGCACCGATCACCACGCGGCGGAGAACAGCTATTCATTTATCGGCATCAATGCCATCGGTGGCATTGAGATCAGGAAAGACGTGATAGAAACCAAGCTGCCGGGACAGCCTGCGCAACGGACGGCCCTGGCTGGAAACGAACCCCTGCAAACTATCCTCTGGGATTTTACGCAACGCTTTGAAACCACAACTACCGATACCAAAGCGGCCCGGTTTGCACAGGGACTGTATGGTTATTTCACCTTTGATGCCGTGCAGTTGTTTGAGACCATCCGGTTTCAGGAGTCCTCGGATGTGCGCAACCAGATCCCGTATGCCCGTTACCGTTTGTATCAATACGTGATTGCCATTAACCATTACCGCGATGAATTGCTCCTGCTCGAGAACAAAGTAGCGGGTGTGGAAAGCGAGCTGGCCGTGGTGGAAAGCCTGATCAACAGCAAGGATGTTCCCGTGTTTCCTTTCCGCGCTGTGGGTATCGAATCGTCCAACATGGAAGACGAAGACTTTCGCCAGATGGTAAAAAAAGGCATTGCCAGTTGTCACCGCGGCGATGTTTTCCAGATCGTATTAAGCCGCCGCTTTCAGCAGGCATTTTCCGGGGATGAGTTCAACGTGTACCGTGCCCTTCGCAACATCAACCCATCGCCTTACCTTTTCTTCTTTGATTATGGTGATTACAAGCTGGTAGGATCTTCACCCGAGGCGCAACTGATCATCCGCAACGGAAAGGCTATCATTCACCCCATTGCCGGTACCTTCAAGCGCAGCGGCGATGATGCCGTGGACCAGCAACGGGCTGATGAACTGACCAAAGATGCCAAGGAAAACGCCGAGCATGTTATGCTGGTGGACCTTGCCCGCAATGACCTGAGCACTGTTTGTACCAACGTGGAAGTCAGCCAATACAAGCAAATTCAATACTACTCGCATGTGATTCACATGGTAAGCGAAGTGACCGGCGATGTGGCCGAAGGCACCAATCCTTTTGATGTGCTTTTTAAAACTTTTCCTGCGGGGACGCTAAGCGGTGCGCCCAAGTACAAGGCCATGCAATTGATCAACACCCTGGAGCCCACAGCCCGCAGCTTTTACGGTGGTGCCATTGGTTTTGTTGGCTTCGACAGGAGCTGCAACCACGCCATTATGATCCGTACGCTGCTCAGCAAGGACAATACGTTGTTCCTGCAGGGTGGTGCCGGTATTGTGGCCGCCAGTGATCCCGAAAGCGAATTGCAGGAAGTGGCCAATAAGTTAAATGCGTTGAAGAAGGCGATAGAGATGGCGGAGGGAGTAGGTTGAGAGGTTGATAAGTTGATAAGTTAATAGGTTGAAAAGTTGACAGGTTGATTGAGGAAGAGAATATTGATTCTAAAATTTGAGAAATGAAGTTGCTGGTTTTTGATAATTACGATTCGTTTACTTATAACCTGGTTCACCTGGTAAAGCAGGTGGACAAAGGAATTGATGTGGATGTTTTTCGCAACGATGAAATACCGTTGGAAAAAGTGGCTGGGTATGATAAGATTATCCTGTCACCCGGCCCGGGCATTCCCTCCGAAGCGGGACAACTGCTACCCCTGATCGATGCCTATGCTGCCACCAAATCGATACTTGGTGTCTGCCTCGGCCACCAGGCCATTGGACAAGCCTTTGGCGGAACCCTGGTAAATCTTTCAACCGTGTATCACGGGGTTGCCCTTGACTGCCAGTTAGAGCCAACACCTTTGTTCAAAGACCTGCCGGAAACCATCCCGGTAGGCCGTTACCACAGTTGGGTGGTAAGCCGCGAGGGCTTTCCGGATTCATTGCAAATAACGGCGGAAGACAACAACGGCTACATCATGGCTTTGCAACACAAAACCTATGATGTACAGGGCGTGCAGTTTCACCCCGAAAGTGTGCTGACGCCTAACGGCGAAACCATTCTCCGTAACTGGCTGAAGCGGTGAGATGGTTGATAAGTTAATGGGTTAATAAGTTAATAGGTTGATAAGTTGATAAGTTGATAAGTTGATAAGTGAATAGGTTGATAGGTTGAGAAGTTAGGGAATTAATTCGTGTAATCCGTGCAAAAATTCGTGTTTACAATTCGTGTTTAAATGAAGAAGATATTACAACAGCTATTCGAACATAAAACACTGTCCCGCCAGCAGGCGCAGGAGATCATGCGCAACATTGCAAGGGGAACGTACAACGATGTAGAGCTGACTGCCTTTATAACGGTCTACCTTATGCGTAGCATCAGCATCAGCGAACTGCAGGGTTTTCGGGATGGCCTGCTGGAATTGGCCGTGCCGGTTGACCTGAAAGGGCAAAAAGTAATGGACATTGTGGGTACCGGTGGCGATGGCAAGAATACGTTTAACATTTCCACCTTATCCTGCCTTATTGTTGCCGGCGCCGGGAAAAAAGTGGCCAAGCACGGCAACTACGGCGCCACATCCGTTAGTGGCGCTTCCAACGTAATGGAATCGCTGGGTTATAAATTTAAAAACAGCAACGACAGCCTGAACCGCGAGCTCGACGAAGTGGGCTTTACTTTTTTGCATGCGCCCTTGTTTCACCCGGCGCTGAAAGCCGTTGCCGGCATCCGCAAAAACCTGGGCTTTCGTACCTTTTTCAACATGCTGGGACCAATGGTAAATCCTGCCAAGCCCGAATACCAGTTGGTAGGCGTATACAACCTGGAGATGGCCCGCATTTACAACTACCTGTTGCAGCAGGAAGGCAAGCCCTTCACCATCATTCATGGGTTGGATGGCTACGACGAGATCTCCCTGACCTCCGACACAAAAGTGATCACCAACAGCGGTGAAAAAGTATTGTCTGCAGAGCAGATTGGAAAACGTACGGTTTCACCAATGGATATTTATGGCGGCAGCACGGTCGATGAAGCAGCAAAGATTTTTTTGAAAGTGTTGAAGGGAGAAGGCTCCTGGTCGCAGAACGCCGTGGTGCTGGCCAACGCCGCCATGGCCCTCAACTGCATGGGCGATTACGCTACCTACGAAGAAGCGTACAACGCCGCCTGCGAGAGTTTGGAAAGCGGTAAGGCGTTCGCAGCGTTTCAGAAACTGATTCAGATGCAGTAAAAGTTTGTAGTTTATTGTTTGTTGTTTGTAGTTGGTTTGAGGATTTCGAACTTTTAAAAGTAGAGAAGAGATAAATAGTAAGGCAAAAAATTCGTGCAATCCGTGCAAAAATCCGTGTTTAAAAATTTGTGTTGAAATGAATATTCTGGAGACCATCATCGAACATAAAAAAGGCGAAGTAGCGCAGCGAAAAAAAGACTGGCCCGTTGCCGTACTGGAGAAAGAACATTATTTCAGCCGCTCTTGTCTTTCGCTGAAAAGATCCTTGCTTGACGAACGAAAGACCGGCATTATTGCGGAGTACAAGCGGCAGTCGCCGTCGAAAGGTGTTATCAACAACCGCGACAGCGTAGAAGCGGTGACCAAGGCCTATTTTGGCTATGGCGCTTCTGGTATTTCCATCTTAACGGACCACCGCTTTTTTGGTGGTTCGCTCGACGACCTGGTGGCGGCAAGAGACAACGGTATTCCACTCCTGCGCAAGGATTTTATGATCGATGAATACCAGTTGATCGAAGCCAAAGCCTTCGGTGCCGATGTGATCCTCCTGATCGCTGCCTGTCTGTCGCCGCAGCAGGTTAAAACCCTATCGGTGGCGGCCAAAAACCTTGGGCTGGAAGTGCTGCTGGAACTGCATGATGAAACAGAGCTCGACCACATCTGCGATACGGTAGATCTTGTTGGCGTGAACAACCGTAACCTCAAAAATTTTGAAGTGGACCTGGAGCATTCGGTTCGGCTGGCTGAAAGGATTGATGATGCCTTTATTAAAGTGGCGGAAAGCGGCATCAACGATGTGAAGAACATTCATTACCTGAAAGCCCATGGCTTTCGTGGTTTTTTAATAGGCGAAAATTTTATGAAGCAGGAAAGTCCCATGATGGCCTTCAAAGAATTTACCTACCAGTTGTGAGGATGAAGGCGACGATAGTATCTTTAAGGTCATTACAGGAAGGTTTTCCTGGTGCTGCGATTGCTGCTACGATTCAACGTCAAAATGCACTCGGATGAAAGTAAAAGTTTGCGGCATCACCAGGATCGATCAGCTTCTCGCCTTACCGGAACTGGATGTGAGCTACGCCGGTTTTATTTTTTACCCACCCAGTCCCCGGTATGTGGGAAGGGCCGGACTCAGTGGCACTGCTGTAAAAAAAGCCAACGTAAAACTGTACAAAGTGGGTGTGTTTGTGGATGCAAGCTACGAAGAAGTTATGCGCAGCATTGAAGAGTACGGGCTGGATATGGTGCAGCTTCACGGTAGGGAAACGCCGTACGAATGCCAGAAGATCGTTGCCAACATTGATGTGATCAAAGCCTTTCGCTTTGCCGAAAACGACCATGTGGGCTGGATGATAAAGGACTATTACGAAGACGCTGATTTTTTCCTTTTCGATACCGGCGTGCCGGCGCCAAAAGGCGAACGCGAAAACAAGGCGCTGTACGGCGGCACCGGTCGCAAATTTGACTGGAAACGCCTGCAGGATGTACCCATTCAAAAACCCTTTTTCCTGAGTGGTGGCATTGAGCCGACAGACGCGGCAACGGTACGGGACTTTATGCGAACAGGCGCCGCGAAGAACATGATCGCGGTGGACATCAACAGTCGTTTTGAAACAGAGCCGGGTGTAAAGGACATGCAGAAAGTGGCGCAATTCATCACCGAATTAAAAAATGACAATGGACAAGATCAATCTCCTGCAGAAGTTTGAGTTGGTAACCGAATACTGGAGCCCGAAAATTGTGGGGGAATTGAACGGGCAGCAGGTAAAGCTGGCGAAGTTCCTGGGCGAATTTATCTGGCACCACCACGAAGCGGAAGACGAAGCGTTTTTTGTGTTGAAGGGAAACTTTCGCATGGAATACCGGGACCGTTCGGTGGAAGTAACCGAAGGCGAAATGCTGATCGTGCCGAGAGGCGTAGAGCACAAGCCTGTTGCGGAGAAAGAAGTGTGGGTAATGCTGTTCGAACCCGCTACGGTATTGAATACGGGCAATATCGTCAGCGAACGCACAAAAACAAATTTAGAAACGATTTGAAAAGGAGCTCACGGGAAAGGAGAGATATCTTTTCTATCCAGAACAACCCTTTTCAAACATACGATACAACATGAGTTATCATATTACACGCAAAACAGAGGAGAAAGGTTCGGCAGTGGAATACGGGATGACAAAAAGCATTTTTGCCCCCGATGAGCAGGGCTATTACGGCCGCTTTGGCGGGGCCTACATTCCGGAGATGCTGCACCGTAATGTGGAGGAGCTGCGTACTAAATACCTCGACATCATTAACGAGTCCGGCTTTCAGAAAGAATACCAGCAATTGCTGGAAGACTACGTAGGCCGACCAACACCGCTGTATTTTGCCGAGCGTTTGAGCAAGCAATACGGAACACAACTCTTTTTAAAACGCGAAGACCTTTGTCATACCGGTGCGCATAAAGTCAACAACACCGTTGGTCAAATCCTCCTGGCACAGCGGCTGGGCAAAAAGCGCATTATTGCCGAAACCGGTGCAGGCCAGCACGGTGTGGCTACGGCTACGGTTTGTGCCCTCAAAGGCATTGAGTGCATTGTGTACATGGGCGAAAAAGATATCCAGCGGCAGGCACCCAATGTAGCCCGCATGAAAATGCTGGGTGCGAAAGTGGTACCGGCGGTCAGTGGAAGCAAAACGCTGAAAGACGCTACCAACGAGGCTATCCGCGACTGGATCAACAATCCGCACGATACGCATTACATAATTGGCAGCGTAGTGGGACCCCACCCTTACCCTGATATGGTAGCCCGTTTTCAAAGTGTTATCTCCAAAGAGATTCGCCGGCAGTTAAAAGAAAAAACCGGCACTGAATTGCCCGATAAGGTCATTGCCTGCGTGGGTGGTGGCTCCAATGCCGCCGGTGCGTTTTATCATTTTCTGGATGATGCCTCCGTGGAGCTGGTGGCCGTGGAAGCAGCGGGGGAAGGCGTCAATTCCGGGAAGAGCGCTGCCACTACGCAACTGGGAACGGAAGGCGTTTTACACGGCAGTAAATCACTGGTCATGCAAACCGGCGACGGGCAGGTTGTGGAACCGCATAGTATTTCGGCGGGGCTAGATTACCCGGGCATTGGCCCGTTGCATGCACATCTTTACAAAAGTGGTCGTGGAAAATTTTTAAGCGTCACCGACAGCGATGCCCTGAAAGCTTCGTTTGAAGTGGCCCGGCTGGAAGGGATCATTCCTGCATTGGAAACAGGCCATGCATTTTCGGCATTGAATCAATTGTCGTTAAAAGAATCGGACAAAGTGGTGATCTGCTTAAGCGGCAGGGGCGACAAAGACCTGGCAACCTATATGCGGGTGATGGATGGTGGTGAGTGGTGAGTGGTGAGTGGTGAGTGGTGAGTGGTGAGTGGTGAATGCTTTACATAACAGACTTTTAAATTCAGGAAATATGAACAGCAAATCGGCAACCTATACGGGGTTTGAGTTTGAGGTGGAAGGGTTCCCGGCGCTGGCCGTGATCAACAAGGACCTGGCCGATCCATCGATACAGGCAGGTTTCCCCCATGTTGTGTTGATCGGGATCGTTCCGGATACGTATAACGAGTACGGACACCCGCAGGAGGATGAGTACGATTATCTTCACGAAGTGGAGAAAAAAATGATCGAATACCTCGAAGAACAAACGCAGACTGTCCATGTAGGGCATACAACGGCTTTTCGCAAGCGGGAGATCATTTTTTATACAAAGGAACCCGAGAAGGTGGATGGCTTTCTCAATTATTATTTGTCTACGGTGGAAAGGGAAACTTTCTACGAAACAGAGGCCGATGCCGAATGGAAAAACGTTTCGGCCTTTTATGAAATGTTATGAGCAGGATCACGGAACTTTTTGAACGGAAAAACAAGAACGTCTTAAATGTGTATTGCACGGCCGGTTACCCGCAGTTGAATAGCACGCTGCCAGTGATGAAAGCGCTGCAGCAGTCGGGTGCCGACCTGATAGAGCTGGGAATGCCTTACAGCGATCCCCTGGCGGATGGACCTGTGATACAGGCCAGCGGCAGCCAGGCCTTGCAAAACGGCATGACCATCACCACCCTGTTTGAGCAATTGAAAGACTTCCGAAAGGACATCTCGGTACCGGTGGTGTTGATGGGTTACCTGAACCCTTTATTGCAATATGGCTTCGACGCTTTTTGTGCCAAAGCAGCGGAGGTGGGCATCGATGGCCTGATCATACCGGATATTCCCATGTTTGAATATGAAAAGGAATACGGCGTCATTGTTAAAAAGCACGGCCTTGATTTTATTTTCCTCGTCACGCCGGAAACATCCGAAGAGCGTATCCGCAAGCTGGATAGCTTGAGCACCGGTTTTTTGTACGCGGTTTCTTCATCGAGCCTAACGGGGTCGGACAAGGATTTTTCGGTGGTGAAAACCTACCTGCAGCGGTTACAGGCAATGAACCTGCAAAATCCTGTGCTGGTGGGCTTTGGCATAAAAGACAAAGCCACGTTTACAGCGGCATCAAAATATACAAACGGCGCCATTATCGGCAGTGCGTATATCAAGGCACTTGAGGGTGGTGGTGATGTGGAAGCCGTCACCAAACAATTTTTGGGAACAGTTTTAGCGTAGCGGCATATTTCTTTACCTACAAGAATTGAAATAAAGAAAGTTGAGCGGAAGACGGGACTCGAACCCGCTACCTACAGCTTGGGAAGCTGTCGCTCTACCAGGTGAGCTACTTCCGCTGAAGAAATCGTTCACCGTTTAACGTTTACGGTTTGCAGTTTGTTTCTTCAACTGTAAACGGTTAACAGTGAACTGTAAACTAATTTAAAATGAATCTTGCAATAATCAAATACAACGCAGGAAATATCCAATCGGTGATCGTTGCACTGGAACGCCTGGGTATACAAGGCGAAGTGACCGATGACGCTGAAAAGATCCGTGCTGCCGACAAGGTGATCTTTCCCGGTGTGGGAGAGGCCAGCAGTGCCATGGCCAGCCTGCAGCAGAACAACTTGGACGTCGTGATAAAGGACCTGAAACAACCGGTACTGGGCATTTGCGTAGGTATGCAGTTGCTTTGCCTTCATTCGGAAGAAAACAATACCGATTGCCTGGGCATTGTGCCGGTAGCCGTTAAAAAGTTTCGTGCCGGCGAAGACCGCATCAAGATACCGCAGGTCGGCTGGAACACAATCTACAACCTGCGATCGCCGCTGTTTGCAGACGTGAAAGAAGCGAGTTATATCTACAATGTGCACAGCTATTATGCCGAGCAGAGCGAACACACCATCGCAAGCTGTCAGTATGGGATCGAATATGCGGCGGCGGTGCAAAAGGACAATTTTTACGGCGTACAGTTTCACACCGAAAAAAGTGCAGAAACAGGCGACCGCATCATTCAAAATTTTTTAGACATCTGATGGAAATCATACCGGCTATAGATATTATCGAAGGCAAGTGCGTTCGGCTGACGCATGGCGATTATGCGCAAAAAAAGATATACAACGAACACCCTTTGGAAGTGGCCCGGCAGTTTGAAGATGCCGGCCTGCAACGGCTTCACCTGGTGGACCTGGACGGCGCCAAAGAAGGCAAGGTAAAGAACTGGAAGGTGCTGGAAACGCTTGCCGGCAAAACTTCGCTCGTTATTGATTTTGGCGGCGGCATCAAATCGGAAAAAGACGTGCAGATCGTGTTTGATTCCGGCGCAGCGCTGGCCACTGTTGGCAGCATGGCTGTAAAGGAAAAAGAAACCTTTGTGCAGTGGCTGCAAAAATGGGGTGCCGAAAAATTTTTGCTGGGAGCCGATGTAAAAGGGGAGAAGCTGACCATCAGTGGGTGGATGGAGCAGACAGATATCTGGATCTATGACTTTATGGAGGAGTACATTCAAAAAGGTGTACAGCAGATATTCTGTACCGATGTTTCCAAGGACGGCGCACTGGAAGGCCCCTCAACAGAATTGTACAAAAGCATTGTTCAAAAATTTCCGGAGCTGCATTTTATTGCCAGCGGCGGTGTAAGCTCCTTAGATGACCTGTACCTGTTGCAGGATATCGGTTGCAAAGGTGTTATCATCGGCAAAGCCATTTACGAAGGCCGTGTGCAACTGGCGGACCTCACCAAACTCAATGCTTGATTATGCTGGCAAAACGAATCATTCCCTGCCTTGATATCAAGGACGGCAGAACCGTAAAAGGAACCAATTTTGTGAACCTGCGTGATGCCGGCGATCCGGTGGAACTGGCCGCCAATTATGCGAAGCAGGGAGCCGATGAACTGGTATTCCTTGACATTACCGCCACGGTGGAAAAACGCAAAACACTGGCCGAGCTGGTAAAGCGTGTTGCTCATACCATCAACATTCCCTTCACGGTGGGTGGCGGCATAAAAACAGTTGATGATGTTTCTGTTTTATTGAACAACGGTGCCGATAAGATCTCTATCAATACGGCTGCCTTTCAGTCGCCGCAAGTAATAACGGACATTGCCAACAGGGCCGGCAGCCAGTGCGTGGTATTGGCCATTGATACGCGGCAGGAAGAAGACGGTGAGTGGTATGTGTACCTGCATGGCGGCCGCACCAAAACAAGCACCAAATGCATAGACTGGGCGCAGGAAGCGGTGGAAAGGGGCGCCGGCGAAATCCTGCTTACCTCTATGAACCATGACGGTACGAAGGCTGGTTTTGCGCTGGATATTACCCGGCTGCTTTCCGAACGGCTACCCATTCCCGTTATTGCTTCGGGTGGTGGTGGATCGATGCAGCATTTTGCCGATGTCTTTCTCAAGGCCGGCGCGGATGCAGCACTTGCCGCCAGTGTATTTCATTTTAAGGAGATCGAGATACCAGACCTGAAAGCGTTTTTGGCTGAGAAAGGTGTTGCGGTGAGGAAGTGAATGTTCGATTGTTGAAATGGTTAAATAGCGGGGTGACATCTAAACGAAAATTTTAGTATGTTGAGTTAATTTCTTGCCGCATTTGGTATTGGAGATCAAGATGAAATGGAGCAAGAAGTTTCGTAAATACAAATGTTGGGCGTAACATAACCAGACCGTCAATGAAAGGAAAGTTTAATTATCTGACATACATTTTAATGTTTGTTGTCTTTGTTCTTTTTCTGACAGGCGTATACCTAATAGCTAAATTCGCTTTCATTATTTTTGACAGTAATAAAAATAAAACAGCTGTATTAATAGGGTTGACATTTGCTTTTTTAGGAACTATCTACGGCATAATTGTACTGCTAGACCTTCTAATAAACTATAGGTATAAAATCAAGCAGACAGAAGGCGGTTTGCTGATTTCAGACATGCTTTTTCTCAGACACAAACACATTCAATTAGACCAGATAAAAACAGCACAGGAAGACGAATATGTTTATAATATTTTTCTCAAGGCTATAGTCGTTACTTTGACAACGGGTAAAAAGTTTAAAATGCTTAATTTTTTTATCTGTAATTATAGTTCGACAAAGCCTATATTAAAAACGACAAAGCGTTCTATAAAAACATAAAGTTGACAACTGATTAATTACTCTTAGCTTATTTGGACATTTTGGTTAACATAGCAGCGACAACAAAAAGATGATTTCGAATGCTACGCCCAACAAAAGTATTTGCAAAAGCAGGGCTGGACAATGTAACATCAGCTATGTGCAAGCACCAGCAGCGGTTCGGGCTCGACGTTCAATGCTCAACTTTAGTTCTTAACTTCAACAACATATTTTCAAATGGGCATTTGTACCGGGCTGGACAATCAATGAATTCCCTGCCTTCGCAAATACTCGAACGTTACCAGCAATGCCATTGAAGCCTCATGCAGAAAATAAGACTCATGCAGAAAATAAGAGACGTAAATCAGGGAGACATACTGACTTTCAAGGCTGCTGACGGCAAATACAAAGCACTTCTTTGCACGAGTACTTATAAAGAAAGAAGTCCGCAGAATTTCACCTTTGCTGCATTGACATACGACAGGATAGAAAAGCCCACAATTGAGAGTATCTATGAAAGTGGGTTTTATGGAATAGGAAACAAGAAAAGTGACTATTTCAAGTATTCAGACAATGAACTACAAAGAATGTGGACTATTCATCCTGAAATCAAGCCATACTTTTTAGGCTCATACAGACTGACCATTTGGCGAAAAGATTTTATGAAGTTTCGGGGAAATTTTGAACTTATTGGCTGCCTTAAAGTTGTTGACCAAGTTGACAAACATGGTAGCGGCGGGATGAATGCAAGTGACTGGAACTTCTTGCAAGAGTTTTTCAACGAAAAGTTTAAATCATTTTTGCCGGACAAAGGGCAAACAACCTTTAAAGTGAAAGCTATTCTAAGGGAAGAGCTTATGTGACCGAAAGCACATGCTGGTAACATAGGTTTCCAGCAATACAGGCGCCAGAATATGCGCCAATCGAAAGAATCATTATTTTGCTACAGTAACTAATTGAGGCGACAGCATTTCAAATTCCTGTACTGCTGAAAGCCTCGTTCCGTTGGCTGCGATTTGTAGAGCCGCTTTAATTTTTTTGCTAACTTGTCTTTTCAAAAATCAAAATCGAAACTTATGAGTGAGATAATTATTCAAAGCAACGAAGAAGCCCGGCAGTATTTTGAAGACTTTGTGAAAAATCATGAGAAGGAAGCCTTCACCGAAGAAGCCTCAGGCTTTGACGGACAAAAAATAATTGGGCTTGTGATTGAAAATCTGCCTGCGGTTTTAGGGGCGGTGACTTCGTTAATCGCCGTCTTAAAAGGTAAGGGTATTAAGCTTAAGTTGACGAAAGATGGAAAAGAAATCAGCAATTTAGAGCAGTAGTTCAACATATTTCTCCATGAGTAACAATGTTGTATGGAGTGGTCAGAAAGCCGCAATCTTATCAAACCTCTTTGCATCTGAAAACATTAATAAGGCGTACTTCACACACGTCCACAGTTTTAGTGAGATTGTTCTTGGAGACAGAAACCTTCCAATTGAGTTAATCGCATCCTACCGACAGAGTTCTTTCGTGTTGCACAGAAGAACCGAAAGCGTAATCTTTTTCGATGTTTCGCAGTCGTTTCTTTTGAAAAATATTTTTAGAACAATTTCCAATGGCTCCGGCTATTCATCCCTCACAGAAATATTAAAGCAAAGCGGCTGTTTATATGTTATAGAAGAAAATTATCACTTCGCTTCATTCGTATTCCGCCATCCAATTGTGCCCTTCACCCAATACTATCTAGTACAAGAGAAGGATTTAGCGAACTATGGAAATTACATGGAAAGCTTTAGCGAGCATTTGAAAACTTCATTTTTTCAAAACCTCGTTGACTACTTCATCGTTGGTCATGAGATATTCCATTATCTAAAACATCAAAAACATGTAGACCGTGGAGTGAGCGAGGCATCCTCAAAGATTTTTGATTTAGCCTTGCAACAATGTTGTTATGAAAATCAGGAAAACTTTGAAGAAATAGCAACATATTATGGGAAAGTTAGTTTGTCTCGTGAAGGCTTGGACAAAATCCGACAAGACTTAAGAAATAACAGAACATACTTTAATACCGAAAGGGAGCGACTAGTAGACGAAATAGAATGTGATTGGTTTTCATTTGAATTGATAGCAAATTTTGTTTTCAAACAAAATGAGAATATCAAATCTGCAACAGAATTTAGCAAACTATTCTTTCTAATCTTCTCTTTTTTCGAGTTACAGGCTACCATTGCACAACGATTTCGTCGAACGCTCAAGTCAGAGGGTTTTAGAACTGAAGGTCTGGCAGAAAGCAACTTTAGAAAGGTAGCTTTGATTATGGTAATGAGGCAGTATATCGTAGACAGATATTTGCCCAAGGGTTCTACGCAACAAGAGATTGACTTTCTACATCATCAGTTGGATCATGAAATATTCGATTTGAAATTGGCTATTGATAATCTTTATTTAATGCCAACGACCAATGCAGTTATTGACATTCTTGATAACTCTGCAAAACTCGAAAAGGACTTACCAAAAGGTAATGTGTTTGAGTTTCACATAAAGTCCTTAGCCGAGAGAATAATTGGTCGAGATGAAGTGTTTAAATTGAAGGACCATCCTAACGCTATCGTAACATAGTTGTCAAAATAAAATTGCCGAAACCGCAGCCAACAGGGAGTTTTGTGCAATAGCGGGGCGACGTACGAAACATCGGCAGCATGTTCACTATTGTGCTGCATATCCAGCTTGACCCAACGCTATTCAACAACACTTGTTATTTTCAACTGTAAATCATTTTTCACCTTCGGTTCTGGGCTTGACGGAACACGGAGTACCGCTACTGCACAAAGCTCTGTTCGTTGGCCGCAAGTCGCCACCCAATACGACAACTGAACTGACTCCCTAAATATGCGTAAGACAATTGGATTTTTGATAATTGGACTCAGCTTTCTAATTCACAGTTGTTGTGGCTTTATTAAGGAAAAGCATCTTGGAAACAACTTCAGGCTCTCCGAATATGATAATGTCGACAGACGAATACTCTATTCTGAGGAGAAATGTTCGGGCTCGGGTATTGAAATTGTGCCAATGACCGTCACAGAATATGCAAACGATGCAAAATGGATTATTGCTAAATCACGGACATCCCGATTTGGAACAGAGTATCAGTATTGGATTATAAACAAAGATTTCAAAATTGAAACTGTCGCAAATGGAGAAAGTTCAAATAATGTTATCAAATCCCATGTGTCTGGGCCTTTAGACTCAGCATCGTTCGTGGAAGTGGTGAATGCCAAGAGAATTGGTTTGGTACTTAAAAAGATTTGAATTGGGGCAGTTTTTGTTGACAAGAGACCAGCGGCCAACAGTGCATTGCTGCAAGTGTGGCTGGACGTGCTACTATTTGGCTGACAAATAACACGGCATCTGATTATCTTTATTCATCTGCACTGCTGCCAATGCCACACCTGACAGCAATGCTTTCACGTTGTACGTCACCCTATTTGTACAGACCGTAAAAGTTGAACCACGGTTAGAATTTACGATGCTACCCCACGCAATTTTTAGCACACTGCAAGGCCCACAGAACCTAAGCACAAACGCCAATCTTGCAAAGAGTTTAAAATGCGGCACACATTCCAGCCACCCCCGGCTTGGCTGAATGTACTCAGCTTTAATTTTAATATCAATTAAATAACCACCTCAACAACGTAAGTTTCAATTTCATACTGGCTTTTTCAGCCGAACCTCCTTATGACTGAACTAAACTGATAACTTCGTGTGTGCAATCTAACATCACACAAGTAAAGTTTAAGCCAGGGCTGCCCTTGGAAATTGAAGTTCTTCCGATTGCAGACACCGTCTTAAAGCATCATAAGTCCATTACAACACCACACCGCACAGAGTTCTATCACATCTTTTGGGTACAAAAGGGTGCTGCTGAATACTTAATAGATTTTGAGCCTGTGAAAGTGAAAGCAGATACGTTTTTGTTCATCAATAAGGATAGGGTAAAGGCAATTGATGCCGCCAGCAAACACGACGGCAAGGTGTTGGTGTTTACCGATAACTTCTTTGCTAAAACAGAAGATGATACAAAATACCTGACCAATACTATACTTTTCAACGACCTCCTGGACATTTCAATAATTGACGTTAAATCATCTCCTTCCCTGCTGATTGCCTTTCATGCCATTGAAGCAGAGTTAAGCAGAAACAACGATGCTTATCATTATAGCCTTTTACACAATTTGCTTCACAACCTGCTGTTGCTTGCAGAAAGGGAAAGAAGGGCACAAGGCTTTAAGGAGATGGCGAAAGGCGTAGACCTAGATTACACCGTATTGTTCAAAGACCTGCTTACGGCACAGTTTAGAACCCTGAAATCAGTAAGCGGCTATGCTTCTCAAATGAATGTATCTGAAAAGCGTTTGTACCATGCAACGACAACAACAATGGGTAAAACGCCAAAGGTTATCATTGATGAAAAGGTAATGCTTGAAGCTAAACGCCTGCTCATCCATACCAACCTTTCCATCAAAGAAATTGGCTATGACCTGGGTTTTGAAGAGCCGACCAACTTTATTAAATACTTCCGCAAGCATATTGCTAAAACACCCATTGAGTTCCGGGAAAGCTTTAATAAGAGTTAGTTCCGAAAAGTATCACTAAAAGGCATTTTTTTACCTTTCCCAGCCGGTTTATTCGTGTGACCTTTGCTTTTCAACAAAAAGAAAATGATTATGAAAATTGGCGTTACAGGTGCAACAGGACAACTGGGTCAAATTGTAGTATCTAAATTGAAAGAGAAAACTGCCGCTGACAATATTGTTGCTTTAGTTCGTTCTAAACAAAAGGCATCCAACCTTGGCGTAGAAGTCCGTGAGGCGGATTATGATAAACCAGAAACACTTGCCACTGCACTTCAAGGCATAGACACTTTATTGCTCATTTCAGCTAATGAAATAGGAAAACGTGCCACTCAACACAAGAATATCATTGAAGCGGCAAAGAAAGCAGGTGTAAAATGGATTGTTTATACAAGTCTGCTTCATGCAGATACATCATCCATTAATCTTGCCGGCGAACACCTTGCCACTGAAGCGGCATTAAAGGAAAGCGGTATTCCATTCACTTTGCTGCGCAATGGCTGGTACACCGAAAATTATACGGGCTCGATACCTGGAGCACTGGGTGGCGGAGCTTTTTTGGGCAGTGCAGGGGATGGTAAAATTTCTTCTGCTGCACGTAAAGATTTTGCAGAAGCAGCAGCTGTAGTTCTAACAGGTGAAGGGCACCAGGGCAAAGTATATGAACTTGCAGGTGATAACGCATATACGCTGACTGATTTCGCCGCCGAAATTTCACGTCAGGCAGGAAAAGACATTCCATTCAAAAATCTACCGGAATCAGAATACACTGCTATACTAACAAATTTTGGCGTACCACAAGGATTTGCACAGGCAATTGCCAATTGGGATGTATCGGTATCTAAAGGAGATGTGTTTGATGACAGTCGCCAACTCTCTAAGCTTATCGGAAGGCCTACCACGCCACTTTCTGAAACCGTTGGAGAAGCATTGAAGCAGATTTCGTAACAGGTGATTGTATAAGTTTCCAAAGCTACTTCGGTAGCTTTTTTTTATTTAACCGGCCTGTCTTCACCCACTCAGCAGGCCAGGCCCATTCAGAAGGCACAAAACCGTCGTACAAAAGCTAACCCTGCAAATGTGCCTGCCTTCTTCCGACGCTTCTTGAACACACTCAACTTCGGTGGCCACATACGTTATAAAGGCACATCCGAAAGAAGGGCGAACGTACAACAAAAATATTGCTGCAGGCGGGGCTAGACTTTGAAACATCAACTGATTGCATCGCTGTACTTTAGCCCGGGCTGGACGAATAACTATTTGGCTTTAGTTATTATCTTCAATTTTTAATCATTATTCGGCAGCAGTTTCGGGCTGGACATTATAAAATATCCCACCTGCAGCAATACCTGGTCGTTATGGGCGATTTCGGTTCGGGTAAGATTTCCTAAATTTGAAGGATGGAGCAACTCTCTGAAATAAAACAAGCATTGGCACAGCTTAAGCCTGAGTTGTCCAGGCGGTTCCATGTGCAGAGCCTTGGCTTGTTTGGCTCAGTGGTACGGGATGATTTTTCCCCCGCAAGTGATATTGATATCATTGTGGACTTTGATCGAGCCATCGGTATTGAATTCATAGATTTGGCACAATACATTGAACAACGCCTTCAAAAGAAGGTAGACCTGGTATCTCGTAAAGGCGTTAAAGACAAATACTTCAAGGCAATAGAACGGGAGATTGTCTATGTCTAAACGTGAACCCAAGCTTTTGGTTGGCGACATTTTGGAAAGTGCCCACAAGATCCTTGATTACACAAAAGGGCAAAGTTTCGAAGACTTTACGAAGGACAGTAAGACGGTAGATGCCGTGATCCGCAACTTTGAAATCATAGGAGAAGCTGCTAACCGCCTTCCTGAAGAATTCAAAGACCGCTTTCCAGAAATAGACTGGCACCGCATTCGAGGATTCAGAAACCGCATAGTTCATGATTACTTCGGTATTGACTATTCCATTGTTTGGACAATCAAGGAGACATTCCTGCCACAAATGATCGCACAACTGCAGCGGCTCTCCGAAACTTGACCAACAGCCACCAATAACTAAGGCTTCGTTGCGCCCAACGGGCGAACAATGAAGCCGGTGTTGAACGGAACCGGTTAACTAAAGGAAAGGTTTTTGTCTATGGCGTTATCGTGTGAGGGGGAGGGTTTATTCAGAGGCAGGGCGCCTCTTTTTTTGTGCGTGGTGCAGTCGTGTGTGCAGTGTAAGAGGTGTTTTCATTGATGTGGATTGCGACAGGCACATTGGAGCCCCTACCCACTGCTGCCATGCGGCCGGAACAGATCTTTTTTCCCCTAAATACTGTTTGGGTGGGCCGCGCTGAGAAAAGACCGCTATGGTGATGAGCGTACCGGTTTCACAGCAAGGGCACCGCCGGAGCAGGGTCTTTACTATAGGTTCCCTTCTTACCACCTTCAGCGCCTTTTGCACCGCCTGCAGTTTACCCCTTTTCCAGGCGCTGCTCAGGATGCCATAATGCCCGATGCGCACAAAGCGCTGCGGCAGGATATGCTGCGCAAACCGTCGCACAAACTCCCCATTGCTGAGGGTCATGCGTTTTGAAGCCCCTGCATCCTTGTAATCTTTGTAGCGGAAGGTGACGTCACGGGCAGTTACCTGCTCCAGGCGATGATTAGAGATGGCCACCTTGTGCGTATACCTTCCTAAGTATTCAATTACCTGCTGCGGTCCGCCAAAGGGTCGTTTGCAATAGACCACCCACTGTTTTTGAAACAGGCTTTCCAGGATCACTTTATCGTCTATACCGCTTTCTCTGAGCTGCTGCACATACTTAGCCCTGTATACTTTGCTGAGTGCTTTAACGGGGAACAGATACTTGTTACACACACAGGCGATGATCTATGTTTTAACGCATGGTTATGCAAGCAACGTGATTTATGTTAAGGACATCTGCAAAATAGACAGGGTCCTTCACGGAAAAGAATCAGCAAAATGAAGTGGGCTTACCTGTGGAAGAGAAGCATAGTTGATGCTATTTTTCGCTTCAAAACGAAAAGAAGGTTTGGGATTACTGCAGTACGTTGATACAACCTTATCTATACTCGCAGGCGTAAATAAAAATTGCTTCGGTAGCTTTTGTTTTTCAGATTAACGACCAATAGAATTTTATTGCGTTTCCGTCGAAGATGGAGAACAAAAACCTGCTCCGTTCACCAAACCATTTTAATTTTCTAGTCCTGGTTCATACCCGATGGCCCCAGCAACAAGGTCTGGCGACTGCTGTCGGTGGCGGCCAAACGTGGTCGCTTCCTTTTTCCACCAAAAAGGAACTCGCTAAAGGAATCAAACTCCTTGTTGTACGAAAGACTGGTACCGTATCGTCTTGTCTGCGGGCTTCCGCTGGTGGCAAAGCCGTTGAGAAAATCGATGTTCTGCCGGTAGAAGAAGGTGGTGCGCAGTGAGCCGGTTTTGTTCAGCAGGATCTGCAGGCTTACGTCCGGCAGGATCTGGAAGGTTTGCTGGATGTTTGACTCCAACGGAATGTCAAAGCTTCCTCCTACTGAAAGAATGGCCCTGCCATTGAACAACGAGGTACCCACGCTGATGTTGGAGGTGGCCTGGTTGAACAGGCGTATGCCTCTTGCGTTGGGGTCAAAAAGGTTGCGGTTGTACAGTGAGCCGGAAAGGTTCAGCGTAAACTTGTTGCGTAATACTTTAGAGAGGATTTGGTTCAACTCACGGTTAATCACGTTGAACAACACACCAGAGATGGTGTTGTAGGCCAGCTCTTCAAAAGGGCGGGCCACGGTCTGGCCTGTTTCGTAGGGCGCAAACGAGTTGGTCACCACCAGGAAAGTTACCTGCTTTGTCAGTTCGTTGGTATTGCGTTCGAGTTGCTGCAAAGCAAACTGCACCGAAGGCTGCGAATAGGCAATGCTGTTGGCGGGGAACTCCAGTCGAAAAGCAATGTTGGGTGCAAACAGGTCACCGGTCAGCGTGGCGGCCACGTTTACATTGTCCCGAACCCGCATCAGCGACCGCGATGTTTCCTGGTCCACCACCAGCGTATTCGCCAGCGGCGCAAAGCTTACATTCTCCGCTGTGTAATACGCATCCAGGCGGATGTTGGCAGCGTAAGGGTCGCCGTTCCATTCAATGTAGTTATTAGCGCCTTTGCGCACAATAAAGGGCCGTTTGAAAACCGACTGAAAGGTGAAGAGGTAGTTTCCTTCTTCAATATTATAACGACCCGAAATGCGCAGCGGTGCAATGGTACCGGAGGTGATCTTCAACGTGCCGTTGCCACGACCGCGAATGATATCACCCGTAAGTTCATCCAATATCACTTCAACGTTAACAAGCGGGGTAGCCGTCATCGTTACTTCATAAGAAATATTGGATTCGCCGCCACGACGTTCAATGTCAGTCATTTCTCTACCATACTTTTTCTCCACCATAAAACTGGCCTGGCCGGTTTCGCGGGTTTGCGCCGGCGGAATGGTAATGTAAGAGCTGTCGGTGGTGGAAGCTTTTACATCAATGAACATGTTCATGTCGTACTGCGGGCCAAGCAGCACAAAACTTCCGGTACCATAGGCACGGCCGTAAAACTGCTGGTTGTCTTTGTACGTGGTGTTGATCAGTTCCATCTGCGGCGATACCGTTTGCACCGCCAGGTCAAAGTTCATGTCCTGGAAACCTTTGTGCGATATGCCGCCGGTGATGCGTCCCAGGTTGCCCCGCCGGTCGCGGAGCTGTATGCCGCTAAGGTCAATAAAGTCTTTTCGCAGTTCAATGTCCGTGTCCTCGATGGTGTAAGGCACTTGCGTAAACACCACTTTCAGGCCGGCATTGCGCAGGCGCACCTTGGCCAGGTAATCGCGGTTGCTGCCTTCTCCCACAATGTTCACATCACCTGTCATGGTGCCTTGCAGGTCGGTAAACATCGTCCCCACAAAACGCTCCAATATTTTTATTTGAAAATTATCCGGACGAAGCGTAATGCGATCCTGGAAGGCATCGGCCGTGTCTTTCAAGTCCATAGCCATGTCAAAATTGATCTTGTGTTCCGGGTCCAGGTTGTTGCCGCGGGCCGTCAGCATGCCATCCACATTGTTGTAGCGGCCATTGAGCACAATGTCGCCGATGCTGTCGTTGTCCACCCTGATCTGTGCACCCCTTAGATCGACGTTGATCATCATTTTACCGGTTGGATTTTCAGCAACGATCACCCCCGAAAGTGCGCCTTCAATCCGCATGTCTTTTACCAGCAGTGGCGAGAGGTCGCCAAGGTTCAGGTTTTGCAGGGTCACCTGCAGGTCATTCCAGGTACCAATGTCGGAGGCAACGGTTTCAATCTTTACTTCCTGCGGACCTTCTTTCAGGATCACCTGCCCGTGCGCCACGGCGCTTTGCCGCAGGTTCAATTCGCCACCCTGTTCTATGCTCCAGTTCTTTCCGTTCAGCGTGAAGGAAGAAGGATGGAAAAGCACCGAGATGCCATCGCTGTAAGTTTTGATCTGTGCGGCAAGGGATGCCTGGTTAATGGCAATATTGGAATTGGTGTTGATGATAATGTCCGAAACATCGTTGCTGGCCCTGATGCTGAAATTCACCTGTGGTAGCGTAATACCTTTCGATAGTGTGGCATCGGTGGCGCTGCCGTTCAGCACAAGGCTGTCAAGCGTTCCCACGCCTTCAAGGCGGATGTTGGAAAAATCAAACTGCTGGTAGGCAAACTGCGGCACATCCGCATCCAGGGTCATGGTATTGGCGGTGGTGTTCAGCGATCCTTTCAGCCGGCTGTTGTTCAGGCCCGAAAGATTTTTGTCCAGCAATCGCAGGTATTCCTCCACGTTACCCGTAGTTATATCAAAAGAAAAATCCTGTGGAGTGTAGGCCTTTGGAGCCGGGATGTAGGCAGGGTAGTAGCGGTTCAAAAAATGCCGGAAAGCAGAGGGCAGGGTGGCAATGTCGAAGTTGCCCGTAATGCGTCCGTCAAATTCGTTGGAGCTTACGGCCAGGCTGCGTTCATTGTTGATGTAGTAAGAAGCCACGTTGAGAAAATCAAACGACAACTGTTGCCCGTTGGCCATCAGTTCTGCATTGCTGATGCGTGCCGTACCAATCAGGTTCGACAGGTTGCTGCCCTGCAGGTTCAGGTTAAAGTCGCCCTTTAAGCGAATGTCTTCCGGGGTTAGCTGCAAAGCTTTCAGGTTGGCCACGCGGATCTGTGCCGTGGCATCAAAAACGGGTATGTCTTTGCGGAAGTCGATCAGGCCACTGAGTTCCAGGTCGGCGTTGGGATCCTTCACGGTAAAGTCGCCGTTTAGTTGCCGTTTCGAAACGGTTCCTTTCCCCCTGATATTACGATAGGTATAATTGCCGTACTGAATGCGGCGCACCGTACCGTCGATGTTGAGTGACATCTTGTTCCAGTCGAAGCTGCGGCCTTTTACATCGCCCTGGAAATCCACGATGCCTACATCCGGGCTGTTGACCAGGCGTCCCAGCTGAAACCCGTTGGTTGAAAGCGAGCCTGAATAGACCGGCTCTCCCGTTTGCGGGATCTTCATGTTCAGGTCCGTCGTCAGTGTTCCCAGCGCTGTTTGAATGGTGCCGTAGGAAACAAAGTCGTTGATAAAGCCGGTAAACACACCTTTAAACCGCAGGTAAGAAAGGGCCCGCACATTGGGAGAGCTCACCCTGGAAAGGGCCGGGAAAAAGCTCACCGCATCGGCATAGGTGGTGCTCAGATTGTTGGCGTCGATGTTCAGGAGTGTTTTGTTGATATCGGGCAGGCCAATCACGCTGATGTTACCATCGACAATGGTGTTGCCCATACGTACCTGCAGGTCTTCGGAGCTTAGCCTGTCCACGCTGCCGGCCACTTTCCCGTTGATGTTGATGGTTTTTTTCCAGCTCTTTGTATCGGGAATAAAAAAAGCCAGGTCGTCGGAAGCAATGACCGAGTTGTCAAAATCGGCTTCCATGGTGACGCCGTGCACAAAATCAGAAAAGCCGCCCGGCCCGTCTCCTTTCAGCACAAAAGAGCGGCGCAAGGTCGTGTGGTCGGTTTGCAGCAAAAGGTCTTCAAATGAAAAGGTTCCCGGCTGAATGGTCAGCGCTGTTTGCAGGTTGTTTACGGTAAAGCCGCTGCGTTCCGCCGTGGAAAGTTTTACCGCCGCCTTGATCGTATCGCCGCGCATGGAAAAATTAGAAGCCGAACCGCTGATGTTGCGGAAGTCCATGTGGTTGCCGTCGAAATAAGTCACATCCGGCACATAGTCGTCAATGTCCATGCGAAAGCGGCCGTTTGTAAGGCTAATGTTGTTGACGGCAATGCGCCAGTCGTTAACGGTGGATGTTGTATCGGTAAACTTTCCTTTGTAGCTAAGCGTAGAAAAATAAGGGTCCGTTATGGCTACGGAGTTGATGAGTACTTCTTTATCGGAAATAGAAATATTACGAGCATCGAGGTCCAGTGAGCCAATACGAACGGTCATGTCCGAACCTTTCCAGGCGTCTTTCTGAACAAACCGCACGTTGTCAAAATCAACTGTTTTCAGGTTAAAGGCAATACCAGCGTCTTTTTTTACCGTCACCGTATCGGTGGAGGCAAAATAACTGGCCAGGAAGCCGTAGTTCCAAACCGAATCGGTGCGGTTGAAATTGATCACCGCATTTTCAAGGCCGATGTATTCCAGCACCGCTTTGTCCTTAAAAAAGAACCAGTCGGTAATGCGAACCTTTACGGCACCGGCATACAGCAGGGTATCTTTTTTCTGGTCTTCCACATACACACCTTCCAGTTCCATGCGGTTGAAAAAGCCAATGCTGACGTGCTTGATGTCGATTTTGGTCTGAAGATCTTTGGAGAGGCGTCCGGTCACCTGGCGGGCAAGCCAATTCTGTCCCCAGTCTGTTTGCAAAAATGCCCAGATCAATATGAGCAGCAAAAGGATGGAGAGAAAGACACGGACAAGTATTTTGAGCGGTTTCCTCAACGGCTAATTTGTGTAAAAGTAGGTATATGTCTTTTTCAGACAAAAGCAAGGTGGCGTGGTTTCGTTAAGATTTGTGAAAGAAATGGCGATGGTGGGTTGAAAGGTTGAAAAGTTGATTGGTTAATAGGTGGGTTAAGGAGAGGAGGCATGGCATGTTTGCTGCATAAACAACGGGGGTTAAAAGGGCAAAAACATGAAACAGAAAATAGCACTGGCCGTACACGGAGGCGCCGGAACAATTGTAAAAAGCAAGATGACGGCAGCACTGGAAAAGGCCTACACCGATGCACTCCATTCGGCCCTGGCAAAAGGGCATGCGATACTGGCGGCCGGCGGCTCATCGCTGGATGCGGTGGAAACGGCCGTGCGGGAACTGGAGGACTGCCCGCTGTACAATGCCGGGAAAGGCGCAGTCTTTACTGCCGAGGGAAAGAACGAGCTGGATGCTTCCATTATGTTTGGTAAAGACCTTTCCGCCGGTGCCATTGCAGGAGTGACCAACATTAAAAATCCGGTAACGGCGGCAAGGGCCGTGATGGAAAAAAGTGAACATGTGATGATGGTGGGAAGCGGCGCAGAGGAATTTGCCCGCTTGCAGGGACTGGAGATGGTGGGCCAGGATTATTTCTTTGCAAAGGAAAGATGGGAGGCACTGCAACGGCTAAAGGAACAGGACCCCAATGCCACGGAGCTTGATCATGGCAGTGGGAAGACTATCCTGAAAAGGCCTAAAGAAGAAAAGTTTGGAACGGTTGGCGCCGTGGCGTTGGATGTTTCGGGTAACCTGGCGGCTGCCACCAGCACGGGTGGTATGACCAATAAAAAATGGGGACGTGTTGGCGACTCGCCCATCATTGGTGCCGGTACCTACGCCAACCACCTTTGCGCCGTCAGCTGCACCGGCTGGGGCGAATTTTTCCTGCGGCTTTGTGCCGCCAAAACCGTGGCCGATCTGATGGAGTACAAAGGTTATTCGCTGACCGAAGCAACCGGTGAGGTGATCTTAAAGAAACTTCCCCAGATCGGCGGCGATGGCGGCCTGGTGGCTGTTGACCACAAAGGTGGCATTGCCCTCCCTTTTAATACCGAAGGCATGTACCGGGGCTATGTGAAAGGGGATGGGAAGATTGTGGTGGAGATTTATAAGTGAGGAGTAAGCTATGAGCCATGAGCCGTAAGCTGCTAGCTAACAGCCGTTGCTGATCGATTCGTTTGTATGGATGCGATGGTTTGTTCGAAACAAGTTTTTGAGACCCGAAGGTTTCCTTCCTCAATTTCCTTTGGAAAAAATTTTATAGCATTTGTATTTGCTCAAAGCTCACAGCTCACGGCTCATGGCTCATACCTTCTTGCTCGCCGCTATTTCTTCCCGCCAAATCGCCAGCCTACCATCAGTCCCAGTACACGTTGCAGGATAACGGGGCCGAGGTCTTTGTTGTTCAAGCTGCTGAGGCCATGTTCGTAATGACCTACAACGTTGAGGCCATTGGCAAACTGGTAACCCAATTGCACATTAAAAAAAGCCGTCGCAGGGCTATAAGAGGTCGGGCCAAACTTCATGTTGCGGTCGATGGTCTTGATGCCAGCACTGTCAAATTTTTCCTGGCCGGAAAATGAAATATCAAAGCCGGGTCCGAAACGGAAAAAACCAAAGTTTTCGCTTTTTGAAAAGTTGACCTGGAAAAGAGGGGTGAGGACGATGCTGCGCATGGAAACGTCGTTGTCCCTTGCATCTACATGGGGCGGATTAGACGGCAGGTTGTAAGCAGTGACCTTGTAGCCTTTTTGGCTGTAATGCAGCGAGGGTGCAAAATAAAGCGGTCCTTCTATTTGCGTGGTCAGGCCAACGCCTGCCAGGAAGCCCTGCTTGAACTCCGTGTCTTGCTTTGTATTGCGGATGGTGTATTTGGCTGAGCTGTGTAGCGCCCCGGCAAAAATGCGTGCCTGAGCACTGGCAAGGGTAGCGGAAAGGGCAAAAACAGCCAGGAGACAAAAGCTTTTAAATCGCTGCATACTGTATGATTAGCGGCAAAAATAGCGGAATTGGGGGAGGAAAGAGGAAAGCTGCGAGCCGTGAGCTTTGAGCTACTAGCTGCTAGCTATTAGCTGTTAGCTGTTAGCTTCTGGTGGTTGCTTTTTTACAAAAGTCATTTACCATTTTCGAATGATAACACAAGCACGCAAGCACTAACCCCCATTATCCCATTATCAAATTATCAAATTATCGTATTATCTCATTCCCTCAGTAACCAATAACCAATCACTGTCGCCCCCTACTTCCCCAGCCACTCCTTAAACTCCGACGCCTTTTCCCGGCTGATCACCACTTCTTTTTCGGTGGAAGGTTCCAGTTCCAGCAAAAGCTTGCCGTTAAAATGAGTGTGTATCTGCGAAATGGATTTTACCTGCACAATAAAGCCGCGGTTGGCCCGGTAAAACGTGAGCGGGTCCAGCATTTCTTCCAGCTCGTCAAGTGTATAATCAACAATGTATTTGGCCTTGCTCCAGGTCTTGAAAAAACAAAGCCGTCCTTCGGCGTAGAAATAAGCAATGTCGGTGATCTCGATCGAAACAAGCCGCTGTCCCTGCTTCACCAGAAAGCGGTTACGGTAAGTTTTTTTCTGTTGTTGTTTCAGCTCACTCAGCAGGCTTTCAATGTGCATCGAAGGCGATGGGGCGTACTGCTGCCGGAGTTGGTAATATTTATCGAGGCTGTTTTTGAGGTCTTCTTTTTTGATGGGCTTTAAGAGGTAATCAATGCTGTTTACCTTAAACGCTTTCAGGGCAAATTCGTCATAAGACGTGGTAAAGATCACTGTGCTTTTGATATCCACTTCATTAAAAATAGCAAAGCTTTGCCCGTCGGAAAGTTCAATGTCCATCAGCACAATATCAGGATGCGGGTTGGCTTGCAGCCATTGCACCGAATCGGTGATGCTACCGGTAGTGCCCACCACTTCAATGGCAGGATCAATGGCGTTGAGGTGTTTTGTCAGCCGCTCAACACCCAGTTCTTCGTCTTCAATGATCAGTACTTTCATGATAGCAGGTCTTTGTTTTTAATGAGGGGAATGGTCACAGTAAAACTGTCCGCTGTTTCCGCTACCGTCACCGGCGGCAGCTTGAGCAGTTTGTATTTTGCGTTGATGTTGGCCAGGCCAACTTTGTTGGAGGCAACCGCTCTCGTTTTCTTTTGCAGGTTGTTTTGCACCACCAGCTTGCCTTCATTTGTAAAGAGTTTCAGGTAAAGCGGCCTGTCGGCCGAAACGATGTTGTGTTTAACGGCATTCTCCACCAGGAGTTGTAAGGTCATTGGCGGCAGTTGGTCATTCATGGCTTCCGGCTCTACCTGTATGCTGCTTTGAAACCCTTGTCCAAAGCGGGTTTTTAAAAGATGATTGTAGCTTTCGATAAAGCGGACCTCTTCTTTCAGCGTGGTAGTATTGTCCTGGTTGTTACGCAGGAGGTAACGGTAAACCACACTCATTTCTTCCACAAAGCTGTCTGCCCTTTCCGGGTCTTTGGAGATGAGTGTAATGAGCGAGTTAAGGTTGTTGAAAAGAAAATGCGGGTTCACCTGTTCCTTCAACGAATCGTATTGTTGCTGCAAAGTTACCTGTGCCAGCTCTTCTTTTTCCTGTTCGATCTTCCGCGTTTTTTCGGTAAAGAAAAGCAGTTCGTTCACGGCAAGTACGATCCAGGATATGGGCATGGTCATGATCAATGCCATGGCAACCATGTGTCCAAACGGCTGCAGCGTAACGTCAAAGAACAAGGGACGAATGTTGATTAATACCAGCCGCATAACTGTTGCCGTTACATAAGCCGTAAAAAATACGATCGCCAGTCGTTTGGTAGCGCCGGTTGTTTTTTTAAGTCCCTTGTAAACAAAGGAAAGCACCCAGCGACAAACTTCAAAGATCAGGAGGTTGGACACCAGGATAAACAGCGCCATCTTCAGGCTGTTGGCACTAAAAAAGCTTTTAAAAAGACCAGCATTGAACCAGCCGATAATGCTGATGATAAGCACCACCCAGATCCGTATGGCCAGGTTAATAGTTCTATACCTTTTCATACGCAGAGTTTAAAGGGGTTGACTGATTGGTGCCGCTGATCACATCTTGCAGGGGAAGCGAAACCCGGAACCTTGTTTCTGTTTCATCAATGCCAATTTCTTTGTTGCCCAACAAACTGAAACGGGTAAACAGGGTATCCAGCTCCGTGGTTTCCGGACCAAAGGTTTGTGTTTTGGGCTGGCGGTTGTTTTCAACCACCAGGCATCCCTGGTCGGTATATATGCGAATAAAGAGTGGCTTGGCGGCGGATAAAATATTGGTGCGAATGATATAATCGAGCAGCAATTGCAAGGAGGTTGGCGGTACGCGGAAAGGCAGCAGTCCAGGATTGGGTTGAATGCTGATCTGCAGGCTTCCTTCGAAGCGAATGTGCAGGAGCGTGGCGTAGGAGCGAATGAACCTGATCTCGTTCTCCAGCGTGGTAAGTTCATCGTCGTAATTGCGCAGGAGATAGCGGTAGACCGTAGAGAGTTCTTCCACAAAATTTTCGGCTTTGGCGGCGTCTTTATACAGCAGTGAGCTAACGGTATTCAGACTGTTAAAAAGAAAATGCGGGTTGATCTTCCCGCGCAGAACCCGCAACTTATTTTCTGCCTGCTGGCGCAAAAGTTCGTTAACCTGTTTTTGCGAAAGGCGCAACAGGTATTGCTGGTACACGGCTTCAAACACACCGGTGATCAGCAGCACCACCAGTGATAGGTTAACGCTGTAAAGCAGGAAGTTTTCCAGCGTCATGGGCGGGTCTTCCTGCGCCAGGTACAGTCGGCCGATCAACACCTGTCCCTGGTTAATGCAAATGCTAGAAACAAGGCAAACGATCTCGGTCAGTAAAATGCGTTTTAGTGTATTGGGTAATCCCGGCAACCAACGGCGCACGAGGCGTGCCAGGTAAAGACTGGAAAACCAAAGAACCGCAACACCCGCAAACTGGAAAAGAAAACCAACAAGGTCCACCCAGTTCGCCGGAACGTTAAACCCCAGGGGTGTAATGATCCGCACCAGTGTGAACATGGTGATGCCGACAAAGAGCACCCTTCGCTCAAATAAGACCATTTCCTGCTTTGCGTCCGGCATTGCGTTCACTGCTTTGGGTTAGAATGTTGTTGAATGAGATTTGTTTTTCCCTTTACCAAAAAATGAGGACCGGTGCCAAAACAAACGGGTGCGAAAAATAAGCAAACTATTCATTCCCGGAAACAGGAGCTCTTTATGGTTGGTAAAATTCCCGTTTTCCTTATCCTGATTGGTTGGCGCGGCCATCACTACTGCAAAAAAAGCTTTCCTGGTAACGCCGCGCTATAACTTCTGCATGAAGCGACTGAAAACAGGTATGAAACAGCGGTTGGTTTGCCACCTATCCTTCTTACCGACCTCTCCTCAACATTTGATACGCCATTTTTGACGGTTCATGCCGATACAGCTTTTGTACCTACTATAATACGGGCAGTTTTGCTTTATCAAACACAACCCACTATGCTTCGACTGATCTTCTCCCTGCTGCTGGTTTTACTCGGTATCAATGGTGTTGTCTTTTGGAAAGCCCGTGCCACCGAGCCGGCTTCCAAAGAAAACTGCCAGGTTGTTTGCAGCACCAAACCTTCCAAGGTCAATAATGCCATCGTTCTGCCGGGTTCTCTTGTGGTATTCATGTAAGCCTTTATTTACAATTCTTCTATATGCAAACCTTACGATTCAACCCCTTCGGGCAGGTCCACAAAGGCCTGCGTGCCCTTTTGTACGACACCGCCCTTTTGCTGCAACACATAAATTTTTCAGTGGAGGAAGAAATTGCCGAAGCTGTAAACAGGGTGAAGCTGGTGAACCTCCTTTTTGAACACCATGCTCATACGGAAGACAGCCAGATCTTTCCCCTTCTGAAAACATATGATCCACAGCTTGTCGATGATTTTGAGGCCCAGCACCAGGTTGACCACGAACTGTCGCATGGCCTGGAGAAATGCCTGCGCCAGTTTACCGAAACCAATACAGCGGCGCAAAACCTGTGGGCTGGCAACGAGTTGCTCCAACAATTCAACGCGTTTCTTGCGTTTAACGTGGAGCACATGAAAAAAGAAGAGACCATCATTAACGCCTGCCTGTGGCGCTACTTTAGCGATGAAGACCTGAAGGCCAAAGTACAGGAGATCGCAGCGTCCATTCCACCGGAGCAAAACAAAGCCTTTGGCTTTTGGATGCTGCGCGGCATGGCAACCTACGAGATCATTGCCTGGTACAACGAGATCAAGCTGGCAGCACCACCACCGGTGTTCAGTTTTTTCTGCGACCTGGCCGAAGAAGCCCTGCCTGAAAAAAAATGGAACGAAGTAAAAGAGGCATTGCAGGAAGGGGCCTTGCTTGCATAATCAATAAGACTAATTTATCTTTCCTTTTAAATCAAACCACACATGCGCAAAACAAATTTCACAATTGCTTCGCTTCTGGCCGGCACCGCCATCCTTTGGTCCTGCCAGTCGGGAAGCGAAACCAAAACGCCTGGCGAACCCCTGGTACAAGCGGCTTATTCCAAAGAAGAAGCTGTAAAGCGTGGCCAGTTCCTGATCCTGGCCGGTGGGTGTAACGACTGCCACTCGCCCAAAAAAATGACACCGCACGGACCTGTCATTGATTCGTCTAAACTGCTTGCGGGACACCCTGCCGGTTCGCCCATGCCACCGATCGCTGCTTCGGCTTTGCAACCCGGAAACTGGGCCCTGATGGCGCCTGACGCCACAGCTTTTGTTGGTCCCTGGGGAATTTCGTATTCGGCTAACCTCACCTCAGACAGTGCCACCGGTGTTGGTGCCTGGACCGAACACCAGTTCATTCAAACCATGCGTACAGGAAAACATTTGGGAATGGAAAACGGCCGCCCGGTATTACCGCCTATGCCCTGGGAAGGTGTAGGTAAGCTTTCGGATGACGACCTGAAATCCATGCTCGCCTACCTGAAATCGACAACGGCTGTCAGTAACCGGGTACCCGGCCCCGTTACACCTGATAAAGTATCCGTAGCCAAATAAGGTCCTAATCACAAAAAAAAGAGGTTGTCTCAAAAAGAGGCAGCCTCTTTTTTATTGGTAGATGTTGGAGAGAGTTTTTATTTATATCCCATTCCATGTCATTTCAAACCCTTTATAGTATACGATTGGAGATAAAGGGGAGACCCCTCCGGGGTCCGATTACATACCACTATCGTCTACCACCGGTTGCTCCGGTGGCTATTCAAGGGAAAGCCCTCCGGGCTTGAAAGAAAAGAGGCCGTCTCAAATATTTCGAGACGGCCTCTTTTCTTTAGTATCTATTATTTCTTTTACATAAAAATCATTTGCTCCAATAATCAATCAATATTCAATAATGAATAATGAATAACTCCTCCTTAACCTTAATCTTAACCTCGTCCTCTTACCTACCATCCTGCCGCCGAATCATCACCGCGACTATCCGCTACGGCTTCAAAGCTGCCGTTGGGCAATACGCGGATGGCTTCGACGCGGCCAATGGATGATCGCTCCACGATCTTATAACCCATTTTTTCCAATGCTTCTCTAACTTCTTTCGGGAAGGTTCTTTCCACCGAAACAACATCGGGTAGCCATTGGTGATGAAACTTGGGTTTGTTCACGGCATCTTCTGTATTCATGCCAAAGTCAAGAATATTTACCAAAGTCTGGTAAACTGATGTGGGAATGGTGGTACCACCCGGCGTCCCCACAACAAGATAGGGCTTGCCATTCTGCAGGACAACCGTTGGCGTCATGGCGCTCAGCATGCGTTTGCCCGGTGCAATGGCATTGGCTTCGCCGCCAATGGCACCGTATAAATTGGGTACGCCGGGCTTCACGCTAAAATCATCCATTTCATCATTCAGCAAAAAACCGGCACCGCCTACAATCGTCCGGCTGCCATAAGAATTGTTCAGCGTTGTGGTCACGGCAACGGCATTGCCGTCAGCATCAATCACGCTCAGGTGGGTTGTTTCTTCGCTTTGCCGAGCCAATTGCCCCGGCTTTGTCACCGTGCTGTTACCGGCTTCGCCGGGTTTGTAATCCCGCATCCGGCCGTTGAGATAAGCGGTATCGGTCAGCTGCGCCAGTGGTACGCGGTAAAAATCGGCATCGCCCATATGTTCAGCCCTGTCAGCAAAGGCCCTGCGTTCGGCTTCCACCATCAATTGTACGGCCATAGGGTGCTGAAAGCCATAGGTAGCAAGGGGCCGCTCTTCCACCATCTTCATCATCTGGTGCAGCAGTACGCCGCCGCTGCTTGGCATTGGCATGCTTACAATTGAATAGCCTTTATAAGAAAAAAGGTGCGGCTCCCGCCATTTAGCTTTGTAGTTCTTTAGATCATTAAGCGTCATAATGCCATTGCCACGCTTCATTTCTTCAATGACCAACTGCGCTGTTTTGCCTTCGTAAAAACCGGCAGCACCATTGTCGCGGATGCGGATTAGTGTTGCGGCCAGGTCGGGTTGATACAAGGTATCGCCGGCTTTCCAGGCCGCCTTTTGCAAGGCGTTTTGCGTTGTATTGTACTTACCCAAATCATCCTGTATGCTATTAAGGCCTGCCGCTTCGCGTTGGGTAATGACAAAGCCTTTTTCGGCCAGGTCAATCGCTGGCTGGATCAATGCCGCCATCGGTAGCTTTGCATATTTCGCTGTTTCAAAAAGGCCGGCAACGGTTCCAGGTACACCGGCGGCAAGATGCCCGTAAAGACTTTTTCCTTCCATCACGTCGCCGTTTGCATCGAGGTACATGTCGCGCCGCGAAAGAGCCGGAGCCGTCTCCCGGTAATCCAGCGACAGGTTTTCGCCACCTGCCGTCCGGGCCACCAGGAAACCACCGCCACCCAGGTTGCCGGCATTGGGATAAACCACCGCAAGCGCTAATTGCGTGGCCACCGCTGCATCAAAGGCATTGCCGCCCCTGCGCATCACTTCTATACCAACTAAACTGGCCAGTGGATGAGCCGATGCCACCGCGCCTTTGTTGGCCACCGCTTTTTTTGTAATGGAATACTGGTAAGGATTAATGGCACTGTTGGTACCAATGATCCCTTTGGGTGTAGAACAGGAAAAGCAAACAAAAAGAAAAGAAAAAAGGAGTAGTCGCATGTGTTGAAGTTAGGGCTACAAACTTACAGTGTGGGAAGGATTCGCAACCCTGTAAAAATGCAGTGGCAAAAACAAGATGGATGGTAAAATAATAGTATCTTACTGTAACTCTCTCAAAGCAAGAACACGTCCGTTCCCGGAAGACAATTTCCAGCAAAACAAAACAATTCAAGGGATCCTGTTGTTACCACCAGGTCCACTGCTTTCTTGTTACATAACGAAAACCCAGTTTATGAAGAAACATTACCACACAATCATCACCCTGGTTCTTTCCATTTTTTGCTTTCAGGTTGTTTTTGCGCAAAATGTAACCCTTCGGGGAAAGGTGAGCGACGCCGGCGGACAAGGATTGTCGGGTGCCTCCGTTACAGTGCAAGGCAGCCAACAGGGAACGCTTGCCGACAACAGCGGCAACTATTCCCTTTCCCTGCCACCCGGACAGTACACACTAACGGTGTCGTATGTTGGTTTTTCCACGCAAAATGTTGCTGTTACCGTTGGGCCAACTGGTGCGGTGCAGGATATTATCCTTAGCGGTAGCCGAGACCTTAGCATGGTCACGGTGGTTGGTTCCCGCAGTGCTGCCCGAACCCGAACTGAAACGCCGGTACCGGTGGATGTGATTCCGCTGTCGCAGGTGGTGACAGACCTGGGACAGGTTGACCTGAACCAGATCATGAACTACATCGCACCTTCGTTTCAGTCGGCACGGCAAACCGTGGCCGACGGCACCGACCATATGGACCCTGCGCAATTGCGCGGACTGGGAACAGACCAGGTACTCGTTCTTATTAACGGTAAACGGCGTCACCAGTCGGCCCTGGTGAACGTAAACGGCACGGTCAACCGCGGCCAGGTCAACACTGACCTCAGTGCCATCCCGGCAACAGCCATCGACCGCATAGAGATCCTTCGCGACGGTGCCTCGGCGCAATACGGTTCCGATGCCATTGCCGGTGTGATCAACATCGTACTGAAAAAACGCACCGGACTTTTGGAAGCCGGCAGCAGCTATGGCTTTTACCATTCGAAGTATCCAAAAAATTATGCGCTGAATATCTTACAGGGTATCAGCGGCAGCCCGGATGTAACCGTTACCGATGGCGAAACCTACCAGGGAAATCTTGGTTACGGCTTTGCTATTGGCAAGGGGTATTTAATCCTTAACGGCGAATACGTGCAACGAAATCCTACCAACCGCGCCGGCACTTATACCGGTGCTGTTTATCCAAATGTAAACGGGCAAAACCGCGACGATTCGATTATGGCGGCGAGGGGTTTAAGTCGTGAATTTTTTGATATCCGTGCCGGCAATTCGGGAATGAAAGGCGGTGCCTTGTTTTACAATTTTGGCTACCCCGTTGGCAACAGCGGCGAGCTTTATCTTTTTGGCGGCTATAGCAAAAAAGAAGGCAATGCAGCCGGCTTTTACCGGTATCCGAGTGGGGTTCCCACCAATGCTACCACCTATGCACCCAATGTTTTTGCCTTGTATCCAAACGGCTTTTTGCCCAACATCGATACCGATATCGAAGACCTGTCAGCTTCGGTGGGTTATCGTACCAAGATCAAAGCCTGGAACGTGGATATCAGCAATACCTATGGCATTAACAAGTTTGATTTTGGTGTCAGCAATTCTCTTAATTATACACAGTTTGCCGTGTCGCCAAACCCGCAAACTTCTTTTGATGCAGGTGGATTAAAATTCTGGCAGAACACCGCGAATGCCGATTTTTCGCGGCGGTATGATGTGTTGCAGGGACTGAACGTAGCGGCCGGTCTTGAATACCGCATCGATGCCTTTGGGATTCGCAGCGGCGAAGAAGCGTCTTACCAAAACTATGATGTCGCTTCCAAAGCGGCCAATGGTGCGCAGGTGTTTCCGGGTTTTGTCAATACCATCGGCGATACCAAAACCCGTAATGCAAAAGCGGTGTACCTGGACCTTGAGCAGGATTTCAACCGGAAGCTGCTTCTTACCGGTGCTGTGCGTTTTGAGAACTACAGCGATTTTGGCTCAACGCTTAATTACAAATTCAGCGGCCGCTTAAAAGTCGTGGAAGCATTGAACCTGCGGGCTTCCATCAGCAGTGGTTTTAGAGCACCATCGCAACAACAAAAGTATTACGCCAAAACCAACACGTTGTTTGTATCGCAGGGCGGCAACCTGGTGCCGGTACAGGCCGGAACGTTTCCCAACGACAGTCGGCTTGCCAACCTGTTGGGTATACCGGAATTAAAAGAAGAGACCAGCCGCAATTATTCATTTGGTATCACCGCCAAGCCATTCACAGGGTTTGAATTTACCCTGGATGCTTACCAGATCAATATTGACAGGCGCATTATTCTTACCAATAATTTTAACGGCAATACCAATGCACAGATAAAGCAGATCCTGGATGCGGAAGGTGCACAAACGGCTAACTTTTTTACCAATGCCATTGACACAAGGGCCCGTGGCGTAGAAGCCGTGGCGACGTATTCGAAAACGTTCCGTGGCAATCATTCGCTGCGAACGATCCTGGCCCTGAACATTACCGACAACCAGGTGGTAAGGGACGATGCAGGGATGCCTGTTATTTATGCTTCGGAACTGCTAAGAACCGGCGGCCAGTTGGGAAATTATTTTAACCGCGAGGACGAAAGCCGCATCGAACGGGCCAATCCAAAAGACAAACTTTCGCTGGCCTTTAATTACCGGTACACCAAGTTGGGTGTGATGCTGCGCTTTGTGCGGTTTGGTGATGTTCTTTACCTGGACCCGACCGTTGCACCGGTGGCCAACGCTTTTAACGGGAACCGGCCCGAAAGCCTCGACCAGACCTTTTCTGCCAAAACCGTTACCGACCTTTCCCTTTCGTACCAGGTGTTGACCAACCTGACGTTTACAGTGGGTGCCAACAATCTTTTTGATGTGTACCCCGATGTGCAGTCACACAGCGCCAACCAAAGCCTGGGCAGATTTGTATACAGCCGCCGGGTGCAGCAAATGGGCTTTAACGGCGCTTATTATTTTGGCCGCCTTAGTTTACAGCTGCCAACCAAATAACTGGGTTCTTTTGCTGTAAGCAGTTGTTGGTGCAAGCCGTATTGTCTTTTGTTATTGAAAACAAGAATTGTTTTAAAAAAGGTTTGACGTAACAGATTATTTAAATATCGTAAACGAAATAGTCCCGCCAATTGGCGGGACTATTGATTTGGCAGCAACAACGCAATTCTGTTGTATGCCGGGTGTTATTTTCATGGGCGGTACCGCTATATGGGTACGGCGCCAGTCTTCAAAATCGAACGGACAACGGGCTATTATAATTTGTTGATAACAACTTCCTGTACGGTACGCACCTGGGGTTTAACCTCGAAAGATTGCGTCTTTTTCGATTTCAAACCGGTAACAGTGAACACCAGTTTCGAAGTCTGCAGATCGTTGTTGTCAAGAGCGAACTTTTTGGTGAACGTACGCTTGTCGATTTTTTCTTTGTACAAAACCAAACCATCATCACCCTGGATCACCAACAGGTATTGCTCATCATTGTCATTGACCATGTCAAACTGGAACTGTGCCTGGTTTTTTACGGTTCCTGCATAAGCGATATTAACGAAGGGGTCTGATACTTCAGTTGAGGATTTCGCTGATGCCTGTGTAAGGTTTAACAGGAGAAGAGCGGCAACGCCCATTTTCAAAAAACCTGCTTTTACGCTTTTGCTAATCAATTGCTTTTTCATACGTATTTACTTTTTCTGTTTACGAATAATTTTTCCTTTTCATCGCAATGCCAATCGTAGCAGCAAGCAAATATTTCAGATGCACCTGTAAAAGATCTGTTTTTCGTTTCTGGTGTGAAGGTAAGGCGGCGCAATTGCGGAACAGGAACCAGATTTTCATCCCGTTACTACCGTAAACTTTCAGATCGGGCTCATGAAATCCTTTGCTGTAGCGGGTTTCACAAAAAATGCGTTACAATGCCCAACCCATTTTTCACCCTAAAAATGCCGTGTAGTTTAACCCGTGCTAAACAATTCCTTAACGTTTGCTTAAACTATCTGCGGGTTTCTTTGTTGTTATCTGTTTTACAGCAAACAGAAAGTGCATATACCTCACCGTTAAAAAGCGGGGTTTAGTCGATTAGTATTTGGGCCTTTTTGCTATTGTGCGTCACTGTTTCTACTTTGGCGCCTTTGGGACATCGTGCAATGAAAAGAGTGATTAGTATTTGTCCATTCAACGGTCCTAAAAAGGGTAAAAAACATTATACAAGGATTTGGTTGTCCTGCCGAAAACCTAAACCATCCGGCGACAACCTGCCCCTGCTTCGGCAGGGGCTTTTGTTTTACAACAGGTTTGGAATTTCGGGTTTAATATTGTTGCTAAATATTCAAACTGAATGCGAACCCTTTTTCTCCCAGCTTTCCTGCTGTTGGCAAGTGTTTGTTTTGCGCAACTGCAATCACCGGAACAATTTTTAGGCTATAAGGTCGGAACCCGTTTTACACCGCACCACCGTCTTGTGGAATACTATCGCTCCGTGGCCGCGGCCAGCCCGGCTACGGTAAAACTGCAGCAGTATGGCACTACCAACGAAGGCCGTCCCCTGGTGGTGGCCTTTGTTTCGTCGCAAGCCAATCTTTCCAACCTGGAGATCATACGTGCCGCCAACATGCGTACGGTAAATGGTGGCAGCACAACGGAAGCAGGGCAGCCGGTTATTGTTTGGTTAAGCTACAATGTGCACGGTAACGAGCCGTCTTCTTCAGAAGCTGCACTTTTGACACTGCATGCACTGGCCGACCCGTCGAATACCGCCGCGAGGCAATACCTGCAGAATACCGTCGTGGTTTTGGATCCCTGCCTGAACCCTGACGGGAGGGACCGGTATGTGAACTGGTACAATTCGGTTGCAGGCACTAGTTTTAATCCATCGCCGGAAGCAAGAGAGCATAACGAGCCCTGGCCGCGTGGACGGGCCAATCATTATAATTTTGACCTCAACCGCGACTGGGCTTGGCAAACGCAAACCGAAAGCCGGCATCGTGTAGCGTTGTATAACGAATGGATGCCGCAGATACATGTAGACTTTCATGAGCAGGGACCGAACGAGCCTTATTATTTTGCACCAGCGGCAGAGCCTTTCCACGAGGTCATCACCAAGTGGCAGCGTGATTTTCAAACGACCATCGGTCGCAACCATGCCCGCTATTTTGATGCAAACGGCTGGCTTTATTTTACCCGCGAACGTTTTGATCTTTTATACCCTTCTTACGGTGATACCTACCCGATTTATAACGGTGCCATTGGCATGACCTACGAGCAAGGCGGCATTGGTGCCGGACTGGGTATGGTGGTAGAGAACGGCGATACGCTGACGTTGGTGGACAGGGCCCTGCACCACCACACAACCGGCATGAGTACCATCGAGGTTGCATCAAAAAATGCAGCCAAACTGAAAAACGAATTTGCCTCTTATTTCAACGCGGCCAATGCAGGTGTGGGTGAGTACAAATCTTTTGTGATAAAGCCGGAAAAGACCGACAGTGCACGGTTTATTTCGCTTTTAAAATTGCTTGATCAAAACAAGATCCGGTATTACCCGGCAAAAGCGGCATCAGTTCGTGGCTATAACTACAATACTAACAAGGAAGAGTCTTTTAGCATCACAGAAATTGATGTTGTAATTCCTTCTGCCCAACCAAGAAGCAACCTGGTAAAAGTATTGTTTGAACCGGCAACCAAATTGTCCGATTCGGCTACTTATGATATTACCGCATGGGCCCTGCCTTATGCTTATGGCATAAAAACCTATGGTATAAAAACAGCCGTTGCCTATACTGACGGAGAATTAAAAGTGCGGTCAAACAACCTGAATGCAAACCTCACCGCAGAGCCCTATGCTTATATTATTCCCTGGAACGGTGTGCAATCGGTAAAGCTGGTGGGTGGCTTGCTGCAAAAAGGGATCAAGCTGCGTTTTGCTACTACGCCATTTGAGTCGGGTGGAAAAACCTTCGACCGCGGTTCGGTGATCGTATTAAAAACCGGCAATCAATACAACCCTGCACTCTGGCAAACGGTGCGAACGGCGGCAGACAGTGCCGGCGTACGGTTAACGGCTGTCAGTTCCGGTTTTGTTGACAAAGGCTTTGACTTTGGCAGCAGCAGCGTATTGCCCCTGAAAGCCCGTCGCGTTGCCTTGTTTACAGGCGAAGGCACGAGCAGTTTGGCCGCCGGTGAAGTGTGGCATTATTTCGATAAGGTGCTCCAATACCCCGTAACACTGGTAAACGTGGCAGATGCCGGCCGGATGAATTGGAGTAATTACGATGTGGTGATCATGCCCGATGGCGCTTACCGCTTTTTGACGGATAAAACCGCGGCCGACGCCTTTCGCAACTGGATCAGTAACGGCGGTCATGTTGTGGCGCTGGAAGGCGCGGTGGCGCAGTTGAGCCGCCTGGATTGGAGCCTCAAAGCAAAAAAAGGCGATGATGCTGAACCCAAAGATCTTTCTGCTTACGTGAAGCGTTACGAAGACCGCGAACGGGATGCACTGCGTGGCATGACGCCAGGTTCTATTTTCAGGGTGCAACTGGACAATACACACCCCCTTGCCTTTGGCTACCCTGAGTATTATTATACGCTAAAGCAGGATGCGGCTATTTACGATTTTATCAAAGATGGCGGGTGGAATGTTGGTGTGCTGCGCACAGACAAACCCGTTGCTGGTTTTGTTGGTACCAATCTCGCCAGCCGTTTGCAAAATGGGCTCCTTTTTGGTGTGCAGGATGTTGGTCGCGGTACGGTAACCTATCTTGCTGATGATGTGTTGTTCCGCAGCTTTTGGGAATCGGGCAAGCTTCTTTTTGCCAATGCCGTTTTCCTTGTTGGACAATAAGGGACGAGAGACGACTGACGTGAAACGGGAGATGAGAAACTTCAAACTTTGAACATCGAACATCAAACATCGAACATTGAACAAAAAAGAGAATAACCAGCAGCCGTTTTTGGTTTTTAACTTTTTAATACTATTGCCACACGCATGAAAAAAAACTGTTTTCTTTTCTTTTTATTTTTTTCGCTGGCAGCGGGAGCGCAGGCGCCGTCCTTTCCTACTTCCGGTGATATTTACCTTGGCATCAAAAAGCTGAACGTGCTTGGCAGCGTTCTGTATTTTGCTGCGCACCCTGATGACGAGAACACAAGGCTGCTGACCTATTTTTCAAAAGATAAATTGTACCGTACCGGCTATCTTTCACTGACCCGCGGCGATGGCGGGCAAAACCTGATTGGTGAAGAACAAGGTGTGGAGCTTGGGCTTATTCGCACACAGGAATTGCTGGCGGCCCGTCACATTGATGGCGCCGAGCAATTTTTTTCCCGTGCTTATGATTTTGGCTATTCCAAATCACCGGAAGAAACCTTTACGAAATGGGACCGTGAGAAAATATTGAGCGATGCTGTTTGGGTGATCCGCAAGTTTCAGCCCGATGTGATCATAACCCGTTTCCCAACCACCGGTGAAGGCGGTCATGGGCAGCACACGGCTTCGGCCATTCTAGCGGTGGAAGCGTTTAAGGCTGCTGCTGACCCCAAGCGCTTCCCGGCACAATTGCAATTTGTAAAGCCCTGGCAGGCGAAACGCATTCTTTGGAACACCTTCAATTTTGGCGGAAACAACACCACCAGTCCCGACCAGTTCCAACTCGACGCCGGTGATTTTAATCCCGTGCTTGGAAAAAGCTATGGCGAAATTGCTGCTGAAAGTCGAAGCCAGCACAAAAGCCAGGGATTTGGCTCGCTGCGCGGAAGGGGAGAAGCCATCGAATTTTTTAAGACCATTGGTGGCGAAGCACCAAAAAATGATTTGCACGATGGCGTGAACACGACTTGGTCGAAAGTGCTTTCGGGCACAGCGCTTACTAACGTGCAGGCACAAGTGAATGCCGTTATTCGCAGCTATGATTTTGCGGCACCGCAAAAATCAGTGCCCTTGTTGGTGAAGCTTTATAACACGCTTAAAAATTTACCGCAGCAAAATGCTTGGACAGCACAAAAAGCAAAGGAAGTGTCCGACCTCATTGTTGCTGCCAGTGGTTTGTGGGTAGAAGTGGTAGCTGCTACACCACATGCCGTGCAGGGTGATTCGCTGCAGTTTAGCGTGCTGGCAAACGACAGATTGGGAACCGGGGTGGTGCTCAAGCAAGTGCAACTAGAAGGCTTTGATACCACGTTTTTACAACCGCTCACCCGCAATAAAAATTTTGCGTTGACAAAAAAAATCAAGGTAAGTGCGAACAAAGAACTCACGCAACCCTATTGGCTGCGGGAAACCATGCGGGAAGGCTATTTTGTGGTGAACGACCAGCAAAAGATCGGTCAGCCCGATGTTGACAAACCCTACACCGCAAACTTTGTGGTTACCATAAACGGACAGGAACTTATCCTGACACGGCCGATGCAGTATAAATATTCGGATGCTGTGAAAGGAGAGATCTACCAGCCGTTTACCATTTTACCACCCGCCACCGTTTCCATTGCGCCATCGGTTGTATTGTTGCGTCGCAGCGATACGGCTACGCAACCCGTTGCTGTTTTTTTCTCGGCCCAAACAGCGTTGTCAGGAAAAGCATCCCCGCATATTCGATCAACAATGATTGATTCAACGATAAAGGACGTACCGTTCACACTTTCCAACCGTGCCACGCAGGCATTTGCCTTTAGGGTTTCGTCGGCGTCGCTTCAAAACCGCAGCGAAGACCGTGCATTTGGTTCCGTCTTGTACGAGGATAAAACCGGTGAGCACAATGCCTATCTTACTTTGCGGTCAATAACCTATGATCATATTCCTGCGATACAATATTTCTATGGCAAGTCGGTAAAGATCCTGAACCTGGACCTGAAAACGGCCGGTAAAAGGATCGGTTACATTGTAGGTGCCGGTGACAAAGTTCCTGAAGCCCTGGAGCAGATGGGATACGAGGTAACGCTGCTCACCGAAAAAGAACTGGAGCGCAATAACCTGCAGCAATTTGATGCCATTATTGCCGGTGTGCGTTCGTTAAATGCAAACGACTGGATGGGCAAATACTACGATAAGCTGATGGCCTACGTGGAGGCTGGCGGCAATTACATCATGCAATACTCGCAGGCCAACGGCTTGCGCGGAAGGATCGGTCCTTACCCGTTTACGGTTGTCAACAGAAGGATCACGGATGAAAATGCGCCGGTCAGCTTCCTGGTGCCGCAACATCCTGTGTTGAATTTTCCCAATAAAATAGGTGAAAGTGATTTTAAGAGCTGGGTGCAGGAACGCAGTCTTTACCATGCAACGGATTGGGATAACCGCTTTCAGCCGGTTTTACGTATGAGCGATCCCGGTGAACAACCGCACGACGGCAGCCTGGTGGTTGCCAAACATGGCAAAGGTTATTTTACCTATACCGGGCTTTCTTTTTTCCGGCAACTGCCGGCCGGTGTTCCGGGAGCTTACCGGCTGCTGGCGAACCTTATTGCGCTGAACCAACAAAAAGAACTCTGATGGCGGAAAAAAAACCGGATAACAACCGGGGGTATATTGCGTTTGCCTTTGTGGTGATACTGGGATACATTTTGGGTATCTTTCTGAAAAAAGTTACGCTTGGATTGATCATAGGGCTTGTGCTGGGATTGCTGGGATCGGGAATACTGCGTAGGAGAAGGTGAGTGGATTGAAGCTAGTAGCCAGTAGCGATTAGCCAGTAGTGAGCGAGAGTCAATAGTTAGAAAAGTTGTTCACGATTCCTGGATCAAAAAGATTTAGGTAGCATTTGAAAATACTTGCTGTATGGAGACAAAACACGATAAACCGCCACTGTTCAACTCCTGGAATGCCTGGTACATTCTTGTCATTTTATTTCTTTGCCTGCTGGTATTTTTGTTTTACCGCTTCACCAAATTCTTTTCATGACGCTTGTTGACTGGCTTGTAATCATTTTGGTTCTTGTAGGGATCATTCTGTATGGTCTTTACAAAAGCCGTACAACAAAAAGCCTGGAAGGTTATTTTTTGTCGAACCGCAACCTTCCCTGGTATGTGGTGCTGCTTAGCATCATGGGTACGCAGGCCAGTGCGGTTACGTTTCTTTCGGGGCCGGGACAGGCCTTTGCCGACGGTATGCGTTTTGTGCAATATTACTTCGGGCTTCCGCTGGCGATGGTGGTCATCTGTATCACCTTTGTCCCCATCTTCAACAAGCTGAAGGTGTACACGGCTTACGAGTTTTTGCAAAACCGCTTCGATACCAAAACTAGAACCTTTACTTCTTTTTTATTCCTCCTGCAAAGGGGGCTTTCAACAGGTATCAGTATCTACGCTCCGTCCATTATTGTTTCGTCGCTTTTTGGCTGGGATGTGTTTTGGGTGAATATTGTCATGGGTGGTATGCTGATCATTTATACCGTTTACGGTGGTGCCCGTTCCGTGGCGCATACGCAGAAGATACAGTTGATCATCATCTTTGCCGCCATGATCGCTGCCGCCTGCATGGTGGTGTACCTGTTGCCGGCAGGAGTGGGCTTTACTGACGCCCTGCACATCAGCGGCAAAGCCGGTCGCACCAACGTGATCACAACAGGCATGACCGAAGATGGCTTTAACTGGAACGACCGCTACAATCTCTGGAGCGGTATTATCGGTGGTTTTTTTCTGGCCCTATCTTATTTTGGTACCGATCATTCGCAGGTGGGCCGTTACCTAACGGCACAGAACAACCGCGAAAGCCGGCTCGGTCTCCTGATGAACGGCCTGGTGAAAGTGCCGATGCAGTTTGGTATTTTATTGATTGGTGTACTGGTATTTGCTTTTTACCAGTTTGCTCCTTCGCCAATCTCTTTTAACGATGGCTTGCTGAAAGAGATCAATGCCACACCTTACCGCGATTCGGTGGCACAGTTGCAAAAGCGGTATGATTCCGTTTCGGCGCAAAAAAAGGAGGCGGCTATCCGGTACACCGAAATGCGAAAAGCGGGTGTAGAAACTGACACCGTGGTGCAACGCTTTCAGCAATTGAACAAGCAGGGAGAAGAATACAGGACAGCCTTCCGTGGCATCAGCCAGCAAGCGGTGAACAAAAAAGGTGAAGACGCCAATTTTGTGTTTTTATCCTTTGTCAAAAACTATCTTCCACAAGGGTTGAAAGGATTGCTGATCGCCATTATTTTCCTGGCTGCCTGGGGTTCTATTGCGGCTGCACTCAATTCGCTTGCCGCCAGTACGGTGGTTGATTTTCACCAGCGCTTTGGCAAAAAGACCACGGAAGTGGAAGAATACAGAACGGCCAAATGGTATACCCTGGGCTGGGGTATTTTTTGTGTGCTGGTGGCGGAGTTTGCCCACAACCTGGGGCAAAGCCTGATAGAAACCGTTAACATCCTGGGTTCTCTTTTTTATGGGGTGATACTGGGTATTTTCCTTGTTGCATTTTACCTGAAAAATGTAAAAGGAACGGCTACGTTTGTTGCAGCGATTGTGGTGGAGCTTTTTATCGTTGCGTTGTTCTTTAAAAAAGACCTGCCCCTGATCAGCGGGCTACCCGATATCAGTTTTCTCTGGCTGAATGCCATTGGTGCCATCGGGGTGTTGTTGATTGCACAACTCTTGCAGCTTTTTTTAAAGAAGGAGCCGGTTGTTGCGGTGAATGAGTGATGCAGGGAGAGGTAAGCTCAATGGAAGTATCCGTACAATAAGTTCTCAATAGAAAACAGCTTACGGTAGCCTTGGTTTTTTCGCCATCGAAAAATCCCGATAGAAAAAGAAAATGATTGGTGATTGAACCGGCGTTTTACAATCGGTTCATCGATTTTTTTGCTATGTTTCTCTATTATTGCCCCGCTGCTGCAGCGCGGGGAAAGGTAATACTTCGTAATGCACTCTGGTATCGGCTTTAACCGAATCCATTCGTCCAAAGCCAATAATAAAAATCTTCTTATTGCAATTGGTTCCCGCAGTAAATCTGTAGGGGTAGTTAGGGCAGTTTCGCACATTCTGTAGGATATGCCAGGAGCAGGTCCCTACGCCATACATTCTTTAGTATGATAGCGTTGATTCCGGGTAGGTGATCCGATTTTCTATAAAATTCAGGCTAAATGGGAGACCCCTCCGGGGTCGATGAACGCAATCGAATCTCTACCACCGGTTGCACCGGTGGCTATTCAGGGGAAAGCCCTCCGGGCTTGAAAGAAAAAGAGGCTGTCTCTCAAATCGGAGACAGCCTCTTTTTCATTTTGTAAACCTGTATTATTTCAAGTTCGCCAGCAGCTTTTCATTCAGCTTTACATAATCATCATTCTTCTGGGCTTTTGCCAGTTCAATAGACTTGTTAGCGGCCTGTTTGGCATCTTCTTTTTTACCCAGCTTGGCCAGGGCATTGGCTTTTTGGTGGTAGATCCAAAAGGCGTTGGGGTTTTGCTCAATGGCTTTGTCAAGCCAGGTAACGGCCTGGTTCAGGTCTTTGCCGGTCTCCAGATAATACATGGCGGCACCAAAATAAGGACGGTTATCGCGGTTCATGGCGTTGTTGATCTGCGCCATTACTTTGCTGTCAATGTCGGTTGTAATCGGAACTTTCACAGCCGTTCTGTCCCACATGATCGCCAGGTCGGTAGATGTTGGCTTGATGTTCTCAAACTGCATGGTAAAAGTTTCAACCGGGTTGGCCAACTTGGTTGACTTCACTTTCACTCGAAGCAAGTCGTCTTCCTGCTTATAGTTGGTGCCCCAGTTTTCGGAGCCTTTGTTGATGATAACTTCCCATTCGTTTTCACCGGGAATGGTGTACAGGGCATATTCGCCGGCTTTGAGCGGCTGTCCGCCAATGCTTACATCATCGGCAAACTTAATGCGGGTGGCCTGGTTGGCACCGGTGCGCCATACTTTTCCGTAAGGCACCAGGTCGCCAAAAATCTTACGCTCTTTCATGGCCGGGCGGGAATAGATCAGTTGTACGGAGGATATGCCAAATTCCTGTTGAACAGTTTGTGAAGGACTGGGAGCCGGTGTACGCAGTTGCTGTGCATCGGCAGTAAAGGCAGCAAGCAGAATCGTTGCGAAAAACAATTTTCGAATCATAATGTCAGGTATTTGGGCTCAAAGATAAGGATGCAGGCAGCAAGATAAAAGAAGGTTCAGGAGCGGAAAAGGCGGCTATTTTTCCACCTGTAATTGATACTCGCCGGTAATTTCTCCTTTTCCATTTTTATCCCAAACACGAAAGCGGATGACATAATACCTGATGTCTGGTCTGGACGTTTTCAACAATACCTTAAGTTGGAGACGTGAAGCATCTTCGGCTTTTATTTGCGGACTTGCCGCGAACAAATCGCTGGATTTCAAAACAGGTTCGCCATTGTGCGTGGTGATGGTTTGTTCGGTTCCCGGTGAAACCAAGTTATTTTTTACCACCCATCCTTCCTTGATGACAAGCATAAGATAAACCGGCTTGCCAGCAGTTACAGTATTGTTAGGGTTGACAAGTCTCCCGGCTTCATCTGCAAGAAAGGCGGAGGAAACGGTTAGCCCGCCCTTTTCTTCGAGTAAAATATTGTTGAGAATCGATCCCGTTTTGTTGCCTGTTTCATTTGAAGGCGTTGCATTCGAGACATGAGTTTCCTGCTCGGGCTTTTGCTCCTGCGCATCGTTGCTGCAGGCTTGTAGCAGGGAGAGCATCAGCAACAAAAAAATAGTCCTTTTCATCCTGCAGACCTCCGCTGCAATTGCCAAGCCGGAAATCGTCAGCATTTTGACAATTCGTAAAACGAAAGATGCAGAGAAAGAATTGAATCCGTTTCAGGATTTAGCCAAACCGCTATTGAAGAAAGGAAACTGCTATGGGAAGGAGAAAAAAATTCCGGTAAGAAACGGATGTTGACAAAAACCTTTGATAAGATAGAGTACGGACTAGGTTGATACAACCACAGTAAAGGTTAACGTCATTCCGATCTTACCGGAAAAAAGTTGAACTGAACAGGATCAGTTTAAAATTTAGGGCAGCGCATGTTGCCGGGTGTGCGGCCTTCGTTGCCAAAGCGCCAGCCACAACGGATCAGCGTTGAAAAGAACGCATCATTATTTCGTTTTTGGCCGCGCATTTCACCATCATCAGGACGGGAGTTAGCCGTAAATCCCCTGTAATAAACCTGCTTGGCAACAACCGCATCTTCGGGTAACAGGTATTTGTCAAACAGGTCGGGATTGATATAAGTGGTGCTCAGGTCATCGATATAATCGGTAAAAGTTTTGCGGTGAAGAATCTCGAGGCCAACATACATGTCTTCTGAAACATAATACTTGGCACCAATGCCCATCGGGATTTCTACCTGGGTAAGGTTGTACTGCTTCCGGGTGGGGTATTCAGCCATGCCCTGGCCTTCGGTGCGCAGGTCGCGGAGGTCAACCCAGCGGGTGGTACCGTTTGGCGAATAATATTGCGTTTGCGGGTTAAAGCGGAACATGCCCACACCAATCAGGCCATAGGGGCGAAGCTTGCCTTGCAGGCCGTCATAACGCTCAAAAAATACAGTGGGATAAAATTCAATGGCGGCATACCCTTCTGTGAGCTTCGAGCGGAAGTGCTGGTTACGCACCTTGCGGGAAATTTCGGCGCCCCCTTTTTCGTTGATCAGGCTATCGGCACCTTCCAGCTTACCACTGTTAAAAGCAACACGAAATCCCAGCCATTCGGTGGGGTATACATTCACCTGCAAACCAAGGGAAAGGTTGGTAGTGGGAAGGTTGACATCTTTGATAAACGTGGTACCGCGGCCAAGGTTTCCGCCAAGGTCACCCAGGAAGATCAGCGGGCCAACGCCTGCACCAACTTCTACCTTACCATATCGGACAGATTGTGCCTGAACCGGCACGAGGGAAAGGGTAATAAAACAAAGAAGTATGGCTGTACGCCAAAAGAGTACAATTCTTCTCATAGAATACGGATTTAGCGTTGTTCGGATTTCGTAACGAAAATAGACGGCCCGCCAGACTTATACAAGCAAGTCGTAAATCTTTTTTTAATAATGGGTGATAGTACGCAGTAGAATTACCCGTCTGGAACAGCGCTGTTTAAAAAGGAAAAGTTGTATAGCGTATTTCTGCTAGGAGGCAGGCTGCAGCAGCATGTAGATATGTTCGATGCCATCCTCCAGGTAGATTTCACTGACCTGCCGGAAGCCAAACGAGGCGTAAAAATGCTTTAAATAAAACTGCGCCCCGATGCGGATGGGGCCATTCCCAAACAGGCGGTAACAGCGATCGATGGATTGCTGCATCAATTCCCTGCCGGCACCGCTACCCCTTATCGCAGGAGAGGTTACGACGCGGCCAATAGACGTTTCAGTATAAATATGGCCCGGAGGCACCAGGCGTGTGTAGGCCACAAGTTTTTTGTCCGCAAAACCCATCAGGTGGTAGCACCCCTGGTCTTTGTCATCGGCATCCTGGAAAACACAGGCCTGCTCTACCACAAATACTTCGTTGCGCAGTTGCAGGACCGCATACAGCTCGTATGATGTCAGATCCGCAAATGTCTTTTCGATCCATTCTACCTGCATAGTCTTGTGTTAACGCTCAACCTGTGGCAAAACGGGCAGGCTTTCGTTGCCCTGCTCCGTTACCGATTGAACCGCGAAAAAATAATTGTCCTTTGAGTAAGGCAGGGTGATGGTGTTTTCTGCCGTGAAAAACTTTTTCTGCCATACAGGTGATGTTGTTTCCCGCATCAATACATAAAAACCTTTTGGCCTGCCGGTTTTCGGAGCCGTCCAACTTAGGGTAGTGGTATTCGTTAGTGCCTTTACTTTTATTTCCACCTGCTGTGGTGACGCCGCCGCCTTGGCAAGGTTGGCGAGGGTGGCCAGGTTGACGCCGGTGTTTTTACGCAGGTATTCAAAATCCATGAACTCCGGAAGATCGCCGTACACAACGCCGTTTTCGGTGCGCAGGTCCTGGTGTTGGTGATAAAAGTTTTCGTTCATTTCGGAAAGGCGCACGGCAGCATAGCCGCGTTGTACAAAAGGTGAATGATCGCCACCGCGAAGAAAGCGGTCGTTACGATAAACCATCACCACTTCCAGGTTGGGCACATAACGTTCGCCCACTTCTTTTACATAACGGGCAAGCGTACGGGCTTTGCCATCGTTCTCCAGCCCCAGGTTGCGGATGTTTTGCAAAACCCTTCCCGTATCCTGCACCGAAAGCCCTTCACTGAAAACTCGCACCTGTGTATTATTGATAATATTGGTTTCGCTGCTGTTGTTGCTGCCCATGATGTCGTTGTTCAGCAGGGCATCGATCTGCCAGCCTTCTGCTTTTGCCCTGTTGGCAAGATAGGTGGCGCCAAGCAGGCCCTGCTCTTCACCGCTGAACGCAACAAACACGATCGTTGCCGGAAAGGAGTGCCGGCTCAGGATGCGGGCACATTCCATGACGGCCGCCACACCACTACCGTCGTCGTTGGCACCCGGCGCATCGGCGTTGCGGTTAAGCACATTGGTGACCCGGCTGTCGAGGTGACCGCTGATCATGTAAATCCGCTTATCGGCCGTATCGGTTCCCTTCAAGATGGCCATGGCATTGCCCAGGCTTGTTTTGGCATCAATGCGGCGGCCATCGGGTTGCAGCGTGGTGTTGTCAACAAAAGCCGTCAGGCGCCCCTTGCTGGCTTTGCCAAACTCGCTGAACTTTTGCACCACCCATTCCCGGGCAGCGCCGATGCCACGCTTTTTATCGGTGGTAGAACTCAGTGTATGCCGGGTGCCAAATTGCACCAGTTGTTTTGTGTAGGACCTGAGAGAGTCGGCATTGATCTCTTTTACCATTTGCTCGATCTGTGGGTCGCGGTACACAATGGTTTGTGCCGATGAAAACTGGACGGACAAGATGAATACAACACTGGCCAAGACCTTTTGCATGCGGGGAAAATTTTGGGTGTCGAATATAAGCACTGAATGCCTGGCTGCCGTTCCATTTTTTGCGCTGTTGTGGTTCAGGGTGAAATACTGCTCGCCGCGAATGGGACCGGTTCATTTAGTCTGATCTGCCCTGCTGTTGCCGACCCTCCAAGCGGGTGTCCATTTTTACGCTATTTTTGAAACGCAACCTGGATAAACCCATGAGAAAAGTTGCCTTTGTACTGCTCCTTTTTTTCCCCCTTTTTGTATCGGCACAACCGGCGACAGATACCCTCCGCATTATCGGCGTTGGCGATATTATGCTGGGCACTTCTTTTCCCGATGGTTACCTGCCGCCAGACGATGGCCGGAATTTACTCAAGCCGGTAGAGCGATACCTGCAGTCGGCCGACATTACATTTGGCAATTATGAAGGCACACTGTTCAATGGTGAGGGCCAGATGAAAAAATGCAAGGATTCAACAAAATGTTATGCGTTTAAAACACCGGAACACTACGCAACTTACCTAAAGGCAGCAGGCTTTGACCTGATGAGTGTTGCCAATAACCACAGCGGTGATTTTGGCCCGGAGGCAAGAATTCAAACGGTTCGAACGCTACAAAACGTTGGTATCCATTCCAGCGGTACCACCATCCAGCCTTACGTGGTATTGCGAAAGGGTGGGGTACGTTACGGCCTGGCATCGTTTGCCCCCAACCGCGGCACGCAAAACATCAACAACCTGAAAGCAGCAAGGGAGATTGTTTCCTACCTCGACAGCATTTGCGATATCGTGATCGTTTCTTTTCATGGTGGTGGCGAAGGTGCTAGCTGGCAGCATGTACCGTTTCAAAAAGAAATATTCCTGGGTGAAGACCGCGGTGATGTGTACCGGTTTTCCCGTGCCGTGATCGATGCCGGTGCCGATATTGTATTTGGGCACGGTCCCCACGTAACCCGTGCGATAGACCTTTACAAAAACCGCTTTATCATTTACAGCCTTGGCAATTTTGCCACCTACGGTAGATTTAATCTCGATGGGCCCAATGGTATTGCGCCTATCATGAAAGTTTGCGTCAATAGAAAGGGCGAATTTTTAAAAGGACAGATCATTGCCACCCGGCAGGAAGGTGAGGGCGGACCGGTGCCGGATGAAACGGGTGCTGTTATCAAAAAAATCCAGCGGTTGACGGAAAAAGATTTTCCCAAATCAAAATTGCTCATAAGGGATGATGGCATGGTTTTGAAACGAGTACCGGCACAAACGCAACGGAAAAAATAACATGGACAAAGCAACACTGGCCATCGCCACCATCACCTGGGCAAGAGATAAGGAAGAAGAATTATTGTTAGGAGAATCACTTACCGTCCTCTCACAGGCAGGCATACCTGTTTTTGTTACCGATGGCGGCTCTTCGCCTGCGCACCAGGACCTCGTACAAAGGTTACCGAATGTTTCTTTTTTTGAAGCCAAAGGCCTTTGGGCGCAGGCGAAGAAAAGTCTAACCGAAGCCCGGCTTGCGGGTGCAAGGACTATTCTTTATACAGAGCCGGATAAGCTCCATTTTTTTCGGCAGCATTTGCCAGCGTTGCTTGCCAGTAGCAAGTGGGAGGAGGGTAGCGGCGTTGTGTTGGCCGCCAGGTCTGCGAAAGCTTTTGCCTCCTTTCCCCCGTTTCAGCAAATGACGGAAACAACCATCAACCGTTGTTGTGAAGAACTGACCGGATATAGGACTGATTATTTGTACGGGCCTTTTCTTTTTAACACTGACCTCCTGCCGCATCTTGACGCCTTGCCCGAAACCTGCGGCTGGGGCTGGCGCTCTTTTTTGTTTGCCAAGGCTCATCTTCTCGGCTACAAACTTGCTGCTGTGGAAGGCGATTATTTTTGTCCGCCGGAGCAACGAGCCGATGATCAAACGGAAAGGGTGTACCGAATGAAGCAACTGGCGCAGAATATGGATGGCCTTGTACTGGCAGCGGCCTCTCATAAAGGAAAATAAAGCTGTTGTGTACGTGCAGAAATCATGTATTGACTGTAAGAAATGTGTCCACACAATAGGCCTTCAGGCTGGGGTTAGCAAAAAGGCACCTGAGCGTTTTCTTGTTAAGTGGCTCCCAATGAAGAATAATGCAGACCGCTAGGTAAGTGACAGCATTTTTCTAATCAATCAATTTATCTTGATAGAATCTCAATGAATGCAATGCGGGATGGTTAACTGTGTCGTCCTTTCAGGGCTACTTTTCTCACAACAGTCCTTTACCCAGGGCTTGCACCCTGGGCTAATCTTTGTCGGCCTTTTTCGTTGCAGCTTAAAAACTTTTGCATTGGGTAATGTAGTAGCGTTTCACCACTGCTATTCCTGACATGAGTAAATAGCAATTACTGGCAGTCTTTCCAACTGTGCTCCACTAACGCTTGCTTTTTTTCATCCCATTTGAAGCATTGCTGTTTAAGCAGCACCATTTTGTTTTGCACTACTTTATATTCGGCCGTGGTAACGCTTGTTCCGGCGCAGCACTGGTTGCGTTCGAAAATTCTTTTTCGTTTGTTGTCAAATTCGAGGGAGGTGCCGGTAAAACCACTGTCCACAAAGCTGCCTGTTTTGGGAGCAAAAAGAAAATAAAGCCGCGATGTATTTGGACCGGTGTAACTCGCTTCAAAAACAGAAAAATCGGCAAGACCGTCAAAATTATAATCTCCGGTATCAATGCTGTTCAGGCCCAAAAGCTGGCAATCTACAGCCAGTTGCTGCACCAACCTGTCGGTTTTTTTCTCCAGGATTTTTACACCGGATACTTTTGCGAAAGCATCTTCTTTGGCAACCACCAACCTAAAATAGTGTTTACCCAAGGAAACGGGTTGCAACAATTCACCTCCCTTCTCGTTTACACCATCATCCAGCGAAAAAACTTTTGACAGGTTGATCTTAAGCTGCTTTCCGCTGCGCAGGTCCGTCCAATTGCCGTCTATGCTGCTGGCGTTTGGGGTAAAGTTTGGGAAGGTCAAACTTGCTTTGGCTTTTTGCTCCTTGTCTTTTTCCAACAATGTCAGGCGGCCTTGTTCCAACTTGCCGCTTACTACGATGGGTTCATCAACATTGGTGTAGGTATAAATGGCGGTGGCTTCTCCGTCTGCATAAATGCTGGTAACCAACTCAACCGGGTATTTATCGATAAAGCCTCGATAACTGGTTTGCGCCACTGTACCAATTGTTATGAGCAGAAGGGCCAAAAGGAAGGCAGGTTTTTTCATTAACATGGTATCAAACGATTTTAGGTAAGTTTTGAAAGCGATCCTTTCTCAATACCCATACTTTTCCTTCCACAGGCTTCGCAAAAATTTGCGCAGCTCTTCTTCCCGTGGGTTGCGACCGGGATCATAAAATGTAGTGCCGCTCAATTGTGCTGGTAAAAATTCCTGCTCGGTAAAATTGCCTTCATAGCTGTGGGCATACTTGTAATTTTTGCCGTAACCCATTTTTTTCATCAGTCCTGTTGGTGCATTGCGCACATGCAGGGGAACGGGAAGGTCGCCCTGCCGGCGCACCACGTCCAGCGCTTCTTCAATGGCCATGTAAGAGGCGTTGCTTTTGTGCGAGGAAGCAAGATACGTAGCACATTGCGCCAGTATGATCCGCGACTCGGGGTTGCCGATCTTGTTCACCGCATCAAAGCAAGTGTTGGCCAATACCAGCGCCGTAGGATTGGCGTTACCGATGTCTTCAGACGCGAAGATCACCATGCGGCGTGCAATGAACCGAACGTCCTCGCCGCCTTCGATCATGCGGGCCAGCCAGTAAATGGCGCCGTTGGGATCGGAGCCCCGCATGGATTTGATAAATGCGGAAATAATATCGTAGTGCTGCTCACCGGTTTTATCGTAAAGGGCAATGCGCTGCTGTGCAATGGCCATCACCTTTTCGTCTGTCAGTTCAATGGTAGCTTCATCAGAAAGCGCATCCACCACCAGTTCAAAAAGGTTGAGCAACTTGCGGGCATCGCCACCCGATAGCCGTATGAGGGCTTCGGTTTCTTTTAGATTGATCGTTTTTCCTTTCAGCCAATCGTCTTTCTGCATGGCAAGCTGCAGCAGCGTGACCATGTTTTCAGGCTCCAGTGATTTTAGCACATACACCTGGCAGCGGGAGAGCAAGGCGCTGTTTACTTCAAACGAAGGGTTTTCGGTGGTGGCGCCAATGAGCGTAATGATGCCTTTTTCTACGGCGCCCAGCAAAGCATCCTGCTGGCCTTTGTTAAAGCGGTGGATCTCGTCGATGAACAGGATAGTGCCTTCTGTTTCTTTGGCTTCGGCAATGGCTTCGCGAACATCTTTTACACCGGAGCTGATGGCGCTTAGCTGGATGAACGGAACCTGCAAGGTGTGAGCAATAATGTTGGCAATGGTTGTCTTGCCGGTGCCGGGTGGTCCCCACAACAAAATGGAAGGAATTTTGCCCCGTTCAATAGCGGTGCGCAGGATGCTGCCCTTTCCCGTGAGGTGTTGTTGCCCAACAAGGTCATCAAGGCTTTGCGGACGCATGCGTTCGGCCAGGGGAATTGCGGTGTTCATGGTTCAAAGTAACCGCAAAAAGGATTTGAAAAATGTTTGCGCCGTTTGATTTTATTTTGACGCCTTTAAGCCATTTGTATGAATGATTATGTTATCAATGTTACCCAGATAGAAGAGCTGCAGACCATCAGCAATACCGATGAACTGGAGAAGATCTTTGGGCGGGCCAGGAGTGCTGTTGTCAACGGCGCCAAAGTAATTCTTGTGCGAAAGGAAGCCTCGGGAAAGACCAACCGGTTTGACGAAATAGATACGCTGGAAGACCTGGATAACTACCAGAAAGGGGTGTTTAAATATTTGTGATTGGAGTTTGAACCGCAGAGAAGATGAGGACGCAAAGGGTTTCGCAGAGTTTAACTGTATTCTCTGCGTCTCTGCGGTTCGATAAAATGCTGCATAAAGTTACCAGCCGTACAAGCGTTTGACGCAACGGAAGTTCAATCGACTTCCTGTCGCCGGTACCAAAAGAAAAAGCCTTCACTTGCAGGAAGGCTTTTTCTTTATCGGGAAACAGAGGTTATTTCTTTTCTGTAGTCACAACTGGTGCTGCAGTTGCTTTGTTCAGTTGCTGTGTCATTTCCAGTGAAATGGCGCTTTTCTCCATTTTGATATAGCTGCCCGGGTTGATCTCCAGGTCAATGGTGCCATCGTCATTTACACGGTTGATACGGCCATGAATACCGGCGATGGTCACTACCTTGTCGCCTTTTTTCAGGTCTTCGATAAACAGCTTTTGCTGCTTTTGTTTTTTTGCTTGCGGACGAATAAAGAACAGCCAGAACACCAGCATGATCATTCCCATGAAAATGAGGGAAGACATGCCGCCAAATGGGCCGGGTGCCGGTTGTGCCTGTAAAATGAAAAACATAATGCTTATTTTAAATTGTTGAACGGTTATTTAATATCGGCGGTAAACGACAGCTTGTTATTGGTGCCGTTGTTGCGGTTGCTGTTGTTGGCCATCACGTACACTTCTTTGGTCACATGGCCGCTAAAGTTCTCGCTGTTGAATTTTGCTTTGATCACACTTTCGGCACCCGGTGCAATGGGCTCTCTTGGTACATCCGGCGTGGTGCATCCGCAGCCGGCGGTAACGTTGGCTATATAAAGCGGCTTGTCGCCGGTGTTTTTAAACTTCCAGCTGATCTCGGCCACCTGTCCTTTTTTCATGTCGCCAAGGTTTTGCACTTCGGGATCGAGCCAGGCTATGGTAGTGGTGTTGGCCGAATCGGAAAGGGCTGCTTTGCCATCGGTAGCTACCGTACTGGTGGCGTTGCCGGATGCATCCTTTTTATCGGTGACGTTGCAGGATAAAACCGCTGCCGCCAGAATGAAAAGAAAACTATGCTTCATGGCTTTTTGTTTATGGGTGCAAATGTAAACGAAATGGTCAGGCTTTTTTAAAATCGCTCTTCTGCAACTGGTTGTTGCGCACTAATTCTTTGTGAATATTATCGAGGATACCGTTGACAAACTGCCCGCTTTGCTGCGTGCTGTATTCTTTGCTGATATCGATATATTCGTTGATGGTAACCTTGGGCGGAATGGTTTCGAAATAAAGAAATTCGGCTACACCCATTTTCATGATGATCATGTCCAGCGCAGCGATCCGCTCGGGGTCCCAGTTTTTCAGCTTAGGAATAATGAGCGATTCGAGATGCTCTTTTTTCTCCAGCACGGTATTGAGCAGCAATTTGGCAAAGTCCCATTTGTCCGGCGTCATCGTTTGCTGAAAGTTGATGGTGCCGGGCCGCTGCAGCATTTCGTCGAGTGTTTGAATCACCATTTCACCATCGTCGTCCCAGTTCATAAAGGTCTCTTCGATGTGCGAGGTAAAGGATTCGTTGTGCAGCATCAGTTCGCGAAAAATAAAATCAAGGATTTCTTTTTCACCTTTGGCATTGCGTTCTGCTGTAGCAATGTATTGCTTGTATTCAGGTGTTTCCACCAGTTGTTGGTAGGTTTTGCGTACCAGGTCTTTGTCGATGCGGTGCTGGGGCTTGGCCTGCTCCACCGCCTGGCGGTAAGTGGGGTCTTCCTTGATCTTCCACAGCAATTCGTTGCCGGCGATCTTGGTGTTTACGTTCATGTCTTCAACGGAAGGAAGGTGCTTGGAGCGGCGCTGGTAAGAATCCTGTTCGGCGTAGCCGGCCACTTCGGCCAAAAAATAAGTAAGGTAAAGAAGCAAGTCTTTTGACTGGTCGAAATGTTTTTGCAGTGCTTTAACAGGCTCACCGGGCTTGCTACCGGTTTCCAGGGTTGATAATGTGTACACCGTCTGCATCACTTTCACGCGAATATTCCTTCTGCTGATCATTGTTAGAGAACTTTTGGGGCGGCGAAGATAGGAACAAACGCCGAAGTGCGGTGTTGGGAGTAGGGAGTAGGCAGTAAGCAGTAGCAAGTGGCGAGTAGCCAGCAGCCAGTAGCATATAGCTCACATGCAAAGGCTAGAGATAGCGTACCGGGTTTCTTCTTGCTGATGAAATATAGCGCTTCATGTTCAGCCAGAACGCCAGCACCATGTACACCACAATCGGGGAGCCAAGGGTTAAAAAAGAAAGATACATGAACCACATGCGAATGCGGGATGTTGCGATCCCCATTCTTTCACCGATTGCGGTACACACACCAAAAGCCTTCCATTCAATGAAATTTTTGAGTCGGTTCATTGGACTAAAATAGAATTTTTACCAATACCCCAAAAAGACGGCATGTTAATTTCTTGCCCTCTTTTTTGTAATTTCGCACCACTTTTAAACAGGCTGCAAATAGTTTGCCTGTTACAAACTCAACAATTACGATTATGCTTTTCGACCTCGATCTGATTAAAAAAGTATACGCTGAGCTGCCAGCCAGGGTGATGAACGCCAGAAAGTTACTGAATCGTCCGATGACCTTTGCTGAAAAAATCCTGTATGCCCACAGTTTTGTACCCGCTACCCGCACGTTCGAGCGGGGAAAAGAATATGTTGACTTTGCGCCGGACCGCGTAGCCATGCAGGATGCCACGGCCCAGATGGCCCTTCTGCAGTTTGATACCTGCGGACGCGAACGAGTAGCCGTGCCTTCGTCGGTACACTGCGACCACCTTATCCAGGCAAAACTGGGTGCGGAAGCAGACTTGAATGCGGCCATTGATACCAACCGCGAAGTATATGATTTTCTTTCTTCGATCTCCAATAAATACGGTATTGGCTTTTGGGAGCCGGGTGCCGGTATCATTCACCAGGTAGTGCTGGAAAACTATGCCTTCCCCGGTGGTATGATGATTGGTACTGATTCGCATACACCCAATGCCGGTGGCCTGGGAATGATTGCCATTGGTGTTGGCGGTGCCGATGCCGTGGACGTAATGGCAGGCCTGCCCTGGGAACTGAAAATGCCCAAGCTGATCGGCGTTAAGCTGACCGGTAAGATGAGTGGCTGGACAGCCCCGAAAGACGTGATTCTTTGGGTGGCCGGCAAACTGACTGTAAAAGGCGGCACCGGTGCCATTGTAGAATATTTTGGCGAAGGCGCTGACAGCATGAGCTGTACCGGTAAAGCCACCATCTGTAACATGGGTGCCGAAATTGGCGCTACCTGCTCGCTGTTTGCTTACGACGACCGCATGGCTGCTTACCTGGCCTCTACCGGCAGGGAAGATGTGGCAGCACTGGCCAACAATGTACGGGAGCACCTGCGCCCGGATGACGAAGTATATGCCAACCCTGCTAAATATTACGACCAGATCCTGGAACTGAACCTTGATGAACTGGAGCCGCATGTAAACGGACCGTTCACACCAGACCTGGCCACACCGATCTCGAAGATGGCTGAAGCTGTGGCTGCCAATGGCTGGCCCGATCAGGTGGAAGTAGCCCTGATCGGTTCCTGCACCAACTCTTCGTACGAAGACATCAGCCGCTCGGCCTCCATTGCCGCGCAGGCCAAAACAAAAGGGCTGAAAGCCGCCGCCGAGTTTACGGTAACACCGGGCTCCGAGCTGGTGCGCTACACCATCGACAAAGATGGTTACCTGAACACCTTTGACGAAATTGGCGGTGTGGTGCTGGCCAATGCCTGCGGTCCCTGTATCGGGCAGTGGTCGCGTCATATCGACGATCCTTCCCGCAAGAACACCATCGTTACTTCGTTCAACCGCAACTTTGCCAAGCGTAACGACGGCCTGGCCTCTACGCATGCGTTTGTAGCATCACCTGAAATTGTTACGGCGTACGCCATCGCCGGCCGCCTGTCATTTAACCCGTTAAAGGATAAGCTGGTGAATGACAAAGGTGAAGAAGTGATGCTGGATGAGCCTTCGGGATACGAACTGCCTCCCCGTGGATTTTCGGTTGAGGATCCGGGTTACCTGGCACCGGCCGAAAACGGTAAGGACGTAGAAGTGGCTGTAAGCCCAACCTCCGACCGTTTGCAGCTCCTGACGCCGTTCCCCGCCTGGGAAGGCACCGACCTCAGAGGGCTTCGCCTCCTGATCAAGGCAAAAGGAAAATGTACAACCGACCACATCTCCATGGCAGGTCCATGGCTGAAGTACCGCGGTCACCTCGATAATATTTCGAACAACATGCTGATTGGTGCCGTGAACTTTTTTAACGGCCAAACCGATAGTGTAAAGAATCTGCTTACCGGCGAATACGGACCGGTGCCAGCTACCATGCGTCATTACAAAGCACACGGCATTGGTGCCGTGGTGGTGGGTGATGAGAACTACGGTGAAGGCTCTTCCCGCGAACATGCGGCCATGGAGCCAAGGCACCTGGGTGTGCGGGCTATTCTGGTAAAAAGCTTTGCCCGTATTCACGAGACCAACCTGAAAAAGCAGGGGATGCTGGGTCTTACGTTTGCGGTGAAGGAAGATTACGACAAGGTACAGGAAGACGATACCATCGATATCCTGGGGCTGACAGAGTTTGCCCCCGGCAAGCAACTGACAGTTGTGCTGAACCATGCCGATGGCACTTCCGACAAGATCAAGGTAAACCATACCTACAACGAGCAGCAGATCGAGTGGTTCAAGGCCGGCAGTGCCCTTAACCTGATCCGCAGGCAGTTTGGTAAAGGATAAAAAAATCAGCCTTATTTTTAAACCCCGCAGCGCCTAAACCTGTGGGGTTTTTTTATGACGGTTGAAAGCATGCTGCCCTTCCTGTTGATTCTTTTTCCATTTTTGATCTGTTTTTTTTCGGAAGCCTTGGTCATTGCATTCTTCGGGTTCCGGCGATTTTGGGCTTCGCTTGGTTTCTCCGTCATCATCAACCTGCTAACGCTTTTTTTGCTGTACGGCAGCAGCCTTTTGCTGGAAAAGTTGGGATACGAGTTCAACGGCCTCCTGCTACCCATTCCGGTGATGCTTTTTTTCTGGTGGCTGTCGGTGCTGGTAGACGGGGCGCTGCTGAAGATTTT
>JABUMY010000013.1 GCA_013327885.1 Flavisolibacter longurius | reverse complement strand
CTACTGCCTACTGCCTACTGCCTACTGCCTACTGCCTACTGCCTACTGCCTACTGCCTACTGCCTACTGCCTACTGCCTACTGCCTACTGCCTACTGCCTACTGCCTACTGCCTACTGCCTACTGCCTACTGCCGGTAGAATCACGCCGAAAAGGTGCCAGGTTTACACCAGGTTGCTTGCTACCCCACAGGCCGGGACCGGCATAAGGATTTTTTCCGTTGACGGAAATAGCGTTCTCACCAGCACCCACACCAAGCAAGGTTGTACCGGTGCCGACGGCGCCACTGCCATAACTGGTACCCGGAGTGGTAGCAGTTGTATTGCGCAAGAGGATGCGGCCATTGGCAATGCCATACGTGCTGCCCGGCATACCCACAATGGATCTTCCGTTAAAAGTTGCAGGAACATCATTTGCCCTTTGGCGAAACGTATTCACAATTGGGTCGGAAATGGAGAACCGGTTAGCACCAGCACCATAAGCGGGATACGCTGCTGTTGATGTGAGATTAATTGTATCCTGTCCACTTGTTTTACTTTGTATGTCACTTTGAACAGTCGCTTTCCGCGACACTGCTTTTTTGCCTTTTTGCGCCTGCACTTGCGCGGCTCCTATTATCACCACAAGGAGCGAAACAACGATCCTTTTCATACACACAATTTTAGTTAGATAACCAGTACAAATGTGCTGCCATAACTGCTCTAAATAAGAATTAGGAGGATGCAAATTTGAAAAGAAAATAGCGGTATAAAATTTTCAGGAAGGGAAGAAAGAATCGACCAATGAAGAAGATAAAAGTTCCGTTCAATGGCAAAGGTTACGTGGTGCATTACAAGGTAGAAACCATCGATACCAGCATGACGCCAGTGCCATTCTTTAATGTGTATTCCGTGTTTATTGATGACCCCGAATTGCAAAAAATTGTGGGTGAACATTTCACCATATTGCACAATCACACGGCTACGGTGTTGCCGCTCTATGATATTACCATGCCGGGAGATATCGATGAAAAAAACCTCAAAAAGCAAATTGCCCAGCAGATCATGAACAATCCGACCGAGTAGGGATAAACAAAAAAAACAGGGTTCAACGCTGTTGCTTAACAAGCACGGCGGTGAACCCTGTTTTTTGTCAGGGATTACCCAGTGTGGTGTCTTCGCCTTCGCCACCCGAACGGCGCTCATTTTCGTGGCGCGACTCTTCACCACCCTGCCGTACCGAGCTATCCGACGAACCGCCCATTACGTTTCCATAATCCGGAACCGCGGTACCGGCTTCTTTCAAGGTTGGATTTTGTCCTGCACCAACTTCCTGTGCTCCCTGCTGCTGCTCTTTTTCCCTGTGATCCATACTGCTTGTTTTTAAAAGTGAAGAATTATTTCGTTAGTCTTTCCCCCAATTTTGTTCCATCTTTTTATAGGCCTTCTTGCTTACGGTTGATTTCTTTTTGCTTTTTGAATCGCCCTTCTTTTTGTGCGCATTGATGTTAGCCACAAGGGAATTCTTTACGCCGAGCTTATTTTTCTTCGTACTGCCCTTTTTAGCCGCGCCTTTTTTTGCAGCCGATTTTTTTGTTGCTGTCTTTTTGATGGCCGTTTTCTTTGTAGCCGATTTGTGGGTAGTGCTCTTTTTGGCGGCTGCCTTTTTGGTGCTGCTTTTCTTAGCAGTTGCTTTCCGGCCAGCGCTCTTTTCAGCCGTTGCTTTTTTAGCACTGCTCTTTGTTGCTGCTTTTTTCTTCGTTGCTGTTGCCATTTGCTTTTCTATACAATGCAGCAACAGTCGTTCCCAAATAGCAGCGTTCAATGTTCTGAAAGAATAAATTTCTTTGCTTACACAAAATGGATTTGTTGCCGATGGTCAGGCAGCAACACTACTTGTACCTTTCCCACCAGTGGCTGTTGAGCGCCAGGCCGTTGACGGTAACTGTTTCTCCCGGTGTGGGTAAAAGCAGTTGCACACCTTTTTGCCCGGCTGCAGCGAGCAGGCGTTCCACTGGCTCCGTCCATGAATGAAAGGCGAGGTTAAAGGTGGCCCAATGAATCGGAAGCAGGCATTTTGCCCCCAGATCCAGCGAGGCCTGCACGGCACTTTCAGGTCCCATATGAATCGTCTCCCAATCTTCGTTGTAGGCGCCAATTTCCAGCATGGCCAGGTCAAAAGGTCCCAGTCTTTCGCCAATGGTGGAGAAGCCATTGTAATAACCCGAATCAGCCCCGAAATATACATTATGCTTTGGGCCACGAATGGCAAACGATCCCCACAGTGTATGAAACCTGTCGCCCAGCCAGCGACCGGAAAAATGCCGTGCAGGTGCTGCCGTTACCACGTGTTCGCCCAACTGGATATTTTCCCACCAGTCAAGCTCTGTCACAAGACTTTTTTTGACACCCCATTTCAGGAGCCGCTGCCCAACCCCCAGCATCGTGACGATGGGAATGTTGTTTTCGGCAAGTGCCAACATGCTTTTTTTGTCTAGGTGGTCGTAATGATCGTGTGAAAGCAGCACCGCATCAATGGGTGGAAGCGCATGTAGGGACAATGGGTTGGCAAAAAATCGCTTGGGACCAAGCAACGAAAAAGGCGAAGCCCGTTGGTACCACAAAGGGTCTGTCAGGAAACGTTTTCCATCCACATCCAGCAAAAGCGAGGAATGTCCCAGCCAGGTTGCCCGCAGCAGCGAAGGCGGCACCGTTTGCAAAGCATCGTTGTTGACCGAAAAAGGACCCAGGGATTTTCTGGGCTCACGGTCCGGGTGCGATTGCAGGAACTTTCGCAGCACTTTCCAGAAACTGCCTTTGCGCATGGTTTCGGTGGCCACGGGATTCAAAAAGATTTTGCCGTTAAAATGATCGGATTGCTGCATCTTCAAAGCTAACCTGCCGCAGGCATTTTCCCTGCAGGAATATACTGGGCGAAAATGCTTTCCATTTTTGCAGCGACGTGAAATTTTTATCTTTAGCAAAATCATCGTGCATGCAAACCCTGTCGCCCCTGCAAATCAAAACAGCCCTGCGAGTAGCCAGGCCGGCAAACGAAGTTTTTGAAGCCATTGTTGATCCCGTTCTTATGGCTAATTATTTTATTGCCAGCGGCAGTCACCGCATGGAAGAGGGAAAAACGGTGCAGTGGTCCTTTCCCGAAATGGAAGGTTCTTTTCCCGTACAGGTAAAAAAACTGGTGACAGATTCGGAAGTTGTTTTTACATGGAACGATACCGATGGCTCGGAAACAACCGTGACCATTACCTTGCAACCGGTTGAAAACTCCGTAACGTTTGTCACGGTTACGGAAGGTGAGAAAGAAGCCACCGAAAACGGCATCCGCTGGCTCAAAAGCAACACGGAAGGCTGGGCCAATTTCCTGGCCTGCCTGAAGGCTTTCCTCGAATACGGTATCAACCTGCGCAAAGGCGCTTTCGACCCTTCGCAAATGCCGGTTACGGAAGCGTAAGCTAACAGCATTTGCAGGCAAGGATTAAAAAGCAAAACCAGGCATGAAAGCCTGATTTTCGTTGTTTCCAGGCAGGGAAGCGTTTAACATCCGCCCAGTAACCAGTAGATCAGTACAAAAACGATGATCGTTCCAAAACAACCGCCACCTAATTTGCTTGCGCCATACCCGGCTATCAGGGCTCTTAACCAATTCGGCATAATGAATTTATTTTTCGTAACCGTTAAAAAAGTTGTGCCATTCCCAAAATGAATCTTGCTTTACTATTTTTTCATCCACATTCTGCTGTGCCTTCTTTAACAGCCAGGCAGGTAAGCCTCCTTAAATGGAAAGGCAGGTTGCAACGCAGCAGCGGTTTGCTTTTGCCTGCGGCGAAACGAAAACGTCAGCAGAAACTGCTCACCTTTTTTACTAAGGCGGTAGTACTTGCCAAACGAATCACCCTTGTAGGCTTCGATCATTTCTGCGTGTAAAAGGGTCTCGAAACATTCCTGCTCGATGCGCTGGCGGCCGCAAAGTATCACTTCGGGGAAATGAGAATAGGTTTGGATAGACTGGTTGTAAAGACTAACCAACACATGTAACAGTTCCTGATTTACACCGGATCTTTTCATGAACAAGCGTTCAACAGAGGCGCATAAATTATTGCAGGAAAAATCGTACCACATCTGCCAAAACCAGCGCCACAACTGGCTTTCAGCGCCAGGACGGGTTAAAAACGTTGTTGCCAGTCATTATACGTTACACTTGCCTTCTATTTCGAGAGCCCAGTTCTCACCTTTGGTTGCAATAAAAAAAACGTACAGCCATTTATGACTGCACGTTTAACGTAGGAAACATTTTTTTACCGTAATTCCGAAAGCGGTGCCGGGTCCATATCGGTGTAGGTATAATTCTCACCAGCCATGCCCCAGATAAAACCATAGCTGGCCGATCCGCAGCCGGAGTGAATAGACCATGGTGGCGAAATAATGGCTTCGTGGTTGGCCACCAGCAGGTGCCTTGTTTGCTGAGGCTCACCCATAAAATGAAACACTCTTTGCTCGGGCTGCACATCAAAATAAAAATAGGCTTCCATACGGCGACTGTGCGTATGTGCCGGCATTGTGTTCCAAACACTTCCCTCATCCAGTACCGTTAGTCCCATTACCAGTTGGGCACTTTGAATGCCATCGGCGTGAATGTATTTATAGATCGTACGGCGGTTGGCTGTTTTCTGATCGCCAAGGGATGAAGGCTGCGCTTCTTCCTTGGTCAGTTTACGCGTAGGATAGCTGGCATGTGCCGGTGCCGAAAGAAGGTAAAACACGGCCGGGTCGCTGCTGTTTTCACTGCTGAAGCGAACCGCTTTCACGCCTTTTCCGGCATACACGCAATCCAGCTTGGCCAGCGAAAAGGTCTCGCCATCCACTTCCACAACGCCTTCGCCACCAACATTGATGATACCGATCTCCCTCCGTTGAAGAAAAAAATCGGCTCGCAACTCGGGATGGGTTTCCAACGTTAACGTTAACCCAACCGGTTTGGCACCGCCAATGATCACACGGTCGTAATGACTGTACACCAGCTTTAGCTGATCGTCTGTCATCAACTGCTCTATCAAAAAATTACTGCGCAATTCCTCTGTGTGCATGCCGGCTGTTTCTTTCCGGCTGCTTTCAAAACGTACTTCCATTTAGATTGGGTTTAAGTCAATTTACAATAGGCGCAACCAGCAAAGCTGTGGTAAGCTGTTGCGGCTGTCACCAAATGTAAACCACGAATCTGTTTCTACTCTCCTGCTCCGTATTTGTTCACCAAAGCAAATAGCTTGGATGAAATACCGCTGGCAGATAGTGACATTAAATCTGCCAATGCCATCACCAATGCTTCACTCCTTTGTACTCTTCTTGACGCTGTCACTTTCATGCTGTCTCTTTTTACCGCAACACCGAAGCCCTACCTTTGCGCCATGCGGCTCATTATAAAAAACATGGTTTGCCCACGGTGCATTACATCTGTTGAGCAGCTTTTAAAAAAGCATAATCTCAAAGTAAAAAATGTACGCTTAGGCGAAGCGGAACTGGACGGGGAGCCGGACAAAGCCGTTCTGCAACAGTTTGCAGAAGACTTAAAGCATACCGGCTTTGCCTTGCTCGACAACCAGAAAACGCAACTGATTGAGCAGGTCAAAAACCTGCTGATACAAAAAGTGCAGAGCGGCAACGTAGAAGATCATTTCAGCATCAGCAAATACATTGGTGAAAACATCTACAAAGATTACTCTTCCATCAGCAAGCTTTTCTCCGAAGTCGAAGGCATTACCATCGAGCAGTTTTTTATCCTGCACAAGATCGAAAAAACAAAAGAATGGCTTGTGTACGATGAGCAATCACTGAGCCAGATCGCTTTTAACCTGGGCTATAGCAGCACACAACACCTGTCGGCACAATTTAAAAAGTTCACGGGCATGACACCCACCCAGTTCAAACAACTGGGCACGGGTCACCGCAAGCCCATTGATGGTGTAAAAAATTAAATTCTGCTTTCTTTAGACCCATTTATCTGTACATCTTTCCCATAAAGGTGTAACAACAGGCCTGCCCCCGTTTCGGACCTTTGCACCAAGCAAGGAGGTTTATCATGAAACAGGAAATTAATACAATTACGCTTCCCCTGGCAGGAGTAGAAAGTGAACACTGCGCACTGATCGTAAACAAAGGACTGGATAAAGTTGCCGGTATAAAAACGCACAAGGTAGAGCTCAATAACAACAGGGCAGTGATCTCCACCAGCGATCCGCTGGAGACCATTCCAAAAGCAGTAAAGGCGATCCGCGATTTAGGCTATGACGTGGATACCGTGAAAAAAACATTCCCGGTACTGAATATGAGTTGTGCGTCCTGCGCCAGCAGTTCGCAATCTGTTTTAGAAAATACGCCAGGCGTTGTAAACGTTGCCGTGAACTATGCCAACGCCACGGCACAGGTAGAATATATACCCACCATCACCAATCCCATTCAACTAAAGACAGCACTGCAGGGCATTGGCTATGACCTGATGATTGACGAAACGGAAGAAGCGAAAGATGCGCTGGAGGAAATCCATCGTGAAAAGTTTGCGTCCCTGAAAAAACGGACGATGGGGTCATTGGTTCTTTCGCTTCCGCTTGTCGTCATAGGTATGTTCTTTATGGACATGCCCTATGCCAACTACATCATGTGGGTACTGGCAACGCCGGTTGTACTCCTGTTTGGCAAGCAGTTTTTTATTGGTGCCTGGAAGCAGGCGGCTCACCGGTCTGCCAACATGGATACGCTGGTTGCCCTGAGTACAGGTGTTGCTTACCTGTTCAGTGTTTTTAATACGCTTTTTCCGCAGTACTGGCACAACCAGGGCCTGCATGCGCATGTGTATTTCGAAACAGCCGCTGTTGTGATTGCCTTTATTCTCCTCGGTAAAATGCTGGAAGAAAAAGCCAAGGGCAATACATCATCAGCCATCAAAAAGCTGATGGGACTGCAACCCAAAACAGTAACAAAAGTGCATGGCGAGCATTTCATGGAAGTACCTATAGCATCCGTACAGGTTGGCGATATTTTACTGGTAAAGCCCGGCGAAAAAATTGCAGTTGACGGAACCGTACAAACGGGAACCTCTTTTGTAGACGAGAGCATGATCAGCGGCGAACCGGTGCCTCTCGAAAAAAAGCAGGGAGACAACGTATTCGCCGGAACGATCAACCAGAAAGGTAGCTTTCAGTTCAGAGCAGAAAAGGTTGGTGGCGATACTGTACTGGCCCAGATCATTCAAATGGTGCAGGATGCGCAGGGCAGCAAAGCTCCCGTACAAAAGCTTGTCGATAAAATTGCAGGCATCTTTGTTCCGATCGTAATTCTCATCGCCATCCTTAGCCTTGTTGCCTGGATAGTACTCGGTGGCGATAACGGCTTTACACAAGGCTTGCTGGCGCTGGTAACTGTGCTGGTGATCGCTTGTCCCTGTGCTTTGGGTTTGGCTACTCCCACAGCCATTATGGCCGGTGTAGGCAAGGGTGCAGAAAACGGCATTCTTATCAAGGACGCTGAGAGTTTGGAACGGGCAAAAAAAGTAAATGCCATTGTACTGGATAAAACAGGCACTATTACCGAAGGCAAACCCGAAGTGGTGGCTATCCAGTGGCTGCCGGTTGTAAATGAAAAAGAATTATCAAACCTGTTGTTTAGTATCGAGCAGGCGTCAGAACACCCCCTGGCCGAAGCAGTGGTGCGCTACTTTCGGCAGCAGGATGTTCAAACCTTGCCTCTTAACCACTTTGAAAGCCTTACGGGTCAAGGGGTAAAGGTGGTGTATGCAGGCAAAACGTATTTCTTGGGCAGCCCGGCTTTGCTGCAATCACAAAAAATTCACGTAGCGCCATCACTGCAAGCAATGGCCGACGAATGGCTGGCAAAAGCACAAACCGTGATCTGGCTGGCAGATAGCGAGCAGGCGCTGGCAGCCATTGCCATTGCCGACAAGATCAAAGAAACATCTGCGCAAGCGGTTGGTGAATTACAGGCTGCAGGTGTTGACGTATACATGCTGACCGGTGATAACAACTTTACGGCAAAAGCCATTGCGGAAGCTGTTGGCATTACACACTACAAGGCAGAAGTATTGCCCGCAGAAAAAGCCGGCTTTGTAAAAGCGTTGCAGCAGCAGGGCAAAGTGGTAGCCATGGTTGGCGATGGCATTAACGACAGCAATGCACTGGCACAAGCCGATGTTAGCATTGCCATGGGAAAAGGCAGCGACATTGCCATGGACGTAGCCAAAATGACCATTATTTCTTCCGACCTGTCCAGGATTCCCAGAGCGATCAGGCTTTCAAAGAAAACCGTTAGCACCATTCAGCAAAACCTGTTTTGGGCCTTTATCTACAATGTGATCGGCATCCCGGTTGCGGCCGGCGTGTTGTACCCCTTCACCGGATTTTTATTGAACCCGATGATTGCCGGCGCAGCCATGGCCCTGAGCAGTGTGAGTGTAGTAACAAACAGCCTCCGGCTGAAATGGCTGAAGTTATAACGATACAGCCGCCGGCAATTGCATAGCTTAAGAAGTGTAAAAACAAACAATAAATACAACCACGATAAAACAGAATAACATGAAATATCAATTCAAAACAAACATTATGTGCGGCAGCTGCGTAGCCAAGGTAACGCCGCATTTGAACGGACACAGTGATATCAAAAACTGGCAGGTAGATACACAGAATCCCGGGAAGATCCTTTCGGTGGAAACGGATAACCTTACGGAAGAAGAAGTAAAGGAACTGGTGCAAAAAGCAGGTTACAAAGCTGAGGCGACCAACCAGTAAGTTCTCTAAACAAAAGAGCCTGTACATTCAAAATGCACAGGCTCTTTTTTGCGGTGAGGGCGGGATTCGAACCCGCGGTACAGTTTAACCCGTACGGCAGTTTAGCAAACTACTGATTTCAGCCACTCATCCACCTCACCAAACCGAATGGCTCCTGCTGATTTTGCAGGGGTGGCAAAAATAGGGAGATGGCATTGAAAATCCCAAAAAAAGAAATCCCATTTTACAGATTTTTACCTTTTTCTGTAAAATGGGATTTCCCGTATCAAAGAGGAGTTACATCGCGGCCAGTTGCACTTTCTGCTGCAGTTCCATCACGCTGTCGCGGAAGGATGGATCGGTATCCATCAGGTCTTTTACCGTTTGACAGGAGTGGATCACCGTAGTATGATCGCGGCCACCAAAATGCTCACCGATGGTCTTCAATGAGTTTTTGGTGAAGGCCTTCGCCAGGTACATCGTAATCTGGCGTGCCTGCACGATCTCCCGTTTACGGGTCTTCTGCAACAATTTGTCGTAAGCTACTTCGTAGTATTCGCAAACCATTTTCTGAATGGTTTCGATCGTAATTTCCTTGGAGGCTGTTTTTACAAAATTTCGTAACACTTTCTTGGCGAGGTCTAGGTCAATTTCCTTGCGGTTAAGCGAAGATTGTGCCAACAAAGAGATCAGGGCGCCTTCCAGTTCACGAATATTGTTGTTGATGTTGTACGCAATGTACTTCACCACTTCCTTCGGCATTTCAAGCCCATCGTTCTTCATCTTCTGCTCCAGTATCTCGATGCGGGTTTCGTAATCCGGCATCGAAATATCGGCACTCAGTCCCCAGCGAAAGCGGCTCAGCAAACGTTCCTGCACACCCTCCAGGTCCTTGGGTGCTTTATCGGAAGTAAGGATCAACTGCTTGCCCGATTGGTGCAAATGGTTGAAGATGGCAAACAGCGCATCCTGCGATTTCTCGGCACGGCTGAAGAACTGCACATCATCAATGATCAGCACATCGATCAGTTGATAAAAATGGATAAAGTCGTTGATAGCATTGTTGCGGCTGTGATCGACAAACTGGTTGATGAATTTTTCGGAGCTCACGTACAGCACAACCCTGTTGGGATGCTGTCGCTTTACATCGTTACCAATCGCCTGTGCCAGGTGTGTTTTTCCCAAACCAACGCCGCCATAAACTACCAGTGGATTAAACGAGTTGGCGCCGGGTTTTTCAGCAACTGTTTTGCCGGCACGGCGTGCCACGCGGTTGCAGTCGCCTTCAATATAACTTTCAAAGGTGTAGTTAGGATTAAGCTGTGCATCGATGTGCATCTTTTTTAGTCCCGGTATCACAAACGGATTTTTGATCGGTGTATTAATGACCAAGGGAAAATCCATTTCGTTGTTCACAAACGTTTTGTAGGAATGGCCGGCCATGTCTACGGTAACAGGTTTGTTGTAATTGTTTCCACCGTCTACCATGATGCGGTATTCGAGGCGGGCATCCTTGCCCAGCTCACGCTTCAGGGTTTTGGCCAGCAGGTTTACGTAGTGCTCTTCCAGGTACTCGTAAAAAAACTGGCTCGGCACCTGTATGATCAGCACATTCTCTTTTAAGGCAATAGGCTTAATGGGTTCAAACCATGTCTTGAAATGCTGCCACTCAACGATATCTTTGATGATAGCAAGGCAATTGTTCCAAACTGAAGCTGTGGTCTTCTCCATCTGTTCCGTAGCAATTAAATGTGATTAAGAATGCTCTAAATGTTTTTTCACAAGGTGTGTATAAAAAAATTTGTTTGAGACAGGAGGACGAATATCAGGAAAAGAAAATCCAAAAAAAAATTTTTAATTCCGAAAAAATCTACTTCCCGTTTATCGTCGACTGAAATAAAAATTTCGTCGAAGAACTTGTGATTCTTGCTGTTTTTTTTAACTTAAATTGTAAGTTCCCCGCGCCATTTCTACGCAAAAAAAGCAGGCCCGTTTTTGGCGCTCCTTTACCAATCATTGCGATGCATTTCAGGCTATCTTTGCTCCCATGAAATTTGGTGTAGTAGTATTCCCCGGTTCCAATTGCGACAGAGACATCTATGATGCCCTTGTGCACGACCTGAAGCAGGAGTGCATTATGCTGTGGCACAAAAACGATGATCTCTCCCAGTTCACAACAGATGATTGTATTGTATTGCCCGGCGGTTTTTCGTACGGCGATTACCTGCGCACCGGCGCCATTGCCCGCTTCTCTCCCATCATGAAAAGTGTGATCGAGTTTGCACAACGTGGCGGCAAAGTGTTGGGCATTTGCAACGGCTTCCAGATCCTTTGCGAAGCGCACCTGTTGCCCGGTGCCCTGTTGCGCAACGGCGAACAAAAGTTCATTTGTAAAAATGTATTTGTAAAAGATGCCGATGGCGATGTGCTCAAAATTCCCATTGCCCATGGCGAAGGCCGTTACCATGCCGATGAGGCCACACTGGATGATCTAGAAAAGAACAACCAGGTACTTCTTTATTATAGTGATGCGAATGGAGACATAACGGAAGAAGCGAACCACAATGGGTCGGTTCGCAACATTGCCGGCATTTGCAACAAGGAGAGAACGGTGTTTGGTATGATGCCTCACCCTGAACGGGCCTGCTCTGCTGCCCTGGGCAACACCGATGGCCGCAAGCTCTTTAACAAGTTGTTTTCTTTTGTCAGCGAGCCGCAATTGCCCTAGCCTTTATTATTAACAGAAAGGAAATTTTTTTAACCTGAAATTTGTGCTGCAAATCACTGAGCATATGAAACAGTTCTTCTTTTCTCTTGCCCTTCTTTTTACCGTTGCCGCCGCGCAGGCGCAGGCAGCCAATCCTGTTAGCTGGGCCTTCAGCAGCAAAAAGATCAGCGGCAATGTGTACGAAGTAAAAATGACGGCAACGATGCAAAACGGCTGGCACCTGTATGCCCAAACACAACCCAAGGACGCCATTGCCATTCCCACCACCTTTGAGTTTGCTAAAAATCCCCTGGTGCAGTACGATGGTAAAATAAAAGAAACCGGCAAGCTGGAAAAGTTTGTTGACAACGAGCTGGGTGTTTCAGCCAACCAATACAGCAAGCAGGTAGTGTTTACGCAAAAAGTAGTGCTGAAGGGCAAAGCCGCCACCAACGTAAGCGGCAATGTAACCTATCAAACCTGCGACGACAAAAAATGCCTGCCACCCAAGACCGTTAGTTTTAATGTTGCCTTAAAATAATGTAAATGCGCTACCTGAACCGGGTTCTTACGTTTCTACTCACATTCTTACTTTATACAACTGCACAGGCTCAAAATCCTGTGCAGTTTTCTTTTACACAAGAAGCTGCAGGCACCAATGTGGTGCTGAAGATAAAAGCAGCGCTGCCGCAGGGAAGCGAGATCATTTCCATTAAAAAGATTTCCGACGATGTACCGCTGAACACACAGATCAGCTTCGATTCATCAGGCCTTTTCCTGCTGAAAGATTCCGTAACGGAAAAAGGCGTACCACGGCAACGCACAGCCGAAGATTTTGACAATGCCCCGCTTACCGTGTATGCCGATTCGGTGGAGTGGCGACAAACCTTGCAACTGCAAACGGCCGACAGTGCTTATGTAAAAGGAACCATTGCCTTTTTTGTCAAAACCGACTCATCGAACAATTATTACGAAGAGCCGTTTAGCGTAAAAGTGGGAAAGCCGGCGGCTGTAGCCATTGTCGCGGACATGACCTCTTCCGACGACCTCGAAAGCAGTTCGCTGGGTTATATCTTTTTTGTTTCGTTCCTGGGTGGTTTGCTGGCGCTGATCACACCCTGCGTGTTTTCCATGATACCGGTGACGGTTGGCTTTTTTACCAAGCGTAGCAAAACCCGCGAACAAGGCATCCGCAACGCCATTTATTATTCGCTTTCCATCATCATCATCTTTACCCTGCTGGGCTTTTTGATCACATTAATCTTTGGTCCGACAGCATTAAATAAGTTAGCAACAAACTGGATTGCCAACCTCATCTTCTTCCTGGTCTTTCTCATTTTTGGTATCTCGTTTTTGGGTGCGTTTGATATTCAATTACCGGCCTCCTGGCAAACGGCAGCCGATTCCAAAGCAGGCACCAGCAGCTTTACCGGTATTTTTTTTATGGCCCTTACGCTGGCACTAGTTTCGTTTTCGTGTACAGGTCCCATCATCGGTAATTTAATTGTACTGGCCTCCAAGGGAAGTTATTTCGGGCCGCTGGTTGGTATGTTTGGGTTCTCCGTTGCACTCGCCTTGCCCTTTACGTTGTTTGCCCTTTTCCCGCAATGGATCAACAGCCTGGGCAAAGCCGGCGGTTGGCTCAACAGTGTAAAAGTGACGCTTGGCTTTTTGGAACTGGCCCTTGCACTAAAGTTTCTTTCCAACGCCGACCTGGCACAAGGCTGGCGTCTGCTCGACCGTGAAATTTTCCTTGCCATTTGGATCGTGTTGTTTGCACTGTTAGGTCTTTACCTTTTGGGTAAACTAAAATTTCATCACGACGATGAATTGCCGAAGAACGATTTCGGGCAATCCTTCGTCAGCATTCCGCGGCTGTTCTTTGCCATGGCTTCGTTTGCGTTTATGGTATACCTGGTGCCGGGTCTTTGGGGTGCGCCGCTCAAAGGCATGAGTGCTTTTCTGCCACCCTACGGCACGCAAGATTTTACCGGCGGCGGCAGTGCCTCGCCGGCAACATCGCACAACACAACGGCCGATGGACTATCTCCCGTAAAATATGTAAAAGAGCTGGGGCCTTACGAACCCGAGGTGGTGAAAAAATTTGGTCTTGTTGCCTTCTTTGATTACGACGAAGCACTGGCAGCTTCCAGGCAGGTAAACAAGCCCTTGATGCTTGATTTTACCGGCATCAACTGCATCAACTGTCGCAAGATGGAAGCACAGGTATGGAGTCACCCAGAGGTGATGAAGCGACTGAAAGAAGATTTCATTATTGCTTCCCTTTATACCGATGTGCAGAATATTACATTGCCCGATCAAGAGCAATTTGAATCGGCCGAGTTGGGAGAATTTGTGAATACCGTTGGCGAAAAATTTTCGCACCTGCAGGTGAGTCGCTATGGTGTGTTAGCACAGCCGTTTTATATTTTCCTGGATGGGCAGGAACAAAAACTGGCTCCGAACGGTTATGGCTACGATGCCGATGTGCAGAAATTCATTCAGCACCTGGATGCGGTGGTGGCGGAATACAAAAAACGAAATTCGTAACAGCCGGAGAGGCTGCAAAACAAAACAGGCTGTCGGTTGACAGCCTGTTTTTTGTATAAATGCGTTTGCTTAGTACTCATCCTCGTTGAACATGAAGTCCTCCTGCGATGGGTAGTCCGGCCAGATATCTTCAATGCTTTCGTACACTTCTCCTTCGTCTTCCAGCTCCTGAAGATTCTCGATCACTTCGATGGGAGCACCCGAGCGAATAGAATAGTCGATCAGCTCATCTTTTGTTGCCGGCCAGGGCGCTTCTTCAAGGTAGGATGCTAATTCCAGGTTCCAAAACATTTCGCTTCAATTTATTGGTTACGAAAAGGTGAAATGTAATTTTTATGCCAATCTCGGCCCAATTCACCTTTTTAAATTTCCCGCAAATGTAGCAGTATTCGCCAATTTTCCAAATAGACTTCGACGAGCGGAAGATAGCCCTCTATTTTTGCAGATATTTGACCAGTTTAAACATTATGCTGACAGCGACCAATATATTCAAGAAGTACGGAACGGTGGAAGTATTACGCGGGGTTGACATTACCGTGAACAAAGGCGAAGTGGTGAGTATCGTGGGGCCTTCGGGCTCAGGCAAATCAACCTTTTTACATATCCTCGGCACACTCGACAAGCCCGACAAAGGCGAGGTGTTCCTTCACCAACAGGCCATCACCCGCTTGCAGGGCACCCAGCTTTCTTCCTTCCGCAACAAGCATATTGGTTTTGTGTTCCAGTTTCATCACTTGCTGCCGGAGTTTTCGGCGCTGGAAAATGTTTGCATCCCGGGCTGGCTTTCGTCCAAGAATAAAGCCGCCGTCCGCGACCGGGCAGTGGAGTTGCTTAAGATCCTGGGCCTCTCCCACCGGATGGAGAACAAACCTTCGCAGCTTTCGGGCGGCGAGCAGCAACGGGTAGCCGTAGCCCGTGCCCTTATCAACAGCCCCGAGATTGTCTTTGCCGACGAACCCACCGGCAACCTCGATACGGCGAATGCCAAGGAGTTGCACCAGCTTTTTTTCGACCTGCGCCAGCAGTTCCAGCAAACCTTTTTAATTGTTACCCACAACGAAGACCTGGCCCAACTGAGCGACCGGGTGTTGCACATGAAGGACGGGAAGATAGGCCCCCTGTCCCCCGGTGGGGGAACATAGGTCGATGTCACTTTTCTTTTTCAGTCCTTCGTTCAGCAATGCCTTTTCCAATAATAAATGCCTGTCGTAAAAACAGGCATTTTTCTTTTTATGTACTTAGCAGAAGTATTACTATGAGGCATTTGTTGCGTCGCACACTTTTGCGTTCGGTAATCCTATTCAGCAGATCAAAAACATTTTGCAATAGGAAATGATAGATGATTAAATGAAGACATTGGTCTAAGTTCCCCCACCGGGGGACAGGGGGCCGCCCGTATCTTTGCCGCCCATGAGCAATTTTCCGCACGATAGCATTAAGCCGTTCTCCGAAGAAGGTCCGAAGAAAGCGCAGGTCAGTACCATGTTCGATGACATTGCGCCGCGGTACGACTTTATGAACCGGTTCTTAAGTGTTGGCATCGATACCATCTGGCGCCGCAAAGCCATCGGCCTCTTTAAAAAGGATAAGCCCCAGGTGATCCTTGACGTGGCTACCGGCACCGGCGACATGGCCATCACAGCGGCCCGGATCCTTCAGCCAAAGAAAATTGTCGGGATCGATATCTCTGAAGGCATGCTGAGTTTTGGGCGGAAAAAGATCGCGGAGAAAGGCCTCGGATCGACCATTGAACTGCACAGCGGCGACGGCGAAACAATAAACTTCCCAAATGATACGTTTGATGGCGTAATGGTGGCATTTGGGGTGCGCAATTTTGAGCACCTTGAAGAAGGCCTCCGGGAGATCTTACGGGTGATGAAGCCAGGTGCGCAACTGGTAGTGCTGGAGTTTAGCAAGCCACAATTTCCGGTGGTAAAGCAGTTATACAATCTGTATATGAGTGTAATTGCCCCGCAGTTTGCAAAGTGGTTTACCAAAAACAAAAAAGCCTACCAATACCTGAACGAGTCAGCCAAAGCCTTTCCCGACCGCCAGCATTTTGTTGACATTTTATCGAAAACCGGATTTTCCAATACCTATTTCAAACCTCTAACCTTAGGAATATGTTGTATCTACAGTGCAAGAAAGCGTACATAAAAAAATTACTGGCAACACTAATTTTTTTTACTTCCCTTGGCGCCTCTGCACAACGTACCCTCAACATGGAAGAGCATGACCAGAAACCCTATTATTTTGGTATCTCTTTAGGTTTTAACCGCTCCGGGTTTCACTCCGAACGGCATCCCAACTTTCTTTTACAGGACACGATCATGTATGTGGAACCCGTCCAATCCACCGGTTTCAACCTTGGTCTTTCGGCAACGGTTCGCCTGAACCGGCATTTTGAACTGCGAGCCAATCCCCAGCTTTTTTTCCTGGATCGTCCTTTCCAGTATCACCTGCGCTATCCCGATAAAATGGACAATGCCCTGGTGGTGCAGAAAAAAGTGGAATCGGTGATTGTAGCAGCGCCCTTGCAACTGCGCTTTTTATCCGACCGCATCGGCAACTTTCGCGTATACATGATGGGTGGCGGCAAACTGGAGTTGGACCTTGCGTCCAATGCCCAGTCGCGGAACGCCGAGAACATGGTTCGTATCAAGCGCTACGATTACGGCGTGGAAGGCGGCATCGGCTTTAAGTTTTATTATCCCAGCTTTATTCTTTCTCCGGAGATCAAGATCAGCAATGGTCTCCGCAACATGCACTTCCGCACACCACAGCTGAACTATTCCAATGTGCTGGACCGGGTGAATTCAAGGATGATTGTATTTACGCTGCACCTAGAAGGTTAAACACGAATTTTTGCACGGATGGCACGAATTGGTATCCTCTGTCCTCATTTTTTCTCATAATAGCAATTAGTTGCCACCGGAAAGAAAAGAGTAACCGTAATCACTTCAACATTCCTTGTTCCTTGTTCATCTGTTCTGCAGTTCCATTTCGTTTCGTTAAAAGGCAAACTCCCGCCGGTGCATATTCCAGCGGATACCCGCATAGATGACAGCCGTTGTTTTTTCCGGAACCGCTGCATAAGCGCCTTGCTTGCGGAAAACGGCATTGGCTTCAATAAAAAGGTTTGGCTTTAGCTCATACGAAAGAAGCAGGGATGCATAATTTACTTTGGTAGCTACCGGCAAACCAATGGAATAACCGTATTCGGCACGGCGCAAACCTAACCGGTTCGGAAGAAAAATATTGGAGCCAAAATTCTCAGCGCTGGTATCACGGCCCTGCTTGTAGGCAACGGCCATGGCCTGGAACATCCAGCGTGGTGCAAACTGGTAGCGCATTTGCCCGATGAACTCATTAAAGGATGCACCCAGGGGATGTGCCAACGGCTGGTTGTCGTGGGTGAAGTTGGCCACCGAATCATAGTGCGAATAGGTAAAGGGCCGCACCCGGTTGTACTCAGCCTGCAGGTCGAGGTTTTGCACACCAAACGCATCGATGTATTTACCGCCTAACTGCAAGCCAAACTTGTTGGCCCACCAGTCTTTGCCCAGTTCCGAAAACTTCAATTCATCCAGCAGCAACTGCCCGTAAAACTGGAACTTCTTTGCCACGTTGGCTTTAAAATCCATACCGGTCATGGCGTTGTCGGCACTGCCGTTTTGTTGTTCAATGGCGCGGTAAAAGATCACCGGGTTCAGGTAACCAAACTCGAAGCGATTCTCCCGTCCAAACACAATGGCTTCAAACAGACCGATGTTGAGCCATTTGGTAACGGCGACATCCAGGTGGTGAATAGCAGCGTATTTTTTCCCCAGCAGCACATCGCCACCGCGGGCATGTGCATTCACCAGTTCCATAAACAGGTTCTGGTAATTCAGCTTCCAGATACGTGTATTCAACCGCAGGAAAAGGGCGTTGTTGGAAAAGTCCGACAGGTACAAACTGCGGTAACCGTTGCCGATAAAATTTTTGTCGTAGCCAAACGAGATGTCGATGTATTTGGCTGCGTTGAAGGTGATGGTGCCCCGGGCATCGAGATAATCGTAGCCGGTGCCTTTAAAATTTTTATAGTAACCGGCGCCAGGCACAGCCTGTCTTTCGGTCACCCATTCCTGCACATAAAGCGGGTTTCGCTCCTGGTTGTCGGTGGCATAAGCCGTAAAGCCGATCTTGTTGGCGATCATCCCACGTAACAACACACCACGGGTATTTAAAAAAAGATGCTCGCTGCTGTTTCGCTCCTTGCCAATGATGTATTGGAACACGGGGTTCACCGACAGGAAAAAATCTTTTGAATTGACCTCGTAAAAATTAGCCGGTGTTTGGTAAAAGCGTTTGAGAAAAGGCCGCTTGCTGTGAAACTTCGTTTCGCTGAACTCATTGTTTTTCTGCAGGGCCAGTTGGGCATTGTAAAGGTCAACATCGGTGAGCCGCACCGGGTATTGTTGCCGGTCAAAAATTACCGGGTCCGTCGTCGATCCCAATTCGGGCGGACCACTCACCGGTGAGGCGGCCCGGTAATATTGTTCGATCACCGGGATGAACTGCCGCCGGCTTGTTGGCTTTGTTTTGGAAAAATTAAGAACGGAGTCTTTCCCGGCTTTGATCTCCAGCCTTTCCAGCAATATATTTTCCCTTGCGCCCTGCGGCAGGTAGGTGGTTGTTTGCGAAAAAAGCAAAACGGGTGTACATAGGAGCAGTAGCGCAACGACTGTTTGTTTATATTGCATGCAGGCTGGTTTAACTTTTCGAAAGATGCAAAATTACCTCATAAAGAATATCAACATTGTCAACGAAGGACAGATTGTAACGGCAGACGTGCTGCTCAGTGGTGGACGGATAGAAAAAATTGCGCCACAAATCAATGCTGGCAGCAGCGCTACAACAGAGATCAACGGCGAAGGAAAATACCTTTTACCCGGTGCCATCGACGATCAGGTACATTTTCGCGAGCCGGGACTGACGCACAAAGCCAACATCTATTCCGAGTCGAGAGCGGCTGTTGCCGGTGGCGTTACTTCCTTTATGGAAATGCCCAACACCGTTCCGGCGGCGCTGACGCAGGACCTGCTGGAAGAGAAATACAGCATTGCTGCGGCTACATCCCTGGCCAATTATTCCTTTTTCATGGGAACTTCCAACGACAATGCCGATGAAGTGCTGCGCACCAATGAAAAAAAGGCGGACATCTGCGGCATCAAAATCTTCATGGGTTCTTCTACCGGTAATCTTTTGGTGGACAACTATCTTACCATTGACCGCATTTTTCGCGAAAGCGAAGTGCTGATCGCCACGCATTGCGAAGAAGAAGACATCATCAAAAACAATTACCAGCGCCGGAAAGAATCAAAACCAGAACTGGATGCATCGGATCATCCCATCATCCGTGATGAAGAAGCCTGTTTTGAATCTTCGTTCAAAGCGGTACAACTGGCCAAAAAACACAATACGCGTTTGCACATTTTGCACATTTCCACCGAACGGGAACTGCAATTATTCACCAACCTTTTTCCGCTAAGCGAAAAGCGTATCACGGCTGAAGTTTGTGTACACCACCTGCATTTTTCAAGCGACGATTATACAACACTGGGCTACAAAATAAAATGCAACCCGGCCATTAAAGCTCCGCACAACCGTGAGGCTTTGTGGTCTGCTTTGCTGGACGACAGGCTGGATGTGATTGCCACCGATCATGCACCGCATCTCCTGAACGAAAAAGAGCCGCCTTACGAGAAGGCACATGCGGGATTGCCCCTGGTGCAGCACTCGGTTTTGCTGATGCTGCAACACCACAAGGAAGGAAGGATCTCACTCGAAAAGATCGTACAGAAGATGAGCCATGCCGTGGCGGATTGTTTCCAGATAAAAGACCGCGGCTATATCCGCGAAGGCTATTATGCCGACCTGGTGATTGTTGACCTGGAAAAAAGCACAACGGTAGCCACAGAAAATATTTTTTACAAATGCGGTTGGAGCCCGCTGGAAGGCACTACCCTCCCTGCCGCCATCACGCATACGTTTGTAAACGGTGCCCTTGTTTATGAAAATGGAAGGATTCTTGAATCTCAATTAGGGAAGCGGTTGTCGTTCGACAGGTAAGGCGGCAATTCTTTAAAATCCCGGCAATCCGCAAGTATGCAAATTGATAAAATCACGTTCAACGACATTTCCATCTTTCACCAGGAGGAAGAAGCTTCTATTTTTCACAAACTCGATTTTACCAAAACCGTTGGCGGCAAAGAATGGCTGCGCCGTTTTTTTTCAGAGCCTCACCACGACCTTAAACGCATTTTGGGCACACAGCAGATCATTAAAACCCTGCTTCAACACATCAACGACTGGCCCCAGGACATTACCAACGGTACCATCCTGATGATGGCCAAGTTTTTTGAGTACAACCTCGATCCTATTCCTTCGCAACCCAACCTGGTCAACAGTGTCACCTACAAATTGCTGCACAGCGTCGATTATTCGATGACGAAATATTCGGTAAAACATTTTTCCGATTTTTTGCGCGGCCTGCGCAAGATCGTCCTGCTTTTCAAAGACACAGCCTTGCCCGGCAGCCTTTCGTTTTACCTGGAAAGAATGCTGAAACTGCTGCAGGAAGGGCCGCTGCTTGAACTTAGCAAAACTACCGAGGAGGAGAAATTTTCCATGCAGCAAAACCTGTATTTCGGTTACCATATGCGGGTGCATTACAGAAGCGAACTGAACGAACTGATAGACATTTACAGCCGGCTGGAAGCTTGGTACTCCATGGCCATGGCGGTGAAAACCTACGACCTCCATTTTCCGAATTTCATCGAGCAGGACGAGCCGTTTTTAAAAGCCGAAGGTCTTTACCACGTTCTTGTACAAAAGCCAGTCCCCTACGACATGATGATGCAACCGCAGGAGAATTTTGTTTTTCTCACCGGGGCTAACATGGCCGGCAAAAGTACCTTGATTAAAGCCGTAGGCTCGGCGGTTTTCCTGGCGCACATGGGCATGGGCGTACCGGCCCGCAACATGGAGTTGACCTTGTTCGATGGGCTGCTGACCAACATCAATGTAACGGACAACATTACCCGTGGCGAAAGTTATTTTTTTAACGAAGTGCAGCGCATTAAGAACACCATTTACAAAATAAACGACGGTAAAAAATGGCTGGTGCTGATCGACGAATTGTTCAAAGGCACCAATGTGCAGGACGCCATGAAATGTTCGCTGACGGTGATCAAAGGACTGATCAAAATAAAGAACTCGCTTTTTATCCTTTCCACGCACTTGTACGAGATCGGCGAAGAGCTGAAATCCTATCCCAACATTTCTTTTAAGTTTTTTGAGACAACCGTAACCGAAGATCAGCTGTCTTTTAGTTACCAGTTGAAAGACGGCATCAGCAACGATCGCATTGGCTATGTGATCTTGCGAAGGGAAAAAGTAGTGGAGATGCTGGAACGCCTTTAAATACCGATTTTTGCACGAACTACACGAATTGATTTCACGATTGCAACAGGTAAGTAACCATGAAAGCTAATTTGATATGATGCGAAGACTAACGCTTATTTTCCTCCTGTTACCAACAATTGTATTGGCGCAGGACATTGATGTTTTGCACTACCGCTACGAACTGGAATTGCAGGATAAAAACGATACAATCGTAGGCTACGCAACCATTCAATTTGTTCACCGCTCCGATAAAAAAGAGGTTTCGTTTGACCTTGTAGGCAGAAGGCCTGATGACAAAGGAATGCGGCTTCTTTGGGCAGCAAACCAGGGAGTGATAGAGGCCGATCGCCTGGATGTAACGCAGGAAAAAGAAAGTTTTTTTGTGCAACTCCCTGCCGCTAAAAAAGGAGATACCACCACGCTTTTGGTGCACTACAAAGGTGTACCCGCCGATGGACTCATCATTTCGAAAAACAAGTTTGGGCAACGCACATTTTTTGCCGACAACTGGCCCAACCGTGCCCACAATTGGATTCCTTGCATCGACCGACCCGATGACAAAGCTTCCTTTGAGTTTTTGGTAACGGCACCAAAGCACTACAAAGTTATTTCAAACGGAATCAAGGTAGCTGAAACCAATCCAACTGCTGCCACCACGCTAACCCATTGGAAAGAGGTTATTCCGCAAGCCACTAAAGTAATGGTGATAGGCGTTGCGCAGTTTGCCGTGAAAGAGTATGCACAAAGACCGGGTGGAATTCCTGTTAGCGCCTGGGTCTATCCCAAAGACAGCACCAAAGGATTTTACGATTACGGTCTTACCCCGAATATCCTGCAATTCTTTGCAGACAACATTGGTCCTTTCCCCTATAAAAAACTGGCCAATGTACAGTCCACCACCATCTTCGGCGGCATGGAAAACGCTTCGGCTATTTTTTATGCCGAGAGTTCTGTAACCGGCACCCGCAGCGAAGAAGACCTGCTGGCACATGAAATAGCGCACCAGTGGTTTGGCGATGCCGTATCCGAAAAAAGCTTTGCCCATCTTTGGCTGAGCGAAGGCTTTGCCAGCTTTTTTACGCATTTCTACATCGAAAAAAAATACGGCAAAGAAAAGGCTGCCGAACGCTGGCAAAAGGCAAGAGAGGAAGTAGTGCAGTTTGCCAGCAGTTCTTCACGGCCTGTTGTCGATTCCACCAAAGACCTCATGTCGTTGTTAAGCCCCAATAGCTACAGCAAAGGCGCCTGGGTTTTGCACATGCTGCGCAACGAAGTAGGCGAAAAAGATTTTCTAAACATCGTTCAAACCTATTACCGGCAATACAGGTGGGGCAATGCCGAAACAGGAGATTTTAAAGCCATTGCTGAAAAAATTTCCGGTAAAGACCTCTCCGTCTTTTTTGAGCAGTGGCTCTACCGTCCAGGCATACCCGTTTTACAGCTGCACACAAAAGTGCAGGCCGATACCTTCTATTTGTACGTTGAGCAAAAGGGAAAACCATTCCAGCTAACGCTGGACGTTGACTTTGTTCTGCAGGATGGAGAACTGGTACGCAAGCAATTTGCCGTGACAGAAGCGAGCCATGTTTTTAACGTGCCGGTGAAGGGCAGCTCTGTTTCTTTTGCCCTTGATCCGGAAGTAAAGCTTCTGTATAAACTGCAATAAAAAAATAGCCGCTGAAACTTTCAGCGGCTAATCTTATTAATCCTATCCATCACACAAATCCCGGTTCAGACTAGACAAGCATGGTCACCGGGTTCTCCAGGTATTTTTTGAAGGTTTGCAGGAAGCCGGCACCCACGGCGCCATCTACACTACGGTGATCGCAGCTCAGGGTCACCTTCATCACGTTGCGCACATCAAAGCTTTTGTCAGCCTTGCGGTACACTTCTTCCTTAATGCGGCCAACCGCCATAATAGCACTGTCGGGCGGGTTGATGATGGCTGTAAATTCATCAATGTCCATCATGCCCAGGTTGGAGATGGTAAAGGTGTTTCCGCTGAATTCAGCCGGCTGTAGCTTTTTGTTTCTTGCCTTACCCGCCAGTTCTTTTGTTTCAGCTGCGATCTGGCTCAGCGATTTCTGGTCGGCAAAACGAATCACCGGAACAAGCAGCCCTTCTTCCACAGCAACGGCCACGCCTACGTGTATATGCTGATAGGTGCGAACAAAATCACCCATCCAGGAACTGTTCACCGCCGGGTGTTTGCGCAGCGCCATGGCACTGGCTTTCACCACCATATCGTTAAAGGAGATCTTTACATCACTTACTTCGTTCAGTTGGGTACGGGCCTGCATGGCGCCATCCATCACAATTTCCATCGTGAGGTAGAAGTGCGGCGCACTGAACTTGCTTTCGCCAAGGCGCTTGGCAATTACCTTGCGCATTTGCGAAACATTGGTATCGCTATACCCTTCCTGACCGGCAACGGCAGGTTGAGGCTGAGGTTGAGGTTGAGGTTGAGCAGCTGCCTGCTGGGCCGGTTGTGCCGAGGGTTTAAAGTTATCGATGTCGGCCTTGACAATGCGACCGCCATCACCGGTGCCCTGCACCTGGCGCAGGTCGATACCTTTTTCCTGTGCAATTCTTTTCGCCAGCGGGGAAGCTTTTAAGCGGCCGTCTGATTCGGTTTGTGGTTTGGCGTCTGGGGTTTGGGGTTGAGAAGCCTGTTGTGCCTCTGGCTCTTGACTTTGAACTCCTGACTCTGAACTTTGAACTGCTCCACTACCGCCTTTGGCTGCGGCAACAATTGCATTGACATCCACTTTACCTTCTTCGCCAATAATGCAAAGCAGGTCGTTTACGGCAATCTTCTCGCCTTGCTTGGCACCCTGGTAAAGCAGCTTGCCGTTTTTATAGCTTTCCAGCTCCATGGTGGCCTTGTCGGTTTCAATATCGGCCAGCAGGTCGCCTTTTTTCACATCATCACCCACTTGCTTGTGCCAGCCGGCAATCACGCCTTCGGTCATGGTGTCGCTGAGGCGGGGCATCAGCACTACCTCTTCCATCTTCGACAGGTCGAGCGAGGACGTTTGGGGTTTGGCGTCTGGGGTTTGGGGTTGCGGAACAGGTTGCTGTTGCGGAGTCGCTTCCTGCGTTTGTGCTTTTGGTTCAGCACTTGGCGCAGCACCGCCGCCTCCAGAAATATGTTGCGAGATATCTTCACCCGGTGCACCAACAATGGCCAGCAGGTCATCTACATTGATCTTGGACCCTTTTTCGCCGCCAATGTGCAACAACGTACCTTCTTTATAGCTTTCCAGTTCCATCGTCGCCTTGTCGGTTTCGATCTCTGCAAGCAAATCGCCTTTCTTAACGGAATCACCAACCTTTTTATGCCAGGCTGCAATCACCCCTTCTGTCATCGTATCACTCAGGCGGGGCATTAAAATCACTTCGGCCATTGTGTGTTTTTGTTTGAGGGCCGAAATTAATGGAAAACAGGGAAAAAACAGGTTTGGGGTTTGGAGTTTGGTGTTTGGGGTTGGTTGGCCGATAGGGTGATTTTCTTTTTGTTACCAGCGGCAGGAAGTCGATTGCGCTTTCGTTGCGTCGCACTCTTCTGCGGTTGGGAATTCTATTCAGCTTTTTTTGAACCACAGGGACAGCGAGCACAGAGGGAATCACGGTGCTCCTCCGTGCCCTGTGTCCGGCGTTCATCCTGACGAAGGAAGGATGGTTCAAACCCATCCCCCCTCTTTTCAAATCCCTACATTTGTGCACCATGAAAAGAGTCCTCCTATCCACCCTATTGTTTTTATCGCTAACCGTATTTGCACAGAAAAAGCCATTTCGCTTTGCATTTATTTCCGATACACACATAGGCTCACCTAACGGTGGTGCCGATGAAGACCTGCGCCATACCGTAGCGGATATCAACACCATGACGGATGTGGACTTTGTGGTGCTCACCGGCGACATAACAGAACTTGGAAAAAACGAGGAACTCGCCCTGGCCAAACAGATCCTCGACAGCCTGGACATTCCTTATTACATCATTCCCGGCAACCACGATACGGGCTGGAGCGAAAGCGGTGGTCTGAGCTTCACCAAAACCTTTGGCGACGATACGTTTTATTTCAAACACAACGGCATTCATTTTATTGGCTGCGCATCGGGTCCTTATGTGCGCATGAGCGATGGCCACGTTCCCCGCCATGCCGTGAACTGGATGAAGGACAAGCTGAAAAAGATCGGGAAAAACGAACCCGTGATTTTTTTAAACCACTACCCGCTCGACAATGGCCTCGACAACTGGTACGAGATCATCGACATGTTGAAAGAAAAGGCTACCATCCTGGCGCTCTGTGGCCACGGGCACAGCAACCGCCCGGTTCAAGCGGAGGAACTTCCGGCCGTGATGGGACGTTCCAACCTGCGGGCAAAAGCCGCCGAAGGCGGGTACAACCTGGTGGATGTGCGGCAGGACTCTATCCTGTTCACCGAACGCAAACCGGTTTCCAAAGAAGAAAAAAAATGGACAGGGGTTGCCGTTAGCCGGCAGCAATACAACAAAACAAAAGCCTTTCCCCGCCCCGACTTTTTCATCAACCAGCATTACCCGCAGGTAAAAGCTGCTTGGACCTATGCATCTGCCGCAAACGTTATTTCCACACCGGCCGTGGTAGGCAACCAGGTGGTGTTTGGCAACCAGAATGGCGTCATCGAGGCCCTTGACCTTGTCAGCGGCAAACCGAGATGGCGTTTTCAAACCGGCGGGCCTATTTTTTCATCACCAGCATTTGCTACTGCTAATGGTAATACAAAAATTGTTTTGGGCTCTGCCGACAGCAACGTTTACTGCCTGGACCAAAAAGGAAAACTGGTCTGGAAAAAGGCAACCGGTGCCTCTGTGCTGGGTTCACCGCTGATTGAAGGTGACGTTGTTTATATCGGCGGCAGCGATCATTCGTTCCGTGCTCTTGACCTGGCTACTGGCAAAGAACGCTGGGCTTTTAACGGCCTGGCGGGACCGGTTGTTAGCAAACCCGTTGTTTACAAAAATGCCGTTGTTTTTGGCGCCTGGGATAGAAATCTTTATGCTCTCGACAAGGACAAGGGAACGCTTCTCTGGAAATGGAACAACGGTTCTTCGGTGATCAATTTTTCACCAGCCGCCTGCATTCCTGTAATTAAAGATGACGTTGTGTACGTGGTAGCGCCAGACCGTTATTTATCAGCCATTGATTTTACCAATGGGCAAACGCTGTGGCGCACAAAAGAAGCAACGGTAAGGGAAAGTATGGGGGTTTCGGAAGACGGTCGTTTTATCTACGGCAAAACCATGCAGGATACGGTTGTTGCTTTTGTGACCAACAAAGTGGAGCCGCAACTTGCCTGGAAAATGCATGCTGGTTATGGTTACGAACATGCACCATCAATGTTAATAGAAAAAGAAGGTACCGTATTTTTTGGAACCCGGAGCGGTGTGGTGTATGCCATCAACCCCGCCACACAAAAAATAACCTGGGCTTATAAGATCGACAATTCCATGGTCAATACCGTGAATGTGCTGGATGGAAAACGACTGATCGCTTCCACCATGGACGGAAAGGTATGCCTGCTGCAGACACAATAACTCAGCGCATCCGCCTGATCAGCCAAAGGATAAGAATAATGACGAGTACGATCAGGATGATCGCCGTCCAGAAGCCTGCTTTGAAAATGCCACCCACGATCTCGCAGGAAGAAAGGGTCATGACCATTGCTATTGCACAAATCCACAAAGTTGAAAGCTTTTGCATATCGCTACATTTTGTGTAGAATATGCAAAAGCTTTGCCGTTTGATAACCAATTCGCAATAAGCAACCTGCAATGAGCAAGTCTTGCCCCTCATCGCCTATTGCTTATTGTCAATTGCCTATTGAAATTCAGCTTACCCCTTCGGTTTGAACGGATTTATCAATCTTGGCGATCAGGCCCTGGAGTACTTTCCCGGGACCAACTTCAACAAAGCGGGTAGCGCCGTCGGCGATCATCGCCTGTACACATTGCGTCCACCTGACGGCACCGGTGAGTTGGTTAATGAGGTTTTGCTTAATCTCGTCGCGGTCCAATACACCTTTGGCCGCCACGTTCTGGTAAACCGGGCAGGCCGGAGTATGAAACGTTGTTGTTTCAATGGCATCCTGCAATTCTTTGCGGGCTGGCTCCATCAGGGGAGAGTGAAAAGCGCCACCTACAGGAAGGATGAGGGCACGCTTGGCACCGGCGGCACGCAGGGCTTCGCAAGCCACTTCTACGCCTTTCATGCTGCCGCTGATAACAAGTTGTCCGGGGCAATTATAATTGGCGGGCACCACTACTTCGCCGGTTTCTTCGGCTACCTGCGCACAGACTTCCACTACTTTTTCATCGTCAAGTCCCAGGACAGCCGCCATGGTAGAAGGGTTCATTTCGCAGGCCTTTTGCATGGCCTGGGCACGCAGGCTAACCAACTGTAAGCCGCTTTCAAAGCTCAGCGTGCCGTTGGCAACAAGGGCAGAAAATTCGCCCAGGGAATGACCGGCCACCATATCGGGCCTGCCGGCTTCTATGCTGCGGAATGCAATGATGGAGTGCAGGAAAATAGCAGGCTGCGTGATCTTGGTTTGCTTCAGGTCTTCTTCGCTTCCGTTGAACATCACATCAGAGATCCGGAATCCTACCAGTTCATTGGCTTGTTCAAAAATTCGCTTGGCAAAACTGCTGTTCTCGTAATACGTTTTCCCCATTCCCGGAAACTGGGCACCCTGTCCGGGAAATACAAAAGCATTCTTCATAAGCCGCAAAAGTAAGCTACAACCGAGAAACCGCCTTAAATTTGAATTACAGGGATGAGTTTCAATTTAACCATAGAAGATTACCCGCGATACACCTACAAAGATTATGAAAAGTGGGAAGGCGACTGGGAATTGCTCCGGGGTATTCCGTATGCCATGAGTCCTGCGCCCAACTGGCAGCACCAGGAATTTGGCAGCCGTTTCATTACTTTATTTTCGATTGCCCTCACGCATAAAAAAAATAACTGCAATTGCAAAGTCTTGTATGAATCTGACTGGATCGTTAGTGATGACACGGTGGTACGTCCGGACGTAATGATTGTCTGTGAAGAGATCAAAGGAAACTTTGTCACGTCACCACCATCGCTCATTCTAGAAATCCTTTCTCCGTCCACTATTTTAAAAGACCGCAATACAAAGTTCAATCTGTACCAGGCCTACGGGGTTCGGTACTACCTCATTGCCGACCTGGGGAAAAAGCTGGTAGAGATTTTCCAGCTTCAGCACAATCTCTACCAGGAAAAAAATAACCTGTCCGAATTTAACCTGACAAGGGATTGCACGGTTGCCGTTTCCGTTCAGGAATTGTTTGCTTAACTGAGGTCGGCCGAAATCAGTTTTAAAAATTCGTTCCGTGTAATGTGGTTGTTCAAAAATTCGCCATCGTAGGAAGAAGTGGTGGTAACGGAGTTTTGCTTTTGTACGCCTCTCACCATCATGCACAGGTGTTTTGCTTCGATCACCACGGCTACACCCAGGGGATTCAGGCTTTCTTTAATGGCTGCCAAAATTTGGGTGGTCAGCCTTTCCTGCACCTGCAGGCGACGGGCATACACATCCACCACCCTTGCAATTTTGCTTAAGCCGGTAATATAGCCATTGGGAATATAGGCCACATGCGCCTTGCCGTAAAACGGGTGCAGGTGGTGCTCACACATGGAGTACAATTCAATGTCTTTTACAATCACCATCTCGCTGATATCTTCCTGGAACCGGGCCGAATTGAGGATGGCCACGGCATCCTGGCCGTAACCCTGCGTGGCAAACTGGAACGCTTTGGCAGCCCGTTCGGGTGTTTTCAGCAGGCCTTCCCGCTCGGCATCTTCACCGGTAGAGGCAATGATGGTTTTGTAACATTCTGAAAGTTGCTTGGTGATGTTCTCGTCGTACTGTTCGATTTTATGATAAGCCATCAGGAAAATCAATTTTTAGTTTACTGTAAAGGCCTGTTTATCCCGTCAGGCTACGGGGTATTCTACATAGTTGCGGGGCGTTTCAAAAAGGCGGATAAAAAGATCATGCTGCTGGTTGATGTGCGGCCGCAAAAGGGTATAGATCACAATGGCAATGTTTTCGGCCGTTGGGTTCAACGTCCGGAATTCCTCGACATCGATGTTCAGGTTTTTGTGATCGAACTTTTGAAGCACGGTTTCTTCCACCAGGTCCGAAAGCTTTTTAATGTCCATGACGTAACCGGTTTCGGCATCCACTTCACCCACTACTTTTATTTCAAGCTCGTAGTTATGTCCATGAAAATTAGGCAGGCTGCATTTGCCAAACATATCGGTATTCTGCTCGTCGGTCCAGTCTTGCCGGTAAAGGCGATGGGCGGCGTTAAAATGTTCCCGGCGCACCACGGCTACTCTCTGCTTCATATTGTTCGGGTTAAACAACAAAGAACAAAGGTAAAGGTTGCAATCGCTGCAAAACCCGAAATTTGCGCCATGCGGGTTTTACTTTGTGCAGCCACCGAAATGGAGATCGGGCCAACCTTACAGGCACTTTCGCTAAAAGAAGAACATACGGTGGATATATTGATAACCGGTGTGGGCCTTGCTGCCTGCACCTATGCGCTGACAAAAGAAATTGCCACCAATCGTCCCGATGCTGTTTTACAGGCAGGCGTAGCCGGTACGCTGCTCACCGACCAGCCGCTTGCCGAAGTGGTTGTGGTGGAAAGCGAAACCATTGGCGACCTGGGAGTGCAGGAAGCATCGTTTCGTTCGCTGTTTGACCTGAAGCTGCTTGGCTTGCAAACGGCACCCTGGAAGGGAGGTAAGCTGACCAATGAATCCAAAATTCTGCATCTTACGGGACTGCCGCTGGTAAACGGTGTAACGGTCAACGAGATCTCTACCAAAGAAGAGCGAATTGCCTATTACCGCAACACCCTACGGGCCGCGGTAGAAAGCATGGAAGGTGCTGCCCTGCATTATGTAGCCCTGATGGAAGGCTTACCTTTCCTGCAACTTCGTTCTCTTTCTAACTTTATCGGCGAAAGAGACAAAAGCAAGTGGGTGATGAAAGAAGCAATCACAAAACTGAATCAAGCAGTACAACAAACACTCACTAAACTGGAAGCCTTATGAAGCTTAGCATTGGATTCTCACCCTGCCCGAACGATACCTTTATTTTTGACGCCCTTGTCAATGGCAAGATCGATACCGAAGGGCTTCAGTTTGAACCCTACCTGGAAGACATTCAAACCCTCAATAGCTGGGCGCCGGAAGGAAAATTGGACATCACCAAGCTAAGCTTCCCGGCCTTTTTTCCGCAAAGAGCACAGTACAGCAGTTTGTATTCCGGTGCCGCTTTGGGCAAAGGCGTTGGTCCCTTGCTGGTGGCAAAAAAAGCAGTGGAAGTACAGGATTTTGAGCACAACCGGATCGCCATTCCCGGCGAGGCCACAACAGCCAACTTTTTACTCAGCTATGCATTCCCGCTGGCGAAAAATAAAGTGCCGATGTTGTTTTCTTCCATCGAAGATGCGGTGGTCAATGGCGAGGTAGACATGGGCGTTATCATCCACGAAAACCGGTTTACCTACGAGCAAAAAGGCCTGCACAAGATTTGCGACTTGGGAGAGATCTGGGAAGAAAAGGAAAAAGCACCGATCCCCCTGGCCTGTATCGCTATCAAAAAAAACCTGCCTGCTGACGTACAGCAAAAAGTAGAAAGACTGATCCGCAAAAGCGTGGAATACAGCTTTCAAAACTACCCGCAGTTGTCGCCGTATGTGGTAGAGCATGCACAGGCCATGGAAGAAGATGTGATGCGAAAACACATACAGCTTTACGTAAACGAGCATACGGTGCAGTTGGGGGAAGAAGGCAAGGCCGCCATTCAAAAATTTTATGCTGTGTACGCCGGCAGTACCGGCGAAACAACGACCGGTGAAGACTTATTTATTGCCTCTTCGACAGAAAGCGGTGCTAACGAATAAGACCTAACGGCAACATCGCTATTCTGGTGTAAAAAGGATTTTTGAAACCGCTTCAAAAATCCTTTTTGTTTCTGTACAGGTGTAAACGGCGTTTTTGTATTGGCGCACCCAACGGATCACCTGGATGGCATTGGTAAGAAAAACTTCATCGGCCGAAAGCAAGGCCGATTCTTCCACTTCGTCCTGGAAGACCCGGTAACCCAGCTTTTTGCATTCCTGCAGCACGATGCGGCGCATGACACCGTTTATGCATCCCTGGTGCAGGGCCGGCGTGTAAATGTTTTTTCCCTTTATTAAAAACAGGTTGGCTTTGGAAGAATCGCATAAAAAGCTTTGTGCATTCAGCACCAGGGCGTCGTCCACACCTCTTTCCACTGCATATTGCTGCGCCAGCACATAGGACAGAAAATTGGCCGACTTCAGGTTGGCAAAGGCGTCCATGCTTTTGCGGGCAAAGGGGTACAACACAATTTCGAGGCCTTCTTCCTGCCAACTGTTTGTCGTTTCCGGCAGTGGGATGGCCTCAAGGGAATAACCGGCGCTGCCGTCTTCCTGCCGGAAAACCGCAAGCCGGACACGGGCCGATGGCAGGCATTTGTTCCGGCGGCAGAGTTCCAAAACAGTTGCGGTAAGTTGGTTAAGGTCCAGGCTTTCACCGGCTGTTATTCCCAACAGGCGCAAACTCACCGCCAGCCGTTCATAATGCAGGGCCGCTAGCAAAAGCTTTCCCCTGTACACTTTCGCTGTTTCAAAAACACCGTCGCCCCATTTAAAGGAACGGTTTTGTACGGACAGCAACGGTGCATTGGCGGGAAAAAAATCGCCATTGAAACAAACCTGCATGGCTCAAAATTGAATGAAAAAAGCCAACGGCGGTCGTTGGCTTTTTAAAAAAATGTTGCGTCGGGACGATTATTCTTGTTCTACGATGCCGGCTTTTACGGCATACATGATCAAACCGGCCAGTGATTTGGCGCCGGTTTTGGTTTTGAGCTTATCGCGAATGGCTTCTACTGTACGTGGACTCAGGTCCACGGCGGCGGCAATTTCACGTGTGCTTTTTTCTTCGCACATTAGTTTCAGGATGGTAACTTCTTTGTCGTTGAGCGCCACTTCGGGCACTTCCTGCTCCACCGGACGCTTCATGCGAAGCCCGTTGAGCAGCGCTTTGTTGGTGAGGTCATTAAAATAAAACTCCTGTTCGTAGCAGGTGCAAATGGCCTGGTAGATCATTTCCGAATCGGAATCTTTCGTGAGGTAAGAGTTGGCCCCTATCTCCATCATACGTGTAATTACGGAGTGATCGTTGTGCATGGAAAGCATAATTACTTTCATATCCGGGTACAGCTTCTTGATCTCCGGCAGGGTGGTCAGGCCGTCCATGATCGGCATCTGGATGTCGAGCAGGATCACATCCGGCTTGATGTGCTTCAGCAGATTAAGCAGTTGCATGCCGTTTTCGGCTTCGGCAATCATCTGGATGTCTTTGCGGCTGGAGAGGGCGGTTTTCACGCCGGCACGGAAAAGTGCGTGGTCGTCGGCAATTGCGACCTTAATGACGGTAGATTCTGGATTTTTCATAAGAAAAAGTTATAGGTAGTTGTACGGCTTTTCAGCGATGCAAATTGGTGAAATTCTTCCGAAATACGAATAGTAGTTATACACAATTTAAGCCCGCAGGATTTACGGTAAGCGCAATGCGCCGATCTACGTAAACAACCCCGTTGATTTACCATGGCTACCATGCGTAAATGTACGACAATCCCGTGTCAAACCGGATTTTGGTGCGATAGGTCTGTTTCTACCAAGCCGTCTTTTAGCCGGATGATGCGGTGGGCATGGGCAGCGATGTCTTCTTCGTGAGTGACCAGGATAACGGTATTGCCGGCGGCATGGATCTGGTCAAAGATGGCCATGATCTCACCCGACGTTTTGGAATCGAGGTTGCCCGTTGGTTCATCAGCAAGAATAAGCGAAGGATTGTTGATGAGAGCCCGGGCAATGGCCACCCGTTGGTTTTGGCCACCACTCAGTTCGGAAGGCTTGTGGTGACTGCGGTCACTCAGGTTGACTTTTCCCACCACTTCCGCAGCCCTTGCATTGCGTTGTTTTTTGGGCACACCCGCATACACCAGGGGCAGGGCCACATTCTCCAGGGCGGTAAGGCGGGGTAACAGGTGAAACTGCTGGAAAACAAAGCCGATCTCCCGGTTGCGAACGTCGGCAAGGTTATCATCGCTCATGCCGGAAACCGCCTGCCCGTTAAGCGTATAGGTGCCAGAAGTCGGTGTATCCAGACAGCCGATGATGTTCATCAGCGTGCTTTTGCCCGAACCCGAAGGTCCCATCAGGGCCACGTATTCGCCGCGCTGAATGGAAAGAGAAATACCTTTCAGCACTTCAATGACAACATTTCCGAGGTAATAATTCTTATAAATATCCTGGAGATGGATAACCGGCTGCATCAGGCTTCGTCCTTTTTGATCACTTTCGGAACCAGGAAGAACCCGTTATCGTGGAGAGGTGCGTTTCGCAGCGCTTCTTCCTGCGAGAGCATAGGGCCGGGCACATCATCGCGAAGCACGTTGACCTCTCCGGCCATGTGGAGTAGGGGCTCGATGCCGGTGGTGTCCAGCTCTTTCAGCTTGTCAATAAAGCCGATCATCTTTTCCAGGTCGGCTTTTATTTCTTCGCGTTCGGTGCCGTCAAAGTCCAGCGCTGCCAGTCGCGACAACTTATCGATCAAGGCATCATCTACCTGCATAGAACAAATATAGGGCGAACCGGAGATTAGCGTTCAATTTTAGCATCCCGTAAGAGCCACAAGGATGAGTGGAAACAAATGAGGATAAGAGCAGCCGAAAAAATGATAAGAAATCGATTTACTACGAATACCATCGTACATTTGTACGGAACAAACAACTAAAACCCCAACGTATGAAACAGCATCTTTCCTGGAAAAAAATACCCCTCTTATTGCTCGCCATTGGCGTTGTCGTAACAGCAACGGTAGCCCAATCCAATTCGGGCACGCAAAAACAGGCGTCTTCAGACACCATTCCGCAAAAGCAGAAAAAGGCTCGTGACTTTGATGCTGTCCTTTCCGAGCTGGAACGGAGTGAAGCGGAAATGCAGCGGTCACTGAAAGAAGTTGACGGGGAGAAAATTGAAAAAGAAATTCGCGAGGCTATGAAGACGATGGAAATAGACATGGCGAAGATGAAAGTGGACATAGAAAAAGCCATGAAAGAGATCGATGGTGAAAAGATCAACCGGGAGATCCAGGCGGCCCTGAAAGAAGTGGATGCCGAAAAGATCAGCAAGGAAGTAAAAGAATCGCTGGCCAAAGTAGACATGCAAAAAGTTCAGGTGGAAATGCAGCGGGCAAAAGAAGAGATGCAGAAGGTAAAAGAGATCGACATGTCGAAAATGAAAGCCGAACTGGAAAAGATCGGTCCCGAAATAGAAAAAGCCATGAAAGAAGCCAACGTGAGCATTGAAAAAGCAAGGAAAGAAATTACCTCTTATAAAAACCTGGTGGATGCGCTGGAGAAAGATGGACTGGTGAACAAAAACGGCAACTACAAAATTGAGTACAAAAACAAAGAGCTGACAATTAACGGCAAAAAACTGGCAGCCGATGCGGCGCAGAAATACAGCCAGTATCTCAGCGACAAAGCCCATTTTACAGTGGAGAAAAATGAAGATGGCCTCGACATAAAGAAATAAGCTAACGGTAATTTCTCCCGAAAGATCCTGCCCTATCCGGCAGGATTTTTTTATGGCAACTGTGTATGGAAAAGCCAGCTGGTACAGGGTCTTGCATGTATTTTATTGCGGTTGTACTGCCGCAGGCTATTGATGAAAAGGTTTTGCGTTACAAGCAGCAGATGCGGGAAAGCTATGGCTGCAAAGTGGGGTTGAAATCGCCGGCACACGTCACTATTATTCCGCCGTACTGGATGGAAGAAGAAAAAGAAGCAGCGCTGATGCAGGACGTCGTTTCTTTCGCTAGGGACTTCCCTCCTTTCACTCTTACCACCGCAAACTTTTCCGCTTTTATACCTCGAACCATTTTTGTGGCGGTGGAAGAAAACGAAATGCTTATTAGCCTGAAGAAAAACGCGGATGCTTTTTTCGGTGGGAAAAACTACAAGATGAAAATAGAGTCGAGACGGTCACCCGCACATTACCATTGCCACAAGGGATTTGTCGAAAAAAGCTTTTTGGGAAGCCTGGCCGCAGTTTGGAAAAGAAAGCTTTGCAGAAACCGCGTTCATCACCGGGCTTTCGCTCCTAAAGCACAACGGGCAAAAATGGGAGGTGACTTTTACCGCGCCGTTTGCCGCTACCGAAGCGGATGCGCAAGCGCTGCGTTGAACTCGTCCCAAAGATTTTGAACAATTCTTCCGGCGGGCAAAATATCGTTTACCAAAGCACTCACCTGCCCTATCTCCAATTCGCCTTCGTCAAGGTTGCCTTCGTACATACCCAGCTTGGCCCTTGCCCGGCCCAGGATGCGCTTGAGTTCTGTTTCATCGGCACCACGGGATTCCGCTTCGTGTACTTCACGGAAAAACTTATTCTTTAACAGGCGGACCGGCGTTAGCTTTTTCATGGCCAGTTGCGTATCGCCTTCGCCGGCGCTAACTACCGCCTCTTTAAAGGCCGTGTGTGACGAAGCTTCTTCGCTGGCCACAAAACGGGTTCCCACCTGCACACCTTCGGCACCCAGCACCATTGCCGCAAGCATCTGCCTACCGTTAGCAATGCCACCCGCAGCAATAACGGGAATCGTTACAGCATTGGCAATGGCAGGGATCAAAATAAAGGTTGTTGTTTCTTCCCGCCCGTTATGACCGCCGGCCTCAAAGCCTTCGGCAACAACTGCATCGCAGCCGGCTTCCTGCGCCTTGAGTGCAAACTTGCTGCTGCTGACCACGTGTACAACGGTAATGCCGTGCTGCTTGAAATGACCCGTCCAGGTTTTAGGATTACCGGCCGATGTAAAAACGATTTTCACGCCTTCTTCGATAATGATCTGAATGTGCTTGTCGAGATCCGGATACAGTAGAGGCACATTAACAGCAAAGGGTTTGGCGGTAGCCACTTTGCATTTTTGAATGTGTTCCCGTAAAGTATCGGGATACATACTGCCGGCGCCAATCATACCCAGTCCACCGGCATTGCTGACAGCGCTGGCCAGTTTCCAGCCGCTGGCCCAGATCATGCCGGCCTGGATGATGGGATAGTCAACCTTAAATAAATCAGTTATCCTGTTCCGAAACATGCGGTAAAAATAGTTGACAAGTTGATAGGTTGACAAGTACAGGTAGTGACCTTGGCCTATCAACTTATCAACGTATCAACCCAAATCAATGTCCGTGTTGTCGCCGATGTTTAGTGTACGGGTTTCACCTCGGATGGACGTGTCGCTGCCAATGAGCGAATCATCCAGTACAATATCGTACAGGTTAGAAAACGCACCAATGATGGAGTTTTTGACAATGGAATAGTCGATGGTAGTATTGTCCCCAACAGTAACATTGGGACCAATGATGGAATTTTTGATCGCACAGCCTTTGCCAATGCTCACCGGCTGCACAATCACCGTGTTCTCGTAATCGGAAGATGACATGGCCCGGGTGCCAAATTTTTTCAGCAAGGTGGCGTTCGACTCCAGCAGGGTATCGCGTTTGCCGCAATCGAACCAGGACGCCACTTTGAAGGCTTTGAAGTTGGCGCCTTTTTTGATCATGCAGTCGATGGCATCGGTGATGCTGAACTCTCCGTGTGTCTTTATGCCCTGGCTGATGTTGTCCTCCAGGCATTCGAAGAGCATATTTGTTTCCTTTATCTTATATACGCCAACAAGGGCCAGGTTGCTTTTGGGAATGTGCGGTTTTTCCACCACATGCGATACATCGGCATCGTCGCACAATTCGGCTACGCCAAAGCTGCGCGGATCATCCACTTTTTTTATACCGATCATGGACACGTCACTTTCAATCACCGCTTTTACATCAAAATCGCAGATGGTATCGCCCAACACAATCAGGGCTTCGTCGCCGTTAACAACCGTGCGGGTCAGGCGAATGGCATGACCAATGCCCTGGCGGTCGTTCTGAAAAATAAAATGGGCAGTAATGTGGGGATAGTTGGCTTTAACATAATCCTGGATCTTCTCGCCCAGGTAGCCTACCACAAATACAAATTCGTTCAACCCTCCTGCTACCAGTTGATCAACAATAATACTGAGAACCGTTTTCCCTGCCATGGGAATGAGTGCCTTGGGTTGGGTATAGGTATGCGGACGAAGTTTTGTACCAGCACCGGCTACGGGAATAATTGCTTTCATTGATTTTTATTTCGATTGACCGAACCTCTCTTCTTTCTTCACGCCAGGCAAACAACCGTGATAAATAAGCGGTCGAAATTACAGCTTTTTCATTCAACGAAACAACTTGCCTTTCCTTGTTCGGTGAGGCTTATTTTTGCAGCACTTTAACCGGTTTCACCGCAGAGAAAGGGAGAAAAAAAGAGGCATTCGCAGGAGCTTTCTTAACAGCTAATTTAGCCTTCTCTCATTTTTTGCAAAACATAACACGTAGTGGCATAACGTTCAGTCAGGCTTTCACGGGCAAACAGCATCTCTGCGAAAACCTCTGCAACGCTTGTTTTCTGCGGTAAAAATCTATCACCATGCTAAGAGACACACTCGTTTTCGACATTATTCGCAAGGAGCTCGATCGGCAGCGCAAAGGCATTGAGCTGATCGCATCGGAAAACTTTACGTCACTACAAGTTATGCAGGCCATGGGCACCGTTATGACCAACAAATACGCCGAAGGATACCCGGGCCGTCGTTATTACGGCGGTTGCGAATTTGTGGATGAAGTGGAGCAGCTTGCCATCGATCGCATCAAAGAAGTATTTGGCTGCGAATACGCCAACGTGCAACCGCACAGCGGCGCCCAGGCCAATGCAGCCCTGATGTTGGCCGTGCTGAAACCCGGCGACAAAATTCTGGGACTTGATCTTAGCATGGGCGGCCACCTTACCCACGGCTCACCGGTGAACTTTAGCGGAAAGCTCTACCAGGCACTTTCTTATACGGTACACAAAGAAACCGGGTTGATTAATTACGAAGAGCTGGAAGAAAAAGCAAGAACCGAAAAACCGCAGATGATCATTTGCGGCGCATCGGCGTACAGCCGCGAATGGGATTATGCCCGCGTACGCAAGGTGGCCGACGAAATCGGCGCTTTTGTGATGGCTGACATTGCCCACCCAGCCGGCCTTATTGCCAAAGGTTTGCTGGCATCGCCATTTGAACATTGCCATTTTGTAACCTCCACTACGCACAAAACCTTGCGTGGACCACGAGGTGGCATTATCCTGATGGGAAAAGATTTTGAAAACCCCTTTGGATTAAAAGACATGAAGGGCAACATCCGCATGATGAGCAACCTGATTGACATGGCGGTTTTCCCCGGTACGCAGGGTGGTCCGCTGGAGCATGTGATTGCCGCCAAGGCCATAGCTTTTGGCGAGATTCTTTCGGATGATTTTACGGCCTATGCCAAACAAGTACAACAGAATGCGCAGGCCATGGCCAAAGCATTTGTAGCCAAAGATTATCACCTGATCAGCAACGGAACCGACAACCATTTGATGCTGATTGATCTTCGGAACAAAAACATTACCGGTAAAAAAGCACAGGAAACACTGGACAGGGCGCACATTACCCTGAATAAAAACGCAGTGCCTTATGATGATAAAAGTCCTTTTGTCACATCGGGTATCCGTGTGGGTGTACCGGCTATTACCACACGTGGCATGAAGGAAGAACACATGCAAACCGTAGTGGACCTGATTGATAAGGTATTGATGAATATTGATGATGCTTCGGTGGTGAGTAAGGTAGCAGAAGAAGTGCATGAACTGATGGGCGGCTTTCCGCTATATCCTGAATTGTAATCATCCTGCTTTTGCAAAATAGTTAGCCGCTCCGCCAGAGCGGCTTTTTTTATTTGAAAAATGTCAATTCGCTTGCATACTTTAAATATAAACTATATTTTTAATAAATACTTCCCTTTCGATTGCTGCTATCCTTACCTGTTTTAACTGCTGTCTTTTTATTTAAAACATAGAGTTATGAACAAGTCAATTGCCGAATTCGAAGCCATCCGCAAAACCATTGACAAATATGGTGAAGGAATCTCCAAAGGCGATATTGCCCTCCTGCGCTCTGCATTTCACCCCAAAGCCATGATGTATGGCTGCCATGGCGAAAGCGTTACCATGGTGGAAGTTGAAGGCCTTTTCTCGTATGTATCTGCGCAGGAGTCACCGCTTACGACCGGCGAAAAGCACCGTTGCCAGATAACAAAGATGGACCTGCAGGGACAGGTAGCCAGCGTAGAGGTGCTACAGGAAAATTGCTTTGGTGTGCATTACATCAACTATTTCCAATTGCTGAAGATCGAAGGGCAATGGTTGATTGTGAGCAAAGCATATGATGCGGTGATGACGAAAGAGTCCGTGCAGGTAACGGCACAGGAATCTAAGCAGGTACTTGCCGGATGAACTTCTTACAATCGTATCTAATCAGTTTTACATCAGCAGGGTTTAGGCTTCAAAACTTTCTCTGTTTGGCTGTGAAGCGAACATGGGCTGTACGGATTTGATTTCCATTCCTGAATACCTAAAACCGGTTAAAATGCGTAATCTTTTCCTGACAACTGTTTTCTTATTTGCTGCAGCATCAATTATCGGGCAAATCCCTACGACATCCCTTCAAATGTGGTACAGGGCGGATATGGGATTTACCCCTGCTCTATGGAACGACCAAAGCGGCAACAATAACCATTTACCACCTGACGCTTTTAGTGCCAGGCCTACACAGGAAACGGATGGCAGTTTAAAATTTATCCGCTGCACCACCTCCCGCCACATCTTTACACAAGCCGAAATGCTTACCACCCTGCGGAAAACTACAGGCGTTGTTTGGCCATCAGGCAGCACGGGTGCAACGGTGTTTATGGTTTTCAAAACTACCTCCAGTGGTGCCGGCCTGACCCTGTTCGGCTCACAATCAAGTATAGCCTTACGCACTGACAAGTTCACGACAAGAACTGCTGAAAATCCCTACACACCTGTGCCGGAAAAGCAAATTGTTACCGGTGTATTTATACCCAACGATCCGGTCGGCAACCAGCTTTACCAAAACGGTGAGTTGATCAACCAGGTTGCTACAACCGGATTGCAGGCATTTTCTTCCCTTGAGCAAATTATGGTAACAAGTGGCGGTTTGGGAGAATTTGATCTGTATGAATTGATTGTTTATTCGGCTCCCTTAACAGACACGGAAAGGGAAACAGTACATTCTTATTTGGCAGGCAGGTATAACAGTGCCTTACCGCTTACAGTCGTGAGTTTTGCAGCCAGGAAGAAAGAGGGCAGCATACTTCTGCAATGGCAAACAACAAATGAATTCCAGGTTGATCGTTTTGAGATCGAAACCGCTGCAGAACGCCAGTCTTTTATTAAAGCAGGAACCGTAAAAGCAAAAAATCATCCTGCCGGCGACACCTATACGTTTTTGGTTGTAGCACCGCAAAACAAGTTTCAATTATTTCGATTGAAAATTGTAAACAGCGATGAAACATTCGCCTATTCCGCTGTTGCTAAAATTGGAGACAATAACAATAACAGGCTTTTGCTTTACCCAAACCCCGTGGCAGGTCAATTGCTCTTTCTCTGGGAACGCAGACAAGAAGAATCTTTTTTCAGGATCATCAATGCGCAGGGAAAAATAGTAAAAGCAGGAAAACTCCCAGCCTACGAAAACAACATCCCGGTGACGGAACTTGGCAAGGGGGTGTATTGGTTAGAAATAACGCGGGCAGACCGTGTTGACCGCAAGCCTTTTCTTAAACAATAAAGAAAACGGAAATAAGTGAAAGCAATGTTCAAAACTGCCATTCAATTTGATCCTTCACGCCAAGCAGTCAGCATACAGGCATTCGTAAACCAAACCAAAAACATTATCCCGGTAAGCGCTATCCTGATTTTATTTAGAGAGGGAAATTGAATTTGACTGCAAGGAAAAAAATGCTTTTCAAAACCATGTGAGATAACGCAGTTGTAATTTAATTGCAGCCGAAGACTTGATTTTCACTGAAACATTAAACTGCTCATCAAAAATAGCTACCGCAAGCTGTACGTGCATTTCCACCGCGAAATCGAAGCAAAATAGGGAAACAGGTTTTGATCTTCCTCCCTATTTTTACAGCAAATACGTTTCATGATCCAACGCATACAATCGCTCTGGCTTCTCCTGGCTGCTCTTTTTGACGCCATCACGTTTCGCTTTCCGTTTTACAACGGCGACTGGCAGAAAGATACGGTTCCTGCACCCATTGACCTGAATGCCACCACCACGCTGGTGTTCACCATTCTTGCCGTGATGACAGGAGCGCTGGGCTTTGCGGCGATTTTCCTTTTTGGGAACCGCAGCCTGCAATTAAAGCTTACCATCATTGGGCTCATTCTGGCTGTTGCGATGATTGTACTTTATTTTATAGAGATTCAAAATTTCAACAGCGGCACCATTTCCCTTTGGTGTATCTTTTATTTTGCTGTGGCAGCGTTTTATATTTTAGCCATTAAAGGTATCAGGGAAGATCAGAAACTTATCAAAAGCCTTGACAGGCTACGGTAATTTAATCCTCAATAACAAAAAGACGCCTCCCGGGAGGCGTCTTTTTGTTATTGGAACTATTGGGAAACGTTCGATTGATGTGTCGAAGTATTTTCATTTATGGTGACACTTAGAATTAAAACATAATCCGTAAGGGAATCAGTTGAAAAGCAATTTCACCTTTTCCACCCGGTAGCGGTGAGAACAAGCCATTCTGCAGCATAAATCCTTCTGTGGTTTTATCGGCAGGGTCAACTATCCAATATTCTTTTACCCCACTCTTTTCATACTCCGCTTTTTTTTCGCCTTTATCGAACCGCTTTGTAGCCGGCGAAAGAATTTCTATGACAAGATCAGGTGCACCAAAGAATCCCTGTTCTTTTAAATTAGAAAGGCTTTTGTTGGCAATAAAAAGAATGTCTGGTTGATAAGCATTCTTATTGTTGAGGAAAACATCAAAGGGAGCAACCCTGGTTTCACCAAGTCCCATTTCTTCAACATAGTTTCCCAATTGCCTGTATATTTTATCCAGCACTTTCTGATGGCTGTTCGAAGGCGACGGTGACATATAGATTTGGTTGTTGATCAGTTGGGCCAACGTTCCCTCGGGGAGGTTTTCAAAAACCTCCAGCATCGTTTTCGGGGGATGTATATACGCACCTTCCATCTTTTCCTTTAAAGCTACAAAAACCAACCCGTTCCCGGAAAGCCAGCCGTCAGATAAACTGTCCCGTATGGCTTTCTTTTATTTTTCGCAAGCCTTCCGGCTTCCCGGCATACACCAGGTTACCGCCATTGATCCCTGCTTCGGGCCCAAGGTCAATCACCCAGTCGGCGCTTTTGATCACATCAGTGTTGTGCTCGATCACCAATATAGAATGCCCCTGGTCGATCAGCGCATTGAAAGAAGCCAGCAATTTTTTGATATCATGAAAATGCAAACCGGTTGTGGGTTCATCAAAAATGAAAAGGATCTTGCCGGCAGACCGGCCTTTTCCGAGGAAAGAAGCCAGCTTTACCCTTTGCGCTTCGCCACCCGACAAGGTATCGGACGATTGTCCCAGCTTGACATAACCCAGCCCTACATCGCTCAAGGGCTTGATGGCATTGACAATGCTTTTTTCATCCGCAAAAAATTCAATCGCTTCATCCACGCTCATCTCCAGCACCTCAAAAACATTCTTGCCTTTGTATTGCACTTCTAGGATCTCTTCCTTGAACTTACGCCCATGACAAACTTCGCAGGTCAGGTGCACATCGGCCAGGAACTGCATTTCCACGATCTTTTCACCTTCTCCCTTGCAGGCGTCGCATCTGCCGCCATCTACGTTAAACGAAAAATGTTTGGGCTGGTAACCACGGATCTTGCTCAGCGGCTGCGAAGAGAACAGGTCCCTGACCTGGTCCCAGGCACGCACATATGTAACCGGGTTGCTTCGCGAACTTTTGCCGATGGGGTTCTGGTCCACCATCTCTACCTGGGTAATGGCATCGAGGTCGCCGGTAAGGGCTTTGTGAAAACCCACTTTGTCGGCCGGTTCTCCCTGGTGCTTTTTCAGCGCCGGGTAGAGAATATGTTTGATCAGCGTTGTTTTCCCACTCCCACTCACCCCACTCACCACGCAGAGTACATTCAGGGGAAACTCAACGGTGATGTCTTTTAAATTGTGCTGCCTTACGCCTTCTACGGTAATGGAGGAATTCCATTTACGCAGCTTTTTCGGTGCTTCAATGGAAAGTTCTCCTTTCAGATATTGACCGGTGAGGCTTTTCGGGTTGGCAATGATCTCATCGTAATTACCGGCGGCAATCACTTCGCCACCCAGGTGCGAGGCTAACGGACCCATGTCGATAATGTGATCGGCTTCCCGCATCATCATCTCGTCATGCTCCACCACCACAACCGTATTGCCCAGGTCACGCAGTTCTTTCAATACCCGGATCAAATTGGATGTGTCCCGCGGGTGCAGGCCAATGGAGGGTTCATCCAAAATATACAGGGAGTTGGTGAGGTTACTGCCCAGGCTACGGGTGAGTTGAATGCGCTGGCTTTCGCCACCACTCAGCGTATTGGCAAGCCGGTTCAGGGTAAGATAGCCAAGGCCAACATTCAGCATCGTATCCACGCGGTGGTTGATCTCGATGAGAATACGCTTGGCTACTGTCTTCTCAAAATCCGTAAAATCCTGTTCGGCGCTGTTGAGCCAAATCCGCAGATCGGCGATCGGCATTTCGCTCAATTCGCCAATGTGGCTGCCGGCTACTTTTACATAAAGGGCTTCTTTGCGCAGGCGGAAGCCTTCACACTCGGGGCATTTTGTGCGGCCCCGGTAACGGCTCAGGATCACCCGGTATTGTACCTTGTATAAATTCTGTTCTACTTCTTTAAAAAAGTCATCAATGCCTTCTACATGTGAGCTGCCTTTCCAAAGTAGTTGGTACTGCTCCTTCGTCAGGTCGGCAACAGGCTTGTGCACTGGGAAGCCGGTATGACGGGCAGACCGCACAAAGTTCTCCTTCCAGCGACCCAGCTTTTCGCCTTTCCAAGGTGCCACCGCGCCTTCGTACACACTCAGGCGTTTGTCGGGAATCACCAGGTCTTCGTCGATGCCCAGCACCATCGAAAAACCTTCGCAAACCGGGCAGGCGCCATAGGGATTGTTAAAGGAAAAAAGATTGGGCGACGGCTCTTCAAAGGTCATTCCGTCCAGCTCAAAACGGTTGTTGAAATGCAACAGCTTTTCGCCATCCACTTCCACGTACACATCGCCTTCGCCTTCGTAAAAAGCAGTGCCGATCGAGTCGCCCAGCCGGTGTTCATCATCTTCGTCAAAATCCTTCACCACGATCCGGTCCACCATCACAAAAACATTTTCCGGGTATTTGAACGCGGCCAGGAAATCGTCAGGCGATGAAAGCACATCCTCAATGGAATAAAGCTGCCCTTTCTCTACGGGGTTTTCGTTTTGAGTTTTGGAAAACGGCGAAACATAGATACGGGTAAAGCCTTTTTGGATGAGGATATTCAGTTCCTCTCTTTCGTCCCGATTATGGTGGGTTTTAAAGGCGGCAAGAATATAAGCCCGGCTGCCTTCTTTTAGGCTGCGCATGGCATCCAGCACGTCTTTTACATCGTCTTTTTTTACCACCCTGCCCGAAACGGGTGAAACCGTCCGGCCAATGCGGGCATATAGCAGGCGCAGGTAATCGTAGATCTCCGTCATGCTCCCCACTGTACTGCGGGGCGTCCGGGTGATCACTTTTTGCTCAATGGCAATGGCCGGCGCCAACCCTTTGATGTAATCCACATCCGGTTTGTCCATGCGGTTGAGGAACTGCCGTACGTACGCACTAAGGCTTTCGGCATAGCGCCGCTGCCCTTCGGCAAATAGTGTATCAATGGTAAGCGAGGACTTTCCGGACCCGGAAACCCCTGTTACCACAATCAATTTATTGCGGGGAAAAAGGACATCGATGTTCTTAAGATTGTGAACCCGGGCACCTTTAATGAAGATGGGTTCATCACGATGGGTTCTCTCTTCCTCTTTTCTCTTTTTGGCTACCTTTTCTTTCATTGTAAACTCCAGCGCAAAAGTACGCACCCCTTCACAGTCGTATGGGTTAAGGTTAACATATTTTTTGGGGAAACAAGGTGGGTAAGGGCAATAAAAAAATTGTGAGAAATGGAAAAGAGAACTATTTTTATAAAACAAAATCCATAACACACCGTAATCACTTGCCTATCGCTTAAACTTCTACCCGCAATTCCTTATCCATTTTTATTGACCCATTAATCCATTACACCTTAAACGTAGGAGTTTATGAGTTATTTGTCCAAGCTGTCCGACCATGAATTGATCAACCTTTTCAACGCTGGTAATGTAAACGCATTTGAGACGTTGGTATTGCGTCACAAAGACAAAATCTATACATCCATCCTGTTTTTAGTTAAGGACAAGTATCTTGCCGAAGATATTTTCCAGGATGTTTTTATCCGGGTGATCGACACCATCAAGGGTGGCCGCTACACCGAGGAAGGCAAGTTTTTACCCTGGGCGATGCGCATTGCCCACAACCTTTGCGTGGATCATTTCCGCAAGGTAAAACGCACCCCCACCATCCGTAACAGCGAAGACCAGGATATCTTTGAGGTCCTTAACTTTACGGAAGAAAGCGCAGAAGACAAGCTCATAAAAAAACAAAGCCATAACCGCGTGAAGGATATGCTGGACCTGCTGCCCGAAGACCAGCGGGAAGTGATTATCCTCCGCCACTATGCTGACATGAGCTTTAAAGAGATCGCCCATATTACCAATTGCAGCATTAACACGGCTTTGGGAAGAATGCGGTACGGGTTGATTAATTTGCGCAAGATGATGGTGCAAAAGCAAATAAGCCTCTAGCTTTGAGCCACTAGCCATTAGCCTGATCTCGTTCAAAGGAATAATTACCACTTTAACGAGATGTGGCTAACAGCTAAAAGCTAGTGGCCTCTCTCAAGATACTGTCATTTCCTATCTCCCACTGCTTTGCTTGCCGTAGTAGGCTGATAGGGGATGACGCCCAATTGACCTCGCCCCGGCCCTCTTAAAAAGAGGGAGTTTGAAAAAGCCGGGAAATGAAAAAGCCTCCTTAACGGGAGGCTTTTTCTATAAATGCATGCTATTTTTTAGGAATTGCTTTCTTGCCCAGCCTTCATCATATCCTCAACGATCGCCTGGCTAACGCCGGTAAAGCTAAAGCCGCCGTCATGGAAAAGATTCTGCATGGTAACATAGCGGGACAGGTCGGAGAACAGGGTAACGCAGTAATTGGCGCAATCGGCAGCCGACGCATTGCCCAGGGGACTCATTTTTTCGGCATAGTCAACAAAGGCATCAAACCCTTTTACACCGCTGCCAGCCGTGGTACGGGTAGGTGATTGCGAAATGGTATTCACCCTTACTTTTTTGCGAACGCCATAATGGTAACCAAAACTACGGGTAATGCTTTCCAGCAGGGCTTTGGCGTCGGCCATTTCGTTGTAATCGGGAAACACACGCTGGGCGGCAATATAGCTAAGCGCCACCACGCTGCCCCACTCGTTCAGGGCATCCATATCCCAAGCGGTACGCAACACCCGGTGCAGGCTGGTAGCCGAAATATCAAGGCTTTTCTGGTTCCACTCGTAATTCATTTCTGTATAGTGCTTGCCCTTGCGTACGTTGAGGCCCATGCCAATGGAGTGCAGTACAAAGTCGATGCCGCCACCAAAATGCTTCTGGCTTTCTTCAAACAGCTTTTTCAGGTCATCCATGTTGGTTACATCGGCACCAATCACGGGAGCTTCCACCGCTTCTGACAGTTTGTTGATCTCGCCCATGCGGAGAGCTACCGGGGCGTTTGACAGCACGATCTGCGCACCTTGTGCATGGCAGGCCATGGCCGTTTTCCAGGCTATTGATTTTTCGTCCAGCGCACCGAAAATGATTCCTTTCTTTCCGGCTAAAAGATTATTTGACATAAGCAAATGGATTGAATTAGAAGGCGTAAAAATAAGGCTTATCCGTTAGGCAACAGAAACAAGTTCGCAAGAAAGCTTCCTCTTGAAAGATCGCTATCATCAAGATAAAACGAGTATTGGTGTTGGTGAAAACAGTAGACTATTCACCCCTTCAAAAAACGGTGGAAGCCACTAAGCTATGCAGGTAAGATGCTAACCATTTTTCATCAACCCCGGAGGCCTGCCCAGTTGTAAATAAGAAACCCTAGCCCATAAACGCCAAACAATACGCTGGCAGCAGCAGGAGCAACAGTAAAACAAAGTAAGCCCAGCAAGCCCAGGCCAATCAGCCCCAGTGCATAATAGTCTTGCCACGACTTATTACGAAAATGGATAGGATAATCGATTTGCCCCAGGGGGAGGGCCAGGGAAAGACAAACCATTCCTGCGAAAAACAGATTTTCTACGTACGCAGTGCCTTCAGCAATGCTGGTAAGCGATGAGAGCAGCATGATCACCATCCCCGTTACCAGCGCCGATACGGCGGTAATGGCCGACCAGCGTTCGCTCACCGTTAATGCATGCTTTCCCAAAGGATGATAGAGCAGCACAAAATTGGCGATAGATCCGATCGTCCAGGAGGTCACCACAATAAAAATGTAAAGACCAACCAGGATCCAGGTAAGACTGTTGCTACCGCTGCCGGATTTGGAAAGAGAGATCAAGACACGAAACGTAATGTACAGGATAATGGGTAGTGCTACCTGCAGGTTCTTTCCCTTGTTGTTGACCCAGAAGCTGTATTGCAGTAGCCATTTGTACAAAAGGATTCGCGATTTTAAGGCTTCTTTCAAACCCATTTTTGCGTTGCCATAATCAGGATTAATGCGCAGCGATTCCATAAAATGACTGGCGGCCTCCTGGTGACGGCCCCGCTCCAGCAAGTTCCACCCTACTACGTTATGCGTTGTTTCGTTATCGGGGTCCTGCGACAGCGCCGATTGCATGGTTTCAAAAGCATCTTCTGTACGCTTCAATTTGTTCAGCGCAATGGAACGGGCATTCAGGCAGGTAATGTTGTCGGCCTCCAGTGCCAGGCCTTCATTGGCCTTATCCAGAGCCGCTTCAAAACTGTTTTCTTCCAGCAGCACATGTGCCAGCAAGCCAAAATATTCGGCCGTATAAGGACTTAGCCGAATGGCTATTTCCAAGTTGGTCTTTGCCGCTGTTGTGCTGCTTTTCTGGTAATAAGCAAACCCCAGCAGATAAAAATAAAAGCCTTCGTTGGGATCAACGGCAATTGCTCTTTCTATGACGGCAATGCCTTCGTCAAACCGTTTGTTGTTGATGTAACAACGACCCAAAAGGCTTAGTGTATAATCATTGTCAGGGTCTTTTTCCAGGGCTTGCAGGATAAAGGTTTCCGCGTCGCGGTAGCGGTTTTGCTGCAGCAAAACCTGGGCTCTTTCCAAAAGCAGTTCGGTGGTCACCAGCAGTTATTTTTTGATGTTCAGGTATTTGAGGATATCATCGTACAGTCCCGATTCGTTGGCATAGAGCGCATAGTTGCGGGCCGAAGCAAACCATTCCAGTGTGGTAGGACGGTGTTGTTTTGCCGCCGAAATCAGGTCTTTTGTTTGTACGGCCTGTATGCTTCCTTTTGCCATTGATTCCCGCAGCTTTTCTTCAATGGCCAGGTCAATGATCGCTTTCAGGTCGGCACCGGAAAACTTTTCGGTGGCTTTGGCAATTTTGTCAAAGGCAATATCACCCACCGGTTTTCCCTTAAGCAGGCTGCGCAAAATTTCTTCCCGCCCTTGTTGATCCGGCGGCTCTACAAAAATGATCCGGTCAAAACGGCCCGGCCGGCGAAAGGCGGGGTCGATGCTCCAGGGAGCATTGGTAGCGGCCAGGATCAAAACGCCATCGTTATCGGAGTTGACACCATCCATCTCTGCCAGGAACTGGTTGATCACATGGCGCATGGCCGAACCTTTCAGGTCACTCCGGCTGGCACCCATGGCATCCACTTCATCAAAGAACAACACGCAGGGTGCGTTGCGACGGGCCAGCTCAAAAATGCCATGGAGGTTTTTTTCGCTGTTCCCGATCCACATATCCAGGATATCGTGCAGGCCGATGCTGATAAACTTTGCATCGATCTCACCAGCGGTGGCTTTTGCCAAAAATGTTTTACCGCAACCCGGGGGACCGTAAAGCAAAATGCCGCCACCGATCTTTTTGCCAAAGGCTTTGTATAGCTCGGGGTTGGCAATGGGCTGAATAATCTTGATGGAAATTTCGTCTTTGATGCGCTGCATGCCGCCCACATCGCCGAATTTTTCTTTGGGCTTCTGGAGAAAATAGCGTTCATCGCTTTCCAGGTCTTCTTCCCACGATTCTTGCGGTGCTGTTGCTGTTTGAACCCGCAGGGTGGCATCCAGCTCCTCATCGGCAAAGCCAGGGTTCAATGCCAGTACCTGCTGGTACAATTCAACCGCCTGCGCCATGGCCCCTTCGTTTACCAGGCACTTGATGTACCGCACCTTGTCTTCAGGTAATAAGCTGTCCTGTAATTGCTCGTAAATAATGGCTGCCGCAGAAAACCGGCCGGTAAAAAAATAACAGGCGGCAAGTCCGAGTTGCGCTTTTTCGTTACCGTAATTTTTTTCCAGAACGGTTTGAAACTGCGCGGCGGCTTCGTTGAAGTTTTTGTCCTGCAACAGCAGGCCGGCAACATGTAAGCGAAGCGGAATGTTATCTGGCGAAACGGCAAGCGCTTCCAATAAGTTTTTAAGGGTATCATTCTCCATAAGCAGTAAAAATTATCGTTTGATCTTACTAGTTCATCACCATTTCCCTGGCGTTCTCCAGGGCAGCGGCCGTGGGCTTTTCGCCACTCATCATCTTGGCAATAGCCACAATGCGTTCGTCGGTTTCCAGCAGGCGAACACCGGTGGTCACACGGTCTTCTTTCAGCGCTTTGTACACAAGATAATGCGCATCGGCTTTTCCTGCAATCTGTGGCTGGTGGGTGATGCAGATGACCTGGCGGGCCAGGGCCAGGTCTTTCATAATGATACCCACCTGCTTGGCCGCTTCGCCGGAGATACCGGTGTCAATTTCATCAAAGATCAGCGTGGGCATGTCCATAGAGGTTGCCACCAGGGATTTAATACAAAGCATCAGGCGACTCAATTCGCCACCGCTGGCCACCTTGCGCAGGGGCTGAAACTGGTTGCTTTTATTGGCGTCAAAAAGAAACACCACATCGTCGAAACCAGTGGGGTTAAGTGCTACTTTCCGGATGTCGACTTTTATGCGGGCATTGGGCATGCCCACCTGTGCCAGCATTTTGTTCACTTTTGTTTCCAGCGGCTTTACCTGGGCCAAACGGGCGGCAGAAATTTTCGCTGCTAGGCTTTCGGCCTGCGACACCAACTCGCCGTATTTTTTTTCTGCAGCCACAATGGCTTCATCAATGTTGAGCACCGCCTGCAATTTTTCGTTTAAGTTGTTGCGGATGGCAACCAGCTCGTTGGTGGTGGAAACGCCATGCTTTTTCAGCAAGCGATAACCCAGGGAGAGACGTTCGTTGATGGTCTCCAGCTTTTCTGCATCCGATCCAATATGCCCGTTGATGCGGTCAATTTCATCGGCAATGTCCTGCAGTTCGATGTAGGCCGACTGCAACCGTTGGGCAATAGTAGGCAGTTCGGGATGCAGTTCGGCAAAATGCTGAATGGCGCTGCACATGGTTTTGATCTGCCGCACCACCGGCTCCTCGCTTTCAGCCATATCAAAATAGGCTTTGCTCAGGGCCGATTTTATGCCTTCGGCATTCGAAAGCATTTTCAGCTCTACATCCAGATCTTCCAACTCATTTTCACGAAAGCCGGCTTCTTCCAGCTCGTTGAACTGGAACTGGTGGTAGTCGAACTCTTTTTCAAACTGCGACTTTTGTTCCTTCAGGCTTTCCCAGCCCTTTTTTGCTTCCTGCGAGGCCGCAAACACCTGGCGGTATTTGCCCAGGAGAGAAAAATTATTGGCCAGCGCATCCAGCACTTCCCGCTGAAAATCGCTTTCGCCCAACTCCAGCGTATCAAATTGCTGGTGCAGGTCCACGAGCAAGCTGCTTAATGTATTTAACTGCGAAAGATTGACCGGCGTGTCGTTAATAAAAGCCCGTGATTTTCCATTGGCCGCAATCTCCCTGCGCACCGTTAGTTCGTCGGCAATATCAAGTTCGTTCTCCTTTAAAAAATTAAGAATGTTCTGCTCCGATGCCTCTTCCTGGAAGCAGCCTTCCACCACGCATTTTTTTTCTTTTTTGAGCAGAACGCCACTGTCGGCACGCTGGCCAAGAATCAATCCCAATGCCCCCACAATAATGGATTTACCGGCACCGGTTTCACCCGTAATAACGTTGAGCCGGGAGGAAAAATCGATCTCTAATTCATCGATAATGGCGTAGTTCTGAATGGATAATCGGCTGAGCATAATTCCGCGACAAATTACTCCATTTCCAGGTTTGGAAATGAAAAAGTCCCGCTGCGGCGGGACTTTTCTTAAAACTTTAAGGGTCTGGTTTTTAGGCCATTTCCGTGGCGTCATTGAGGTCGCCATCCACCAGGATGCGGCCGCAGTTTTCGCAGATCATTACTTTTTTGCGCTGCTTGATCTCGCTTTGCTTTTGCGGCGGGATAAAGTTAAAGCAACCACCACAGGCATCCCTTTCAACAGGTACCACGGCCAGGCCATTGCGGTAGCTGCCGCGGATCTTTTCGTAAGAAGCCAGCAGGCGGGAATCCACATGATCGCGGGCCTCGCCGGCTTTTTTGCCCAGGTCTTTTTCTTCTTTTTCCGTGGTGGAAATGATCTTTTCCAGCTCGGATTTTTTTGCGTTCAGCACGCCTTCTTTGTTGGCAATGGCTTTTTTAGCCTTTTCCAGCGAAACGGCCTTCTCGGCAATTTCTTCGTTGGCGTCCTTGATATGCTTTTCGCAAAGCTTTACTTCGAGCTGCTGCATCTCAATTTCTTTGTTGATGGCTTCAAACTCGCGGTTGTTCTTTACGTTCTCGCTTTGCTTTTCGTATTTGTTTACCAGTTCCTGCGCTTCTTTAATGGCCGTTTTCTTTTGCTCAATGAAATCGGTGATGCCATTGATCTCTTCTTCAATGCGCAACTGGCGGGCATGCAGGCCCTGGATCTCGTCTTCCAGGTCAGCAACTTCCATGGGAAGCTCGCCTTTCAAAATGCGGATCTCGTCCAGCTTTGACTCCACTTTCTGAAGCCTTACCAGTGAAGCTAATTTTTCTTCAACCGAATATTCTTTAACGCTTGCCATAATTTAGTTTGAGGTTTGTCGTTTGTGGTTTGTGGTTATTGAAGCAACCACTCGCCTCTTTTACATTTATGCTTTTTATTTAAGCTTCTTTTTTTGTTACCAGCGCCGGTACTACTGTCATCTTCCGTTGCGTCGCACTCTTGTACCTCCGGTAATGCAATTCAGCTTCTCTCTCCCGTTTCTCGTCTGTCGTCTCTCGTTTCACGTCTCTCGTCTCACGTAAAATACTCCACCGGGTTCGTCTTCACGCTGGTTTTAAGGACGGCAAAAGTAGGGAATTTTTCTACCAAAAGGTCATGCAGCAGGTCCACGGTGAACTGTTCACTCTCGTAATGGCCAATGTCGGCAATCACCAGCCGGCCTTCGGCGTCAAAAAATTCGTGGTATTTGATATCGGCGCTTACATAAACATCCGCCCCTTTTGAGAGAGCCGTTTTGATCAAAAAACTTCCGGCACCGCCGCAAACCGCTACGGTTTTCACCGGCTTTTGCCGAAGCGGGGTATGCCGGATGACCGACAACCCAAAGCGATCTTTTAACATTTTTAAAAATTCCCATTCGTCCATTTCCGTTTCCAATTCGCCGATAATGCCGGCCCCAATGCCAAAATGAACATTGTCCATGGTAAAGATATCATAGGCCACTTCTTCGTACGGGTGATTGCTGACCAAGGCCTTCACCACCTGCGTTTCGAGGTAAAACGGGTACACAATCTCGATTTTGGTCTCCCTTTCGTGGTGCCGATCTCCTACTTCTCCCACGTAAGGGTCAGCGCCTTTTTCCGCTTTGAACGTACCCGTGCCCTCGCTGTTAAAGCTGCATTCCGAATACTTGCCAATATGCCCCGCGCCGGCGGCAAAAACAGCATTGCGTACCTCTTCGGCTTTATCAACCGGCGCAAAGGTGATCAGCCTGCGCAGCATCTTTTGCTTGGGCTGCAGGATGTTGGTGTTTTGCAAGCCCAGTTTTTTAGCAATGGTGCCGTTCACGCCCAGCACCACGTTATCGAGGTTGGTATGTGCCGCATAAATGGCAATATCTGCTTTAATAGCTTTAATGATGACCTGCTCTACATAGCTGCGGCCATTGATGCGCCGCAGTCCCTTAAACACAATGGGATGATGCGCCACCACCAGGTTACAATTGTTTTTAACCGCTTCTTCCAGCACGGCCACCGTTACATCCAGCGTACACAGCACACCGGTGCACTCCCAGTCTTTACTACCTGTGATCAGGCCAGCGTTGTCGTACTCCTCCTGTAATTCCGGTGCGGCAAAAACTTCAATGGCCGATAGCAACTCTCCTATTTTCATACCGGCAAAATAACCACTTTCTCTATGGAAAAAAGAGGCAAAATGGGTTTGCGGAATGGAAAAAAAAATGCAGCTTAATTCTGATAAATTTGCCATATGACCAGCGTCTACCTCTTCAAAACCATCACCAATCTTTTTCGTGGCAAGAACCATCTCCGCACCTATGAAAAAGTATTGCAGCAACAGGCAGCAAAGCGGTGGCGAAAAGAGGCATGGAAAAATGCAAGTGATTCCTTCCTGATTCTCCTGGGTGTTTTATCAGCCGGCTTTGGGTTAAAAGGCTTTATCATGCCGAATGGTTTTATTGATGGCGGCGTGACGGGAATTTCACTGTTGACCAATACGCAAACAGCCATCCCCCTTTCCCTCCTGATCATTGTTTTTAACCTTCCTTTCCTGCTCCTTGGTTACCGCCAGATCAGCAAAGTCTTCAGCATCAAAAGCATCCTGGCCATTTCTGTTTTGGCCCTGGCTGTGGCATTTATTCCCTACCCCGAGATGACCAAAGACAAATTACTGGTTTCTGTTTTTGGTGGATTTTTCCTGGGTGCCGGCATTGGGCTCAGCATCCGGGGCGGCAGCGTGATTGATGGTACCGAAGTGTTGGCCATTTACCTGAGCCGAAAGATCAGCCTTACCGTTGGTGACCTGATCCTCATTTTCAACATCAGCATTTTTTCGGTGGCGGCCTACCTGCTTTCTTTAGAAGTGGCGCTTTATTCCATTCTTACGTATTTGTCCGCTTCCAAAACAGTGGATTTTATTTTAGAGGGCATTGAAGAATATACCGGTGTAACCATTATCTCCACCCACAGCCAGCAGATCATTCAAATGATCCAGAACAAGATGAACCGGGGCCTTACGTTGTATAACGGGAAAAAAGGATTTGGAAAAAGAGGACTCAGCAACCAGCATATCGATATTATTTTTACCGTTATCACGCGGCTGGAAATTAACCGGCTCACGGCCGAAATAGAGCGCATCGATCCGCAGGCATTTATCGTTATGCAAAGCATTAAGGATACCCGCGGCGGCATGGTACGAAAAATAAAACTGAAAGAACAACACTGAACGGAAAAGACCTTATGAGCAACACCACCGAATTATACCAGCAGTATGTAAGGAAGATGCAACGCATTGCCGATGTACGCAACGCCAGCGCTGTGTTGCAGTGGGACCAGGAAACCTATCTTCCCCCGCAAGGCGCTGGTTTTCGCGGCCGGCAGATTACAACGCTTGCCGAACTGTCGCACGAGCTTTTCAGCGATGCGGCCCTGGGCGATCTTTTGCAAACCCTTCTCCGGAGAGAAGACCTTTCCGACCCGGAAAAAAGAAATGTGGAACGAACCTTTGACGATTACACCAAAAACAAAAAATACAGTCCCCAACTGGTGAAAGCACTTTCGGATGCAGTGAACAAAGCGTTTCATTCCTGGATGGAAGCTCGCAAGCAAATCGCCTTTTCGGTTTTTGAAAAAGACCTGGCTGCACTGGTGGAGTTAAAAAAAGAAGAAGCGGCTGTGCTGGGATACACCCATCATCCTTACGATGCGTTGCTCGATGAATACGAAAAAGGATCGACGGTTGCCTTGCTGGACAAAGCCTTTGGCGACCTGTTGCCCCGGTTAAAAACGCTTTACGAAAAAATCCTTTCGGCACCACAGGTTGACGATAGTTTTCTCAAACAGCACTATCCTGCCAATTCGCAATGGGACTGGGGAATGGAATTACTGAAACACCTGCATTTTGATTTTACCGCCGGCCGGCAGGACCGCAGCGAGCACCCTTTCAGCACCAGTTTTGGGTCACAGGATGTGCGCATCACTACCCGCATCGATGAAGCCGATTTTGGCAACATGACATGGAGTTGCATTCACGAACTTGGGCATGCCTTGTATGAGCAAGGATTGCCGCCGGAGCAATACGGCCTGCCGCTTGGCGAAGCTTGTTCGTACAGCATTCACGAGTCACAGTCACGCTTATGGGAAAATAACGTGGGACGCAGTTACCGTTTCTGGCAACATTATTATTCACAGGCGCAACAGCATTTTCCGCAACAATTAGGCACCGTTTCTCTTGACAAGTTTTACAAAGGCATCAACAAAGTACAGCCATCACTGATCCGCACCGAAGCCGACGAAATTTCTTATCATTTTCATGTGTACATCCGGTATAGCCTGGAGAAGCGATTGCTGGAAGGATCGTTACAAACAGCCGATATTCCACACTATTGGAAGGAGCAATACCAAACGCTGTTGGACGTAACCGTTCCGGATGACAAAAGCGGCGCCTTGCAGGATGTGCACTGGAGCCATGGCAGCTTTGGCTATTTTCCTACCTACAGCTTAGGCAGCCTGTATGCTGCGCAGTTTTTTGCAAAAGCAAAAGCTGCTCTTCCCGGCTTGGAAGAAAACATCGGGTTGGGCAATACGCTGCCGCTGTTGCAATGGCTGCGGCAATGCATTCATGAGAAGGGCCGCTATTATACCAGCGAAGAACTTTGTACCGCCGTAACCGGCGAGCCATTAGACACAACTTACTTTTTGCAGTACGCAACCGAAAAATACGCAGCTATCTACGAGCTGCCTGCGTAAAGCGAATGAACATATTGCCGGCAAACCAAGAGACATTCAACAGCGTGCATGCAAGAAAGCTTGTGCCGGCAAACCCGGCGTAGTGCCAACGGGATATTTTAGCCGGTATAGCCAAAGTCCCTTAATTTAGTTTTCTGATTTGCGGAACACTGGTGGGCACAATAACAGCAAACCGGTACCGTTTTCTTACTTTCCCGTCCTGCCAATACCCTTTGAACTTCCACGCGGAGCGCTGATTTGTGCCGGTTCTAATTTGAAAGCCTTCTTTGGCCCTTTTCTGTTGATTGCTTGCCCGCAACGTATCAGCAGTAGCGTTTGTAAAAACCAGTATTTATCTTGTAAACGAGTGTATACGTATGAAACTACTAGTTACCTTTTTGGGGCTTGTTCTAATGACAGGCTGCAAAAAACTAAAGGAAAACATCCAGGAAGACATGGTGATAAAAGCCATGACCGATGGCCAGTGGCGGGTCAGCAGCTTTACCAAGGGAAATGAAAACAAGACGGCCGATTTTTCTGCCTACCGTTTTCAGTTTCGCTCCAACAAAACCGTTGAGGCCCTCAACAACGGCACCAAAGAAAAAACAGGCAGTTGGGAAGCCGACCCCGACAGCCGCACCATAACCTCTCATTTTTCCGATGCGACCACCACTGTTATGCTTTTGAACGGCACTTGGAAGATCACCCGCAACAGCTGGGATTTTGTAGAAGCAACCCAAACCGTAAACAACGAGGTATGCAAACTGCGGCTTGACAAATAGCCGCTCTTTCTTTTCCAACCCTCTATCCTGCTTATTTGAAAACGTTTTCCGTACACCACAGAATAGGAATAATTCTTGCTATCAGGTCGCGGCCAACGCATTGATTTAACCACGCTTTTCAGAGCGTTCAAGTTGAGAAAAATTGACACGGAATATTGTCGTACTTCTATTTTTTTGCCTTTGGTTTCAGCACCTGGTACAGGCACAAACATCCGCACCCGGCTTTACATCCAGCCCGGTGGCAGGCTGTTCGCCGCTTGTGATCAAGTTTACCGACCAGTCCACCGGTGCGCCGCTTTCCTGGTTCTGGGATTTTGGTAACGGCGCCACATCTACCCTCAAAGACCCGTCAACAACTTATTTTTCACCCGGACAATACACTGTTTCCTTAACGGTTACCTACGCCGACGGACCCAAAACAATCACAAAGCCCAACGCCATCACGGTTTACGAAAATCCCAAAGCGGCTATCGGCGCTTCCGACTCCATTGGCTGTTATCCTTTTCCTGTTCAATTTAGGGACGAAAGTATTGCTGCACCCGGTACTACCAACACCTCCTGGGTCTGGGACTTTGGCGATGGTACCCAATCAACAGAGCAGAATCCTTTGAACGTCTACCAATATGATGGGACGTATACGGTATCAATGAAAGTGACCAGCGACAAAGGTTGCTGGGCCGTTGCCATCAAGCCAACGTATATAAAGGTCAACGGCGGCTTGAAATCTGATTTTAGTTTTGTACAGCCCCTCTCCTGCCAGACGCCTTTTCCCATTACCTTCATCAATAACTCCGTCGGGCCCGACACCCTTAGCTATGCATGGGATTTTGGCGACGGCTCTACTTCTACCGATAAAAACCCTTCTTATACCTACACGCAAACCGGCAACTACACGGTTACATTGGTCACCAAAAGCAGCCAGGGATGCGTGGATACGGCCCGGAAAGAAAGCCTGCTGAATCTTCAAAATACAGCCACCTCGTTTACGCTTCCCGCCAATGTCTGCATGAATGATTCGGTACAGTTTGCCAACACATCGCAATCGACTCCTACCAGCAGTTTCTGGAACTTTGGCGACGGCACCACTTCCACTGAAACCAACCCAACGAAAGTATATACCGCAGCTGGCACTTTTACTATTAAACTTATGCAGGTGTTTGGCATTTGTGCCGATTCTACCACCCGAACAATAGAGGTATTTTCAAGACCTACTGCCGGTTTCACCATCGACAGGCAAACCCATTGCCAGGTGCCGTTTACGGTGCAGTTCCGCAATACTTCCGTTGATGCCGTTTCGTATGAGTGGGATTTTGGTGATGGCACAACGTCCACTGACGCCAGCCCTTCGCATACCTATTCGCAGTTTGGCGACTATGACGTTATGCTTCGGGTGACCAATGCCAATGGCTGTACGGATTCGCTCCGGATGCCGAAAGCCGTTTCCATTGCCAAACCCGAGATCAGGATACAGGCCACTCCCGACCGGGGCTGCCTTCCCCTGACCGTGCGGTTTACACCAACCATCACCACCAATGATCCCGTAGCCAGTTATTTGTGGGACCTGGGCAACGGCGTTACGTCTACAGATGCCCAGCCAACGTATACCTACACGCAACAAGGCCGTTATACGGTTAGTCTTACTATCACTACCGTGAGTGGCTGTACCGAAACCCTTGTTATGCGTGATTTGGTGAGTGCAGGTAAAAAACCACAGGCAAACTTTACGGCGCTGCCTACTACCATTTGTGCCTTTGAAAGCGTGTCCTTTACCAATACATCGGTGGAAGGCACAGGGTGGATCTGGGATTTTGGCGACGGCGCCTCTTCGGGTGAAGAAAACCCGGTGCACCAGTACAGCGATACCGGTACGTTTTCGGTGCGGCTGGTTGTTGACAATTATGGTTGTCGCGATACGATCACCCTTACCGATCTGGTAAAAGTAAAACCACCGATAGCCCTTTTTGATGTTGAAATAGATTGCGAAGACAAGCTCTTTCGCCAGTTCCGCGACCGGTCGGTTGGCGCCACCACCTGGCAGTGGGATTTTGGCGATGGCACCACTTCTGACCAGCAGCACCCAACACACCGTTATAGTCAAACGGGCACTTATACGGTACAACTTACCGTTACTAACGATACTTGTTCCAACACCACGCAACAACAAATACGGGTGGGCGGCGGCGTGCCGGATTTTTCAGCTTCGCTGACAGAAGTGTGCAAAGGCGCCACCCTTCAACTGACGGCTGACAGTACCAATGAAGCCAACATCACCAGTTATACCTGGGATATTGGCGGTGGCTTACCCCAGCAATCGGGCAAGTCGGTTTCCGTCAGTTATCCGCAGGCAGGTCTTTATACGGTTATCCTGATCGTTCGTGACCAAAATGGCTGCCTGGATTCTGCGGTCAAACGAAATTACCTGCGCATCAACGGGCCAACCGCTGCTCTGCGGGCTGGTAATGTCAGCGGGTGCAAAGGCCTGGAAGCCAGCTTTACCGATGCCTCCCGAACCGATGGCACCAACAGGATCCAGCTTTGGGAATGGAATCTTGGCGACGGCACAACGCTGAGCGAGGCCGCGTCTGGAACCGTTCGCCATAAGTACGAGCAACCCGGCACGTATGACGTTTCGCTAAAAGTAACCGATGCATTGGGCTGCGCCGACTCCCTGCGCATGCCGCAGTTGGTAAACATTTTTGACGTCAAAGCTTGGTTCAGCGCTTCGGAACTAGCCAGTTGCCCGGGTGCCCCCATTGTTTTTACCAATACATCCACGGCCGCAACGACTTATACCAGCTCCTGGCAGTTTGGCAACGGGCAAACATCAACCGAGCAAAATCCCTCCTTTGCCTATAATGCCGATGGTCTTTATGCTGTTACGCTGACCGTAACCGATGCCAATGGCTGTACCGACTCTGTTACCCGACCCGACTACGTTACCATCAACAGCCCGGTGGCCTCGTTTACGGTTACTGATTCGGCCAGTGCCTGTATTCCCTTCCCGGTGCAGTACACCAATACATCCACGCACTTTACATCTCATTACTGGGATTTGAATGGTGGTACCACCCGCCTGCTTAACCCCATCCAGTTTTACAATTCCCCGGGTGTATATGAGACAAAGCTTGTTGTGACCGGCCCTGGCGGCTGCAGCGATACGGCCGTTAAAAAGATCACCCTGTATGATCTTTCTTCTACCCGCCTGAATTATTTGCCACTGGACGGGTGCAAACCGCTGACCGTAAATCTTTCCGCATCGCAACAGGTAAAGATGAATATGATCTGGGATCTTGGCGATGGAACGATCATTGACGGCGGTGATTCCACCCGGCAGCACACCTATAATTTCTTTGGCAACTTTATTCCGAAGCTAATTGTGCGGGACAGCAGTGGCTGCGTAGTGCCTATAACCGGTAGCGATACCATTCGCATCAAAGGCGCAACGGCCAAGTTTGGTCTCGACGAAGACCTGTTTTGCGACAGGGGTGTAGTGAACTTTATCGACTCCACCACGTTCAACAATCCTATCACATCCTACACCTGGAATTTTGGCGATGGCGGAACGTCTTCCGAAATTTCTCCCTCGCACCTGTATACAAGACCCGGTACCTACGCGGTTTCGCTGGCGGTGCGAACGCAAAACAATTGTACCGATACATTCCGGTTAGCCTACCCCGTTAGGATCGCCCAATCTCCCGATATCCGTATTGCCGGCGACACAGTGATCTGTGCAGGAGAAAGCATTTTACACATGGGCATCCTGCAGAATGTCGACACATCTGCCATGCAGTGGGCCTGGCGTTTCCCCAACGGAAAAGATGCTTTTGTTCAAATGCCACCGCGGCAGGTTTATAATGAACCCGGGCGACTGCTGGTGCAATCGGTGGTCAGCAATGAAAGCGGCTGTACCGATACCGCCAGCCAGACCATCGTGGTCAATCCTAACCCAAGCATTACCCTGCCAACCACAATCACCACCATGGCGGGTACGCCGGTGCTGTTACCGGCCCTGTACTCCGACAGTGTAATCAAATACCAGTGGAGCATGCCGGAAGGATTGAGTTGCACCACTTGTCCGCAACCTTATGCCAAACCACGTTCCGATACAAAATACAAGGTTGAATTTTCGGACCATAACGGTTGCCGCAATGCAGCGGAAGTGCAGGTGATTGTTGTTTGCGGCAACGACAACGTGTTTATGCCAAATACGTTTTCGCCCAATGGCGATGGCAGCAATGATATTTTTTATGTGCGAGGCAAAGGCCTGAGCCGTGTAAAAACGCTGCGCATATTTAACCGCTGGGGACAGGTTGTTTTTGAGCGGGTGAACTTTAACGTGAATGATATGTCGATGGGTTGGGACGGCACCGTAAAAGGAACCAACGCTTCTCCCGATGTTTACGTTTACCAGGTGGAGATCTTTTGTGAGAACAACCAGGTGGTGAAGTTTGAAGGCAATATTGCGCTGATACGTTAGGCAATGAGAAAAGTAGGCAGTAAGCAGTACGCAGCTGGCAGTAGAAGACCCTGACAATAAAACCAATTTGTAAAACACCAGGTGTGTTTTACAACAAACATATTTTAATGAGAAAAGCGATACAAAGCAAACAAGATGCAGGAACCAACGTTAGCGGTTGCAAGGCATTGCGCAGGCAAGGGTTTCGAAGCCTTGCCCTACTGCTTACCGCCTACTGCCTACTGCCTACTGCGGCTCTCTCCCAGGACATTCATTTCTCACAGTTCTTTGAAGCGCCCCTGTTGCGCAACCCGTCGCTTGCTGGCATTTTTGCCGGCGACATTCGCCTGCAGGCCGTGTACCGCGACCAATGGAACAGCGTAACCACCGCCTACAAAACAGCCTCCATCAATGGCGAATACAAAATGCCTATCGGCAGGGGTAATGATTTTGTTACGGCGGGTTTGCAGTTTGTGCAGGACAGGGCGGGTGAGATCTCCTGGGTATCTACCCATGTATTGCCGGCACTGAATTACCACAAATCACTGAGCGATGAAAAAACAAAATACATTTCGCTGGGTGTGATGGGCGGCATGGTGCAAAAGCGTTTCGACAGGAACAAGATGATCACCAACAGCATGTACAATGGCACCGGTGACGGGGAAGCTTTTTTGCAACCGCAATTCAGTTACTGGGATGCCTCCGTTGGGCTTAGCTATAATGCACAATTGAATGACGACCCCGAAGACAATTTTTACGTTGGCGTGGCCCTGCATCATTTCAACAAGCCAAAAAATTCTTTTTACAGGGATCCCCGCATTGAGATGGCACCCAAAACAGATATTTCTGCAGGCATCCGGTTTGGCGTTACCGAATGGAGTTATATAACGGTGCAGGCTAACCAGTCTTTCCAGGGAGTTTACCGCGAAACCATTACCGGCGCATTATACGGTGTAAAGTTGGACGATTATGTAGATGAGGCTCGCTACACCTTGCACGGCGGTGCTTATTTCCGGCTGAACGATGCTATTATTCCCGTAGTGAAAGTTGACTACAAACCGTTTTCGTTTGCGGTCAGTTATGATGTCAATATCTCCCAACTAAAAACCTCCTCTTATGGAAGAGGAGGTTTTGAACTGAGTGTGTCTTATGCGGGCTTCACCGACCGTGACAACTCAACACTGAACGCGGTGGTTTGCCCAAAGTTTTGATGACAGGCAAGGAATGACAGATGACAGAAGAAAGCTATTCGTGCAGTGAAATTCGTGCGTTTACTTTATCCAATCTATAACCAAACTTTTTTTTCACCTGCCACCTGTCATCCACAAACTGTCATCTCCGTTAATACGGTTTTGCTTCTTTTGAAACCTGCTCGGCCTGTTGTACGCCTTCTTCGGTTTTGGTAGCGCCGGAAGGAGCACCTACTTCGCCAACATTCTTCGCTTTATTCTTTAAGCCTTCCGCCACACGGCGGCCGTAATCTTCATCAGCCTTTGTAAAATTCTCGATCATCTTCTGCTGAATAACCGATGCTGCGTTGGCCAGTGTGTTCACCAAGTTGTTGATCAGGTCTTCCCGCTCCCAGTCTTCAAAATTGCGGTAGGTTTCGCCGGCTTGCTTGAAGTCATTGGTGCGATCAATCTTCTGGCGCACCAGGCGTGCATTGTAAAGCGGCTCGTAATCTTTGCCGGCTTTGGGTGCTTCTTTCAATCCGCCCAGGCTCGAAGGCTCGTAGTTCACATGCGGGTTCACGCCTTCCACCAGGTCCTGGCGATAAGCCATCTGGCCGTCACGTTGGTTGGTGGCTACTTTGTTACGCGGTGCGTTGATGGGCAGTTGCAGGTAATTGGTGCCAATGCGGTAACGCTGCGTATCGGAATACGAGAACGTACGGCCCTGCAGCATTTTGTCATCAGAAAAATCCAATCCATCTACCAGCACACCGGTACCAAAAGCGGCCAGTTCTACTTCGGCAAAATAATTCACCGGGTTGCGGTTGAGGGTCATTTTACCCACAGGGCGCCACGGAATCTGGTCTTTCGGCCAAATCTTCGTATCGTCAAGCGGGTCAAAATCCAGTTCCGGATGGTCGTTGTCTTCCAGTATCTGTACAAACAATTCCCATTGCGGGTAGTCGCCCCTTTCAATGGCTTCGTACAGGTCCTGCGTAGCGTGGTTGAAGTTCTTTCCCTGGATCTCAGCTGCCTGCGCCTGCGTAAGGTTGCGAATGCCCTGCAGTGGCTCCCAATGGTATTTTACCAGTACAGCCTGGCCATCCTTGTTCACCCATTTGTAGGTGTTTACACCCGAACCCTGCATTTGCCGGTAGTTGGCGGGGATACCCCAGGGGGAAAACAGGAAGGTGGCCATGTGGGTAGATTCCGGCGTATTGGCAATAAAATCAAAAATGCGTTCGCCGCTTTGGATGTTGGTGACCGGATCAGGCTTTTGCGAGTGGATCAGGTCGGGAAACTTGATAGCATCGCGAATAAAAAATATTTTCAGGTTGTTACCCACCAGGTCCCAGTTGCCGTCTTCAGTGTAAAACTTCACGGCAAAGCCGCGGGGGTCACGAAGGGTTTCCGGTGAGTGACCACCGTGTCCTACAGTAGAAAAGCGCACAAACACCGGTGTTTGTTTTCCTTTCTCCTGGAAAAGTTTGGCTCTTGTATATTTTGAAATGGGCTCGTCACCCACCGTTCCATAGGCTTCAAATACCCCGTGGGCACCAGCACCTCTTGCATGCACCACTCTTTCCGGAACCCGTTCGCGGTCGAAGTGTGACATTTTTTCAAGAAACTGGTAATTCTCCAGCGTAGCGGGTCCACGGTTACCAACCGTACGCAGGTTTTGATTGTCCGTAACAGGATGACCTTGTCTTGTGGTAAGGAAGGTTGGCTCCCCGGTGTGGCCATTTCCATTCTGGCCATTGCCGTTTTTTTGTTCGTTGATCATACGTTTAATCTTTAAATAGTTCTTGCATCAAATTTTGTACAATAAAAGGATCGTGTCCGCCAAAAACTAACACAATTCCCCTGGCCGGATACTGACAAAAGTCAACTATTCAATTCATAGATTAAAACAAATATTTCTATACATTTATCGATATTATCTATGAGATGAACCTGCAGCAACTCGAATACATTGTGGCGGTTGATACGCACCGGCATTTTGAAAAAGCAGCCGATCACTGCTTTGTTACCCAGGCCACCCTGAGTGCCATGATTAAAAAGCTGGAGCAGGAACTGGACGCGATGATCTTTGACCGCAGTAAGCAGCCGGTGGTACCTACCGAGGTGGGCAAAAGCATCCTGGACCAGGCCCGCGTGGTACTGCGGGAAACTACCTTGTTGAAGCAGCTGTCAAAAGCGGCCAAAACAGGCTTGCAAGGCAACCTGAAGATTGGCATCATCCCTACCCTGGCGCCTTATCTGCTGCCCCTCTTCCTGACGGATTTCCTCAAGAAATACCCCACCATCCAACTGAAGATCATTGAACAAACCACCGAACACCTGTTGCATTTATTGGCCACCGACAAACTGGATGTGGGCATAATGGCAACGCCGCTTACCGAAAAAGGTTTTTTGGAAAAGCACCTTTTTTACGAAGAATTCAAAGTGTATGTCTCCGCCGAGAACAAAAGCCTGAAGAAAAAATACATCCTGGCAGAAGACATTGATATCAACAAACTATGGCTGCTCGAGGAAGGACATTGCCTTCGCTCTCAAGTGCTGAACCTTTGCGAGATCCAAAAGCAGCAGGCCCTTGTTCACCACCTCGATTACGAGACCGGCTCCATTGAAAGCCTGTTGCGGATCACCGAGATAAACGGCGGCATTACCATTGTTCCCAACCTCGCCACGCTGCAGTTCAGCCGGGATAAAACCAGCGGGCTGCGTCATTTTAAACCGCCGGTGCCGGTACGGGAGATCAGCCTGGTAACGTACCGGCATTTTGTAAAAAAAGGACTGGTTAATTTGCTGGAAAAAGAGATCCTAAAATCCGTAAAGCCTTATGTCAATGCCAAGGCCGAAACAGACATCATTTCCATTGCCTGAGCAGTGGAACTGTTTTTGAACAAAACCCCTTGTCGCTGGTTAATTGGGCAAACGCCTCTAACCAATTTCGACACAAAACAGAAAATGCATTTCATGACAACTGAAATTACAAACATGCCCCTGGCAATTGGACAAGCCGCGCCGGACTTTACTTTGTACGACACCGAAAAACAACCTGTTCGCCTGTCGGACCAAAAAGGAAAGAATGTTCTGCTCCTGTTTTTTCCGCTTGCGTTTACGTCTGTTTGCACGGCAGAACTTTGCTCCGTGCGGGATAATTATAAGATATACGAATCACTGAACGCCGTCCCATTTGGCATTTCGGTCGATTCCCTGCACTCGCTGAAAAAGTTCAAAGAAGAACAAAACCTGAACTTCACTCTCCTCAGTGATTTCAACAAAGACGTTTCCCGGGCCTATGGCTCCCTTTACGAACAATGGGGATTTGACATGCGGGGCGTATCAAAGCGGTCGGCATTCATCATTGACAAGGACGGGATTGTGCAGTATGCCGAGGTGTTGGAAAATGCCGGCGAGCAGCCCGATTTTGCTGCGATCCGGGAAAAGCTGGCGGGCCTAACGACGTAGTTTGCATTTTATTGTCAATTTTCGGCAAGTGCTTTGCACTTTTCAGGAATTGGAGTATTATTGTACCCGGTTACATATAAACTGAAAAATATTTGAAGAGACTTTTACTTATAGTATTTATAGCACTTTTTTCATCCGTTTCCGAGGCCCAAACAAGGCCGCTTCCAATAACGGGTGCACAGTCGTCTATTGTCCGTTTTTACCCTAACCCCGCTACATCGGTTATTAATTTCGACTTTCAGAAAGACTACGAAAAAGGTTATTCGATCCAGATTTTCAATGCTATCCTGGGTCGTAAAATGTACGAGCAGGCCAACATGCCCGAACGTATGAACGTAAACTTATCTGAGTTCAGCCGGGGCATCTACATTTACCAGCTCCGCGACAAGAGCGGCCGCATGGTGGAATCGGGGAAATTCCAGGTAGCGAAATAAGTCTGAACCGGGATTTTGGTGGATGTTCAAGATTTACAGGATTAATTTATTTCTATACAAAAAGAGTCGTTCCAAAAAAGACGACTCTTTTATCTTATAAGATCCCATTAAACCACCAACATCCCGGTTCAGATTAGACCACCTGCACAATCAAAAACTTCAAATAATTTGTATTCTCCATGTTCCAGATAATCGGGTGATCGGAGGACTGGGCTTGGAAGGTTACCTGCCGCAGCTTACGACGGCCATCTTTTGCCGCCATGTCAATGATCTGCAAAAACAGGTCGGGTTGCACCAAGTTGGTACAACTTGACGTAACAAGGAAACCGCCCGGCTTCACCAGTTTCATCCCCCGCAGGTTGATCTCTTTGTAACCGGTAATGGCTTTTTGAATGTTTGCCCGGCTTTTGGTAAACGCCGGCGGGTCCAGCATCACCACGTCGTAACGGCGGCCTTCTTCCTTGCCCCATTGCTTCAGCACATCAAAGGCATTGGCCACTTCAAACTTTACAATATCCTGCAGGCCGTTCAGTTCCGCATTGCGGTTGGCTTGGGCTACGGCGTTCTCCGAAATATCAATACCCAGTACCGACCTGGCGCCGTAATGGGCGGCATGAATTTCAAACGTACCGGTATAGGTAAAGGCACCCAGTACATCAGCACCGTTTACAATGTGCTGAATGGCGCGGCGGTTGTCCTGCTGGTCGAGGAAATAGCCGGTCTTTTGCCCGCCTTCCAAGTCTACATTGAACTTCAATCCGTTTTCATTGATGATGATCTTTGTGTCAAAGGGTTCTGACAAAAAGCCTTTTTGCTGGGGGAGGCCTTCGAGTTCCCGCACCGGTACGTCGTTGCGCTCAAAAATTCCTTTGGGCTGAAACACCGTCTGCAGCGCCTTTACAATGGCCGGCTTCCACACATCAATGCCCAGTGCCAGCGTCTGGATAACAAAATAATCGTTGAATTTATCGATGATCAGTTGTGGCAGGCCATCGGCTTCGCCAAAGACAAGGCGACAGTTCTCTACATAGCCGATCTGCTTTTTGTATTCCCAGCACTCTTTTATTTTCTGGAGAAAATAAGCTTCATTGATCTCCACCTTTTTATCCCAGGTAAGCAGGCGCACCATGATCTGCGACTGCGGGTTGAAATAACCCTTGCCCGCGAACTTTCCATCAAAAAAATAAACCTCCACGGTATCCCCGGCAACCGGTTCTCCCTCTACTTTTTCCACTTCGTTAGCAAAGATCCAGGGATGGCCGCCGGCAATGCGCTGAGCGATCTTCCGCTTCAGGTGAACTTTTTTCATTGGCGCAAGGTAAGACAGAAGTAGGCAGTACGCAGTAGGCAATATGCAGTAAAGACTTTCGACTGCCAACTGCTTACTGCCGACTGCTCACCCTCGCTCGGCTTGCCGACATTTTGTCCTTTTCTTAGGCATTGGCAACGTTCTTGAAACCTACCTTTGCACTCTAATTTTTTTGACCATGAACAAACAGGAAATGCAGGATAATCCCATGGAAACAGAAAACACGGATTTTAACATCAATGCCGATGAAAACATCGATGGCAACCAGCATTTGAATGAGCCGGTGACCGAAGAACCGGAAACCGAGGCACTCAAGGAACAAATTGCACAACTCAACGATAAATACCTTCGCCAGGCTGCGGAGTTTGATAACTTCCGTCGCCGTACGGCCAAAGAGCGGGTAGAACTGATCCAGACAGCCGGTAAAGACATCATCACCGATCTGCTGGAAGTATTGGATGACAGTGACAGGGCCCTGGAGCAAATGGCCAAAACTGAAGACATTGTGCAGGTAAGAGAAGGGACGCAACTGGTGTTTAACAAGTTTCGCAACATTCTTACCGCCAGGGGACTGAAACCCATGAACGCCGAAGGCACTGCCTTTGACCCCGACCTGCACGAAGCCGTAACCGAAATAGACGCCGGCGAAGACATGCAAGGCAAAGTGGTAGCCGAAGTACAAAAAGGCTATTACCTGAGCGATAAGATCATCCGTCACGCCAAAGTAGTGGTCGGCCGGTGAAGGAATGCGAAAACATCAGGTTTTCAATCCATAAAGAAGTTCTTTAAAAGAAAATAAGGCGAAAATGTGCAAAGATGAAAGTGTAAAAATGGCCGGAAGCCGTCAGAAACATGGGATGCCGGTTGTTTAAATACGGCCACCCTTGGTGAGCATTTGAACGAAGCGTTGCCTTTTCAACTTGTTGCATTTTCAAATTTTCAAATTCAAAATGTCAAAAAGAGATTATTACGAAGTTCTAGGGGTCAGCAAAGGCGCGGCCGCGGACGAGATCAAAAAAGCGTACCGCAAAGTAGCCATGCAGTATCACCCCGACCGTAACCCCGGGGACAAAACGGCTGAAGAAAAATTTAAAGAAGCGGCAGAAGCGTATGAAGTGCTGAGCGATACCGACAAGCGTTCGCAATACGACCGTTTTGGTCATGCCGGTGTTAGCGGCAACGGTCGTGCCGGTCATGGCAACATGGAAGATATCTTCAGCCAGTTTGGCGACATCTTCGGCGAAGATATTTTCGGCTCCTTCTTTAATGGCGGTGGCCGCAGGGGCGGTGGCGGCGGAAGCCGTGCCCGTGGTGTACGGGGCAGCAACCTGCGCATCAAGCTAAAGCTTACCTACGAGGAAATTGCCAAAGGTGTTACCAAGAACATCAAGGTAAAAAAATATGTTCCCTGCACCACCTGTAGCGGTAGCGGTGCCAAGGATAAAGGCAGCGTACAAACCTGTGGTACCTGCGGTGGCAGCGGCCAGGTACGCCGTGTTTCCAATACGTTCCTGGGACAAATGCAAACCGTTACCACCTGTCCTACCTGTAACGGCGAAGGCACACAGATCACGGCCAAGTGCGGCGCCTGTAAAGGTGATGGCCGTGTGTATGGCGAAGAGACCGTGACTATCGACATCCCGGCCGGCGTACAGGAAGGCATGCAATTAAACATCAGCGGTAGAGGCAATGCCGGCGAACGCGGTGGCATGCCGGGCGACCTGATCATCCTGATTGAAGAAGAAGCCCACAAGGAACTGCAACGCGAAGGCCTGAACGCCGTGTACGAACTGCACATCTCTTTCCCCGATGCCGTTTTTGGAACTCAACTGGAAGTGCCCACCATTGATGGCCGCGCCAAGATCAAGATTCCGCCCGGCACACAAAGTGGCAAGATCTTCCGCCTGAAAGGAAAAGGTTTCCCGGCTGTAAACAGCTACGAAAAAGGCGACCAATTGGTACATGTAAATGTTTGGACGCCGCAGCATGTTTCCTCGGAAGAAAAGTCGATGCTGGAGAAGCTGGGCAATTCTTCCAACTTCCACCCGGCCCCGGATAAAAACGAAAAATCCTTTTTTGATAAAATGCGGGAAATGTTCTCGTAACGAGAGACGTTAAACGTGAGAAGTGAGACGTGAGAGAGGAGGCTTGTAGAATTAAAGTCTTTCCTTTCTCACGTTTTTCGTTTCCCGTTTTACGTCTGTCGTTTGTCGTTTCTCGTCTCTTTTCCCTCATTTTCTCCTTCTGCCGTACAGCCGCTTGGCTTCTTCCACCAGCTTTAAAAATTCCACCTGCGAATAATTGGCCTTATCGGCCGAGAGTTTAGCCAGGCTGATGATATCGTTCCAGGAATTGCCTTTTACATATTTCGAGTTGCGCAGCAGGGCCCCAAACCAAACCACGGCCGTGGCAAATTTCTGCCCCGCGGTTAATTGGTCAAACTGGGTAAAGAAAAGCTGCGGCTGCTCTATCATTTCGCACTGCGTGTTTCCACCGCTGGCTTTGTAGCGAAGGGCAAATTGCGCCGGGTTGATCAACTGCTTTTGCAAGGGTTCGGCCGGCACAATTTCAAACAGGGCCTGCATCGAATAGGCCGAACCCACTTCGCCGCCTTCGAGGCTGGCCGTGGTATCGCCAATGGCCGATGCTTTGTTTTCAAACCCAATCAGCCGGTATTCTTTTACAAAACGGGGATTAAAGCTCACCGATAAATAAGCATCGTCCGCCACGGTATAAAAGGTTTGCAAAAACTCTTTTAGCAACACTTTCTCCACTTCGGCATAGCTGTCGAGGTAAGCAAAATTGCCGTTACCCCTTTGCGCCAGCATCTGAATTTTTGAGTCCTTGTAATTGCCCATGCCCACACCCAGGCAGGTCAGGTAAATGCCGTCTTTTCGCTGGGCTACAATCATTTCCTCCAGTTCTTCCTCCTTCTTTAAGCCAACGTTGAAATCGCCGTCCGTAGCCAGGATCACCCGGTTGTTGCCGCCTTTTATAAAATGTGCCCTTGCCAGGCTGTACGCCAGCTTGATGCCGGATTCTCCCGGTGTAGAACCACCGGGCTGCAGGCTGTCGATGGTTTGCAGTATCTTTTCTTTTTCGCCACCGCTGGTGGGAAAAAGGGCAATGCCAACCGTACCGCCATACACCACAATGGAAACGGTATCCTCGAGGCGAAGGTTATTGACAAGCGCCTTGAAACCACTTTTTAGAAGCGGCAAGCGGTGCGGCATGTCCATGGAACCCGATACATCGATCAAAAAAACAAGGTGGGTTTGGGGCAGGTTATCGGGCTGTATCTTTTTGGAATTGATCTGGGCAAACAGCAGGGCATTGCTCTTGTTCCAGGGGCAGTCGGTCAGCGTGGTATTGATCTCGAAGGTTTTTCCTTCGCTGGGTTCCGTATAAGAAAGATTGAAGTAGTTGAGCATTTCCTCGATGCGAACGGCGTCTTTCGGCACCGGTGAGCCAAGGGTTAAAAAGCGACGAATATTGCTGTACGAGGAACGGTCCACGTTGAGCGTAATGCCGGTAGAAGGATGGCTGCCGGCATTGACAAATTCATTCTCTACAATACTGGCGTAGGATTCGTTGCCGGTTACCTGCAATTCCCAGTCTTCGCGTGGAAGGTTTTGAATAACGGAGGCCAGGCGGTTGGGCGCCACGCTTTTGATCACGATGGTCTTTTTCAGCACAATCTCGTTAAAGCGATCGCCGTAGATCACCCGTTTTTCTTTTTCATAACCATCGCGGAAGATGGTCAGCGTATCCGTTGTGTGTGGAATGGGAATGCCAAAACCGCCGTCTTTCCCCGTGCGATAGATATAGCCGCTGCTGTGCAACAGGAGGGTCACATTCTGCAGGGGACTGCCCTCCTGGTCTTTTACCGAACCCTTGGTGTAAAACGGCTGGGCACAGGTAAAGAGCGGGAAGAGTGCCAGGAAAAAGATCATATGTTTTGCACGCTTCAAAGCAGTTCTTCCGGGAAAAGGTACAAAACAAACGGCTGGACGTCAAACTTGGGGAGATAATTGGTAGATCTCCTTCAGGTTTCGGCCAAGCCCGTCATAATCCAGTCCGTAACCAACCACAAACTTATCGGGGATCTCAAATCCCACATGGGCCAAGGTCAGCGGGAACTGCGTAGCCTCGGATTTGTGAAGCAGGGTAACAATGGCAAAGGACTTAGGTTGCTGGTGGTGCAACTGTGGTAAAAATTCGTGCAGGGTTTTGCCGGTGTCCACAATGTCTTCCAGAATCACCACTTCACGGTCGTAGAGGTCATGGTCCAGGCCAATGGCCGTGATCACCTGCCCCGAGGATTTCATTCCCTTGTACGAAGCCAGCTTGATAAAACAGATCTCCGCATCGATGGTGAGGTGCTTGAAAATGTCGGCAGCAAACATGAACGAGCCGTTCAGGATGGCAATAAAAAGCGGCCGCTTGCCAGCGTATTCCGTGTTCAGGGCATCGGCCAGTTCCTTTACTTTTTGCTGGATCGTTTCTTCGGGCAAATAAATTGAAAAATGCTTGTCGTGCAGTTTGATCAGTGACATTTAGCGGCTTTTAGTGATCTTGAGTTGCTGGCCAATCTTCAGGTCTGTTGATTGCATGGCGTTCCATTTCTTTACATCATCCACACCTACTTCGTACTTACGGGCAATGCTGAAAACCGTGTCTTTGGGTTGCACCACGTGTACAATGAATTGTGGCGCCGGACGCTCTTCTTTTGGTACCGAAGTTTCTGCCGTTGGCTGCTCCTTGCCTTTTAACCAGCCAAACAAGCCAGCCAGTTTGGGACGGGAAGGCGCCTGAGATTTCAGGTACAAGGTCTCTCCTACTTCTACGGCCGCATTGGACGAAAGCTGGTTGTATTCGAGCAGGCTTTCGAGGCGAATGCCCTGTGTTTGGGCAATGCCGTGAAGCGTTTCGCCATCGGCCACCACGTGAAAATCTTTTGCACCGGTTTTGCGTTTGCGCTGCAAATATAGCAGGCCGTCTTCCTGGGTAACGTCACCATCTTTCAGGTCGTTAAACTCCAGCAGGCGGGTTAGCGACATGTCGTTCTCTTCGGCAATTTTCAGGTAAGATGTGCCTTTGGTAACGGCCACCACTTTGGTATCGTTGATGGTAAAGACACCATGCGGGTACTGTTGTTTGGCTACGTTACTGCTTTCACTCTTTTTTGTCAGCACAACGCTTTCTTCCTGCGCCGGCGTGTTCAGTTTTACCCAAGCTGGCTCGGTTTCGCCGGGCTCTTTTTTGCCCAGAACGATCAGGGTATAATCCTGCAGGTTATAATCGCGAATCAACTTGATTAGTATCTGTGGGTATTTGGGATTGGTGGCATAGCCGGCCTTTTTCAGGCCATGCGCCCAGCCTTCATAGTCCTGCGGGTCCAGGTCAAAAAGCGAAGCATAGTGCTTGCGTTGCCGCAAAAAATCCGAGTGGTCTTTGTAAGAGATAAAGGGGTCGTCGTATTTGCGGAAGCATTCGCCGCGGGCATCATCATCGTGGTACACTTTTTCGCCGGCCCATTCAGTTTTGCATTTAATCCCAAAATGGTTGTTCGACCGCTGCACCAGGTCGCTGGTACCGGCACCCGACTCGTGAATGCCCTGGGCAAGTGTGATAGAAGCCGGCACGCCGGTGCGGGCCATTTCGGCCATGGCAATGTCCTTGTACTTATCGATATATTCCTGTACGCGGTTTTTTGCCTGTGCAAAAATTCCCTGGCTCACCAGAGCCGTTGCCAGTAGAAAGAAAATGTGGCGTTTTTTCATGGATGCTTTTTTTCGTTTGGCCAGTTGGTAACGTCAAAATTCAAATCTAAAACGTCAAAAAACGACTTTTTTAGGCGAATCGCCTATAGCTATCGGTCACTATTTTTTTCATTAAAACCGCCCCGCTTGCTTACTCGTGCAGCTTTCTGATCATAAATAAACCATCCCTCAGGGGTAACATCAGCTTCTCCACACCGGTTCTTTGCAGTATCGCATCGTTAAACGCCTGGATGGCTTTGGCTGATTTTCCCTTTACCGGGCTTTCCAGCACCTGCCCGTGAAAGAGCACATTGTCTGCTAAAACAATCCCGTTTTCCCGCACAAACGGAAAAACAAGATCGAAATAAGCCAGGTAATTTTCCTTGTCGGCGTCGATAAACACCAGGTCCCACGACTCGTTCAGGCTACCAATAATGTCTAACGCATGGCCGGTGTGTAAAATTATTTGCTCCCGGAAAATACTCCGGTCAAAATAGCTTTTTGCCCTTTCGGCATCGTCTTCACGCAGCTCAATGGTGTGCAGTTGCCCATCGGGCTGCAGCCCTTTTGCCAGGCAAAGCGCACTGTAACCGGTAAACGTCCCGATCTCCAGGATCCGCTTCGGCCCTACCATGCAGCTCACCATCTCGAGGAACTTTCCCTGCAGGTGGCCGCTGAGCATGTGCGCATGGGCATGCTGGCTGTAGGTATACTGCGCCACTTCCTGCAACAACTCATCTTCCGGCGAAGTGTATTTTTCAGCGTAAGCCTGTGCCTGTGGGTTTACAATGTCCATCTTTATTTCCCGGTTTGAAACGAAGGGCCTTCGGTCTTTTCTGCTTCCATCGACCACTGGCTGTCCTGTGGTTTGGAGATAGCCCAAAGACCCAGGAAAACCAGCAAGCCGTTGATGATGATCAGTTCCAGCCCGATCTCAAAGCTGCCAAAGATCTGTTTCTGGTACTTATCAAAAATAAAACAGATAACCGGCGCGGCCACGGCAATGTAAGGCACCAGGCGGTCCGCCACCTTGCGCTTGGTAAGAATGCCAAAGGCAAACAGCCCTAACAGCGGTCCATAAGTATAAGCGGCAATTTTCAGGATCACGCCGATCATGCTTGGGTTGTTGATCCACTCGAACAGCATCACAAACAACAGGAAGATAAACGCAAACACCAGGTGAACGCTTTTGCGCACTTTGTTCTTTTTCTTGTCGTCCCAATCGGGGCGGCGCTTTAAGCCAAGGATATCGATACAAAAAGAAGACGTCAATGCGGTGATGGCGCCATCGGCACTGGGGAAGAGCGCCGAGATAAGAGCGATTATAAAAATGACGGAAATAATGGCCGGCACGCCTTCGCCTAAAGCAATGTTCGGGAAGATGCGGTCGGGCATGGCCTCAATGTTATTTTGCCCGGCATAGAGGTAAAGCAATCCACCCAGGAACAGGAACAACAGCACCACCAGCGCCTGGATAATGCCAAAGGTCAGCATGTTCTTTTGCGAATCTTTCAGGGTGCGAACGCTGATGTTCTTCTGCATCATTTCCTGGTCCATGCCCGTCATGGTAATGGTGATGAACGCACCGGCAACGATCTGTTTTAAAAAGAAAAGGTTGCTGTTGGGATCAGAAATGAACATGCGTGTCAGTTGCGCATCTTTCAACTGCTGCATGCCTTCGCCAAAACCAAGTCCCATGCTTTTCAGGATATAGATCACGCAAATAACAAGGCCGATCAGCATACAGGAAGTTTGCAGCATATCGGTCCACACAATGGTTTTTACACCTCCTTCATAGGTATACAATAAAATCATCAGCAGGATAACCAGCGTGGTTACCCAAAACGGCACGCCAAACGAAGCCAGGATGGTATCCTGCAAAATGGCCACCACCAGGTAAAGGCGAGCCGTGGCACCCAATGTTCGGGAAAGAATAAAAAAGCCGGCGCCGGTTTTGTACGAAGCAAAGCCAAGCCGCTTGCTCAGGTAATTATAGATAGAGGTAAGATTGAGCCGGTAATACAGCGGCAGCAACACATAAGCAATCACTACGTACCCGATAACATAACCAATCACCACCTGGAAATAACTAAAGCCTTCAAAACCGCCGGCACCAAATGGCTTGCCCACGGCACCCGGTACACTTACAAAGGTGACACCGCTGAGCGATGTACCGATCATGCCAAAAGCCACCACCATCCAGTTGGAGCTTTTGTTACCAATAAAGAAAGATTCGTTATTGGCATTTCGCGATGTGTAATAAGCAACAAGGAGCAGGATTGCGAAATAGCCGATAACAAAAGAAAACAAGAGCGCTGGTGACATAGTTTATTTTTTTGCTAACAATCGGGTGGATGGAGATAAAACTTTTGAAGATCAAAAAATTTGTTTTCCATTTGCGGCACAAAATAGTGAAGAAGGATGATTAACAAACTTGCAATCTTCTGCGGTAGTAAAAAAGGTAACAATTCATTATACGAACAACATGCGGTTGCGCTGGCGCAAATTCTTGCTGCAAAAAAGGTGGAATTGATTTACGGCGGTGGCAAAAATGGACTGATGGGCGTAGTAGCCGATACGGTGCTGGCAAAGGGTGGAATTGTTCGCGGTGTGATACCAAGAGTGCTTGTTGACTGGGAGCACCAGCACGATGCCATCTCCGAATTGTTTGTAGTGGACGACATGCATGTACGCAAGCGCAAGCTGTACGAGCTTTGTGATGGTGCCATCATTCTGCCCGGTGGCTTTGGTACGCTGGACGAATTGTTTGAGATTCTTACCTGGAACCAATTGTCTATTCACGATAAAAAAATATTTATCCTGAATACAAATGGCTTTTACGATCACCTGCTGGCGCACATGCGGTTGCTGAGCGAGGAAGGCTTTTTGTATGGTACGCTGGAAGAAAAACTAACGGTGCTGGATGAGCCGCAGGCGTTGTTGAATTACCTGGAGAGGAATCAATAAGCAATTGGCAATAGGCAATAGGCAAAGGTCAAGCGTGAAAGACAACTTGTATGCTGCCGGCGGTAAAGCCAATCCTATTGATCAATAAAATGATTTGTGGCGAAGCGAAATGGCATAGTCATTAAACGTCGTCGTCTTTCTTCCTTTCCTGTAACGACTCATCCATCTCCTGCTGGTCCTGTGCATCGGGAACATCTTCGATGCTGGCCACTTCCCGTAGATACTTTTCTGCTTTTTCATCCAGCAACTGATTACCGGTAGGAGCCTGCACACCTTCATCACCGGGACCGGGATTGCTGGCATTGCCGATGTTGGTGGATGGAACTTTTGAATTGTCCGTTCCGGGTTGGTTCTTGTTTTCTTCGATTGCCATGGCACTTTGATTTAGCTAACCAAAGGGTAAAAACTATGCCACCCGCAGCGAAACAATCAACCGGCTTTGCTTACCTCGTTTTGCTTTTCTTCGGCCAGGTAAAGCAAGGCTTCTACATCAGACTCGGTACCGGTAAAAGGCCCCGACTGCTGCAGCTTTAGCGTTGCCATAGCAGCGGCAAACTCACCGGACTGCTGAATGCCGGCGCCTTTTGCCCGTTTGTAGAGATAACCCGCCATGTAGGTGTCGCCGCAACCGGTGGCATCTGTTATTTGTTCCGGCACAAATGCAGGTATGGTGTACACCGCAGTGCCCGAAAAAACCAACGAGCCCCTGCTACCCAGTGTGATGATCACTTCTTTGGCACCCCATTGCTGCAAAAGCTTTGCGCCTTCTTCAATAGAAGTTTGGCCGGTAACCACGGCCAGCTCTTCTTCGTTCGCTTTAAAAAATTCAACAAACGGCAGCTGTTCTCTTTTCTCTTTCCAGTCAACGGGAACAACGTTGCAGTTATCAACCTTTCGTAAAAAGCCCTGCACATCCAGCGATACCTTGTGTTGCCTTGCTACCTGCCGCAGGACGGAGCCGGGAAAATCATCGGCCAGCAAAGGACCAAAATGAATGATGGCTGCATCAACTCCGTTGAGTTGTTCGGGGGTAAAGGCATCTGCCTTTTGATTCACACGCTGTACACGGTGGTCGGTATCAGTGCCATAAATATTTTCGAAATACACGGTGTGCAGCGAGGGGTGTACTACTACCTCCACACCTCTTTTGCGAAGCGTTTCCACCGCCTGCATTTCGGTTGGCGCCAGGGCTGTCACCAGTTTGAACGAGGCATTCAGTCCGGCAACGGCATTGGCAAAATAAAAAGAAGTGCCCCCCGGCATCATTACCGTTCGGGCAGGTGAAACCACTTTATCGAGTGTTATATGTCCAACGCAACAAAGATCATACTGCATGTTCATCTGCTTTTCTATCCTTTCACCACCTTCATTTCTTCGGGGTTCCAGAGAATGATTTTTTTCTCAAAATAACTATCGTTGCAGGCAAGACAGGGTGCTGCTGCCCGAAAGCCAAAAATAGCATCTTCCACCACGGGTTTACCGGTACGCACTCCCTCGTAAAAATTCATAAAATGATCGAGGTGCTCGTTGTAACCCTGTGGCGCCTTGTAGGCAATGTCTTCTTTTACCGGTGCTTTGCGGTCGGCTTCCGAATATTTTTGATTGTATTCTTTGCGAATGGTTTCCTGCATCGCAGCGGGATAGGTGTTCAGTGCATCCCAGCCGCCGATACCCGGCGCCTTCGCCATCAGGCTATGTTTGATGGAAAGACTGTTGCCGCGCAGGTCCATCACACCTTCTTCCCCTACTAGCTTGATGGTGCCCTGGTCACCTTCGCCGCTGATAAAATTTACCCGCAACATGAGCTGAAACGGTGGGTGCTCCGGTGTTTCAGGGTATTCCATAATGGCTGTCATTACATCGGGTACATCGCGACCGTCCTTCCAATACGAAAGCTGCCCGGAAGAAAAGATCTTGTTCGGGCCTTTTGACCCTGTGATCACATGCACGCCTGATAAGAGGTGAACAAACAGGTCGCCGGCAACACCGGTGCCGTAGTCGCGGTAATTACGCCACCAGAAAAACTTCTTTGCATCATAAGGAATCTTTTTTGTCCCGGCAATATAACGGTCCCAGTCAACCGTAGATTCATTGCCATCTGTTGGCATGGTGTACTGCCAGGCACCCAGCGCACTTTGCCGGTCAAACGAAGCCTGTATCAGGTTAAGTTTGCCAATCTCGCCACTTTTATAAAGTTCCGCTGCCTTGGCGTACACAATGCTGCTTACCCGTTGGCTTCCTACCTGCAGCACTTTGCCGCTTTTGCGTTGCGCGGCAATTACCCCGGCGCCTTCGCTGATGCGGTGCACCATGGGTTTTTCGCAGTACACGGCTTTTCCCTGCTGCAGTGCATCCTGGGTGATGCGTGCATGCCAGTTGTCGCTGGTGGCAACAATCACGGCATCAACATCGCTGCGGCCTATCAGCTCACGGTAATCCTGGGTGGTAAAAAGCGAATTGCCGAACAACTCTTTTGCCCGTTGCAATCTGCCTTTGTACAGGTCACAAGCCGCCACCAGTTCCACACCCGGTACTTTTAGGGAGGTGCTGATGTTGTTGTGTCCCATGATACCAAGTCCAATGACGCCGATGCGTATCTTATCGGTTGAGGCAATGCGCTTTTGGTACTGCAGGATGCGGCTCTCCAATTTTTCTTCGGCGGCAAAACTGGTAACAGGAGCCGTGGCCAGGGCCAACGTGGCTCCACCCAGTCCTTTCAAAAAATTGCGACGGGAGGCTTGCTTATTTTTTTCCATAAGTGGGAATTTGACCTTGAAACCGGCAACCTTTCGTGTAGCCGTTAACGATTTCCAATTTAAACATTTACAGAAAACCAGCGCAAAAATAAATTGTTCGTTGCCAGGAGATCGATCTCTTTGGTGCATGACTGGTAAAATCTTCTTTGCGAAGTTCCTTCACATAATAACGATCATCATTTAATGAGATATGATACTGCTGAAGGGAAGCGCTACAATCTACCGAGCATTTCAGACGATAGTTTGTTGACGCAATAATGAAACAAGAAAGCTGTCTATCGCGAATGTGCATTATATGACATGAGAGGCTTGACTTAACACCCCCGTTGGAAAAACGCTAAAACATATTTATCAATCTTAGTTCGATGATGTGAAGCAGTTTCTTGTTATCTAATCGAAATGAAATTTTCCGTTTGCCTCGTTGAGACCCTCAGTAATTCTACGCATCGGCTCCTGTCTGAATTACGAGAATGCTACTGCAAAGAGTACGAAAAAAAAGGGGCAGTTCTGCGCTTGTTATGCGACCTCTGCCGTACTACTTTTGTCCCAGAAGTTGATTGATAGCGATATCAATAAAATCCGATACCAAAAGAAAAGACCACCATTCCTTGAGAAACTACCGTCCAGTAAGTTTTTGTAAAAAATCCAGGAATCTTAGAAAAACCAACAAAGTCCAGTATCAGTCAACTTCTTCTTTTTTTTAATCGTGCCCGTTATTGGTCCCGACCCCCTTGAAAACAAAAGAGAAAAAAGACGTCCGGTTGAATTGAAAAACCAAAGCCAACTTTACTGTCTTACAAAATTGTTCCCTCCAAAAGAGGGATTTTCTCATTTTGAGAAGACCATACAATTCACCATTTCGAAAAACGGGAATACACTTTTTTTATCCTGGTACATTTGTCAAATAGCACATTCGGACCAAATTCACTGCAAGTACGCTTCTGTTAAGCCCACCCAATAAGCAGCGCCAATCGGTAAAATTTCCTGGTCGAAAATATAATTAGGGTGATGCACCATGGGGGTCTCGCCGTTGCCCAGCATGCAATAGGTGCCCTTTTTTTCCTGCAGCATAAATGCAAAATCTTCACTGCTCATAAAAGGGTGGAGCGAATCATCAACAGCGTCATTGCCAAAAATGTCCCGGGCGACGTTTGCCGCCCACTGCGTGTTTTCGGGAGTGTTTACCAGCACAGCGCCGGCAACACCTTCACGAATCTCGTACTGGCAATTGAACGATTCTGCTTGTGCTTTTGTAATGGAGCGGATCTTATCCAGCACCATTTCCCGCAACTGTGGATCCATGTTGCGAATGCTTAGCCGGAGAACTGCATTTTGCGGCACCACGTTGCCGGCATTGCCGGAAAGAAATGCACCTACCGAAACAACAGAATGCTGCCACGGCGATACGTTGCGGGAAACAATGGTTTGCAAGGCCATCACTAGCGAGGAGCCACACACGATGGGGTCAATTCCCAGTTCGGGCATAGAGCCATGACTGCCCTTGCCGGTTAATTCTATTTCCCAGTTGTCAACAGCCGCCATCGTTTCGCCTTCGCGGAAATACAGCTTTCCTTTTATGAGGCCGGGCATGTTGTGCAGGCCGTACACTGCGTCTACCGGGAATCTTTCAAACAAACCGTCTTTTATCATAGCTGGGCCACCTTCCATCGTTTCTTCGGCGGGCTGAAATATAAGCCGCACCGTTCCGTTGAAATTTTTCGTGTGTGCCAAATAGTTAGCGGCGCCCAACAGCATGGTGGTATGCCCATCATGCCCGCAGAGGTGCGACCTGCCTTCGACCTTACTTTTGTATGGCAGGTCATTTTCTTCCTGGATGGGAAGGGCATCAAAATCGGCACGCAGTCCAATTGATTTTTTGCTGCTACCAATGGTTAACGAAGCCACGACGCCTGTTTTCCCAATGCCTTCGGCAACCTCAAACCCAAAAGACCGCAGCTTACCTGCAATGAATTTTGCGGTTTCTGTTTCCTCCATTGCCAGCTCAGGATGTTGGTGCAGGTGATCCATCCACGACTTCATCTCGTTGTGAATGCCTTTTGTTCCTTCTAAAATGGCTTTGTTCATACTTCAGTTATTTGTGAAGAAATAATGATGCAACTGTTTCACTTTCCTTCTTATGACCTATATCTCTTTGCTTTTGTTTTTCGGTATTGTTTTCATGATGGCTATGATGGCTATAACCACCATCACCAGGTTAAAGAGTAGTGCAATAATAGCGGCCTGGCGAATGGCGATGTTGTCTTGACGGCCTTGAAAAATGATTACCTTGTCGAGCACACTGTTTGGCGTATCGATTGAACTCAGTCCCACAAAAATGCCTGCAGAAATAGCTACGCCAAAGGCTGCACCCAGCGAAGAAGCCATTTTGTAAATGCCCGAACCAGCACCGGCCTGTGCCTCCGGAAGATTCGAAAGCGCCGCGTCGGTAGATGGCGTAGCGTAAAAGGCCAGTCCTACGCCAAACAAAGTGTAGGAAATTACAGCAAGGATTTTGTACGTATCTGTCATGAGGTTAGCCGGAAGAAGGAGTGCAATGGAAAGGCCAACAATGAGGCAACCCCAGAGCATGGGTTTGCGCGGACCAAAACGCTGCAGCAGTTTTTCGCCCAGGCGAATAAAGGCAACTATGGCAATAGCATAACCCAATGTTAGCAAGCCGGCAGATTGCGCCGAAAGGCCTCCACCCACCTGTAACAACATCAGCGAAACAATAAGCATTCCGGCCACGCCATTTAGCAGAAAGTTAGAAATGGTGGCGCCAGTGTACGTAGAATTATTAAAAAGCTTGAAATCGATAAAGGCGGCTTCTTTTCCCTTTTCAATACGAAAAAATAAGATACCAACGATCACAGCGACCCCAATCAACAGCAGCGACAGGCCACTTGTCCACCCAATCTCACTGCCTTTGCTTACCCATACTTGCAGGGCAATCATAACAATCATAAAGGTAAGAATACCGGCCAGGTCCAGGCGGCCTTTTTTCCCGGTTTGTGGCGCCTTGCTCTCCGGTGTATCTTTTATCATCCATAATCCAACCAGGGAAATAACCGCTGAAGCGAAAAAGATATACCGCCATCCTACGTTCTCAGCCATCAGCCCCCCAAACAGCGAGCAGAAACCGGAGCCGCCCCAGGATCCCATTGACCATAGGCTGATGGCGCGTTGGCGGCCGGCGCCTTCCCAATATGATTTTAAAAGGGCCAGGCTGGCCGGCATAATGCAGGCGCCGGATAAGCCCTGGAGAACACGGCCGAAAATAAGAACCGGTGTTGCCATGGCACCTGCCGGTGTGAGGCCTACCAGCAGCGAACCGAGTACACTGAATACAAAACCAATGCGGATGATCTTTAGCCGGCCTACTTTATCGGCCAACCCGCCCATGACAACAATAAAAATTCCCGAAAACAGGGAGGTAATGGACACAGCAATATTCATAGCCGAAGCATTCATCTGAAGGTCCTTCGCCATGTCCACATTGATGTTCAGAGTTGTTTGCGCAAAGAGCCAAAAGGCCAGTACCCCAAGGATGATCCCGAGTAGCAATTTGTCGTTTCCTTTGTATTGTGTTTATTGGTTCATACCAGCGCTTATTGACTGAGAACATAAAGAGACGCACTACACTTGCATCATATTATTTAAAAGGACGCTTGCTCCTTTTTAGTTGACAACAACCTTTGCCATTTATGGAACGGCAAAGAATTGAAACTGATCACAGGCTTGTTTGCTACATTCTTACAGGGAAAAGGATCATTACCGAGGTTGGCTTATGGAAAGGTAAGCAATAAGGACGGGCTTCACAACCCAAATGCAGAAGGAATTTCGTGCAAGCGATTCGATGTAAACGCTATCCGTATGAACAACGATGGAATGCCTTGCAAGCAATAAAACATATTTCTTGAAAAATAACTATTGCTAACAGCAAGACTTTATGCAACTGTGGTTACTCAGGTTACTCAGGTTACTCAGGTTACTTACCTATTTTATTGTTGATTGTCATTGACATTTGTCAATGCTATTTCTTGCCTTATTGCATTGGTTGCAAGCCTGTATGATTGATAACTTTGTAAGGAATCGAAAGAAAATTGGATAAAGGTGGATGGATTTGCGACGCTATGAATTTTAGAAAGGCTTGGTTCGTTGCTTTTCTGCTTTTGACTTCATGGCCATTACAATTGAATGAGAGTAGCTAGCCTGTTCATTTCACCCTCCTTTTTAGCGGCACTGTTTATTCGATGAGAAACCTATTCGAATTGTAAACAAACCAATCATTCATTCAGGCTTTCATTGGACGTTGTGATACACCAATCGCTGGCCCGTTGTACCACAAGTTCCACCAACAAGATTGCTTTGGAAAAGAATTAAGGGTACGGATCTATTCACACGTAAATAGTCTGTACACAAAACAGGTAACGGTTGCAGTGATGCAAAACACACTGCAGTCAATTTATTCACCCTAAATAAACTCAACATGACAACAATTTTTGCCATTGTATTGGTAACAGGCGTGATTCTATCCACATTCCTGCTTGTACTCCTGGTAAATCATTACCGGCAGCACAAAGAGACAGAAGAAATGCTACGGTTTTTCAACAACCTATCGGCAACGTATCACCTGTCTATTGCCAGGCAGGAAGTATTAGGCGACCGTATCATTGGTCTTGATAAAGAAAACAGGAACTTGTTTTTTCTTACCAGCGAGCATCATGGTTATATCATTGACCTGGACGATGTAAAAACGGCAACCCTCAAAAAAGAATATGGCCTGGTTTACGACGGTTATAGCAGGAGAACGGGTGCAAAAACGGCATTGACAAAAATCGAACTCCAGTTGATTTATTGGGCCGGCGCCAGTCCCCTCCTGCTGCCACTTTACGATAGAGAAAACGGCGATAGTATGACAAGAGAAAAAGCGATTGAAGTGGGTAAAACATGGCAGCAACTGGTGTCTGGGTTGCTGGCCAGACATGGTGTTGAGAAAACTTTATACAAAAGTTCGTCCGGCAGAAAGCAAATAAAGGCCGTATAAAAATGCACCGCCTTAAAGGTTTTACCAGCCCAGGGATTGGGTGTTGAACCAACACACGGTTAAACGGTTGGCGTTGCCTGTAACAAATAGATACAGGCAACGCCGGGAAGCTATTCCGCTGGCAGCATTATACTGAAGGTAGAACCCTGGCCTTCTGTACTATCAACCCTGACATACCCGTTGTGGTTTTCCACTATCTTTTTCACGATAGAGAGGCCTACGCCGGTGCCGCTGTATTCGGCTTTCCCGTGCAGGCGGGTAAACATCTGGAAGATCTTTTCCGCATACTGCTGGTCAAACCCGATACCGTTGTCTTTTACTTCAATTAAGTAGTAAGGCTTCTCAGCCTCCAGGACCTCTTTTGAACAAACGCTGATACAGGGCGGAACCTCTGCCCGGCTGTACTTCAGCGCATTGCTCAACAGGTTTTGAAAGAGTTGTTGAAGCTGTCTTTTGTATCCTTTGACAACAGGTAGTAGATCAACGTTGACCGTTGCTTTTTTCTCGGCGATCTCCAGTTCCAGGTCTTCGAGCACAGCCTGCACTTTCATGTTCAGATCAATGCTTTCTTTTTCGTGCGGCCGTTGGCTTACGTGTGAATAAAGCAGCAGATCATCTATCAAATTGCGCATCCTCTCCGTGGCGTTTTCAATGCGGTTAAAGGCACGCAGTTCTCCTTCTTTCAAATCCGTACCAAGATGTTCCTTTAAATGTTGCGTGAAGTAATGAATCTTGCGTACAGGTTCCTTCAGGTCGTGCGAGGCAGCGTGTGCAAATTCCTCCAGTTGGGCATTGGACCGTTGCAACTCTTTGTTGACGAGTGACAGTGTTTCATTCGCCGCCGACAATTCCCTGGTGCGCCTGGCCACCACTTCTTCAATTTTTTGCCGTGCCATCACTTGCTCCGTTACGTCAATGGCCAGGTGAATAATGAACTGCATCTTTCCCTCCGTAGCTACCGGAGTATACGAGATGTCGTAGTATTTTGTTACCGGTTTACCGTCTACCTGCCACGTAGCGGGTATACTGTGTCCCTGGAAGGGTTGCCTGCTGTCCCAAACCTGGCGAAGGATTTTCATTATTGCCTGGCTCTCCAGTTCGGGTAGAACCTCGGTCAGGTTTTTTTGAAGAACATTCTTTCCGGTCATACCTATCAGTTCGAGCATGGGGGCATTGATGGCTTCAAAAATCATTTCCCGGCCACGCGTCATACCAATGGGAACCTGCGCCTGCTCCACCATTGTGCGAAAGCGGGCCTCGCTTTCTTTCAGCGATTGTTCGATTAGTTTTCGTGCAGTTATATCGCTGGCGGTTCCAAACCACTCCAAAATAGTTCCCTCGCTATCCAGGATAGGTACGGCCCGGGAAAAGGTCCATCCGGCAGAACCATCCACTGTTACCACCTGGTGTTCCAGTTCAAAAACAGTTTTGTTGGCAATGGCGGCAGCGATGGCTTTTTTCACCCGGTCAAATTCTGAGGGGTGTACATTTATTTCCATCCAGCCTTCTACCGGTGCGTGTGCATCCAGTAAAAATCCTTTTCCATCGAGGGGATACATGATCTTCCAGTCCGCACTCAGGCGGTAAATAACATCCGAGGTGGCATTGACCAGGGCCCTGAAGCGTATTTCACTTTCCGTCAGCGCCTGCTGCGCCATTTTTTGCTCGTGGATGTCTGTACTTATGCCAAACCATTTTTCTACCTCGCCGGTTTGCGGGTTACGATATGGCATGGCCCGGTTCAGCACCCAACGCCACTGGCCGGAACCCGATAAGTTACGCTGCTCCACTTCCATCGGCTGACCGGTTTTAATGGATTCAGCAAAGGCTTTCATCACCACTGGCGCATCATCGGGGTGAACAAAACGGGCAGCTATCTCAGCCACCATCGAAGGTTCAAACGCCACGCCGCTAAATTCTTCCCAGCGCTTGTTAAAAAATTCGGCACGACCTTTTGCGTCGGTTACCCAAATGATCTCGGAAATCGTATCAGCCATCAGGCGAAAATGACTTTCGCTTTCCTCCAGTTTTTGGCGACTGGTGATTTGTTCGGTAATGTCGACGGATACGGCCGTAATAAATTTATTTCCTTTGCTATCCGTTACAATACTTACACTGTTGTTGACCCAAATAACAGAGCCATCCTTGCGCAGGTAGCGCTTTTCAATAAAGAAATTTTTTCCCTCGTTGAGGGCTTTTCCCACCAGTTCTTCGTTCCGGGGCCAGTCATCGGGGTGTGTAATATCTTTTATGGTTAATGCAAGCAATTCTTCTACGGTATAGCCCGTTAATTGGGCATAGCGTTCATTGGCACTTATCAATTGTCCGTCGATGGTGGCTTGCACAATGCCGGCATTTACCTGGTTGATGATATTCGAAAGCCGCTCCTCGCTGTCCCGCACCATTTCTTCGGCCTGCTTTCTGTCGGTAATGTCTTCGGTTGTAATCACCAGCAGGTCACGCTGCTTCACCGCTGTAAACCGAAACCAATGCTTCATGCCTTCACCTGTGTACCACTGTTCGAACTTGGCCGTTATGCCGGTTTCAAACACCTGGATAAACCTTTCTAAAATGCCGGTTGGTTTCACCATGGGAAACAGGTCGCTGTAGCGTTTGCCCTTGTATTCTATATCCCCTATCCAGTTGCGTGTATAGGCATTGAACAGTTCAATAGTGAAATCTTCCACGCTGCCTTCGGTATTGTAGGCGGGATGCATAATGGCAATGCCATTGGGAGCGGAATCAAATACTGCCTGCAAAATATTGGTGGTGTCTTTTAGTTCCTGCACAGTGTTAGTGCCCATATTAGGGTTAAGAATGAAGGAGGAAGTTACAAGAAATTCGTCTTTGGTACAGCAACCGACTAGTGAGTTAGTGGCAGCGGAGGTGTAAACATTAAGAGTATCTCCTGTTTCCTTTTAACGGAAAGAGCTCAATTATCAAAAACGTATACACTTATTTGATAGGATGTGTAGTAGAACCGAGGTGCCGGAAAGTAAACGATTCCGAACTGAAAGAGGAAGGAGGTAAGAATAAGAAGAGCAATGCAAAAGAACCGATTACCGATTTTATTCGAGCGGATATACTAGCGGTTTCCATATAAAGTAAAAGCCTATAAATCGCGATGATTTATAGGCTTTGTCGGGAAGACAGCCCGACATTGAACTACCCGCAATCAATTGTATATTTACGAACTAAGATTCCTTGAAAAGGTGAACTCACTCATTCCTCACTGTACCAAAGAACTATCTTAAGGATAGAAATTCTTTTCGATCCGAAATAAACTTCGGACTCGTTTTAAAAACGTACCTTACATTAACCTGCCATTTACGAAAGAACAATTCATTGACCAAATGCAGTGAATGAATCCACTTCCCTTTCATCAACTTTTTTGTTCAATAAAATGACAATACAGCAATTCGGCGATGCGACACATTATGTTCAGCGTACCGTTTTAGAAATGCTCGGCACATATCTCCTGACAAAAAAGACTCGCAACATCGTGTGCCGGCTTTACCAGGTAGATAATTTTTATGTTGAAGTGCAGGCATCTAGCCACACCAACATCACGCCGCTGTTTACAACATATTCAGTGGAGGCCTTTGAACTCGACAACTATCTTGATCTGATTGACCTTTCATCAATTGAGCAGCTGCTGGAATAGCATCAACGGATGTAAAGGAAAAATATTTGCTTGTGAGTGTTTTCAACAAGGGTGGCGGTACATCACTGCGGCCTTTGTTGTCTTTGTTGAACAAAACAGCCGCAATGAAATGAGTAGAGCTGTGCTTGCTTCGAGTTGAATTTTCAATCTACCGAATGCTTGCGTGCAAAAGAAACAGGGCAACAGCACTTAAAAAGAATCAGTATGAAAATCGCCTATATCGGAACCTATCCTCCACGGGAATGCGGCATTGGGACATTTACGCAAAATTTATTTCGGGCTACATCGGGACAAATCGAAAATACAACCGCTAACGAAGGCGTAGTGATTGCGATGGATGACGGCGCGGAATCCTATCAATATCCTACCGAAGTAAAATTTAAGATTCACCAGGAGCAACAAGAAGATTACCTGGAAGCGGCACGCTACATCAACCTTAGTGGCGCCGATGTGTGCATTCTCGAACACGAATATGGCATCTTTGGCGGACAGAACGGCATCTATGTCTTGCCGCTTCTCTACCGGTTGCAGGTGCCGCTGATTGTCACATTGCACACGGTATTGAAAACACCTTCGTACAACGAAAAAGCCATCTTGGTGGAAATTTGCAAGATGGCAGCCAAAGTAGTGGTGATGACGGAAAAAGCAGTTGAATTTCTCACGGGTATTTATGCCATCTCCCCCGATAAAATCCAGCTTATTGAACATGGCTTTCCGGACCTGCGGTATGAACATGCAGCCGTGAAAAAAAAGTTCAAGCTGGAAGGGAAAAAGGTGCTGCTCACGTTTGGCTTTCTCAGTCGCAACAAAGGCATCGAAACGGTAATTAAAGCCTTACCTGCTGTAGTCGCAAAATATCCCGAAGCTGTTTACATCGTTATCGGCAAAACGCATCCCGCCGTGCTGCGGCATGCTGGCGAAGAGTACCGGGTTTCGCTGCTGCTGTTGGTGAAAAAGCTGGGCCTGGAAAAGCACGTCATTTTTCTGAATGAATTCATCAACGAGAAAGAACTGTTTCAATACCTCTATGCTGCCGACATTTACATCACGCCGTATCTGAATGAAGCACAGATCACCAGTGGTACATTATCGTACGCCGTGGGTTCAGGTGCTGCGGTTATTTCAACCCCCTATTGGCATGCGGCGGAGTTGCTGGCCAAAGACCGAGGCTGCCTGTTTAATTTTGCCGATAACGAAGGCTTGTCCACCCTGTTACTGGATTTGTTTGACCATCCTGAAAAAATTACGACGCTTCGCAAAAACGCTTTCGATTACGGGCAGGAAATTACCTGGCCGAAAATAGGTGCCCGTTATGCTCACATGGCCAGTGAAGTGTTGCAATTGTCTATGGACGAACCGGCGACGAAAGAGGCGGTGGTAGACCCCTTGCTGCTGCCGCCGTTCTTACTGGATCATGTAAAACGCATGACTGATGACACCGGCATTATTCAGCACGCCAAATTTGGCATTCCGAACCTGAAAGAAGGCTATTGTTTAGATGATAACGCAAGGGCACTGCTGTTGGTGGTGATGGCGTTCAAACAAAAAAAGCTGCCGTTGGCGCTGGACCTGCTGCCCATCTACCTGAGCTACATCCACTACATGCAAAACGCGGATGGCACCTTCCGGAACTTTTTAAGCTTCAGCCGGAACTTTTTGGATGAAAGAGGCTCCGAAGATTCGTTTGGCCGTGCCATTTGGTCGCTGGGCTACCTGATGGCCAACGCACCCAACGATGCTTATTACAAATCGGGCAAAGAAATCTTTTTTGAAGCGGCGCCGAATTTTGAAAAGCTGCAATCCATCCGCAGCATAGCCAACACCATAATCGGTATTAGCTATTATCTAAAGAACAATGCACAGGATGAAGGCATGACCGGAATGCTGCGGCGAATGACTTACAAATTGATGGCTGAATACAAGCAACAGAAATCGGAGAACTGGCATTGGTTTGAAAGTCTGCTTGCGTATGACAATGCCATGCTGCCACTTTCGCTGCTTCATGCAGCCGGTATTTTAGGAGAAGAAGCCATTACCGATGTCGCCCTGGAAAGTATGCAGTTTCTTTCTTCCATTACCTTGAACGAAGGTTTTTTATCCGTCGTGGGCAACGAGCAATGGTATATGAAGAATGGGCCGCAGTCAAGGTTTGCACAGCAGCCGATTGATGCGCTGGCCATGGTGCTGATGTTTCACGAAGCGTATCACCTCACCAAAGACAAGGCCTACTTAAATCAGTTATCCACCTCTTTTATGTGGTTCCTTGGTGAGAACGATTTGCGCATGAGCCTTTATGATTTTGAAACGAAAGGTTGCTGCGATGGCCTGGAAAGCTATGGCGTCAATCGCAACCAGGGAGCAGAGAGCACACTCGCTTATCTAATCTCACACCTGACGGTGTTATCGGCCTTTGATGATTTTTATAAACCCGAACCTGCATGAAGGTCGCTATCCTTTCACCCATTGCCTGGCGAACACCACCACGGCTTTACGGCCCCTGGGAACAAGTGGCGTCAAACATTGCCGAAGGTTTGGTGGAAAAAGGAATTGATGTCACCTTGTTTGCCACCGGTGATTCGATTACGAAGGGAAAGCTGGCCTACACTTGTAACCAACCGTATGCCGAGCATCCGTCGATGGATGTGAAGGTGGAAGAATGTTTGCACATCAGCCACCTGTTTGAAAGGGCAAGTGAGTTTGATTTGATTCATAACCATTACGATTTTCTGCCGCTGACGTATTCAAGGCTTGTGAATACACCAATGATTACCTCCATTCACGGGTTTTCATCGCCATTGATTGTGCCCGTTTATAAAAAATACAATTCCACCAATCATTACGTTTCCATCAGCAATGCCAACCGCCATCCCGACCTGCAATACACCGCAACGGTTTACAACGGCATTGACACCGCTGCGTTCGACCTTGTTGAGAAGCCGGATGATTACCTGCTTTTTTTCGGCCGCATTCATCCTGAAAAAGGTACCCGTGAAGCCATTGAAGTGGCTAAGCAGTGCGGGAAAAAATTAATCATCGCCGGGCTGATACAGGACGAAGCGTATTTCAACAACCATGTTCTTCCTGCAATTGATGACAACCAAATTGTTTATGTCGGCAACTGCGGTCCGGCAAAGCGAAACCAATTGTTAGGAAATGCAACTGCACTTCTCCACCTCATATCGTTTGACGAACCATTTGGGTTGAGCGTAGTAGAATCCATGTGTTGCGGTACACCGGTGATAGCGGTGAACCGTGGTGCTATGCCAGAGTTGATCCGGCAGGGCAAAACGGGCTACCTGGTTCATACGAAAGAAGAAGCGGTGGAGGCTGTTGAGCAACTACACCACATCACCCGACGCCACTGCAGGCAGTGGGCAACAACGATGTTTTCAAAAGAAAGAATGACGGCTGACTACCTGCAGGTGTATGAAAAGATTTTAGCTTCCTAACTACCTGGTTTCGACGCCTTCAATGCCGCCAACAGTTCCGTCAGATTAACGGTTGCATAGGTGGATGCATAATCAGACATCGCATAGGGAATGATTAATTGATCATTGTGGATGAGGGAGCCGCAGGAATACACCACGTTGGGCACATACCCCTCCCGTTCCGTTTCGTTCGGAATGAGCAAGGGGTACGGCAGGCGGCCGATAATGGTTGTTGGATTTTCGAGGTCGAGCAGGCTAACCCCCAACACATACTCCCTTACCGGTCCAACACCATGCGTAATTACCAGCCAGCCTTCCGGCGTTTCAATGGGAGAGCCGCAATTGCCCATTTGCACAAACTCCCACGGGAAGGTTGGCGTTTGCAAAAGCGATGCTTTGCGCCACACATTGATGTTGTCGGAAAACGCTATGTAATTGTTCACACCATCCATGCGGCACAACATGGCGTACTGCCCGTTAATCTTGCGGGGAAAGAGCGCCAAGCCTTTGTTCTGCGCCACTTCGCCATGAACCGGCATTACCTTGAAATGATAAAAATCTTTGGTCACTAAGAGTTTGGGCAGAATGGCAATGCCGTTGTAGGCCGTGTACGTTGCATAATAAATCACTTCACCGTCTTCACTAGTGAAACGCACAAACCGTGCGTCTTCAATGCCTTTAATTTCAGTATCGGCCATCGGAAAAATAACCCGCTCGGAAATGTCAGTGTCAACGGAATAATCCATCTCGTAATGCGAAGAAGCCAGCCACATCATTTCGTCGAGTAGCACGCCGCTTTGTATATCGTTCAGCGCTGTTGCCCGTGTTTCTTCCACATACCGTTTTAGTTCCTCGTAAATGAACGTCTCAGTCAGCTTTTCCATGATCACTGGATAAATCTTACTGCCGCCCGTTTGCATTTCTTCCAGCTTGCTGAGAAAGGTTTTTTTATGATAGACATGATTGCGCACTTGCTTAGGCGACTCCAGCATTTTACCGGGTGGTTCCAGTGTGATGTTGTTCTCCCTATCGATGATGCCAGAGCGAAAGACCACCGAAGAAATATGCCCTTCTCCCGTTGCCCGGAAACTCAGGATCACTCTTTTTTCTCCCGCTGCTACTTCAGATTGGTCTGGATCGGCTACAAGGGACGGGTTAAAAAAAGCGGCCGCTTCAATGGAATACTCCATAGTAAAATAGGAACCGATGAGGAGTTTTTCTTCCGTACTGAAGGGATGTTCTGCAAGGCCCATCTCATCAAGGAGACTGGCAAGTCTGGAAAAATGCCTTTCAAACACGGCAGAGATACTGCGGTGGCGTTTTGAAAAATTGCGCAACACCTGCCGAAGAGATTCGTGTTGTTCTTTTTTTGAAAGCGCCATCACCCGCTTGATTAATGCTGCGCTGCGTTCCGGATTGATGGCCAAAAAGCGGGCAATCACACGGCTGGAATCAGGCTTGAATAAAAGATTCTTTCTGACAACTGTTACCAACATGAAATGAGTTGAGATAAGAACACCGACATCAGGAAAGAAAAAGCGGTGCCATGGGAAAGCGGCAATGTAGCGTTAAAAAATGGTTTGCGTCATTTTCATTTTGTGTGACAAGATTTCGGCAGGACTTCCAAAGCAATCTTGTTGCCCCTTGTTACAGAGGCGTACCTTTATACGGTAAACGCTTCCGGATTTCACCATACAACTTGAAAAGATGGATTCGCTTTGGGCCATATTGCTCATTCTTGCTGTTGCGTTAATTATTTTCATTTTAACTCTCCTAAACCCTTTCAAACGCCGAAAGCGGTAAACGTCCCTTTAAACAAGCAACAATCGTAAATGATAAAGGTTGCGCCGGTCCCAAGCGAAATTAATACGACAACAAGAAAGTTAAGTGAGTATCGAAGTGCTTTTCGGCTGCCCTAGCTTTTTCAACATCTTCGCATGCACCCACAACGCTTTTAAAAATGTAGGTTGCACATGATAAGGCAGACCAAATTCTTCTACGGTTGATTTTACAATCGCAGCAATTTTTTTATAATGCACGTGGCAAACGCCGGTAAACAAATGATGCTCTATTTGATAATTGAGCCCTCCGATAAACCAGGAAAAGATGCGGCTGCGGGGAGCAAAATTGGCGGTGTTCATGACTTCGTGCACGGCCCATGAATCTTGCATGCGCTGCTTGCCTTCTTTTTCCACAGGCAAAGCAAATGCAGATGTTTCCATGATATGCGCCGGCTGAAAAATGCAGGATAAAAACAAGCCTGCAGTCAGGTGCATGACCACAAATCCAGTCATCACCCAATACCAACCCACGCCGGAGAAAAGAATAGGCAACACCAAAATGTAAGCGTAATAAAAAAGTTTGTATAAGGTCATCCGCGCAATGGTTGCCGCAAACGGCGCCTCCTGCTTCGGCAGCAAACTATGCTTTCGATAGCGGAAAAGTGAAAGGTAATCTTTTGCCGTCATCCAATAGAGCGTCATGATCATATAGAAGAACCAGGCATAAATATGCTGGTACCGGTAAAACCAGCGAACCGGCTGCGTGGGTGAAAGACGGATCAGCCCCATTGTATCAATGTCTTCATCAAGACCTTGCACATTGGTGTACGTGTGGTGTAGCACATTGTGCTGAATGCGCCAGGCTACGGTATAACCGCCGATCATCTCCAGGACATAACTGATGCCTTGGTTAACCCCTTTGCGGGACGAATAGGTGCCGTGGTTGGCAACGTGCATTACCGAAGTACCAATGCCGGTTTTACCCAAGCCCATCAAAAACCAGAAGCCCAGGAATAACCAGCTGCTTGCTGCGCCAATGCCAGTGACTACCAACACGTAGGGAACAAAATATAACAACAGCATAAAAACTGTCTTCGCCCACATTTCCCGGTTGGCATAAGGTGAAATATCGTTCGAAGAAAAATATGTTTTGACGTTGGCTACTACCGTGTCATAAAAATTGTTTTCACCTTTTGGAGCAAATCGCACAATCTGTCGTTTTCCACTATCCATACGTTCGTTTCTTTTTATCATCAAATTCTACATACACTAAACCACCTGGCAAAATCGCCTTCCCTTTTTAAGAACACAACTGCCCTACTAAGCAACAAGTTTCTTGTTGGCAACAATTCCGCAAAAAATACATACGTGGTCCGCAATTTCCTGCGCTGTGTTTCCTTTTGTCAATACGCCGTCTACTCCGTCCGTTAACAAGGACATTTTTTTGCACTCCTGCACCAAGGTCGTGTACACAATAAGTGTAACAACGTCCAGCCGATGCTGGCCTCTGATGTAGTGTATCAATTCACCTTCACCGGAAGGCGGCATGTGATAATCGGTTACAATCAAATCGGGCAAAGCATTCGTGGGGAGTGAAGCCAATTGCTGAATCAAATCTTGCGTTGATGTGTAGCAGACCACCTTGGCGAAGCTGCCATCGTTTCGCAATGCTGTAGTCAACATTTCCAGGTCATCTTCATCGTCATCGGCAAGGTAACCTGTGTACTGCGTTTGTGCCATATCACCGCTGTTTACTTACACCACAAAATGAGGTTGGTTCATTCAAACAAAAAATGAAAAAGGCTTTTCGTTTCACCGCAATAAAGGTCGAATCCTCGACTTGATTGGAGATTGTAAAATTCATGCAAACAACTATATAATTCACAGATAGACGAAGTACGCAACGACATTAGAAGTTGGGCAACAAGATTGTAATTCTTTCGTCTTCAACCGCCATTCCGCCATCGGCACAACCCTTTTCTACTTCAGTTTTCATCGCTCAGTCGCCGCTTTGCTATGAATTATATACAAAGCAATGTGAATTGTGTAGTGCCTGCGCTTGCGCCATGAACGATCTTTAATTAGGCATCTCCTGATGTACTTTTAGATTGAGGCTGGATTTCTATTCAGCCTCTTTTATGCGCAAACCGATTAGCGAACATGCTGCTCCCAATCGGTTTGATTGCCTCACACTAACAAATGATGGTACATTTCTGTGGCCGGGCGGTAAATAAGCAGGTAGTAATGGTTGTATTTTTTATGCAAGTTTTCCAGCCTAGCGTTGCGACTTGCTCCTGCGTGAGATAAATCCTGAGAAGTTGGCACCCAGGACGGGTACCAACTCATTCAGGAGATTTGGCACGTACTAAAAAAATCGGGCGGGGGTGAAATGTTTACTGATAATTGAAATAAAGTTGAGAAAAACGCCGTATGACAGCGCTACATAATTCTTTGCGAGAAATGTATAATTTACAGATTAGCGGCAGAATTGCTTTACTCTTCATAACCACTTTTAATCACCGTCAATATCATTTTAAACCGTTCATTGGCGTTAATGCGGTTGGTACGGTGAGCAGGAATAATCATGCCTTCGCCAGTCTTTAAAAAAAACTGTTTTCCATCCACAATTATCTCTGCCTGCCCATCAATAACCTGTGCAAACGTGTCAAAGGGTGAAATCTTTTCCAGTAAGCCCTCGCCGGTGTCAAACGACATAACACTAACGTGACCCGTGGATTTGTTTAAAATCGTCCGGCTAAGAATTGACTTCGGTATGTACTCAATAATTTCGACAATGATGTGCGCCACACCGGCTTCTATTTCGGCTTTCATGTTGTTTCTTTATCGGCATCCGGTTCATCAAACCGCAGTTGCCTTAATTTTTTATAATGGGTGGCCGTGTAACCGGTTACCTGTTTAAATTGCCTGGACAAATGTGCAGCGCTGCAGTAATGCAATCGCTCCGCAATAGCCGCAATGGACATCTCTTCATAAATCAATAACTCTTTGGCCTTTTCAATGCGGTTGTTGATAATATAATGTTCGAGAGTTAAGCCCTGGGTAGCAGCGAACAGGTTTGAAAGATAAGTGTAGTCGTAATGAAGCTTGCCCGCCAGAAACGACGAAAAGTTTTGGAGCAAGGGCTCGTCGGTATAATGCACCTGCTCAATGACTGCTTGTTTTATTTTTTCAATAAGCCGGCTCTTTTTGTCGTCGATGATATACAAACCTGAGCGTTGCAAAGCAACTTTTAATGCATCGATAGCCTCTGGCAGAACAGGATCTTTCAAGGTTAGTTCACCCAGTTTCACGTCATCGCAGGCAAGGCCAAGCCGCTCCACTTCATCTTTTACAACAAGCTTGCAACGAAGACAGACCATATTTTTGATAAATAGTTTCATGCATGCCGCATGTAGCCGGTGTTATGGTGATCTATCATAAATGTTAACCAGTATTTGAACCTATCCTAAATTGATGCTGGTCTGGAATCAAGGACCTGCTTCTTATTGCCAGGCGCCGGGAGAAAAGAAGGTTCTCCACGTAAAACTGTTTCACTTTCCTCCTGTCCAGCCGGCGTCTGTTGCAACGCAATCGACAATTCCTGATTGGTTAGGGCATAATAAAGGTTTTGTAATTGGTGAAGAAAGACAGGCTGAAAGGGCAACCTTCTTTCGAAAAGATACCACTGGCTGGCTTTAAAATTGTAGCGTAAAAACGGCAACCCACCTTCAACACCTTCTGCATCGAGGTTTTTAAACCAGTTGCCAAAAGAATGTTTGAAACTACTGTTCGCCAGGACGTCAGCAGATAGTGGAATAGGGAAATACTGCCTTGCGAACGTAAAGCTATATTCATCCTCTTTAATCGATTTATACACACTTTCCGGTTTTTCTTCAACCGCGTCGCCTTCATGTGTAATCACCCAATTACCGGCTCTTATCTCTTTTGCATCTATCATAAATGTTGTTTTTGCTGTTCGTACCCTAACCTATTGTTGAAGCTTGCGCTTCTGATTCGTCGATGTGACCTTTCGGAAAAGCCTGTCTGAGGTGAGAAAGAGTTAAAGCGGCTCTGGTGAATGAATGCAAGGTAAACCTATTCGATGAAGGCTGCTGTTAATTGTTGGCTTGATCAAATGATGCCAGGAATCAATTTTATCGATCACCCAAAATTGCGATTTCCTGAGGTGAACTACAAACAACTTAAAACGTATTGGGTGAATAACAAAGCTTCCAGTACACAATAATAATTCGCAAGGTTTCTTGCAGTTCACTCATAGATGATTGTTTGATAAAGAAGCCCTGCGCCGACATGCTGTACGCTTCAATCACCGCTATCTTTTCGGCGGAGGTAGTAAAAAACAGGTAGGGTATGCATTTCAACTGTAGCTGTGCGTTGGTATGAATCTTTCGTTTCAGTTCAAGACCATTCAGCCTGGGCATATTAATGTCGGACAATATCAGAAAAGGAACAACATTTGTTTGGTGCAGGAAATCCAGCGCTTTTTCCGGATCCAGAAAAAAAAATGATTTCATTTCCTGTTTCAATATTTTGAAAGGCAGCTTGCAACATTTCCTGGTCGTCTATGTCATCTTCAATTACGATGATGGGTCCATTTTTATTCATAAAACAGGGTTGGTCGAAGGCCAGACATTGGAAAGAGTGGAAATGAATTTAGTCTTATCGTTCGCTGTTTAAGTTAAATTGCCTGTTTGTGTCAGTGGTTAATCCTGACAAGGCTATATAATGGCTACGACTTGTTTTGAAAGACGAGTTCTTTTCCTTTCAACATAAAATAAATGTTCTGCAATTGGTGAAGCGATGTCAGTTTTTTGACCACGGGCCGGCGCATAAAATCGATAACAGTATAGTCTTTGTCGTTATCCATCTCAGAGCGGTCTGCATCTGTGCCGGCAATGAGTTGCCAGAATTTGAAATAGTCGTGGTACACAAAATTGCATTGCTTCAATACGGCATCTGTTAGGGGTACGGGCTGCAACATTTCGAGACGATGACTTTTGGTGATGTCGTCCCTGCTTTCTATGCCATCCGCTAAAGCGGTTGTGGCAGAAAAGGTACCGTTGATCATTGCCACCTGCTCGATGTTTTGATCAACAAGTACATAATTCCCCAGGCGTAATTCGCAGCTCGGTATCATCTTATTTTTTTGTTTTTAGAAATTATATGCGAGCAGCTTCCGGTTTTTTGCAGCCGTCGCGACAAGCTGTTCAGAGCAAGTCCTGCACCTGCAGTTCCAGAATAATGTTCTTGATGACGTTTAGGCCTTCTTCATCCATATTGTTTGCTTCCAGTACAACATAATTGGAGTATTCAAACACCAACTCTTCCGGAAGGCCGGAGAGTTTATAGTCATCGTAGGTTTTTTGTGGCACAGCTTTAAAACAATCACCGTTCCGGAATTCCTGGAAAGAAATTTCTTCAACCGTTACCTGGTTGTACATCCGGAAATGCGGAACAGGAATGGCAACGATCGCTATTTGTGCCGTTATATCAATGGCTGGTAATTTATTTGTCCTCACAAGATGTTATTTAAAATTTGGATGGTGAAGCCGATGCCGGATATGCAATTCAAGCGCCTGCCGGAAAATCGGATTCTTTCGGCTTGACTCAAAAAGGTCTTCCATTATCCCAAGCGGTACTTCTTTTGTGCTGATTAAACTGGCCAGTCGGGGATAATTAAAGACTAACTGTGAATTCATGCAGTGATCTTTTACAAATGAAAGCAGCATCTCCGCCTTGGGATCGTCTGGCTCCCCAGCTAACAGCCCCAAAGTGGCGTCAAGACTTTTTTGCAGTTCAGGAAAATTTGCTGCATCAAAGCGATCAGTGTCCCCAATCAGGAATTTGTGATACATCATCGTAAGTTGTTTCAAGGCGAAAACGTGAATGAGAAGCAGGATGCAAGATTGGGCTTTACGCCGGGGATTGGAACTTTGCAAGGTGCCAGCAGTTTAAAGGTAGTCGTTCTTCAGCGCAATCCTCTTTTTCTTTTACCTGTGCTATCTATGGTTTGAAAGAGAAAACCAATACAGCACTTTAATGCTTTCAAAAGAAACATAGCGTGCATGTATCCTTGTAAATACGAAAGAAATGACTTGCATTAACAACGAATATGCATATCTATTTCTTTAAACGGTTTAGGCAAGGCTACACCAGAAAATGGTGTGCATGTTGCCTAAATCCAAGTCTATAGCTTCTGGTGAAAGGATATAGAGAAAATGATCGTTAGTTTTATTTTACAGTGCACCTAAAGTGTCTTTTTGCAATCGTTTAAATAGGCAAGTAGACTTTGAAAACGGAGCCGTTCCCTACTGTACTTTCGGTGGTAATGATGCCGCCGTGATTCTCCACCACTTTTTTGGCAATGGACAACCCAACCCCGGTTCCGCTAAACTCGCCTTTGCCGTGCAACCGGGTAAACATACCGAAGATTTTTTCTGCATACTGCTGGTCAAACCCTATGCCGTTGTCTTTTACAGCAATTAAAACAGAACGCTGTGTGGCTTCGTTGTTTTCTTCTGCGGTAATTTCAATACGGGGTGGCACACCGTCCTTGCTATACTTAATTGCATTGCTCAACAGGTTTTGAAAAAGCTGTTGTAACTGCCGTCTGTAACCCCTGATTACCGGTAACCGATCCACCTGAACTTTCGCCTTTTTTTCTTCTATGTCCAGGTCAAGGTCTTCCAGTACATTTTGCAGAAGCAGATTTAAGTCCACTGTTTCCATCTGGTGTGGACGCTGGCTCACATGAGAATACAGCAGCAAATCGTCAATGAGATTGCCCATGCGCTGTGAGGCTTTTTCAATACGGTTAAAGGACCGCAGTTCGGCCTCCTGTAAATGAGGTGCAAGCTGGCTTTTGAGTTGATCGGTAAAAAAATGAATTTTGCGAACGGGTTCTTTTAAATCATGCGAAGCTGCGTGGGCGAATTCCTCCAGGTTCTGGTTGGAGCGCTGCAACTCTTTATTAATACGCAGCAGGGACGCATTTGCCGCTGCCAGTTCTGTCGTACGCTGCGCCACTACCTCTTCAATCCTTTTTCTGGCAAGCACCTCGGCTGTCACATCAATGGTAACTGCCATCACGCCAATAACATTGCCACTCGCATCGCGGTAAGGTTCGTACACGAAATTCTGATAGACTGTCTCCCGCTCACCATTGCGAATCAATTCCACAGGTTGCTCATAGGCTTTACAACTTTCTCCGCTGGCATAAACAGTGTCCAACATCGTCTCCAAGCCCTGATTTCTTGCTTCCGGCAAACCTTCAAAAATTGGTTTTTGCACTACTGCTTCCACCGGCTTTCCCCATAGCTGAATCATGGCTTCATTCGCCACATCCACTGTATGTTCTGGCCCTAGTAAAATGCACATCGCCACCGGCGACTGTAAAATCATCCGTTGCAGGTTCTGTTCACTTTCTTTGATTGCCTTTTCGGCCTGCTTAAACTCGGTAATGTCCCTTGTTGTTCCAGCAACGGCTTCCACCGCCCCATCCAAACCAATCACCGGAACCAAAATGTAATCGTACACACGTTCTCCCAACGTTGCATGCGGAAAGGAAACCTCGCCACGTACCGGCTTTTTCGTAGCCACAATCTGGTCAATCTCCCTTTCATGCATTTCGGCATGCCAAGGCTCATAGCCATTCTCCAACAGGCTTTTTCCAATGGCCGCTTCCCATGTCTTTCCCCACATGTCCAAAAGCGCTTTATTCACATAATTAAACCGGTAGTCGAGTCCGAAAACATACATCAGGTCCGGCGTATTAGAAGTTATTGTTTCGTAAACACGTTTTTGCCTCTCCGCCTCTTTTTTGGCGTCTTCAATCTTTTGTCTTGTTATTACCTGCTCGGTGACATCCGTTGCCATGGCCATAATGCCTGTTACCGCACCATCATCCTCTCGCAAGGGATGGTAAGTAAAGTTGATGTAAACAGTTTCCACAACTCCATTTCGGGGCAGTGTTACCGGCAGTTCATTGGCCGAGTAGGGCTTTCCTGAAAGAAGGACATCCATCATGAGTTCTTCATAGCCCTGGCTTTTGGCTTCGGGAATCCCTTCGAAAAGAGGTTTGCCTAACACTTGGTCCGAAGACTTGCCCCAAAACTCGAACATGGCATCATTCGCAATTTCTACAACAAACTGGGCTCCGCGGAAAATGCAGATGGCAATGGGGGCCTGAAAAATAATATTCCGTAACGACTGGGCTTTTTCCTCTGTATTTCTGCGTGTCTTTACTGCTTGCGTCGTTTCCATGCATGTCACCAATACGCCGCCGGGCATTCCGTCATTATCTAAAATAAGGCTGTAGCTAAACGTCCAGTAAATATCTTCAAGCCTTCCGTTGCGGTAAAAGGGAACAAGCTGGTCTTCAAACCAGACGGGCTTCCCTGTTTTCATCACGCCATCAATCAACGGGCCGATGAAATCCCATATCTCTGCCCACACTTCTTTGCCTTTTTTACCAACGGCCGGGTGCTTTCCTTCTGTTCCCAAACTGGGACGAAAAGCATCGTTGTAAAAACAAATAAGCTCCTCACCCCAAAAAAGAAACATGGGGAAGCCGGAGTTCAGTACATTTCCGAGTGAGATTTGCAGTGCTTGTGGCCACCTGTCGGGTGTACCTATGCTGGTTTGCGCCCAAATATGATTTCGAATGAGCTCACCCATTTCCCCGCCGCCTTGAAGGAAGGAGAAGCCCTTTGTTTGATGTTTTGCTATCAATTGATACTGGTTAGGGGTTGAGTGTATGAATGTACTATATTCTCCAGCATTCGAGCCGGGTTTCGTACACGTAATACCCGTTCTTAGTATGGGTATATTTTCAACGGCCTGGTTTATATTTCGCTACCTTTTAAAACAAATTCTCCTCTCTGGTTTATATTGCCAACCTTACCAGATGACGTTCCCCATCTTTTATCAGCTTCAGAATGGCACCAAGGTGGAAGTAAGCCCCAACAAAAACGGTAACCGCTATGTGTTTGACTTGTTCCATAACAATATCATTTTCGATTCATTTACATCGACGCCGGACGACCGATTGAGAAGCGATGACATCGGTACGAGTGACACAAAGAGCCTGGAAAGCCGATACGCTGAAGCAATCGACCTGATTCGTAAAATGAAATGAGAATGTACCAATTGAATTTTTCATTTTGTTGCATGCGAATGAATGAATAAGCTGCAAGTGAAAACCGTTTATTGTTATGCTAGCGTGTTGTTTTGAAAACACTTTGAATTATTTTCAGTGCCTTTACGCTCAACTTCTTTTGGATGTTTACCATGACAATAAAAGGAAAAGCCAGCTGCATTTTTGCGGCTGGCTTCATCTACAAAACGAACTGATACGGGTCACGGAAATTTTTGGTATAGAATTATTTGTCGATTCCTTTTACTATTGATGCATGGCACGTATGGTGTTCTGCATAACAACCAGTTCATCCAGCGTCTTTTGCTTTTTCTGCAGCTGCATTGTCAGCTTGTCGATCTTTTTTTCCTGGCCTTTCACATCGTCTTTTGCATCGGCTGCATCTTCGGCATCGTTTGAGGCTTTCTTCGCCTTCTTCTTGGCGCTTTTCGCATCACCCAGGTCACCGTTGGTTGCTTTATAAGCCTGGTCGCTACTGCTTTGTGCCGTTTCTTTGGCATCCTTTGTAGATCGTGTGGCTTTGGATTGGTAACCCGGCAGGTTATTTTGTGCAATGGTCAGCTTCGATGTGAGTTCCGCCACTTCATTGCTTACCTCCACAATCTCTTTATTCAATTTAATAGTGTCAGAAGCCGATTTGTACTTTTGCGAAAAGGCAGAAAAACTAGCCATGGTAAACACCAGGGCAAGCAGAGAGAAAATCATCTTTTTCATTTTAGTAGTTTAAAAGTGAGAATGCTGTGCGTTGGCAAAAGGGAAAGAGGGAATTGCCAAAAGGATAGAGAACTTATACTAGCCAAGAACCATGCCCCATAACCGGCCAACTGTTAATGTTGTTATTTCTGCTGCTAAACAAACACGTCCACTGTTGAACCGCAAACTCAATAACACACTGCTTTATCCATTGCTGGCGGGTACTTCCAGCAGAAACGTTGGCGCTTTTGCGCTGCCTGACAAAACTGATTTATATTTTTGCCGCAACGCTTCCCGCAGGTTATGAAGGTCCATTGCACCCTTGATGCGGTGCGGGTCAACTTCTGTCAGACTGATTAGCTTTCCATCTACCATCATCTTTAGCATCATTTCATCTACATTTTTTCTTCTGCTATCTATACGTGCCTAAATGGTGCCACGTAATTTGAATAGATACTGTCGCTAGGCCCCTGGCTATGTTTGAAGTATGAGACTAGGTTTTTGAAGAAAGCTGGGTAAGATGAAGATTGCGTTTTCGCGGAGGAGTGAAAATAGAATCTTGAATTCGCTTGCAATAGCCTATCTTTTGATCAATTGCTTCCCAAACTTCGCTGACGATTAGCTAACTCCCGCAAAGCTGCTACGAAACATTATCAGTTGAATTGACCCAAATTGATCAATCATGATTCTTTACATCTTTAATTTACACGATGCTGTTGGAGACCTTGAACTGAAACAATTGTTCATGCCTTTTGGAGAAGTGAAAACAGCACAGGTAGTCAGGGATATTATTTCCGGCGGGTCCAAAGGTTTTGGATATGTAGAACTGGAGAACGACAAGGCAGCACAAAATGCCATCACTCATCTTAATGGGTTAGCGCTTGAAACATTCACGATTTATGTAGAAGAAAAGAAGCCTTCGGGAGCTACCATTACAGAAGGCAATAGCCATTTCCACCCGATCGGCTTCAACAAAAATTAGTCCTCCTTCTAAATACAAATCAAGCGCTATGAGCAGCGAGAATGCCAGTATTTACAATGAATTTCATCACCGGGCAAACGAATTGTTTTTTTCCCTTGAAAAAGCATTACGTACCGCTACAGAAAACGTAAACCGTGAAGAAGAAGAGTTTCGGTTTCAACAATTGAAAAAGGATTATGCCAATGAGCTGAAGCACGAGTTGGAAATGTATGCCCAGGAACTGATGAAAAAAACGGGGCTGCATGCGGCTACAGGCCATGAGTTGAACGAATTTACAAAAGACTACCTACACCGGTTTGTGCAAAAAATTGACGCTTTTTAAGAGAATATTGTTTTGGAAGCTTTGCGTTTACGTCCTGCTGGATAGAGATCTGGTATAATCAATATACTTTGTACCAAATCCAGACTACCCCAAAACTGGATTTTAACCATTATCTGAAAAGAACAATTCGTTTGTCCTCATTACAATGATGAATCCGACCGCTTTCGTGCAGAAAAGAGTATATTCAATGTTTCTACTTAACACCCTTCACCAATATGCCTCAAAAATTAAAAAGCAAATCCCCCCTGCTGACGACATTACCTAAAACAGCATCAGGAATTCGTGGCCTTGACGAAATCACCCGAGGCGGCTTGCCGAAAGGAAGACCTACTTTAATTTGCGGGGCCGCAGGCAGCGGAAAAACATTGATGGCAACAGAATTTATCGTTAGGGGTGCAATGTATTTTGGCGAACCCGGCGTGTTTATGGCTTTTGAAGAAAAAGCAGAAGAACTGGAAATGAATGTTGCGTCTCTCGGCTTCGACTTAGCAAAACTTCAACGGGGCGGCCTGGTAAAAATAGACCACGTCGAAATTGAGAAAAGTGAAATTGAGGAAACCGGTGAATACGATTTGGACGGCTTGTTTATTCGTCTTGGATATGCCATCGACAGCATAGGCGCCAAGCGGGTGGTGCTGGATACCATTGAAAATCTTTTTTCAGGTCTTGACAACCAGGCAATATTAAGAGCCGAACTACGACGCTTGTTTGGATGGTTAAAAGACAAAGTCTTGGGATAGCGATTCCTATTTTCCATCAGAATTTTCGCAATATCTGGAACCGTTTTCGTCGTCGGAATTGGCACAGAAAAGAGCATCAAATATTAGAAGAGATTGCAACTATTGAAAGCAAGAAAGCTGAAATAGTGCTGCAAATACAGGCTCTTGATGTACAGATAAATGAAGTCGAAAAGTCACTGAACGTAGAAGAAGTCATACAGGAAAAGCGGTCACTTATCCAAATTTATCAGCACGGCGAAATGGTGAAAAATATTGCAAAGTCCAATGCCCTCTACCTCTCCGGCTATGAACGGGGCCAAAAGCTCATTGGCAAGGTTCCGCAGGATTGGCTTTTTGACAATGTTTATAGTGCCAATGCATCAATTGAGAAGACAGGTGAACCTACTATTTTATCAGGAAAGGCGGTGCGCCAAGAAGGCCCTATTGGTAAACGCACACGTCCTTTTGTAGCCCTGCGGCGCATGATTTCACACAACTTCAAAAAGAAGTGGAACAGCGATAATGACATCAACATTGAATATTACAACTTTGACTAAGCGATGAGAACAACCTTTCTTCTATCTCTTTTTGTTTTTCTTCTACTATTCTCTTCTTGTGGAAATGGGAACACACAAGATCAAGTAGCATCAAATAGCGGTTTATCATCTGGTGTCAGTGCTGCCCCTATGGATATTTATATTTTCATCGATAAATCTGAGAGTGTTACTTTTCAGGAGCCATCCATCATCGATAAAGCTACAAAGTCGTTTACGCAGGCGATCAATATGGCAAAATCCGGAGGTGACAGGGTATCTCTTTTCTATTTGCATGGTAACACTGGTGGGGCGAGTGCTTATCACAGCTTTGTTTTACCACCATTTAAGTATCCTCCTGGTGCTAATACACTTCAGAAAAAACAGTATAAGGACAGCTACAACAAATCAGTTATACAGCAGAAGGCAAAAGCCTTTACTGAGTTTAAGCAAGGTATACAGGTAGGTAACAGTCAGATTACGAAAGGTGCTACTGACATCATTGGAGCCTTGGAGATTGTTTCCAAAAACACCGAAGCAGCAAGACAAAAATACCTTCTCATTTTCACCGATGGTATTCAAACACTAAATAGCCTGTTTGTTGATCCTAAGGACATTCCAAGTGCGCAGAATGCTGCAGCCGCCAACTTGAAGAAAATTCCAGCAAGATATTCCATCCAAAAACAAAATCTAAGTGGAACAAAGGCTGACATGGTACTGCCATTTGATGCCCTTAGCACAAAACACAACAAATACTTAGACCTCTATTGGCAACAAGTCTTTCACGCATACCAGGTGTCGCTTACTTGCAAATGATGCGACATATGATGATTTCAAAAGTTTTAGCGGCTGAATATCTTGGTTTTAGCAGTTGTCTTTCATGATGTCGGAACAGGTCTCATCTTTCATTACCGCCGCTCCATAAAAGTTGATGCTTCCACAAAACGGGAAATGAAAAAAATCCTTCATGCAAATGTCCTTGACCGTTAGCCTACTAACATTGTTATGCACAAAGAGGTGTTCTACCTGTTAGTTTGCGGTTGAAAAAAAGTGGGTAACCCGCCTTTCCCTTGACCACAAAGGCTTTACACACCCTGCCTTATTCTAATACTCATCCATGGCATAGAATTGACCCCTTCCATGGTATGCCACTAAGAAAACGGAACAAACCAGCACCCCAGGATTCCTTGTCTTCTTCGAAGCAAAACAGGATGCAGCGTCACCTGTTGCAAAAAGAGGCAGGCACCTCCGCTACAAGTTCACAGGACATTATTGTGGACTTAAACCGGGAAAAGGATTATGCCTGGATTCTGGAACGGCTCAAACGGGAGTTCCAGCATAAAAAAAAGACGGTGATGCCGCATCGGTTAAAGCCAATGCTGGCTTCCTCAATTGCAGAACCCTTCAACGATGAAGCCTGGCAGTTTGAAATCAAATGGGATGGCTACCGTGCCCTGGCTTACCGGGAGAACGGAAAGGTGGACCTGCGGTCCCGCAACAACCTTTCGTTTTGTCACAAATTCCCCGAGCTGGCAGAGGAAATCCGCAGGTGGCCTGTCAATGCAGTTGTAGACGGTGAAATCGTGATTCTCTCTCCGGAAGGAAAAGCTGACTTTGGGGCCTTGCAGGCCTGGCAGGATGCACCCCAGGGTGAGCTCTTGTTTTTTGCGTTTGACCTTCTTTGGATAGCGGGTATTGATCTTCGCAAAGAACCCCTGCATATTCGTAGAGATGTCCTGCGCAGGGTCATCCCTGACAGCGGTGCCATCCGGTTCAGTGACAGCATTGATGCTTATGGAAAAGACTTTTTCAAAGTGGCCAAAGAAAATGGTCTTGAAGGGATCATCGCCAAGCAAAAAGACGCCCCTTATGAGGAGGGCAAACGATCCCGCAGCTGGTATAAGATCAAAGCAGAAAAGAGGCAGGAAGCTGTCATCTGCGGCTATGCAAAAAACAAGGATACAGACCGGCTTTTCTCCTCCCTTGTGTTGGGCATTCCAACGGAAAACGGCTTTACCTATATCGGCCAGGCAGGCTCTGGATTTTCAACCAAACTGCAGGCTGACCTGCTACGCAAAATGACGCCGTTGTTAACAAGGGATTGCCCTTTTCCAACAAAACCAAAAATACCCGCAGCCGTGCAATGGGTTCGCCCCTCGCTGCTCTGCGAAGTAAATTTTACAGAGATGACCCGGGATGGGCTGATGCGGCACCCGGTGTTCCTTGGTTTACGTCCAGATAAAAGTGTGGCCCAGTATAATGCGGAAGACAGCCATGACCCTCCCCTTCCCTCGAATTACCTTGCTACTGAAAAGATCATAACCGGAAAGGCGTCAACGCTTTCTGTCGATGTGGAAGGAAAAGCACTTCACTTAACAAACCTTGGTAAGCTGTATTGGCCAAAGAACCGCATCTCCAAGGGCGACCTGCTCAATTATTACCACCAGGTCTCCGGTTACATGCTGCCGTACATGCTGGGAAGGCCGCAGTCACTGAACCGCTTTCCCAACGGCATTGACGGCAAGAGCTTTTACCAGAAGAACATGAAAGGAAAAGTAGAGGCTTGGCTCTCCACGTTTGAGCGCAGCAGCAGTGATGGAGAAGAAAAAGATTTCTTGGTTTGCACAGGTGAAGCTTCGCTGCTTTACATGGCCAATCTTGGCTGCATCGAGATGAACCCCTGGCACTCCAGGGTACAGACGCCGCATCATCCCGACTGGTGCGTGATTGACCTGGACCCAGGTGACATTTCTTTTGAAAAGGTGATAGAGACCGCACTGGTGATCAGGACTCTGCTACAGAGCCTGGGCATTCCCTCCTATCCAAAGACATCCGGTTCGACAGGGCTGCACATTTACATCCCGCTGGGTGCAAAGTATGGGTACGAACAATCCCGGCAACTGGCTGAGCTCCTGGTAACACTTGTACACGCAGAACTACCCAAGACAACAAGCCTGGAACGTAGCCCGCAAAAGCGAAAGGATAAAACATACCTGGACTTCTTGCAGAACCGGCCCATACAGACGATCTGTGCGCCGTATTCTGTGCGTCCACGTCCTGACGCTACAGTTTCTGCACCCCTGCATTGGGAGGAGGTAAAAAAAGGGCTCCGCATAAAGCAGTTCACAATGGCAACGATGGCTGCCCGGCTCAAGCGGGAAGGCGATTTGTTTACAGGTGTTTTGGGCAAAGGGATCGAATTGAACGATGTACTTAGGAAGCTCTCTGCACTTTTGTAAGTGTGCGAAAGAATGTGCAAAACTGGTGTGTAGATCAGGGCTAAAAATCAGGAATCGGGAACAGCGATTGGATAACAGGGATTATGATTCGTGAGGAACAAATAAAGGAAAGTGAAAAGGAACATTACCTGCTTTGCCCGGATTGTGAAAATTGGTTTGACATGCGTGACCTGGCGGCTGTTTTCAGGCACCAGCACTTTATCTCAGAAGATGTAGACGTCACCTTTACACACACCACAAAAAAGGGAAAACATTCCGAAGTATATAGCCGCATAAAAGGCCGGATGGTAACACTTCGGCTCCGGGAACGAAAAAGTCTTTCCCCTTCAGCGTAGCAAGGTGAACACCGTTGGAATGATGCAGAACCGGGAATCTATTCGTTCCCGTATGTTTAACGAGGGCAGGTTCGCCCTACCCCGTTTATGTTCTTTAAAAGGTTATAGGAAACCATTGTCAGTAAACCGTAAAACGAAAACTATGCGTGCATTGTGGAAAGGATCAATTGGATTTGGACTGGTAAATATCCCGGTAGGACTCTATAGCGCAACGGAGGAAAGCAACCTAACCTTTGTCTCCCTGGACAAAGCGTCAAAAGGCCGTATCCGGTATAAAAAAGTAAGTGAAGCCACCGGCAAAGAAGTAAAAGCGGGCGACATTGTAAAGGCCTATGATTTAGGTGGTGACTTTGTTACTGTTTCAGAGGAAGATTTTGAAAAGGCCATTCCCACCAAAAAAGACCACATCGAGATTGTGCAGTTTGTGGAAGAAAAAGAAATCGATGCCCTTTACTACGAAAAGCCCTATTACCTGGCACCGGAAAAAGGGGGTGACCGAGCGTATGTGCTGCTTCGGGAAGCCCTGAAAAAAGAAAAAAAAGGTGCCATGGGACTATTTGTGTTTCATAACCGGGAATGGGTCTGTTTGCTAAAGTCATCCGAAGAAGCGATTGTCTTGCACCGCCTGCGCTTTGCAGAAGAGATCCGGAGTGTGGACGGGCTAAGGATGCCATCGCTGAGTGTGAAACCAGACGAGATCAAAATGGCTACTTCCCTCATCTCACAGCTCACCAAGCCCTTTAAACCGGAGCAGTTCAAAGACGAGTATTCAGCCAAGCTCCTAAAGGTGATCGAGGCAAAAGCCAAAGGAAAAACAAAGGCCTTCAAACCAATGAAAGTGGTGCATACTACACAGACCGAAGACCTTATGGCGAAGCTGAAAGCGTCCCTGAAGCCCACCAAAAAAGCGTCCTGACAACAGCACTTTTTACTGTGGCTATGACATGAGCATAGATTACAGGCTCCATCTTTACAGAAATGCCTGATGAAGCGGTTCTGTTGGCATCGTCTATGGGTGCAAAACGATATCCTGGATAGGATGGCTTATGATTTCCTTGTCTTCTAATCAGTTTTTAACGCCCCCGAAGCTCAACAATAAGTACCTTACTGAAAATCCCCGGTATGCAGCTTATATTATCCGTTGATGATAAAGTGCTGGACAAGGTGACGATTAATTCAAGAAGGACAAAAGATGGTGATTACCTTCAGGCACAAAAAAGGCTTTTGCTTTTCAAGCATCAACTCTCCATTATCGCCCTCAAAGGTCAGCCCGTTTTCTACCTAATCGCCGGATCTAAAATGAAATAGTGGACGTAGAGCCATGTAACTTATCTGGAGATAGGTCTTGATGAAAGGCTGGAGCCGACATGACTTCCCCTATGGTGATGGCTATTTTGGACGATGTTGGAAACAGTACCCGTCCGCAATACTGGTCATGTGTCTGCATCGAGAACCGCTTTTGGTAAGACCTTGGCATTGTACGGTCTTATTCTCTCCCTTGGCTTTGTTGATTATGTTTTGTGTTATTGACAAAGATGTTGGCTTACAGATTTTACATGGGTCAAGACCTTTCTCAGCGGCTTCCTGAACGGAAAGTTTTTCTGAAACGTTCTTTACCATTTTACAAGCCCCAAGATGGTACTTCTTTCCGCTGGGTGTTTTATACACAGACTGGGCCTGAGAGGACAGGCTTACAAAGAATAGAAGTATAAAGATGATCCGATGCATAAGCAGGCTCTAATTTACACTACCAACCTGAAATATGGCATTCTGCATGGGGCCTTGGAGTCGCTTCGAGAACAGAATACATTACTCGCTCCAGCTTTTGTGGGGAAACAAAACCGATATTTGTGGGGAAACAATATTTTTTAACAACCGGGTGGAACATCGTTAAAAGAAGAAACCCGCTACAAGAGCGAGTTTCATCAAGTCGGGAAGACAGGATTCGAACCTGCGACCCCCTGGTCCCAAACCACCGTTGATTTGAGCGGGCCAATCCCCCCGAGAAACAATACCAGAGCGAGTTCCGTAAGACAATGGGAAGACTACCGTGATTACTCGTTCCCCAGTTTTCCCCCAATTCGGAGGCGGCGGGGTGTAAAAATAATGTATTAACCAATTTGTACCGCTTGAAGTGACGTGCTACTGGTGCGCCGCAGACTTTTGTTGTGTATTTGGTGGAACGTGCTGTATATATACTGTGTCACGGATAACACTCGGTTTGCCGGTTACATTACCCTCCTTTATCACATTTCCAATGATAAACACAGTGACGGCGACAAGTACAGAAATCATGGCGCCTATTAAACGCTCCTTGATCTTTTTTCTGTTTTCAACCTTACGTCTCTCTCCTTCCACGTCTAAATGTTGCTTGTGCTCAACAAAATCGCGTCCTTTGGGTGTTAATACATAAAGTTGGACATGTGACTTGATATTTTCCGGATCGAAGTCGTAATCAAACAGTTTGTCGCTTCCTTTGTAAAAGCCGGTACTTGCCCCTACCCCATTTTGAAGCTTAATGAGCGACTTTCCCGTTAACAGCCGCAACACATCCTCAATTATGTTCTGGTCATAGTAGACACCACGACTTGAAAGTATGGAGTCGAGGTAAACATCGTTTATCACCTCTCCTTCAACGGGTTTTACTTCGCGGGCACTCAATTCATACAGATACAGGTCGGCGATTGCTTCAACGCTCATTTTTTTTGACATCATATATTTTATCAGGTTCGTTAATCCCCGTTCTCAACATCGATTCCATGGCTCAAAGTGGTTTAACAAACCTTATACCGAGTGAATTCAACCGACAATTTGCCACGTTTACCCACATTGCAGGACCAATAACGACGCCTTTCATAATAAACCATCATCCGCAAAAGAGAAGTACCCAACTCCGTCCGGAGCCACGATCAAGTGGTCCAACAGCTTGATGTCCATGAACCGTGCGCCTTCTTTCAGCTTTATGGTCACGTCTTCATCCTGCCGGCTCGGCCGAAGAGTTCCGCTCGGATGATTGTGACAAATTATCAGCCCTACCGACGCCGTCTTTAGAGCAACGGCCAAGATCAAGCGTGGATCACAAACAACGCCCGTTACTCCACCTACCCCAACTCTATAGATACCGATTACTTGGTTGGCCCGGTTGAGATACATAGCCGCGAACTCCTCCTGCAGGGCAATCGTGTCGGGGTTAAAGGCGCTTAGTAAAAGACGATGTGCATCGGCTGATGATGTAATCTGTTGCCGCTCCTGCGCCTTTTGTTTGTTACGATAAACGACAGTAATCTCCGCTACCGCCGGTAATATTGCATCCATCGTGTAAATGTTTGAAGTTTGTCCGCCGTCCGCTACCCTATTGATAACGGCCGGACGGACAGGTGAATAAATCCTGTAGGTTTGCTACCAGTTGACTGGAATCGTGAAAAAATGGTATGCGATGAGCCGTCCGTTGATCCAATAAAGCAGCCGGTGAGTGCGGTGCAGAAATATGGCGTCGGCAAACACATAGGAACCGACCGGGATCCGCTCCACTTCGACAATGCACTGTAACTTGATGGGAACAAAGACCTGCCGTAGCAGGCCCTTGTTACTAACCACCAAAACGCTCTTTGGGTCTTGGTACTTGACCGTTTCTTGAATACTCATAGAAGTGCCCCCGGTACAATCTCAAAGGTGGCTTTCTTTCGCTCCTCATCCAGTTGTAAACGCCGCCGGGTAAAGGCTGTCATCACGTCCGCATCATCGACATCCGTCTCAAACAAAATCTGGTACAATTCAGACAGCGATGTACAACGGTCAATCCTGTGCTGCAGTTCCAGGGAGATCACCGGATCACCTCCCCGGCACCAATCAGAAAGCAGTGCGCCGTGGTGCAGCCCCACCTTGAAGGGTTCATCTTTCTGAAAGATACCCGTGCCATCCTTTTCTACACGGGCGCCGCCACGCTTGTCCAGATTCAATACCGTGGTAAAGTGAGTCGCGAAATCCTGCTGCTGGATGGGCTGCTCCTGGCGCAGTTTATGCCTCCCCTCGCCATCTTTCTGTAAAAAGGTGGTGCGGGTATCAATGCAGCCAATGACGTGCACTGGTGCGTGTTTTAAGGCGAGGAGCAGCGTCCTGTGTGAACACAGGGCATCAGCGTAATAACTGCTGTTTACGTGCTGCAGAACGCCGTACTGCCATTCATCCGTGAGGTTGCTCAGGATGACAACATCCTTACCGCAGGACGTGGCGATGTCAGTGAGTTCCCTGTAGCGGCTCGGTGTGGCATCCTTTGCTATTCCGAGGGTATTGTAGCCGCCCAGATGCTGATATTGGCCGATGTTAGATGATGAACCGATTACAATAATTCGTCTCCAATCGCCGGTTAAACCGTAAGCGAGCTGAAGGGCGGTGAACAGTTTAGGTGAAGTTGTCGGGCCGGTTAAGGCGAGTTTCATTTTGTTCGTTTTCATAAACGTTGTTTGAGGTTGTGAAATGAAAACGCCCCGGTCGGATGTGACCAGGGCGCTGTTACATTGGGTTCATCTTTACACTACGCGAAGACTTCCTCCGGCTGTGGTACTACAGTCGCGCCATCAGGCGAATACCCATAGGTATGAGACATCGTTAGGACTTCGCCACTTTGTTCATTTGTAAAAGTGTAAGGATCACACTGAATACGTATGATGCTTCCCGGTAGTTGTGTGCCGATAACAGTCTTCGCAACGGTTTCATCGAAGGAGGCAGGTATGGTAGTTCGCCTCACAACTGCCCGAAATTGACCGCTGTTTTGAGATTGTACCAATTCAACTCCACCTGTGATTGTTAAGACAACGAAGCTGGTTCCGTCTTTGCGCTGACGGGTAGCGAAACCGGTAATAGTTACCATGATTGAAATGTTTTTGTTGGTGATTAGAAAATGAAGTTTCCTGGACTGAACACCCGGGGGACGCTCAATCCTTTCAATCAGGGTGGGGTTGATTGTGAGAGAGGTACCGTCATCGCGGAACGCATACCGCTTCTATGGCCGTTGCGGATAGCGATTAAGTCTTAATGGGAGCAGGATTGTGTTTCGGCACGAGAACCCATGAAAAAGGCACCTGTGCGGGTGCCTGTGTGTTACAGAAACTTGAAAGTTATGGTTCGACCATCATCAAGTGGCGACAATGTCAATATGATCCTACAATCTTCACTCAATAGTTGTACGGCATTACTGTAGTTGGATTCATGGCCCGTCACACCATTTACTGGTGTCCATCCACCATAGGTAAGAAAGAACTCATACAACGTAATTGCCGATGACTGTGCGAAACTATCGAACATCAGAAACTGATTAGACAAGGTGTCATCTTTTGCAAATGTGGTTTGTACCTTGGCTCGGATGGGGCGGCCGTTCATATTGACTTCTGCCGGGAGAACAATCGTGTGATCGAACGATACTGACCTGGCACCAAACGATGAGTAACTTCTACCCGAGGCTTTCAAAAGTTCAGTGTACTTTTCTTGCGAGAGTTTCCTGGGGTGGTTAATGATCAACAGATCATCGTTGAACTTAGTGAACACTCGTTGACGTTGTGCTTGAAGGGAGAGTGCTTCATCTACAAACTGTGAGGCCTCGCGATCTTCTTTTTTGTTGTTACTCCCGAACAGCGATTCAAATAAACCCATAGAGTTAAATTTTAGGTGATCAAATATATTGAGTCGTCGTTAAATCTAACGACACGCAGAGAACAAAGTTGTTCCACCTTGGCCGGGTGAGACGCAAGCCACTTCGCAACGATGATTTCTGCCGGGCCTTCGGCGCCCATCTGCGTAAACTTCGCGAGAAGAAAGGCGTCTCCATGCGACAGTTTGCGGCCGACATCGACCTTGAATACAACCAGCTCTACCTGATCGAAACGGGTAAGGTCAACACGTCGATCTCGATGGCACACGCCATCGCCGAAGGGTTGGGCGTTCCGGTTCACGATCTGTTTACCTTCAGGTACGCGACGCCTGGTAAAAAGGGGTAGTGTCACCATTCTTTACAAAACGCCGGATCACATGTCAACAGACTCCATATCGTATAACTACGCATGCAACCCGAGTAGTATAACGCAAATACACACGCGTAGAACACACATATTTTCCAACTGTGGTAAGTTTGAGGCCTTGTCATTTGGCCTTGCCTTGTTGATTTTGTATCTTGTAGTGTACCCCGTTTTCTTCCATCACTTTGTCCCCAAGTTTTACGGTGGCGACGCCCGGTTTGTAGGGACACGCAGAGGATGTGAGAACGTAAGGTTAATGATCAATTGGTGGCTGCAACACACTTACAACGGGCAGCAACAAATGTGATGATCCGCGGACTGACTCCCTGAGTTAACTGCGGGAAACCGGCCAAGAGAAGTTAACAACGATACATTATACAAATACTGTAGATCCGGAAGGCGAAGCCGTCCGGGTTTAAAACCGAAGTGTGTTCATACATGAACGTAAGACTTCAGATAGTAGCTGACTACGTTACCTGATAACGTCTACTAACGTAGCGGAGAGGCGGAGAGTGTGTCTTGTTGAACCTTGATCCGATCTGGATCATGTGTACATTCCGAAATGTAAATCACCAGCCTACGTTGCGGCGTTTTGTAAGACATGTGTCAACGGTATGTTCTTTACACAACGTCGTAACGGCGTCTGGTAAAAGGACGTGTTACGATACCGCCACAGCGTTCTTATTCACGTGTTCTACCAGGCTCACGATCTGTGCCGCATCATCCTGGTTAAACACATCGATCAGCCCATTGGAGGCGATCTCGGTGAACGGTGGCTCGAACAACGCTGCCGGCTCGATGGTACCGTTCACACTCAGGTAGTTGATAATCGTATCCAGGAAACGTATCTGTTGCGGGTTGAGTGAAGGCGAATTCACGAACTGCCCGAAGGCGTTCTTCGCTGCCTGCACGTCCAGCCCTACGATGGAGCGTATGAACTTCCCCAGCGGCTGTTTACCATACGCCGTTTCGAACTGCTCCCGGGTACCGCACTCGCCCTGCTCGAACAACATTCCTTCCAGCGCCTGCAGCTCCATCGATGTGATCGGGATGTTGGTGCGCAGCTTAAAGATCGTCATGTGCGTTTGCTTGCTTTGGATAAACTGCGATACGCGGTTCTTGTAGGCTTCCAGGTTGTTCGAAGATTGGTACACCGACGTGAAGTCACTGGAAGCGTTCACCAGTTCATCTTTGAAATTGGTGTAGACGATCCGGCTGTCATCACGGTCAATAAAGCGGATCAGGTGGCGCAGGTCACGCCGCAGGCCTTCGACCTTCATGACATCCATCTCCTTCCACCACCCTTTCGTCTGTACGTCCTTGATCAGTTGCATCTTGTCGAACACGGCCGGAATGGAACCCTTTTTACTCAGCTTCGCCGCAAGCTCCTGCACGTCGGACATTAGCTTTGGTAGGATGCTCTTCTTCGTCACCAGTTCGACCTCGATGTTGTAACAGAGCAGGTCGAAGCGCTTCGCCAGCTCGTCCTCGTCGCTTTCGGTAACCAGTACAGCAACGTGGTCTACCAGTTCTTTTACATCCAGTTCGTTCAGTGCGTTCCACTGAAAGGGATCACGGTATTTCTCCACCGTGCGCCAATGCTGCCTTACCAGGAAACTGTCTTCGTTGAGCCCTTCTACCTGGCCGACCATCCCTTTTTGCAGCTCCTCGCTGTAGCGGCGTAGATCACCGTCTTCGTCACCCTGCAGGAGCTTCATCAGTTTCAGGCGCTGTTCGAACAGGCGCTGGCTGAGGGTCTTTCCCTGCGAGGCATCCACGCCTTCGGGTTTCTTGCCGAAGAACTCGAAGTTCTCACAGCAGTCGAAGATGAGAAAGTGGCTCTTGTGCTCTCCGGGTGCGAACAGGTCTAATCGCAAGCGGGTGCCGCGACCGATCATCTGCCAGAACTTGGCTCGTGACCGCACCGGTTTAAAGAACACAAGGTTCACCACTTCCGGAACGTCGATGCCCGTGTCGAGCATGTCCACTGAAACGGCGATGTGCGGGCCTTTGTCCTTCTCGGAAAAGTTTTTGAGCAGGTCGTAGGCGTACTCTTCGTAGTTATCGATCACCTTGCAGAAGTCGCCTTTGTACTGCGGGTATTGTTTATTGAAACGCTCCTCGATAAACTTGGCGTGTTTGTGCGACCGGGCAAACACGATGGTCTTACCCAGGCGGTCGCCGCCGGCTACCTTGATCCCGTCCCGCATCAGTACCCCGAGCACCTTGTCCACGGTATCGGTGTTGAACAACCAACTGTTGAGGGCTGTGCTGTTGATCTCGTCAGGGAACTCGCCGGTCAGTGGGTCGGCAAATTCTTCTTCGTATTTGCGCTGTTCTTCGGGGGATAGTTCATCGTATTTAATCCCCTGCCGCTGGAACTTGGTGGGCACTGCTGTTGTCTTTGGCGGCACCAGGAAACCATCCCCTACCGCCTGATCCAGTTCGTAGGCATAGGTTGGGTTCTGTGGCTCCAGTCCAAAGAGCAGGTAAGTATCGCGATCGCCTTCCGACTTTGGTGTGGCGGTAAGACCAATGCGGTACGCATCGAAGTATTCAAAGATCGCCTTGTAGCGGTTGTACACGGAGCGGTGGATCTCGTCAAAGATCACTACGTCGAAATGCCCGACACCAAACAGGCGCTGGTCGTTGTCAAATTCGCTGTCGATCTGGTTAATCATCGTCTGGTAGGTAGAGAACACCACCCGTGCATGACCGGTGTCCTTTTCCTTTGTCAGGTCGATGGCGGGAAGATGCGGCAGGTGGTTGGTAAAGGCGTTCTTCGCCTGGTAAATAAGCGCTGTACGGTCGGCGAGGAACAGGATCCGTTTGGCCCATCCACTTTTACTCAGCGTATCTACCAGTGCAGCCGCCGTCCTTGTTTTACCGGTACCTGTTGCCATCACAAGCAGCGCATCACGTCCACGGTTTTCAAGCACCTGTGCCACGGAGCGAATGGCTTCGATCTGGTAGTAGCGTTCCACGATCTCCGCATCAATGGCAGCAGTGCTGAGCGGTTGGCGGGTACTGCGACGCTGGACGAGCAGTTGCAGTTCGTCCTTTTTATAGAAACCGTGTACCCGGCGCTGTGCATACTCGGTGTCGTCCCATAACCAGGTCTCAAAGCCATTGGTGTAAAAGATGAGGGGTCGTTGTCCGTGCATCCGCTCCAGGCAGTCGGCGTAGAGCTTTGCCTGGTTCTGCCCTACCCGGGCGTCGCGGGAAGTGCGTTTGGCTTCCACTACCGCAAGGGGTTTGCCGTCATCGCCCCACAGTACGTAGTCCACCTTACCGGGACCGTTGTTCTTGCCATCGCCGGTGGGCATGCCGGTAACCGGGTACTCCGATACGTTGTGGCCGTGTGGATCCCAGCCGGCTTCTTTCAGGAGCAAGTTGATATAGAGCTTGCGGGTAACCGCTTCGTTGGGGTCCGCAGGGGGCGGTACAGCAGCCTGGCGTGTGTCCTTGATGGTTTTGAGCCGCTCGAGTTCTTCTTCCTGCTTGCGGTTGATCTCGATGGTTTGTTCCAGTTGCTGCCGGAGCTTTTCCATCTCCCGCTTGAGATCGTGTACAGGAACCGGCTGCGGGATCAGATCAACGGAGAAGGTTGGCACCTTGACGTTCGTCTCGTTGTACACGCGGAATACCCACGATGTAAAGCCGTGCATCAGTTGCAGGGCATGGACGGCTTCTTCGGGTTTGACGCGAAGGCTCGTATGTGCAGCATCGTTACCCAGCTTGCGTACAAGGTTTACCTGGCGGAACAGCGAGGGTGCGAGAAGGTCCTTGAAGTCCTGTTGGTGCAGCAGGGAGTTAAGCGAGGTATCGTAGGGCTCTTCCAGATCAACGTCGTTCTCATAAAGCCACCGGACCCATTCCTCCAACGACTTCCGGAGCAGCACCGCTGCATACACCGGAGCGGCGTACACCTGGCGCTCTGCTTCTTTGAGCGTGGATGCGAGACGGGAGAACGGGGACTGTATGAAGTCGAAGTTGGAGGTCATCAGTTCTCAAAATAGCGATTTAACTGTTGTGAGAAAAGGTGCTCACTCTCTTTCACGTTCTTATTTACAAGGTCCTTCATACGGTTAGCATCTTCGTACAACCGTAAATAACGCCTTTGAAGCTCCAACGGGGGAACAATAATGTTCAAAGATTTTAAACCCTCAGTATTGATGTTGTAGTTCCCCGCGGTCGTAGTTCCTCGTTTTACAACCTCCCCGCGAAAAGTTTCGTTCGACACCACAGATTGGACGAATTGTGGTAAAACAAGCGAGGTGTTCGACAATCGTGCTCGTATCAGGTAAGATGCGTAAGCTGCTTCAATTTCGCTGTTGTAAACCGCACACCTACCGATATATTCTGGGTTTCCGTTCGTCCTTACGAAAAGTAGGTCCCCTTTTTCCAAACGAACATCTCGCCACTCTTTTGATGACAGTTCCGAAAATTTTAGGTCGTCAAACACAACGGTGTTCTTCAACACATTCGGTATTCGGATGACCGGGACACTCGATGGTGTTTTGCTCTCGTACGACTTCACGTTTGTTCCGTACTTAAAATTCTGACACAGTTCACCCAGTGACTTCACATTCCACCCTCGTTCATTACGCACCGGATCACCAAACATCTCGTAGAAGATGGCCTGCGCCAGTTTGTCGTACGTCTGCAACAATTGCTGGTCTTTTTTACGGAGAGCATCTGCCTTGTCAAGGGTTTCGGCGATTTGTTTTTGAACTGAGAGTGGCGGGAGAGGTAATTCGATCTTTTCAAGAGCCGACTTCGTGAGCTTCCCACGCGTTGTTCCAGTAATATACCTGTTGAGATCCGCCCAATTCAAGTAGTTCATCACATACCGTATGTCAGTCCCAGTTTTAGGCGTTAAAACATGCGCATGGTTGTTCACCCATGTCCTTCCACTGTATATAGTTGCACACTTTTGACCTTTACCCCAATTGCCACCATCTTCTGCCACACACAAAATCTCCTCGTCGAACAAAAACTCATCTACGTACCCCATGATGTTATTCGCTCCGATGTACGGGTACAACTGTTTTTTTGATATCAGGGTCCGCTCCTGATCATTTAACGGTTTCCGTTTCGAGTCAAGATTGTTCGTGATCTCGCACAGTTTCACTGTCTTCCATTTCATACTATCACAGGTTTCAGTTCACCAAGAATTTCGTTACGCACCGCTGATTCTGTCGTGAAATCGTACAACAGATCGAGGTGGTTTTCTTTAACTTTTGCTCGCCGTCGCCGGGGTAGGATCTCAGAGCAAGTAGTGATCCACGCATCAACGAAGTTTTGTGGCAAGGGTTTATCATCCTGCACCTTGACCGTTTCCCATTGGCGATTCTGTTTGGATGAGTTCAACTGCCATGAGTTTTCACCGATCTTCATACGTCTCTTGAATCCATGTGGAACCATAAACATGATTCGTTGCTTATCGTCGGTTACAAACACAGGAAGAGTCCCAAACGATACGAGTACCTGGTTGTCCTTGTAAACACAGATGGTAAGCCGGGGATCGTCTCGTTGTACACCGAGTTCGGTCAGCATTCGTTTCAAAAGGTCAAAACACCGGTTAATCCACGCCTCCGACGGAAACTGTTGCAGCAGCCGGATGACTCGTTCGCGGGGTTCGTTTTGGTTTGTTGTTTTCATCGGTTACAGTTTCGCGTGTTTGTATGTTTCTTCCGGTTCGGCTGCCATTGGCAACACATCACCTTCGAGCAGCATCTCCTTAAGTTCTTCCAACAGTATCTTCCGCTCCTCGTCCAGTGCTTCGATCTGCTGGATGATCACTTCGGGTTTCTCGTACGTTTTCTGCTCGTACACCACTTCCTTATACCGGTTAATGGACAGGTCGTAGTTGTTGGCGTGTATGTCGCTCACCGGCACCAGGAAGCTCTTGTCGGTGCGTTTCCGGTCCGCTTCTTTATCCAGCGCCTTCCACCGCTGCAGGATGTCAGGAATGTCGTTCTTGCCTGGTTGTGGGGTGCGTTTATCATCGAGTGAGAATCCATCAACTTCCATGTCGTAGAACCAAACCTTATCGGTACCACCACTGTCGGTCCGGGTAAAAAGGAGGACTGCGGTACTCACCCCGGCGTAGGGTTTAAACACACCACTGGGCATCGAGATCACGGCCTGCAGCTTCTGCTTGTCCACCAGTTCCTTTCGTATCTGCAGGTGCGCCTTGCTGCTACCGAACAACACACCATCCGGCACAATCACCGCAGCTCTTCCACCCACTTTCAATCCCTTAAGGATGAGAGCCAGGAACAGCAGTTCGGTCTTTTTGGAATCTACAACGTTGAGGATCTTCGGGTCTACTGCCTCACGATCAAGGCTCCCTTTGAACGGCGGGTTGGCGAGGATCACGGATGCCTGCTGGGTAAAGGCGGTGTTGGCCTCGCTGAGGGCATCCACGTCCTTCAGGTGCGGATTCTCGACGCCGTGTAGAATAAGGTTCATGGCACCGATGCGGATCATGGTAGGGTCAAACTCCATCCCCAGGAACATCTTGTCCTGGAAATGGCGTTGCACTTCGGGGCGCAGCAGCTCGTTTTTGTAGTGCTCACGGATGTATTCACCGGCGTACACCAAAAATCCGCAGCTACCGGCTGAGGGATCGCAGATCACGTCTTCCGGCGTGGGTGCAGCCATCTCCACCATCATCTTAATGATGTGGCGAGGTGTGCGGAACTGCCCGTTCTGGCCGGCGCTTGCGATCTTGGAGAGCAGGTATTCATACACGTCGCCCTTCGTGTCGCGGTCGTCCATGTTGATGTCCGAAAGCATGTCCACCACCTGACCGAGCAGCCGCGGTGTAGGAATCATGAACACCGCTGCTTTCATAAACCGGGCGAAGGCGGTGCCTTCTTCGGCGTAGGATTTCATGAAGTCGAACACGCCACCTTCCTTGCGGAATAGGTCGAACATGACTTCGGGGTCCTGGTTCTTGAAATAAGACCAACGCAGGTTGTTCTTTTCGGCGGTGTATATCGGGCTGTCGATGGGCTTTTTGAGGAACGCGGCTTTCTGTTCGCGTTGGGTGTGCAGTTCGTCCAGCCGGCGGATGAACAGCAAAAACGTCATTTGTTCGATGACTGTGATCGGGTTCGAGAGGCCACCGGTCCAAAACGCCTCCCATACCTTATCGATCTTCGCTCTCAGTTCTCCTGTGATCATAGCAAACAGTTGGTTTTGTGAGCGCTAAAGATAGGGGTTGGATCGCGATTGTAAAAGGAGTGTTGATCGTAGAAGTCGTTTGTATCCCCTCCTACTTCTCTTCTACAAAGTGATATCATTGTTAAGTTTAAATGACGGACGTATATTTAGGCCGCAACTGAAACCCGTACATGACAACAACCAAAACACTGCTTCATATACGACGATTATACATTTTTTGTATCATCTCACTTTTGCACATCACTGTAGAGGCTCAAACGGTATGGGTCGACAGTTGTGTTAATAACTCATTCGTTGGTACGATAAACTTTGAAGACAGTTGGCCATTTTCAAACTTCTGGGATGTCCGTGTATATCCTGGTGACGATATCATTGCGACTGGTAGGTTTTCGTCCTACGACAATCATGAAGGATCAATTGGGTCTCCTGGCGTTGTGATGCGCATTTCAAAAACCGGGGAACTCAAATGGACCAAATTTATCGCGTATAACCAGGACGGGGAAAAAGGGTTTGGTCAAGTGTCCACATTCACAATTGCCCGTAATGGAGACATCATTGCGTTGTGTGAAGTCACCACACCTGATCTTAGTTCCGGGTTGCAGATCATCCTTGTTCGCCTTACGCCTGACGGTGAGGTTGTCTGGAAACAGCGTATTCCGACATACACAGCCGTCAATTATTACTATTATATCACTGAGACGGCCGATAACGGCTTCCTTTTAAATGCGGGGCAGGAGTCTGCAGGAATGTTGTTGAAACTTGATCAATCGGGAACAGTCCTTTGGAAACGTGCCTATTACCTGGCACCATCGACGACCAGAATACATGCCGTTACGGAGTCGCCAACAGGATATTACTTCACAGGTAGTACATACCTCGAGAACCCCAATTACAACGTGCTTGTAAAAGTTGACAAAACTGACGGTCATGTTCTATGGTCACGTTCGTTTGACCATGCCGAGACCCCGGAGTTTTACTACCACTGGATGGAATATGATAAGGGACAACTGAAACTTGCGGGCTACACCGCTCCAGGTCACCCCAACGCAGGTGCTCAGGCGTTGTTGACGTTTGATGAAAACGGTCAATTCTTATCGGGTAAGAAGATCGAACTCTCGGCCAATCTTCAGCCGATCTCTGTCAACATTCTCCGTAAAAGGTATTTCCATATTCCTACTCGAACCGGGGTTCATTGGGAGGATAATCCTTTTACATCGGACTTCTACGTGAGCCGATTTAACGAAGTTACCGGCAAGGCGTGGGCGTACAAACTCCCTTACAATGGCGGCGAGTTCCTAAGTGGCATGGACGTTATGTCAGACTCTTCGACAGTGCTCGCAGGAAGCACACAAACCGATGTAGGGTACACGAGGGTTACGATGAGGGCTATACTTATGAAAACTTCCCCAATCGGTACACTTGGCAACTGCCCCGTGACACCAGTAGAAACCAACATTACGAACCGCATAGTCACAGTTCGTCAAACAACCATCCAAGCTGAGGAAGTTCAAAAAGGAGGCAACGGCCCTGCAATACAATCTGTTTACGATGGCAAAGGGTTCTCCTGGGATGTTTCATGTCGAACGGAGTCCATTGTTCGCCTCGGCAGAATCAAGGGTCCGACGCAGGTATGTACAGGAAGTAAACTAACGTATACCGCACCGCACGAAAGCAGTAGCGCCAATCCGGTTCAGTTTCACACTTCCGACCCTTCTGTTCTAATCGAAGCTGTAAACGATGATACGTTTACCGTCACCTTTACAAAGAGCGGTACCATTGTTCTTTACGCCACGCTGCAAACCGATTGTGGCGCACTCAAAGACTCAATGATAGTAACCGCTCAATCTTCTCCCGGACCTGTTAACTTAGGTGGCGACCAGTCACTGTGCCCAGAAAACACAATCGTTCTCAATGCACGGAAAGGGTATGTGTCGTACCTATGGCAGGACGGCTCAACTGACAGTACATTGACCGCTTCACAACCGGGCACTTATCATATCGCGGTTGTTGATGTATGCAGCAACCTTTTTCGCGACACGTTAACCATTACAGCACAATCACCCCCACCATTCTCATTAGGTCAGGACAAAACAAAATGTAACAGCGACTCTGTTCACCTAATCGCCCAAACGGGCTTTCAAAATTACCAGTGGGCGCCAGATTACAGGATCAGTTCTAAGGTTGGAGGAAATGTATGGGTGAACCCAACTGTTGACACATCCTACGTCGTACAGTCAGAATACAAACCGGGGTGTATCGTCCGGGATACGGTCCGTATAAAAGTGATCAACTCACCCAGGATTAACTTGGGTAGCGATACAAGTATTTGTATCGGAACTACGGTGTCATTTGATGCAGGTTCCGGCTTTCAGTCCTACCAGTGGAGTAACAGTAGTAGGGATCAGCGAATCCACGTTGCCACCGCAGGTCAATATTCAGTCACTGGCACTACCGTGGAGGGATGCCGGTCAGTAGATACAGTACGTATCACAAACATTTGGAATCCTGTAGTCAGATTAGATCCAAACCCTTCACTTTGTAAAGGCACCACCCGCTTACTAGACGCTGGTGATTTTAGTTCCTACACATGGCAGGATGGCAGCACAGATAGATACTTCCCGGTAACAACACTGGGTGAATATTTTGTCAGCGTAAAGGACGCCTATGGTTGCGGTGCGAGTGGCACAGTGAGAATTACGACACATCTTCCCACCCCATCTAACTTTTTACCCAGCGACACAGCGATCTGTTCGTACAACACACTCAAGTTGCAACCGCTCGAATCGTTCAGTTCCTACGCCTGGATGAACGGTAGCACCAGACCTGACATCGTAATCTCCGCTCCTGGTGAATACTGGTTAGAGGTCAAAGACAACAATGGGTGTATCGGAAAGGACACGGTACGTATACATCAGGCAGACTGTGGCTCCGGGATGTTTGTACCAACCGCTTTTACACCGAATGGCGATGGAAAGAACGATGTATTCCGCCCTGTAGTTTTAGGTAGGACGACCTCCTTTTCCTTTGCCGTTTATAACCGATGGGGACAGCCCGTGTTTACAACAACCGATCCATCGAAGGGATGGAATGGTAAAGTAGCTTCTGTCACTCAACAAACAGACGTATACGTCTGGATGTGTCAGTACCAGTTCGAAGGCGATATTCCCAGAACTGCACGAGGAACAGTTAATCTTATTCGTTAAATTATGGATCAACAGTCGACGCCTTTCTTCACATTTGAATGTATACCGTCAAACTCGCGAAAGTTTGTTGAGTACTGGAGTGCTCAGTACGACTACCCTGACATGGATGTGTACGAGGAAAGTATTGTAAAAACGCCGGTCACTGCAGAACGGCTTATTACTCTGTTCACGTGGAAGAACGGGATGCCGCTCAGTGGTAAAAAAGAACAGGCGTTGCGGGACAAGATCATAAGTAAACTAACGGTAATACAAACACTGTCGGACAATTACAACGAGGCGTTGTTCGACCAGCACTTTGGGAAGCTCCGGATCGTGTGGCGTGTTTTCCTGTTACATATCATCAACCCTGAACGGTTCCCGATTTTCGATCAGCATGTATACCGTGCCTACCGCTGTCTGATGGATATTTCCGAAGTCGGCCGGGAGGAAGAACCAAAGCTCACGATGGAGGCTTACAATGAGTACTGCAAGTTTTACCGTGAGATCGTCAAGCAGTGCGACTTCAGTTCCAAAACAGTAGATGATGCGCTGTGGGCGTTTGGCAAGTTCTTGTCTCGGTATCCGTGGATGGTGTTATCAAGAACGAAGACAGCGGCTACCTGACAATAAAAAAGCCGGGACGAACCCGGCTGTTTTTTTTACGTTAAATGGTTGATGAATTAACCTGTTTTCGAAAGCCCCGGCCACAAGGTCGATGCCACACCTATCGGAAGCTGTGCCGGCATCTGGTTGTTGTGAAAGTAGTTCGCAAGAACCGTTTCCACCGTGTCACCCATAAGATAGGCTACCTGATGCGCCAACATCCCCTGTTGCACTGCCTTGGTCGCGAATGTGTGCCTGAAAGCGTATGTAACCCGCACCGGGATTTCAAGTGCTTCCTGGATCGGTTTCAATACCCTCCGGAGGAGCATCTTATCGTCGATCACATTGCCGTTCGCGTTCAGGAATACAAAGTCATCCGGCGCCTTTCCCCTACACAGCGGTTCCAGCAAGTCTACGAGAAACCCATCCAGCGGTATGTAGCGCACCTTGTTGTTCTTGGTACTTTTGAATACCCTGGCGGCTGCATTGGTACCCTTGTTCGTCCTGGCCAGCGCACTACCGATCACCATCCTACCTTCACTGAAGCGAACATACCGGACTTTAAGACCGATGGCTTCTGCCGGGCGGCACCCGATGTGCGAAAGGAACGCAACGAACGGATAATACTGAGCGTGGTCAAACCGCGATGATTTCTTTACAAAGCGGTTCGTCCGTAGTGCATCGAGGATCGCCCCGGCTTCTTCATCAGTGAACGGCTCACGATCCGGATGCACCCGGTTCCGGTCTTTTGTCGACAGGTCTTCAACAGGGTTGTCACCGATCTTCTTTTTCCGTTTCATCCATTCAAAGAACGCATTGAGACAGTTGCGGCGGTCGTTAAACGTTTTTGCTGACCACTTCTCCCGGCTAAGCAGAAGCGGAATGTCATCCACGTCAAAGTCGCCCCATTTCACCAGCACCTTGCGGGTGAGTGCGTAGTAGTTCGGATCATCAACCTTGTCTTTTACAACCAGGTAACGGTCGAACTCCCGCAGGATGTCCGCTGCGGACACCTTCGTCTCAAGTTTAGTCTGATAGTTGTTCCACGATATGGGAACAGATAAATGTCGCTGCTCATCCAACAACTCCCGGATCGCAGCTGACCGCAGGAGTTCTTTGTAACGTCTCAGGTCCTCATCGTACCGACCGGTAACGATGTCCTGTTCGATGATCTGTTTGATCGTGTTGGCTTTTAAAAGAGCGTTCGGTTCGTTGGCCGTGGCGAAGAACAGTTCCTGTCGCTTCCCCTTGTAGGACCAGCGCAGCCGGATTCCACCTTTGTGTGGCGCGACTGCGACCGTCCCTTTACAAAAACGGGTTTCAGTCGTTCGTTGATTCCCCATTTTTCCCCCAATTTTTTCAATCGGTTTTAAAAATGGTAGTACCTCGTTCGTCTGAAACCCGCTCTGGGTTTGATTTCTATCTGTCGGGAAGACAGGATTCGAACCTGCGACCCCCTGGTCCCAAACCAGGTGCGCTACCGGCCTGCGCTACTTCCCGATTCCTTCTTACATATTCACTGGAATTACTCCCAATGCCCTTGTAATTGGAGGGTGCAAAAGTAAAGGATTCAATCTATACGAACAAAAAGGCTTTCAATTATTTAAGAAAAAAGCAGAAAGCCGTTTTTAGGGCCTGTCGCCTATTATATATAAACAGGTTGACTGCTTTACTTCCCGATACAGAATTTACTGAACACATAATCCAGCAAATCTTCATTGCTTACTTCGCCGGTGATAACGCCCAGGTAGTGCAGGCAGCGACGAATGTCCAGCGCCAGCAGGTCACCCGGCAAGCCGGTTTCCAGTCCTTCAGCCACCTCCACTAGTGATTTATTTACCTCCTGCAAAGCATGAAAATGCCGGGCATTTGTTACCACAACGCTTTCACCTTGCACGCCGTCCTGCAGCACGGCATCCACCATTTTGTTTTTCAGCACATCCAGATGGGCGCCTGACTTTGCTGAAATAAAAATCACACCTACTGTGGTAGCAAACTTTTGCCGCACCGCAGCTTCGTCCACCAAGTCGGCTTTGTTGGCTACCAGCAAAAATTCAATCCCTTCCCCCTTCATCTCCCCAATAGTTTTTCCAAGTTCGGCCGGGTCGGTTTCGTTCACGTCAAAAAGATAAATGACCACATCCGCTCCCCGCATTTTCGCCAGGCTTTTTTCAATGCCAACCGACTCAATGGAGTCGGTCGTATGCGTCCGGATGCCCGCGGTATCGATCAACCGGAACAGAATTCCATCAATGTTAATCACTTCTTCTATCGTATCCCTCGTGGTTCCCGGTATATCGCTCACAATAGCCCGGTCTTCATTCAGCAGTGTATTCAGCAGTGTGGATTTACCGGCATTGGGTTTTCCAATGATCGCTACGCTAACGCCGTTTTTAATCACATTGCCAAGCTTGAAAGACTGCAACAACTGTTGGGTATGCACAGCAGCGCCGTTCACAAGTTCCTTCAATTGCGTACGGTCGGCAAACTCCACATCCTCCTGCGAAAAATCAAGTTCCAATTCAATCAGGGCAGAAAAACGGATCATTTGTTCCCGCAGGTCTTTTAATGCCTGCGAAAAACCTCCCCGGATGTTGTGCAAGGCCGTTTGGTGCGAGGCGGCGGTATTGCTGGCAATCAGGTCGGCCACAGCTTCGGCCTGTGCCAGGTCAAGCTTGCCGGCCAAAAAAGCTCGCTGGGTAAATTCGCCGGGCTTGGCCAACCGGGCACCTTTTTCCATACAGGCCCCTATTACCTGCTGGTGTATAAAGGGCGAACCGTGGCAACTGATCTCGGCAATGTCTTCGCCGGTATAAGACCGTGGCGCCTTGTATAGGGACACGACAACTTCATCCAGCACGGTGGGTCCGTTCTTCAACAAACCGACATGCAATGTATGAGAAGGCTGTTTGGATAAATCTTTTGAGGGGAACAGGGCGTTCACCACTTCAATGGCTTTTCTCCCACTCAGGCGGATAATGCCCAAAGCACCCACGCCGGGCGGCGTGGCCAGTGCTACAATCGTATCATCCCAACCGGATAAATGCAAAGACATGGGCAAAAGTAAAGGCCTCGCCGCAATTTGCAATTGGCAGGGTGTACGGGGTAACGCTAAAATTGCGCCTGTTCAGTAGCTAAGAGCTTCCGACAAGGCCTTAAACAGTAGCCTAGTGCAGCAAAAAAAATCCCCCTGCAAGCAGAGGGATTTATTATAACATTCGGTTGAATTACATGTCCTGGATCACAAACGTGATAGGCTGTGTGTGGTACGAACGTACTTTCCGTCCGTTCTGCTCGCCCGGGTTCCATTTCGGGCCGCGTTTTACTGTTTCCACAGCGCCTTGTCCTAACCCGTAACCGGGATCGTTCAGGGAACGTACATCAGTGATACTACCGTCTCTTTCTACCAGAAAGCGAACGTTTACTGTGTACGTGCCAGGTGTCATGCCGGAGCTGGCAGCATCTTCAATGTAACGCTGCAACTGGCTTTCCAGGTGACGGCGCCATTGGTTGATGTTTACGCTGGCTTCAATTTCTACCTTTTCAAATACCTTGTTTTCGTCTTCGGCTGGCTTAACTTCTACCACTTTTGTATTGTTATCTACAACGGGAGGGGCTAAGATATCCGGCCCTTTCAAACCTTCCTGGCTTTTATCGGCTACCACAACCTGCTCCAATTTTTCAATTGGCGGAATTTCTTCCTGCTTTACCTCTTCGTCTTTTTTGATTACAGGTGGGGTAAACTTGGCCGTTTCCAGTTGTGGCGGCGGCGGCGGTGCCTGTGGCGGTGGTGGCGGCGGCGGCGGTGGCGGTGGTGCTTCCTCCTGGATGTTCTCCACCACAACATCACGAACCTCTACGATTGCGTCCTCGCTTGGGCCCAAGGCCTTTGAAAGGAATGTAGCGCCTACAATCAAAGCAGCAATAGTTGCCGTGATGGTAAGTGCTAAGGTGATGCGCTTGTTATATTTTCTCCGCAGTTCGTAAGCACCGTATTCTTTGTTACGGTCTTCGAAGAGGAGGTCAAGCAGATCAGCCTGTAAAATCTTGTTTGCTTCCATGTTTCAGTTATTTGTAATTAGATGCTGTTTCAAAAACGTTTCCACAAATTTTGTGGTTATTGACCGGGGCTTCCCTGCTCCGTCAAAGCAATGGCTTGCTTATCGGGTTCAGAAATATCAACAATCGCAAAACGCTTTACACCATTAATGGTCATTTCATCTAATACGTCTACAGTATTTTTATAGGTTGCATCTGCGTTGGGCTTAATCACCACAACAAAGTCCTTGTCCAAAGAATCGGGGTGCTGACCCAAGGCACGTCCCTGCTGCATAACAGCGGTCCGCTTGTTCTGGATCACTTCACGGATTTCTTTGTACGTAGAGCTGCTGAAGTTGGAGCCATCGCTTTTCAACTGGCCTTCGTAATAATACACGTGGTTGTCTTTCCCCATTAGGATCGTCAGCGTAGAAGACTCTTTTACTTCTGTTTGCTTCTCAGGGTCCTTTTCATCTTTCGGCATGATGAGGCGCATGGTATTGGGCGTACTCATCGTTGCGGTAAAAATAAAGAAGGTGATGAGCAGAAATCCCAGGTCCACCAACGGTGTCATGTCAATACGGGTTGAAAGCTTTTTGGCCTTTTTGACGCCAGGCCCTTTCTTATGGCCACTGTCGCCACCGCCGCTATCTAATGATGCCATACTTTAAAATTTAAATTGTTTACGAATCGGATTCAGTTCCGCCGCCGGCTTGCCTGATCTTGTACAGCTCCGAACCAACAGGAACACCTCTTGGATCGGTGATTAGCTTGTACTTGAACATTTCGTTGGCCCGCAGGGCTTCAATCACGCCTTTAAAATCGGGGTACCGGGCATTGTTGTCACCCTTGATCATGATGTCGATCTGACGGGCACCGAAGGTTTGACGAGCAGCTCCCATCCAGCGGGACAGCTCGTTGTTGGAAGAATCCACAGGGATTCCCTTCTGGCGAACTTTTTCCCATTCGGCAATAGGCAGGTTCATAATCGCCTTCAGTTCTGTCAGTGGCGACCCGATCATGGAATTGCGAACAAACTTCTGCATGTGTTCATCCGTCAGTCCAAGGTTGGCTTCGGTATTGACCCGCTTGATGAAGTCGAGCTTCATCTCGTCGTCTTCAGATTTACCCAGGTTCAGGTTCAGGTAAACCCTGCCGGACGAGTCAAAGGAAATCATCAACGCATCTTTTTCATCCAGCTTGGTAGAAGAAACAGATTGTGGTGTGGTGATCGTCAACGGCTCCGGCGGCTTAAACTTTGTTGCCATGATAAAGAAAGTCAACAGGATAAAGGCCACGTCCACAAAGGGGGTCATGTCCGTATCCGTGCTTTTTTTCGGCATTTTTACACTTGGCATATGCTAATCAGATTTTGTATTGAGACTCAAAAGATTCCATTATTCCATAAACACAGCGCTTCTTATTTGTACAAAGAAGCAAAAGACTGTGTTAAAGTGAATCCTGATTCGTCAATACCGTAAGTGATGCTGTCGATTCTTGTTGTGAAGATGTTGTACATAACAAGCGCCAGGGCCGATGTACCGATACCGATAGCTGTGTTATACAGGGCCTCAGAGATACCTTGCGCCAGGGCACCAGCGTTACCGCCACCACCTTCAGCACCCAGGGCCGAGAAGGAACGAATCATACCCATTACCGTTCCCAACAGGGCTACGAGGGTACCAACGGATACGATGGTAGAAAGGAACACGAGGTTTTTCTGCAGCATCGGCAGTTCAAGAGCAGTTGCTTCTTCAACTTCCTGCTGGATAGATGCTACTTTTTGCTCCATGTTGAATTCGTTGTTGTCGATCATGTCTTTGTAACGACGCAGACCAGCCTTCATAACGTTGGCAACAGAGCCACGCTGCTTGTCGCACTCAGCCATTGCTGCATCTACGTTGCGGTTAGCCAGGTGATACTGCACCTTGCGTACAAACTCAGAAATATTTCCTTTGCCCAACGCTTTGTTGATTGTGAGGAAACGCTCAATAGAGAACACAACTACCATTAATAACATTCCAATCAGGAGAGGTACGATAATTCCACCTTCATAGATACCATTGATGGCAGACTTTGGTCCCTTGTGTGCAGGCCAGAAGCCACCGGCTGGATCGGGTTGCGTAAATCCATCAGCATTGCCAAAGATGTAGCGCCAGATAACATAACCGGCAATAACACAAATAATGGGAGCCAGCCACGATATGGCATTGCTTGATTTCTTCGATTGAACTGATGTTGTAGCTTTCACAGTTGATGTTGCAGTCGGTCTAGACTCTGCCATGATTGTAAATTTTTAATTTAGAAATTTTAAGAAAAAATTGCGTTGTTGATTGCACAATTCTACTGAAAAAAATCAATCGAATGTTTCCCCCGATTTTTTTTTTTATAAACGAATCGTTCATAACTCCAACCCGAGAGCGTTAAAGTTAAGGGGTATCTTTTCTTTTTAACAAATTAATGCGGCTAAATTTTATTTCTACTCATACCGCAAAGCCTCAATGGGATTGAGATTGCCGGCTTTCAGGGCAGGATAACTACCGGCTGCAAGTCCTGCGACTGAACAAAGAATGACACCATAAAAAATCCAGTTCCAGGGCACTACAAAATCGGTTTGCAGCAACAGGGCAAAAAGGTTTCCCAGGGCTATTCCCAACGCAATTCCGATGAAGGCGCCGGCAAGACTGATCACAACAGCTTCGGTTAAGAACTGCATACGGATGGTGCTTTTTTTGGCGCCGATGGCTTTGAGCAGTCCAACTTCCTTTGTGCGTTCGGCAACCGATACTAACATAATGTTCATCAGGCCAATCGCAGCACCAATTAGCGTAATAAAACCAATCAGCGTAACCGCGATGGTGATAAAACGCAAACTGTTGATAGCCCGTTGGGCCAGGCTGTTATTTCGCTCCAGCAAAAAATTACTGCTCTCCGTCACAGCCAGTTTTCTTGCCTGCCGAAAAGCGCCTTCCGCTTCGGCCATGGCTTCTTCAATCCTTGCCAAGTCCGGCGCTTTTACGCCAATGGTAAAGCTGTTGTAACGGAAGTTGCGCACCAGGTTTTTGTAACCCACAAGCGTTATGTTATCCCTACTAAAACCAAACAGCGATCCCCTGCTTTTCAGCACGCCGGTTACCCGGTAAACATGGTTTTGAATACGTACTTTTTTGCCAACCGCCAGGTAAGTGTTGGAGCCAAAAAGCTTTTCTGCCACGTCATGACCAAGGATACAGGTTTCGGTGCCGGCGCTTATCTCCTGCCGACTGAAGTTGCGGCCTGCGGCCAGCTCCACGCCATTCAGATCGATGTAATGCTGGTCCACACCAAAAAGCGAAACGGTTGGATTAAGACGACGGGCTTCCGTTGCAACGCTGATCAGGCTTCCGCCAAAAACCGAAAGGCCAACGGCTGCAGGATAAGCAAATAATTCCCGGAAAGCTTCTGCCTGTTGCAGGGTGATGCGCTGTCCCAGGTTCGAACGTTTTTCCTGTAGCGTGCCTCTCCTTGCTACTTCCATTTTAACCTGGCGATTATCAACGCGAACATTTCGTTCTTTAAACCGGATGACAAAGCCATTGGCACCCATCGTAGAAAAACTTTCGGTCAGCTTTTGGTTCATGGCCTGTATGGCCGTAATAATGCCCACCAACGCCGTTATGCCCAATGCAATAATGGCAATGGTCAAAACGCTGCGAAGCTTATTGCTGCGGATGGTGCGAACGGAAAGCGAAACGATATCCCCCTTCTTCATGCAGAAACCGAAGATAAGTAAGATGCGAGTAGTAAGCGGCGAGTAGCCAGTAGCCATTTCACGCCACCATTTCTTTCCATAAAAAAAACCTCCTGGTTGCTCAGGAGGTTTGTAAGAATATAATGTTTTGCAATGAAAGGCTACTTGCTATTTACTACTTGCTACTCGCTATTCCTAAAAATAAAGCCAGTACAGGAGTAGGTTCGGATACACACCAAGGATAATGGTGAATGCCGCTACGGCTATGAGTGTTACTTTAAAGCCGGTGCCAACATTACGGATCGTTGCAGTGCCATCTTTAAAATACATGGCTTGTATCAGGCGGAAATAATAATAAACCGACACGGCTGCCATCAGCACGGCAAATATGGCCAGCCAGATATTGCCTACCGCTACTGTTGCCTTCAGCATATAAAACTTGGAAAGAAAACCTGCCGTTAGCGGAATGCCTGCGAGTGACAGCAAAAAAATCACCAGCGTGGCAGCGATCAGTGGCTGCTGTTTTGCAAAGCCGTTGAAGCCATCAAACGTATAATCGGGCATTTTGGCCAGTACGGCAAAGATGCCGATCGTAGCCAGCGAGTAGGCCGTTCCATACAGGATAAGACCTTCACGGGCTTCCGTGGTCAGTGTATAGATGGCCAGCATCATAAAGCCTGCCTGCGCAATGGAAGAATAAGCGAGCATACGCTTTACGCTCTGCTGGAAAACAGCCGTTATGTTTCCGATAAACAAAGTCGTAGCCACAATGATGGCGGCAACCAGTTTCCATTCGCCGCTGATATTGCCAAAGGCGGCGGAAAAAAGTCGCATAAACGCAATGAAAACCGCCGCTTTTACGACGGTTGCCATGAACGAAGTAAATACCGTTGGCGAACCATCGTATACGTCCGGCGTCCAGAAATGGAACGGTGCAGCCGATGCCTTGAACGAGATGGCAAACATCAGCAGGAGCAAGCCAGCCAGAAACAGTACAGGAACCGATTCGGTAGAGACCTGCATGTCCACCGTGCTGAAGGTGCCTGTTGCACCATACACCAACGCAATGCCCATCAGCAGCAAGCCGGTCGAGAAAGATCCCATCAGGAAGTATTTCAAACTGGCTTCGTTGCTTTTCAGGTTCAGCTTATCGGTGCCGGCCAAAATGTAAAGCGGGATGGAAATGATCTCGATACCCAAAAACAGGAGCAGCAGGGACTGGAACGAAGACGAGATCACGATACCGGCGAGAATAAAAAAGATCAGGGCAAAATAGTCGGAATAGCTCGTTCCCACTCTTTCCATGTCTTTTCCTGAAAGCAGGGTAAACACAAGGGTACAAAGCGCTGCGATCAGGGAAAACAACAAAGCAAAATTGTCGAAGGCCAGCATGCCTTTTGTATCGATGTCAAAAAAACTAACGCCTCTTAACTCCAGCGCGGCCGACACAACAACGAGGGCAAGGAGTACCTGGGCAAGTGTTCGAACAGCGCCGCGGCTCAGCGCAAAACCGCTGAACATCATAATCACACCCGAAACAGCTGAAAGAAGTAATGCGTTCATATTATTTGTTCAAGGTTTGAGTTAACACCCTTGTTGAATTTGTAATGATGGTTTCCGTGTATTCGCTGGTAATGTTCAGCAGCGGCTGCGGGTAAACGCCAAACAGGAAGATGATCACCACCAGCGCACCCAGGGCCAGTTTTTCATTCAGCCGGATATCCACGGCGTTGGCGGTGCGGTCGTTCACCGGTCCAAAGAAAACTTTCTGCACCATAGTAAGCGTATACACTGCTGCCAGGATAATACTTAGCAAGGCCAGCGTGGTAAACACAAAATTGTATTTGCTGTACGTTGACGTGAAGATGCCGGCAAACATCAGGAACTCTCCCACAAAAGCATTGGTCAGCGGCAGCGAAATATTGGCAAAGGCCATGATCACCAGCAACGTTGCCAGTGCCGGCGCTTTGGCGGCAATACCTCCTAATTCCGAAAGCTTGCGGGTACCAAATTGCCGCTCGATCATTTCCACCACTATCCACAAGCCAATGATGTTGACACCGTGGTTAAACATCTGCATCATCACACCTTGCAGGGCCATTTGTGTTTCGGCAAAAATGGCCAGCGCCATGATGCCGATGTGTGCAATGGAGGAATAAGCAATCAGTCGCTTTAAGTCGTTTTGCTGAATGGCGAGGATCGATGCATAGATGATACCGATAACGGCCATGGTGGAAACCACATCACCCCAGGAATAAGCGGCGGAAGCGGTAACCGGAAGCACCCAGCGGATCACGCCGTACACACCCATTTTTACCATCAGGCCACTCAGTACCATGGTCACCGCGTTGGGCGACTGCTCGTAGGTATCGGGCTGCCAGGTATGAAACGGAAATACGGGCATCTTCACCGCGAATGCGGCAAACAGCAACCAGAAAGCAAGGGTTTGATTCCAGTTGCCCTGGCTAGCCAGTGCGTAAAACGATTCGATGGAAAACGAACGGTCAGGCGTTTGAAAATAGAGATAAAGAAGCCCGATGAGCATCAGCACCGAAGCAGTAAACGTATAAATAAAGAACTTGAACGTAACCTGGATTCTTTTTTCGCCACCCCAGCCGGAGCAAAGAAAATAAACCGGTATCAGCGCCAGTTCCCAGAAGAAATAAAACAAGAGCGCATCCATGGACGTAAACACCCCCATCAGGCCGGCTTGTGCCAGCAGCATCAGTCCAAAAAAGTTATGCGGCTTGCGGTAGGCCGTATTCCAGGTAGAAAAAAAGATCACGGGGTAAGCAATTCCTGTCAGCAGGCAAAGCAGCTTGGCCATGCCATCCAGCTTCAGCGAAAACGTGGAATTCAGTGCGCCCATCCAGGGTGCGGAAAACTGCAGGGCATCTTCTGATGTAATAAAACGGGTTCCGGCTACGGCCAGCGCCATCGTCACCAGCGAAACAACAAATGCCCAGGTGCGAACGGCTTTTTCCTCCTTAATAAAAAAGGAAATCAACCCACCAAGCAAGGGAACCAGAAAAAGGGATAAGACAATCATATCAACAATTGGTGTGAGTGGTGAGTGGTGAATGGTGAGTTTTGAAAGACCTACTCACCACTAACCATTCACTACTCACCATTTTATTTTCTCAAAAAGAATTGCAGCAGGAACAAAAGCACCATGCTAATGACCATCAGCAGCACGTAGTTACCAACCTGCCCGCTTTGCAGCCAGCGCAATTGGCGACCACCATAATTTACCAGCCGGCCCACACCGTTAACCATCGCATCGATGGTACCTTTTTCGATAAAGCGGTGCACAAAACCACCAAAGCTGTTCAGCGGACGCACAATAACCGTGTCGTACAATTCATCCACATACCATTTGTTCTCCAGCAGCCTGGTAAAGCCGGTTTCTTTTTCGTCGCGGTAGTTACGGTAACGGGTATACGCAATGGCAATGGCTACCAGTGCTATCACCGTTGTTAGTGCCACAAGTATCCACTCGGTAGCATGATCCACATGGATCGCTTTTGATTTCACCACAGGGCCTAAATATTCAGCAAGCTTGTCGCCACCTTCCATGAACAGGGCAGGAATGCCGATCCAGCCACCGATAATGGACAGCACCGCCAAAACGATTAGTGGGATGGTCATGGCCGCAGGACTTTCGTGAATGTGATGCTTTTGCTCTTCGGTGCCGCGGAACGAACCGCCAAAGGTGATGAACAGGAGGCGGAACATATAAAATGCGGTCAGTGCAGCGGTAAACAATCCTACTGCGTACAAGATCTTATTGCTATCGAAAGCGCTTAACAGGATGGCATCTTTGGAAAAGAAACCGCTCAGCGGCGCAATACCGGCAATGGCCAAACAGCCCACAAAGAAAGTGGCATAGGTCACCGGCAGTTTTTTGCGCAGGCCACCCATAGTGCGAATGTCCTGGTTGCCACTCACGGCGTGGATCACCGAACCGGAACCAAGGAACAACAGGGCTTTGAAGAAGGCATGCGTCATGACATGGAAAACAGCCGCCACGTAAGCGCCGGTTCCCAGTGCCAGGAACATGTATCCCAACTGGCTGACGGTAGAATACGCCAGCACTTTTTTAATGTCGTTTTGCCGGATGGCAATGGTGGCAGCCAACAGCGCAGTTGCCGCACCAATAATGGCAATGACGGAAAGCGTTGCCGGCGCTGCCGTAAATAGCACGTTGCTGCGGGCAATCATATAAATACCGGCGGTAACCATCGTAGCGGCGTGGATCAGTGCGGATACCGGCGTGGGACCAGCCATCGCATCGGGCAGCCAGGTGTACAGCGGTATCTGTGCACTTTTACCGGTAGCTCCCAAAAACAGGAGCAGGGTAATGCCAATCAAATCGGTGGAGGACAAACGGTCAAGTGCAGCCGTTGTAAAAACATCTGCATAGCTTACCGTGCCCAGTTTGGCAATAAGCCAGAACACGGCCAGCAAAAAGCCAAGGTCACCAATGCGGTTCATGACAAACGCTTTTTTGGCTGCTTTGGTATAATCTACATTTTTAAACCAATAGCCGATCAGCAGGTAAGAACAAAGACCAACCCCTTCCCAACCAATAAACATAATCACGAAGTTGGCGCCCATCACCAGCAGCAGCATCGAAAACACAAACAAATTGAGGTAGGCGAAATAGCGACCAAAATGTTCCCGTTTTTCTTCGTGCATATAAGCCGTCGAATAAACATGGATCAGGAAACCAACGCCGGTAATGATCAGGAGAAACAGCGTTGAGAGCTGGTCGATCTGGAACGCAAACGGAACGCGGAAGTTTCCTACGCGGATAAAATCAAAATAACGGATCACGGGGTTTCCCAAAATGCGGGCACTGGACGAAATGGCCCGTTCGCCGGTGAACGCATCCAGGTTAAGGAAAGCATACAAACTAATGGCAAAGGAACCCAGGATCACACCACTGCCAATGGTACCAATGGCCCCTTTGGATAAATGTTTCCGTCCCAATCCATTGATCAAAAAGCCCAGGAACGGCAGCAGCGGAATGAGTAAAATTAAGTTCTTCATGTTATAAGCTATGAGCTTTGAGCTATGAGCCTTGAGCTTCTGAACCTTCTGGCTCGTGGCTCACAGCTCATGGCTCGCAGCTTTCTTAGTGTTTTAGTCTGTTTAAAAAGTTCACGTCCACAGAATGTGTATTGCGGAAGAGCATAACGATAATGGCCAGGCCCACACTCACTTCCGCAGCGGCTACTACCATGATAAAGAATACAAACAACTGCCCGTCGGTTCCGGCGGTTGGATTGGTAGCGGCGCCTGCCAGGTGATGCATTTTAGAGAACGCCACCAACAGCAGGTTAACGGAGTTCAGCATCAACTCGACACACATAAATATGATGATGGCATTGCGCCGGGTAAGCACCCCTACAATGCCAATGACAAACAAGGCGAGGGAAAGAAAAATGTAATACTTGATGTCCATAATAATATAGTAACGGTTAATGCTTCAGGTACCCGGCGGTTTCGTTTTCGTGAATCTCTGATTGTATCACATCCGCTTCCAGGATCTCATCCTCAATCACCGGCTTTTCTTTTTTGCCAATCACTACCGCACCGATCATGGCACTTAAAAACAGGATGCTGGCGATCTCAAACGGAACCACGTATTCGGTAAACAACACCTTGCCCAGGTTTTGAATCAGGCCAATCTCGCCGGTACCCAGTTCCGTCATTCTTGTTTCGGTGGTACGCAGCGCCGCCACGAGCACCAGCAGCAAACTGCCTCCAGCAACGGCCCCGGCCAACCGCAGCCATTTGTTCTTTTGCGGTTCGGTTTCCTTGCTCAGGTTCATCAGCATGATCACAAACAGGAAGAGCACCATAATGGCGCCGGCATAAACAATAATGTTCACAATGGCCAGGAACTGCGCATTCAGCAACAGGTAGTGGCCCGAGATGGTAAAGAAGGTAACAATCAGCCACAGTACACTGTACACCGGATTTTTACTGGTTACCACCAGCATTGCGCTAAAAAGGGCCACTGCCGTCAGCGCCCAGAATAGTATTTGTGTAATACCCATGCAGTAGGTTCTATTTTATTCCGGTTTTGTGTTGAACGTACCCTTGGCTTCTTTGTAACCTTCGGGGTCCGTTACCGGGTTTGGAATCAGTAAATCTTCTTTTTTATAAATAAAACCTTTGCGGCCGTAGTTTGCCGGCGCAACTGTTTTTGTCAGGTAGATGGCATCCTTCGGACAAGCCTCTTCGCACAGGCCGCAGAAAATGCAACGCAGCATGTTGATCTCGTACTTGGCAGCGTATTTTTCTTCGCGGTACAGGTTTTCTTCCCCTGTCTGGCGCTCTGCCGCCTCCATGGTAATGGCTTCAGCCGGGCAGGCTACCGCACAAAGACCGCAAGCCGTACAGCGTTCGCGGCCTTCTTCGTCCCGGTTCAGAATATGCAATCCACGGAAAACATCGGCAAAAGGACGCTTTTCTTCCGGGTACCTGATGGTTGGCGCTTTTTTAAATAAGTGCGAGAACGTGATACCCATGCCTTTGAAGATCGCCGGCAGGTACAGCTTTTCAGCCAGGGTCATTGGCTTGCGCTCCACCACTGTTTTTCTGTTTGTTAATGCTTGCATCGTCTTTTCCTCTTCTTCTTTTAACGGCCGCAAAATTAGCCGTTCTGCTCCATCCGTTGTTTAAAAATCATTTATTTATTCAGCAGTAAAACGATCACTGCCGTTAGCAGCATATTGCCCAGCGCCAGGGGCAAAAGCCCTTTCCAGCCCAGGTTCATCAACTGGTCGAAACGGAAACGCGGAATGGTCCAGCGGATCCACATGAACAGGAAGATGAAAAAGAAGGCTTTCGCCATCAGTACGGCAAAGCCAATCAATCCAACCCACCACTGGTTACCCCACATGCCTACTTCATCGATAAACGGAATATCGTACCCGCCAAAATAAAGTGTGGCCATGATAACACCGCTGATAAACATGTTGATGTATTCGGCAAACAAGTAAAAACCCAGCTTCATGGAAGAGTATTCCTGGTGGTAACCAAAGTTCAATTCATTCTCGGCTTCCGGCAGGTCAAACGGCGTACGGTTACACTCTGCCAGCGAACAGATCAAAAAGATCAGGAAACCCAGGGGCTGGTAAATAATATTCCAGCCGTTTTCTACCTGGTGACCTACAATGGTGCTCATCCGCAGATCGCCTACCAGCATCAGCACGGCGATCAGGGAAAGGCCCATGGCCAGTTCGTAAGAGATCATTTGCGAAGCGCCACGGATAGCGGCGAGGAGTGAAAATTTATTGTTGGAGGCCCAGCCACCGATCATGATGCCATACACACCCAGGCTCACCACGCCAAAAATGTAAAGGATACCAATGTTGATATCGGCAACCTGCAGCGGCACCTGCCGGCCGGCAACGTCAATGGTCCATCCCCAGGGAATGACGGCACTTGTCATGGTGGCTGTTATCATTGCCAGCAAGGGGCCCATGATAAAAAGTGATTTGGAAGATGTCAGCGGGATGATCTCTTCTTTCATGAACAGCTTGACACCATCGGCCATTGGCTGCAGCAAGCCGAACGGACCGGCACGATCGGGACCAATCCTGTCCTGCAAAAACGCAGCAACCTTCCGTTCCGCATAGGTGCTGTACATCGCTACCACCAGCGCCGTAGTTACAATTACGGCGATCAGGATAAATTTTTCCAGAATAAGGAACCAATCAATTTGTAGTAACATAGCTATTAGCTGTTAGCGGCAAGCGGCAAGCACATTGCTTTTCACTTGAAGCTTTTTTTTGTTTGTCAACTCGGGTGCTACTATTCAACTTTTGTTGCGTCGCACACTTGTACGTTATGAAATTCTATTCGTCACCTTCCCCGTCCTTCACCATTCATCTGTTCCTTGCTCGTCTGTTCTGCTGTTCGTTAGGGTGTGTTCGGGTTAGTGCTGTCCGTTCCGGCCAGGTTCCTCCCCATTCCATTCTTCACATCGGTAACATTGGTACCTACCGAATCGGGATTGCCGTTGAACGTTGCGCTGGTTGCCGGCCCGGGAAGCACATCAAGATCCACCTGGTTTACATCCGAAATGGTTTTGATATCCAGCAACCGTTTCGGATCGCGGCCACCCATCACTTCTTTCAGGGTTTCTTTTGGTGTCACCAGGTTCACATAATGACCGGCATTGATAACCGAATGCCTGTCTAATTTGGTTGGTCCTTCAATGACCCAATCGCTTACTTTTTTCTTTTCAAAGCGGCATTCGTTACAGATCCATTCTTCCACTTCGCCCCACTGGTCTTTGCGGGCTGTAACCCGCAGCACATCGTCGCCGCGCATCCAAAGGCGCACCTTGCCGGTGCAATGCGGACAATCGCGGTGAGCATCTACCGGCTTGGTGAACCATACCCGGTTTTTAAACCGGAAGGTTCTGTCGGTAAGGGCACCTACGGGACAAACGTCAATGACATTGCCGATCATCGGGCTTTCCAGTGATTTCTGAATATAGGTTGCTATTTGTGCATGATCGCCGCGGTCCAGCACACCATGGTCGCGGTTGCCGGCAACCTGGTTAGCCGTGTGCACACAACGGTAGCAAAGAATGCAACGGGTCATGTGCAACTGGATGTTCGGGCCGATATCGATACGCTCAAATGTTCTGCGCTTGAATTCATAGCGGGTGCCTTCGGTACCGTGCTCGTAGCTCAGGTCCTGCAGGTCGCATTCGCCGGCCTGGTCGCAAACGGGACAGTCCAGAGGGTGGTTCAGCAGCAGGAACTCCACCACACCTTTGCGGGCTTCCAGTACGGCCGGGTTGGTGATGTTCTCTACAATCATACCGTCCATCACCGCCGTACGGCAGCTTGCTACCAGCTTTGGCATTGGTCGCGGATCGGCCGTAGAGCCGGCAGCCACCCGGACCAGGCAAGTGCGGCAGTAGCCACCTGTGTTCTGCAGCTTGCTGTAATAACACATGGTTGGCGGTACGATGTCGCCACCAATTTTTCGGGCCGCCATCAGGATGGTCGTTCCCGGCTCCACCTCGGTGGTAATGTTATCGATCGTAACCTTAAACAGTTTCTTTTCTTCAGCCATAGTGAAATAAGCTTTTAGCTATTAGCTTCTGGCTGCTAGCTCTTTTACTACTGCCCTTCGGCTTGTAGCTAGAAGCTGACAGCTTGCAGCTTCTTTACGGCGTTGCCGCCACTTCTATCGGATCGGCGTAGTGGGCCAGTCCAAAGTTTCTTGTTAATGCTTCGTCGGGGTTGGTCACATGCCATTCAAATTCATCGCGGAAGTGACGGATGGCTGCTGCCACCGGCCAGGCTGCCGCATCGCCCAGCGGGCAAATGGTGTTGCCTTCGATCTTGCTTTGAATGTCCCACAATAGGTCGATGTCGCTCATTTTGCCTTTGCCATTCTCGATGTTGGTCAGGATCTTCTCCATCCAACCCGTTCCTTCGCGGCAGGGCGAACACTGCCCGCAACTTTCGTGGCGATAAAAGCGGGCCAGGGTCATGGTGTGACGCACCACGCACTGGTCTTCGTCCAGCACAATAAAACCACCCGAACCCATCATAGATCCGGTGGCAAAACCGCCATCGGCCAGGCTTTCATAGGTCATCATCCGCTGCTCCCCTTTGGCTGTTTTCAGCAAAAGGTTGGCAGGCAGAATAGGCACCGACGATCCGCCGGGGATACAGGCTTTCAGGCGTTTTCCTTTAGGGATACCGCCGCAATACTCATCGCTGTAGATAAACTCTTCTACAGAAATGGTCATGTCTATTTCATAAATGCCCGGCTTGTTGATGTTGCCGCAGGCAGAAATGAGTTTTGTACCGGTGGATTTGCCTACGCCAATCTTTGCATACTCTTCGCCGCCAATGTTGATGATGGGTACAACGGCTGCCAGCGTTTCTACGTTATTCACCACCGTGGGTGCACCGTACAAACCTTTTACCGCCGGGAAGGGCGGCTTGATGCGGGGATTGCCACGCTTGCCTTCGAGGGATTCCAGCAGGGCTGTTTCTTCACCGCAGATATAAGCGCCGGCGCCACGCTGGACATAAATCTCGCAGTCGAAGCCCGTGTTCAATATATTTTTTCCAAGGAAACCGGCCGCTTTTGCTTCAGCAATCGCTTGTTCCAAAATGTCGACGATCCAGGCATATTCACCGCGGATGTAGATATAGGTGCGGTTAGAGCCCAGTGCAAACGAAGAAATGATCAGGCCTTCGATCAGCAGGTGCGGAATGAATTCCATCAGGTAACGATCCTTGAAGGTTCCCGGTTCGGATTCATCCGCATTGCAAACGAGGTAACGGGGAACGCCTTCAGGCTTGGCCAGAAAGCTCCACTTCATACCGGTTGGGAAACCGGCGCCACCACGACCGCGAAGACCACTCTTTTTTACTTCCTCCACAATATCCGCAGGCGCCATTTTAAAGGCTTTTTCCACGGCAGCATAACCACCATGCCTGCGATAAACATCGTACAAACGGATGTTTTCGATATGTGCGTTCGCTAATAATAATTTTTTGCTCATAGTACAAACTGTCTACAGACAGTAAATTCTTTCAATGTTACTTTTTCCGCTTTACCTGGTAGTTGTATTCGTCGATAGCCAACTGCAGGTTTGTATAGTTTTTTCCTTTCCGTATTTTATTCACAAAACCATTGACAAGCCCACCAAAGAACAATCCGCCACCAGCGATAACTGCCGTGTTGCCGGCAGTTGTATTGTTCGATCCCAGTGTACCTGCCAGTACCAGTCCGCCAAAAACAGAAGCGGTATTGATCAACGACCAGGTTCTGACCTTTTTCTGGTTGTGGCGGAACAGGTCCATGTATTCCATAGCCGGCGCATAGTCTTTTACGTATTGCTCCGTTACGTCCGGCGTTAGCATCACGGTTTCCGCCTGGTCGCCCTTCTGCAGCCAGTAGATAACCTGGTGCCGGGTTCGGGTACCGCTTCTCCCCGATGACGTCGTGGAGAAGTCGGTATACGTTTCAATGGTCCTGTACATGTTGATCAGGCCTTTGTTGATACGGGGCGCAAACTGCCCCCGTATGCTGCGGTAATAGGCCGTGCCGTTTTGGTAAGCCAGCACTTCTTTTACCGGTATTTTCACATCGCCATCCAACTGGATGGTTGACCTGCCGATCAACGGGCTGCGCAGCTTTACTTCATCGGCTTCCGTGATCACGCCATCCTTGGTTTGTACAAATGCCTTGCGGTCTTTATCGCGGGCAGCATAAGTATTATCGGAAAAGCGGTTCACGCTGACACAGGATGTCGCCAGCATACAAACGATTACGAATGACAAAGAACAGTTCAAGGGACGAATACGATTCGTTCTCATAAGGTAGTTTTGGTTTAATTTTTATAACGAACGAAAGCTACGGGTAGCTTCCGGCATTTAGTTCAGCTTAAAGGCCTGCCGGCCCATCAGGCGCCACTTGCCGCCTTCTTTCACCCACACCAGCATAATACCAAGGTTGAGTGAACCTGCAGTGCCGTCGGCTTTTTGTTCCGATGCTTTAAAATGATGCCGCACAATGGCCACATCATCTCCATCAGTGATCACACTGATATTGCTGATGGCCGTATCGGCGTACCGCGATGGGTTCTTGGTAATGGCCTTTATGGCTTCTTCCCTTGTTTCCATTTTGCCGCTGGAATGACCATAGGTAAGCTTTTTGGCAAACAGGTCTTCCACCGCCAGGCTGTCTTTCGTGCTAAAAACAGCTTGGCTTAACCGGTAGGTTCTTTCCACCACCGCTTTTTCCACGGCAGTTTGCGACCATCCCTGCAGGGTGGCTACAAAAAAGGCTAGTATGAAAAAGGTCTTCTTCATCAGTTTTGAGCAGCCGCTGTGCGACGGCATTCTTCAATGATCTGGTCCACTTTTTCTTTTGTCAGGTGCTCTTTGTAAAACTTACCCAACTGCATCATGGGTGCATACCCGCAGGCGCCCAGGCATTCCACCGTCTTTAAGGTAAACATGCCGTCGGCTGTTGTTTCGCCTACGGCAATTCCCAGTTTTTGCTTGATGTAAGCAATAATATCGTCGCTGCCATTTACCATACAGGGACCAGTCTGGCACACTTCAAAAAGGTAGCGACCCACCGGCTTTAGGTTGTACATGCTGTAAAAGGTTGCTACTTCGTAAACCTCAATAGAAGTCAGTTGCAACAGGCTGGCTACGTAGTCCATCACCTCGGCACTCAGCCAGCCGCCGTTCTCTTCCTGGGCCAGGTGAAGCACCGGTATCAACGCACTTTTCTGCTTTCCCTCCGGGTAGCGGGCAACGATCTCGTGAACCTTTTTTAGTTTTTCTTCTGAAAACGTCATTTTCTAATTCGATAATTTGATAATTCGATAATTTGATAAGTATGAATTTGTTCCATTATCAAATTATCACATAGGCTAATTGTCACATTACCCATCCATCTCCCCTGCGATCAGGTTCAGCGATGACATCACAATAATGGCATCACTTAACATGCTGCCTTTGATCAGTTCTTCAAATGCCTGGTAATAAATAAAACAAGGCCGTCTCAGGTGCAAACGGTACGGGCTGCGGCCACCATCACTGATCAGATAAAAACCCAGCTCGCCGTTGCCACCTTCTACAGAGTGGTACACTTCACCAGGAGGCATGTTCACTTCACCCATAATAATTTTGAAGTGATAGATGAGCGCCTCCATTTTGGTGTACACATCTTTTTTCTCCGGCAGGTAGTATTCCGGCACATCGGCATGAAACACCTCTGCTTCCGCCCCTTTAAATTCCTGCACTTTGCGGTAAGCCTGCTCAATGATCTTCAGCGATTCCCACATTTCCTGCTGGCGCACCAAAAAGCGGTCGTAGCAATCCCCGGTGGTACCGGTTGGGATAACAAAATCAAAATCTTCGTAACTGCTGTAAGGCGAATGCACCCGCACGTCGTAGTCGACACCGGCGGCGCGGAGGTTAGGCCCGGTAAAACCGTAGTTCAGGGCTCTTTCGCCACTGATTGGACCGGCACCCATGGTACGATCCATAAAGATGCGGTTGCGTAAAAACAACTCTTCAAATTCTTTCAGGGCTTTGGGATACTCAGCCAAAAACCGCTCAAGCTTTTCAAAAGCAATGTTGTTGAAGTTGCGTTCGAAACCACCAATGCGGCCAATGTTGGTCGTCAGGCGGGCACCACATACCTGCTCCCAGATCTCGTAGATAAGCTCGCGGTATTGCATCAGGTACAGGAACCCGGTAAAAGCTCCCGTGTCCACACCCATTACGCCGTTGCAGATCAGGTGATCGGCAATCCGGGCCAGCTCCATGATAATAACACGGAGATAGTCAACCCGCTTAGGCGTTTTGACGCCAAGCAGCTTTTCGCAGGTCATGTGCCAACCCATATTGTTGATGGGCGACGAACAATAGTTTAACCGGTCGGTGAGTGGGGTAATCTGGTAAAGCGGCCTGCGTTCGGCAATTTTTTCAATGGCCCTGTGCACATAACCGATCGTTATTTCGGTAGAAACGATCGTCTCGCCATCCAGCTCCAAAATGTTTTGAAACACCCCATGCGTGGCCGGGTGTGTTGGTCCCAGGTTGATGCGGGTGGTTCCGGTTCCAATGTTTCCTTCCGGAAGAATTATATTTTTATCTGTCGTCGACATGAATAATTAGTCAGCTTTTTTGTTAGGATTGATTTCCTGTTTTCGGCATTTACTTCCTTTTATAAACTTTCCGGAATGGTTCGCGGTGATCCGTCTTCATTCCGGTTACCAAAATCAAAGCTTCCACCCCGTCCAAACATTTCGTCGTCCTTGTCAAATCTTGTTTGATCTTCCAAAGGGTATTCTTTCCGCAGGGGGAAATAATCCATCTCGTCCACGTTCTGAATACGGCGCAGGTTGGGATGGTTTACAAAATTAACCCCGAAGAAATCATAGGCTTCCCGCTCCAGCCAGTTGGCCGCTTCAAAAAACTTTGTCGCACTGAAAACATCCGGTTGCTCAATGGGTGCAAACACCTTAAACCGGATGCGGCAATTCTCCACCAGGTTGTGCAGGTGATACACAACAGCAATTTCCCGTCCCTTAAAAGCGGGATAATGCACGGCGGTCAAATCGGTAAGAAATTGAAAGGATAACTGCGGGTCTTCGTATAAAAATTGAAGCACGTCCAGGTTGAGGTCTTTGGTCACTTCAAAAGTCAGCATCCCATAAGGCTCCTCGAAATTGGAAACCTGTTCGCCAAAGCGGTCTGTCAGTTTTTGTTTAATGAAATCGTTGCTTAAAGCCATATTTTTTGAGCTTTTAGCCTTAAGCTGTGAGCTGAGAGCAGAGCAAAATGCTCGGGGCTCGCAGCTCATAGCTCATAGCTTCTACTGTATTCCGTAACTCGCCAAAAGTTTCTGATAATGATCACTGCTTCTTCTGCGCAGGCTTTCTTTGCCCACCAGGTCCTGCACTTTCATAAAGCCATCCAGTATAGCTTCCGGCCGGGGCGGACAGCCCGGAACGTACACATCCACCGGGATCACCTGGTCAACTCCCTGCAAAACGCTGTAGGTATCGAAAATGCCGCCGCTGGACGCACAGGCGCCAATGGCCATCACCCACCGGGGTTCTGCCATTTGCAGGTATACCTGCTTGATAACCGGGGCCATTTTTTTAGAAATAAGACCGATTACCATCAACAGGTCGCACTGGCGTGGCGAAAAACCCAAACGTTCACTGCCAAAACGGGCCAGGTCGTAATGCGAGGCCATGGTTGCCATGAACTCAATTCCGCAGCACTTGGTGGCAAACGGCAGCGGCCAAAGCGAGTTCTTTCTTGCCAATCCCACCACATCACTGAGCTTTGTAGCAAAAAAGCCTTCACCCTGGTGACCATCAGGCATATCCACGATACTGATATCCCTTTCGAGGGGTTTTTCTTTGATATTATATTCAACCGGACGACCCATAAAACGTAATTTGATAGTTTGATAATTCGATAAGTTGATAATGGCTTTGCTGATTTTTCAATTATCGCATTGGCACATGATCGCATTATCCCATTAATCTTCCCATTTCAGCGCTCCTTTCTTAACGATATAGATAAAACCGCAAAGAAAGAACGAAACAAACATAAACACTGCCCAAAAACCACTCCAACCCAGCCCTTTAAAATTTACCGCGTAAGGGTAAAAGAAAATGATCTCTACGTCAAACAGCACAAACAGGATGGCAACCAGGAAATACTTGATGGCCATTGGCTGGCGGGCTTCACCATGGCTTTTGATACCGGAGGTAAAGGTCTGGAGTTTATCCGAGGTTTGGCGCTTGGGTCCCAGCAGGTGTGTTACCACCATCAGGGTACCAATCATACCAAAGGCAAACAAAAACTGGAAGGCAATCGGCAACCAACTTGTGGCACTGCTCACATCGGATACGGCCCTGCTAAGGTCTGATTGAAGGAGTGTAAACATAGTTTTCCAAAATGGCAGGCAAAAATAAGTTAGGATTGGTAATAAGCAGCATTAATTTCCGGCACTTGTTCCCAAAGAAAAACCCCCGTTTTCACGGGGGTTTATATCGTTAATATCAGCTATTTCAACTTGCCTTGCCTTTGCCTTTTGGAGCGGGGGTCGGTTTTGCTGCCTGCGAAAGCACTTTTTGTATGTTCAGCAGGTTTTCGTTGGCCGGATCAAAGGCCAAACCACGGGTTACGTAGGTCAACGCCGTTGCCCTGTCGGCTTTGATGTTGGTGTGGTAAACAGCCAGTGATGTGGCGGCTCTTACACCCTGGTTAGAAAAACGCTCCTTGCTACCCTCAGCAATGGTCAGCACTTTATCCCACATGGGCATTGCGATGCCTTGTTGCATATTGGTATCGATAGCGGTTCTGGCCAACGCACTCCAGTAAAAACCGTGAATGCTGTCGGGAGAAGAAGTAGAATAGATCTGTGCGATGCTGTCAGCTTTTTCGTAGTTGCCACCCAGGTAGAACGGTACGGCAACATAACTGATCAACTCATCTTTTGACGCACGGCCCTGGGCATTGCGCAGTTCGTACGACATCAGGCGAAGCTCACCTTCCAGCAACTTGTTGTTGTTGGCCTGGGCGTTTTCAATGGCTTCGTTCAGCATTTCTACCTGGCGGGAAAGCACACTGTCCATTTCCACTGCCTTGGCAATGTCGGCGCGGATCAGGTCAGGATTGCCTTTGCCGCAGGAAGTGGCATGCAGGATATAATCGGTGCCGTACAGGTCTTCGCCTTTTGCTTTTTCGAGCAGGAGACCGGCATTGGTACAAGCGCTGGAAGTATCTTTTGTACGCAAAAAGCTGTTGGCCAGCAGGCGATAAACCCGGGGTCTTGGGTTATTGCTGGTTCCGGAGATGATCTGGTTAGCCGTAGCAATGGCATCGGTGAACTTTTCCTGAACAAACTCGGTTTGCGCTTTCAGGTAAAGATTCTCGGGGCTTTGATCGGCTACGCCAATAAACTTGTTGGCAAAATCAGCAGCAGCTGTAAAATCCTTTTTATACAGAAGGTTATAATAATACAGCTCGTAAAATGCAGGAGCAAATTTTGGATCGGCGGCGATGGCGGAATTGAGGTTCTCGGTCACCACGTCCCAGTTGCGCTGCGACTGGTAAAGAGAAGCCACACGAAACAGTGCCGGTGCATAGTTGCCCGCCTTGCGGTAAGCCTGAACGGCATCACCACCGCGGTGCATTTTGCGATAGGCATTTCCTAACACCAGGAAAACATCAGGATTGGTAGGAGCAATCTGTGCCGCTTCGTTCAGCTTGGCAACAGCATATTCCAGGTCACCCAGCTTTTTCTGGTCGGTGTAAGCCTGTACATTGGCGCGGCCAACAGCCGTAAGAATGTTGACGTCGTTTGCTTTTTTGCCTTTGCTGGCGGCAATGGCGGCATCAAACATCTGGCGGGCTTCGGCGCTTTTGCCGTCGAGCAGGTTAATATGGCCCATGCCAGCAAGTATCCAGGGAGCATTGCCGTTAGCGGCCAGGGTTTTTTGGTACAAAGCCCTTGCGCCGGCAATATCCTCTTGTGCCAGCATTGTTTGTCCTAACCAGTACACCGCTTCAAGATTATTGGGATTGGCAGCGGTGAGTTTCTCAAATGTCTGCCGGGCACTCTGGTATCTTTCAGCGTACCAATGTGATACGCCTTCCTGCACGGACTGTGCCATGGCATTGAAGGAGAACACTGCAGCGAATAATAAAACAATTGCTGACTTCTTCATTTTTCGATTTTCTTTTTAAGATTTAAAATTATCTGCTTTCGCTTAATACCTACTTGTTAAAGTTCACTCCGTTTGGGCATCCCGCATATAAAACGGCCGGATGGCTGGAAACAGGTAAGAGCGCCTGAAAATTAACTGACCGCGGTCGTTTCGCAAAAAATTTGCAAAGCTGCCAGCCAACCCCTGCTCTTTTCCCTTTTGTACATAGATAAGACTTCTTATCATGGGATAGGTGCGGGTATAAATCAGGTATTGCACCGGCAACACAAATCCCCCCACGCTGTCTGTACTTTCTACCCGGGCCAGCCGCACTTTCTTCATTTGATTTACCTGCGCCGTGTCATCTATATTCCCTACCCACGAACTGCCCACAAAACCAATCGCTCTTGGTGTTCTTGCCACGTAGTCGATCACTTCGCGACTGCCGTTGGCGGCCACTACATTCTTTCCCAGCGACTGGTTGCGGAGGACCGAGTCTAGCATAAACCGCACCGTACTTGTTGCCGAAACCCCGTCGAGCACCGGAATTAGGTTTTTCTTAGAATTTCCGGCCAGCAGTTCCCTGATCTCTCCCATGGTAAATAAGGAGTCGGTTGCCTGCGGGTGCACCACAACGGCAATAGCATCGTAAGCAACGGTGCCAAAATCAGTTGCCAGTTTCAAAGAGTCTGCTATCAGGCGCCTTTCACCAGCGGTGTAGGGCCGGGTTACGATCACCATTCTTACCGAATCTACCAAAAAGTCACGCAGGCAATCCGCTTCTGATTTGTATTGCACCACGAGCTTGGCATTCGGATACGTGTTGGTGAACACCTGCACCTGCGCATCGATCACCGGCTTAAAGCTTTCATCGCAACTAATATACAATGTTCCGCTGTCGAACCGACTGCCAGTTTTTACTGTTGCCTGGTTATTGCAACTTCCCAGACACAGAATTGCCAGCATCGCCAACAAGCCAAACCCCAGTCTTCTCATCTGAAATAATTCTTTTTATACCCCCGGTAAATACGCCAGCATCCATATAAAACAAACATGGCGCCAATGAAGTAATCAATGCTGGAAGGTTCCCGGTCCAGGAGTTTCAATCCTAACTTTTCGTACACCAGGAAATAGATCCCCAGGAGCAGGAAAACAGATCCCATCGAATAATCAACGGTTGACCGCACCTTGGTGCGTTGCTTGCGCTGCTTCTCCTGAAATTCTTCTATCATACTAAAATTTTGGGTTGGGCAAGTTAGCCATTTTTTAGTCTTCTACTCCCACAAAGGTTACAGGCTGGGTAAAACTTACCGGCAGCGGACGACCACCTTGCAAAGCCGGTGTCCACTTCGGCATTTTTTTAAGAACGCGGATCACTTCATTGTCAAACTGGGCACCGGCGGAACGTACCACGTTAAAATTGGTAACGCTGCCATCTTCGGCCACATGAAACCGAATCAGTACCGTTCTTTTTTCACCCGCTTCCAGCGTTGATGGTGCCACCAGGTACCGGCTAAGAAAGTCGATCCAGGCCTGCACGCCACCGGGAAACTGAGGCTGCCGGTCGGGGATAATTTCTTCTTTCGCCGGCGCCCTTTCTTCCGCAATGCCATTGCCGTTGCCTTTTGTTTCAGGCACCAAGGGCTGCAAGCCATTCAGGTCGGGACCCGCAAATGTTTGCGAAGAAACAGCGGCCAGTTCTAGCTTGTCGATCGACGGCACTGGATCTACTACTTCGTTGTTGGTCATTTTGAATTGATCGATAAATTTTTCCTGTCGCACAGCCTGGGCCTGTTGTGGTTTGGGAAGGTCCGGCGGAAGGGGTTTGGGTTCGTCCGGGAAAACAATGGTGCTTACAATTACGTCGGGTTTATCTTCAATGAAGACACTTGCTTCCGAAGAGGCAGGAATAAAATAGAAGACCAAAAAGGCAAAGCCAACGCCAATGGCAAGCGATTGCAGGAGGTGGCGGTGATAGGTACGCCGAAGCTGGTAAGCACCGTATTGCTTGTTGCGGTGCTCGAAAAGAATGTCGATCACATCGGAGGTTAAAATTTGCTGGCTGGTCATGGTGTGTGTTTCCAGTAAAGATGTGTGGCCCCGGATGTTTCCATAAGCAAGCCTAAAATTCTTTCCCGGTGTTATGGCTTACTTTTGCGCAGCAAAAAATAGTCTGATGAAAATCCTGATGGTGTGTTTAGGAAATATTTGCCGCAGCCCGCTGGCAGAAGGCATTTTAAAGCAAAAGGCAAAAGAGGCTGGCCTGGACTGGACGGTGGAAAGCGCCGGCACTAATGGTTACCATGTTGGTGAAGCGCCGCATCACCTGTCGCAAAAAGTGGCGAAGCTCAATGGCATTGATATTTGCGAGCAAAAAGCAAGGCGGTTTGTCAAAGAAGATTTTGATCGTTACGATAAGATCTATGCCATGGCAGATGATGTGATCGATGACATCCGGATGATCGCCAAAGAAAAATACGACCCGGCAAAAGTAGACCTGTTTTTAAACGAGCTTCACCCGGGCAAGAACGCTTCCGTTCCCGATCCCTGGTATGGTACCGAACCCGGATACCACGAGGTGTACAAGTTGATTAATGAAACCTGCGAAAAAATAATCAGCAACTACGCTGCCGAAAAAATGTAAAAACACTACAGTTTTTACCACTGTAAACTTTCAACTGTAAACTGTAAATTTTCATGAAACCTTCTCTCCCGCAAGGCACCCGTGATTTTGGTCCTGATGTTGTACGCAAGCGTCAATATATTCTTTCTACGATCAAAGCTGTTTTTGAATTGTATGGTTTTCAGCCGCTGGAAACACCAGCCATGGAAAACCTGGAAACCCTGATGGGCAAATACGGCGAGGAAGGCGATAAGCTCATATTCAAGATCCTGAACAACGGCCTTGGCGATCCGAAAAAGATCGATAAATCAAAACTTGCTTTTGAAAATGTATTGCAGGGAAAGAATGATGTTAACCTTACGGAACGAGCCCTGAAATATGACCTCACCATTCCTTTTGCCCGATACGTGGCCATGAACCACGGGCAACTAACGTTTCCGTACAAACGTTACCAGGTGCAGCCGGTATGGCGAGCCGACAGGCCGCAGCGGGGTCGCTACCGGGAGTTTTACCAGTGCGATGCCGATGTAGTGGGCAGCCGGTCGCTGCTGAACGAAGTGGAACTGACCAGTATTTATTCAACCGTATTTGAACAGTTAGGCATACCCGTAGAAATAAGACTTAACAGCCGTAAGATTTTGGCAGCCCTGGCAAATTTTGCCGGTGGAAGCGAAAAGATGACGGACATTACCATCGCCATCGACAAGCTGGATAAGATTGGTATTGAAAAAGTAAAAGAAGAACTGGTGCACCGCGGCCTTAATGAAGAACAAATTACGGTTGTTGCCAGTTACCTGCAGATCACCGAAAAGGCAGCCAGTAACGAAGCCATTTTAGCAGCCTTGCAAACGCTTTTTGCCGGTGACGAAACCGGTGCTGCCGGCTTGCAGGAACTGCAAACCATTTTGGGGCAGACAAAAAACATCAGCACCACCAACAAGATCATTGTTGACCCTACCCTTGCCCGCGGGCTGAATTATTACACCGGCACCATCTACGAGGTGAAAGCAATCGGCGTAAAGATGGGAAGCATTGGGGGCGGTGGCCGCTACGATGACCTGACAGGATTGTTTGGCGTACCGAACATTCCGGGTGTGGGCATTTCGTTTGGTGTGGACAGGATCTACGATGTAATGGAAGAATTGGCCCTATTTCCAGAGGCAGTGGCGGAAGGCACCAAGGTGCTGTTCTTTAACTTGGGAGAAGAAGAAAGCAAAAAGGCTTACGGCTTGTTGCAACAAGTTCGCAAGGTGGGCATTGCGGGAGAGATCTTTCACGAGGCGCAAAAGTTTGACAAGCAATTCAAGTATGCAGAGAAGAAAGGCATTCCGTTTATCGTGATCATTGGTTCATCGGAATTAGCCGAAGGTGCAGCCATGGTAAAAGACCTCCGCACCGGGCAGCAGCAAAAAATTTCGTTTGAAGAACTGCCGGCGCTTCCTTTTGCCTGAGGGCGCCGGAAAGTGTAAATTTGGAAAAAAGCGAGTATGAGTGCTGTTCCGGTTATACAATTTATCAGTATTGAAGACTACCTCTCCTTGGAAGAAACGGCTGATGAAAAGCACGAATATTACAAGGGAGAAATCTTTGCTATGGCCGGTGGGTCGATAGCTCATAACAGACTAGTGAGAAATTCGCTGACGGCGATTGACAATTTTCTTTCCGGCAAAAAATGCGAGGCATTTCCCAGTGACCTGAAGGTGCACAATGAGGCCAATACCTTGTTTACCTATCCTGACATCAGCATTGTTTGTGGGGAAATTGAGCGGTGGCAGGGCCGCAACGACACTATCACCAATCCTGTTGTGATCATTGAGGTGCTTTCTGAAAGTACACAATTGTACGACCGCGGGCAAAAGTTCAAACTATATCGCAGCTTACCCTCCCTGAAAGAATATATTCTTCTTTCCTCACTTGAATACATGGTGGAACACTACACCAAACAAGCCGAAGACTCCTGGAACTTCCGCGAACTAACCGATCCGGATGACACGCTGACCATTGAAAGCATTGGCTTTTCCTGCCCGGTAAAAGACTTGTACCGCAACGTTAGCTTCGACTAAACTGGTGTAACAACCTTTCTCTTCTTTTAAAAGCCCAATGGTCGTTGCAAAGAGGCGTGATTGGTAGCAGAATCAAACAGCAATTCCCAGGCAGAGGGCACCAGGCGGTAGCCAAAACGGAGATTGCCCTGGCGGATCTCGCGGTAGAACAATTCATTCGCATCCTGCCCTTTGTACACCAGCCCACCCAGGCGATGATACTGTGGCTCGTGCAGACGGGCATCAATTGGCTGCAGGCTTGTTGCCGTATCGTTTACATAAGCGGCATACAGAACAGCTCCATTTTCATAATAAAATGTTTTCAGCAATACGCCGGCCGTATCCACTTCTTCTGTTTTCACAAAACCTCTTGGCACCACCAACGGAAGTGAGGTTGTTGTGCCATTCCGCGAATACGTAAATTCTGACCGCTTGTATTCCTTAAACAGAAAGCACGATGACAAAACAGCCAGCAACATAAAAACTGCAATAAACGATCTCATGCCTGCAGCCCTTCAAAAACTATGCTTGCCCCCTGCCCTACGCCTACGCACATGGTAGCCAGTCCGTACCGGCTGCCCCTGCGCTTCATTTCGTGCAAAAGCGTGGTGGCAAGCCGAACACCGCTACAACCCAGCGGATGTCCAAGGGCAATGGAGCCGCCATTGACATTCACCTTTGCCGGGTCTAATTCCAAGTCGTGCAGACAAGCCAGTACCTGGGAGGCAAAAGCTTCGTTTAGTTCCACAAGGTCAAGATCCGCCACGGAAAGCCCTGCCCGCTGCAAGGCTTTTTTTGTTGCGGGAACAGGACCAATCCCCATCACCGCCGGATCAACTCCCGCAACGGCGGAAGAAACGACCCTTGCCAATGGCTTCAACCCATATTTTTTTATAGCAGCTTCGTTGGCCAATAACATAGCGGCTGCACCGTCGTTTATCCCAGCGGCATTACCTGCTGTTACCGTTCCATCTTTTACAAAAGCAGGTTTCAAGGAAGCCAGTTTTTCCAGCGAAGTTTTACGGGGGTGTTCGTCGGTATCAAAAACTGTTACCGAACTTTTTTCACCGGGCACGTCTATAGGAACAATTTCCTCATTCCATTTACCCGCCTCCCAGGCTGCAAAATATTTTTCCTGGGACGAAAAGGCCCACTCATCCTGTGCTTCCCGGCTGATGTTCCATTTTTTGGCCACATTCTCGCCGGTTTCGCCCATGCTGTAGGGATGATGCATGTCTGCCAGCTTATTGTTGACAAAGCGCCAGCCGAGCGTGGTATCGTACATTTCGGTTGTTCGCTGAAACGGCGTCGCGGCTTTGCCCATGACAAACGGTGCCCGGCTCATGCTTTCCACGCCGCAGGCAATGACCAGTTCGGCATCGCCACTGGCGATCTGCCTGCTGCCATCCATAATGGCTTGGAGTCCGGAGGCGCAAAGACGATTCACCGTATTGCCCGGAACAGTCGCTGGTAAGCCGGCCAGGAGTGACGCCATGCGGGCTACGTTCCGGTTGTCCTCACCAGCCTGGTTGGCAGCACCGGCAATCACATCTTCAATGGCTTCCACATCTACAGACGGATTGCGTTTTACCAGTTCGCGAATAACATGAGCCAAGAGGTCATCGGGACGAACAGCAGCCAGCGCACCGCCATATTTTCCCAGCGGTGTACGGATGGCATCAATTACATAAACATTTTGCATAGCAAGAAACGTGAATGGTGAATCGTAAGTGGTGAGTAGTCAATTGTCAATTTTGGAAATGGAGTTCTTTAACTCACCATTCACCACTGACCACTCACCATGTTAAATCGGTGCAAGATAAGACCTGTGACACTTTCACCTGAAACCTTTAAATTATCTTTGCACGATGGCATCAACAGCAATGGCCCGGACAAAAACGGCCCGCAATATCAGGCAACTGAGCTATACCGAACTGGAAGATCTTTTCCTCTCCATGGATGAAAAAAAATTCCGTGTAAAGCAGGTTTGGGAATGGCTCTGGCAAAAAGGCGCTCACTCCTTTGCCGATATGACCAACCTGAGTAAAGAGCTTCGCCAGAAACTGGGGGAGAATTTCTTCCTGCCTGCCCTTAGCGTTCACTCCACGCAACACAGTGCCGATGGCACGGTAAAGACCGGTTTCCAAACCCATGAGGGCCATCTTTGCGAAGGCGTGCTGATCCCAACCGAAAGCCGCTATACGGCCTGCGTCTCTTCCCAGATCGGCTGTTCGCTAAGCTGCCGGTTTTGTGCTACGGGATATATCGAACGGAAACGTAACCTTGATTTTGACGAGATTTATGACGAAGTGGTGCTATTGAACCAACAGTGCGAAAGGATTTATGGCAAAAAGCTTTCGAACATTGTTTTTATGGGCATGGGCGAGCCGCTGTTGAACTATAAGAACGTGTTAAAGGCCATTGAAAAGATCACGGCGGAAGACGGGCTGGCTATGAGTCCGCGGCGCATTACCGTTTCTACGGCCGGCGTGGCCAAGATGATCCGACAGTTGGGCGACGATAACGTGAAGTTCAAGCTGGCGCTTTCGCTGCATGCGGCCAACGATCAAAAGCGCAACGAGATCATGCCGATCAATGAGACCAACAACCTGAAAGCGATCATTGATGCGCTGAACCATTTTTACAAACAGACAAAGAACGAGATCACGCTGGAATATATTCTCTTTAACAATTTCAACGACAGCCAAAAGGACGCCGATGAATTGATAAAAGTGTACCGGCAGGTACCGGCCGACCTGGTGAACATCATTGAATACAATCCCATCGATTTTGCCAAGTTTGAAAAGCCCACCGAACAACGCATGACGGAGTTTATGGACTACCTGGCCAAAAACAAGGTGAATGCCCGTCTTCGCCGCAGCCGCGGAAAGGACATCGATGCCGCTTGCGGGCAATTGGCGAATAAAAACTAGGGCCCCCTGTCCCCCGGTGGGGGAACTTAGTTCCATGTTACTTTCTTTTTCAATTATACCTTAGGTTAAAGAACAGGACGAGCTTCAACGTCCTGTTCTTTTTTTAGGAGAACATTGAATTTTTCCTGCTGCGCAGGTAAAGTTGTCGCACGAAGCCAGGGAGCAAAGGAGGGTCTTATTTGCAGCGTTCTCATTTGCTTGTTGCGGATTGCGGATTGCGGATTGCCTATTGCCTATGGCCCTTTTCCTTTTCTCCTTCCCTCCGTGCGAAATAAAAAAGCTGGCGCGGCCAGCGCTAAACTGGTTCTCCTAAAGAAACATTGTAATAAATAAACTCACGATGACCCAGGTTCCCCCACCGGGGGACAGGGGGCCTTTAACGATAATTAACCATGGCCGTTTTAAACTTCAAACGAAGCGGTTCGTCTTTATACCGTTCCATTTAACACAGACAATAATTTATACTATGAAAAAAATCTTGGCAACAGCATTCGCAATCCTGCTCCTTGTAGGTGTATCACAGGCACAAACAACCGAAGACAAAGGCCGTCACCACAAAGGCGACAGAAAAGAACAGTCCTTTCATAACCTGAACCTCACAGCCGATCAAAAGGCCAAAATGCAAAGCCTCCGCGAAGCCCAGCGCAAGGAAATGCAGGACTTGAAAAAAAGCGGCAGCGTAACGCCTGAGCAGCGCAAAGCCCTCCAGGAAAAGTACAGAACACAGTACCAGTCCATTCTTACACCTGCACAGCAGGAAGAAATGAAAAAGAACAGGGCTGCGCTGAAAGAAAGAGGCCAGAAAGGACAAAGAGGCGAAAAAGGCAAAGGCTATGGTAAACGAGGAAACATGGGCCAACAGGCGGCTTTCTTTAAAAAAGAACTGAACCTGACAACCGACCAGGAGACAAAGCTGAAAGGCATTTTTCAAGAGTTTCAAACAAAGTCAAAAGACATCCGTGCAAATAATAACCTGAGCCAGGAGCAAAAAAGAACACAGTTTCAATCGCTGGCACAGCAGTACATGACACAGGGAAAAGCCGTGCTGACGCCGGAACAAGCCAAAAAATTTGAGGAAATGCGCAGCAAGCGTATGCCGAAAAAAGACAGAAATCGTTAACCCCTACTGAAAAATAACAATTGATAAGTCCTGCCGATGGCGGGGCTTTTCTATTTTTGCACCGCATCCTGTTGCAAAACAGCAAAACTCCCCAACATGAAAAAAGGCTCAGGCTTCGAGAAGTTTTACAAAGGCGGCCCCAAAAAAGGTGGCGCAAAAAAAGAAGAATTCCGCAAAGAAAAACGCGAAGCGAGAAAAGAGAGAGAAGAACGCTTCAAAAAAGCAAAACCATCCGGTCCCCCACGCTCCCGCTTTGGTGTAACTAAAGCCGGCGGTGACAAACCCGAACAAAGAGCCGAAGCACCCAAATACAACCTGGAAGCTCCCAAGTCAAAGTTCAAAGTGCAAAAGGCAAAGCCAATGAACGAGGACATGCCGCTGAACAAATACATTGCCCACAGTGGTGTTTGTTCGCGCCGCGATGCGGTGGACCTTATCAAGGCTGGCAAAGTAAAGGTGAACGGTACGCTGGTGCTGGAACCCGGTCATAAGGTAAAGCTGACAGATACGGTCTCGGTAGCCGGAAAGAAAATTGCACCGGTAGAAGACCTGGTCTATATTCTGCTCAACAAACCGAAAGATTATCTTACCACCACCGACGATCCTCAACAACGCAAAACGGTGCTGGATCTTTTGAAAAATGCGCCGGACACACGCCTCTACCCTGTTGGCCGCCTGGACAGGAACACATCCGGTGTACTGCTGCTGACCAATGATGGCGATCTCTCGCAAATGCTCACGCATCCGAGTAACGAGATCAAAAAAGTGTACGCGGTAACGTTAGACAAGCCCCTAACAAGAGCACATTTTGATGCCATTCTCAAAGGTGTTCCGCTGGAAGATGGCGTGGCCAATGTGGATGTACTGGCCTTCACGGATGCGCAGGACCCGACACAGGTTGGCGTTGAACTGCACAGTGGCCGCAACCGCGTGGTGCGCCGCATATTTGAACATTTTGGCTATGATGTAAAGGCGCTGGACCGCGTTGTCTTTGCCGGGCTAACCAAGAAAAATGTCAACCGTGGCAAGTGGCGCTTTCTCACTGAGAAAGAAGTTCGTAACCTGAAGTTCTTTACCAAAGGAAAATAAAACAGACGTAAAACGTGAAGCGGGAAAGGTGAGACGGTATTCCGTCAGGTTCAAACTTCCTTTTGTATACACCAAACTAAGTTAACGCATGGCATTCAAGCTGGCAGATCATATTCTTTTACAAGACGAATCGTATATCGCTATCAACAAGCCCGCGGGCTTGCTGACAATTCCCGACAGGGAGGGCAAAGAGGTTTCACTGAAAACCATTCTGCAGGAGCAGTTTGGACAGGTTTTTACCGTTCACCGCCTCGACAGGGACACGAGCGGCATTGTTGTTTTTGCGCTGAATGAAGCCATGCACAAACACCTTTCACAACAATTTGAAGCCCGTGAAACCCGCAAGATATACAATGGGCTTGTGTTGGGAAAACCGGCACAGGAGGAAGGTGTGATCAACGAACCCATTGCCGAACATCCGAATAAAAAAGGACTGATGACCGTATGGCGCAAAGGCAAGGAATCGATCACTGAATACAAGATGGTGGAAAATTTCCGCTATTATTCCTGGATGGAGTTCCGCATTCTTACCGGCCGTACCCACCAGATCCGTGTGCACATGAAACACCTTGGTCATCCCATCGCCTGCGACCCCTTGTATGGCGATGGAAAGCCGCTCCTGATCTCGCAGATCAAGCGCAATTACAAGCTTTCGCAGTCGGAGGACGAAGAACGTCCTATTCTTTCCCGGCTGGCTTTGCATTCGTCGCAACTGAGCTTTAAAGGCATGCGTGGTGAAGACATTGTGCTGGAAGCACCGCTGCCCAAAGACCTGCGGGCAAGCCTCAACCAGTTGGGGAAGCAAAAGAAGTAGAGCCCCCTGTCCCCCGGTGGGGGAACTTAGGTCCGCTACACTTTTCTTTTTCAGTTAGTCTTTAAGCAATAACTTTCTTGTAATAAAAAATGCCTGTTGTGTAAACAGGCATTCTTCTTTTGTACTAAGCTAAAGCAGTACTATTTGGCTTTTGTTGCGTCGCACTCTTGTACTTTCTGTAATTCTATTCAGCAAAAAAAACAATTTACTGTAGAAAATAACAGTGTATTACAATGAAACACCGGCCTAAGTTCCCCCACCGGAGGACAGGGGCCGTGCTTTACTCCTGGTCCGGTACCGGCGTATAGCGCAGGTAAGGCTTGATCACTTTTACACCTTTGGGAAATTTCTTCATGGCGTCTTCGGTAGAAACGGCTGGCACCACAATGGCGTCTTCACCCTGCTTCCAATCGGCTGGTGTTGCCAGGCTATGCTTCGACGTTAGTTGCAGCGAATCAATAACACGCAACACTTCATTGAAGTTTCTGCCCGTAGAGGCAGGATAAGTGATCATCAGCTTCACGGCTTTATCGGGCCCGATCACAAACAGCGACCGCACCGTAGCCGTAGCTGATGCATTGGGATGAATCATATCATACAGGGTGGCCACTTCACGGCTCTCATCGGCAATGATGGGAAAATCAACATTGCAGTTTTGTGTTTCGTTGATGTCCGAACGCCAGCCAAAATGCTTGTCCAGCGGGTCAACACTAACGGCCAGCACTTTTACATTGCGTTTGGCAAACTCGTCTTTCAGTTGGGCCGTGCGGCCAAGCTCCGTGGTACATACAGGTGTGTAGTCAGCAGGATGCGAAAACAGGACACCCCAGCTATCGCCAAGAAATTCGTAAAAATCAATTTCGCCTTCGGTGGTTTGGGCCTTAAAATTGGGGGCGGCATCGCCTAAACGTAAGCTCATATCTTTCGTTTTTTGTTTTAAAAATACGGTTATTCTCCAAGAACGATTTCATATTCAATGGCAGAATTTTTCTGCAGCATGGCCGCAACACCGCAATATTTTTCCAGCGAAAGGTCAATTGCCTTGCGAACCTTATCACGATTTTCTTCACCTGTCTTTACGGTGTAGGTAAGGTGAATGGTTTTAAATACTTTTGGATTTTCATCGGTTTGATCGGCTTCGGCACTGATCTCAACACCGGCAAACGGCACCCGCATCTTTTCCAGGATGTCCACGACATCAATGCCCGTACAACCGGCCAGTCCAGACAGGAGCAATGCCTTGGGGCTAAACCCGGTAGCCGAGTTCAATTCAATCTTAGCGTTGTTTTGAAACGAATCATAAGCGGTGCCGCCTTTCCAGATGGTGGTTGTTTTCATGCCTGTTGTTTTTGGGCAACAAAGATGCAGCGGGATAGTGAAATGAAGTTCCGTGAGTTCACGGGTTCACTTGTTTATAAGTTCACAAGTTGAGTAGCCCGTACAAGCCATTATGCGAAGAGCGGCAAATCACGTCTAACGTCTACCGTTTCTCATCTACCATCTGTCGTCTATTGTTTTTCGTTTGACGTCTCTCGTCTCCCGTCTCACGTTCCCCGCTCCTCCTGCAAATCACTGTATCCATGCCGCTCATTCTGCAGGGCATTGTCAAGGTTCCAGTCGATCACATTTTCAAAAGGATGCTGCCGTACCGGGCAATCCATTTTCTTGCAGATATGACATTGAAAATATTTACAGCCGTCGCTGTGCACAAACAATTCCAGGGATTCGCCAAACTCGCCGCGAATCAACTCTCCCAGCGTGTCCACTTCGTCATGCGCCTGTGCTACGTTCAGGTACCAGGGCACGGTAAGGTGACAGTCCACGTGCAGTACATTACCGTATTTGATCACCCGCAGGTTGTGCAGGTCAACCCAATTATCGCGACGGTTTTTCTCCAGGAGGCCCACCAGTTTTTCCAGCAAGTCCATGTCGGCTTCATCCATGATACCGGCAAGGGACACCCGTAAAATTTTATACCCGGTAAAAATGATGTAAAGCCCGAAGCAGATGGCCACCACGCCATCGATCCAAATTTTACCTGTTACCGAAATAAGCAGCAGGCCGGCAATGATCGCCAGCGTTGAATAGGTATCGGTTTGCAGGTGACGACCACTGGCCACGAGGGCAAGAGAGCCGCTCTTTTTCCCTTGCTGCAGGGAGATAAACCCCAGCAGCCAATTGACCACGGCAGTACCGGCTACAATATAGATGCCCACATCGAGCTGCTGAATGGGTACCGGGTAAATGAGGTTTTTGGCAGCGCTGTAAATGATCAGCACACCGGCTATCAGCACCATCGTACCTTCTACAGCAGCCGAAATAAATTCGGCCTTGCCATGACCGTAAGGGTGATCAATGTCCCTTGGCTTGGCGGCCACATAAAGGCTGTACAAACCAATAAAACCTGCCACCACGTTCACAATGCTTTCCAGTGCATCGGTTAGCACCGAAACCGAATGCGTAATATAATAGGCCCAGAACTTCGCGATCAGCAATGCCGATGAAACCAGGGCAATGGTACGCTGGAGTTTGATGTTGCGCTTACTTGAATGCTGCGTTGCTGTCAAACTGTTCTGCTTTAGGGATCGTAAAAGACTGTAGGTAAAAATGATACCAGATGCTGCGCAAAGGTGGGAAGAAATTGTTTCGCATTAGTGGCCTGCTTTCAACTTTATCGAAGCAATTTTCCAAGGCTACTTCCCTAAGAACAGGTGTAACTTATTTCATCAGGAAATGAAAAATCTCACTTCCCGGCCTCTGCACTTATGCCATATGTGCCAAGCAACAATTGCAGCTTGCGTATCCAGCGTTTGTAAAAATCCTTGTTGAATACCTGCGAATCGTTCATGGCTTTATAAATAAGAAAGATGCCAACAGGTATCAGGATTATAAACGAAAACCACATGCCTGTGATCATGCTCCACGAGCCTTCCTTGGCAAATTTTTCACCGGAGGTGCTGCTGAAATAATACACCATAAAAAAGCCGATGGCAAAGACCAGCGGTGTTCCCAGTCCGCCTTTGCGGATAATGGAGCCCAGCGGTGCGCCAATAAGAAACATCACCACGCAGGCCAGGGAAAGCGTCAGTTTTTTGTGCCATTCGATCTCGTAAAGCCGCAGCGTTCGTGCCTGGTCTTTGTAAAGCAACAGGCTCGATTCGCTTGCTGAGCGCAGGCTTTCTATTTTACTCAGGACACGCTGGTCGATCTGTGCCGCAAGACTGTCGGGAATAAAATCATCCAGGGATTTCTTCTTCACCTTTACCGCCTTGTCCTTCCAGTTGCTGTCCATGTTGTTTACAGCGGGCACCAATGAATACACATCCCGCTTGACCCTGTCGTTGATGCCGGCATTTACCTTTTCTATCGAATCGATCGACGTATTTAACTGGCGCATGCTGAGCATCCGTGCATTGTTCTTATTTACGCTGTCGGCCGTGCGCTGCTGTAAGCCAAACGAGCTTAAGTCAAAACTTTTGCGGTATTCTTTAAAGCCCAAGCGAATGTACTCCGTTGGCGAACCTGACATGCCCCGCTCTTCGTATCGCCAGCCGTTCTTCAAGTGAAACTCCAGGTCCTGCTTGTTATCGGCAATACGCATGATGCCATCGGAGGCCACGATAAAATTATCCTGCAGGTAATCCTTTTGTTCGTAAATGATAATGTCTCGGATAACGCTGTCGTTCTTTTCTTTTTTCCCGATCTTGATGGAGAAGCCCGGGATCTTGTCGTAGAACACACCTTCCTTCAGGTCGAAAGCCGGCTTGGCATAAACGATGTCCGTTAGCATGGTTCGGCTTTTGAGGTTGGAAACCGGGATAACGTAATTGGAAAAAAGAAAGGCCAGCCCACTGATAAAGATGCTCATGAAAAACAGGGGCTGCATAAAACGTAGTAGTGAAATGCCGGCCGATTTGATGGCCACCAGTTCGTAACTCTCTCCCAGGTTACCAAAGGTCATCAGCGAAGAAAGCAACACAGCCAGCGGCAGTGCAAGCGGCACCAGTGACGTGCTTTGGTAACCGATAAACTCCATGATCAGGCCAACGCCCAGTCCTTTGCCCACAAAATCGTCGATGTACAGCCAAAAGAACTGCATCACCAGCACCAGCAGGGTAATAAAAAAGGTGGCAATGAAGGGGCCAACAAAGGCTTTTATGACCAGTAAGTCTAATTTTTTAATCACAGGTTACCTTTAGCAAATGCAAGGTTCAAAAATAAGGCTTTCCCCTTCGGAGGCAGCGTTGGTTGGCAATGCGGAGATCATCTTAACAAAAAATAGTATCATTCAAAAAACAGTTTTGTTGCTTGGGGAATTGCAGGAGCGGGTCGAGTCGCTTAAGGCTGGGTTACCACCCACACCCTCACCCAAAATTTCCAAAGGCGAAAACTACCTCGGGCTTCCCTACGTGGTGCTGGACTATCCCCGCATCTCGGGCGGCCAGAACCTCCTGTTTATCCGCAGCATGTTTTGGTGGGGCCATTTTTTCAGCAGCACGCTGCAGGTAGCAGGAACGTACAAAGAACAGGCAAAGGAAAAATTGCTGGCAGCCCATCCTTCCCTTGCGGCAAAGAATTATTTCGTTGGCATCCACACCGATCCCTGGCAACATCATTTTGATCCGGAAAACTACCGCGCCATTAATTCGCTTGGCAAAGAAGACTTCAGGGAAATACTGGTGCAACAGTTCCATATAAAAATTGCTGCCCGATGGTCCCTTTCTGAGTGGGATGCGGCAGCAAATTATTTGGAAAGCTCGTGGCTTTACCTGGCAGGATTAGTTACCTAAACGGTGAAAAAGGTCTTTCACCTGGTGATCCCAAAGCATGCTTTGGTCTTTGATATCCCGCTTTTCGGCGAAATCTTTAATCACCAGGATTGTTTGATTGGTGACCTCTGATTTTTCGATCTTGAATTCAAAATATTCATCGGTTGGCGCATGGCTCCAGTGAAAGCGAATAAATTTATCATCTTCTTTTTCCAGTACTTCTGCTTCTTCTTCCGATCCATTCCACGAGAAATAGAACACCCCATCGCGTTCATCCACCTTATCAGCAAACCATTCCTGCAGGCCCGAGGGGTTTGCAAGGAAGTCATATAAGATAGTAGGCGAACAACGCACCGGGTACTCTAACGTGTATAATTGTTTTTTACTCATGCTGGGGATTTACTACCGTCAAGGGCTGCAATAATAGTAAAATAGTGCAACCGTCAAAATATTTTTCCGACAATTTTCAAAAGCCTTAATCGAAATTTTTCTAAAAAAAATTTTTCATATAGTTTTATTCCCTAATTTGGATATTGCAAAACCAAAATCAATTGCTTTGTGTACCAGAACTGTGATCGGTATTTTGGGATGTTATCTAACCAAAACGTAAAACATCAATCTTGAAATAACCAATCAAAATCAATCCTATGAGCATGCGTCAATTAAAGATCACGAAATCTATTACCAATCGTGAATCTCAAAGCCTCGAAAAGTACCTCCAGGAGATCGGCAAGGTCGAACTCATTACTCCCGAAGAAGAAGTCCGCTTAGCAACACTCATCAAACAAGGCGACCAACGTGCACTGGACCGGCTGACAAAAGCCAACCTGCGCTTCGTGGTATCCGTTGCCAAGCAGTACCAAAACCAGGGGCTCTCCCTGCCGGACCTGATCAACGAAGGCAACCTCGGACTCATCAAAGCCGCACAACGCTTCGACGAAACCAAAGGTTTCAAATTCATTTCTTACGCCGTATGGTGGATTCGTCAGTCTATTCTGCAGGCCATTGCCGAACAAGCCCGGATCGTTCGCTTACCACTGAATAAAGTGGGATTAACGAACCGCATTCACAAGGCCTTTTCGCAACTGGAGCAGGAATTTGAGCGGGAACCCTCGCCGGAAGAACTGGCTGAATTGCTGGGAATGGACCTGGATGAAGTAGAATCTTCTCTTGGTATCAATGCCCGTCACCTCAGCATGGACACCCCCCTTTCGGAAGGAGAAGAAAGCACACTGTACGATGTGCTGGAAAACAAAAACGCCGAAAAGACCGATGGAGTACTGATCTACAACGAGTCGCTGAAAACCGAAATCGACCGTTCGCTGCAAACGCTTACCGAAAGACAAAAAGACGTGATCTGTTATTTCTTTGGCATTGGGGTGGATCATCCCCTGAGCCTGGAAGACATCGGCGAACGCTTTAACCTTACCCGGGAAAGAGTACGCCAGATAAAAGACAAGGCCATCCTGAAACTGAGAAGCCACCAGAAAAGTGACTTATTAAGGAGTTATTTAGGCGCCTAAACTTTACACAACAGCCATCCTCAAATTTTGCCTTACTTAATTAAAAGAGTGAACAGATTTGTTCACTCTTTTTTATTGCATGTCTATACCTATAGTGAAAAGAGACTTGCCACGTATAATAAACTATACCTCCCAAGACTCGTGAAAACTGCACAACCACTACACATGGCACTTTTTTATTCTGTTTCCGTAGTACCGGACACGCTGTATCTTTGCGCAGATTTTTTCCAACGGCTATTCGTTGGTTTTTATCTTAATAGCGACTAGAAATCTGTGATTTATGTTTGAAAGTTTAAGTGACCGTCTCGAGTCGGCCTTTAAAGGCCTCAAAGGCGAAGGCCGTATTACCGAATTGAACGTTGCCACCACGGTAAAGGAAATTCGCCGTGCCCTGGTAGATGCCGACGTGAACTATAAAATTGCCAAGGAATTTACCGACAAGGTAAAGGACAAGGCCACCGGTGAAAAAGTGATCAACGCCATCTCTCCCAGTCAGTTGATGGTGAAGATCGTGAAAGACGAACTGGTAGAGCTGATGGGCAACGAAGCTGCCGATTTTAATGCCAAAGGTGCACCGGCCGTTATCCTTATTGCCGGTTTGCAAGGTTCGGGTAAAACCACCTTTAGCGCCAAGCTGGCGGCCTACCTTAAAAAGCAAAAAAAGCTCTCTCCTATCCTGGTTGCGGCCGACGTTTACCGCCCTGCAGCTATGGAGCAGTTACGGGTGCTCGGTGAGCAGATCGGGGTGGATGTGCACGTGGAACTGGAGAACAAAAACCCTGTGGAGATTGCACAAAATGCCATTCGCGATGCCCGCAGCAAAAACAAGAATGTTGTGATCATTGATACGGCAGGCCGCCTGGCCATTGACGAGGCAATGATGACCGAAGTGGCCAACATCAAGTCGGCTGTTAACCCCAACGAGATCCTGTTTGTGGTGGACAGCATGACCGGCCAGGATGCCGTGAACACGGCCAAGGCCTTTAACGACCGCCTTGACTTTAGCGGTGTTGTTCTCACCAAATTAGACGGCGACACCCGTGGTGGTGCGGCGCTTTCCATTAAATACACGGTTGACAAACCCATTAAGTTTATCAGCAGCGGCGAAAAAATGGATACGCTGGATGTGTTTTATCCCGAGCGGATGGCACAGCGTATACTGGGCATGGGTGACATTACAACCCTTGTAGAAAAAGCACAGGCCCAGTTTGACGAAGAACAGGCCAAAAAGCTGGAAAAAAAGATCCGCAAGAACCAGTTTGACTTTGCCGATTTTAAGCAGCAACTGGAGCAGATCAAGCGCATGGGTAACCTGAAGGACCTGATGGCCATGATCCCTGGCGTAGGCAAGGCAATGAAAGACATCGACATCAGCGACGACGCTTTTAAAGGCGTGGAAGCCATCATCAATTCCATGACGCCTTTCGAGCGGGCCAATCCCGATGAGATCGACAGCAGCCGCCGTAAGCGCATTGCCAAGGGCAGTGGTAAAGACATTAGCGAAGTGAATGCCTTTATGAAGCAGTTTGAACAAATGCGGGAAATGATGAAGATGATGAACAAGATGCCGATGGGCCGCATGATGCCAGGCATGCCGGGAATGAAAAGGTAATGGCCCCCTGTCCCCCGGTGGGGGCACTTAGGTCGATGCCATCTTTCTTTTTCAGTCTTTCTTTAAGTAATACTTTTCTTACAATAAAAAATGCCTGTTTCAACAACAGGCGTTTTTCTTTTTTATGTACTAAGCGGAAGTACTGCTATTTGGCATACGTTGCGTCGCACACTTGTGCGGCTGGTAATTCTATGCAGCAATAAAAATCATTTTGCTGTAGGAAATGTTGCAGAGAAAAAGAAACAACGGCCTAAGTGCCCCCACCGGGGGACAGGGGGCCAAAAAAAAGTCCCCCGCCAAAGGCGGAGGACTTAAAAAAATTGAAGGTCTCGGATGATGAATTATCCTTCGGATTCCGCACCACCTGGGGCCGGTCTTCTGTCGCGGCGCTGGTAAGCAGGGTTTCTTCTGGCTCTTCTTTCCCGTTGAGCTTCATCCTGACGACGACGAATCTGCGCTTCATGCTCAGTATGCCATGTCTGGAATTTCGTCATTGCCGTTGCTTCGTCAAACAAGCCCAGTGTTACACCACGAAGCAGGTGCTTCAGGTACAACACGCCTTTGTACGATAAAATCTTCCGAACGGTGTCCGTAGGTTGGGCGCCTTTGCCTAACCAGTCCAGTGCACGCTGACGATCCAACTGAATGGTGGCAGGCTGCGTTTGGGGGTTGTAGGTACCTAATTTCTGAATGAACTTACCATCGCGGGGAGCTCTCGCATCAGCAACAACGATGAAGTAGAAGGGTCTCTTTTTAGACCCGTGTCTTTGTAACCGGATTTTAACTGGCATCTTAAATAGAAATTTAAATGCGGTGAAACAATAAAATTTAAGTGTGCAAATCTAAGTGTTGCCGCTAAAATATCAAACAAAAAGAGATGATAAAGTTTTTTAAGCGGGATAAGCGGTGCTACAGGCCCTGTCAGGGGTCAAGCCGGGTGGTTTTCATGCGCTGAATCAGCAGAAATAGCCTGTTGGAATTTCAATTGTAAGCTTACAAACAACGGTGGTCTGCACCGGAAAGCCGGCTGCCATGGTGCCCGGCCTTATCTTTGCCGCCATCAAATTATGACAGAGTACTTCAACATTGGAAAATTTGTGACCACTTTCGGACTGAAAGGCGAGATCGTGCTAAAGCATACCCTAGGCAAAAAAACCTCCCTCAAAGGACTTGCCGCCCTGTTTGTTGAAGAAAAAAAAGAAAGCTTTCTTCCCTGGTTTATTGAAAGCACCAAGATCAAGACCGAGGACGAGATTTACATCAAGCTGGAGGGCATCAATACCCGCGAACAGGCCAATAAGCTCACCCAAAAACAGGTATGGCTACCCGAAGCTGATTTCAAAAAGTTCTCCTCCAAATCCGCTCCCATTTCTTTTTTGGGGTACGAAATTGTGGAAGAAGACAAAATACTGGGAAAGATCCTCGAAGTGATCGAACAGCCGCACCAGGTGCTTTGCCGCATCGACCTCAATGGCAAGGAAGCCCTGATTCCCCTGCACGAAGAAACCATTGTACGGATAGACAAAAAAAAGGGGCAGGTGATTGTTCAACTGCCCGAGGGTTTACTCCAAATTTATCAATAAGGTTTATCGCGGTACCGCCTGCAGGATCACCGGGAATTTTTCGGTGGTGATACCGACTTCTTTCAGCATGTTGCGGGCCTGTATCATGTGGCGCTGCTCATGCGCAATCAGAAAGCGGAACATATCGCCGATCTTCAGCTTCACCAAGTTGGTAAGCGTAGTAGCAATACGGATAGTATTCAGGTCGCGGGTTTTGGCCAGTTCCAGCAACTGCAACAGTTTGTCCTGGTGCCCGATAAACTCTTTCAGCACCGTGTCTATATTCAGGTTGTTGCTAAAGGTGTAGGCCTTCATCGCCTTCATTTTGTTCTTTACCTGGTACACATTGGAAGGCTTCATCATTTTTGTAAACTTCTCACCCCAAAAGCCCGAGTCAAACCAGGCGCTGTGTCCCTGCGAGGTAACCGCCAGTTCTTTCTCCATTCGCGGCAGATAATACCGGTTGTATGCATTCAGGTGCTCCAGTATCTGCACTACGCTCCATTTTGCTTTGTCGGGACTGTAAGCCAGTTTGTTACGATCGGAGGACTGGAAAAAGGAGGCCGATTCTTTTATCCTGTTCACATCGGCAATCAGGTCATTGAGCAAATCTTCGCTTTTATATTTTGCCATAAGGATTCATTTAACGCTTCCTAAAGTTACTTTCAAATAATAGACCAGCATAGGCTGCCTTGCCCGTGTGGGTAAAACCGGTGAGGAAACGGAAATGGACCGCCCCAAATTGCAGGATTGAACCCTAGCGCTTAATTTGCCTGTTGGTTAAGCAAGAAATGGAAACCAATTTTTTCAACAGGATACAGGCTGGCCGAACGGGTGATAAGTTCAGCCAGAAAAACAAAGTGACCCTTGTAAAAGGTGGCGCTCCTTTTTTTGACGCCCTCCACCGCCTTATCGATGAGGCCAGGCATTCCATTTACCTGCAGACCTATATTTTTTCGGCCGACCAAACTGGTACGGCGCTGGCAGAAAAACTAATGGAAACGGCCCAACGTGGTGTGTCGGTTTATGTCATGGCCGATGGCTATGCTTCCCGTACCCTTTCTAAAGAATTTATTCAAAAGCTCGAAGGCGCCGGCGTTCACTTTCGCTTTTTCGAGCCTCTATTTCGGGGTTCGGATTTTTATTTCGGCCGAAGGCTACATCACAAAGTATTTGTTGTTGATCACCAAAAAGCACTGGTTAGCGGAAGCAATATTGCCGACCGTTACAACGACCTGCCCGGGCAGCCCGCCTGGCTCGACATGGCGCTGCTGGTAGAAGGCGATGCCGTGCTGGAGCTTTATGATATCTGCATCAAGATCTGGGAGCGTGACCGCACCAAACGAAACCTGCTGCGCAAAAAGCTGCACGACCTTTTCGATTACATCGCCAAAGAAGACGCAGTGGGTGTTCGTGTGCTGCAAAACGACTGGGTGCGGCGCAAGCTCGAAATTTATTTTGCTTACCACAAACTTTTTAAGGAAGCGAAAAAAGATATCACCATCGTCTGCAGCTATTTTCTCCCGGGACTTTCGCTTCGAAACCGGTTAAGCAAGGCCGTGAAAAGAGGCGTTTCGGTAAAAGTGGTCCTGGCCAGCACATCGGACGTGGCTTTTACCAAACACGCCGAACGTTACCTGTACAACTGGATGTTTCGCAACGGCATCGAGGTTTACGAATACCAGCCCACCGTGCTGCATGCAAAAGTAGCTGTGGTGGACAGCCGTTTCTTAACCGTGGGGTCGTACAACATCAATGACCTGAGTGCCCAGGCCAGCGTGGAGCTGAACCTGCTGGTGAGGGACGCAGAACTGGCTGCCGAACTGCAAGGAGAGATCGATGCGGTTATCCGGGACAAATGCGTCCGCATCAAAGAAGAAGATTACAACTTCGGGCTTTTTTCGCTGCGCCAGCTCTGGCGGTTTTTTTGCTTCCACGCCCTGCGCACCATGCTGGCCATCGGCACGTTTTATTTTAAGCAGGAAGAATAAGAGAATGAATATCGAACAGGTGAATAACGAACAAGGAATGTTGAAGTGGGTGTCCTCCGTTCGACCTTTTCTCACAATGGCAGGCTAAACACAAAAAGGGCTCATCGATCTAAATCCTTCGGCATTCAGTATTCCTTGTTCGTTATTCTGCGGTTCCCTTCCTTGTCTCCCCCATCATCCGCCTGAAAAAAGCAGCCATGGTTTTCCGGTTCCAATGCATAAACCGGCCGCGCTGCACTACCAGGTCGTTTTTTTCGGGGAAGGTCAGGTAGTAGTGAAACGCAAATGGCTGTGCCGTGTCGTACCAGCCCACCACCTGTCCAAAGCGAAGCACATTTAGTATGGCCGTGTCGCCCCACTGCTCAAAGGTGTAATAACCCTGGGCGAAATCCTTTAGCAGGCGGATGTCCTTTTGGTTTTGAATGGTATCGGTACGCTTTTCATTGCGGGGAACATAATGAAGGTCAACCGGGCCCTTGTCAAACACCGAGCGGTAGCCGGTATGGTAACCATCCTTGTCTTTTGCAGCCACAAACCAAAGCAGGCTGTTAAAAGGCGAAGGTGTGGTAAAAAATTCGGTTGGCTTTCCCTGCGCCTGCAGGCTTCGCCGCACATCCCTTGTTACCACCAGCTTGTTCATAACGGCAATGCACAGGTAAAAAGCCGATACAAAGATGCCGGTGCGGATCCAGGCAACCCGCCGCCGGTGCGACTTGTTTAAAAAAAGGAGGAACAAAAACGCAATGAACGGCGCAATTGAAAACAGGGGATCGGCAACGAACAGCACATTGAAGGTAAAGCGATGGTCGCTGAACGGAACCAATAACCCTACGCCGTAAGCATTGAACGTATCGATAAAAAGGTGCGTAAAAATATTGACAGCAAAAAGCAGGAATACATTTTTTAGGGGCAGCGGTGTTTTGTGGATGACATCTTTTACCAGCCAGGTCAGGAAAACGGTTGCCGCGATACCAAAAAGGATCGAATGGGTAAAGCCCCTGTGCGCCACGACGTTTTCAGCGCCATGTAAAAAAAAAGCCGTTACAAAATCAACATCCGGCACACTTTGGGCAAGGGCGCCATAAAACAAGGCCCGCTTGTCCATGTAGCGGCCGGCAATGGCTTCGCCAATGCAGGCACCAAGCACAATATGGGTGAGTGAATCCAATCGTTTTTGTGTAAGTGGTGAAGAGCAAACCCAAACTTAAGATTTCCTGAAACATAGCCGGCACAAAACAGCATAGGCGAAAATCCTGCAGCCATCCCGCTTGCCAAAAAACGATTGTCCCTGGCCGTTAGCTGCCATATCTGCAAACATTTTTCTATGGCTGTTTATTGGCTGTATCGCTGCTGTTCACCGTTCCGGTATCGGTAGTAGCATTACCACCAGACCCAAAACCGGCTCCCACCGCACCCGAATTGGTTGTATTCACAGTTGTGGTCGTTACCGAATCAGCGTTTCCGTGGGTAGAAGTGCCTTCATTCTCTGCACAACTGAGTATTCCCATCGCTACACCCAATACCAAAAGAATTCGTTTCATACTTTTTGCTTTCGTTCCTGCAATCCTATTCAACTATTTTGCCAAAGCTGGAAGAAAGAGTGATATTGGGATAGTAAGATATTGAGATATTCTATTTATCACACGACGAAAAGTTGTCTTAGAAAATGTTCGGCGAAACAATTACCGGTTTCCCGGCATAAAGCGATGCCTTCTGCAAACATAATTTCTACAAGTTGTGCTAAGGCTGTTGCTTAATGACGGTGGTGTCAGAAACGGTACCGGTATGGCCGCCGGTGGTGGTATCTGTACCCGAAGTAATACCCGTGTCGGAGCTTAATCCCGAGCCCGTGTTTACACCGGTGCCGGTTGGCGTGGTAATATCGGTTGGTGTGGCAGTATCCGAAGCCCCTGTACTGCTGCTGTCGCTGTTAGCACAGCTAATCATCGCCAGTGCCAATCCGCCCATGATCAATACACGTTTCATATGATTATGTTGTTGAGGGTTATGAACTTTTCTTTCCTATCACCCCAACTATTTTGCCACAATGCAGGACTGCTGTAAAATAACCCTACAGCAGGGCCTTGTCGTAAAAGGTGTAGAAGCCGTTAGCACAAGATAAAAATGATCCTTTTCGTACAACTTTTTTTCACCCGTTGCTTACACTATTTGTTACGACACAAGTAACGCTAATGGGAACCAGCAGGTAAATGTTGCCCCCTCGCCTTCGTTGCTGTCCACTGTTATTTTTCCACCGTGTTTTTCCATGATCTTTTTGCAGATGGCCAGCCCCATGCCGGTACCCTCATATTCTGTAAGGCCGTGCAGGCGCCTGAACATTTCAAAGATCCGCTGGTGGTATTCGGGTGCGATGCCAATCCCATTGTCGGCAATAGAAATCTTCAGGTAAACAGCCCCTTTTTCTCCCTTGATAAAAACCTTTGGCTGTACGCCGGCCTGCTGAAACTTAATGCTGTTACTCACCAGGTTTTTAAACAGGTGCCGCAAGTGACTGGCCACCCCAAAAATGGTGGGCAGCAATGAAATGTCGAGCAGGGCGTTGGACTGCTCTATCAAATCCCGCAGATCCTGCTTTACCAGGTCCATTATTGCGTTCAGGTCTATAGGCTTGTGTGCCACGTTACTCACATGCACTTTGGTCAGCGTAAGAATATCATTTGTCAGCAGGTCAAGCCGCTGTACAGAATTGTTCATTTTTTGGAGAGCTGCCTTACCATCTGCAGAAAGCCCGTGCTCATTTTTTAACAACCAGTCGCCAAAAGTGTGCATCTTCCGGAGAGGCTCTTTCAGATCGTGGCTGGCGACAAAAGCAAAAGACGTAATCTCTTCGTTGGCTGTTTTCAGCTCCTGGTTCTTTTGTTCAAGCGAAGCGTTCAGCACTTTTTGCATCCGGTCTGCTGCTTTGCTTTCGGTTACATCCTGTAACACACTCAGGATATGCGTTACCGTGCCGGAAGCATCGCGTTGAAAAACCTTGGAACGATTGTGTATCCAGAGCATCTTTTCTTCCCGCCCATAGATCCGGTATTCAATGGTCAGCAGCTTACCATCGCTGGCTGCCTTTATTTTTTCATTGAAATGAAGCACCCGCAGGCGGTCATCTACATGAATCAATTGCAGCCGCCCTTCAATGCCCATGGCAACCAATTCTTCCGGCGTTTTGCCGGTCCACTCAGCCAAACAGTTATTGAGGTAAACAGGCTCTTTCTTTTGCAGGTCATAAATGGTGATAGCATCTGGTGACGCTTTGGCCGTTTCTTCCAGCCAGTACCGGCTTCGTTCAAGTTGCTCCTGCGCTTGTACAATGTCTGTCAGATCCATATCCACACCAACAATGCGTTGCACGGTTCCATTTTCATCAGCAATTGCGGTAGCTTTCACCTTCAGGTCGTGAACACCATTGCCTGTTTTGATGCGTATCTGTTCTTCAAAAGACTGGTGAAGCTTCTGCAGGTTTTTGATGATGCGTTTGGCAACGGAACGGTCTTCTTCCAATGCGTGATGCAAGTAGATGTCGGGTTGCACCCGCGAGCCTACAGGCAAATCAAACAAGCGGTACATGCCATCGCTCCAGTTAAAACGTCTTGTAGAAACGTGGTACTCCCAACTGCCAATAGCCGCTATGTCTTCAGCCTGTTTCAGCACGGTGAGATTTTTTTGCACCTCTTCTTCCGCCTTCTTCCGTTCGGTGATGTCTTCGGCTGTGGCCACTAGTTTATTTTCACCATACCTGACGGCGGAGATAGTAAACCAGTTCCGAAAACCTTCTCCTTCGTAAAGCACTTCCATTGCCATGGGCTCGCCGGTTTCCATTACTTTGTTATAGGCGTTAAAGATGCCGTACTCCCTGATGTGAGGGAACTCTTCGCCGTAGAGTTTACCAACAAGGCTGCGGCCGTTCCATTTGATTGTAACGGCATTATTGAGTAGGACTTTGTAATCAGTTATTGTTCCCCTATCATTCCGCACGGCTTCAAACAAGATGATGGCATGAAGCGATGCATCAAAAACCGATTGCAGAATTTCCTTGCTTTCCTGCAAATCGGCCGTCCGTTCTTCTACCTGCTGTTCCAGCTTCAGGGTAAACTCTTTCAGGCCTGCTTCGGCCCTGGCTCGCTGTACTGCTGTCCATATCCGTTCAGCCGTTTCTTTCATAATAAACAATTCACCCTCCCTCCAGCGCCGTGGTGTATTGTTATGAATATTAAGCGTGGCAGAAAACCGGTTATTCTTTACCAAAGAAAATACAGCAAATGATTCCAATGAAAGGGCGGCATAATTGGCCTTCTCTTCCGCAGTAAGGTCTGTTTTGTCCCTAATATTTTCAACAATTAGCGCCTTGCCTTTTCGAAGTTCGCTAATGATTTGGGGTCCGAAACTCTCCATATGAAAGGTGCCACTAATCTTCATTTCATCTGCAGCCGCATAACCTGTTTTCACTACGATGTGCTGATCATCGTCCGTTACTTCTCCATAATGCACACGTGATACGCCAAGGGTCTGTGCTAACAGTTCACAAGCGGTATATTGTATAGCAGCAATGTCTGTCAACGGCCCCAGAACATCATTTAGTTTTAACAAGAATGCTTTTCGCTCCTCACTTTCCCGCAAGGCTTCTTCGGCCTGTTTGCGGTCAGTAATATCCTGGAAAATGAGGGCAATTTGCCGGCTCTTTTCGTCGCCTATTTTGGTGACATAGAAACTAAACCATTTTTGATTGGGCGCCGCATAACGTTCCAATCGCTGGCTTTCGCCAGTGAGGGCTACGCTGCCAAAAATGTCGAACCAATACGGTTCATAACCAGTGCTGAATTCGGAAATTCTCTTCCCTCTCATGCTGGTGGCCATGATGCGGACAGCGGCCGGGTTTTCCTCGTGATATAAAAAATCAACGGCTTTGCCGTTTTCATCAAATTCCACTTCAAGCAGGTAAAATCCTTCATCGATGGAATTGAAAAGCGTGAGGTATTTGTCAGTGGCTTTTTGGGCCAGTTGTTCCTTTAGTCTGATGAGCTCCAGCTGGGCTTGTTCCCGTTGTGTGATGTCTTCAATCACGTTCAGGATCTGTGTCACGGTTCCGTGTTCATCCCGCTGGAAAACCCGTCCCCGTACTAAGAACCATTTCCACTGCCCACGGCTATTTTTTGCCCGGTATTTGGCTGTCACCGTTTCGTCGTCTGAAGCAACGGCAAGGCTTTCATAATAGGTAGCCAAAACAGGTCTGTCCTCTTCATGAATGATATTGACCAGTTCTTCGCGGCTTTTGGTGAGCATCTGCTTTGGACTGAAGCCGTGCGCTGCAAAGGTTTCCTCGTTGAGGTACTGTACTTTTTTGGAAGGCAGGTCCATGATGCTGACCATGTCCGGACTGGTTTCAAGCACACGATGCAGGAAATGTGTTTGTTCCCTGATTTGTTTTTCGGCGGCCTTCTGTTCGGTAATGTCCTGCAGGGTTCCGCTCAGATGTGTGACCGTGCCTTCTTCATCGCCAAAGGACTGTATCCGCCGCGTCACAGTCCGGATACCGCCGTCCGCTTTTACAATGCGGTGGGTAAAGCTCCTGGTCATGGGCATCGTGCGGCACTGCCTTACGTTTTCGGTGAAATAATCCCGGTCGTCGGGGTGAACAAGCGCCACTACTTTTTCCATGTTCATCGCCTGTCGCTGCGGCTTCAGCCCATGGATGCGGTACATTTCATCGCTCCAAAAAATGACATCTTCCGTAGCACTCCACTCAAAACTTCCCACATGCCCAATGGCCTGCGCTTCTTTCAGGCGCCGGTGTTCTTCTCTCAATTCCTGCTGTGCCCTGTGTTGCTCGGCCTGGGCCTGCATTTCGCTGGTGCGGTCGTGGGCCATCCACAGCAGCGAGGTTACCTCACCCTGAGTAGTTTTGATGGGAACCAGGTAGGTTTCAAAATATTTTTTCTGTTCAAGATTGACAGGAATGTGAACCGTTTCGCCACGCAGGGCACGACGGATTTCGCCATACGATGGATCATTCACCAGTTGCGGAAATACCTCCAAAATGTTTCTGCCAATTACCTCTTCTTTGGACAAGCCATAATATTCTTCCGCCTTTTTATTCCAATAGAGATAATTCAGGTTACGGTCCAGTGCAATAATGCGGTCGACGGAAGACTGGACGATGCTCTCGATAAGCTGTAGGCGGTCATTGAGGTTTTTGCGCAACTCTACTTCGCCTGTTACGTTGTGCACCACATGCAGGATGCCGGTGACCTCGTTATCGGTGAACAATGGTACCAGGTAAAGGTTGTAATACCCATTGCCCGTTACCGAAAGCTGCTCCTGTAGCACCACCCTTTCGCCCTCCATCACTTGCTGAAACAACTGCCTGTTCGCTTCGGATCTAAAGTGCGGGAAAATGTCAAAAAAGTTTTCACCAACCGCCTCTGCCTTTCTAATGCCATACGCTTTTTCGCTGGCAGTATTCCAAAGCAAAATGGTGTTGTTGTTATCGGTGATCATCACCCGGTCTGCAATGTTTTCGGTAAGGCATTCGGCCAGTTGCACCCGCTGCGACAACTGCTGCTGCAATACCTCCTGGCCGGTTGTATCCTGCAACGTGCCAAGGAAGAACGCTTTTTCGTGCAGCCGCTGAAAACGAAAGTCAGCCCGCATAAAATGGACGGAGCCGCGCTGCAGCATGCGAAAGGCAAAGGAATGCTCTTGTTTTGTTTGTACTGCATTGTTCCAGTTTTGACGAAACTCACTGGCATCATGCGGATGAACAAGAGCGAACAAGCTTTGCTCCGTGATTTGCAAAGGCTGTGCCTTGGCAAAGCCCACTAATTTATAAAAGCTTTCGCTCCAGTCGATCGTAGATTCCTCCAGGTCCATGATCCAGCTAATCGTGTTGCCTATCGCTTCGTTCTGCTGCAGCAGCCAGGTTTTTAGCTGAAGGTCATGTTGAAGACCCGCCAGTTTTTTCTCCAGCATGCGTTGCACCGTAATGTCTTGCAGCACGCCGGACAGAATCATTTCCTGGTCTAACATCAGCAGCTTTGCCTTTTGCAAAACATACCGCATTCTCCCATCGCTTCGCAGAATACGAAACTCCAGGTCCGGCAAGTTTTGGTCGGAGATGATCTTGCGATAGGCCGCTTCTACCCTGTGGCGGTCATCGGGATGAATATAGTTGAGAAACCAATTGAGGGATGGGTCCGGCGTTTGGGGCTTCAGGCCGAATAAGCGGTAGTACTGGTCGGAGCAGGTGGTTTTGCGGGTAAGAAGGTTTACCTGCCAGTGGCCAAAGCCCACCTGCTGCTCATCGTTCAGGACCTGCTGCCGCTGGAATAGCACCAGGCTTTTAGCGTCGGCTATATCTTTCCCCGCAGTTTTTTGTTCGGTAATGTCCTGGAAAACGCCGCCTAAAACCGGCTCGCCTTTTTCGCTGTACAGCCATTGTGTTTTATACGACAGCCATTTCACCTCGCCGGCAAGCTGTAGGCGGTACGAAAGGTGAAGGGGTACTTTTTTCCGTACCGCCATGTCGGTATACTCTACCACAAGTTCCCTGTCTTCGGGGTGAATAAACGGATGAAACGTATTCAGGTGTGAATTGAGACTTTGAGCCGGTAGACCATGGAGCCGAAACACATTATCGGAATACCAGGTTTGGTGCGTGGCTGCATTAAAGTACCAGGTGCCGATACCGCTGAAATGTTCGGTTTTTTCGGCGATCTCTCCAAGCAGGCGAAGGTGGCTGCCGGCAACTTTTGCTGTTTTCTCCTGCAGGCTGGCGGTCATGGCCTGCCGTTGAAAAGCGCCTTTGTCCCCTTTTTCTGCATGCACAAATACGTTCGTACCCTCGATGTTCTTTACCTCGCCATAGGTGGTAATAATGCGGAAGGCCAGGTGCGGAATGGTTATACCAGGAAAAAGCTTTTCTTTTACGGCGGCAACATCGTCAGGGTGAAAAATAGTACGGGTGCCGGCAAATTCCTGGGGAAAGGTGAGTATCACATCGCTGCAGAAAACAGCGTCCGTTGCCAGGTTCCACTGCCAGGACCCGCTTACCGTATAAAAAGATGTTTGAAGAAAAATCCGCACTATTCTTTCCTTCACCCCTACCTGCGCTGCTGCCGGTTTTTTCATCAGTTCTTGCAAGTGCTAGCTCCTTTTGGTTTTTTCCGAATAAGATTGATGAGCGGGTACGATAACCTGTCATTTCGTGGTTTGACAAAACCAAGTTTGAAAGGGTCTATTTTGGACAAAGGCAATATACGGTAGAGATAAAAAAAAGAAAAATATTTTCCCCACTTTGACGGACTGGCACTTTATACAAAAACCGCGGTGCATAATGTTTTTGTACGCATTGTTTTTAACCGGATGAACTAGTCGGGAACAAAGCTGCTTCGCAAAGCCAATCCTATTTGAATGGCAGCCCGACCAGTAGCCTGTTGGCCACTTCGGATTGGCGCCACCTTCTCCAAAAAGGAGAAGTGACGGGTGGGAAACACCTGCTACTGCAGCAAAATAATAGCACGAAGGAAACTTTTCTTTTCAAGCAAGAAAAAGGTTCATATCAATTTGAAGTGAAAGCGCTTGACAGTATTGTTTAACCGCTCTTCAACAAACCGAACACCTTAACCATTGTGATTGTCTTCCACTATCTTTCTGATCTCCTCTTCACTGCTGTTGCGCAGCCTTTCCACGCTGATCTGTTTTCCCAATAAACCGGCGCGGCCTTCAAAAACAAGAAAAATAGTCCCTTCGGGCATTGGGTTGCCGTAAAGATCACTTTCCATAATATAAACGTTTTCGATATTGGAAAACTGGAAGATCCTTGCATCCGGTGCCACCGATGCGTTGATGCTTTTTTCACTTTTGACCAGGCCAAGGGCTGCAATGGTTTCGCTGTCGAGAGTATAGGTCATGACTGCGGTGTTTAACGTGTTGTTTTGAAATGGAAGCCAAAGAATGTTGCCGCGTTAACTGCTTGCCTGCTTAACGAGCTTTGTTCGTCCGGATAAAATTCTGGTCATTCTGATAATCAATGACCAGCTGCAACACTTTTAATTTTTCCAGGATCTTTTTTTGCAGTGAACTGTTGAACCGGCCTTTCTTTATTTCCACCAGTGCAGACTCGTAGGTAACGGCTGCAGCTTCGTAATCGCCGTTGTTTTCAGCATGCAAACCCTGTAAAAAGAGCTGGGTTGACAAGGAAGCTTTTTTGCCAATGAAATACCGCAACAGGAAAAGGACACCACTAATTGCGATCGCTGCATAGATAAAATAATAAATGGGCATACTGATTCAATTTAAGGTTTGCAAAAACGGGCACAACAAGGCTGCGATACTTTCAGAATAGCGACGCGGCGTTTGTTCCTGCACGCTGAACGACTGGGTTAAACCGTGCAGGCACCGTGGCAAAACAAACAGTACCAAAAACAAGACGGTACAGAACCTTTCATCACTCTGTTTTACCCCCTCACTGTTTTTTTATTTTCATTACTAGGTCATTGGGTATAACTCATCGCAAATAGCAGGAGAAGATACACTTTTCACCCGATAACCCTGTTTTACTTTCTGCAGCCAGCCAGCCTCAACCCTGTTTTTGCCTGCAAACAGATTTTTTCGAGGTCGACCTTTCGGGTACCAATGCTTTTTTCCGGCCTGTCGTGTCTGCACCAAACATCCGAAAGCGGTAGTGCTTGTTTCACAAACTTTGCTTTTTACGACACAATAGCAGGCTCGTATGGTAACACGTAACCATCTTTTCAATTGATTAATCGTTGCTGATTGAATACATTTATGCCAACATAATCTGATCTGGCAAAAGGTAAAATTGAATCCATGAATGCGACAGTGATCATTGGCAGCGGCAGTTACATTCCACCGGTTATTGTAAAGAACGCGGATTTCAGTCAGCATGAATTTTATGGTGAGAATGGTTTGCCCCTTGCGGCTTCCAATGAAAGCATCATCGAAAAATTTCAAAAGATCACAGGTATTTCCGAAAGACGTTATGCCTTGCCCGAACAAAATACATCGGACATTGCTGCAATGGCTGCGGCCCAGGCGCTGGAGGATAGCAGGATCGATCCCGAAAGCCTGGACCTGCTTATTGTTGCCCATAATTTTGGCGATGTTGCCTTTCCCAACGGGCAGGCTGATACGGTGCCGGCACTGGCCAGCAGGGTGAAACAAAAACTGGGTATCAAACATCCGGGCTGCATTGCCTTTGACCTGCTGTTTGGATGCCCGGGATGGTTGCTGGGTGTAATGCAGGCGGATGCTTTTTTTAAAGCAGGGTTTGCCAAAAAGGCCCTGGTGATTGGTGCGGAAACCCTATCCCGGGTAATTGACCCGGCTGACCGCGACAGTATGATCTTTAGCGATGGGGCCGGGGCTACCGTACTGGAATACCGGGAGGCAGGCGGCAACGGCCTGCTGGCAATAAATGCGATAAGCCATTGTGCAGACGAATTGCCGTTTCTCAACATGGCTACTTCCTATTGCGGGGGGAGTGGACAGAACCTTCGGTTTTTGAAAATGCAAGGCCGGAAGGTGTATGAATATGCACTGAAACATGTACCTCTTGCTATGAAAGATTGCCTTGAAAAAAGTGGCGCACCGGTCAGCGAGCTGAAAAAAATTTTTATTCACCAGGCCAATGAAAAAATGGACGATGCCATTGTGCAGGCATTTTATAAATTATACGGCCTGCCTGTGCCGCACAACATCATGCCCATGTCCATTGGGTATTTGGGCAACAGTTCGGTTGCCACCATACCTACGTTGTTCGATAGTATTCGCAAGGGAAATGATACGCGGCATGAATTGGTACAAGGTGACCTGGCGATGTTTGCCTCTGTTGGCGCAGGTATGAATATCAATGCGGCTTGTTACCGGTACACCGGGTAAAGGAAAAGGATCTTTCAGCCTTTGTTGTTTCATTTCAAGAAAGATCCGGAAGTTGTAATTTCATAACCCACCGGCAAAACATCCTTACAACAAGGGCTTTTTGGCAACGGATGTTTGCAAAGGCTTGTCGAAAAAATTGATTGGGCCAACGTTCTCGGTGTTCTCAAAAAAACCCAACTGTACGTTCAGCTCTTTCTGCGTTAGCGCATGAAAAAGGTTTTGCAACTGGTGCAGGTAAAGCGGCTGTGCCGGGATCTTTACATCACGCAGGTACCAACTTTTTTCTTTCCGCCTGTAGCGCAAAAAAGGCAGGCCGTCATCAATGTCTTCTGCAGGCATATTCATGTACCAGTCGCCATAATCATGCTTAAAGCCACATTTGCCAAAGATGCCAGTGGTGAGCGGAACGGGAAAACAAACCATGCTAAAGCTAAAAAGATATTCATCGAGTGCTACAGCTTTATACGCAAAGAAAGGCAGGTGATTTACATCCATTCCTGTCATTTTGATTACCCAATTACCGGGCCTTACATCTTTGGGATCTATCATGGTATTTCATTTTTTGCCAGCCGGCAACAAGGCTGTTGCAATGGCATCAGGCTCCGTTGCAGGTTGGTGCAAGAAAGAAAACTTGTAGTGCGTTGCGTTTGCTGTGATACACCGAAACGTTCTTGCCGTATACATTGGGGAAGGCAAAAATCAGGTCTTATGCATTTGCTGTTACAAACCGGGCACCGTATTTTCCAATGGCGATATCGATCTGCGCTTGCTGAAACGAACCTACCAATGAAAGTGCATCCCTGTCAATATAAAAATCGGCGCAGGCACATTCTTTTTTGAATGCCGATATGGCCTCTATGGAAGGAAACAACAACGTTACGGGTGTGTGGGAATCATCTGCAGACATACCTTGTTGGAACAATAACCCTGCCCCTTTATATCAGGGAGCAATTTTTATTCATCGTAGTGGTTGGGAGCATAACACCGCTGCCAGTATTCGATGATTATATTGATTGTCTTTTCCAGTTCTGCCATCGATCGCTCCTTGATAAAAAAGCCCTGCGCCGAGGAACTGTACGCTTCTATCACGGCTCCTTTGCTGGCCGTTGTTGTAAAAAACAGGTAAGGAATACACTTGGCCTGCAAAGCAGCATCGGTGTGGATCTTTCGTTTAAGGGCCAATCCATTTAGCTTCGGCATGTTGATGTCGGAAAGGATCAGGAATGGCAGCACTTCCATGTGGTTCAAATAATGGAGTGCCTTTTCTGGTTCTACAAAAAAGATAATCTCGTTGGGATAGCCTTGTTTTTTGAAGATTTCGGTCAGAATGTCCTGATCGTCAGTATCATCTTCAATTACGATTATAGGACCGTTTTTATTCATGAAAGCATTGAAATTTGTCGACTACGTTTTCTCCTGTCCAAGACCAGACAGTTCATTTGATGGCGGTAATCATTTCAGCAACAACCGGTCACACTCCTCAATTCCCTTTGTGGTTATAGAATAAGTAATAGGTGAGGCGCCGCCCAAAACCTGGATAAAGCCACTCATAGTCAGTTGGCGCAGCAGGTAGCGCAACTGGCTTTTATCCGGTACGATGCCCAGGTTTTCTTCCTTACTAATATCATCAAGGGTTAGGGTTTCATGTTTGGTTAGTGTTTCCAAAACAATCTTGCGTGTAACCAGTAGCATAAATTAAACGTTTAGTGGCGTGACGAGATCGGATACTTTCGTTGGGCAGGGCTGTTCAGGTTTGCCTTGCCAAGCCTCAACTATAATCGGCCCGGTACACCAAAGGATTGAACTTGGTTTTTATAAATGCGTGGTTGCAAACCACCTGAACGTAGTGTAATGTAACCTTATTTGGCCAGCATGCTTGTTAACTGTTTGCTTTGGCAGCAATAATTGCCATCGTGGATACTTTGTCCTGTGCGCTCCAACGCCGGCAAAAAAGAAAGGCAGCCTTTTCAGGCCGCCCGTCCGTTTCACACAAACGCTTTCGCACACATTCTAATTCTTTTATAGAAACACAGGGCTACGGAGCTACCGGTAAACAAAGGGTTGGATTCCATCTCCTTTTTCCATTCCTGCACGTCCAACCGCTGTTGTTACCTGATAATGCTTTTCCTAAGCCAAATGCAGTGCCAGTAAAAAGCGCCGTTTACAATTTATAAAAGCAGTATGGTCAATGTAGAAAGGCGCCAACATTTTGCGCAAGGGATTACGCAGTTGCAATTAAAAAGATGGAACTAACTTGTTCAAAACGTTCCGGTACTGCGTTTGCAAGCCACACTGCTTAACTGTGTGTATGACGTTACCGGAGTTTGCCATCCTGGAAAAACAAGAACAGATCAACCTGATAAAAAGCAGGGGAACCTTTTTATTCATCCGCCAGGAAGCCGGAATTGATATTGTACTTTACCAGATTGGAGGATTTTACGCCGAAGTTTATTTTGAAGCTTACAACAAAAAGAACATGCGGATCAGGAGCTTTGATGATACCGCATTGCTGGATGTGTACCTGAAACAGGTGAATATTTCGGAACTAAAGCAATTGCTCTGAGCCGTTGATTTTTGATCAAAAAACCGGCTTATTCTCATTCTACAATACGTCTCATCTTTCCTTCCACCCGAAGGGCAAATCGTTTACGATCAGGACAATAAATTATAAGCAATAGAAAATAGCGGCCGAATAATAGGGGTTGTGGTTATACTCATCTCCATTATTATCAAATGGCCATCAAACTACGTCCTATTACAATGCAGAAAAACCGCAGCCTTTTGCCTGAAATTATTGGAACTAGCATAAGTCATACGTCTTCAACCGCTTAGCTATCGGTTCACATAGATTAAGAAACGTGTTAAAACCAAATTGGCCAAGCCAAAGTGATGAAAATCCTATGGAATCATCAACCGGAAATCCTGAAGACGTCTAGGGTAAAGATTGCGCCCTCGGTTTTCCACACTAAAATTTGCACTCCAAAACACATATACCTCTGCATTGCCGTGGATAAATAGAACCGGCCGAAACATCGTTTTTTTCAAGTTCATCACTAATTTGAACCTGTTCAAAACCAAGAGAAGCAAACGCTTGTAAAATCACTGGTTATGAACGAGTAGCCGCTAACCCCCTTAACTTTTAAATACCTGATGTATGGAAGAAACCAGCAATGAACGAGGAAAAGCAAGACGCGGCTTTGCCGCCATGAGTGCTGAGCGCCAGCGCCAGATTGCCAGCCAGGGCGGCCGTGCTGCACACCAGCAGGGTGTGGCCCACCAATGGAGTACCGAAGAAGCAAAAGCAGCCGGTAAAAAAGGCGGCCAGGCATCGGGCCGGCGTCGCTCGGGCCAGCCAGACAGCAGTGGCCCCGAAATGGAGCGCTAACCTTTGAAAAAAATAGCCCCGGTTTTACCGGGGTTTTTTTAATCTATTCTACTGAAACAGGCATATTGCTGGTCATCCAAACCAAAGGCTTGTAAAGGCAGTCAGAATAAGTTACACAAGGTATTAGGTCAACCAGCACGTCAACTGATGTGCAACGGTCTTAGTTTTTACGAAAACGGTAAGGATTTACACCACCGTTGCCTACTTTGTACGATCCTTTGCTGATGACCTTGGGTTCGGCCTGCTTTACATCCAGTGCACTGCCGTTTACATCTTTCTGGTGCAGGGCGGCAATAGCAGCCTGCGCTGCGGACTCGTCGGGCATGTCAACATAACCAAAACCTCTTGATTTCTCCGTAAACACATCCATTTCAACCGAAGCGGAAGCAACTTCTCCATAAGGCGTAAAAAGCTGGCGCAGGTCTTCATCCTTCCAGGCAGTGTCAAAATTTGCTACGTAAATATTCATATTCATTTATTTTATTGGTAAGAACAACTGCCGGTAAGGGTATTGAACCTAACGCTGGTGCCGTATGGAAAGGGCACCAGTACTAATACTGTTACAAAGGGCATTTATCACAAGAGATATTCCTGAAAAGTGACTGGTGACGAAGAATGTCACGCAAACTCACCACTCACCACTCACCACTCACCACTCACCCTCTAGCAATATTCCTTGTCTATCGCTTCGCTCAGCTCCTTTTCGAGGCGCTTGATCCAATTGGGTACCTGCTGCCAGATCTCCCAGTCGCCGCTTTCGCCCACGATCATCTTAAAATTATGGCTGTCCACAGTTACCCTGCACGCCTCGTCGGTGCCTTCCATAAATCCCTGGAAGCCAAACTCGATCCCGTCAATTGTCTTTGTGAAATAATTCATCTGTTCGTATCTGTTTAAAATTCTCTTTTGCTGCTTCCAAACGGCCTTGGCTTACCCTTGTTCCTGTAAAACGGGTTCGCTCTGCGGTACGTGCTTAACAGTAAGTTGGTATTTTGCATTCATGCTGATATGCAATTCATGGGTTTGCACCAGTTCGCGAATGGCAGGATCCTCCAGCAGGGTTGATGCCAGCGAAGACGCAATAGGCGAATCAACCAATACATTGTCCAGGCGCCCGTCTTTCAGGCGAATGAAAAATTTGTAACCGGATTTGCGCTTAAAGCCAGCCCGCTCAAAATCAGGAACATTCAACGCAAATTGCTGCTCTTCCGTTAAAGCCCGTTTTAAAATGATGCGTAAAATGGGCAGGTACTTCGACCAAACGTTTGTCATGATTAACTGTTTTTAAAATTGTACAAAAAGAAGCAAACAATCGCATTCATAGTGCCGGTATAACGGCCATGGTTATCCCAAACTCCTGTTACCGCCCGACCTTCTCTGCGGCAGGAACAACCGGGGCTTTTGCCATGACATACTTCCGCAAAAATTCCTGTTTTGAATCGCGGAAAGACGACACAGCGCCCAGTTTGTACAGGGTAAAGATATAGATCCACGGAAGGTCTAACTGGTAAGACAGGAAACCGGCCCTTGCCGATCCCGGGTACAAGTGGTGGTTGTTGTGCCACTCACCCGCAAACAGACCCGGCCGCAACTGGTTTACCGACAAGTTAGATGTATCAAAATCCACGCCTTCCACGTGTTTTACTTCACCTTTTCCGTGCCCGGTGTAGTTAAAAGCCCTTACGAGGATAAACCAGAAAAAAGCAGCGCTGAAAATGGTACAGACCAGCGCCGGTCCGCCTAGAAAGTAAAATGCCGCGGCCCAGAACGCCCAGTTCGCTATCCAAAGACCAACAGTATAGGCCGGTGATGCCACCGAACCCCAGCGCCGGTACTGGCGGTAATTGTTCAGTCCCACACCGGTATGCCGCATAAAGTGGAGCACTTTTTTATAATCTTCTTCGCTCAGGTCTGTGGCAATGCGCTGGTGGTTGAACTCTGCCAGCATACAGTAAAGGTAGCCTGCCTGTGCATTGTACGGATCGCCGGGCTCATCGGACTTGGAATGGTGTACATGGTGCGAAACCACGTAAATTTCTTCGGGCAGGGTTTTGATCACCAGGTTTTGGGTGAAGAACCGCCAAAACGGATGACTGAAACGGTAGGCCTTGTGGGTACCGTAACGGTGAAACCAGATGGTGCCATGGGTGCCCATGATGATCATGGCATACGCCAGGAAAACAAGCAGCAGTTTCCAGGTAAAATAATGAAACAGGAAAAAGTACAGGAAGGGCAGGAAAAGAACCATCATCGAAACACTGGCAAAAGAGATCCAGTTTTTCCGCGACTTAAAAATGTTCATCCGGCTAAATGCTTCCTTCCATAACTGACCCGATGTAGGAACGGAAAGTGACCCGTCGGCATTGCGCCACCCATAGGAAGGTTTCATAAGTACATCATCGATAAAAGCCATAGCAAAAAATTAATATAAGCGGCCGGAGCCCTTGTTCAAATAGGTTGTTGTGAAGCAGGAAGTTAAGCCAGCAGGATGATTTAGTCGAAACTTTCTGAATAGGTAGAAAGCTTTGAGAACTCGGCACCGTTAAAAATCCTGGCCAGGTTGCCGTTTTTGGTAGCCTTGTACGCTTCTAACTGGCTTTGGGGAACAATGCGCCAGAAATTTTTTGCCTTGAGGTAACTGTAGTCCGCATCTTTGAGAAAAAGACCATAGAAACCCTCCCGTTGCCGGAAAGAGATCTTTACATAATCCTCGTTGAGTGTTGCTTTTTTTTCAAAAAACTTTTCGATGTCTTCTGTATTCATATGTGCCTATTTTGGACGGGAGGGGACAGCAAAACAGCAGACATCAGCGGTGGGAAAACGATGAACCCTGTATGCTAAGAACTCTTCTATCGTTTCAAAGATAGCCTTTCTTGCCGAATGGTATCCAGTAGGGAAGCGGTCTTTGTGATAGTTTTGGGATTATTGCTAAAAAGAAAACCTATCTTCATCCAGTTATTTTGAGCCTCGCATTGTAATCGTTAATGAATTCTGCCAAGCAAAATTTAGTAAACCCTTACCATTGCATCGCACAAGTTTTAAACCATTTCAATTTCAAGAGCATGAACATTTATGTTTCCAACTTGAGCTTCAACATCAAAGATGAAGACTTGAGAGAATTTTTTACGCCGTATGGAGAAGTGACCTCTGCCAAAGTAATCAACGACAAGTTCACCGGTCAAAGCCGCGGCTTTGGTTTTGTTGAAATGAGCGATAACGCTGCAGCCAGCAAAGCCATTGAAGAACTGAACGATGCAACGGTTGATGGTCGCAACATCAAAGTAATGGAAGCCCGTCCGAAAGAAGACAGGCCTGCCCGCGGCAATGGCGGCGGTGGTGGTTTCCGCGGCAATGGTGGCGGCGGCGGTGGCTACAACAAAAGCAGATGGTAAGCTAACCACTA
>JABUMY010000012.1 GCA_013327885.1 Flavisolibacter longurius | reverse complement strand
TGTATTCTCCAATGCTACCCTTGCACAGCCTACTGTTAGCGGACTGCAACAAGGCAGCTATGTCTTTTCGCTGACCGTGACCGATAACCTGGGTGCTGCCAGCAACCCCGCTCTGGTCACCATCACCATCAACCCGGCTTTAACAAGAATGAACCAAAATAAAAGGGAAGAAATAAAGGACCTTGAACGGAAGGAAGGAAAAATCATAGCTTATCCCAACCCATCGCCAGATGGCAGATACAAATTACAGTTCACAGAAGCGATTCTTGGCGAAGTGTCTTACAAGTTAACCACAAGTGCAGGTGCTGAAATCGCAAAAGGAAAACAATTCCTGAAAAGCCCGACGTATATTATTGGATTTGATTTTTCAACTGAAACAAAACTTGCAGGTCTCTATTATTTACAGGTAACGTACCGCAAAGAAGTATTTGCGTTCAAACTGCTAAGGTCAAATCACAATCCAGAATATTAAATTAGATCCCCCAACTTTGGGGGATTCTTTTTTATACAACTCGATTTCCCTTGACCAAAGTTTTGCATCTATCACAGCGTACATTAACAATTCGCAAGGCAGGCAATACCAATTGAAATTTAACTTCCGAAATAGTTCACTATTGGCTTTTCCATTTGTCAGATTGCCCTTTACTTCGCAACCATTATTTTTAGCCCATGCCGAAGAAGTTTTTTGTATTTGCCCTGTCCGTTCTATTGGTGCAGGCGGCCGGTGCCCAGAAACTCGATTCCCTTTTCGAGGTGCAGTCAAAGGCCGATCCGCAGGAAAAGGTCTATGTGCATTTTGACAAATCGCATTACAATCCCGGTGAGACCATCTGGTTCAAAGCCTACCTTTTTACCGGCAACCAGCCTTCGCTTATCAGCAGAAACTTTTATGCTGAGTTGGTGGATGAGCAAGGCAATCTGCTCCAGCAAAAAACGGCACCAATCGCCTTTGCCAGCGCCAACAGCCATTTCGATGTTGACTCCAGCTTTGCCAAATCCGCCGTCTTTTTCAGGGGCTATACGGTATCGGTACTGAACAGCGATACCGCTTTCCTTTTTACAAAAGCCATACGGATCATCCAGGCAAAAAAAGAAGCAGCCAAAACAACGGCGGCAAAGGCGCCACCGACCATCCGCTTTTTGCCCGAAGGCGGTAACCTGGTTTACAACATTCCCTCGAACCTGGCCTTTATCGCCACGGATGATCAGGAATTGCCTGTTGAAGTTAGCGGCACCATCACCGACAATACCGGTGCCGTGGTGGGTGAATTCCGGTCGATACACAACGGGATGGGTACCGTTGAGTTGACGCCACAGGAAGGCCGCACCTATACTGCCAACTGGAAAACAGAATCCGGAGCTTCGTATAAAACCACATTGCCATCTGCCCAGAAAGAAGGGGTGACCCTGAAGATCCAGGGACAGGGCACCAGCAAACGGTTTTTTATTCACCGCAGTGCCAATGCCGGCGAAGCCGTGAACCAGGTGCACATCGTGGCCTACATGAACCAGCAACTGATGTTCAAGGCCGATGCGGACATGTCGGTAAAATCTGCCATCACCGGCGTTTTTCCCACGCAGGAATTGCCTTCGGGCATTTTACAGATCACCGTTTTTGACAAAAATCACAAACCACTCGCCGAACGCATTTCGTTTGTCAACAACCGCAATTTTGAATTTGACGGTGATGCTTTTTTCTCGCAAAAGAATTTTGAACGCCGTGGGCTCAACCGCGTGGAAGTGATCATCTCCGACACGGTGGCCGCCAACCTTTCCCTGGCAATTGTGGATGCCGACCTGAATGAAAAACCATTTATGTCGGATAATATCATAAGCCGTTTTTTACTGACGGGTGACCTGCGCGGAAAGATCACAAGGCCTTATTATTATTTCTACAGCAATAGCGACAGCGCCACCATTCACCTTGACCTGGTGATGCTGACGCATGGCTGGCGACGTTACAACTGGGAGAATTTTTATGCCGGCAAAACAATGCCACCCCGTTGGAAGGAAAGCAATTATTTAAGCCTGGAAGGAAAAGTGGCCGGCCTCCCCCCCGGCAGCTACCGGCCGGGACTGGAATTGACCGGTGTGTTGCAGGCTGCGGATTCTTCCCGCATGATCATTAGCCTGCCGGTAGACCGCACCGGTGCTGTGTTTACCGATGGACTGGTGTTTTATGACCAGGCCAAATTATTTTTCAACTTCAACAGCAAAAGCCTGTCGTTCGACAAAAGCATGCTGCTGGTGAACAATGGCTTGTTTAAAAGTTATCGCAATGTGCGGCTTGATTCCCTGTTGCGCAAAAGCCTGCCGCCTGTGCCGGAAGAAATGGTGGAAGGCAATGCCTCCATCCGCAATACCCTGCTGGCAACCAGCCGGCAGTTGGCCCGCCGCGGCGTCATGGAAAACATTACCGTAACCGCCCGTACCAAGACAGCCAAGGAAAAAATGGAAGAGAAATATGTGACCGGTATGTTTGGCGGCGACGGCTTTAGTTTCGACCTGGTGAACGACCCGCTGGCCAACACTTATCAAAGCATTTTTCAGTACCTGCAAGGCAAGGTGGCCGGCTTGCAAATCACGGGTGCCGGCATGGAGCCTTCGCTGAGCTGGCGCGGTGGCGCACCGGTTCTTTACCTGAACGAAATGCGGGCCGATGCGTCCATGATCGCATCAACGCCGGTTAGCGATATTGCTTATATCAAAGTTTTGCGTCCCGGCTCCAGCGTTGTTTTTGGCGGCGGCAATGGGGTGATTTCCATTTATACCCGCAAAGGCGGCGATTCGCAACCTGATCCCAACACAAAAGGCCTGAGCTTTGTGCAGGTGGCCGGCTATTCTGCCATCAAGCAATTTTATTCGCCGGACTACGCAACCGCATCGGAACGCGACCAGTTTGACGATGTGCGCAGCACCCTGTACTGGAACCCTTCCATCTACCTTGACAAAGACCGTCGCCGCCTGCGGCTCCAGTTTTATAACAACGACATCACCAAACGTTTCCGGATTGTGATGGAAGGTATAAACGCCGATGGAAAACTGATCCATGTAGAAAAAGAGATCAGCAACTGGTAAGTAAAGTTGAATCGAAATTAAATTACGGCTGCAGGTAGTTGTTAGAACCTGCAGGCGTTTTTTTATACATGTAAAAGATATTTTCGTTTTCACGAACGGCTGGCGGTGCAAATCCACCTATCAGAGTCGAACAAAACGAACGATACAATTGGCCTCTAGTAGCAGTTGTTTTGTTACCAATTCAACTTTTTCTCTAATGAAAACGTAGCCACCTGCATTTCGTGGAGAACTGGGCATGTCATGAAAGTGTACTTTCAACTTTTAAACGAGCGATAATCTTGATAGGAAGGCAGTTCCTAACCCCTGGCAATACAAACGATTTAAGAAATTGTGCTGATGTAAAGCGCTTCCACTTTTTTTCTTGCCCACGGTGTTTTCCGTAGGAAAGTGAGGCTTGATTTGATGCTGGGATTACTGGTAAAACTATTGATGGTGATACGCCTGCCCAATTCCTGCCAGCCAAAATGATCGACAAGATGCGTGAGGATGGCCTCCAATGTTTTGCCGTGAAGCGGATCGTTTGATGTCATGGGGTGCAATTTATTTTTTTCCCTTTCGTTTGATCGGCTTTCCGTACTTTTTCTTCATTTCTTCTTTGCGGCTCACCCGTTTATTGACCTTACTGTTCTTGGCAGATTTTTGGTGAAAGGCCGGTCCCCGCTCCTCTTTCTTTGGCAGCTTTACCTGGATCTCTTTCATGTGCACTTTGGGCTGCTCGTCTTCAGTAAGCCGGGTGGCGATTTCGAGATGTGGCGGCAATGGGGTTACCGGTATCGGCAGGTTCATGAATTCTTCGATCTCCTGCAATGCTTTTTTATCTCCCTCCGTAACAAAGCTGATGGCATGTCCCTTTTTGTCGGCACGACCGGTGCGGCCCACCCGGTGAATATAATTTTCAGGGCTCTCAGGCAGGTCAAAATTGATGACATGCGATACTTCTGCCACATCAATCCCCCGGGCGACGATATCGGTGGCGATGATAAACCGGTACACGCCTTCTTTAAAATTCTTTACCGTAGCAAAACGGTAGTTCTGCTCTTTATTGGAGTGGATGAGGCCTACTGTTCCTTCAAACTCAGTTTCCATTTCTTCAAAAAGCGCATCTGCCAGCTTTTTGGTTGCGGCAAACACCAACACCTTGGTCATGGTTGCATCTTCCTGCAGCAACAATTTCAGCAAATTGACCTTGGTGTAAAAGTTGGGTACTTCGTAAACCGATTGCTCGATGTTTTCAACCGGTGTACCCGCAGGCGCCGCTTCTACCCTGACCGGGTTTACAAAATAATCCTGCAGAAGAACGTCCACTTCTTCGGCAAGGGTTGCGGAAAAAAGCAGGTTTTGACGCCGCTGCGGCAACAGGTCCATGATGTTTTGCAACTGGGAGCGAAAGCCCAGGTTAAGCATTTCATCCACTTCATCGATGACAAGCTTTTTGATGGACTTTACTTTGAAGCCCCCCGTAACCGCCAGGTCATACAAGCGGCCCGGAGTGGCCACCAATACATCGCAGCCATTTTGCATCTCCAGACGTTGGGTGTTGATGTTTACACCGCCATACACACCGATCGCCGTGACGCCCAGCGATTCGCCTAAATTTTTTACCGTATCAACAACCTGCGTCACCAGTTCCCTTGTAGGCACAAGCACCAGGATTTGCGGCTCTTTGGCCCTGTCGTATTTCCATTGGTTGAGCAAGGGCAGCAGGTAAGCCAGGGTTTTTCCTGTTCCCGTTTGGGCAATACCGCAAACATCAGCCCCCCGCATCACCACCGAAAAAACTTTTTCCTGGATGGTTGTTGGTGTGGTAAAGCCAAGTGCTGTCACCGCATTCAACAACCGCTTTTCGATCTTAAAGTCCGTAAACTGCATCATATAAAAATAGAGAGCGAAGATAGGATGCGGAGGAAAGGGAAACCGCTTTCGCGTCAATTAAGACCGAATTCAAATGTGCCACCCTCCGCACTCGCTGCTCATTTTCATAAAATAACCAGCGCTATTGTTTCTTTTGAGTATTTGGTTTCAAAGCCTGCAATATCTTTTGAAACACCGCCGTGTTTTCATAAACCCCGTCAAATAACTGTGCGCCGGGGCCATAGGCAAATACCGGTACAGGTATCGCTGTATGGTCATCGGTTGAAAATTCTCCCCTTACTTGTCCACTGCTATAATCACCGCCCGTCAGGGTCAATCCACCGGTCTCGTGGTCACCGGTCACTACCACCAGCGTTTCCCCATTTGTATCAGCAAAGGCCATGGCTTCGCCGATCACATTATCAAAGTCCAACAGTTCGGAAACCAGGTAGGGTAAGCGGTTGGCATGCCCGCCATGATCAATTTGCGCACCTTCTACCACCAGTAAAAATCCCTCCTTGTTTTTTGCCAATGCGGTTATCGCTTTTTGGAAAGCCTCACTTGCCCACCTGCCGCGTCCTGTTGCGGGCAAAGAGGCCTTGGTATCAGCCACCAGTACAGGCTTTTTTATTTCGGAGGAAAAATCGCCGATAGCGGAAAGCACAGTATACGGCGTTGATGCCTTTTGTAAAGAGTCCGTAAGTTTTGCCGGAAGGGCTCCTATCAGAAGATCCACAGAGCTTTTTGCAAAGTCATTTAAAATTACATCAACGCGACTGCGCTCCGTTGTATGGGCATAAAAAGCAGCCGGTGTGGCATCTCTTAAATCACCCGATGTGATAACACCGGTTTTCATTTTTCGTGCTGCCAGTATTTCCGGTAACAGGCGCAGTTTCTTGCCCGTATGATCGACACCCACCGCCCGGTTGTCAGTTTTTTCACCGGCTGAAAAGGCCGTTGCACCCGGTGCCGAATCGGTAATAAAATTATCGAAGGAGCTGGTTTTTGACAAGCCGGTATGCCGCATGTTAAACACATTCAGGGCCCCCTTGTTGGCTGTGTAGCCCGCATACCATTGGGCAAGACCGGTACCATCGCCAATGAGAAGGATAATGTTTTTGGGTTGCCGGGCGGCGCCGTTGTTGCGGTATGTCGGCACATACGGTATATGCGGCGCCGGGTTTGTGAATTGCCTGTGCGGCAGTTCGTCAAAAAATGCACGAATGGCCGGAATGCGGTCGGTGTTGAGGTAATCAATGCCTTCGTCCACGAAGGTGTACCAGGCATTCAGGTTGTCCGGCGTGTTCCAGAACCGAAATTTTTTGCCCTTGGCATGAGCAGATTCCACCAGCTTTTTCATCGCAGCCCTTTCCTTTTCCACCATCCTGCCTTTCCCGTTCCAACTGGTAATTTTTTTGAAATTGCCGCTGACCATTTCGATCCGCTTCCATTCTTCCGGCTTGTAGGTTTTTTCCATCTCACCATCAAACTGAATCCATGAAGGATAAGAAGCAAATGCTGAAGGCAAGGGCCGGTTGCCCGAAATAACAAATGTCAAGGTTTTGGCCTTTTGCAGTGATGGAAAGGCATTCATTACTTGCATCAGTGCCTGCAAAGTTGGCTCGGCTTCAGACTTGATATCCACCATCAATTGCAGTGACTTTGTGCTGTCGGGATAAATGTTGCCGCCGTTTGCCTGCAGGCATTGTTGCAGCGGGCGGAGATAAAGAGAATCCAGGGTCCAAAGCCGGGATAGCTGCGCACTGTCATGGGCAACCACCAATTGGCCGTTGTGCAAAAAAACATCTGCTTCAATCGAGCCAAATCCACTTTTATAGGCACCCCAAAACGGGTGGTCGTTTTCGTAATCGTTGTGGGCATGTGCATTGTACGTGGTATAAAGCTTTGCCTGCGAATAACCCTGCAAAAAACACAGAACGAAAAAGACTGAAAAAATGTACCGCATGCCGCAACAATAATGATTCGGAATGAAAAAATAAAATGGAAAGGAATATCTGTTTCCCTCTTGTCAATTGAGAAATGAATTGAAATGTTGTGCCTATTTACGCTCTTGCTTACGACCTGTTTCTGCAGTTAATGCCTATTTGCACTTCCGCTTTTCTTACAGGGTAAAAAGAAGGCCGGCTCTGTTGACTGCCGGCCATTCAGGCAAACAAAAAAGAACAGCTTAATAACTTCGGTTTTGCGTTAAGTACCCTGGCAGGTTGCTGGCGCCGTCAATGGCAGTTTGCGGGATGGGAAACAGCCGTTTGTCCTTATTCGCATCTGTTTTTTCCGTCCAGCTGTCTTCGTATTTTCCAAAGCGTATCATATCGGTGCGACGTACCGCTTCCCAATACAATTCAAAGCCTCGTTCGCGGAAAAGAAGATCGAGGTTAAGCGTGGTCAAAGCGGGAGGTGCCGGAGGCCTTGCCGTACGGGAAGCCCTTACGGCATTCACATCGGCAAGAGCACCTGCTTCGTCGTTGTTTTTCCGCAGCTTGGCTTCAGCCCGCATGAGGTAAACATCGGCAAGACGGAGGATCACGATATTGGCTTCACCAAAGTTTCTGCCGCTTTGCGATTTGCGACTGAACTCATATTTCTCCACGCGGTAGCCAGAAGGATAGTCGCTGCCTGCCGTGGTAAAATCAACCTGCTCGGTAAAGAACACGGGTAGCGTTGGCTTGTTGCGGGTGTCGTGAAAAAGAGGCCCCACCTTCATACTGCCGTCCGCACATTTTAAAAACACACCGTTACGGCGAATCAGGCCGTATTGCTGTCCGCGCAGAATGCCCCTGTTGATATGGAAATTGGCGGCCGGCACACAGGTATCGGTTTGCGTTGAATAAATGCGAAGATTCTCTTTGTAAAAACGGGGATCGACCGAAGGATCTGCCGGTGCGTAGGCCGTTTTCCAGGTATTGTAATAGGTTGGTGTAATGGCCGGGCCATCGGTTCCGTTGGCAGCAACAAATTCAGGCAGGGGAAACTGGTCACCCGACAGTGAAAAATATGCCATGCGGTTATGCCCGTTCAATTCTGCCCGCTGGTCAACCGCAAAAACGATCTCGTTGTTCGTGTGGTTGTTGTCGTCAAAGATGGCAAAGTACTCCGGAGAAAACTGGTACTTGTTGGAAGCAATGATCTTATCGCAGTATTCGATCACTTTGTCCATATCAGCGGGAGCAAAACTGAACTGGCTGGCATACACATCGCGGTACACGGCCGAATTCAGGTGCAGCCTTGCCAGCAATCCCCAGGCCGCCTGCTTGGAGACACGTCCGTGGGTGACATCGCTTTGCAGCGAAGGTTCTGCAGCCAGGAGCTCGGCTTTAATATAGTCGATGGCATCCTGTCCTCTTTTGATCTCCGATAGATTGGAAGGATTTTCTTTCACAAATACCAACCCAAACATATCCAGCATCAGCATGGAGTAATAAGCCCGCATCGCCCTTGCTTCTGCCAGAAAAACAGGCGCCGAAGCATCATTCAACCCGGGGAGTGTATTGATGGCCGTTATCGACCGGGAGATGCCTTGCACCAGCAGGTTCCAGGTGTTGCGGATATTCGGGTCTGTCGTGGTAAAGTTGTGCGTGTGCATGGCCAGGTAGATGCCGTTATCACCCCAGTCCGTTCCGCCACGATAAGGCAAAATGGCTTCATCGGTAGAAATTTCCTGCAAGGCAAAATAGTTGGTGTGCAGGAAAAGGCTGGGTAGCTGTGCATATACCGGGGCAATGATGCCTTCGGCCGCCTGCCGGTCGGTGAGGCCAACAGCAGAAGATTCATCCAGTACTTCTTCGGTTAACTTGGTGCAGCTTGTGGTAAGGAGCAGGCCGGCGATTGCCATGCAGAAAAGTGCGCTATTGTTCTTCATGATCATTTCCGTTAAAAAGTGATGTTGAAACCAACAAGGATGGTTCTTGCTTTGGGATAACTCAGGTAATCGATACCATAAGAGGTGATGCCGTTGATGGTGCGATCGGTATTGACTTCCGGGTCATAACCGTCATAATCGGTAATCACAAACAGGTTCTGACCTGTTAGCGACAAACGAAGCGCCTGCACCCATTTTGATATACCGAGCGATTCGATATTAAAGTTGTACCCGATGTTGAGGTTGTTGAGCCGCAAGTAGCTGCCATTTTTTAGGAAACGCGACGATACCGGCGCCGCATTGTTCACGGCTTCCCGGGAATCGGCAATGGCGGCAGGTGTGGTATTCACCCCTTTTGAAAGCAACAGTTTGTAAAAGCCAGCATTGGCCGTGTTGTCGTAAATTTTATTGCCGCTGACGCCATTAAAATTGGCGGAAAGGTCAAAACGTTTGTATGAGAACGTTGTATAAAAATTATAGGTCTTTGTCGGCAGGGCCGAGCCAAGTGCTACACGGTCCTTGTCGTTTACAATGCCGTCTTTGTTGATGTCACTGTATTGGCTAAGCCCGTTGTTGTCGAACCCAATAAACTCCTGCAAAAAGAAGGTCCCGATCGGCTGCCCGTTGACATAACCGTTGATGGTAGCAGAGGTCAGTCCCGAACCTGAAGCAGAACCGGAGGGGATGACCGTATACGGCGAATTTTCGACCACGTTGTTGATAAAGGTAGCGTTGCCGCCGATGGTCCAGTTCACATCCCTGCTTAACTGCTGTCGCCAGGCCAGTTCAAGTTCCAGCCCTTTGTTGATGATGTGCATATCCTTAACATTTGTCCAAACGGTGGATGCCGGCTGCACAGGGTCGGCAGGGATCACTTCCAGCAAAATGTTGTTCGACACTTTGCGGAACAGGTCTATCGTACCCGATAGCCGGCCGCGGAACATTTCAAAATCAAGCCCGATATTGGATTGCGTGGAAACTTCCCACTGGATATCGGGGTTGGCCAGACGTGTATAAGAAGTTCCGGCCGGGAAAGCGCCTGCAGGGTACAGCGGGTAACTGGTACCACTTGATACCTGGGAGGTAAACAAGGGCTGGGTGATCTTGGATGGGATCTCCTGGTTACCGGTTTGGCCCCATCCAGCCCGCAGCTTGAGGCTGGAGAAAATCGATTGCTGCATGAACGATTCTTTTGTTAGTACCCAGGCGGCCGAGAAAGAAGGGAAGATGCCGTACTTGTTGTTCTCGCCAAACTTGGACGAACCGTCCGCTCTGACCGTGGCAGTAAAAAGATACCGGTCCCTGAACTGGTAATTCAGGCGGGAGAAAAACGACTGCAGTTCGTTGATGGTAGCATAACCCGTGGGCCTGTTGTTGGCAAGGGTCAACTCCTGGCCGATACCGGGATTATAGATCGGCTCAATTCCCGAAATTGGAAAATTGTTGATGCTCCAGCCACGGCCGCGAAGCGTGAATTTTTGGTAGGAATGACCACCGAGCAACGTAAACCGGTGATCGCCGGCGGCACCGCTGTAAGTAATGTAATTTTCTACCAGGTAGTTCCGGTTTTGGTTGGTCAGATTTACGAGTCTGCCTAACCGTAAGGGCACCTGGTTGGGAAGCGACTGCACATCCCTGTCGGCAGTAGAATTATCCACACCAAAATTGAGCCGGTACACCAGTCCTTTGGTAATGGTGAGCGACCCGGAAAGGTTACCCAGCACCCGGTTGATGGTGGTGATATCTTTTTCCAATGCCAGCAAGGTCAGGGGATTGATGCCGTTTTCAAACCGGTAAGGATTGCCCTCAGCATCACGTGCCGGTAGCGTCGGGTTATTAGAAATGGCGCCACCGATCAGGCCACCAATATCGGGACGAAGGTTGACCGTGTTGGCAGCACTCAGGTTGGCATCGATGGTCAGCCTGTCGTCCAGCAGTTTTTGCGTAAGGTTGAGACGGCCGGTGTAGCGCTTCATGTCATTTCCTTTTAGGATACCTTCCTGCAACTGCATGCTAAACGAACCGTAGTAAGAAAACTTGTTGGCACCACCGGAAAGCGAAAGGTTATGGTTTTGGGTAAATGCCTTGCGGGTTACTTCTTCCTGCCAGTCGGTATTGGCACCAAAATCCTGCAAGGTGCCACCCAGCTTTACCACTTCGCTCCGGTAAGCATCCGCGCCAAAAACCGGTAAAGCACGGGCCAGCGAACTGCGGCCACCGGTAAAGGTGTAGGTCATGTTTGAAAAACCCACCCGGCCACGTTTGGTGGTAACGAGCACTACACCGTTAGCACCACGGGAACCATAGATAGCGGTGGCCGAAGCGTCTTTTAATACATCGATCGATTCAATGTCCTGTGGGTTGATAAAACTTAAGGGATTGGTAGCACCGCCTGCCGTGGCGTTGTCAAGCGCCACACCATCTACCACAAAAAGTGGCGTACTGCCGGTTCTGATACCACCAGGACCACGCACAGTAATATTTTGCACAGCTCCCGGTTCGCCGCTGGCAGAAACAACGTTCACACCGGAAACCTTTCCCTGGAGTAATTCCTCCGGTGAGTTAATAATGCCCCGGTTGAACTCCGAGCTTTTAATGGACTTAACGGCGCCGGTTACATCACGACGGGCGGCACGGCCGTAGCCTACCACCACCACTTCTTCGTTCACGCTGCCGAGGCCCGGCTCCATGGCCACCTCAAGCGCAACGGCCTGTCCGGTAAAATTGATGGTCTCTGCTTTTTCGGCAAAGCCCACATGCGAAAACACAATGCGGTACCGGCCGGCAGTCGGAAGCTCCAGCCGAAAGCTTCCGTTTGCCCCGGTTTGCGTGGCACTGCGAAAATTGCTTCCTTCGCGGGTAGCCGTCACCGATACATTGGGCATTGGTTCTGCTTTTTCATTTCGCACGGTGCCGGTTACAGGGGCATTTGATTGCGCCACTGCATAACCGGCGAAAAAAATAAACGTAAGTAGCGGGAAGAGGTTTTTCCACATGAAGCTTTGTTTCATTTTCGATGGCAATTAGAGAGTGACAAAGGTTGAGAGAAAGAATTGTTGAAGACGCTTCGCAATATTATTGATTTATTAAGGATTGCTTACGCGAAGATGAGCGGGTCTTGTCCACAGGATAATCACATTGAAAAGTGTTGATGAAAAAAATTATTGTGAGCAATGATGGGCAAACGGCAGCTGTTGTCAGGCCAGGATTCTGAACAGAACACAACGGTTATCTCCATTAAAAACAGGTGACAGTCAGTTACAGATACAGGCAGTTACTCACTGCAACGCTCCTATCACAAATGCCACGATCGCAAGCAGGCATATAGCTACACACAAATAAAATTGACACAAAATCATCGGAAAGGCAGCAGCAAGAAACACCATTCATCGTGACGGCAATCTTCAATAACAGGCATGATTCGAATTTGCATGATGCATTCGCTCAGTAATTCTTGTTATTCCATGTAACTAACCGCTGCTACCCTGTGCTGCTTAAAACTTTAATGTCGCCGGCAGGTATTTTTGAACCAGGCTTTCATAATATGGCTGCAGCTTATTCCAGTCGGGCGCCGTTGGGCTTTTGGAATAAAGATCATAAGGGTTAAAGAGTTTTACCCATTCAAACATTTTGCGGTCGTGGTCATCAAGGAGGTGGTCGTAAGCATTTTCTTTGTGCTGCGCATAAAAGGAATGGTAGCGTAACATATACAAAGCCGGCTCGGGAAGATAGTCTTTCATCATCTGGTAGATGTATTCGTCATGCCCCCAGGTCATGGTCACATTTTTCAACCCGCAGTTGGGCGAATACACACCATACTTGGTATTGTACCGCGGGTCGGAATAATCTGTACAGTCTTTGAAAAATTCTGGGTACACAATCTTATCGGAATAAGCGCAACCCACCGGGTAGGTATCTCCTACCACGGCCCACTGGGGCTCACCAAACAAACAAAGTACCTTTCCCATATCGTGCATCAGGCCGGCCAGCACCATCCAGTCGGGGTGACCATCGGCCCTGATAGCTTCTGATGTTTGCAAAAGGTGTTGCATCTGGCTCAGGTCCGTATCCGGGTCCGAGTCATCCACCAACTGGTTCAGGAATTCAAAGGCATCCCAAACCGTCATTTCTTTTTTGTTGAAGGCCAGGAACTCTTCCCGCTTTTGCTGTACAAACGCATAGGTTTGGTACGTATGATTCAGGCGATAAAATTCTTTTACCGTATCCCGTTCAGGACTTTCATAATTGCGGTAGGCTTCTGTTTCTTTTTCTTTGGCAATGTTCTGCGGATCGGGATAGCGTTTTAGCAGGTCCTCTTCCCATTCGTCAAGGCTTTTTAAAGGAGCATTTGCGGCAGTTGATTCAACCATAAAAAAAGTTTTAAATTGTTCCTGAATAAAAAACGAACGCACAAAAGCGATGTTGCCGGCAGAGACTTACACGGTCATTTTTAGTGGCGATAATAAGCGGCAAATACATAACAAGCAATGTCGAAATCTGTGCGGTAATAACATGACTAAAGTCATCTTTTTTGGCCAGACTAGAGTCAAGGGACAAAACTTTATTCACGAAACCGTTTTCGAAAAGACCTTCTAAAAAAAGATACGCTGCTGTATGAACCCTGTCACCATTCGCCTGCTTGCCAACGAGCTTAACCTGTCAATCGGGACGGTATCAAAAGCCCTGAAAGACAGCTACGAGATCAGCGGCGAAACAAAGGAAAGAGTATTGGCCCTGGCAAAAAAGCTGCACTACACACCCAACCCGTATGCCAGCAGCCTGCGGCGAAAAAAGAGCAACACCATTGCCGTGGTGATTCCCGAAGTAGCCGATTCGTTTTTTTCGCAAGCCATCAAAGGCATTGAAGAAGTTGCGCAGCAGAAAGGCTACCACGTATTGATCTACCTGACCTATGAAAGCGCGGAAAAAGAAAAAAAGATCCTGGAAGAATGCAAGAACGGAAGAGTGGACGGCGTGTTGCTATCCGTGTCGGCAACCTCCTGTTCCACCGAATCGATAGAGGAACTGCAGGCGGCCCATGTCCCCGTTGTTTTTTTCGACCGTGCCCTTGCCGGTATTCAATCGGCCAAAGTGCGAACAAATGATTTTGAATGCGGTTACCTGGCCACGCAACACCTGTTGGCGCAAGGTTGCCGCCGCATTGCTTTTCTTTCCATCTCGCAAGAACTCGATATCAACGTCAACCGGCTGAATGGCTACAAAGCCGCCCTGGGAGCTTCGCAAACAGCCGAACAGCAACGCCTGGTGGTTCCCTGTACCGATCAGGCAGAAGAAAACAGAACGATTCTTTCCGCCCTTATGAAAGGGCCACAACGACCCGACGGCGTGATTGCCTCGGTTGAGAAGCTCATCACCCCTTTTTACCTTGTTTGTGCCGAACTGGGAGTAACGATGCCCGGTGATGTAAAGGTCATTGCCTTCTCCAACCTTTCCACTGCACCCGTTTTAAATCCGGCCCTTACCACCATCACCCAACCGGCTTTTGCCATGGGCAAAAAGGCGGCTACCGTTCTATTCCATGCGTTGGGCAAGCAAAATTACCAGTGGCAGGAAGAAGACATTGTGTTGCCGTCTGAACTGCACTGCCGCTTATCAACGGGTTTGTAACAATGCAGGAATAACATAAGCAAGAAGCTTATTTTGCTGCTATTCATGAAATCACTTGTATAAAAGACAGACGTTTTCTTACCGAACTACTCACGGTCTTGTTGCCTATCTTTAGTTACTAAAATTGTAAGAAGATGAACGTTACACTTAACCAGGCACAAAGCGCCATTAAAGCAGCAATTGAAAAATCAACGGAACTAGGATTAAAAATGAATATCGCCGTGGTGGATGCCGGTGCCAACCTCGTAGGATTTGCCCGCATGGACGGTGCCTGGCTGGGCTCTGTGGACATTGCCATACGCAAAGCAAAAACAGCCCGCTTTTTTGATATGAACACAGGCGAAATCGGCAAGCTGTCGCAGCCCGGTGGTTCTTTGTATAACATTGAACATTCTAATACAGGACTGATCACTTTCCCCGGCGGTGTGCCCATCAAAAACAGCGAAGGAACCATCGTCGGCGCCATTGGCGTATCGGGAAGCACGGTAGAAAATGACCACACCGTTGCCATGGCCGGTGTTGAGGCACTTGGCTAAAAGTTCAAACCAATAAAGAAGTTTCGTTTCCGAAATATGGTAAAAAATAAGGCCCCTGTGAAAGATCATCGGGGCCTTTTATATTTTTTCACAATGATTGTTTCTTAAAAAAGTAACGGCAATTGCTGCGTTGAATAAGCATTTACATCTGCAACAAATCATTTTCACGATCATGCATTTCCCATTTCATTAAACCCTTTTAATTCAGAAAAATCTCATCCAAAAATATCCAGGCCTTCTCCCCTTTTCCGGGATGCCAGGCGGGAAGCTTTGGCACCGGGGTCACCACAATTTTTACTACTTGTACCGTAGCGGGATCAAACCTCACCTCGTAATCGCGGATGGCGTTCGGCATTTGTTCTTTTGGTTGGTCGGGGCTTAAACTTTTCAGCAAGCGTAGATTTGAAGCTGTGTTACCGCCCCATACCTCCACCTGCGCCGGTGGCATGATGTACGAACCAATATCAACCAGTGAACTGATACTGACGGACGAAACAGTAACCGGCTTTTTATACTGCAGGGTCGCCGTAAGCGGATCATCTTTAAATCCGATCCAGCGGCCGCTTCTGAAATTCATGTCGCCTTTTTGCGCATCGATCAGGGTTTTTCCACCATCGCCTTTGTACAAAGGGTCCGGCGCTTTTGTCAACAGGATGGTGTCCGGCTTAAAGCCTGTTTTAAAGAAGCGGCGTTCTGTTACATCACTGCTAAGCCAGCCCTTTTTAAAGGCTTTGGCTTTTATGAATACGTTTTTGTCAATCACAAAATCATCCTTGTACACCGGCGAAGAAAGGCTGTCGGGTTCCGAACCATCGGTGGTGTACCGTATCGAAACATCTTTTACATAGTGTTTGAGTTTTAAGGCAACCGGCTCTGTAATGATCTGCTCTTCGTTTTCGAGGAGTGGCGGGTTTAGTTTCAGGACAACGGTGTCGCCTTTGTAACCGGCATCAAACGAAATGTTCTTGAATTGCACAGCAGCTTTTGCCATTTCCGTTGGACCGATAGCCGTATTCCAAAGAAAAAGTTTTGACAACTTTGGCATTGCCAACAATGGTTGAAGCTGCGTCCACTTTACCGCCGTGCCGGCAAGCGAAAGTTGCCGGAGCTCGGGCAAGGCCGCTAGTTGCGAAAGGTTAGCGCCGGTGATGGACGTAAAAGAAAGATTTAGCTTGCGCAGGTTTTTGAATTGCGAAACAATGGCCAGGTCGGCATCTTTCAGCGGCATTTTATTCAGGTTCAGTGCCACCACCTGTTCTTTTATTTCCAACAGGTCTATTAGTTTCGCTACATCAAATTTCATTGCGCTGAAAAATTCTACATTCAGCGCCGGCGACCCGGCCGACAAAGGTGTGATGACACAATACGGTGTGTTTAATTTTTTCACCAGGGATTCATCCGCCGGGGCAAAGGCATAGTTATCGGTTTCGATGGTGGAAAAAAGAGAAGCCGCCACTGCCCGCAGCGTATCCCCTTCCGGCAGGTCCCGCACTTTTTGTTTGAAATCAGCACCACGTCTCACCCAATGGGTAAGAATGAAAATTTCTTCTTCTGTCAGTTGTGGTTTGCCTTTTGGCGGCATGTGCTTTTTATTTTCCAGCGGCAGGTGCAGCCGTTGAAATAACAGGCCCAAATCTTTTTCGGACGTATCCCACAAAACGCCGGATTTGCCTCCTTTTAACAAGGCGGCTTCCGTTTCCATCAGGAGCTCACCTTTGGCTTTTTGCTGGTTATGACAACCGGTGCATTTGGCTTCCAAAATCGGTTTGACCATGTGAGTAAACACTGCGGCATCGTCGAGCAACACAGTTGGTTTTTCTGCTTCGGTCGACAACGGCGCCAGCAGGAAATTTTCGCCATGGGTGATGTTGGCGCCCTGGTGACCGGTTATAACAATGCCGGACAGGCCAAGCATGGCGGTTGTTACCATCAAGCCTTTTACCTGGCGCACCTGCCGGCGAAAGGCAAACCATACCAGGGCCAGGAAAGAGATCAATACACCACCCCATTTGTGCCAGAGAAGAACGGTGGGCTCGTAGCCATCTTCGCGGGAAAGAAACAGGCCGATAAGAGAGGTTAGCACCGAAGAAAGCGCAGCGGCTAGCAAAAGGGGGTCGCCAATGCTGGCAGTCTCTGTTGATTCTGCTTTTTGCCTGCGTGGCAGCAACTCCCAAAACACGGCAAGCACCAATAACACGATGGGAAAATGCAGGATAAGGGGATGCATGCGGCCCACCACCTGCAGCCATACCGGCACCTGCAAGTGCTGCTCAAAAAGCACCAGGAAAAGTAGCAGGCAATTCAGCGAAAAACTAACATTAAAAAGAATGGTCTTCCAGCGCTGCATGTAGGTTCAATTCGTAAACGAAAAAAGGATTAAACAACCGGGGTTAATTTATACGGATACACCTTGCCGGAGTTCCATTGCGCTACGTAAAGGCACTCTTCGTCGTCAACACAAACGTCGTGAGGGTAGGCAAATACTTTTTCCGCCTGTTGCATTTCGCCAAGACTACCGGAGCTGTAATCAGGAACAGAACCGCCAAGGTTTGAGATAACCTTAAAATCTTTGTCAAGGATAGTAACAAAACCGGACTGCTTCCATTGTGAAGACTGGCTTTGCAGCACGGCCGCATACAAATGATCGCCCCTGATCACCGGACGGCAAACCCATGCGCCGGGCATGGCAATGGTTTCGATATAGTCACCCGTCATGGTGTAGCGCTTAAAAGCATTCTGCATGCGGGAGGTAACCACCAGCGACGGCTTTTCTTTGTTGCGGGTATCCACACAAATACCATGGGCGTTGTGCAGGAAGGCATCGCCTTCTCCCCGGCCACCAAAATGCCGGATATACCGACCCTGCGCATCATACTGGATCACGAAGTCCTTGCCATAGCCATCTACTACGTAAATGTCGCCATTGGAGGCAATGCTTGTTTCCGTAGGAACAAATTCTTCCGCTTTTGTGTACTGCCCTGTTTCTTTGGGATAGTTCAGCGTTAATAACACTTTGCCATCGATGGTTGTTTTGATCACCTGGTGACGTTCATTGTCGCTAATGAACAACACATCGGTACCGTTCTCATTGAACAAAGTCAGGCCGTGTGCACCGGGATAGTCTGTTCCCCAGGTTTGCAAGAGGCGGCCCTTTTTATCGTAGATCAATACATTGTTCTTTGCTTCGTTTGTCAGCAAAAGAATACGGCCTTTTTGGTCCTGCACCATCTCGTGGCAATCCTTTACGGGGTAACGGGCTACATCGGCCTTGCTCCACTCCTTGTCAAGGCGGTAGCGCTTTTTATTGTGTCCTAATACAATGTCTTCTTTTAAAAAGGCATGGGGCGACAGCAGAAAGCCGGTTAATCCCATGGTGGTGTTTTTCAGAAAATGGCGGCGGTGCATATATCTATTTTTGGGTTCGTCAGGCAATGATCTTTTTTACTACGTTACCTGCTACATCAGTCAGCCGGTAGCGGCGGCCCAGATGCTTGAAGGTTAGCTTTTCATGGTCCAATCCCATCAGGTGTAAAACCGTTGCATGGAAATCATTTACGTGTACGCCATCCTGTACGATGTTGTAACCAAATTCATCGGTCTCCCCGTACACGCCGGGTTTTATGCCACCACCAGCCATCCAGATGGTAAAGCAGCGGGGATGGTGGTCCCTGCCATAATTGTCTTTGGCCAGTGGTCCCTGGCAGTAGTTGGTGCGACCAAATTCACCGCCCCAGATCACCAGCGTTTCATCCAGCATGCCACGTTGTTTGAGGTCGGTTATCAGGGCTGCTGAAGCCTGGTCGGTATCAAGGCACTGTCCCTTTATTTCACCCGGCAGGTTGCCATGCCCATCCCAACCCTGGTGGTAAAGTTGTACAAAGCGAACACCGTTCTCCGACAGCTTGCGGGCCAGCAGGCAGTTGGCCGCATAGGTTCCCGGCACCAGGCAATCCGGTCCGTATAATTTGATGATATCCTCGGGCTCTTTGCGCAGGTCCGTGATCTCGGGCACGGCCGTTTGCATGCGGTAAGCCATCTCGTATTGCTGCACTTTGGCATTGATCTCCGGGTCGCCAAATTCCTGATAGGTTTCGTTGTTCAGGGCCGCCAGGTGATCGAGCATTTTGCGGCGATCGGTTTGGTCGATGCTTTCGTGGTTGCCCAGGTAAAGCACCGGGTTTTCGCCGCTGCTGAACTGTACGCCCTGGTGAACCGAATCCAGGAACCCGTTTGTCCACAGCTTTGAATAAACACCCTGGCCGTTTCCTTTTCCTTTGGAAAGCAGGACGCAATAAGCCGGCAGATTTTTGTTTTCGCTACCGAGCCCGTAACTGAGCCAGGCGCCCATGCTGGGACGGTTACCCACCTGGGCACCGGTTTGAAAAAACGTCAGCGCCGGGTCGTGGTTGATGGCTTCCGTGTACATGGTTTTAATAAAGCACAGGTCATCCACTACCCGCGAAGTATGGGGCAGGAGTTCGCTTAACCAGGCCCTCGACTGGCCGTATTGGTCGAACTTGAACATAGTGCCGGCAAGTGGAAATTTCTTTTGTTCCGACGTCATGCCGGTGAGCCGCTGACCCATGCGTATGGAAGCCGGCAGGTCCTCGCCAAACATCGCCTGCAGTTTTGGCTTGTAATCGAAAAGATCGAGTTGTGAGGGAGCACCGTTTTGAAACAGGTAAATGATGCGTTTTGCCTTTGGGGCAAAATGTGGCAAGCCGGTGAGTAAGGCCTCTTCGTCCGGTTTTCCGCTGAACAGGTCGGGAATGAGCAGGGAACCAAGGGCCACGCTGCCAATGCCGAGGCTCAACCGGGATAAAAACCGCCGCCGGTTCATATTGAGGTGGTGCTCGAAAACTTCTTTTTCCATGGCTTAGGATTTGATGATGGCTTCTTCCTTGTTGTAAAGCAGGGTGATCGTTTTCATCAGCGCCGCTGTTGTGACTTTGTCAAGGGAATTGTTTGGGGGAAATTCACCAACCTTCAGTGTTGTTGCCGCATCGAGCTTTCCCTGCCGGAAAAGGGCCAACTGCTCTTCAAAATAAGTGGTGATAATTTGTTTTTCCTTTTCGCCGGGAAGCCTGCACAGTATCCGCCGGAAGGCTTTCGCCAGCTTTTGGTCTATGCTTGTTTTTTCCTCCAGCAGCGATTGCGCCAGCACACGGGAGGCTTCCATCACCGTTGGGTCATTCATCATCACAAGGGCCTGGAGCGGTGTGTTGGTTTGCAGGCGTTTGACCTCGCACTGGTCGCGGTTGCTGGCATCAAACAGCATCATGCCTGGTGGCGGCACTGTGAGTTTGATAAACGTGTACATGCCGCGCCGGTACAGGTCTTCCCCTTTATCTTGTTTGTACGTAGCCAGTTCGCCCCTGCCCGATGTTGCCGCTTCCCAAATGCCTTTGGGCTGGTAAGGCTTTACGCTGGGACCTCCGATCGTTCCTACTAATAGGCCGCTGCTGCCCAGCACCATATCGCGTATAAATTCTGCTTTCAAGCGCAGCCTTGGTGCCCGGGAGAGGTATTTGTTTTCCGGGTCTTTTTTCAGGCTTTTTTCCGTGACTCGGGCCGATTGCCGGTAGGTTGATGACATCACGATGGTTTTTATCAACCGCTTCGTGTTCCAGCCGTTTTCCATAAAATCCACGGCCAGCCAGTCGAGCAGTTCGGGGTGTGTTGGCAACTCGCCCTGCATTCCAAAATCACCTGCTGTCTTCACCAGTCCGCGGCCAAAGATCTCCTGCCACACCTGGTTCACAAAAACCCTTGCAGTTAACGGGTTGTCGCGGCTCACGGTCCATTCTGCCAGTCCCAGCCGGTTTCGTTTTTGCCTTACCGTGTCAAAGGTCATCACCGCTTGCAGGGCGGCCGGCCTTACTTCCACTGTCGGCTGGTCATACAAGCCACGGTCAAGCAAATACGTTTTTCGTATCGTATCCTGGTCACCCATCACCGAAACCTGGATGCTGCCGGTATCTTTCGGGTTTAGATAATTCATCACTGATCTAACCTCCGCCTGGCTGATGGTCAGCACCGGCATCTTGGCCGGTTTTGATGCGGTGACATCCCCTTCGTAGCCTACCTCTTTTGTATTGTTGAAAAAAGCATACAACTGGAAATATTCTTTTTGCGAGATCGGGTCGTACTTATGGTCGTGGCACTGCGCACATTCGGCCGTTAAGCCCAGGAGTCCTTTGCTGTAGGTTTTGGTTTTATCAATGATGTATTCCACGCGGTATTCTTCAGGCACCACGCCACCTTCTTCGGTGTATTTATGGTTACGGAAAAAAGCCGTTGCCAGCACCTGCTCTTTGGTGGCGTTGGGCAGTAGATCGCCGGCGATCTGCCAGGTAAGAAACTGGTCGTAAGGCATGTTTTGGTTAAAGGCATGAATGACCCAATCACGCCAGGCCCACTGCGTCCGCACATTGTCATCCTGGTAGCCATAGCTGTCTGCATAGCGGGCCACATCCAGCCAGTGAACGGCCATTTTTTCACCGTATCGCTTCGACTGCAGCAAGGCATCCACCACCTTTTCATAATTCTTGCTGCTGGTATCCTTAACAAACCGGTCCATCATTTCTTCGGTTGGCGGCAGGCCGGTGAGGTCAAAAGAAAGCCGTTTGAGCAGGTGGTCATTTGAGGCAATCTCGTTTTGCGCCAGCCCTGTTTCCTGCAGCTTTTTCAGGATAAAATAATCAATCGCATTCCTGGGCCACTCCTTTTTCTCCACCTGGGGCAAGGCCATTTTTACAGGTTTGATAAAAGCCCAATGCGGTTCGTATTTGGCTCCTTGCTTTATCCATTTTTCCACCAGTTTGATCTCGTAAGCCGTCAGTGCACCGAGGTGCGATTCCGGCACCGGCATCATGTAAGAAGAGTCGGTGGAAGCAACCCGTTTGTAGAGTTCCGATTCGCCGGGCTTACCGGGAACCAGCGCATAGGCGCCTTTTGTTTCTTTCAACGGGGCAAAGGCATGTTCGGGCAGGTCGAGACGCAGACCTGCTTCCAGCTTGCTCACATCGGGACCGTGGCATTTAAAGCATTTGTCCGACAGGATGGGCCGTATGTGAAAGTTATAGCTTACTACTTCCGGCAACGGGGTCTCTTCCTCTGCAGAGTGCAGACAAGCATTCCAGGCAAAGGAGCAAAGCAGCAAGCAAGCGATGATCCAGAATTGCTTTAAGCGCATGGCAGTTCTGTTGTGTGATTTTGGCTCAGAAGGTACAATTTTCTGGCAATATCGCTGGAAGCAGCGCCGAAATGTGTATGACAGATTACACTTTTGCCCAGGTTAGCGTCCGTGGCAACGTGTTTTTCTTTATCGGTTTCACCTCAATCATGGTGTTGTCGAGGACACCAAGGGGAGCGACTTCCATTTCTGGCCATGCAATTTGTGGTGCAATTGCCGAAGCCAATGCTTTCCCTCTCTCATGGAAATAATGAAGGCTACTGGCTTAAACCATAGCCATGCATAGTGAAGCGGTCAAAAAATTTTTTGGTTGTTGCCATCTAAAAGACATGTAGCTAACATTAGCTGCTACCGCTTACCCGCGGTCAGCTTTGCTTCTTCTTTTCGAACACGGAAGACTTTCAACGAATCGTTGTTCAGTGCAACCACAATCATTTTTTCGTTTTGTGATACCGGCACTACCGCCATGTCTTTTACATCGCCATCAACAAAAAAGCCACTCTTCACATTGGGAATGTAGCGGAACCCTGATTGGCTTCCTTTTAAAAAACTTCCATACGAAGCATCATAACGTCCGGTGATCACTTCGGCCTGGTATTCATTTCCTGCGAGCAAAAGGTCGGGGTAACCGTCACCGTCAAAATCTTCAGCAAGGATAGCATTTACCGGGGCAAACTGCGCTTCGGCCGGCAGTGCATGCTTCTGAAAGCGACCACCACCCAGGTTTTCAAAATAACAACTGCGGGTTTCCCTGCAGGTGAATTGCAGCATGCCTTCTTTTTGTGTTTTGGAAAATATGTTGTCGAATGACGCAGCGGTATAATCTTTTGCAAACAGGAATTGTTTTTTAATGGCGGGCACCTGGTCGGCAAACTGGGCACGGCTTATGGCTGGGTAAAGCTTTTTATCGCCGCTTTTATCCTTGATGTAATAGAACGAAACCGGGTCCATGCTGCCGTTGTTGTCAATGTCTTTTGCATAGAGCTGCATAGGTTGTTCGGGACTAACCTGGTAGGTGCAGTTTGCTCCCAGGTTGCCGGCCACCAGGTCCATATCGCCGTCGTTGTCAATATCGGCCGCGACAAGGCTCCGCCACATACCTTCGTTTGCCGACAGGCCTGTTGCCGTTGTAACTTCTTTCAGCGATCCCTTTTCATTTTTAAAAAACCGCAAAGGCATCCATTCGCCTGCTATCACGAGATCCTTTTGCCCATCTTTGTCAAAATCAACCCAAGCGGCTGATGTTAGCATGCCGGCTTTTTGCAGCGCAGGGCAAACCGTTGCCGTAACATCGGTAAAGGTCCCGCCATTGTTTTGCAGCAGGAAACTTTGGGGGATTTCCGGGTAGCGGTGAGAAACCCTGCCACCAATAAAAATGTCCTGATCACCATCATTGTCCCAGTCGGCCGCCGTAACCGTTCCGGCAATGGTTTGCACGGAAGCAGGAATGGCTTTTTCGTCCAACGCAAAATTGCCTTTGCCATCGTTGCGGTAAAGCCTTGGCCGGTAAGCCGTGCTGCCGGGTGGCTGCTGCACATCGCCTGCAGTAAGCAGGAGATCAAGGTCTTTGTCGCCATCCGCATCAAACAAAAGGCAGTCCATGTCTTCTTCGGGTTTAGGACCACTACCTACTTCCCTCGCGGCAAATGAAGCATTTGAATTCTGCAGAAAAAGCTTTCCCTGGAAACCGGAACCACCGCCTACAAAAAAATCAGTATTGTCATCGCCGTTCACATCACCAATTGCCAGGTAGGGGCCCATTTGCGAGAACTTTTGCGGCAGCAGGCGCTGGTTGGCAAAATCATTGAATTCGTACTCCGTATGACGGTAATAGATACCCGCTTCTTCGCTCATCGCCTCGAAAAAAGCAGGTGAACCAGGCGATGTTTCCGTTGGCGCCGTTGCTGCATTTGCATACTGTAGTGTGTAAGCAGAATCTGTTGGCAGGGATCGCCTCGTCTCTCTCTTCCCATCCGGCCAAAGGACAACCACCGAATCTACCTGCGTGGCAGTACCCGTCCCAAAAACAATGTCCCTGTCCACGCTGGAGTAATAGCCCCGCACAGGGTTTTGCTCGGCCTGTTGTACCTCGCCTTTGTTATACAAAAAAAGCTTTGTGCCAATGCCACTGCGGTTCTTGTCCGGCCCCTGCAAAACGAATTTGAGAAAATGATTTGTGGGCTCTTTTGCCGGCTGCCGGCTGTTGTTCAAAAACAAAAAGGCTTCGTCGTTGATGTTGTTGACTACCAGGTCCAGGTCACCATCGTTGTCCAAGTCGGTATAGGCGGCACCATTCGATAAGGATGGCTCGTCGATACCGGCGCCGGTTGCTGCATTTGTGTAGGTATAGTCGCGGTTATTGATATAGAGGTAGTTGGCCAGCTTTACATGTTCGAGGCTGGCCAGTTTTTGCTTGATGGCTTTTTGCCTTTCGGCCTTGTCGGCGATAGTGCTGGCCACCTGGCTGCTGAACTCAAGAAAATCGGCGTGAATAAAATCCCGTCCCACACCGTTGGTGATGTGCATGTCTTTCCAGCCATCGTTATCAAAATCCGCCAGCAGTACACTCCAGCTCCAGTCGGTGGCCGATATGCCGGCAAGCTGACCGATCTCGCTGAAAAAAGGAACAGCGGTGTCGCCCCTGAAGCGGTTGCCATTATTAAGTTGCAGCATGTTCCGCATAAACTCTGGTTCGTAGCCTTTAAAACGTTCGGCCTGGTAGCGTTCGTAGTTCATAAAAAAGAACGAGGTCTTTTTTCGTTCATTGTATTCCGGCAGCATGTCAAGCGTTACAATGTCGGAAAGGCCATCGTTGTTCATGTCGGCCGCATCCACCCCCATGCTCGAATAACTTTGGTGCCGCAAGGCGGTGGCAATGCGGTTTGTGAACGTACCATCACCGTTATTCTGCCAAAGATTATCGTTCGATACAAAATCATTGGCCACGTAAATATCCGGCCAGCCATCACCGTTAAAATCGCTTACCGTAACACCCAGCCCATACCCATCTTCCTTGATGCCCGCTTCCAGGCTAACATCGATAAAAACTGGGTGTCCCTGCCCGTTACCATCATTTCTGTACAGCCTGTCGTTGGCAGTGGAGTGGCCGGAAAGGTCTTTGGTAACAATGTTGTTTGCGTTGACATTGCTGTTGTTGAACGAATAGTTCACCAGGAACATGTCAAGGTCGCCATCGCGGTCGTAATCCAGAAAAGTAGCTTGCGATGAATAGCTTGTATCGGCTAAGCCATATTCGGCTGCCTGCTCTTTGAACGTAAGGTTTTTTTGGTTGATGTACAAAAGATTGGGTGAACGGCGAAGCAGGTTTTTGCCATAGGTGCAGATATAAATATCGTCGTAGCCATCGTTGTTGATGTCTACGATGCTAACGCCGGTTGCCCAATCGCTGGTGGTCAGTCCGGCGGCTTCTGTAATGTCTTTGAACTGCATGTTACCCTCGTTGAGGTAGAGCCGGCTGCTGGTTTGGTTGGCGGTAAAAAACACATCTTTTTTCCCGTCGTTGTTAAAATCGCCGATCCCTACGCCGCCCCCCATGTAGCCAAATTCGTTGATAAAAGAATTGGATGAATCATTGTCGCGGATGTCGTTACGGAAACGGATGCCGGTTTCAGAAGAGGACAGTTTTGAAAAATGCCCGCCTTTTTTTTCGCCGCGGCACCCCGCGAAGAATATGAGCAGTAATGAACTGGCAAGGCCAACGAAAAAGAATGATGTGCGCTTCATGCAGTTATAGTTGTTCGGTAAGCAATCGTCAAAATGGAATAGAACAATTTAAATATCCTGTTATTGCAATTCGGAAACTCTTGTGAACTTAATAGTATTTGCCGAGGATTTGAAAATGAAAAAGCCATTACAGTTGCAATGGCTTTTTCCTGCTTTTGTTCTGCTTTAATTGATGTTTGGATTGGCCGATGTTTCGGCAAACGGTATCGGAAGTTTGTCAACCTGTCCGGGTTTGGGATCGGGTGCTATGCTGGGATAGTAGCCTTTTTTCCGCCACCGCAGGATGTCGATGTTGCGTACTTCTTCACCACCCAGTTCCACCATCCGCTCGTGCATAATGGCACGCAGCAGGTCGTTTTTATTGGCGGCGGAAATGGCAGGCATGTTCACACTCGGACGGGCCCGCACCTGGTTGATATAACCAACGCCGGCAGCCACCGTTCCCGCTTCTGCTTCACACTCGGCCAGCATCAACAGCACATCCGCATAACGGATCAGGCGCTGGTTGATACCACCCGGCAGAAAGGTGTTGTCGCTTTTGTAAATCAGCATGTACTTGCGCCAGCTTATTTTTTTCGTCACACCACCCACCACGGATGACTCGCCGTTTTGATCGGCAGCCGTAAGTGTTTTGGTTCCGTTGAGATAGGTATCACCGGTTTCGTAAATCGATTTTTTATACCGTGGATCGTTGGCCTCGAACTTATTGAGGTAAAAGTTTGAGGGAATCAGGTTACGCCAGGCAATGGGTGCAAACTCCTGGTTGCGAACGGTACTGACAGGTACAGCAGCGCCATCGCCGGTGCTGTAGCCACCCCAGTTAAAGTTGGCATCGCCACGGTCAAAAAAGGCCACTTCAAAAACCGATTCGGCATTGAACTCCGTTTCTTCCAGGAAATTATCCATGTATTCCGGTACAAGCCGGTACACGTTGGAATTGACAACAGCCAGCAAAGCCGTTTTAGCAGCGGCGTAATCGCCTTTTTGCATTTGCACACGGCCCATCATGGCGTTGGCTGCCCCCTTGGTGGCGCGGCCACGGTTGGCATTGTCATAAGACTCGGGCAGCTTGGAAGCTGCATCTGTCAAATCGCTGATGATCAATGCGTAAATCTCAGCCTCGGGCGACTTGCCTTTAAAGCCAGTAGGCGAATTAACCGGCTCTGTGTACAGCGGCACTTCGCCCCACTGCGATACCAACTCATAATAAGCCCATGCCCGCAGGAATTTTGCCTCACCCACAATGCGGTCACGCAGGGCCGTATTGTTGGTTACGTTGGGGGCTTGCTGAATTACCGTATTGGCGCGGTTGATCATGATATAAGATGAGCGCCAAACATCGGTCATAACCGAATTGGAAGTTGCCGGCGTGCTTTGTGTCAGGAGCTCCCGGCGGGGTGCTTCCAGGTGACCACCACCCGATGCATTTTCATCGCCACGGGTAGCGTGCAGGAAAAACCACTCACGGCCTACCAGTCCCGGCGAACGCAAGGTAGAGTAGATGCCATTCACCCCGGCTAACAATTCTTCGGCTGTTTTAAAATAGCTCTCGGTGGTCGGCCTGTTGGCATCTGTCTGGTCAAGCTTTTTCGTGCATTGGGTGAACCCCCAAACAGAAAGAGCGATGATAAAAAGTATTTTGATCGTATTTCGTTTCATATTGAAAGAAGTTATTGCTTACTAACAAATGTTGTTTTAGAACGTAGCCTGGATGCCTACCTGGAAAGAACGCGGCTGCGGGTACGTAGCGTAATCGATACCGTTGGTCAGCGATGATCCTGGCGTACGGTTACCCACTTCCGGATCGAAACCTTTGTACTTTGTAAAAGTGAGCAGGTTTTGCGATGAAACGTAGATGCGGAAACTATTCACAACACCCCTGCCGATACGCGACAAGGCCGCTGATGGAACATTGTAAGCCAGCATCACGTTCTTCAGCCGCAGGTAAGAACCGTCTTCGATCCAGCGGTCGGAGGGCCGCACATTCTGGTTAGGATCGCCGTTGATGGCCCTTGGCACCGTGGTAGTGGTTTTGCCCGGCGCCCAGGCGTTCAGTACTTCTGTGCTGGAGTTAAACAGGCGCACCATGCCTTCTGAAATGATCCGGGAAGCATTGAACACTTTGTTGCCCTGGATGCCCTGGAAGAATACCGAAAGATCAAAGTTCTTGTAGCTTGCCGAGGCATTCAGCGCATAGGTGAATTTGGGTAAAAAGCTGCCGAGGAAAACACGGTCGGCCTCGTTGATCACACCATCGTTGTTTATGTCGCGGAATTTGATGTCACCAGGAGAGGTATGCTTCGTAGGATCATAGGTCTGGCCGGCTGTTGGATTTACCTGGGCGGCAGAGCTGTTCACTTCTGCCTGCGACTGGAAAATGCCATCAACGATCCAGCCATAGAAAGACTGTACAGCCTGGCCGGCTTCGGTACGGGTGATGTTATAGGTACCGAAATCCTGGTTACCACCGGCTTCAATATTGGGAACACCGGGAGCCAGGTCTTTCACCTTGTTGCGGATGGCGCTGAGGTTGCCCAATACATTCCAGCGGAAATCCCGGCTGAGGGAGCTGGTATAACCCAGTTGCAATTCAAATCCCTTGTTCTCCATTTCGGCAATGTTCTGCAACACGCTGGCATTGGGATAACCAAAGGACGGCGGGATGGGAACATTCAGCAAAAGGTTATCGGTGTTCCGAACAAAATATTCGGCAGACAGCGTGAGCTTGTTGCGGAAGAGTCCCAGGTCAAGACCAATGTTCAACTGGTTTGTTTTTTCCCACTCCAGCTCATTGTTTCCTAACGCATTGATAGAAGAGCCCTGTGTGGTGGTAGAACCGGCATTTACGTTATTGAAGGGGTAAACGGTGTTGTTGGCATCAACAGCTACCAGCCAGGGGAAGTTGCCCAGTACTGTACCTGCTAAACCCGTAACGCCGTAACCGGCACGCACTTTCAGTTCAGAGATCATGCTTTGGCTTTTCATGAACTCTTCCTGGTCGATACGCCAGCCCACAGAAGCTGAGGGGAAGGTTGCCCATTTGCGACCCGGTGCCCATACCGACAAACCATCGCGACGGGCCGCCACGCTTACCAGGTACTTACCGGCAAAGTCATAGTTAACACGACCAAGGATCGACATCAGGTAGTTGCCTTCCCGGCGGGTTGAGGCGGCAATATTGCTTGCGTTCAACAGGGTCCTGATCTCGTTGGACGGCTGCTGACCGCTGATATTCTCGGTGCGAAAATCCTGCTCCTGCTGCTCGTAAACACCGATGACATTTACATGGTGACGGCCAAAGGATTTATCAAACGTCAGTTGCTCGGTAAACAGGCGCACGGTAGATACAGAGCGGTTGTTAACGATAGACGCAACGGTGGCGCTGCTGCCCGCTACTGTACCACCCGATTCAAATATGGGTGAGAACCTGTAATCGTGTGTGTTGGCATGGTCTACACCAAACGTGGAGCGGAACCGGAGCCAGCTTGTGAAATTAACTTCCAGGAAGGCCGTACCCAGTACTTTCAGTGTTTTACGGTTGCCGGGGTTACGCACTTCGGCATCAAGGATTGGATTGGTAGGATCCGATCCGTCGAAGCTGTTGTTGGCACTGCGGTAGCCACTGGAGGTGGTAGGATCGTACACCGGCATGTAAGGCATGTGGCGGATTACGTTCACCAGGTTGGTACGTGCCTGCTCTTCGTTGTTATCATAAGCCTGGTCGCCGTGGGCTACATAAAGGTTCTGCCCAAAGGTGAACACTTTGCTGATCTGGTGATCGGAATTTAAGCGGAAGTTGAACCGCTCGTACCCTACGGCAGGCGACGTGCCTTCCTGCTTGAAATAACCCGCAGAGGCATAGAAGCGGGAGATATTGTTGCCACCCGACAAACCAACGTTGTGCTGCGTCAGCATACCGCTGCGGAAGTATTCGTCCTGCCAGTCGGTATTGGTCTGCGCATAGGTTTGCGATGTCGTGCTGTTTACCGGCTGGTTGAAATTGGCCGCCTGCAGCCGTGGCGGCAGCGTACCACCGGTAAGTGCCGTGGCATACTGCACATACTGGGCTGTGTTCAGGAGGTCAAGCCGCTTGGTGATGGTTTGCGTACCCACGTACGAATCCAGGGTTACCCGGATCTTTCCTTCCCGGCGCCCTTTGCGGGTGGTAATGATGATCACACCGCTGGTAGCACGGGAACCATAGATGGCGGCGGCGCTGGCATCTTTCAGCACATCCACCGACTCGATATCACGGGTATCAATAGCCGAAAGATCGCCTGTTGGAAATCCATCGACCACGTAAAGCGGGTTGGAAGCAAAACTGATAGAACTGATACCGCGGATACGCACAATGGGCTGCGCACCCGGACTACCGTTATTGGTAACCTGTACACCGGCCACCCGGCCCTGCAGGGCCTGCGATACACTCGGTACCGGCAGTTCGCTCAGTGTTTTGCCGTTAACAGAAGAAATGGCGCCAGTTACTCTTGTGCGGCGCTGGGTACCATAACCCACTACCACCACTTCGTCCAAACCACCGGCAGAAGCCTGCATGGTTACAGAAAGCGTGGATCGGTTGTTTACCAGCACTTCTTGTGCATTGTAACCAATGGCTGTAATAATAAGTGTAGACGTTCCGGCTGCATTGATGGTAAAGCTGCCGTCGCTGCCCGTTTGGGTAGCATTGGAAGTTCCCTTTTCCTGGACCGTAGCCCCGATAACGGGCTGGTTATCTGCCTGGTTAATAATCCGCCCCGTAACACGGTTCTGGGCAAATACAGTGCTGCTAAAGGCAAGCAACAGCAGGAGAAAACGAAACGCTTTTAACGTGAAACCTTTTTTGGTACACATAAGCAGGATAAATTTTTAAAGTTGATACAGTTGATTTGAGAACAGGAGAAAATTGCATGCGGCTATTTCCGGGTGGTGATCAGTTGGGTAAACCAAAAAGACAGGAAGGAAACAGCAAGGCATGGCTTCGTTGCGCAAGGTTATTCATTGCAAGCATAGCAAGTCGATTTAAAGGTGTAAAGCGGAAGAGCGGTACAGTGCCGTTTCAAACCACTTTACGTTCTCTCATAATTGATGTTTAACACTCGTTTTTATCGATGATTGGCTGCGACTCCTACAGAGCATACAGCCACAAATCGCCTTTGTTCTAATTCAGGGTCGAAAAGGTTCGGTTTTTATTTCATCAGTACGGGTAAAAAAGAGGCTACAAATAAGATTGACCCGCACTTGCAGATCATCGTTTTATCGTTTTTGAGTCAGACAGTTTACAGGAGAAAAAAGCAATTGTTCCTACTAATTTACCAAAATTTTGAATTACGCAATCGATTACATAAAAAATTTCTACTTATCCACATTTTCCCTTTTCCAGACACGATGTAAACGATTGTTCGGAATTCAGCCAATCTTTGGCATCCACTTTCTTTCGCCAGTCTTCAACGTGAGATGAATGGATCTACCACTGGACCTGCTTTTTTCTGTCCTCCCTGTCGCTGTCATGGCATCTTTTTTCACTTGCACAAACCCGTTAGACAGGCCGACTGCTCAATAAACCAAATCTACCAACCGCCTTGAAAACACGTTGGTACATTTGTTGAAACAGATAGAACAAATGTTTACTGTACGCAACCCCATTGATAATCTACCGATTACAAAAACATCTTATGCAAAAACAGCCGAAAAATCTGTTTCTCAGCAAGGGATAATTAAGGTGCAGACTTTCTAAAAAGATGGGTATTTTGTTTGCTTTGATTGTAAAATAGCAGGATCGAAAATCCATTTTACTCTATTTTATTACTGCGGTACAAAACCAGTTTTCCACTTTTTTCAACACGCAGCCGGTAAGGCCTGTTTGTTTTTATGCGGCTGAAAATCTATCATTGCTGTTGCGACGAGCCTTGCCAGGAAGCGAAACAGAATGACCGGAAACGCGTACAAATCTTTCCCGACGCTGTACGCCTGCTATATGAAAAGAAACAAGCCTTGTATAAAAATTGAGTTCACGCCCAGGGTTTCGTCTCCTGATGCTGCGCCCTGCCCTGCTGCAGGTATTTGGAAAGACAGCAGCCGATATACATAATAATCAATAACTTGCTATCATACGCTAATGATTGTGAAAAGAATATTCCTGCTGCTTTGCTCCTGCGTGGTGTTGGCGTCAACAGCTTTTGGCCAGCCCGATCGCTTAAAGTTCACGGCTGTTACCACCAAGGAGGGACTTTCTTCCAACACGGTGAACGTAATTATCAAAGACAGCTATGGGCTGGTTTGGTTTGGCACCGATGATGGCTTGAACAAGTTTGACGGCAATACCATCACGGTCTATCGAAACAAACCCGGTGATGCGGCCAGCCTGCCTACCAACGAGGTGCTTTCCCTGCACGAAGACCGGTCGGGCAATCTTTGGGTCGGCACCAGTGGGGGCTCCATTGCCCGCTACGATCGTCGCAAGGACCTGTTCACCACTTTCCCCGCCGGTACCGGCAAAAATAAAATTGTCAACAACGTGATCCGTGGCATCTGCAGTGATGTGAACGGAAACGTCTGGATCGTACATTATGCAGGCGTTGACATCCTGAAACCTTCCAACGGCACCGTGACGCCCTTTCCGCTGCAACCACCAAGCCGACGGAATGCGCCGGTGGTTTCCGGCATGACGATCTTTGAAGACAGCAAAAACCGCATCTGGATCGGCACCAGCGATGGGCTGTGGCAACATGATGTGCGGGCAAAAAAAACAACGGCCTACTTCCATCAACCTGGCGATTCCCTTAGCCTGGGAAGCTACATGGTCAACACCATTGCAGAAGACAGCGACGGCGCCATCTGGATCGGTACCGACAATGGCCTGAGCCGCATAAAACGGGGCACCAACACCTTTACTACCTATCGCCAGCACAACAGCAGTGTTCCCAATATGCGAAGCGTGGATTATATCTATAGTATCGCTTTTGACAAAGACGAACTGTGTATGGGAACTGGTAATGGCCTGCTCATCCGCAACCGCCACACCGGTGCCATCAGCCAGTACGCCGATGGCGGCCGGGAAAAGTTTGGCTTGTCCGCCTTCGCCGTGCGGAATGTTTACATCGATCCCCAGGGCACCTACTGGCTGGGCTCTTTTCGCGGCGGTGTCAACAAATACGACAGGAACCTGAACCTGTTTGAATATGTGCAAAGCAACGCTTTTGACCGCCAGGGACTCAACCACCCCATCGTAACGGCATTTGCCGAAGGCGAAAAAGGAAAAGTATTTGTCGGTACGGAAGGTGGATTAAGCCTCTTCGACCGACAGACAAAGCTGTTCCAAACCATACCGCTCAAATCAAAACGAAAGGACGCTGAAATAAAATTATCGGTGTTATCGCTGGTAATGAGCCAGCACAAACGGCTTGCCGTGGGAACCTATGCCGATGGTTTGTTCCTGGTTGACCCCATCACCAAAAGCTACCGGCAATTGTTAAAGGGCACCGACAAAGGTGACTTGAATGCAAATGATATTTTTTGCATGAAAGAAGACCGGGCCGGCAATCTCTGGGTGGGCACCAATGGCGAAGGCATCAATGTGCTGAATGCCGCCGGTGAAGTAACCGTACGGTATACACCAAGGCCCGTAGCTGCAAACGACAGCCTGCTGCCGCTGAACGGTTATATCCGTGATATTCTGGAAGACAAGGAAGGCGCCATCTGGATAGCCACCCACGGCGGCGGCATTGCCTGCCTGCAGGTAGAAACCGGCCGCTTTACCATTTACCACACGCTAAACAGCAAGCTTCCGAACGATAAAATTCAAACCCTGCTCGAAGACCGGGATGGCAACATCTGGGCTGGCACCCACGGTGGCGGCATTGCCATCTTCCAGCGAAAGACCGGACAGTTTACGGTACTTTCGGAAAAGGACGGCTTGCAGAACAACACAGTGCGTAAAATTGTTGAAGACCCTACGGGCCGGAAATGGATCAGCCTGAACACAGGTATCAGCAGCATTGCACCGGGTACGCAAAAGATCTCCAACTACAATTATCCCAACGGCGTGCAGCGAAGCAATTTTATGCACGGATCAGGGCTGCTCCTCTCCGATGGCGATATCTTTTTCGGTGGACTGGAAGGCTTTAATTATTTCCGGCCGTCTTCGTTTACCAAAAACAACACGGTGCCGGAGATCCTGTTCACCGACCTGGTGATATCCAACCAATCGGTGGCGCCGTCGGAAGACGGTCCTATCGGAGAACACATTTCCCTGGCAAAGGAGATCAACCTCGATTACAAGCAAAATTTTGCGTTGAAGTTTGTAGGGCTTAGCTATACGGCCCCCGAACAAAACCAATACGCTTACAAGCTGGAAGGTTTTGACAAAACCTGGAATTATGTAGGCAATACCACCACTGCATTTTACACCAACCTCGATCCCGGTGTTTATGTTTTTCGTGTAAAAGCCAGCAACAACGATGGCGTTTGGAACGAAGAAGGTGCCTCCATCCGGATACGGGTTCATCCTCCTTTCTGGAGAACCACCTATGCTTACCTGTTATACCTGCTGACGGCAGCAAGTTTGCTCTTATTTATCCGGCAGAAAGGCATCGCCAAACTGAAACGGACATTTGCGCTGGAACAGGAAAAAATGCGGGTGGAACAAGCACGCAAAGAAGCGGCCAGGATCCATGAGCTGGACCTACAGAAGATAAAGTTTCTTACCAATTTAAGCCACGAGTTCCGTACGCCGATATCGCTGATACTGGGACCGGTTGACACTCTGTTACAGGAGGCAAAGACAGAACAAACGGCAGGCCACCTACAAATGATCAAACGCAATGGCAAGCGCCTGCTTAACCTCGTGAACCAATTGCTGGATTTCCGCAAGCTGGAAGAACACGAGCTGAACCTGCAGGCCACCAAGGGTGAACTGGTTTCGTTTGTAAACGATGTTTGCGATTCATTTAAAGACATGGCGGAACGCAAGCAGATCGAATTTTCATTTACCACCAGCCTGCCCTCCTACTACACCCATTTTGATCACGACAAGATCGAACGCATTTTGTTCAACCTTCTTTCCAATGCCTTTAAGTTTACGATGCCCGGTGGTCGCATTGCACTGGAGATGGACAAGGTTTGCCATGCAGAAGGGGGCTTACCACCTGCAATTCATTTAAAAGTGTCGGATACCGGCATTGGTATCCCGGCGGATAAAAAAGAAAAAATCTTTGAGCATTTTTACCAAACCGATACACCTGCTTCCATTTTAAACCAGGGCACGGGCATTGGCCTTTCCATTACCCGAGAATTTGTACAACTGCACGGCGGTACCATAACAGTTGACAGTCAACCTAATGTTGGCACTACATTTCATCTGCATTTGCCACTGGTGGCGATCAAAGAGCCGGTCACTGAAAAAGCCGAACCAGAACTTCCATCTAACGTGGATGCAGAACCGGAAATTGAGGCGGCACAAACCGCGGAAGGAATCGTTGCGGCTGCAGGTGACGAAAAGCCACTGGTACTGATCGTGGAAGACAATGATGATTTCAGGTATTACTTAAAAGACAACCTGCAGCGCCACTACCGGGTACTGGAAGCGGCCAACGGCAAAGAAGGTTGGCAAAAGGCACTGGCCAACCACCCGCAACTGGTGGTGAGTGATATTAATATGCCGGTGATGGATGGTATAGAATTAAGCCGGAAACTGAGAGCAGACAAACGCACGGCGCACATACCACTGATCTTGTTAACAGCGCTCACCGGCGAAGAAAACCAGTTAAAAGGCTTAGAGTCCGGCGCCAGCGATTACGTGACAAAACCCTTTCATGTAGAAGTGCTGAATGTAAAGATCAGGAACCTGCTGCAGCTCAATAACCAATTAAAAACTACCTACAGCCGGCAGATCAAAGTATTGGCGCCGGAGGTTTCGTTTTTATCGGCAAACGAAAAGCTGTTGCAAACCATTGCGCAATACCTCGAAGAAAACCTAACCAACTCGCAGTTGTCGGTGGAGGAATTAAGCCGCCATGTATGCATGAGCCGAAGCTCGCTGTACAGCAAACTATTGGAATTGACCGGACAAACACCGGTGGAATATATCCGTTCGGTTAAGCTGGAAAAAGCGGCCGTCATGCTGGAGAAAAGCGACATGAACATTGCGCAGATCGCCTACTCGGTTGGCTTTTCCACGCCCAACTATTTTGCCAAATCATTCAAGGCGAAATACGGTATGCTGCCTTCGGATTATATCACCAAAAAACGAAATGAAGAAGGTAAAAAAGCAAGCAACCGGTCCAACCCGGTTGCCTGATCCACTAAAAGGCAAATAAAAATATTCGATTGCAAAATAGAAATACCGTCACAGGTGAATGTGACGGTATTTCTTTTTGCTAAATCAACGGAACAACAGCGGCGCAAAATTGTACAGGTTATTGCGCCACACCGGCCAGGTATGCCCGCCGGGGTATTCGGAATACTGGTGCTTAACGCCAATCTCCTTCAACTTTTCCATCATCAACTGGCAGTTTTTCCAGGCAATGTCTTCTTTTCCGCCCATGGCGATCCAAAAGTTTTTGAGATTGCCATTGATGTTGGAAAGATTTTCTTTCATAAAGCTGTATTGCATTTCTGCCAGTTCATTCTGCGCCGGGTTGATCCAACCCGAACTAAAAACACCCAGGCTCGAAAACAGGTCCGTGTTTTTAACTCCCGTGTACAGTGTATGCAGTCCTCCCATGGAAAGCCCGGCCAGGGCACGGTTGCCGGCACCGGCCTTTACCCTGTAGTTTTTTTCAACAAAAGGAATAATGGCTTCTTTTAACTCCCGCTCAAACTGTTTTAAGCCGCCTTCGCCAAACGCCGGCTGTGGCATGTTGGCATCGGGCATTACCACCAGCATCGGAACCGCTTTTTTGGCAGCAATGAGGTTGTCCAGTATCAGGTCTGTTTTGCCCTGCGTGGCCCAGCCTCTTTCGTCTTCGCCACCGCCGTGTAAAATATAAAGCACGGGAAAAGTTTCAACCGTGCTGGCGTCGTATCCCGGTGGCGTATACACGTAAAACTGCCGCCAGGAATTGGTCACACGGGAAAAATAACGTTTGATGCGCACATCGCCGTGCGGCACATCCCGCAGCGCATAATAACCACCGCCGGCAAAGGGAATTTCAATACCGCTGGCCATGCGGCCCATGCCATAGAAGGTTTCGCTGGCAGGATCGGCCACCGCTACGCCGTCAACCAGCAGCGAATAATAGTGAAAACCTTCACTGATAGAATCCGTGGTACCCGTCCAGGTGCCGCCGGCGTCTTTTACGAGGTCATATTTTTTACCCAGGTCAATTTGCACTTTCTGTGCATCCGGTGCCTTGATGCTGAATTTTACCCGGCTGTCGGGGAAGATCTGCGGGTAAGCGGCCGACCGCACATTGGTAGCGGCCCTGGCGCCTGCCACCGGGTAAGCCGAAAACGTGGTGGTGTCAACAGGCTTGAACAGGAGCTGCGAAAGCATGAACAACCCGTTCTTCCAAACGGCAAAATCATGCACGCCGGGCTCAATAAAATAAATATGCGGTACGCCGTTCTTTGCCAGGTAATCATGGGTGCGTTTGCTGAACTGGATCAGGCCGTCGCTGGCGCCACAGGAAATAAACAGCAGCTTTAGCTTTTGCGCCGCTTCGGCCGGGTTAGGCACCAATTCCAGCGGCGGCTTTGTATTGGGGGCAGAAGAAAAGCCTCCTACCCAGGCAAATTTATCGAGGTTGCCCAAGCCAAAATTGAGCGACTGCCCGCCACCCATCGAAAGGCCGGCGATAGCCCGGTTTTCCCGGTCTTTCCGCACCGGGAAGGTTTTCTCCACGTAAGGAATCAGGTCATTCAGGAGGTCTTTTTCAAAATTGGCAAAGGCCTGCACTTTTGCGCTGTCGAAGATATTGCCGATGGCCCGGTCGTCCTTCATGGCACGGCCGTTTGGCATCACCACGATCATGGGAGCGATCTTGCCTTCGGCATACAAATTATCAAGGATCACCTGCGGCTTGCCACCGTTGAGCCATTCTTTTTCATCGCCGCCGATGCCGTGCAGGAGGTAAAGAACCGGGTATTTTTCTTTTTTGGAAAAACCCGGCGGCGTGTATACCAGCGCCCTGCGCTTGTTGCCCACCATTTTTGAAGCATACGTGATGGTGTCGATCTTGCCGTGGGCTATACCTTCCTTTGCCTCATCAAAGCCGGGGGCCGCCGGTTTTACCTGGGCATTTAAAAAAGTGGTCAGGAAAAGGGCAAGCCCAAGGAAAAGAAAATGGTTTTGAACTTTTTTCATACGCAATTTTTCAACAGATAAGTTAGATGCTTTAATAGCAAAAAATTTATTTGAACAATTCCTGCAGCGTTGTTGCCAGGAATTTTTTACAGGCCATCCAAGTATGTCCGCCCGGCACGATGTGTGTTTTGAGGGGAAGCCCTTTCTCTTCAAAAAGCGCAATGTTTTGCTTTACGCTTTCATACAAAAAATCTTCAGTGCCTACGCTTATGGTAAAATGCTTCAGGTTTTTTTTAAGCAGCGCCGGGTCGGGAAAGCCGTCCACGAAATTCTTTCGAAATTCTTCGGTGGCCGTGTAAGGAGCATAAGAGGCAACCGACGCAAATTTGGCGCTGTTGGCCAGGCCAATGTTCAGGGTTTGGCCACCGCCTACCGAAAAGCCTGCCACGGCCCGGTGGCGACTATCGGTGAGTACGGGATAGTTGGCTTCGATGAACGGAATGATATCGTTCATCACATCTTTTGTAAAATCGGGCATGGGTGCCGGCCGCACATTTCCATAAGGCATCACAATGATCATGGGTACGGCCTTACCCTGGGCAATGAGGTTGTCGGCAATCAGGTTGGCTCGTCCCACCTTGGTCCAGGTTTCTTCGGTATCAGACCCGCCATGAATAAGGTAAAGCACCGGGTATTTTGTTTTGCCGTTGGGCGAAAAACCGGGTGGCGTGTATACCAACAACCGCCGCGTGGTATCAAGCGTTTTTGATTGGTAGTATTGGTAATGAAGTTTTCCGTGCGGTACGTTTTGCAGGGAGTGAACCAGCGGCGTTTTGCCGTTGATCTCAACGATGCTGCGCTTGAACCGCTCGTTGGCAAAGATCAGGGGGTTGTTCGGGTCGGCCATCGACACACCGTCCACCGTAAAACTATAGGGGTAAATATCGGGCTCCACCGGGCCAACGGTAAGGCTCCAGATGCCACCCGTATCTTTTTGCAAAGCCTGTGGCGACTGTAAAAATTCGCCGTTCACCGTAACAGCTTTTGCCGTGCGGGAAAAATACCGGAACGTGACGGTACCATCCGGGTGCACATCGGGTGAGCTGATGGAAGGCGGTCGCTGTGAAAAAGCAACACTGCCCGTGAGCAAAAGAAAAAAGACAAGAAGGTTTAAATTCTTCATGGCTGGTGATTCGTTTATTTAAAAAGCAACTGCGCGGTATCGGCCAGGAAAACTTTTGTATTCATCCAGGTGTGGCCACCGCCGGTCACCAAGCTTTTGTACCGGATCTTTTTTGCATTGAGGTAGTTGAGGAAACCGGCCGTGTCGTTGTAAAGAAAATCTTCATTGCCCACCCCAACCCACAGCAGTTTCAGCTTTCGGTTAGTTTCTGCCGGGTAGGCAACCACAGGCTGGTACCGGCTTTCCATTTCTTCTGGTGACAGGTAGGCGCTATAGCAGCATACCCAGGCAAAGGTGTTAATGTTGCCAAAAGCACTGCGCAGGGTTTGCCCGCCACCCCGCGAAAAACCACCCACCGCCCGGTTATCGCGATTGGCCAGGGTGCGGTAAGACTTATCGATGTAGGGAATGATGTTCTTTACCAGGTCGTCTTCAAATGCTTTTGACCGTTGGAGCGCTTCTGGACTCTCGCGGCCCACCGGGTCGGCAGGTTTGGCGCCACCTTTTTGCGCAGTGATCCGTGCGGCTATGTTGCCGTACGGCATTACGATGATCATGGGTTTGGCCTTGCCTTCGGCGATGAGGTTGTCGAGGATAAAATTGGTGCGACCCACTTTAAACCAGGTTTCTTCGGTGTCGGTGGTACCGCTGATCAGGTAAAAAACCGGGTATCGCTTGGCCGTTTCCTTGTTGTAACCCGGCGGTGTGTACACCACCAATGTCCCCGTGGTGCCTTCTGCGGAAGGATAGTGTTCGTACGTAACAGTACCGTGTGGCACATCCCTGATCGCATGTATCAACGGTGTAAATCCCGGCACATCTACCAGGCTTCCTTTAAAGCGTTCGTTGGGAAAAAACTCCGGGTTGGCCGGGTCCATGACGGTAACGCCATCCACGATAAAGCTGTAGGGATAAATGTCGGGGCGTACGGGACCAACCGTTACGGACCAGATGCCGGCAGTGTCTTTTGTAAGCGGAACGGGGGCGGATAAAAACTGTCCGCTCAACTTTACGTCTACCGCAGTTGGCGCCAGGTAACGAAAAGTCACTTTTTTATCCGGCAATACCTGCGGTGAAACCACGAAAGGGCCACGCGGCGGCTGGCCTTGGGCATCACCGGAACAAAGAATTGCCGCAAAGAGCAAAAGCCGGAAAACGGATTGTAATCGCATCTGTTTTTTATTTTCTGAAAAAGAAAAATTCAATGTTGTTGGTTAGAAATCCAATCACCTCCATTACCATCTTTTCTCCTGCATTGTCGGAAAAGACGCCGACCTTTTTAAAAGTTTATTATCGACACAGAACCTGATTCAGTCCACTTACATCCCGCCCATTACTTCCCCGCTAAACTATTTCTACTGTCAAAAGCCGGATGCGCTATTTGTTGAAAATCCCTGCAGAAATGTTTTCTTTCCGGGAGTGAAAAACAAATTAAAACACTACAATACATTCCTTCAATTTGTGCAAAAACCAATTACAGCCCTGCCTTCACGCTTTATTCATCAACCAACGTAATCACCTCGTTGGTTTTTGTGGGCAGATCATACACAAAAGATGCATTTACCGGTAACGAATGTATCGTTGTCTTGTCGGAAATCACCGCGTCGGGTGTTTTTTCTACTTTGTAAAATAAATTGCCGTTGGCTCCACTGGCTACTTCCAGCTTCTTACCCGAAAGGGCTTTTAAAGCGTTGGGACTGCGCAAGCGCAGGTCGCCGCCCAGATTCGATCGCATCACCAGTTTTTTTATTCTACCTTCTTTCCACTCCATGCTCACGACGGAAAAACCACCTACCGCACGAATGCCGGCAACCTTTCCATCGGGCCAAACATCGGGCAGGGCCGGTAACAGGTGTACCTCACCGTTAGCACTTTGCAGCAGCATTTCCGTTATGCCAGACGTACAGCCAAAATTGCCATCGATCTGGAAGGGCGGATGTGCATCAAACAGGTTGTTGTAAGTGCCGCCGCCGCCTTCGTTGGTGCCCACAGGCGTCAGTTGATCCTGTATCAGCTTATAGGCATGGTTGCCATCAAGCAGCCTTGCCCACCACCCTACTTTCCAGCCCATGCTCCAGCCGGTGGAAACATCGCCGCGGTGCAGCAAAGTGGTTTTGGCCGCTGCCGCCAGTTGCGGTGTGTGAAGCGGCGAAACCTGGTTGGAAGGATAAAGCCCGTACAGGTGTGAAATATGGCGATGCTTGTCTTCGGGATCGTCAATATCGTCCAACCACTCCTGCAATTGCCCGTGCTGCCCGATCTGCATGGGTGGAAGCCGCTGCCGCAAGCTTTTTAATGTATCTATAAAACGACTGTCCTTTTGCAGGATTTCCGCCGCCCGGATGGTAGTGCTGAAAATATCAAAAACGATCTGGTTGGTCATGGTGGTGCCCGCATCCAGCGAAGAACCCTGGTGGGCCTTGGGTGCATTTTCCGGCGACATGTCAGGGTTGATCACCAGCCAGTTTTTTGTCGGATGCGGGACCAAAAAATCCACGTAAAACGTAGCCGCTTCTTTTAAAACAGGGTACACAGTGGCCAGGAATTCTTTGTTGCCGTTGTACAGGTAATGCTCCCAAAGGTGCTGGCTCAGCCACCCGCCGGCAGCACTCCAAATTCCCCAGGTAGCGCCGTCCACGGCACCCGTTGTCCGCCAGATGTCGGTGTTGTGGTGGGCTGCCCAACCCCGGGCGCCATACATGGTTTTTGCCGTTTCCCTACCTGTTTGCGCCAGTTCTTTTACCAGGCCCAAAAACGGCTGGTGCATTTCGGGCAGGGCTGTTTTTTCCGCCGGCCAATAATTCATCTGCGCATTGATGTTGATGGTGTACTTGCTGTCCCAGGGCGGGTTGATCCGGTGGTTCCAGATGCCCTGCAGGTTGGCCGGTTGTCCGCCCGGTTGTGAAGAAGAGATCAGCAGGTAGCGGCCAAACTGAAAATACAAGGCCGCCAGGTGCGGATCATTGGCCGTTCTGAAATGGCGCAACCTTTCGTCCGTTGGCAGGTCGGCCGCAACCGTTGTGCCCAGGTCCAGGGAAACGCGGTTAAAAAAAGTTTGGTAAGCGGCAATGTGCGCCGCCAGCAGCGATGCATAGGACTTGGAAAAGGCAAGTGCCAAATAGTCCGCCGCCCGTTTTGCCGCATCGCCGCCCAGGTCGTTGTAGCGGTTAAAATTGGTGGCAATGGAAATATAAATTGTTGCGGCGTTTGCATTTTGAAGAATTACCGACGTGTCGGTTTTTCTTAGCGTGCCGCCTTCTGGTTTTATCCGGATAATGCCTTTAAAATTCACCAAACCTTTTACGCCTTCGTGGTCGGAGGTAGTGCCGGTGATTGCCAATTCATTGGTGCCTGCAGTTTTGATCGCCGCCTTTTTCTGCGGTGTTGTCATCGATGTAGCAAATGAAATGCTTCCTGGCCGACTGGCCGTTAACCGCACCACCACTACCCTGTCTGGCAAAGAAGCAAAAGCCTCCCGGGTAAAGCTTACTCCGTTGGCCGTATAAGATGTTTTGGTAACGGCTTTTTGAAGGTCCAGTTCCCGCCGGTAGTCCGTAAACGAATCATGCCCGTCAAATGAAAGCAGCAGGCTGCCTACCGGCTCAAATTTTTGTCCATGCGATGTTTTGCTGATGATGGCCCTGTTGGCCACACGTTCGGCTTCTTTCTGGCGACCATTGAAGATCAAGTTCCGGATGTGGGAAAGCGAATCAAGCGAAAGCGGGTTGTCGTTGCGGTGCGGGCTGCCGCTCCAAACCGTATGTTCATTGAGCTGAATGACCTCCTGCTCTACGTTACCATAAACCATGGCACCCAGCCGGCCGTTGCCGATGGGCAGGGCGTTTTCCCAGGTGTTGCCGGAGGGTTTGTTGTACCAAAGTTTCAGGCCGGGTTGCCCCTGGGAAAAGACATTGCCTGTGACCAGGAGGAGAAAAAAAAGGGTTTTCTGCATGGTTACTGTTTAACGGAACGAAAGAACCTTTCCTTAGCGGAAAAGCTTTTGTGCTACCGTTGAAAGATAAAGTTTACAGTTCATCCATGTATGCCCGCCTTCAGAAATAAATGTTTCGTGTTTGATGCCTTTGGCATCCAGCACGGCCAAATAATCGGAGATGACAGGGTACAGCATGTCTTCTTTTCCTACACCGATCCAAAAAAGGCTGAGCCGTTGGTTAGTCAGTTTGGGGTCAGCAAAGGCAACCGCGTTATTGCGGTCAAATTCTTCTTTCAGCATGCCGGGTGCAAAACCCACCACCCATTTAAACAGGTCAGGATTGTTCAGCCCGAGAAAAAGCGAGGTGCCGCCACCGCCGGAAAAGCCGGCAATGGCCCTGCTGTTGGCTTCTTTTTTCACCCGGTACTGTTGCTCCACAAAAGGAAATAGGTGAGAGAGAAAATCTTTTTTGATCTCCTGCAGGTTGTCCCAGTTGCGAAGGCTGCCCGATGACTTGCTGATCGTAGGATAGGCCCTACCGTAAGGCATCACAACGATCATGGGAACCGCCTTGCCCTGTGAAATAAGGTTGTCTAAAATAAGGTGGGCACGCCCCACCTTGGTCCAGGTTTCCTCCGTATCAGTGGTACCGTGCAGCAGGTAAAGAACCGGGTAGGTTTTGTTGGATTCTTTTTCATATCCCGGTGGGGTGTAGATCACCACCGGCCGCTCCCCCAGTTCCGGCGAAGTATAATACCGGTACGAGACTGTGCCGTGTGGCACTTTTTGCAGCGTATGCACAAGCGGGGTGCTGCCGGTGACTTCTAACAGGCTGCTTTGAAATCCTTCGTTCGGAAAAAGGTTTGCATTGCGTGGGTCGGCAACCGAAGTGCCATCCACCACAAAATTGTAGGGGTAGATATCGGGACTCACCGGTCCCCGTGTGATGCTCCACACGCCGGCAGAGTCTTTTGTTAAGGACTGCAGCCCTTTTTCAAACTGGCTAGTTAGCTTAACCTCTTTTGCAGTAGGTGCATACAGACGGAAAACAACTGTGTTATCGGGATTGACCTGCGGCGATAGAAACGACGGAATGCGGGGTGGCTGACTGTTGGCAAAAATAGTTGCGCAAAACAAAATCGTCAATAGCAAACAACGGTTGAACTTATTTTTCATACGAAGATTTTTAAGGTCAAAAAAGCTGTCGTAAAAAGCAGTCGCAGGGAGGCTGCCTACTCCATCCACTTATTTTTTGCCAGCCATAAAAACAAATTGTCCATCCAGGCCGGTTGCCGGAAAATAAAACCATGTCCCCCACTCTGTACCAGGTGCATTTCCACCGGTACACCGGATCGCCGCAAGGCTTCGTAATAGGCGATGCTGTTGCCAACATCCACCAGCTTATCGTCGGTTGCATGCGTGATGTAAGCAGGCGGTGACATTGCCGTTACCTGCCGTTCGGCAGAGTACAGGTCTTTTACTTTGTTCGAAGGCTCCTTCCCCAACAAATTGCTGCGGGAATCTTTGTGCGTCAGGCTGTCGTGCATGCTGATAACCGGGTAGATCACCACCTGGAAATCAGGGCGCAGGCTGGTGCCGTTTCCATTTTCAATTAGTGGCTTTTGATAAAGGGTAGCCGCCGTTGCCGCCAGGTGGCCGCCTGCCGAAAAGCCGATAATGCCAACCTTGTTATTCGCCACGCCCCATTGCTCCCCTTTTTCTCTTACCAACTTAATGGCCTGCTGGGCATCCTGCAAAGGACCAATTGTTTTGTCCTGCAACACCGAGTCATCGGGCAGGCGGTATTTGAGTACAAAAGCTGCAATGCCTTTTTCTGCCAGTCTTTTTGCCGTTAAAATGCCTTCGCCGTCATATACCACCACGCCATAACCACCGCCCGGAATTACGATCATACCAATACCCGTGCTCTTTTCTTTTGGCGGCAGGTAGATCTCCAGCGTTGGCCGGGAAACGCCGCGGTACAAACCGCCGCTATAGCTTTCTTTTTTACCCATGGCCTTAGCATTGGGAAGGACACCGGGATACAGGTCGATCATTTCCTGCGAAGCGGCCACCATCGACAAGAAAAAGCAAAAGAGCAGAAGCAATCCGTGAGATCTCATTGTAAAAAAATAAAACAGCAAAAAATGCCAATACTTGCAGAAGAAAACAAATCTTAATCTTTAAAAAGCATCGGTGCCATAACATACAAACTGCGACGCCAGGTCTGGAACTCATGCCTTGTGTTGGGCGAAATATAGGACGCTACGGGGTAGCCCGCCGCTTTCAGGGCATCGGTGGCTTTGTTGATGCCATCAGGGTTTTCGAAACTGCCGCAGCTAAGAAAGATCAGCTTGAGGTTGGGACCTTTGGTAAGTTCGGCCGGTGCATAGGTGCCGCCGCTAAGAAGCCCGTAATGCGAGAACACATCCTGTCGGGCCAGCGAGATGGTCTTTGTTTCAAAACCACCCATGGAGAGGCCGGCCATGGCCCGGTGCGACTGTTTGGCAACGGTGCGGAAATTGGCATCCACATAAGGAATCAGTTCATCCAGCAGCACGGTTTGAAAGGGTTTGATGTCGAAGCTGCGCAAGCCACCCGGGCTTCCCGGCCGGATGTCATTCGTCATGCCATAGGTCATTACAATGATAAAAGGTTTGCTCTTGCCTTCGGCGATAAGGTTATCCATGATCAGGTTGGCACGTCCCTGGTTCGTCCAAGCCGTTTCATCTTCGCCCCAGCCGTGTTGCAGGTAAAGCACGGGGTACCGTTCAGTGCCGCCTTTTTGGTAACCCGGCGGTGTGTACACAAACGCACGGCGGGATGTATTGGTGCTGGGTGACGGGAAAAGCACCTGGTGCACATGGCCATGCGGAACATTTTTCAGTGCATAAAAATCCTGGTCGTGGGCGGGGATCTCGATGCCGCTCTCCCACCGGGTGGAGCCGAAATAATGCAGGGTTCCGGGGTCGTTGAAGGTGCCACCGTCCACCGTAAGGCGGTAATAATGAAACCCTTCCTCCATGGGACCCGCCGTGGTGCCCATCCAAACACTGTCGCTCACTTTTGCAAGCATTGTGCCGCCGCGGGTACCGCCAAGGCCAAGGCTAACCTTTACACTGTCGGCATAGGGTGCCACAATGCGAAACCGTGCATATCCCTGCGAATTGACCTGCGGGTATTGTTGGCCGGGCTGATTGAACGTGGAGGGCTTAAAATCTTCCAGCGGGGCATTTTGGGCTTGTGCCAAAGTTGCCAAACCAAAAAACGCGGCAGAAAGTACCAATCCTGATTTTTTTCGATTCATATGGCTGATCGTTTAGATTTGTTTTGGGTTGTGATGGGCATTGCCGTTTGGTAGCGATGCTTGCTTTCCTAGCTTGCATTTGTCATCACTAGGACGAAACAATTATCAACGCAGCAAACATTGCGGAACACCGTAAATCTAGAAGAAAGGCCTTTTTCTGAGCGGTTCATTTGTTGAAATGAAGGCAACAAATGTTGAAGCTTTTCCTTTGCATTCCTTGCGTGGCCTGGATTTTACAAAATGGCGTCTGAATTTTATGCCAGACATTCTACCTCACCTATGAAAGCCAAGCACACAAGCCATGCGTTCTATTTTTTATCAAAGCCATACAGAATTGATCCTGCAAATGAGAAGGAATTGAAAATCGGTGCCGGTTATGGCACCACCATTTTACAGGTGATTGTCACCGTAAGCACTGACATGGTTGATGATGTGACCAACGCCAATTCCATAATCGTTTACATAGAAGAATCCATGCCCTGCCTGCTTACATCACCTCGTTTACCAGCGTCCCAATGCCGTCAATGGTGATGCTGATTTTGTCGCCGCTTTTCAGCGTAAAATCGTTTTCGGGTACAATCCCTGTACCTGTCATGATCAGGCAACCGGTGGGAAAGCTGCACTCCCGGAAAACAAAAGAAACCAGTTCTTCGGGTGTTCGTTTCATCTGGCTAATGCCGATCGACCCGTTGAATACCGCCGAACCTTCCCGGCTGATCTCCAGGTGAATAGTTGTATTGCTGTCCAGCGGCTGATTGGTCACAAAAATGCAAGGACCAACGGCGGCGCAGCCGTCATAGGTTTTTGCCTGCGGCAGGTAGAGCGGGTTCTCCCCTTCAATGCTACGGCTGCTCATATCGTTGCCAATGGTATAGCCAACTATTTTACCCGATGATGTTACCACCAGCGTCAGTTCGGGTTCGGGCACATCCCAGGTTGAGTCTTTGCGGATCCTTACTTTTTGATTGGGACCAACTACCCGTTGCGGTGTGGCTTTAAAAAATACTTCGGGCCTTTCGGCTTCGTATACCCGCGCATAAAAATCACCTCCGCCTGCGTCCTTGCTTTCTTCCTGCCGACCTAATTTGCTGCGCAGGTAGGTAACACCGCAAGCCCATAACTCCTGCGTACCGATGGGTGCCAGTACAGCATCCAGATTGGCATCAGCAACAGGTGTTTGCGAATCAGCAACCCGCTGCAAATTTTCCAAAAGCCTGTCATCATTCAGGAAAGAGTCCCATTCAACGCCTTCTACCGCAAAAAATTTCCCCTTGCTTTCTAACAGGATGCCGGATGTTGTTCTGTACAATTTCATATAACTGGTTTGTAATAATCGGTGCCGATGGGTTGGTAAGTTTTGGATGATAGCAAACGTTGAACATCTTTCAGCAGCAGCAATGTAAACTGTTTGGTTTTTATCTTTCAAACAATATACGACTACCTTTTTTCACAACTACAAAGTATCCTTACATCGCGGCGGAAAACTTCCAATAATATACAGCGAAGAATATTGTACATGCCGATGCATTTTTCTTATTAATATCGTTTGGCAATTAATTGCAAACAATGAAACGAAGGCTTGCATGAACCAATACATTTTAAAAAATGAATGCAAAGAGCTTCATGCGTTCCCGCACATCATTGAATTTGCTTTTAAAAAGAACAACACGATACAGTTCAATTCTTTAAAAAAAGAAACAGCACAATTCCTCCGCTTTTATTATGTCATCGACGGCCGGTTTGACTGGATGATTGACGGGCAGCATTATATTCTTTATCCCGGCGACCTGGCAGTAGTGCTGCCTGGACAATCGTTTGGTGGTGAAAAAGACCTGCTTGACATCGGCACCGTTTCCTGGCTTCACCTGGCCGTGCCGGCAATGGAAGCAACAGATCTTCCCGGGCAAGGACATTGGAGCCGTCTAACCGATGGCGAATGCAGGGCGGTGTGGAAGATTATCCTGCCCAACAATTTTCCTGTGTTGTCGAAGCTAAAAGAAGCGGGTGTTCTTTTTCAGCATATCTATACCGAATTCCAGAACCAGGAGATCGGTTATACGGCACGCATCAACCAGGTAATTGATGAATTGCTGATTCTTGTGGCAAGGCAATTGACAAGACAGCACCATTCCCGCAGGGATTTCCCGCAAACATTTTTAAAGCTGGAGCAAACGCTTCGCACAGACCTCTCCCACCAGTGGACGGTGGAAGAAATGGCGGCGCTGGTAGGACTTGGCATCACGGCTTTTTCCGAAAAAGTAAAAAGCTATACCGGCTTTTCGCCGCTGAACTACCTGATCAACATCCGGATCTCCGAAGCGATCAAGCTGTTGAAAAGACCTGATGTGCACATTACCGACATTGCGCTGGATGTAGGCTTTTATTCCTCCCAGCATTTTGCCACCACGTTTAAAAAACTTACCGGCTATACACCCAGTGAGTTCAGAAAGAAAAACATATTCACCACAGAATAAACAGAATTAAATGGATTGCATTATTACAATAGAGATCGGTACCGGCGCCATACGGGTGGCAGCCTTTGATACCGAGGGTACTATCCTTGGTCACTCAAAAGGTGCCTTTCCCACCTTTCATGCAAAACCCGACTACAGCGAGCAAGACCCCGAGCAGATCTTTATCACGATGCTCTACATGCTGAAGAACTTTTTGAATGAAAAGATTCACCCACAGAATTTACAGGTTGTCAGCATCTGCTTTAGTTCAGCCATGCACAGTGTGTTGCCGATAGACAAATACGGAACGCCACTTGGCAACGCCATGGTGTGGTCGGATAACCGGGCAAAAAAAGAGGCGGAAGAACTGAAGAATTCGCCCCTCGCCAAATCCTTGTACAAAGCAACCGGCACGCCAATTCATGCCATGTCGCCGCTCAATAAAATCACCTGGCTGAAGAACAACGATTCAGAACGCTTTGCCGCCACGCAAAAATTTCTTTCCATTAAAACCTATATCATTCAGCAACTCACCGGCGAATACGTGGTGGATTACAGCGTGGCCTCTGCTACCGGCATGCTAAACATCTATACGCTTCAGTGGGAAGAAGATGCCCTGAGGCACGCCGGCATCAGCAAAGGAAGGCTGGCCGATATAGTGCCGGTGTTGTACGCCCCAGCAAAGCTGAAGAAAGAATACCAGTCTTCTTTGGGACTGCACGACAAGGTGAAACTGATCGTAGGCTCCAGCGACGGTTGTATGGCGACGTTAGGTGCCGGTGTTTGGAACGATGGCAAAGCAACGGTAACGATGGAAGAAAGTGGTGCCGTCCGGGTAGTGGGCAAAGAAGTGTTGCAGGATGAAAAGCAGCGGCTTTTTAACTATGTGCTCAACGAAGGACAATACGTTTCGGGTGGGCCAACCAACAACGCTGGCGCAGTGTTTGAATGGTATGCCAAGCAGTTTGGTGACTTCAAAAAAGCCTTTGATGTGGAAGACTGCATGGAGAACTTAACCGATGAAGCCTCGCGGGTACCTGCTGGTGCCGAAGGCCTTCTTTTTCTCCCTTACCTGCAGGGCGAACGGGCACCCATCTGGAATGCCAATGCAAGGGGCGCTTATTTCGGTCTGAACATCCGGCACGAACAAAAACATTTTATCCGCGCTACCATCGAAGGCATCCTTTACGCATTTTTCAGCATCGGCAAAACGCTTGAAGAACACCGCAGCATCAACAGCCTTTCGTTCAATGGCAGCTTTGCCACCTTCCCGCTTTGGACACAAATGATGGCCGACATCTTTAACAAGCCGGTGCATGTAAAACAGCACTCGGGTTCGGACAGTGTGGCCTGCGGCGGCTTTCTTCTTTGTGCCACGGATATGGGCATTTACAACAGCCTGGAAGATGCCGCACAAAAAGTAAAGCTGCTGGAAAGCTTTGAACCCAACGGGAACAAGCACGAGATCTACATGAAGCACTTTGCCATTTTTGAAAGACTGAGCACAAAGCTGTTCGATGAGTTTGAAGCCATCGCCGAATTGCAACAAAATAATTGAGTAAACGAAGGACTGTTTTGACGGACCACCAAACAGCACCTGTTTTAAGGTTCTCTGGTAATGCTGAGAACCAATGACGTTCAAAGATCAAAATCCACAACAACAAAGGCCCTTTGAAAGCAGGTAATATCCTGGCCTTGTTCATTCCTAAAAACAAAAACGAATACCGCGATGAAACGCTTGCTCCTGATTTTTCTTCCACTCTTGTTGCAACAGCTACATGCACAAACTGTGCAGATCTCCAAAGCCGATCTTCTTGCCCTGACCGCCGAATGGAAAGGCGAACGCTTTGCCGATGGACGGCCAAAAGTTCCGGATGAAATTTTGAAGCGGATAAAGGCTGTGAGTGTGGAGGAAGCCTGGTCAACCATGAGCAATGCAGGCTACAAGTACCAAATTGCCGAAGGATGGGAAGTGATCAATCCTGATAGTGTTTTGGTGGGCCGTGCGGTAACGGCTACGTTTATGCCCGGTCGTCCCGATGTATGGCAGGCCATTGATTCGATGGGAAAAAAGCAAGGCAGAAGGGCACAAAATGTTTGGGCGGTGGAGATGCTGGTCAGGGGTGATGTGTATGTGGCCGACCAGTTTGGCGCCAAGCGAAACGGTCCCACTATTGGCGATAACGTAGGCAATTCCATTTATGCCAAAACAGGCAATGGCATTGTGTACGATGGCGCCATCCGCGACCTTGAGGGACTAAAAGAGATCGGCGGCTTTACCTCTTTTTACAGCAGCTACGACCCTTCCTATCACAACCCCGGTGCAGGCCCGGGCCGCGACCTGACGACCATGATCGTCGGCATCAATCAACCCACCCGCATACGCACCGTTACCGTTATGCCGGGTGATGTGGTGCTGGGTAAAATGGGTGTGGTTGTTTTTATTCCGCCCCATCTTGCCGAACGGGTGGCCACTACTTCTGAGATCGTTCGCCTGCGGGATATGTTTGGTCACCAGCGCCTGCGGGAAGGCACTTATACGGCCGGGCAAATTGATACACGCTGGAGCGAAGCCATTGAAAAAGATTTTTCGAGATGGCTGAACGATCACATGGACAAACTGCCCGTGCCCAAAGAAACGATTCAGCAGTTTTTAAAAGAGCGGACGTGGTAAACCAATAAGCAATACGCAATTGGCAATTGACAAGAATAACAACGCTATAATTTTTCACCCGAACAACACAACGCTATGTCAAGTTCAAGAAGAGCTTTCCTCAGCAAAGCAGCCATCGCTGCAGGCATGACACCTTTTGTTTCCTTAGCCGGTTTTGGCCAGGGACTGGAAGACGCGGTAGAAAAGGCACCCAAAGCGTCATCGCCTTCTGACCTCACCATCAAAGAAGTGACCTGCGCTTATATTCGTGGCAGCCTGTTTGTAAAAATGACCACCAACCAGGACATTATCGGCTGGGGCGAAGGCGTGGATGCTATTCCCGGTACCTACCACCTCGTCAAAAGTTTTGGTGCCAGGCTTAAAGGCAGAAGCCCGCTGAATGTGCACCGCATTTTTGAAGAGTTCCGCAAGGGCGGTGTTTTCCAGGGAGCGCAGGCAGGCATGTACATCGCGGTGTTATCGGCCATTGAAACCGCACTCTGGGACCTTACCGGCAAAGCGCTGAACGTTCCCGTTTACCAGTTGCTGGGTGGGAAATTTCGCGATAAGGTAAGAGTGTATTGCGACACGGCTTTGTACCAATCTACCAACCCGCAGCCAAAAGATTTTGCGGAAGCCGCCAAAAAATCAAAGGAAATGGGATTCAATGCGATCAAGTTTGACCTTGACCAGGCAAGCGACCCTGGTAAGTACGACCGCTATAACTGGACGGCCAGTCCCATGGAGCTGCGCCGCATGGTGGACCAGATGACGGCCGCAAGAGAAGCGGTTGGCCCGGATGTAGACATTTGTGTGGATATGCATGGCCGTTATGATGCGCCTACCGGCGAACGTGTGGCCAAGCTAATGGAGCCCCTCAACCTGATGTGGCTGGAAGAGCCGATCCCCGCCGAGAACCCCGAAGCCTATAAAAAGATCACCGACTCCACCAGCACACCAATTTGTGCCGGCGAGAATCATTACCTCGCTTATGGCTTTCGGCGACTGCTCGAAATTGGTGCCGTGGACATTGTGATGCCCGACCTGCAAAAAGCCGGCGGCCTTGGTGAAGGGCAACGCATTGCCAACCTGGCCAACCTGTATTATGTTCCCTTTGCGCCGCACATGGTGGCTTCTTTCCTGGGTGCCATGGCCTGTGCCCATGTGTGCGCATCGGTACCCAATTTTATGGTAATGGAATGGCAATCGTATTTCCACACCAATCCCATGTTCAAAGAAATTGTCAAATACGATGGCGACTGGGTGGAGAAAAGCTTTATCACTGTTTCCAACAAGCCGGGTATAGGGGTAGAGTTGAACGAAGAAGGCATGAAGAAACACGCCATTCCCAATGTGCCCTTTTTTGTGTAGGAGGAATTTGTTCCGAAAAAACAATTTAAATTCAACCATCATTGGTACGCTTATACCGGGTTATACCGGTTAAGGCTACCCTAAAAAAGCCCCATGCCGCTTCTTATCCTCCTGTTTGCTATTCTCATGCAAATTTTTCTAACGACAAAAAAGGTCAGTCCGTTTTTGTCGTTGCTTATCGTTTCCATCCTAACGGGTTTTTTAATGGGAATGGAACCGGCAGCGGTTCTGGCTTCCATTGAAAAAGGCGTGGGCAGTACGCTTGGCGGGCTTGCCCTGGTACTTTGCCTGGGTGCTATTTTGGGAAAGATCCTCGAGATCAGTGGTGCCGCCGAACAAATTTCGGTGACGCTGATCAGGCGCTTTGGTGAAAGCAATATTCAATGGGCGGTGCTAACAACAGGCTTCCTTGTGGGGATTCCGCTTTATTACAATGCCGGTTTTGTGATCCTTGTTCCGCTTGTATTTACACTGGCCCGCACGTCAGGCCTACCGCTGCTCTATATTGCCATCCCTATGGCTGCTTCGCTGTCGGCAACGCATTGTTTTCTTCCCCCGCATCCCGGCCCGGTTATCCTGATCAATGCCTTTAAAGCTCACACGGGTAAAACGCTTTTGTATGGGTTGATCATGACGATACCAACGGTGATCATCGCCGGTCCCCTGCTCGGCAGATTGTTACGGAATGTAAAAACCGTGACCAAGGAATCCCTGGTGTTAAACGAGCCGGCCCACGGCGGCAAACTGCCACCCGTAACACCTTCCTTCCTGATTGCGTTACTGCCTGTGATCCTCATTACGCTTTCCGTTATTGCTTCTGTTGTTTTTCCGGAGCAAAGCATCTTTCGCAAGGTGGCTACATTTTTTGGAGACCCTACCATTGCGCTGCTATTTTCAGTGCTGATGGCAGGATTTTATTTTGGGTTGCAACGCGGCCATGCGATGCCGACGGTAATGGACTGGCTGGCCAAAGGTATTTCGGGTATTGCCGTGATCCTTTTTATCATCACTGCCGGCGGTGTGCTGAAGCAAATCCTGATCGATAGCGGCAGTGGCGCCTACATTGCTTCGTTCAGCAGCAAATGGCAGATGCATCCCCTGGTGTTTGGCTGGGTGGTAACGGCCCTGTTACGGGTTACGGTGGGATCGGCAACGGTGGCCGGCATCACTGCTGCCGGCGTGGTAGCACCACTGGTGAACAGCGGTGCTGTATCGCCGGAATTGATGGTACTGGCCGTTGGTGCCGGCAGTGTTTTTGGTTCGCACATCAACGATTCAGGCTTTTGGATGTTCAAAGAATTTTTTGGCTTAACGCTAAAGCAAACCTTTGCCTCCTGGACGGTCATGGAAACAACCATCTCTATCCTCGGCTTGCTGATGGTTCTCCTGATCAATGCGTTTTTGTAAAGAAGAAATTTAGTCACACCTGTTACTACATAGATCCAATCAAGTGCTTCAACACAAAACTTTTTCTCTGGCCGTTTAAATTATACACGACATGAGAACCTTAGTTTCCTTTCTCATCTTGATAAACCTTGTCATTGCGAAACCGGCAATGGCGCAAACCATTTCTAAAGAAGAACTGGTATTTCTTACCCAGGCCTGGAAAGGAGAACGGTTTGCCGATGGCCGCCCAAAACTACCGGACGGCATTTTGGAAAGAGCAAAGCGGATCTATATTGACGATGCCTGGACCGTGTTGAAAAATGAAGGTTACCTGAACCAGTTTGAAGGCGGCTGGAAAACCGTAAATGATACTACGATGGCGGGACGTGCTGTTACAGCGATGTATTTACCCAGCCGGCCCGACGTGGAAAAAGCTGTCAAAGAAAGAGGTGCCAAACAAGGAAGAACGGGCAACACCAATTCGTGGCCGATAGACGTGCTGACAACAGGTGACATCTATATTGCCGATGCGTTTGGCAAGATCAGTGGTGGCAGCATAATGGGCGCCACGCTGGCCAATTCGATCTATGCCAAATCCGGCAACGGCGTTGTGTTTGATGGCGCCGCCCGTGATCTGATGGAAATCAGCAAGATAAAGGGCTTTAATGCCTTTGTACGGGACTTTCATCCTTCGTTTACAGAAGAAATGGTACTGATGGGACTCAACACAGCCATTCGCATTGGCCAGGCCATTGTGCTGCCCGGCGACCTTGTGATTGCACAACCTGAAGGTGTGTTGTTTGTGCCGGCTCACCTGGCCGAGCAGGTAGTGAGCACGGCCGAATTTGTGATCCGCAAAGACCAGTTTGGATTTGAGATGGTACGCACAGGCAAATACACCACGGGTCAAATCGACAGCCAATGGCCCGACGATATCAAAACAGCTTTCCTTGCCTGGCTGGAAAAGCACCCCGAACTGGGAAAAATGACCCTTGCCGAACTGGATCAACTGATGAGCAAACGAACCTGGTAAGTGGTAGCCAACTATCGTTGTGTATATAAAAATCCTTTTCCGAAGTAGAATAATTTCACTACAAAAACGAACTACCAGCACCACTCACGAAACCACATCTCGCTTAAATTCACCATTTACTTTCCGCATGATGTTAAGCGGGTTGTTATCCTGCAAAGCCGGGGGCAAAAGTTCCTGAGGGCAATCCTGGAAACAAACCGGCCGCAGGAATCGCTTGATGGCTTCCGTGCCTACAGAAGTAAAATGGGCAAAGGTGGTGGCCGGGAAAGGTCCGCCATGCATCATGGCATGCGACACCTCAACGCCGGTTGGCACACCGTTGTAGATCATCCGTCCTACCCGTTGCACCAAAATATCAATTGTACGTTGAAACTGTTGCATGTCTTCGGCTGTTCCCATAACCGTTGCCGTTAGCTGGCCGTGCAGCGATTGCAAGGCTTCCTTCAGCTCATCCTCATCTTCGCAAACAACCGCCAGTGAAGCAGGACCAAACACTTCGTTTTGTAAGTCTTTATTCTGTACAAAGTTTTTGGCGGAAACCTGTGCCAGCGTTGCGCTGCCTTTGAAATCGTTGTTGTAGGCGGCCCCCTCAAGAATTGGTGTTACACCCTGGCTGGACAACAGGTGCTGCCGCTCTTTGTGATAAGTAGAGCAGATGGTTTCATTCAGCATGGTGGCTGGCGCTACCTGCTGTAAGGCTTGTGCAAGCGACTGCAGAAAGCTTTCGGTATTTTCATCTTCCAGCAAAAACAACAAACCGGGATTGGTGCAAAATTGTCCAACGCCCAGCGTAATGGACGCACTGAGTTGCGAAGCCAATACAGCACTGTCCTGTTTTAGTTTGGAGGGCAATAGCAACACCGGATTGATACTGCTCATTTCTGCATACACAGGGATGGGTTCTTCGCGTTCGTTGACGGCCGCTTTCAACAAGGCCATACCGGCCCGGAAAGACCCGGTGAAACCAACGGCTTTTACCTGCGGGTGTTTTACCAGTTGCTGGCCAAGTTCCGCACCGGCACCGACAAGCGATGAAAATACGCCATCGGGCATCTTGCATTTTTGGGCGGCTTTCAGGATGGCTGTTGCTACCAGCTCGTTAGTGCCCAGGTGAGAACTGTGTGCTTTTACCACAACCGGACAACCGGCTGCCAGGGCCGAAGCCGTATCACCACCGGCTGTGGAAAATGCCAGGGGAAAATTGCTGGCCGCAAACACGGCAACAGGACCAATCGGCAATTGCATCCGACGCAGGTCCGGCCGTGGCAACGGAGCCCGGTCGGGCATGGCTGTATCGATAATGACTTCTACATAAGAGCCTTCCCGGAGAAGCGCTGCAAACAGGCGCAGTTGTCCTACTGTGCGCCCCCTTTCCCCCGTGATGCGGGCAACCGGCAACCCCGATTCGAGGTGGCAGCGCTGGATCAATTCATCGCCCGATGCCTCTATCTCACTCGCAATCGTTTCTAAAAAAACGGCTCTTTCTTCGGTTGTGGTTTGCCGGTAGGTTTCAAATGCCGCCGCCGCTTTGGCTACGGCTTCGGCTACTTCTTCTTTTGTAGCAATCACAAAATCACCGGCCAAATTGGCGCCATTTACGGTGCTGAAAGCCTGAAGTGTTTTTTCGCCTGCTGCTTTTTTATCAAAGCCGATGAAATTATGTCCGGTAAGCATGGTTTTTATTTTTTGATTTTTCGGTGATGGTCACCCTCTGAAAAGAATAGCAAGTTACGCTTGTTTGGCACGATTGCTTTTTACTGCGGCAATTGCGCCTGGCAAGCCAGCACAAAGTATTGTAATTGGCAACCGGAAAAACTTCCATTAACAGCCTGTGAAGGATATTGTACACAACGTAACGTCTACAACAAACGAACTCTATTTTGAATGTTGGCGTGTAAAAAGAAAACGCCAAAAGAAAAACAGTTGTTTTCCTTTCGGCGTTAGAGAATGTTTAGTGGATTGCCTGAATCGATCAGGCGCTTGCAGACACGATCTTAGTTCTTTTTCGCCTGGCCTTTGGCAGGATCCGCTGCCAGCTTAAACACCTCGTCGTTTCCTTTGTACGTAAACCAATCGTAGGATGCTTTGTTTTGGCTTTGTTTGCCAAGCGAGGTCGCATACAAGCCAAACACGCTGCCAACAAATCCACCGGCCATTGCCGTACTCAGGAATTTCCCATCCACTTCCTGCAATGGCGTCCAGTTTTTACCATTGGTAGAAAAGGACGTTGCATACACGGCGTTCTTTGGTTCGATGCGCAGGTAAACATCTCCTGTTTTTGAAAGCAAGGGTTTGGAAGCGAGGAGTTCCATCGAATCTTTTGTTGATTTGTAAAGCTGCACCACAGGTTTGCCGCCTTCCAGCGATTTGCAGAGGTAATAAAAGAACGATTCGCTTTGAAAAATCACCAGTCCTGCTTTTTCATTGTCGGCACCCGGGGTAAACCGCAACCGCGTAGTGGCCGTTGCCTGGTGGTGTTGCTGCCGGAAACCAACAAACGAAGGATTGTCTCTTCCGCTTACTGATTGGGGCCGCAGTTGCAAGGTGAGCCAGCCTTTGTTCGATGTCGTATTGTACCAGTTTTCGGTTACGGTGCGCAAAAACGTATAACGAACATTTAATTTTTCGTTGTTGAAATCATCATGGAACGTAAAATTGCCGCTAAAGGGATTGACAGGATTTTTGTTCACATTCGGGAGTGGCAAAGGGTACTGAAACTTCACCTGTTCGTCGCCTTTCAAAATCACCGGCCAGCCGTCTTCGGTCCAGGTTACCGGGTTTAAAAAGGTTTCCCTGCCAATGTTGTAATGATCGCCTTCGTAAGGGCGGCAAGCCAGGTACACCGCGTACCAGTCGCCGTTTTTCGTTTGTACCAGGTCGGCATGGCCCGCCGTGGTTACCGGGTTTTTCCGGCCACGGTCAAGGTGGCGTTGCGTTAGAATAGGATTTTTCTCCCAGGGAATAAAAGGCCCTTCTGGCGACTTGCTGCGGAAGATCACTTCGGAGTGATTGTAACCCGTACCGCCTTCGGCGCACATCAGGTAATACCAGTCGTTGATATGATAGATATGCGGTGCTTCAATCCACACGGGATGTTTGGATGTATCCACGCCTCCATTTATCAGCAGCCTTTCTTCTCCCACCACTTTTTTATTGCGGTAGTCAAATTCGTACTGGCGGATGGTGCGGTGGCCGTTCCAAAGTGTTTTGTTTCCCGGCGGCTCGCTGTTGTAAACAATGTAAGCTTTGTCGGTGGTCTCATCAAAGAACAGCGAAGGATCGATGCCGTTTACTTCTTTCAGGTAAACCGGGTTGCTCCAGGGACCTGCTGGGTCGGTGGCCGTGATCACAAAATTGCCACCGCGGTCTATCAGCGTGCACACAATATAAAAGGTGCCTTTGTAATACGAAATGGCCGGTGCAAAAAGGCCGCGGGAAACACCGGCACCGATGAGGGGCAACTGTTCGGGCCTGTCCAGCGCATGACCGATCTGCCGCCAACTGACCAAATCCTTACTGTGAAAAATAGGCAGACCGGGGAAATACGCAAACGAAGAGTTGACGATGTAATAATCATCACCGGCCCTGCAGATACTGGGATCGGGATAAAAACCTGTCAAAACCGGGTTGGTATACATGCCTTCATTTTGTGCACTGGCACGAAGGATTCCAAAAGCGAAAAAAGCGAAAACGATAAATCTTTTCATCATCATTATTTAAGCGTAAGATTTGCCTGAATTGTTGTTTTGTTGCGAATGCTCGTGGCATCGGGCTGACTGCCGCCAACGGAGACAATTACCGGCCCGGAATACGGTTTTAGTTTGCCTTCATCATCCACAAGCGAAAGGTCTTCGGGGCTTAGGGTAAACCGGACCGTTTTTGTTTCACCTGCCTTGAGATTGACCCTCTGAAAACCGCGCAGGGACCGAAGCGGAACAGCGCTGGTTGCGGCCTTACCGGAAACATACAACTGCACCACCTCATCACCATCTTTGGTGCCGGCATTGGATACTGTAACGGCTAGGGACACACTCTCACCTTTTTTTGCCGTTGACGGCACTACCAGCTTACTGTAACGATAAGTGGTATAGCTCAGGCCATGTCCAAAACGGTAAAGCGGTTTTCCTTTGAAATAACGGTAGGTGCGGTTTTGCATCGAATAATCGCCAAAGTCCGGCAGGTCGCTGTCGCTCCTGTAAAATGTAAGCGGAAGCCGTCCCGAGGGATTGTAATCACCAAACAGCACATCGGCAAGGGCCGTCCCGGCGTCCTGTCCACCATACCAGGCGTTAACGATAGCGGGAACATTTTCTGATTCCCAAGGGGTGGCAATGGCACTGCCGGTCATCATCACAAACACAAGCGGCTTGCCTGTTGCTTTCAGGGCCTTCATCAGGTTTGTTTGCACAGCAGGCAATAAAATGGAAGTGCGGTCGCCGCCGTCAAAGCCGGGATAATTGACCTGCATTTCTTCCCCTTCCAATTGTGGCGAAATACCACCCACGTAAACGATCGCATCAACATCTTTTAATTTACTGGCAAGAGCGGCAAAATCACTCTTTACCAGGTTTCCAGTACGCAAATGCACCGATGCTTTTCCCTCACCCTGGTAGTACTCCAGTACCAGCCGGTAGGTTTTTCCTGCCACTGTTGGCAAACGATAGCTTCGGGCACCCCAACGGTTGCGCAGCCAGGCATTTACCACTTCTTTTCCGTCAACAAAAAATCGGTAGCCGTCATCGGCATCCAATTCAAATGTTGTGGTGCCGTTGGCCGTAGCCGTAAAATCAGTTGAGTACCGAACGGAGAAATCATAAGCCTTTAATGTGTCCACCACGATCTGTCCCTCCTGCCAATTGTTGTCAATCGCTTTTTCGTTACGACGCAGAATCGGTTCTCCTTTGAGGTCGCGGTTGTTGAAATATTCCGCACCAAAACCGGGCTGTCCCTGCCACGAAAGCTGGATGCTGATATCGGTGTATTGCAACAAGGTATCGTTGGTAAAGTTGACCGCTTTTTCGTACACCACCTCGGCACCGGGAAGTTTGTTCCGGATGCCCTGCAAGGCGGTAACAATGTTTGACGGAATGCCGTTGTAGTTTCCCAGAACAGAGATCTGGTTATCGGCATTGGGTCCCAGCACGGCTATCTTCTTAATGCTCTTTTTCAGGGGTAATGTCGCCGCTGCATTTTTCAGCAGCACGATCGATTGACGGGCCATTTGCAGCGAATGCGCTTTGTGCTCGGGGCTTTCCAGTACCGATGCGGGTGTTTGCGCAAACGGCACCATCGATGGCGGATCGAACATACCCAAACGGAAGCGAATGGTAAATAACCGCTTTACCGAAACATCGATCTGCGCTTCGGTGATCTTGCCTTCTTTCACCGCCTGCACCAGCGATTTGTAAGCATCGGTGCCACAGTCGATGTCGGTGCCATGCAGCACGGCATCGGCCGAAGCGCTGGCCGCATCGGGATGGGTTTTGTGGTTCTTAAAAAAATCGTCTATTGCCCAACAGTCCGAGGTAACATAACCGGTAAATTTCCACTGGTTGCGCAGGATGTCCACCATCAATTCATCGCTGCCGCAGCAGGGCTGTCCCTGGTAAGCATTGTAAGCGCACATTACACCGGCAACATTTGTAGTTGTCACCAATTGCTTAAACGCCGGCAGGTAGGTATTCCAGAGGTCGTGCTTGCTGGGTGACACATTAAAAACATGGCGCAACGGTTCGGGACCGCTGTGCACGGCGTAGTGTTTGGCACAGGCTGCCGCGTTTAAGTATTTTGGATGATCGCCCTGCAGGCCCCTGACGAAGGCTGAACCCAGCATGCCGGTTAGATAAGGATCTTCGCCATAGGTTTCCTGGCCTCTTCCCCACCGGGGGTCGCGGAAGATGTTAATGTTGGGTGTCCAGTAGGTTAGACCTACATAACGTTGGCCGGTGCGACCGTCCTGGTTGGCTTTGTTGAAAACAGCCCGCCCTTCGAGAGCCGAAAACTGCGCCATTTTGTTAAGGGCAACCGTATCAAAGGTGGCCGCCATGGCAATGGCCTGCGGATATACCGTTACCCGGTACGGCGTACGGGCCACACCGTGCAGCACTTCGTTCCACCAATCATATGCGGGTATGCCTAACCGGGAGATGGCGGGTGCTGCGTTCAGCATTTGCGCTACTTTTTCTTCCAGCGTAAGCCGTGACACCAGGTCATCCACCCGTTGCTCAAAAGAAAGCGCCGGGTTTTGAAAAGGATAGCGTCCATTTTCCTGGGCACTGCTTGTTGTGGCAACAACAGCAGCCAGAACGCAGATGACAAAATTCTTTCGCCGATCTTTTATCCAGTTCATAATAGCAAGAAATTATAGTACAAAGTGCGAAGCGTTTTCGGAAATTTTCTTTAGCCGATTAGCGTTGTCGTTTATAAAATGCATCAAATAGAGACACTTTCATTCACCCCATGAATCAAACGGTAGTTGCTGAAGAAATTTTGTTTCATCCCAACCCATTTTTCTTTTGCTTAAATATCCGTTCAAATAAGCCTGGTTAGAAAACGATCAACACCAATTGTTTTCAAATTACAATTTCAGCTCACTTATTTCACCTGCAGCACCACCACTGAAAACGGTGGCAGCGTTACTTTCAGGGTTTTGCCGGAAAGCGCCGCACCGGTGAACGGTTCGGGCTTGATGGTATTGGCCTGTGTAAAGGTATTGTGCGTTTGCAGCGTGGCAGCTTTCAATATGCGGCCGCTTACCGCGGAAGCAGCAACATCGCCCAAAGAAATCGTAATCTCTTTTGCTTTAGTGGCATCGATGTTCACCAGCGAAATATTAACAGCGCCGCTCTTGTCCCTTGAAGCCGATGCCGAAATGGCCGGCAGTTTTTTTCCATCCAGTTCGTAGTCGTCGCTTTTTACATCCAGGGGCAGCAGCAGGGCATCCTGGTGAACATTGTACATTTCCATTACATGATAGGTTGGCGTTAGCAACAGCTTTTCGCCTTCCGTTAAGATAACAGCCTGCAGCACGTTGATGGTTTGCGCCAGGTTGGCCATGCGAACCCTGTCGGCGCGGTTGTTAAAAATATTAAGCGTGGTGCCGGCGATCATGGCATCCCGCATGGTGTTCTGCTGGAAAAGAAAACCGGGATTGGTGCCGGGCTCCACATCGTACCAACCGCCCCACTCATCTACAATAAGGGCCACTTTTTTCTCCGGGTCGTATTTGTCCATGATGGCGGCGTGGTTGGCAATGAGGGTATCCATGGCAAGCGCCCTTTCCATCGTGGTAAAATAATGTTGCTCGTTAAACGTAGTGGAAGGCCCTTTTTTGTTCCAGTCGATAACAGCGTAATGGTGCAGTGCCACGCCTTCCAGCAGCGAACGCGGAACATTTTTCATCAGCACTTCGGTCCAGTTGTAGTCGTTGGAGCTGGCGCCGGAGGCAATGCGAAAGTGTGCGCCGGTATTGTTCCAGTCGGCCATAAACGTGGCATACTTGCGATAGATATCGGCGTAATATTCGGGCCGCATGTTGCCACCGCAACCCCAGGCTTCGTTGCCCACACCCCAGTATTTTACATTCCAGGGTTTTGCCCGGCCGTTTTGTTTGCGCAGGTTTGACATGGGGCTCTCGCCGCTGAAGTTGACATAGTTCACCCAATCAGCCAGTTCCTGCACCGTACCGCTGCCCACATTGCCGGCGAGGTAAGGCTCAGTGCCCAGCAGCTCACACATATTCAAAAAATCGTGTGTACCAAACGAGTTATCCTCGGTGACACCACCCCACCAAACGTTCACAATTTTGGGACGCTTGGCTTTGGGACCAATGCCATCTTTCCAGTGATAGGTATCGGCAAAACAGCCGCCCGGCCAGCGCAGGTTGGGAATCTTTAGCTTTCTCAGCGCAGCCACTACGTCGTTGCGAACACCGGCGGTGTTGGGAATCTTTGTGTTCTTCTCCCCCACGTAAAAACCACCGTAAATACAGCGGCCCAGGTGCTCGGCAAAATGCCCGTAAATGTGCCGGCTGATGGTGTCCTTTGCCTCGCCTGCGTTGATGGTAACCAGGTTTTGACTGCGTGCCGACAACGCCATCGTTGCCATCAGGATCAATCCGAATGTTTTCTTCATACGTTATTTTTCGGTTGGGAAAGAAACCGTTTCCGGCCTTTCTGTTTATTCAAAATTCATTTTTTTGCGAACCCTGTTTTTATACTTTCCCTGTAGCCTCACTTGCCTTGGAAAAATCGTTTCCGCTGTCGCCAAAACTAAACGGCGACAAAAGTTAGTGCAGATACGAATGTTGAAACGAGTAGAACAAATGTTCAGAACCTGCGTTCAGCTTCGGATAGCACCGGTTGAATCGATTGTAACCAGTTAACGTAAATACGAAACATTGCTTTGTAGTAGAGAATTGGAACAACTGAAAAACCTTGTCATACTTGTAAAATAATTGTTGTTTATACCGGCGTACCGAAAAAAATCAACCGTTCATATCTCACGCTTCTTCTATATATTTTTTTAAAAACAGAACCGACAGCTTACGGTTTTTTATCAATTGCATTTTGTATGCGGAAAAAATCAAAATCAACAAAACCGCCGGTGTTTTGGGTAGCATAGTTGAACAGGCCAAACCGGTAACCCATAAAATGTGGAAGCGTGTAGGCCATCTTCACGGTTGTCCCAACCGGCTTCCAGGTTTTCCCATCCAGGCTGTAATAAAAATCGCCAACATCTTTTTTGTTGGTAAAGTCGCAGGCCACTTTCAAATAAACGGTTGATTGCTGCAACGGGATCTCTTCGGCAACAACAGGCATACCGCCGGTTGCATTGATCATCACCAAAACTTTTTTGTCCTCTTCTGCCCTCACACCCAGTAGCCCGTAATTTTTTTGAAGGATGCTAAGCCCTGCAAAATCACCGGCCTTCATGTTTGACACATCCAGCTTGGTAAAGCCCGTGCTTTCCGGACCGATGGTACGCTGTGTGAGGGTATTCCTAGCAAGCAAAAAGCTGGTGTCGATGCGGCCCGTGGTGAGACGTAAAAATCCTTTTCGTGCCGTTACCGACCAAAGGCGGTTATCAGGATTGTGATTCCACTGCCAGAATAGCGGCAGCGAAGGCTCGCCCTTTTTGCGGGTAAATTCATCGGAAGCGACGATTTTGCCCAAGAGCCCTTTGCTGGGTGGCAGCGCAAGGGTTTGGGGCACTTTGCCATTCTCGCCCAGTACGGGCCAGCCGTCCTGCCATTTTACCGGCACCAGGTAGGGTATGCGACCCACTGCGCCGTAGTCGCGAAACAGGTAAGCAAACCACTTGCCTTCCGGTGTGTCTATCAACCCACCCTGGGCCACTCCCAGGTCCTGCAGGGCTACCCTTCCTTCCCAGGGACCGGTGATCTTATCGGCACGGTGAATGACCACAGTGCGCATGCCGCCCTTTGGCCAGGTGATATTGAAAAGGTAATATTTGCCATTAACCTTAAAAAGCTGTGAGCCTTCTGCCGGCAGGCCACCGTTATCACCGGAGGGCAGGCTGGCATTTTCAATCACAACCTGTTCGGGCACACCCGGCTTGACGGCGGAAACATCTGCTGTTAGTTCAACCAGCTTTAACTTGCCGCCGCCATACAACAGGTACACCCGGCCGTCATCATCAAAGAACAGGGAATGATCATGGTAAGAAGGACTGAAGGAAGCCATTTTCCAGGGACCCTTTTCAATATTTTTCGTGGTAAACACATAGGTCTTGCCCGTAGTTTGGGCAAAGGTGGAAACATAATAAGTCCCTTTGTGATACCGGAAGCTGCTTGCCCAGGAACCTCGTCCATAGCTGCTTTTGCCGTTCACCAGGTTCAGCTCATCTACATTGGCAAGGGTATCGTAAGCATAACGCACCAGTTCCCAGTTCACCAGGTCTTTTGATTTCATAATGGGCAAGCCCGGGCTCATGTGCATGGTAGTGCTGCTCATGTAATAGGTTTCGCCAACACGAATGATGGCTACGTCCGGCACATCGGCAAAAAGAATTGGATTCTGTGCGCCTTTTTCCTGCGCCTGCAATTCAGCAAAAAAGCTATGAATGAACAAGAATGCCAAAAGCAAAAGCAAATTTTTCATACGTGTTTGTTGAGCCATCCGGTACTGCTTGTTTGTTTTTGTTGATGTGTTGAGGATCCGTTCAAACAATCTCCCATTATTCCCATTATACCTACCAACCTCCATCGCGATATTATTGCTTAAAACGCAAACTCAGTACAAGTTGTTTGTGCACTATCTTTTTTGAAAAAAAGTCCGCTGTAAAAACAGCGGACGGCATGTGATTGATTGCTATATGAGAAACAGTTGTGATTTCGTGATGTTAGTTGCCTGGCTGCTGCGTGAAAGCCGCGCAGGCCTTACGAATAGTTTTCTGCCGGTTGCTCAACTTTCCGTTTCGGCAAACTTTTCTTCCACATAAAACTACCGCCAATCATTCGGCAACACCCGTTCAGGTGTTGAAATGAATAGAACAAATGTTTTTTTCTTCTTATAAAGAGCGCCGGACTCCATTTTCAGGGCATTTCCACCATCGCCTTCACCACGCCGGTAGCGGGATTGAGCCAGGCTGGAAACACCTCTTTTACCTCGTCAAACCTGGCCCGGTGAGTGATAAACGTTTTGGGTTTGATCTTCCCATCTTTGATGGCAGCCATCACCGCTTCAAAATCCTGTCGCGTTGCATTGCGGCTGCTCATCAGCGCCGCTTCGCGTTTATGGAATTCGGGGTGGCTAAAGCTGATGTCGCCATTTTGCAAACCGATCAGCACATACCGGCCGCCATGCGCCAGGTACCGAAAGCCACCGTTGATAGCAGCCTGGCTGCCGGTAGCATCTATCACCACGGTAGGCATATCGCCTCCAGTAATTGCACTGATTTGTTCATACACATCTACGGCTGTGGCGTTGACCTCAAACGGCACCTGCAGATTTTCTTTGGCAAAGCGTAACCGCAGTACGTTCGTGTCCAGTGCAATCACCCGGGCGCCTGCCAACTGTGCCGCCAGCATAGCACCAAGACCGATTGGCCCGGCACCGATCACCAATACAAATTCGTCCTTTTCTACAGCAGCACGCCTTACCCCGTGTGCACTAACGGCCAGCGGTTCCAGCAGGGCCAATTCATCAAAGCTTAAACCTTTTCCCTGCAGCAGCGAAGCCGAGGGTACAGAAAGGTATTCCACCATGCCACCGTCCACATGCACACCGCAGACCTGCATTTGTACGCAGCAGTTTGGCTTTCCCCTGCGACAGGCAATGCAATGACCGCAATGGTAATAAGGAATAAAGCTCACCGGGTCGCCAACCGCAAACCCCGGTGCATCGTCAACGGCCACCAATTCGCCGGAGAGCTCATGGCCCAGGATACGCGGGTAAGTAAAATAAGGCTGTGTGCCTTCAAAAGCATGAAGATCGGTACCGCAGATACCAATGCGTTTGATCTTTAAAATAGCCCGGCCTTTTTGTGCGGCAGGTTTTTGACCGTCAGCATACGTAAAAGCTCCCGGCTCTGTACACACCAATGTTCTCATCGTGATTTGCCCTGTTGTCAAAAGCACCTCTTTTTAAAAAAATTTCTCTGCCTTTTTCTATCAGGATAAGGAAACCTTCTTCCCGCTTTTTGCCGCAGCATAAATAGCATCCATGATCTTCAGGTCACGCAGGCCTTCTTCTCCATCCACGGGCACCACCGGTTTTTTTCCTTCAAGAATAATCGCAGCCATTTCGTCCATTTGCACGGTTTGATGGGTGAAGTGCGGTTGCGTCAGTTCGCCCTGGTTTGTGCGGCCTTTTATTGGACCATAACCGGTGGCCGGGTACAATTCGCCAAAACCTTTTTCACCGTTTAAAAAGAACCGGTCGAGGTAACTCATGCTGTAGGTTGACAAGCAGGAGGCCACGGCACCACTGGGAAAACCCAATTGAAACTGGATGGTCTCATCCACGCCTTCCTTGAATTTTTGCGGATCGGTTTTGGTTTCCTGCGCGGTTACCCAGGAAGGTTCTTCACCTACCATGTACCGGGCGCCATTCACGGCGTAAATGCCAATGTCCATCAGCGAACCGCCACCTGCGAGGGCTTTGTTCAGGCGCCATTGCGATGGGTCGCCAATACGAAAGCCTGCCAGCCCCTGGAAGAATTTGATCTTGCCAAACTCACCGGCATTTCGCATGCGGATCAGTTCAAGCGTTTTGGGTTCGAAATGAAGGCGGTAGCCTACCAGCAAATGCACACCGGCCTTTTTACAGGCAGCGATCATTTCTTCTCCTTCCCTCGCATTCAGTGCCATGGGCTTCTCGCAAATGACATGCTTGCCAGCCCTGGCCACGCGGATCGCCTGGTCTTTGTGCTGCGAATTCGGTGTGATGATATACACCGCGTCGATATCAGGATTGTTTTTGATGTTGTCGAAATTCTGGTAGTTGTAACAGTTTTTTTCCGGGATGCCGTACTTCTGCTGCCAGTCGGTGATCTTTGACGGTGTGCCGCTGATAACGCCAACCAGCTTTGCCCGCTTGCTATCCCGCATGGCTTCGGCCACCCTGGTGCCATAACTTCCCAACCCCATTATGGCCACCCGTAAAACCGGTCCTTGATCATAAGGATGCTGGCTGCCGGCCTTTTTATTGCCCGTTAGTACAGGCAACGCAATCAGGGGTACAACAAGTTTTTCTAAAAAATCGCGGCGTGTGTTCATACTCCAAATTTATCGGGTGAAAATAGTTGGTTTGATCGGTGAAACTTTTTGTGTTGCTTTAAATTCCTACCAGTTGGTCAGTGCGCATTTAACTGACCGGTGCCACCTTGATCTCCGGCTTTTGCTCTTCTTCCAATGCCTTGTCCTCTTTCGGCAGGCGGTTGTGCCACCAGCTCGAAAGCAGCGACCCGGTCACATTCATCATAGGCCCGAAGATAGCCGGTGCCAATCCCGCCGTGGCCAGCTTGCCCATGGTCAGTGCAAGTCCTGAGGCCAGTCCCGCGTTCTGCATGCCCACTTCCAGGGCAATGGTCCGGCAATCTTTCTCCGGAAACTTCAGCACACGGGCCGACCAGTAGCCCAGGAAATAACCCGCCAGGTTGTGCAGCAATACGGCAATGATAAGCACGGCACCCACCTTTAAAAGATTGTCCCTTCCCGCGGCAGTGATCACCATAATGATCAGGGCAATGCCCGCCATGGAAAGAACCGGCATGGCTTTGTCGAGCCAGCCGAACCGACCCCGTACCAGGTAATTGAACACCAAGCCACCGGCAATGGGAAGGATCACGATTTTGGTAATGTCCCACATCATATCCAGGAAATGAATCTCGATAAGGCTGCCACCTAATAAACGCATAAGCGCCGGCGTTAGGAAGGGCGCCAGCAGGGTGCAAATGGTGGTGATGGAAACCGAAAGCGCCAGGTTGGCCCGGGCCAGGTAAGACATAACATTCGATGCCAAACCGCTGGGAGAGCAACCTACCAGCAGGATGCCGGCAGCGATCTCCGGCGGAAAGCTAAAGATGTTGACCAGGGCAAACCCCACAAAAGGCATGATGGTAAACTGGCAGGCGATGCCTACAGCGATGCCTTTGGGCATGCGCATCAGGTTGGTAAAATCTTTCAGGCTTAACTCTGTGCCCATGCCAAACATGATGATCTGCAGCAAGGGAACAATCAGCGCCGAAAATTTAAAATCACCAACGGAAATAAAATGCTGCGGGTAATACATGGCAAGGCTAACCGCACCTAAAATGACAAGGGTGTACGACAAGCCGCGCAACACTTTGTGGCCACGAAAAGCAATGGCCAGGCTGACAAAACTTAACATCAGCAGCCAACCGGCGTATTGCACCAAATCACTTAATGAAGTAACGATATAAGCCAGCAGGAAGACGGCTGCCAGGATGTAAAAAATGGTGTAAACAGAACGTTTTGCGGTGGGCATAAACGATAGCGTTTTAACATGAAAAATTAGAGATGACGAACGTGGATTTTATACTTTAATCTACTTCGAAAACGCATGGTCACGTTAGCTGAAGATCCTGTCATGCGATCGCCTTTCGTTCCATTGCGGCGTGGGGGCAAAATAGGATTTATCAGAAGCGTGAAGATGCGCTTTCACCACATCGTCGTTCAGTTCAATTCCCAAACCCGGTGCGGTCAGCGGAAGGTTGGCAAAGCCTTTTGTGATCAGCTTTGAGCCTTCAACAGTCTTCACCATGTCTTCCCACCAGGGCAGGTCTACCGAATGGTGTTCCAGCGCCAGGAAATTTTGCGTAGCCGCAGCGCAATGCACATTGGCCATAAAGGAAACAGGCGTGCCTGCCTGGTGCATGGCCATAGCAATGCCATATTCTTCGGCATAATCACCGATGCGTTTTGTTTCGAGCAACCCACCGGAAGAAGCGAGATCGGGATGCACAATGTCCACGGCGCGGTTGTCGATGAGGGGTTTAAAATTTTTAAGCAGGTAAATGTCTTCACCGGTTAGCGTAGGTGTTTCCAGCGCTTCCGTCATCATTCGCCATTGGTCGGTGTATTCCCACGACACAATGTCTTCGAGCCAGGCCAGGCGGTATTTCTCCAGGGCCCTTCCCAGGCGAATGCCATTGTTGTAATCAAAATGCCCGTAGTGATCGGTTGAAATTGGTATCTCGTAACCCACCATGTTCCGTACATTCTCAACAACCTTTTGCAACTCTTCCAGGCCTTTGTCTGTTATTTGTATTTGTGTGAAGGGATGCAGCGTATTGGCATAGCTCATGTAATTGTTCTGATCGCCCCACTGGGCCAGCACACCTCTTTCGTTTTCCCAGAATTTGCCATTGACAACGGTACCGGGCTTGCCCCTCAACTCGCCTATGGAAACGTCCATTTTGAGCCAGGTATAGCCTTGGTCTACGATGCGTTTGTTGATCAGCTTTTTTTGCTCATCGGGAGAGCTGGCTTCGGGTGTGTCGGCATACAGTCGTACGTTATCACGGTAACGGCCACCCAATAATTGCCAGGCCGGTACATTGTAAGCTTTTCCTACAATATCCCACAAAGCCATTTCCACTGCGCAAACACCACCGGCCTGCCGTGCCTGGCCACCAAATTGTCGTATTGATTTAAAGATCTGTTCTACGTTGCAGGGATTTTTGCCAAGGATTCGACTTTTGAGCATCAGGGCATAACGTTCATCGGCACCGTCCCTTACTTCTCCCAATCCATAGATACCCTGGTTGGTATCGATGCGGATAATGGCCGTGCGGCCCAGTACCGTGGTAACGGCATACCGCATGTCGGTAATTTTAAGGTCAGACGGTGCCGAGAAGCGCTTTACTTTTTGTGTGCTTTGCGCAATGACCTCTTCGATGGGGGAAAGCAGCACGGAACTGCCTAGTGCCAGGCCACCAAGTGCCGACTTTTTCAGAAAGGACCGGCGCGGATTTTCGGGTTCGGTCTCTGTAACAGGTGGTTGTTTATTCGTTTCTATTTCCGGGGTAATACCGGTTACAACGTCAGGGTCTTTCAGTCCAAGCTTTTGAAGAATTTTTTGGGAAGGAGTCATGGTTGTGTATTTAAGAATAGAATGGGAATTATTGATTTGCAAGAGTGATAGCCTGCTTACCAGGTCCGGGCCTTCATGAACTGGTCCAGTTCGGTGCGGGACATGGGCAGCTTGCCGGGATTCTCATCAAGCCATTTAAGAAAATCCTTTTTAATGTCATCGGTCCATTGCGTATCGATCTGGCCGGGAGTGTATTTCCCTTCCCGCAACCGCTGGTGGCCAAAGAGGTCACGCAGGCCAATGAATTCGGCGTTCAGCACCACTTCTTCCAGCAGGTGGGCAGGAATAAAAACGATCCCGCCTTTTTTTGCTAAGGCCACATCGCCGGGTAGGACCGTTGCCCTGCCAATGCGAATAGGAACATTGATGCCGCCCAGCATCATTTGCTGGATATAAGAAGGATCATAACCTTTAATCCAGGCATTAAAACCTTTGATCTCGCTAAGGCCTTCCATGTCGCGTACCGACCCGTTGAAGATGACGCCGCGGTTGGACTTAGCGTAGATGGCATTGCCTAAGTTGTCGCCGATAAGCGTCCCGTCCACCACCTTGCCGTAACTGTCAGCAACATAGATGTCGCCATCTTTTAGCACATCGATCGGCCAGGAGTTGGTGGCCCCTACCCTTGCCTCGGATTTGCCTTTGTCTTTAATGATCTTGTCATAGTCAGGCCGCAGCGGAAGGTATTGAGCCGTCACCACTCTGCCCACCATGGCCGAGTCGGGGTTGAGGATGGTCCAATCGCCTTCAAACTGGTTTTGATAGCCTTTGTTGCGCAACACACCCCAGGCTTCTTCGAGCCGAATTTTTTTGAGGCGCTCCATCAGGTTGACAGCCACCCATGGCCGGCCGTCAGGCGACCGTTCGCCTTTCCATTCAGGAGTGATGGCTTTGATTTGATCGGAAGACAAGGTAACTTGTTGTGCCATTGACGGCAGGCTGCCACAAAGCAGCAGGAGAAAAGGGAAGATCTGTTTTTTGTTCATATAGCCTATCGATTTTGTTGGCAAAAGTTTGGTTGGACAATCGTTATTTTATGCAAAGCAATCCGCATAATGGCAATGAAATTTTCAACTCGCTAAGCCGCAAAGCAACACTCCCTGTTTTTCTCCGTACGTTAAAATGCTGTTGCTTTTTTCTACCCAAACAAAAAATAATTTAGAAAAAATTTTTTGCTTTTCTGCTTGAAATATTAGCCGGCCATCGCTGTTTTTCCACTACATTCTTCTCTGCAGCAAAGAATTTTTCCGAATTTTTCTCCGGCATTTTCCGCACTGCTATTGTATCCTGCCACGGTATTCTTTCTCATATATAAAAACAGGTTTTGGCAGCAGCGTCATAAAGAAAGAAAATAAATTGTACCGGGACGTACAAAAATCACCGCCGTTTTATATTGGAAGTTTTTCATTTATGGTGAGAATACTTTGCCGTTGGTTTCAGGGATCCTGACAGGTCATTTCGGTATCGCTTTCTATTAATTCATCAAACTACTTGCTATCATGAAAGAAAATGCAAAGCCAGGCCTTTCAACCGGCTTCACACTGCTTTTCACGTTACTGCTTTTTTCCTTTTTTACCCACGCACAGGCGCAAACGGTTTCCGGCACGGTGTCCGACGAAACAGGCAAACGCATCGCCGGTGTTTCGGTAACGGTTAAAGGCACAGCTACGGGTACTGCCACCGATGCATCGGGGCAATTCCAGATCAATGCGGCACCCACCGCCACACTTGTTTTCTCCAACATTGGTTATGCCAGCACTGAAGTACCGGTAGATGGCCGCCGGCAGTTGACCGTTACACTAAACTCTACTTCCCAGGACATGGGAACCGTGGTGGTAACGGCGCTGGGCATTGCCAAGCAATCGAGGGGACTGGGTTATGCCGCCACCAGTGTAAAACCCGAGGAACTAACGGTGAACCGCACACCGAATGTAATGAATGCCCTGCAGGGTAAAATTGCAGGTGTCAATATCTCCTCGCTGGGCACAGGCCCGGGCGGCACCTCCAAGATCCGCATCCGCGGACAATCGTCCATTTCCGGTCAGAACAACCCGCTGATCGTTATCAATGGCGTACCTATTGATAACACCAACTTCAGCGAAGGCACCATCAACACCAGAGGTGGTGGTGTATACGCCGACGGTGGCGACGCCCTGTCGAGCATCAACCCCGATGATATTGAGAGCATGACCGTACTGAAAGGTGCACCGGCTTCGGCTCTCTATGGTTCCCGGGCACAGAATGGTGTTATTATGATCACCACCAAAACCAGGGGCCGTGGCACCGGGCTTGGGGTAAGCTACAATGTCAACTACACCAACGAGGACCCGCTTGACTTTACCGATTACCAAAAAATTTATGGACAGGGTGAAAATGGCGTACGACCCACAACACCCAATCCCACTTCGGGACAGTGGTCGTTTGGCGAACGGATCCAACCCGGCATGACGCACGTTTTGTTTAACAACCTGCAAGTGCCTTACGTGGCACAAGGCAGCCGCATCAAAGAATTTTACCGCAAGGGACAAAACCTTTCCAACACCGTTTCGGTATCGACGAACTCAGAGAAAGGCGGGATGCACCTTTCGTTCAACAATACCGAAAACAAAGGCATTGTTCCCAACAACTCCTTTAATCGCAAATCGCTCAACCTTGGCTTTAACTATAACCTTTCACAAAAACTGAGTTTTGGTGGCAGCATCAATTACTCCAACGAAAAAAATACCAACCCGCCCAACATCGCCAACCAGGATAACTCCATCCCAACTACGCTGATGGCAATGTCGACCACGATGCCCCTGCAGGTATTGAACGAGAACAAATACAATGCACAGGGCAACGAATACGTTTACTCCCGCTTTATGAACCGCACCAACCCTTACTGGGTGTTGGCGGAGCAGTTTCACAACATTAGCCGCGACAGGGTGTTTGGCAACGTGTTTGCCAAATACAATATTCTTCCCTGGTTATATGTGCAAGGCCGCTTTGGACAGGACTACTGGTCACGTGACGAAGACTACAACAACTTTCCTACCGGACACGCCTCACGGTCACCAGCACCCGCAGGTTTTGTCAACGGCATCTACACACAGGAGTCGCGTCGCTTCCGCGAAAGCAACCTTGACTTCCTTATTTCCGCAACAAGAGAGTTTGGCGATTTTGGTGTCTCGCTTACCGGCGGTGGTAACCAGATGAAAAAACGTTCTGACATCAACAACGTACAGGTAACCGATTTCGTGATCCGCGGACTTTACACCGTGCAAAACGGCAGGGCCAAAGACCCGGTATATACCTTACTTGAGCAGGGCGTAAATTCGCTTTACAGCTCAGGCGAAGTATCGTGGAAGCGCACCCTTTATTTGAATGCAACAGTGCGCAACGACTGGTTCTCGACGTTGTCACCACAAAACAGGAGCATTTTGTATCCTTCCATTTCCGGTGCCTACGTGTTTTCAGAAACCTTAAAAAATATCCCCTGGCTCACGTTTGGAAAGATCAGGCTGGGTTATGCCGAAGTGGGCAGCGATGGTTCGGTAGCCCCCTACTCCAACCAGTTGTTCTATGCCATCAACGCTAACCTTATTAACAACCCGTCCGGTACCGCCGTTGCGCTGGGTACCAGCGGAAACGTGGTACCAAACGCCAACTTAAAGCCAAGCCGTGTAGCGGAGACAGAGCTGGGGCTGGAAATGAGAATGTTCAACAACCGGGTGAACCTGGATGTTGCGGTGTACAAAAAAACCACCCGCGACCAGATCGTTCCGGTACAGATCTCTGATGCCTCGGGTTTTATCAGCACCCAAATTAACAGCGGCGAAAGCGAGAACCGTGGCTTTGAAGCCTTACTGAGCCTGGCGCCCATTCGGACCCGCAATTTCACCTGGGATTTTACGGCGAACACAACGTATAATAAAACAAAAGTGTTGAGCATTGTTACCAACAAACCGGGTGAAAGGATTACCGTTGGTTCACACGTTTTCAACGGCGAGGTAAGATTGGTAGTAGGCGAAGAAATGGGTCAGATCGCCGGTTATGGCTATGCCACCGATGGCAAGGGTAACAGGATATTTCAATCGAACGGCCTGCCGCAGCGTACCGCTGATTTTGTGCTCTTTGGCAGTGGCCTTCCCAAGTGGACAGGCGGCTTCCTGAATGCCTTCAACTACAAGGGCATTGGCTTTTCCGTGTTTATCGATTACAAGCTGGGTAACAAAATGCTGTCGGGCACCAACTTCAACGCCATTCGTCATGGCCTGCACCAGCGGACACTCGAAGGCAGGGAAGGTGGCGTGATCGGCGGCGGTGTGAACGCCTCCGGTGGCAATAACACCGTGGTTGCACCGGTGCAAACCTACTGGGAACACCTGCGTTCACAGCAGATCATCGAATCGGTTGTGTACAACGGCGGCTACTGGAAAGTGCGCCAGCTAACGCTTGGTTATGATTTCTCCCGCTTCCTCCCCACCACCTGGCCCATTAAAGGCGCCAAGCTTGATTTTGTGGCCAACAATGTGCTCATCATCAAAAAATGGGTTGACAATATTGACCCCGAATCATTTGGCTATGGTTCCGATAACATGGTTGGACTGGAAGCACCCGGTTTGCCAACCACAAGGAGCATAGGCGTGAACCTGAATATTAAATTCTAACCCCCACCGATCATGAAAAAAATACTCAACTATAGTTTGCTGGTTTGCCTGATGACGGCAAGCGTTGCCTGCGACAAAGGCTTTGATGATTTAAACCAAAACAAAACAAGTCCGACCAGGGTGGATCCTGCCCTGCTGCTAAATACGGCCGTTATCAATGCTTCTTTCCCTGTAAAGACGCTGATCTTTGATGTGGGGATTGTGCAGCAAATGGTATCACCCAACGGTGGTGTACTGGCCGGCGCCAATTTTAACCAGGACAGTCGCGATGTGACCATGGCACCACTTTGGGCTGGTTACTACCAAAACGTGGTGAAATACACCAACGATGTCATTGCGCTGACCAAAGATGTACCGGCAAAATCAAACCTGTACAACATGGCCCGCATCTTCCAGGCCTATGCATTTATGGTGTTAACCGATGAATACGGTGACATTCCATACAGCGAAGCCGGTGGTGGTTATTTTACCCAAACCTTTTTTCCCAAGTACGATGCGCAACAGGATATTTATAACAAACTGATCCAGGAATTAACCGAAGCATCCGCCGCATTGAATGCGTCCGGCACCATTGAAACGGCGGATGTATTTTATGCCGGCAATGTTGACAAATGGAAAAAATTCGGTTACTCCCTCCTGTTACGTGCCGGCATGCGCCTGAGCAAAGCCGATGCAACAAAAGCACAATCGACCGTGCAGGCTGCCTTTGCCGGTGGTGTTATTCTTACCAATGCCGACAATGGCGTGATCTTACACGATGCCAACTACACCCAACCCATGGGTGCTACCCTGAACGGCACCGAAGGGGCCAACTTTTACCTGGCAAAACCGTTTGTCGACCATCTAAAGAACACGGCTGATCCAAGGCTTTCTGCCATTGCCATTCGCTACGTAGGCGCTACCTCGGGACCCGGTCAAACACCGGCCGTTGGCACCACCGACCCCGCAAGGCAAATTGGTATGCCTATCGGCAAGGACAACGGTACCATCGTGGCTGCGGCTACAGCCGATGGCCTGGCCAGCTTTTACGATTACAGCCAGGTGGATCGTCGCCGGATGGCAAAACCCTTTGCGCCGGTATTTTTGGTAACGGCAGCACAAACCAACCTCTTACTGGCCGAAGCCCGCTTCAGGGGTTGGATCACCGCCGGTACAGCAGCACAGTATTTCCAGGATGGGATCAAAGCACACATGGATCAAATGGCTGCCTATGATGCCGCATCTGCCGTTCCCGGTGCCGCAAGAGATACTTACCTGGCTGCCAACCCACTGGCCGCCGGCAGGGAGCTTGAGCAGATCAATACGCAATACTGGATCGCATCGTTCCTGAATGGCCCCGAAGCTTTTGCCAATTTCAGGCGCAGCGGCTTCCCGACACTAACGCCTAACCCCTACGGACAACCGAGCAATCCTGATGTTCCGAACGGTACGTTTATCCGCAGGCTCACTTACCCAACGTCTGAGCTGTCGGTGAATGCTACCAACGTAAACGCAGCCGTTGCCCGCCAGGGTGCCGACAAATTAAGCACACGGGTCTGGTGGGATAAATAAAGTTTCTTTCACAAGCAGGATCACACAGGAAAGACCGTTGTTAAAACAACTGGTCTTTCTTTTTACCAGTTGGCGGCAAGCCGTTAGCTTGCGCAATAAAATTTTATTGCCGAATGGAGGGTTTACGTGCTGGCGGATGGCCTGCAGACCTCCATCGGTACAGGTGCAGTGGGCTGCCGTTGCTCCTTTTTTAAAAAGGTTAAACGAATTTGTATGCTTTCCGATAGAAAATATAAAAGTTACGATTGGTTCGGGAAAAACGATAAGATGGGATTTGTGCACCGGTCGTGGCTGCGCAACCAGGGTTACCCCGATGATTATTTCAAGGACCGTCCAGTTATAGGCATTTGCAATACCTGGAGTGAGCTGACGCCCTGCAACGGGCATTTGCGTGACCTGGCAGAAGTGGTGAAACGCGGAGTACTGGATGCCGGTGGCTTTCCGCTGGAATTTCCCGTTACCTCGCTGGGCGAAACCATCATGCGGCCTACCACAATGCTGTTCCGGAATTTAGCGGCAATGGATACGGAAGAAACCATCCGTGCCAATCCTATTGATGGCGTGGTGTTGCTGACGGGTTGCGATAAAACCACGCCGTCGACGGTGATGGGTGCCTGCAGCGTAGACCTGCCCACGATCGTTGTTCCCGGTGGTGCCATGTTAAACGGGCGGTTCAAAGGCGAATGCCTTGGCAGCGGGTCGTTCAACTGGATGATCAAGGAAAAAATGATGGTGGAAAACTACACCCCGGAAGACATCCTGGAAGCGGAGATTGGCGTGGCCCGCAGTGCGGGGCATTGTATGACGATGGGTACTGCTTCCACAATGGCCTGCATGGTAGAAGCCCTGGGCCTTACCCTGCCCGGTGCGGCAGCCATCCCCGCCGTGGATTCGCGTAAAAAAGTGCTGGCGCAACTCTCAGGCCGGCGAATTGTGGAAATGGTAAAAGAAGACCTCAAGCTTTCAAAAGTGCTGACGAGGGCAGCTTTTGAAAACTCTATTGTGGTGAACGCAGCCATTGGCGGCTCCACCAATTTTATCATTCATCTCCTGGCCATTGCCGGCCGGCTTGGCATTGAGCTAACGTTGGAAGATTTTGATACTATTGGCAGCCGGATTCCGCTGCTGGTGAACCTGAAGCCTGCCGGCAAATACCTGATGGAAGATTTTTATTACGCCGGCGGCCTACCTGTTGTGATGAAAGAGCTGGCGCAGTACCTGCATAACGACGCCATTGCCGTCAACGGTAAAACACTGGCCGAAAACAACAGCAAACCCATTTGCTACAACCAGGATGTGATCACCACGATAGACAGTCCCCTGCAGGAAAAAGCCGGCATTGCCGTGCTGAAAGGAAACCTTTGCGAGAAGGGTGCTATCATCAAGCCTTCTGCTGCTACAAAGGCCCTGCTGAAGCACCGGGGCCGCGCCGTGGTGTTTGAAACCATGGAAGACTATCACGCCAGGATCGATGATCCCCTGCTGGACATTGACGAAACCTGCGTGATCGTTTTAAAAGGCGTGGGTCCTGTGGGTTACCCAGGCATGCCCGAAGTGGGTAACGTGGACCTGCCGGAAAAACTGCTGCGCAAAGGCGTGAGGGACATGATCCGCATTTCTGACGGCCGGATGAGCGGAACGGCTTCGGGAACAGTCGTGTTGCATGTGTCGCCGGAAAGTGCCGTAGGCGGTACGCTGGCACTTGTAAAAGACGGCGACATGATAGAACTGGACGTGGAGCAGCGGCGTTTGCACCTGGACATTACCGATGAAGAATTACAAAAAAGAAGGGAAGCCTGGCTGGCACCCCCTCCTATGGCGGCACGAGGTTATGTAAAGCTCTATATCGATCATGTACAGCAGGCACACCTGGGTGCGGATATGGATATTTTGCGGGGAGGATCGGGTAGCGAGGTGGTGAGGAATTTGCATTGAGGGATTGGTAAGGCAAAGAAGTTTTAGGAGAGAAAGAGATTTCTAAAGAAAAAATTTTGGACACATGCAAGCATCGTATCAAAACTATGTCGGCACTCGTCTAATCTCCCTACGCCAATTTTATTCTCCTTTCTGCCTCTTCAATGGATATTCCATTGAAATAGTCTGCAAGAAAAGGATGTTCAGCTTTTTCCAAATGGGGAATCACTTCAGGTCTGTTACTGCCTGGTGACAATATAACATTGGTTTTGATGGACGTCGAGTCATCGTAACCTGGAAGCCAGCTACTTAAATAACCAAAATAGTTAGCTTCATGATTACCGTTATGGAAATTGTCTTTGTAGTCGTGAAAGCTCTTCTCACTTAAAGACACCCATACACCATAATGCAAGTCTTCACAATGGTCATTTACTTTTTGAAACAAAACGGCTCTGATGAAGTAGTCTGTCTGGTCTTCATATTTAATTGTACAGAAATCACTACTAAGTTCAGCAATGGCATGTTTTTCTTCGTCAGAGAGGCTATGGAAATGATAGGGAGCATCAAAGCCAATAGCCGGCCAGCTTTCATGCACAATTCCGCAAGATGCACAGGTATATTTCATTATTCAAGGGTAGTTAGATGACGCACAATTTTGATGATTTGCTGCTGTATCGATATTCTGTTTACTTCAGCCTGGCAACGGAAACCGACTTAAGAATCCCTATATAATTTTATTTTATCGGGCATCTTTGTTCGGTCAGGCCAATTTGGCCTGAAGACTTTATTTATGCTTCACAATCGAAACTTTCGAGCAGCTATTTAATCGCTTTTGGAACGGATAGCACCGCAGCTAATGCAGGTTTTGCCTCCCCATTACGTGACCACAACAATGGGTAATTTGTTCTTCCCGGAATGGGATAGTCATTCTTCCAGTTCATGCCATCGTCCACACCCCAAAGCGTAACCCTTGCTATCTTTTCCCTGCGTTTATAAAAAATCGAAAACAATTCCGCGTATCGCTTTGTCAATTGCGATTGCACGCTTGCAGGCAACCCTTTTTGATAAGGATCCAAAAACGTTTTGAACTCTTCCAGTTGAAACTGTTTATCTGCCATTCCCTGCCCGATGATCTGCCCCTCTTTGGTCAAGGGCAAAACATCCACATCCAGTTCGGTAATCATCACCTTTACCCCGCAGGCAGCATATGCATCAATCGCCTGTTCAATATAGGCTGTCTTTGGATAGTTGAGTCCCCAGTGGCCTTGCATGCCTACGCCATCAATGCGGATACCTTCTTTTTGCAGCATTTTTACAAGGCGTACAATCCCATCCCTTTTGGCCGGCCGCCAGGCATTGAAATCGTTATAGTACAACTCGGTGTTTGGCGCATACTGTGCGGCAAACTTGAATGCATACTTCACCAACGTATCGCCATTGCCAAAGGCTTTTACCCACGCCGTGTTTTCGCGGTAAGCGCCATCTTCTCCTATTACTTCATTCACTACATCCCAGGCTTGTACTCGCCCGGCATAACGGCTGGCAACGGCCTGTATATGGCTTCGCAGTCTTTCTATTTGCTGCTCTTTTGTATTGGGCTTCCCATCGGCATTGGTAAAAAACCAGTCCGGAACCTGGTTGTGCCACACCAGCGTATGGGCAACAATAAACATGTTGTGCTTCTCTCCGAAGGCAACAAAATCATCGGCCGGCCCCCAATTGTAAACACCCGGTTGCGGATTGATCAGCGCCGCCTTCATCACGTTTTCTACCGTGATGGAATTAAAGTGCTTTACAACAATGTCCTGCGATGATTTTTCCTTTCCGGAAGTTATAGCCGGCGTAACGGCAGCACCAAGCAAGAAGGCTTCCTTATACACATCTTTCAAGGTCACGGCCTTTTGCGCATGAAGGGATTGCATAAACAGAAGGAGGAAAAAAACGATGAATGATTTCATGGAAGAAAATGATGATGGGTTTCTATGGGAAAGATAGACTATTTAAGGCTTGTTCAAAAGCCATGCTTTTGCGGATGGCCTGTAATCTGGTGACCATATGGATTCGGATAGTGTAGAAGTTGTGGCCGAAATTGAAAACAACTTGTGTCTGACAAATTAAGTGGTCATTGCATTGAATCGAAACGCAATGGTATTTAATCATTCATTGCCAATTGATGATAGAAATGACTACCGGTTACCGTCAGTCCTATAGATTGTACTTATTTATTTTCTCGTATGAAAACGTAAACGAAAAAGCCGCAGACTATTTCCTATTGTGCTGAAGGAGGCGGCACGTTAACGCCCCATGCCATGTTTGGCTGGTTCCCCATTACTAATTCCAGGTTGCCGCCTTTCATTAATTCATCGCGGTATAACCAGGCATTGTTCAATGGCTTGCCGTTAAACTTAGCAGATTGCACATAAATGTTTTCCCTAATGTTATTCCTCGTTTGAATAACCAGCCTTTTTCCTGTACCGAGTTGAATCGTCGCTTTATCAAAAAGCGGGCTTCCAATCTGAATGATCGGTCGCATATCGGTAAAGCCTTTTACATCAAACAGGCCCAGTGCTGCCATCACATACCACGAACCCAGTTGCCCCTGGTCTTCATCCTGCCCATATCCATAACCGTGTATCGGTTCTACACCATAAAATTCATCACATATGGCACGGGTCCATTTTTGCGTCAGCCAGGGTTTACCCGAAAAATTGAACAACCAGCTGATATGTAGATTGGGTTGGTTGCCGTGATTATAAATTGACTTGACACCGGCAAACGCATCAATTTCCTTTCCACCGCCAAAAGAGTTCCGCTGCGCCGTTTCAAAAATGGTATTCAAACGGGTGTTGAACTCCTCTTTTCCCATGGCAGCAATTAAACCGGCTGGGTTATGCGGCACAAAAAAAGTATATTGAATGGCGTTTCCTTCCTGAAAGCCTCTCCATGGTTCATACGGATCAAACTTGTCGATAAATTCTCCGTTGGCATTGCGGGGCCGGATGAGCTTATCGATGGGTTCAAACAGCAGTTTCCATCCGTCGGCATATTTCATCAGGTTTTTGTAGTCATCTGTAAGCCCCATGGACTTTGCCATCTGGGCCGCAGCAAACGCACTAAAACTATATTCCAGGGTATGAGAAGCACCAAATTGCGCCCCGCTTACGTCCATGTTATCAGCCGGAGCAAAGGGAGAATAACCAAGGTCAAGAAACTTCTTTACATCCAGTTTTCCCGAACCGACTAACCGTCCTTCATAACCAACTTCATTTTTCTTTACCGCCTCATAAGCCAATTTCACATCGTAGTCACGAAGCCCGATGTTGTACGCTGCTGCTATGGCCAGGCCTACCATGTTTGTTCCAACGCCGGATGCAAAATTACTATTGACCATTCCGTCCGCAAACCAGCCGCGTTGCTTATAGATTTCCAGTTGTGTATGTACAAAATTGGTGTACTGTTCAGGATAGGCCAAAGCCCACATTTGTGTAAGATTCCAATAGGCGCCCCAAATGGCATCTGTATTGATGAAGTTATGTGTAAAGTTGCCGTTTTTATCGGCCGGCAAACGACCGATGGAGCCACCATGCTTCGGGTAATCACCATTGACATCACTTGCAATACCTCTTCCCAATAAAGCATGAAAAAGCCCAGTATAAAACTTCACCTTGTCATCCTCATTTTTTCCTTCCACAGTAAGTTTTCCCAGTTCCTGCCGCCATATTTTTCTGGCCTGCGATCTTGCCTGGTCAAATGTTAGGGTTGCGGCTTCTGCCCGTAAGTTTTGCTGTGCATTTTTTATCGATGTAAAGGATTGCCCGATTTTTAATTCAATTACTTCTTTGTCCGCTGTGTTAAAGCCGAGAAAAAGACCGGCACCAATCCCTTTTCCTACTTTCGAATTTTGCGTGATGCCAGTTTTATTGAAAGAACCCACCGTTATAGGCTTCCTGCTTATTTCGCCATAGATGTACATGGAAACGCGGCCGCCTTTGTCGTATTTTTCTACGTATTTAGGATTGGTTGTTACAAAGCCTTCGAAATGCGTATCATCTATCATGCGGATGGAGGCATCTGTAACCGGCCCGCTTTCTCCCTGCACGTTTCCAATGTCAAGAATTATTCTGGACTGGCTGCTTGCAGGAAAAGTGTATTTATGAAACCCAACTCTTGTGGTAGCGGTTAATTCAGCCATTATTTTATAATCATCCAACAAGACTTTATAGTAACCAGGTTCGGCTACTTCATTTTTCCTGTCAAAACGGGAACGATACCCTTCATCCGGCTTTTCGAGAGGACCTGGCTTTACTTTTAATTCCCCGGTAGCAGGCATAACAGAAACACCGCCGGCCTGCCATTCATGAAAATGAACAAAGCCTTCAATTGAATTATGGCGGGGATCGTAACCAACCGCTTCCCAGCCCTGGGCATTGCCATAAGAACCATTGGTTGACGGCGCTAATTTAGCCATGCCATGGGGTAAAGCGGCCGGCGTGTAAAAGAACCAACGACTATGGGCTGTGCCGATAGTGGGGTTGACATATTTTAAAACGTCCTGGCTCATTACCACGGATGAAAAAAGTGTAACTGACAGCACGAAAAGAAAAAACCATTTATATTTCTTCATGTAATTCTATTTATAAATTTTTCCAGCAATAAGAAATGAGATAATCCTTCTTTTGTATTTGCATAGTTCTGAAGGCAACTACCGTTAAACTGAAATTCTGAAAGCTTATGATAGATTCCCGTTTTTAAAAATCTATTCTTAGCATCCCTTAACTGTTCAATCATCCGAAATTATATCATCTAACAGTTTACTTTACTGATTAGCAAAAAAGCATTTTATCAATTTGCAGCTATAAACGGAGGCATGATTTCTTATGATTAATATGTCCCCTCAAACGTTACCAAAACAAAAAACCCCCACCAAACTCACGCCTGATAAGGGTCTTTAATTTTACTCGTGCCCAGGACTGGATTCGAACCAGCACGCCGTTTCCAGCACCACCACCTCAAGGTGGCTTGTCTACCAGTTTCAACACCTGGGCAACCTCTTTTGCCGTAGCAAACGGTCGCAAATATAATGGCTATTTTTTCAAAACAATGCGAAAAGTTGTGCCTTTTCCTACTTCCGAATGTTTCACCGTTAAAGACCCCTGGTGATACTGGTCGATGATGCGCTTCGACAGGCTGAGTCCCAGCCCCCAACCCCGCTTTTTGGTGGTGAACCCGGGCTTGAAAACCTTGTCGAGGTTTTGCCGGCTGATGCCTTTTCCCGTATCTGTTACGTCGATCATCACTTCTTTTTCATTGCCAGAAATATCCACCGTTATCCGCCCCTTGCCCTCCATGGCGTCCAGCCCGTTCTTCAGCAGGTTTTCAATTACCCAGTCGAACAGGGGCGGCGATACACGGGCCAAAATATTTTGTTGGTGGGCATTGATGGCAAAGGTCACCTTACCCCCTGCCCGCTTTTGAATATAATCCACCATGTTCTCTACCTGCAGCACCACGTTCCGCTCTTCCAGTTGCGGCGACGACCCGATCTTGCCAAACCGGTCCGATACCAGCCGTAACCGCGACACATCTTTTTCGATCTCATACACAAAATCTTCCCGGCTGTGGGTTTCTTTCAGGATCTCCACCCAGCCTTCGAGCGACGATACCGGCGTGCCCAGTTGATGCGCTGTTTCCTTGGCCATGCCGGCCCACACACCGTTTTGCGTGGAGCGGAACGAAGCGCGGATGGCCTGTATTGTAATGAAGATAAAAAGCCCTACGATCAGCAACTGCACCAGCGGGTAGTACTTTACTTCTATCAGCAACTGCGATTGCCCGTAATAGTAACGGTTGCGCTGTGCTGTGTCCAGGGGGTTCACCCACTCTACCGACAGTTTGCTGGCCCTAAAATCATCGAGCTTATCGCGGAGATAGGTATTGGCATTGAGGTCACGCAGCGTATCACTCGGCGGCCAGCCATTTGCCACCTTTGCCGAATCAAGATTCACCCATTCGAGGATGCTGTCTTTTTCCGTAGTAGCAATAATGGGAATATCGTTTTGCCTTGTGATGAGCAGGGGCAGGCTCACATCATTATTGGCGGCATTTAAAAACGATTTCCCTGCTTCTATCCACAGCTCCACTTTGCGGCGCTCGTCTTTGGCAATTTTATTGGCCAGGTAAGTAGAATACGCGATGGTACCACTGACAATAAGAATGGCAATCAGAGCCAGTACCGTTCGCCAGTTTAAGAATTGCCGCAACATACCTCCGAAAATAAAGAGGATAGTTCCGCATCTGCTATATTTGAAAAAATTTTTTCTTGCCGACCGACGAACCATCAGTAGCCATTGTCATCTTAAACTGGAACGGGAAACACCACCTCGCACAATTTCTTCCTTCTGTTTTCACCACTACCTACTCCAACACAAAACTGGTGGTGGCCGACAATGCTTCTACCGATGATTCGATCTTGTTTTTGCAAAGCACTTACCCGCAGGCAACGGTGCTGCCGCTTACCGAAAACCATGGTTTTGCCAAGGGGTACAACGAAGCCTTGAAGCAGGTAGAAGCGGATTATTACATGCTCCTGAATTCGGATGTGGAGATCACACCGGGCTGGCTGCAACCAATGGTTGCTTTATTGGAAAAAGACAAAAGCCATGCTGCCTGTCAGCCCAAGATCAGGGCGTTTAAAAACAAGGACTTCTTTGAATACGCCGGTGCCGGTGGTGGCTGGCTGGATGCTTATGGCTATCCCTTTGCACGGGGACGCATCTTTGATGTCTGCGAAGAAGACAAACAGCAGTACCAGGACTGCGAAGAAGTGTTTTGGGCAACCGGTGCAGCCATGCTCATTCGCAGCGAAGCGTTTCATGCGCTGAAAGGTTTTGATGAATATTTTTTTGCCCACCAGGAAGAGATCGACCTGTGCTGGCGACTGCAGCTTGCCGGGTACAAGGTTTTTTGTTGTCCCGAATCGGTGGTGTACCATGTCGGTGGCGGCACCTTGCCAAGGGGCAACACCAAGAAAACCTATCTTAATTTTCGCAACAACCAGATCATGCTGGCCAAAAACCTGCCCTGGGGCGAAAAATGGTGGAAGATACCCTACCGCCTCCTGCTTGATCATGTATCGGCCGTAAAAGGGTTGTTAGCTGGTGAAGGCGGTTATTATATTGCCATTGTAGAAGCGCATTTTGCTTTCCTTTATTGGGTGGTTTTTGGCAACAAAACATGGCAGCCCAAAAAGCGTAAAAAACTCTGTACGCTCAACGGTGTTTTTTGCGGCAACCTCGTTTGGGAGCATTTCGTAAAGAAAAAAAATACATTCGCAACGATCGTTACGCGGAAAAAAAGTTGATACCATTTGTTTTCTCAGTGCTGTAACCCTTATTTTTGCACCACAAAATCAGAACATGGATTATCGCCAGGCAGAATATCAGGAAGAACTGCAGAAAGTACAGGACCGTGACTTTACACACAACTGGGTTACCTCCTCTGCTTTTATCTTTTATTTGTCGCTTGCATGCCTGGTGGCGTTTGCATTCGGCACCTGTTTTTCGCTTTACACCAAGCGTTTTGAAAAAGCGATCCCGCAACAGGAGATCGTTGTACCACCAAGCACAAAATTTTTACCTGAATACAAATAATTTTTCAAGATTTTTTTTGTTGCAATAGTTACACCCCTTATTTTTGCAACCCGTTCTTAGAAAGACAATTGCGGAAGTAGCTCAGCTGGTAGAGCGCAACCTTGCCAAGGTTGAGGTCGCGGGTTCGAATCTCGTCTTCCGCTCACAAAAAGATCCTCCCACTGCGGAGGATTTTTTTTACGAACAACTGTCGTACAAAGCACAGATCTTTTAGTAATTTGATGCTTGTTCACCTGTTGTTCTCTTCACCTGCCCTGGTGGTGAAATTGGTAGACACGCAGGACTTAAAATCCTGTTCGCAGCAATGCGAGTATCGGTTCAAGTCCGATCCGGGGCACACAAAAACAAACAATAAAAAAAGGTTCAGTAAGATGAGCCTTTTTTATTGTTGTAAGCGATCACAGTTAGCTGCTACTCCAGGATAAATCGTTTCCTTTATCAAATAATTCTACACCATAAGGGCTAGTGAATCCTCGAACAAGGTATTCCAGCAATTTTATTGTTGAACAGACGCAAAATCCTGAGTGGTGTGTTTAAAGCATTCGCCAAACGTCTTTACATTTTTGCAATACTGGCATCCCACTGTTGTTAGGTTCTTTCTGCTCAATTAGCCAGCAAAAGCCAAAACATAGTCTAAAATGTCTTTTCTGGATGCAATACAAAGGGCCATCCTGCGAAAGTAAATCAGGCTGCAATGTTGCAGCGAGACGAAAGTCACTTACCCTCAGCACCTGGGGCTACCTTTGTAGATATGACGGAACAAGAACTGGCGAAACATTTTCCTTCACTTGAAAAAGCCCTGGTAGCAGAGATTATCAAGGTGGCGGATGTAAAAACCTTAGCAGCAGGTGAGTTGCTCATGCGTACCGGGCAAAACATTCGTTCTGCCTTGCTGGTGCTGGATGGCACTGTGAAAATTTACCGCGAAGACGAGCAGGGCAGCGAGTTCTTTATGTATTACATCGACTCGGGGAAGGCCTGTGCCATTTCACTGGTTTGTGCGCTTGGACAGGAAACCAGCGGGCTGATGGCAAAAGCTGTGACCGGATCAACATTGATCAGCATTCCCTTGCACTACGTGGACGAATGGATGGGTAAGTATAAAAGTTGGGCACAGTTTGCCGTGAGCTCTTACCGGGAGCGGTTTGATGAACTCCTGCAAACCATCGATCATATTGCCTTTCGGAACATGGACGAACGCCTGGTTTTTTACCTGAAGCGTTACCAGCAACAGTTTAAAACGGCCCACATTGATCTTTCGTTTACAGAAATGGCACAGGAACTGAATTCTTCCCGCGAAGTGATATCCCGCTTGATGCGCAAACTGGCGGATAAAGGCGTGGTGAAGCTGATGGGTTCACACGTGGAGTTGGTGAATTTGGACCAGTTTTTCTGATTTCAAAGAGATATCATCTTATGAAAAATAGTTGCATATGTATCGCAAGAAAAAGGCTACAGCGATTGCTGTACATATTAGAAGCGATTTCTTCTTTTGCTCATCGCTTTGCTTCTCCTACCCTTCACACCAAACAACTGCTTACAATACCATCCTGTGTATCGCCGCATTCTTTTGGAAGCTTCATTGTTTTAGCGTGACCTGTATCACGAAAAAAGCGCCGGGCTTGTGTGAAGTTTGCACGTAAATTGAATGCCATGGAGATTATCGGGTACATCGCTTCGCTGCTGATTGGCATTTCGCTGGGACTGATAGGTGGCGGTGGTTCCATCCTGACGGTGCCGGTGATGGTTTACCTTTTTGGATTGCAGCCCCTGCTGGCAACCTCGTACTCGCTTTTTGTTGTGGGCTCTACAAGCCTGGTGGGTGCTTACTCCAATTTCCGCAAAGGATTGGTCAATATAAAAGCCGCGTTGTTATTTGGAGCATCTTCGTTTGTTACCGTTTTCTTCACCCGCAAATTCATCGTACCGGTTATTCCCAAAGACATCGCTACCATAAACGGCGTCACCATCACAGAACCCTTTCTTACTATGGTGCTTTTTGCTGTGCTCATGCTGGTGGCTTCTATCAGTATGATCCGCACCAAAAAAGTAAATGCAGAAGAAAAAGAATGCCTGGATTGCATCCGTTTTGGCAAGCTTGTTTTTTACGGCATTGCCATTGGGCTTGTCACCGGTTTTCTTGGCGCCGGCGGCGGCTTTTTGTTGATCCCTGCCCTTGTGCTCCTGCTCAAACTTCCCATGAAAAAAGCCATCGGGACATCGCTGATGATCATTGCACTGAATTCACTCATCGGTTTTACCGGCGACCTGGGGCATTTCGCCATAAACTGGACCTTTCTGCTAACGATAACAGCCATTGCCATTACCGGCATTTTTATTGGTGGTGCCCTGAATAAAAAGATACCCGGCGACAAACTCAAAAAAGGCTTTGGCTGGTTTGTGCTGGTGATGGGTATCTACATCCTGTTAAAAGAGACGGTATTGAAATAAGTGACCGGTTATAGCATATCCATTGTCAGGAATGAATATCGATAACGTTGCGTTTTTTCATTAACGAAATATGACAGCATGAAAACCGGACAGCTTAATTTGGAACTAATAACAGAACCCTTTTGTCCAACCCTTAAGAAAAAATAAAGTCTTCCTGTCTTGGCCCGTGATTTCTGTCACGCTGCCGTATTTTACAGGTAACCAATTTTGCACAACAAAATATTGCACATATGATGGAACTACTCAAACAACCCTGGCCCTGGTATGTAGCCGGTGCACTTGTGGGCTTAACCGTACCAGCCTTGTTGCTCTTAGGCAACAAGCATTTTGGTATTTCGGCAAACCTGCGACACGCCTGTGCCGCCTGTTTTCCTTCTAATATTAAATTTTTTAAGTATGACTGGAAGAAAGAAGTCTGGAACCTGTTTTTTGTTGCCGGCATTTTGATTGGCGGTTTCCTGGCAACCCAATTCCTGGCAAACCCCGAACCGGTGCAAGTAGCGCCGGCGTTACTATCGGAGTTGAAGGGTTATGGCATTGAGGACACATCGAACGTGTTACCAAAAGAGCTGTTTAGCCTGGAAAGCCTGCTTTCCCTTCGCGGACTGATCATGCTTGTCGGCGGTGGCTTTCTCGTAGGCTTTGGTACCCGTTATGCGGGTGGCTGTACCAGTGGGCATTCCATCATGGGCATCAGCAACCTGCAGGTACCGTCCATGATTGCGACAGCCGCCTTTATGGCTGGTGGTTTCCTGATGGCCAATGTGATCCTTCCCTTTATTTTAAACCTCTAAAACAAGAACAACTATGGCTGGCGTTTTAAATAAAATACCGATGCGAGAGACAACTGAAAAGCAGCTTGAAGACCTGGACTATGAAGCCAGGGCGATGGATACCGTTTGCATCAACGAATCGCACCTGCAGCACAAATGGTATCACAACCTGAAGTATGCAGCGGTTGGTATTCTCTTTGGCATTGCCTTTACCAAGGCCGAGATCATCTCCTGGTTTCGCATCCAGGAAATGTTTCGCCTGCAAAGCTTTCACATGTATGGGGTGATTGGAACCGCGATTTTTGTGGGAATGATCTCCGTATGGCTGATCAAAAAATACAAGGTGAAAACCATCTATGGTGAGGCCATCGAGTTTCACCCGAAGAAATTTAACAAAGGACAGATCTACGGCGGTTTGATCTTTGGTCTCGGCTGGGCCATGACCGGCGCTTGTCCCGGACCCTTGTTTGCCCAGATCGGCTCCGGATTTTTGGTGATTGTCGTGGTGTTATTGAGTGCTGTTGCCGGTACGTGGGTGTATGGGTATTTGCGGGACAGGCTGCCGCACTAGTGCTCTTGCTTTCAAAACTGTTGCTATAACCAATGCCTATTCCATTGGTAAAAGGCAGCGGGGAAATAAAGAGGTACAAAAAATGCTCAATAAGAATCCCGGAGAAATGAATATTATAAGTGATAAACAAACGGGAAAAAAGAAGTGGTTACGCATCGGCGGCAACGTATTGTTTTACGGCGCTTTTTTGCTACTGATCTTTAACCCAGCCGCCAAAGGCTGGGTGCTGCAGCAACTAATGGCCGTTGGCTTGTTCAAAGCTGAGATTAAAAAAGAAGCACTGGCTACAACCCGCTCTATGGAAGACAATGCCTTTTCGTTTCATGATGAGAAAGGTGCCGTTGTTTCCACCGCAGATTTAAAAGGCAAAGTGGTGTTCATCAACTTCTGGGCAACCTGGTGTCCGCCCTGTATCGCAGAAATGCCGTCGCTGAATGATCTGTACAACCAGTTTCGTGACGATGAGCGAATTGTTTTTCTTTTTATCAATGAAGACGAGGATGCAGGAAAGGCTGTCGATTTCCTGGCGAAAAAAGGCTACGCCATGCCCATGGTAACAAGGGCTGGTAGTGTGCCATCCGGAATTTACAGCGGTACCCTGCCCACAACGGTTATCTTGAACAAAGAAGGTAACATAGTTTTTAAAGAGGAAGGCCTTGCCAACTACAGCAGCACCCATTTTATTAACCAACTAAAAGCACTCTTATAAACGCTTTTGGTAAACCGATCAACAAACAACATGAAACTATTTTTGATAGGAACAACAACGCTTTTAGCTGTGGCACTGACAGCCTGTTCGAACGATGGCGCAAACGAACAAAGTGCAGATACAGCCGTGCAGCAACAAATCAATGTTGACAGCAATGCGGCGGCGGCACCAACTACGAATGAAAACAGTACAACACTGCCCTCATTTACCGTGCAGGATGTGAATGGAAAAACAGTTAACCTGCAAAGCCTCAAAGGAAAAAAAGTGTTTGTCAACCTCTGGGCTTCCTGGTGCCCGCCCTGCCGCCGGGAGATGCCATCCATTGAAAAGCTGGCAAAGTCCGTAGACAAGGACAAAGTGGCGTTTGTGCTGCTTTCACTGGATGACAATTTTGACAAGGCCAAAGCGTTTGCCAAACGGCAACAACTTTCCCTGCCCATTTATTATCCAGCAGAAAATTTACCTGCCCTATTCAATGTCCAAGCCATTCCTACCACGTTCTTTTTTGATGAGGAAGGCAGGCTTTTTCAACGAACCGATGGCAGTGATGATTACAATACCGAAGCATATCGCAAGGTGTTGCGTTAAAAGAAAGAATGAAGTTTTAAGAAGGCTGAAAAGTTTGTCAAACCTCCGTGATTCAGGTCACGGATTGTTTTCCAAAACATCGCTTCTTTTGCGCTAGAAATTACGAAACATGAAGATTCAACAATTCGAAGACAAAAACCTCTCGCATTATAGTTACGCAATACTCAGCGAATGTGAGCAGAAAATCATCCTCATTGACCCGGCCCGTGATGTACAACCCTACCTCGATTTCGCTGCGCAGAACGAAGCAACGATCGTTGGTGTGATCGAAACGCATCCGCATGCTGATTTTGTCAGCTCGCATTTGGAACTTTACCAAACACTTGGCGCTGCGATTTACACCAGCAAATTGGTTGATGCCGCCTATCCGCACGAAGGCTTTGATGAAGGACAATCTGTTCAACTGGGAAAGATAAAACTAACGGCTATCAACACACCGGGACACTCACCGGATAGCATCAGCATCCTGCTGGAACATGAGGGCAAACAAAAAGCTGTCTTTACCGGCGATACCTTGTTTGTTGGTGATTGTGGCCGCCCCGACCTGCGGGAAGGCGCCGGCAAACTGCAGGCAAAACGGGAAGAGTTGGCAAGCCAGATGTATCATTCGCTTCGTGAAAAACTGGCGGTTCTCGGCGATGACGTCATCGTCTATCCTGCGCATGGCGCTGGTACATTGTGCGGAAAAAATCTGAGCAAGGAAAGCAGCAGCACCATCGGCAAAGAAAAACAAACCAACTGGAGCCTGCAGGAAGCAACAGAAGAAGAATTTGTGGCCAACCTTTTGACCGACCAGCCTTTTGTTCCAGCTTACTTTCCCTTTGATGTGGAACTAAATCGAAAGGGTGCAGCCCCGATGGCGGAAAGCCTAGCTAATATTTCAATTCTGGAGGAAACTACAAGTGTTGATCCTTCTGTTTGGGTGATCGATGTTCGCAAGGAATCCACGTTTAAGGAGGGCCATTTGCCCAATGCGATCAACCTGATGGAAGACGGAAAGTTTGAAACCTGGCTGGGCAGTATATTGAAACCCGGCGAACGTTTTTACCTTGCAGGCGAAGACAAAGAGCAGTTGCAACGCATGCTGAAACGGGTAGTCGCTATTGGTTATGAAACGGTTGTTGTGAATGGTTTTGTTGTGCAAAACGGAACCGAAAAAGAAGAACAGCTTGACCTGGCCGCTTTCCGAAACCATCCGGAAGATTACACCATCGTGGATGTGCGGAACGAGTCAGAAGTAAAAAAAGGAAAAGTATTTCCAACCAGCCTTTCCATCCCACTGGCGGAAGTGCGGGAAAGAATGGAGGAAATACCAACTGACAAACCCATCGTGGTGCATTGTGCCGGTGGTTACCGCAGTGCTGCAGGAAGTTCGTTGATAAATTCAAAAATCAATGGCCGTGTCCCGGTTTTTGATTTGGGTGAGCACATTAAATCATTCATGAAATAAAACAGCGTACAAATCTCTCCGGCAAAACCAAGAGAAAGAATTTCATTGCCTGCAGCAAACAAATTTGAGCAGGCAATGAAACTTATGCCGGCAAACAAAATATAGTTACCGTGGGAATGCTTCGTCACTGCTTCGTGCCGGCTACCGCATTCGCATCCCGGTGGACCAGCTTTTGCAGCACCCACTGCCCTACGCTTTCGCCTTGCTTATACCCGTTATCAATGGCATCCATAAAATGAATACCGCCATAAAAACGGCTGATAGCTGCCTCCTGTGCGGCGTGGTGAAAAGAAGTAAAGCTGCGGGCTCCCAATCCAAAACGCATTTCCGTTGAATCTGTAAACTTAAAATTCTTTCCAAAAAAATGAGTCAATATGGTGGCTGAAGCCGCGGAGATGGTGGAATGTCCACTTAGGTATTCCGGGAATGGAGGCGTCTGCAAAAGCGGCGTCCAGGCTGGGTCGATGGTATTGCGAATGGCTGTTTCGGGCCGTATGCGGTTGCTGCGGTATTTTTCATCCCAGCAACTGATAAAGCCATCCAGCAGACCGATAGAAACTGTCTTGAGCACCTGCAAGGTTTCATCAAACGACTTGTCCTTTTGCCGGCAGGCGGTACCGGCAATGCTTAACCAATGGGCACCCGGTGATATTTTTTTCAGTCCTACCAGCAGGTGACCATTGTCCTGCACCGCAAACGGGTTGCAGTCCCAATAGGCGGCGATCATCCTTTTTTCATCGGTCAGCGTATCCGTGTAATTCTGCCACATCATTTTGTAAAAAGCAGAATTTTTATCGGTGGAAAACGCCACCGGTGGTTCCGGCTTGAACTGCGAGCAGGTATCGAGGGTCATGGAACGGATGGTCATAAAATGCGGCTCTACGGCAGCCATATAAGCCGGCGGCGTGGGGTACCAGGCGCCATCTTTTTGTTCGGGTGTGTAGCGGGCAAAATTGGCGATCCGGTTGTATCGGTCGCCACGGGCATAGGCCAGTATCTGCTTGCTCACCGCAAGGGCATACCGCCGGGAATTCTCAAGGGTTTCTTCTGAAAAACCAGCCTGCCGGCAGGAGTCCAAAAACTGTTGTTGATAGGCTTCCAGCAATTTGCCCGAAGGCTGCATTTTTTTGGCGGTTTCCATCATGGCGAGCAAGGCGGCGAGCTGGTAATGATAGCCAGCCAACGTATCAGGTTTTTTTAGTTGGGGATAATCCTTCAGCACACCAAACATGCTTTTGACAGCTCTCTTGTTTTGCGCCACCACTTCGTAACCGGCTAACGTGGTATAGGTAAAAAAACGGGTAGCCAGGGGCGGGTTGGTTACATCATGCATCATAATGTCCGTCATTTTGGAAATGACCGCATTAAGTTGCGCATGACCAAATTCTCCTTCCCCATCCTTCGGCTGCTGGCAGCCGAATAGCGCCGCTAAAGCGAATAGAATTATCACAAGGTTTTTCATGGCAGGGTCATTTTATAGGCTTTTATGCCCTGTTGGTTGACGCCAAAAAGCAGGGTATTGTTGACTGTTAGTACGGATCGCACATCGCCCCACAACCTGAAGCCGCTTTGCTGCTGTGGCACATAGGTAAAGGTGCCATCACCGTCGCCTTGCAGCAGCACGCCAAAGTTTGCATCGGTTTTTCCAAACCGAAGCCTGGCCTTGTTGATGTTGCCACAAAGCAAAAGGTCTTGCTTGCCATCCTTGTTGTAATCCAGCGGCGTGATGGTGAACACCGGTGCATATTGCGCCTGCAAGGGCAATGCTTTTTCCTGGAACTTTCCATCAGCACCCCTTTCAAATAAAACCGTGTGCAGGTAATTGGCTTTGCGGGAGGCAGCTCCCTCCATTTCTTCCGGCGTAAAAACAGTGGGCAGGGTGGCATCGGCGTAGCTTTTATAATCGCCAAAACGGGTTCGCATAATGCTCATCTGGTCAAGCAACTCATCCCGGAATACATAGGGATAAGATTTGCCCTGCATGTAAAAACAAAGGATAGGATCCACAGAACCGTTGTCGTCAAAATCCTTGTAAAAAATCTCGGCCGGTTCTGCATCACTGGCTTTGCATTGCGTGTTGGCGCCTTCGTTGCCAAGGACAAGGTCCTGCCGGCCATCGCCATTAAAATCACCCACAGCAATCCTGTTCCACCAGCCACTGTATTCTTTGGTAAAATACTCACCTGTTTTATTTTCCAGTTTGCTCCCGGTATTGACAAAAACGGTTACCGGCATCCATTCGCCTGCCAGCACAAGGTCGTCTTTTTTGTCGCCGTTCAGGTCCATCCAAACCGCATCGCTCACCATGCCTATCGTGTGCAGGGCTGGCGACAGGCGCTGTGTTGCGTCCGAAAAATTGCCCTTCCCGTCATTTAGCAAGAGGTAGCTCGCCGGTGTTTCGGGGTAACGACCCGGCACCACCCTACCGCCCACAAACAAATCAGGGTAACCATCGCCGTTAATATCGGTAACACGGACGCAGCTTTTGCTTACCAGCATTGTCGGTAGCGCATTCACCGCTTTTGTAAAACCTCCCTTGCCATTGCCAAGGTAAAGCCTGTCCTGCAGGGCGGGATCTTCCGGCGTAAGGTTATGGTAGCCACCGCTGGCCACGTAAAGGTCTGTAAAACCATCTTTATTGGCATCCAGGAACACAGCATCCGCGTCCACCTGTTGCCTATCGGCTTCCAATGCCGGTTGGGGCACACGGCTAAAGCCTCCCCCTTTTTGTTGCAGATAAATGGCACCTGCCTGCCCATTACCGGCACCGGCAAACAGGTCTTCCAGGCCATCGCCGTTTATGTCGCCTTTTACAAGGCAGGGGCCAAAGGCCGACATCGGGTTAACCATCAGGGGCTGCCGCTTGAAATCATTGATATTGTTGACTGCATGCTGGAAAATAATTGGGGACGACGTTTCAGCAAACAAGGGAGCAGCGGTGCCGGAACGCTGATAGTTTCCACCGGCATCCTTTTCCTGCAGGGTCAATACCTGGTTGGTTTTTACACTGGTTAGCACTTGTTGCTTTCCACTCTGCCAAACCACGCGGACCGAATCCACACCACCCTCTTTGCCTAGTCCAAAATGAAGGACTGGTGTAACGCTTGACTGGAATCCCCTTGCCGGCATTTGCTCCTGGTATTGCTGCCGACCTTTTTGATAGACCCAAACCTTTGCACCAATGCCTTGCGTGTTGCCGCCTTCACCTTGTAACTGCACCTGCAAAAACCGGTTCTCTCCCTCTTTTCCAGCCTCGTTGCGGTAAAGAAAAGCCGGCTTGTTGATGTTGTTGATCACCAGGTCAAGATCGCCGTCGTTATCAAGATCGGCATAGGCAGCGCCATTGCTGTTTGACGGTGTGCTGATTCCCCATTGCCGGCTGACATTGCTGAAGGTCAGGTTGCCGTTGTTCTTAAACAGGTAATTCACCATATCGGAGGATGGCATCCGGTGAACAAGGTCCAGCACGGCCTGGCGCATAACACCGGCCTCGCGGTTTTGAATGTAATCGCCCATGTACTTTAAAAAGTCCATGTTGGTGTAATCGCGTACATAGCCATTGGTCACAAACAAATCTTTCCAGCCATCGTTGTCATAATCGGCGAACAAGGGTGCCCAGCTCCAGTCTGTGTTGGAAATACCGGCCAGTTGGCCGACTTCACTGAACGTACCATCACCGTTATTTACCTGCAGCATGTTGCGCATGTACTGGTAGTAAAATCCTGACTTCAGGTTGAGGTCGAATTTTTCGTAATTATCAGGCGCCATCAGCAACTTTTGGCGTCGGTTGTCTTCCGGCAGCATGTCAAGCGTAAAAATATCAGGCAGGCCGTCGTTGTTGATATCACTTACATCATTGCCCATAGAAAACTGCGAGGTGTGTCCCAGGGCTTTTTGCTTTACATCGATAAACGTTCCGTTGCCGTTGTTGAGATAGAGGTAGTCGGGAACGGCGTAGTCGTTGGAAAGGTAGATATCCGGCCATCCATCCCCGTTAATATCGGCAATGCCGGCACCAAGGCCGTAGGACAAAGAAGAACTGTGCAGTCCCGCTTGAACCGTCACATCCCGAAAGCGACCGCCCTCGTTCAGCAGGAGCTTTGTTCCGTTGAGCGGATCCGCTTTGTTCATGATCTCGCTGGTACTGGCCGAATCCAGTACGGGCAGGGATTTGGGATTGTGGTTGAGCAGCAACAGGTCGAGGTCACTGTCCCTGTCGGCATCAAAAAAATAAGCCTGTGTGCTGTAGGATGAATCGGCAAGACCAAAAGACGCTGCCTGTTCAGTAAAGCGGGGTTTCTTATCGGCATCCAATCCTCCATTAATAAACAATTGATTAGCTCTTTTTTCACCTCGTAGCTTGCCGGAATAGCAAACATAAATATCCAGCCGGCCATCGCCATTTACATCGGCCATGGTCACACCAGTCTTCCAGGGTCCCGGCCTGCCGGCCACATTCGCTGCCGTGGTAATGTCTTCAAACTGCAGGTTGCCCTTGTTGAGATAAAGCTTGTTGTCCACCATGTTCCCGGTGAAATAAATATCCTGCAAACCATCGCCGTTCAAATCACCGACAGCCACGCCACCGCCGTTGTAGAAGTATTCATACATCAGCACATTGGTGTTCAGGCCTTCGGTAAGCGAATCATTAAAATGAATGCCAGATTCCTGCGGGCTTAGTAAGGTAAAGAGTGCCGGTCCACTGCTTTCTTCTCCGGTCTTTTCATTGCGGCAAGCGAGCAGCCAGAGTGCAGAAAAAGCAGAAACATAGCAGAGAACAATCAACTTTTTTACGTACAAATCTTTTCGTTTTTGGTGGTGTGATCAAAAGCTGTTGCAAGTTGTTGTTGCAGCAGGTCATTTGCCAGGATGATGTTTATAAAAACGGTTCGGGCTTTCTTTTGCCATCTATCCTGTGCCGTGTTGCTTGTAGGGCGGCGCATAATGTCGACAGCCTATCCCCCATCAATTCTATCCGCAACTTAAATAAAAAATCTATGCTGCCCTGCGGCAGCATAGATTGAAAATTATCCGGCCTTAGAAACCCGTTTATTGATAACCGGGGTTTTGTACCAGCTTGCTGTTCAACTGTGTTTCCTGGAGGGCTAGCGGACGGTAATACATTTTATCGTCCCAGGTCCTGTTTTCCAGGTCGTTGTTGACAACAGGCGTATAGGTATAATCAAACTTCGTTTTGTCCTTCCGGTAGGGCTCAGGTGCCGTGGCGCCTGGCTTCAGCCTGCCTTCAATGGCAATGTAACGGGTTTTCCTGCCAATGGTTGCAGCGGGAATCATCCAGCGACGGGCATCAAAATAACGCTGTTCTTCAAAGGCCATCTCTATCCTGCGTTCGTTGCGGTAGCGTTGCTTCAAGGCGTCGCCCGACTCTGTAATGGCCGGCATGCCCGCCCGAAAACGGATGCGGTTTAGCCAGGCCTTTGCCTCGGCCTCTTCCCCCAGTTCGATTGAGGCCTCTATGTAGTTAAACATGGCTTCGGTATAGCGGAAAAATGGCCAGGGAACGGTTTGCCTGTCGGTATTGTCACGCAGGTTGGGATCGGGGTCAATGAACTTGCGGAAATAATAACCGGTAAAGCTGCCGTTCCAGTTTTCGATGGGCCCCGAACGGGTATCAAGACCAACGATTTTTGTGTTGCCGACAAAGTAGGTTCCTGTTTGAATTTCGTTGGCAGGATCTTCCGCCCGGCGGCGTGGCTTCCAGGGGGCGCCGTCGTGGAGAATCGATACATAAAAGCGGGGCTCCCTGTTGGCATAAGGATCGGCTTTGTGTGCCTGGTCGGACCAGTCGAACTTGCTTCCGTCCATCATTTCGTAATCATCCACCAACTCCTGGATGGGCGTGTTGCCTGCCCAGTTGTTGTATCCGTTCGGTCCCTGGCGCAGGCCGTGCTGCTGTGCGCCTTCCGACCGTTCCAGCGTAAAGGTTCTTACAAAAAGCAACTCGTTTGTTGACGTTACACCCGGATCGGCATCGGGATGTTTACTGGCACCACCCATGGCAATCGACAAATAGTTTTTCTTGCCATCTTCAAATGAAACCGGCGAAGCCAGATTGGTTTTGTATCCGCTACCCGCTTCGTCCAGCACTTTCTTGGCTGCATCTCTCGCCGCCGTCCAACGAGCCCTCCGGTCGCCACTGACAAACCCGATCAGGTCCGGCTGTGCATAACCGTTAATAAGGGTTGATTTTGCTTTTGCCGTAGGAATATCATGCAGGTCGCTGGCATCGTAAATCAGTTGGCGGGATTTCAAAGCAAGAGCGGCCAGGTCAGAACCCCTTCCGCGAATGCGGCCTTTTCCTTTCAGTAGATTGTACGCATCCTCTGCATCTTTCAGGATAAAGGCGCTAACCTCCGCATAGGTGTTGCGGGGAGCGGCATAGTCTTCATCTAAACCAAAGACCTGGGTAACCAGCGGAACACCACCATAAAAACGCAGCAACTGGTGATAGTAGTAGGCCCGCAAAAACAGCGATTCTCCCATCAGCCTGTCTTTCAGCGCCTGGTTGTCAAACGTTGCTTTGGGCAGGTTTTCGATGGCAATATTCACCTGGCGAATAGACCGGTACAGGTCATTCCAGTTGGTATGGCGGCCGATAAAACCCTGGTTGGAGGGATTGAGAATACCTTGGTTGACGGTGTTGATGTTTCGCCCCGCATGGGTAAAAATGGCTTCGTCGGTAAAAGAAGCCAACATTTCCTCGTCAAAGCCACCTTCATACAAGGCGGCATACGCACCGTTCACCCAGGCTTCTGCAAAGGCAGCGTCCTTCCAGGTTTCGCTGGCCTCTATCTGGTCCAGCGGCCGGGTATTTAAAAAATCCTTTTTACAGGCGGAAAAAAGGCCGCCCATCGCCAACAATAATATGATTGATTTACTTGTTATCTTTTTCATAGACGTTTTTTAGAAGGTTACCCGCACACCGGTACTAATGATTCTTGACTGAGGATAGGCATAACCATTTTCGGCCGTTGCTTCCGGATCCCATATACCCAGTTCATCCCAGGTAATGAGGTTGAGGCCACTAACGTAAATGCGTAACCGGTTAATGCCGATCTTCTGCCCAACTGAAGGGCTAAGCGTATAGCCAAGCTCAATGTTCTTAAAGCGCAGGTAATCATTCTTGCGCAGCCAATACGTGTTGTTGCGGAAGCTGTTGGTATAATAGCGGTTGGTTCGGCTCACCAGTCGTGGGTGTTCACTGCTTGGGTTGTTAACCGACCAGCGGTTATCATAGCTGTACTTCAGCCAGTTGCCGAATTCGCCGGTCTCATTAAAGTTCAGCAGTTGCAAACCACCCGTAGCACCCTGGAAAAGCGCTGAAAGGTCAAAATTCTTGTAGGTCATGTTGATATTGAGACCACCGGTAAAGCGAGGATCCCTTGTTTTGTCCAAACGAACGGCATCCAGGTCCGTGATCTTTCCGTCATTGTTAACATCCTTGAACTTCATGTCGCCAGGACGAAGGTTGCGTTCGGCAGCGCTGTAGTCGATCTTGTTGGCTGTGATCTCGGCTTCGTCGCGGAACACCCCGTCATACTCGAAAGCAAGGAAGGCGGTTCCGTTGGTACCAAACGGCTTGCCGGTTGTTTTTTGCCATTCCGGCACGGTTGCGATCTCATCCCAGAAAACAATGCGGTTCTTGGAATAACCACCGTTTACACTTACGTTAAAGGTGAAATCTTTGCCGGCTCTTCCGTTATAGCCAACCCTGAACTCCCAGCCTTTGTTTTCCACATGGCCAAGATTCACCGGGGGAAGCTTGTCGCGGATACCGGAGCTATTGGGCACATTACCGGCACGGGGAATCAGGATCTGCTTCCGCTGGTTGTTGAACACATCAAACTCGAAGAAGATCTTGTTGTTCAACGCTGTTCCTTCCAGGCCAAAATTGGCGTTGTTGGCGATCTCCCAAGTAAAGTTCAGGTTGGGTACACGTGGCTCGGTGAGCGAACGAACAATCTGCCCGTTGATCACCTGTACACCTGAAAGCGAATAGGTTGACAGGTAGCCATAATCGGCAATGTTCAACCGGTCGTTCCCCATCTGCCCGTAAGATGCACGCAGCTTCAGGTTATTGATAAAGCTGATGCTCTTGAAAAATTCTTCACGGGAGATGTTCCATCCCACCAACACACCAGGGAAAAAGCCAAATCGGCCGCTTTCCGGGAAGATGTAAGAACCATCGTAGCGCCAAACAAATTCAGCAAGGTACTTCTCACGGTAGTTGTAGGCCACACGACCAAAATAACTAAGGCGGGCCTGGTCAAAGCCATTGCCGCCAATGTCCTGCTGCGCTGTGCCACCTACGGCAAACTGGTCGAGCAGGGGCGAAATAAAGTTCCGACGGTAAGCAAAGAAGTTATCGCCTTTCCTTGTTTCTTTTTGCACACCGGCCAGGAAGGCAACGGTATGCGTTCCGCCGAACACACGGTCGTAGTTCAGCAAGGCATTGAGGTTAATGCGCAGTTCCTCTTCATCGGCCATGCGAAGCATTGGATCGGTGAACGTAGAGCGAACCGTTTTGGTTAGCTTGGGTGAAACACCGTCTGCCTCAAAGGTTACTTTATCCCAGGTGTAAAGAGACCATGGAGTTTGAAACCGTTTGGTGCGGCCAATGTATTTATCGGCAGCTCCCTGGAGCGTCAGTTTCAATCCTTCTATCCAGGGATTGCGAAACTCCACCTGGCCGTTGGTTTGAAAATAATCGCGGCGGTTGCGGTCGTAGCCGGTAGCACCGGTGGTGACCACAACCGGGTTTTGACCGTTTTCAATATCAGGACCTGGGAGACCATTGGGCCATACGGCAATTTCAGTGGGTTTACCGCGAATAAGCATACGGAAGATATCACCAGCACCTACCGTTGGGAAATAACGGAACTCCTCGCGGGCCGTAATGCCAAGATTGGCGGTGATATACTTGTTCACTTTTGCATCGAGATTGATGCGCATGTCGTATTGCTTGTAACCAGTAGCGGAGTTTTTATAATACGCATCCTGCTGCTGGTAGTTGGCAGAGGCCAGGAAACGAACGGCTTCGGAGCCGCCGCTGATCTGCAGGCTGTGCTGCTGTTGCCCGGACCAGTCTTTGAATACAGCTTTGTACCAATCGGTGTTGGGATGCGTGAGTGGGTTGGTACCATCCCTGAACTTTTGCTGGTCCTGCGGCGAGTAGATGGCGTTTACAACCTGGCCGTTGTCGGTGCGAACATAAGACCCGTTTGTTTGCAAGGCCTGCCAGGCGGCCCCCCACTGCTGGTAAGGCACATCGCTGAACAGGCGCTGCTCGTTCAGCAACTCGGCATATTGCGCTGCATTGGACATTTCGGGCACCACGGTTGGCTGCTGCCAGCCTTTGTTGAAATCGTAGGTAACAACCGGTTTTCCGGCCCTGCCTTGCTTGGTGGTGATCAGAATAACGCCGTTGGCAGCACGAGCACCGTAGATGGCGGCTGCTGCGTCTTTCAGCACCGACATGTTTTCAATATCGGCGGGGTTCAGGCGGTCGATACCACCGGCACGGTCGGGCACACCGTCGATAACGATCAGCGGCCCGCTTTCACCCAGCGTATTGGTACCGCGGATGCGGATGGTGGAACCATCAAAGCCGGGTTCACCGGTGCGCTGTAAAGCGGTAATGCCCGGCAGGCGTCCGGCCAAAGAGTTAGAGAGGTTCATGGTAGGCGACTTATCCAGTTCGGTGCCTTTTACAGCCGTTACCGAACCGGTTACGGTCACTTTTCGCTGCGTGCCATAACCAACCACCACTACTTCGTTCATGCTGGAAGTGATCCTGTCCAACTGCACATCCACAGCGGAGCGGTTGTTCACACTTACTTCCCGGGGGCTAAAGCCAACGGAACTAAAAACAAGGGTGGCGTTGCCGGCAGCTGAAATGCTGAAACGGCCGTTTTCATCTGTTTGCGTAGCGGTACCGGTACCTTTTACATTGACCGTAACACCGGATAAAGCACTGTCAGCAGACAGTACCCGCCCGGTGACGGTACGCTGCTGGGCAAAAACCGACAGACCGGTTCCCCCCAAAAACAAAAGAAGAAGAATGATTTTCTGTAGCTGGTAAAGCCTTCTGCCAGCCTGGCGAGGTGGGACCTCTTTCAAGAGCAAGTAACCTTTCATGGCATTGTTTTGTTTAAGAATCGTTGACTATTGTTTATGACTGAAATGTGAACTACGAACAATAGAAAAGTTGTTTTCAAGCGGTAGCTGACCTCATCTTACGGTGGATCAGTAATAGAAAATGAAATCATTCCGTCAACGCCATTCTGCACCATGTCATCTTGCAACAACGTCCGGGACCTTGTTGCCAGGAAAAGCGTTTAGCTTTTCCCACCCTGCCACGCAAGTTTTTGCATTGCCAGGGCCGGGTAAAGAATAAATTGTAGTGTGAGAAATCGAAAACGACAATAAGAAACAATGCCTTTCATCGATCCCGTTTGATCATGATGGGCTATTGTCTTTCGAATGTTGGGAAAGTCTTCTGAAAGCAGGCTATTGAAGCTGTTTGACGGGAAAATTGATACCGACCTGGGAAAAATGTGTGCCCGGCGATGGCGATCTGATTGCCGGGGTGGCCCTATCAGCAGATTCAATTTTCCTGGTAATAAAAGATTTTTCACTTGGTTGGTATGGTTTTCAAATTGATCTCTTGGGTTGGCTATCCATAACGTCCTTGTTAAAAAACGTTAACAAGAGTCAATTTTACGTTAAATTATTTATAAAACAAATTCTATCCAATAATTTGATTTTTTAATAATGTGAACAGCAGTTCAGGGTCTTTTTTCGTTTGGCGGGGATAACGGTAACGATCAGGTGCTTGCCAAAATTCCAGGTTCCTGGTTCGATTGCTGCATGCAGGCAAAGGATTTGTTGAGATTTTACAACATTACCAATGATAGCAAATTACAAAGAAGAAGGATGGCAGGTTATTACCCAGCGGGCACACGGCTTGCTGGCAGCACAATTGGCCGCCCAATGGCGGGAAAATGACCGTCCGGCCCGGTGGATGGAAACGGTGTTGGCCATTGCGGAACACGATGATGCCGAGAACGAACTGGATGGAGAAGAACTGCTGACACCCACCGGTGGACCGCTTCATTTTTCCATGAAAAAATTTGACCTGGCACACTGCCGGCAACTTTCAGCATTAACGATTACCAAAAGCCGGTATATTGCTTTACTGACCTCTCTCCATATGTCTTTTGTCTACGGTGAATTTGCGAGGACTGACAAAGCCGCCAAAGCTTTTTTGGAAGAGCAGCAACAGCAGCAGGAAACCTGGCGAAAGGAACTGGGTATGACCAAAGAAGAAGTCTTGCGGATATATAACCTGGTAGAATGGTGTGATGCGTTTTCCCTCCTGCTATGCAAAGGTGAATTGCAACCGGAGAAACGGAAAGTGGAGATCAGCAGCGGCCCCGATAAAAAAATGTATTACCTCACGCAACTTAACGACAACATGCTGACTGTGGAACCCTGGCCTTTTCAAACGCCTCAATTCGAGGTGCGCTTTGAAAGCAGGACATTAACGCAAATCCAGTTTTCATCGTCCAAAGAATTTAGAGCTGCATTTTTGGCGGCGCCGGTCACCGAAACGGCATGGACGCTGGCTAAAAAGAAACCATCGACTAAAGAAAAAGCGGCCAAGGTAAAAGCAAAATAAGGTCAGGCTACAGCCCAATGATTTAAAAATGCGCAAAAGAAAAACGCCTTCCAAAAGGCGTTTTAAAATCTTTTTCCATAAAACTGAATGAGCAGGGATAACCAGATTCCATTTCGCCCCTGCCCTTTCCATATTACGAAAACGAAAAAGCAAACAGCAGGCAATTCCTAACTCCACCAAACCCTTCTCCTCTTGCCTGCTGGCCGCCTTTATAAGCTACTTGTGTTTTTCAGAACGACTACTCTTCTTCGCCAGCCGCTTCGTAGTTCACGCTGTTTTCGGCAATGCCGGTAAGCAGCACATCGGTTTGTTTTTCTTCTTCCAGCGTTTGGTGCAGCAGGGCTGCCACTTCTTTTTCACCCAGTGTTTGCGCCAGTTGCGTCAGGCCGCCATAAGTGGAAATCTCGTAATGCTCTACTTTTTGAGCGGCCAAAATCAGTCCTACATCGCGGGTGGCTGTGCCTTTTTCCGTTTCTTCTATAATGCCTTCGCCTTCCTTGGTGATACCAATAATGGCTTCGCAGGTTTTGGCTCTGGCTTTTACACCCAACAGCTCAAATACTTGCTCCAGCCGTGCCACCTGCTCAAGGGTCATGGCTTTGTGCTCTTCAAAGGCTTGTTGCAACTGCGGCGACGTGGCCGCCTTTTTCATCTTGGGCAGTGTTTTCGCAATGTGTTTTTCCGCGTAGTAAATGTCTTTTAATTCGTCAATAAAGAATTCACGAAGCATGGAGTCGTGCGATCCGGCTCCGAAATTTGCTCCTTTTTTTGCTTTTGCCATTTTATAGGTTTTGCCAGAAGTATTAAAACTTTGTGCCAACACGTAACAATTCACAAGCAACGATGGCCGATGTGCATAAACAAAGTAAAATGGGTTTTGCGTGAGATAAATTTGCAACGAGACACTTTTACCCTGGACCGAGTTTGTATAACGAAATACGAGGTCCGAGAAGGAAATATGTTTTTTCTACGGGTAAAACGTTCCGCAAAATTAGCCAGCAGTTTTTGCATAATCGAGGCTAAGTAAGTAACACAATATATACGGCAGAGGTCCAAAACATTCTGGAATTGGACGGCAAAACCTGGATAAGAAACAGCATGTTCTTATAAACCAATTTGTCATTCCATGAACGTTTAAATTTTTCCCAATTACCATTCCTAATAACAGCGCTGCCTAACGCAGGTGATTCTATTTTATACAGTAAGAATTCATCCATATTTAGCCCTGAAAGGGCGACATAAACTAGCCCGGCCTGCAAGAGCCGTGTTGAAAAATATTGATTAAGGTACAGAGCCCAGAAGGGGCTACACAGGTTTTTGAATGAATCTTGCTATGTCGCCCCTTCAGGGCTCTGGTTACTATCTATAAATGTTTAACCCAGGGCTTGCACCCTGGGCTAATGTATGGCGGCATTTCAGACCTAGCCGAAGTTCATGAGCTTTCAAAATTTTTGCAGATATCTTTTTGTATGATAGTATACTGCTTTTTTTTCAACCCTAATAAAGTACAATTTAACAGGATGTGGTGATAGCGTAACATGAAGAAAGCAGTGTTACATTTTTAATTTGATTTACGCTCTTCTTCATTTACAATTTACGACCTCACTCCTTTCCCCAAGCCTCGTTTGCCTCCCTTCCCATCACCAACTCCAATACACCGCCTTTCATCAAATCGCTGTGATCGATAAAACTTTTGTTGTAGGGTTTGCCATTCAGACTGGCCCGCTGGATATAAATATTCTCGGGGCTGTTGTTCACTGCTTTAATGGTAAAACGTTCGCCTTTGCTATACGCCTTGTCAAGTTTGATCGTTATCGCGTTAAATACAGGACTGGTGATCTCGTAGCGTGTTTCACCTGGACAAACCGGGTGCAGTCCGCTGGCGGCCAATATATACCAGGCCGACATCTGGCCAACATCTTCATTGCCCACAAGACCTTCCACCGAATTCTTATAGGCCCGGTCACAAATGGCTCTTGTCCACTTTTGTGTTAACGACGGCTCACCCAACCGGTTGAAAAGAAACGGCACGTGGTGCACCGGCTCGTTGGCGTGGTTGTAATAGTCGTTCCACATCATGTTCTGCGGCACCTTTTCAAAAAAGCTGATCAGGTCAGCCTTTACTTTTTCCTTTCCGCCCATCAGGCCCACCATTCCCGCCACATCCTGCGGCACAAACCAACCCTGCTGGTAAGCGTTGCTCTCCATCGTACCGTACCATTGCTTCAGCCGGCCTTCTTCCGGCCAGGCCTCCCAGGAACCATCTTTTTGTTTGGGACGGAACCAACCTTTCTCCGCATCAAAAATATTTTTATAGGCCAGGGAGCGTTGCACATATTTGGCGGCATCTTCTTTTTTACCCAATGCCTTTGCCAATTGCGAAACACACCAGTCGAAATAGGCGTATTCAAGCGTATACGAAATGCTCAGCGGGTTGGGTGTGTAACCCGTTTCGCCGTTGCCAAATTTTTCTACGGATCCTACCGAAAGCGCATAGGCTTTGTTGATATCAAAGTTGCGGATGCCCTTCGCATAAGCATCGGCAACAACCGACACTGCAGGGTTTCCCAGCATGCAACCACTGTATGCGTTCAAAATTTCCCAGCGCTCAAAATAATCCTTTCCTTTTTGATCGGCCAGCGTGATGAGCGAATTGATCATGTCGTTCACCAGCGAAGGATTGATAATGGTTTGGAGGGGCATCTGGCTACGGAAAACATCCCACCCGCTAAAAACGGTGCGCTTGGTAAACCCTTCCGATTTGTGCACCTTACCATCTCCACCCGGGTAAGAACCATCCACATCTTCCAATACCCGCGGATCGATCATGGTATGATAAAGCGAGGTATAAAAAACGGTTTTCTGGTCCTTTGTTCCGCCTTGAACGGTCATTGTTGACAAGGCATCATTCCAGCGCTTACGGGCCTGTTGCGTAACGGCATCAAAATTCCAGTCCCTGATCTCCGCCTGCAGGTTTTTTTTCGCTCCGTCGAGGCTTACAAAAGATATCCCCGTTTTCATCAGCACCTGCTCACCAGCTTTGGTAGCAAACTCGGTATAAAAACCGAGGTGTTTTCCTTCCCCCATTTTTTGTCCTTTGCTTACCTTGGCCTGCGCAATGGCTTGCTGGTAGGCATCGCTTTCCACGTCTTCGCGTTTGCGGTTCCAGGAATCAGGAATCGCAGCACTCCAGATGCCGTAACTTTTCAGGGGCTTGCTGAACTGTGCGTAGAAATAAACCGTGTAATCGGCATTGCCTTCGCCATTGCCCCAGCCACCACCATCAGGCGTACATTTCATCCATCCCCGGATAGTGTGGTCATCGATGACCTCCACTTTTTGCAGGGTTGACGTTCCGCCTACCCTGCGTGCCAGGTCGATCTGGATCCGCGACTGCTTGTGTGCCGGGAAGGTAAAACGCAGCATTCCGCTGTGGGGAGCAGCCGTCATTTCGGCTCTGATGGAATAGTCGGACAGCACCGTGGTATAATAACCGGCAGACGCTTTTTCCGATGCTTTGTCGTACCGCGACCGGTAGCCTTTGTCCGGATCTTCCAACTTACCCGAAGCGGTTTGCAAAGGTCCTGTTGTGGGCATGACAAGAAAGTTACCCATGTCGCCAAACCAGCCCACACCGCTCAATTGCGTAAAGGCAAAACCTTCAATGCTTGTATGCTCATAACTATAGCCCGAACCATTGTCGCCACCAGTGATGGTATTGGGACTCACCTGCACCAGCCCGTATGGCGTGGTGGCGCCGGGAAATGTTTTTCCCAGTCCGTGATAAATGCCGGCTGCCCCTTCGCTGGTGCTGGCACCAATAAAGGGATTGACGTAATCAACCGGTTGCTGGGCGGAGGTGCAAAGCGAAACTGCCAATAAGCTAGCCAAACCAAAGTTTTTTTCCGTTTTCATCGTCTTACATCAGTTCATATGAGAGCAGGCAACGATTGCCTCTATCAATTTTTTTCGAGGGTAATGCGGCGTTTTACCGGCTTGTTGATGGCGTAAATTTTATCCACCAGGAGCTTCATCTGGGCTGTCCAAACATCTCTTACCGCTTCACTTCTTCCCTTGTTCCAGTTTTCAAAATTGCCACGAATAAAACCGTTGTTGATCTCTGCCATCACAGCGTCCAGCGCTTGCTGGTTATGCTTGCGCAACAATCCTTTTTCCCGCAACACATCAAACTCCATCCAGTTATACTGGCGAAAGCGTCTTTCTATTTCCATGCGCTCCTGGTTCAGGTCCCTGATGATGCATGCCTGCTGGTATTGCGGCGTATTCATGTGGGCTGCCAGGTTGATTCCATTTGCAAAATCGGTTGCCGTCCACGCACCAATTTTTTGCCCACCTATTTTTAGGGTATAGGTTCCCGGTAGCAGGCCTTTTACCTGCAAATCCTCGCGATTCATTTCTTCCATAAAAGGAATTACCGCCAACGCTTCCCGCTGGTTTGAATTACTGTTCCACATTCTTGACATGGTATCAATGGGAAAGGGCAAGGCTTTTGCCAGGTAGTCAAATGCCACCATTCCGGGGCTGACAGAAAGGTTAGTAACCGTACTGTTTTCCTGTTTCAAAATCTTTTTTGTTGTTGCATCGATGGCGACTGCAGCCACCGGTTTACCAGCCATGCCCTGTGCCTTTAAAAAGAAATAGGCCATCACCAGGTGGCCCCCAACGCCGGGGTGAATACGGTCGCCGGGCGACAGGCTAAACGCAGGATCTTTGGCTTGCTCTCTCTGGTTGATAGCCGTCATCTCCCCGTTCAGATCCAAATACTCCCAGCCGTTTTTTTGTGCTGACGCTTTTTGAAATTGAATGATCCGCTCAATGGTTTTGGTTTTACCCGGATAAAGATTGTTTTTGGCGCTGGTGGTGGTTTCATCATACGGCGCTGTGGTAAAAATGATCTTCCTGATACCGGGTTGTTGCTTCAGCTTTGCTTCCACCTGCTGGTAACTGTCAAATGATTTCTGCCATTTTACCTGCGCTAAACTGTCCTTCTTCTCATTCAAGTATTCAAAATAACCCGAATCGTTCATGCCAAAGGTGAGGGCAAGCACAGTGGGTTTTTCCGGGAAGACTTCTACGGGGAGGCGGTTGTTGATCAAGCCTGCATCATCGCCACCGATGCCTTTGTTCAGTACCTGGATGCGCCTATCGGGAAAGCGGGTCATGTAATACAACCAGATGTATGAATGATAAAAACCCGCGTCGGTGATGCTGTTACCGACAAAAGCAATTTTATCGCCTGCTTTAAAGGGTGCAATGGTTTGCGCCATTAGTTGGCCGCAAAATGAAAGTAGCAAAAGGACAACAAAGATTTTTTTAGGCTTCATGTGGGAACGCATGCTGATTTCAGAAAAAAGTGATAAGGCTAAATACAATCTAATCTTATAAGTCACCTTATGAGTTGCCTGCCTCCACTGGAGCACAACATTTTCCCAAACGTTGGATGATAACAATATAAAAGCTGCTCAAAGGCAACTGATATTTGCTTATGTCGTTGTCTAAAAAAGCATGAACTGATATCTTTTTTATCTTGTAATGGGAGGTGAATCCGATAAACAATTAGAGATAAAGATGCAGGTTAGCTTTTATGTTCTTCAACGCCTTGCTGATATGCTTCTCCACGGTACTAACCGATATTTCCAGTTCCGCAGAAATGTCTTTATACGAAAGGTTTTCTTCCCGGCTTAACAAAAAGGCTTGCTTGCACTTTTCGGGTAATTGTTCTACCGACTGGTCAATGGCAACCTTTAATTCCTTTGTTTCGGAATGGACAACAAAATCGTTTTTGCAATTAGCCTGAAAAAAAACCCGCTTTTGGTAATTGTCCCGCACCGATTTTGATCGCAGTTCGTTCAGCACTTTAAATTTTAGGGCCTTGCACAAGTAAGCTTTAAGCGAAACTTCTAGCGTAATGACCTTTCGGCGCTGGTACAAACTGATAAAAATCTCCTGTACCACGTCTTCCGCCCTGTCCTGCGATTGCAGGGTTCTGCAGGCTGCGTCCAGCAAAAAAGACCAGTACCGGTTGTAGAGCTCTTTGAACGCTAAAGGGTCATCGTTTTTCAGATAGCAGAACAATTGCTCGTCGTTAGTTTGTTGGTGAAAATTAATGTGCATGGGAGCAAGCGGATTGAAGCTTAAATATACTTACAAAATCGATTTTGTAAAATTATTCTTCTTTTTCTTTTCAAATTTATTTTCCGTCTTTTTCTGGGAGGTGAAAAGGCTGTTTAGCTGATTGTTTAAGAATGATGATGCGGGCCAGATTTACTTTGTCGCCTTGCAGCTTTGGGTTTGGACAGCTTCTTCTATGGCGGCCCACATCCGGTCTTTTGCTTCGTTTTTTTTGTTGCCGGATAATTCAGCAAAAAGGGAGGCACGTCTCTGGCAGGATTGATACCATGCCTCTACCTGCGTTTTTTCTTCGGGTGTGGCTTTACCCGCAAGATAATTATCGATGCTATGAGCCGGTAGTGATTCCATGTTTTTAGTAGGGCAAAAATAAATCTTTTCCTTTTTTTAGGTAGACCCTCTTACAATGAGTTCAGCTTTTAATTGTATGTGTTTAGGTGCAAGGCCTTTGCCTGATTCGATTTGCTCTACCAGATTAGCAATGGCTGCATGCGCCATGGCCTGGAGAGGTTGATTGATAGTAGTGATTCCCGGCGGATAAAGCTTGAAAAGATCATGGTTGTCGAAGCAAACAACAGCAAGGTCACGGGGTATCTGCAGTTTTAACTGTGCAATGCTTTCAATTCCCATGATGCCAAGGTAGTTCGTTGAAAAAAGGATGGCATCCAACCGCTGGTCAACAATAAACCGCTTGATCTGGTCAACCGCAAAATCGTGCTGGTAGTTGAATGGCAGCTTCAGTATAAAATGCTCGCCTTCGGCTACTCCCCTTTCCTCCAGAATTTGTTCATAGGCAGATTGTCTTTGCACCATTTGTACCTGCTGTAGTTCAACGGTCACAAACCCAATGCGCTTGTAACCCTTGCTTAACAGGTGCTGCATGCCTAATCGAACACCATCCTCATTGTCAAGCAACACAGAGGCCACATCCAACCCGGGTAAATAACGGTCCATAAACGTTATGGGGATCCCCTGCTTTTGCAGCAACGCAACCTGCTCCTCCATACCGGGCAATGGCGTTATGATAAATCCATCAACCTGGCTTTGCGACAACAACGTAATAAGATCATTGCCTTTTTGGGAATCGTTTTTTGTACTGCAATACACAATACGGTAACCCAGTTCGTTGCCCTTTTCTTCTATGTTCTTGGCCAGCGCTGCAAAAAACGGGTTAGAGATATCTTCTACAATTAAACCAAGGATGCGTGAACGGCCAGTTCGCAAACTCACGGCAATGTGGTTGGGTGCATAGCCTTCGGCCTTTGCCACGGCAACAATCTTTTCAGCCATCGCATCGCTGATGCGCATTTCTTTTGCTTTTCCATTCAACACAAAAGAAACGGTGGATGGCACAACACCAGCCTTGGTGGCGATATCTTTTATCGAGATACGTTTCATTCAGCGCAATCAAAATTCAAAATCACATTCATACTCTTTTGGCAGCCACTTTTGTTTACAAAATGGCGCAAACGTATCCGTTTAAAACCCAATCTGCAAGCCAACATTTACTACACGCTGGTTCAGGTAAGCATCACCAGCACTGTTGGAGGTCACTTCAGGATCCTGCTGGTATTTTTTGGAAATATTACTCCATGTCAGCAGGTTGTAGGCACTCAGGTACAGGCGCCCGTTGTTGATACGGAAAGGCAACAGTTTATTAGGGATCTGGTAGCCGATGTCAACGGTTTTTAAGCGAACATAATGCGCATCGATCAACCAGAAGTCGGAATAATAAGATGATGGGCTGTTGACCGTTGTGGGATTGCTTGTCAGACGGGGAAACTGTGCCTGTGCAGCAGTTTCCGGCGTCCAGCGGCGCTGGTGCAGCGGTTGAAACTGGCTGCGGAAGGGTTCAATGGCATTGCCTACTAACCCCAGGCTATACCCGAAAGCACCCTGGAAAAGAATATTCAGGTCGAGGTTTTTGTAACCCAGCTTTATCGGCATACCAATGTTGGTGTTAGGCAGGTTGGGCCTGCCGATAGCCGTTACATCGTTTTGATCGATCACACCATCGTTGTTGCGGTCGCGGTATTTCAGGTCGCCGGCCTGCAGCGGAATGGCCGAAACAGGCTTAGCCACTTTAGGATCGGTCAGCTCCGCTTCCGTATAAAAGCCATCAAAGCCGTAGCCAAACGGCTGGTTGATGGACTGACCGGTACGTGCCAGCCAGGGATAACGCGGTTGGGCTTCGGCCTGGTAGATCACTTTATTTTTTGCATACGACAGCACCAATCCCAGGCTGTATTGCACCTGCCCGATTTTATCGCGATAAGTAAACTGCCCGTCCCAGCCACGGTTGACCACAATGGCCACGTTCGTTGGCGAAACGCCTACGCCAAGCATCTGCGGGATATCCTGTCTTACCACCAATTGGTCATATCGTTCTTCATGGAAATAATCTACCGTCAGCGCATACTTGTCGTTGGCCGAATTAAGGTCCAGGCCAATGTCATATTTTTTTGCTTTTTCCCAGGTCACGTTGTTGTTACCCAATGCGCCTTCATAAATGGTTGGTGCACCTTGGTGGTTTTGTCCAAAGCTGTACCCGCCGCCCGGTACATAAACCTGGTTGTAGAGGTACTGATCACCCGGCGCCACATCCGATCCAACCAAACCATACGAAGCCCTTAACTTGGCCAGCTTCAGGAAAGGCACATGATCGATAAAAAACGCCTCCTGCGCCATGTTCCAGCCAATGCCAACGGCCGGGAAAAAGCCATAGCGGTTGGACGCCTGAAAACGGTCGGACCCGTTATAAGCAGCGTTAAAATCGATCAGGTATTTCTGTTCAAAATCATAACCGACTTTCAGCGAATAGCCTTTTGACTTTTGCGGTGTGGCGCCAAAATTATCAACCCGGTAACCCTGCTGGTTCCAAAGCAAAAGCGAGGTGATATGGTGAGGGCCAAAGGTGCGGTCGTAGTTCAGGTAGATCTGCATATTCAAGCGCTGGTCACGCAGGTCGGTATTGCCGATCGTTCTGTATTCTTTTAAGGTATAGCCTCCCGTTCCTACGCCTGTATTGAGACTGTAAGTACCGCTTACCGGGTCATACCGGTACGATGGCGGGTAACCTTCGCGAAACAGGTTGAGGGTATTTTGTTCAACGCCTGCATAGGCAATGCGGCCAAGCAAGGAAAGTCCCTGTGTGATATCATCCAGCTTTTCCGTAAAACCAAACAGCACATTAAAATCGGTGCGGCGCTGCCGGCGATAACCATTCGACTGCAGCATGGCATTGATGGTTGGCATCTGGTCCTTTGTATCATATGCAAAGGCATAGCTTCCGTTCGGATTCAGGAAAGGTGCCGAGTAAGGGCGGATGCGTGAAAAATCGTAGATATTACTGATAACATTGTTGCTGAACGGTTCATTGATATCACCAAAGCGACTGGTCATATCCAGGCGAAGCGAAAGGTTTTTGGTGGCCTGAATGTCGAGATTGGAACGAAGGTTATACCGCTTGTAAAAATAGTTGCTATTCACGCCATCGGCGTTGGTAGAAAAGTTGCGCACCGATCCATTCTGTGTGAAGGCACCGGCTGAAATAAAATATTTTACCGCCTGCGATCCGCCGGAGATATCAAGGTTGGTATTGGCCTGCAGCGAAAAGGGTTTCATGATCGACTGGTACCAGTTTACGTCCGGGTGGCCATAAGGATCGGCACCGCTTTTATAGAGTTCCAGGTCCTGCGGTGTAAACTGCGGTTGCAGACCATCGTTGCGGTAGGCTTCATTTACCAGTACCGCCGTTTCATAGGCGTTTAAAAAATTGGGTGTACGAACAGGCGCCTGCATGCCCATTTCGCCACGGAGGTTGAACTTGGGCCGGCCAGCGGAGCCACGCCGCGTTGTTACAACCAATACACCGTTCGCTCCTTTGATACCGTAAACGGCAGTAGTGGAAGCGTCTTTTAAAACAGAAATGCTTTCAATTTCGTTCACGTTGATCTGGGAGAGCTGTTCGTACGTGTATTCAATATCATCTACCACAATGAGCGGACGGTTGCCGGCAGCGTTTAAAGAACTAACACCGCGGATGTAATAATCAGAGGCATCGCGGCCCGGCTGCCCACTGCGCTGCTGTGCAAAAAAGCCGGGGACTTTTCCCTGCAGTGCATTCTGTACGCTGGATGTGGGAACTGTACGAATTTCGGCACCCGATACCGAACTTACCGAACCGGTGTTGGTGATGCGTTTTTTCTTTCCAAATCCTACTACCACCACTTCATCCATCGATGCGTTGGTCAACTGCATGTTGACATTGATCACCTCCGAAAGATTGAAATTCTTCAGGTCTATTTCTGTGTTTTGATGATTGGCAGCCGTTATCACCAGGGCATTGGACGTTCCCTTCAGGGCAAGGGTAAACTGCCCCAGTTCATTGGCAATAACACCATTGGAAGGCAATCCCTTTTCGGTGATGCTGGCACCCGGTACCGGGCCGGCTACGTCTTTTACAATGCCGTTGACCACACGTCCCTGTGCAAAGGATTCGGTGAGCAAGAACGTAAAGGCGATGAGTAGAAAAGCACGAATTTTTTTCATGACAGATAACATTGGTTAGATTGATTAAAATGCCATTACCAGCCTGGGTTTTGTTGCATTTTCGGGTTCTTGTTCACTTCACTGAACGGAATGGGATAGAGATACATTTGCGGGCTGCGGAAGGCCGTTGTCAAAACCGGTATGCGGTTGTAAAAAATTTGCCCGCTGCTCGATCGTTGAATATTGAGTCCGTAAAGTGGTGCCATATTGTACACGGCTTCGGCAATCTTCCAGCGACGGATGTCCCAGAAACGGTGTTCTTCGAAAGCGAGCTCAATTCTTCTTTCGGTACGAATGGCCTGGCGCATTTCGTCTTTTGACATGCCTTGTTTCAGGCCGTAAAAATTATCAGCGCCTGCTTCAATGCCAGCCCGTTTCCGGAGTGCTGTCAGTGCCGCATACACATCGGCTGTAGCCCCTGAAAATTCATTGGTGGCCTCGGCAAAATTCAGGAGCACTTCTGCATAGCGGAAATAGATCCAGTCATGCACCACATCGTTGTACAACGGCGGGTTGTTGCTCACACTTTCAAACTCTCCCATAAACTTTCGCATGTAATAACCGGTCTTGGTTTGCTGCACCGTACCACCGGGCTTGTCGGCGCCGCCATCAAAGGTTTCTACCGGGCGGTTCAGCCACATATGGCCGTTGTAAAAAACGGTGTGATGTAACCTTGGGTCGCGGTTCTCATAAGGATTTGCCGGGTCGTATCCAGAGGCCGGATCGTCGATGGGTAGGCCCGAAACCATGGGAAATTCATCTACTAAGTTTTGCGTTGGACTGGTGACCCCTCTGCCACCGGCAGACACATACCCTACCGGTGCGTTGTTGATCTCTACGTTTTTGTTGTAACCATCCTGTCGCCAGAAAATGATTTCGCTGTTGGAACCCACCGGCTGCGCCTGCGTGGTAAATACAGTAACAAACGAAGGATTCAGGGTATATGATTGCAGGTCCATGATGGCCTTAGCAGCATCGGCGGCTCGCTTCCAGCGTTCCGGATCGGCGGTGGCATAACCTGTCAGGGGTGAGTTACCGGTATTGCCGCCATTGAAAAGCGGGCTGGCAGCATACAACAGCACTCTTGCTTTTAAAGCCATAGCAGCAGCCTTTGTTACCCTGCCGTATTCGGTATTGCCAACCATTGCCTTTGTGCGCAAACTGTCTTTTATGTCGTCGCATTCTGCAACGATGTAATCAATGCATTCGGCAAAGCTGTTGCGGGGCAATTGAATTTCGTCGGTGATCTGCGGAACAAGATCTTTCAGCAGTGGTACACCGCCATAACGTTTCACCAATTCAAAATAAAGGCGGGCCCGTAGAAAACGGGCTTCGGAGCGATAGGCCGGCCTGGCGGAGGCACCGTTGGGCAGGGTTTCTTTTAGGGGCACCCTGTTGATGTAAACAGCAAAATTGGTACAGTTGCGAATGGCCGCGTAATAGTTGTTCCAGACATTATCACCGTTGGCCTGCGAGGACGTGTAAGCCCCTGTGGCAATGCGCTGTACTTCAGGTATGCCTGAGGCTGAAGAAACAGCATCGTCGGAAGCAGCATCCAGGTAATTACCGCCGATTCGGTTATGGCCGTCGGGAAGCGCCTGCTGGTACAGCGTACCCAGGTAACGCATAGCGTTTTTGCCAAGGGAGTCGGCGGGGTCAAAGACAAGGTCAAGGCTGATCTGTTGCCCCAGCGGCACCGGCTCGTAAGCCTTGGTGCAGGAAAGGACCACCAGGCTCCAAACACCAACAGCAACCCCTATCGTAAAGCGAATCGTACGCATCTTCTCTTGTTTAAAAAGTTTACAGTTTAATGGTTAAGCCGGTATTGATCACCCTTTGTATGGGATAGTTGGGTAGCGACACCTCGGGATCGGTCACGCCATAGGCCGCCCACGTCGCCAGGTTTTGCGCACTCACAAAAAGCTTGACGTTGGCAAGCTTCAAACGCTTAACCCAATTGAAGGGCAGAGAATAAGCCAGGTGCACTGTTTTCAACCGAAGGAAATTGCCGTTTTTAAGAAATGCAGAATTGGATGAAAAGAGCGGTGTATAGTTGTAACCGCTTCCACCAGCCGTCAACCTTGGATAGCTGGCATTGGCTGCATTCTCCGGAACCCAGCGACCGAGCGCCTGCTGGTAAGCCTGCGAATAACCATTGTTCTGGCCCTGGAAGCCCGCATCAACAATCCCGTTGTTGACATAGATCTCACGGTTATGCACACCCTGAACCAGCGCACTGAATTCGATGCCTTTAAAATCAAAACCCACCGTCAGCCCGTAGTAGATCAGCGGACGCTCCTGGCCCAATGCCGTGATGTCAAACTGGTCGATCACACCATCGTTATTAAGGTCGCGGTAGCGGAAGTCGCCGGCCAGTGGTGTAAAGCCAGTGATGGTTGGGGCGGCTTTGGCTTCGGCATCAGTTTGAAAAAAGCCATCGGCAACAAGGCCAAAGCGCTGACCAACGGGGTGACCGGTTTCCACGTTCCAGGCATAAGCCCTCTCCTGTTCATCTTTGAATAAAACTTTTGATTGCTGGATGGCTGCGTTACCGTTAATAAAATAGTTGAAGCTTTTTACGTTATTCTGGTAGGTAAGTGATCCTTCAAAACCGGTAAACCGATTGATACCGATGTTTTCTGCGGGATAGTTTATTCCGATCAGCGCAATGGTCTTGCCACGCTGCTGCATGACATCATAATATTTTTCGTTGTAGTAGTCAGCCGTTAGCTGTAAATGGTTTTTCCATAACGAAACATTCAACCCAACATTCAATTTGTTGGCTTTTTCCCAGGTGGCTACAATATTGGCCAGCGTCTGGCTACCGGGCTGTCCGCCTTCGGCCATGCCAATGCCGTTTTGATAATTGCTGCCGATTGGATACCAGCCTGCGACACCCACGTAATACGACCGCCAAATATAGTAGCCGTAATTATCTACATTGGCATTCCCTGTTTTGCCATAGGTAGCTCTGAACTTTAACTGGTGAAGCCAGGATTGCTGCCCCTGCAAGAAATTTTCTTTGGCCACGTCCCAGCCCAATCCCGCCGCGTAAAACAAGCCAAACTGGTGACCAGGCCGGTAACGGTCATAACCGCTATACACCAGGGCGCCTTCGGCAAAATATTTACCGCCATAGTTATACGAAGCTTTACCGGCATAGTTGGTAAGGCGGGAAGGAATATCGTAGTTCAGTAATGTTTTTTTCTGGTCGAAGAGCAATTGGCCACTCACTTTGTGCTGGCCAAACTGCCGGTCGTAACCTGCTGATAATTGCGCAAACCAGTAACGGGCCCATGCCGTTGTGGTGAAGCCATTTTGCTGGTTAACAGTGTTGCCGTGGCGATTGTAAACCGTGTCACCCGATGGTGAAAGGGCCATCGTAAAAACCGGCGTCTGCTTGTTGCGGTTGATAATACCGGCCGAATAAACAGACACGTTTCCTTTGGCGTTTACCCAAAGGCCTTTTACATAATCATCGAGTTTATACGAGAGGTCCAGGTTGGCCATCACATCGCGGGTGTTATCGGCCTGGTAACCGGAGGCAATGGTTTGCGCCAGCAGGTTTTGCGTATAATTATTGGTACCGCCAAACGAACCGTTGGGATTATAAACCGGGTAGGCATTACCGGGAGTTGACAGAACGCCGTTCAGGATGGTTTGCGTACCGGCACCGGGCTGGTTGCCTTCCTGCAGGCGTCCAAACAGTTGGAGTCCGATGTTGAAGTTGCGGTTGACATCCACTTCCACTTTTGAATTGATCACGTATCGCTTGAGCTGAGCGTTGGTATTGTAGGTGTTGGCCGGGTCGGTAACAAACAATCCCTGCTGGTCCATATAATTGAGTGAAACGAGATAGCGGGCAAGACTGCCGCCACCGCTTACGTTCAGGTTATGACGGGTAAGCCTGGCGTTGTCACGCAGCACCGTATTGTACCAGTTTACATCGGGGCGCCTGATTGGATCGCTGCCATCGCGGTAAGCGGCAAAATCAGCGGCTGTATAGGCGGGTTGCTTGCCATCATTCAGCAGGGCTTCGTTCAATAGGTAGGCATACTGGTAAGCCGGTAGCGGGTTTTGAAATCCGAGCGGTGTTTGCAACCCTGTCTCTGCTGTGTAGGAAAGCCTGGGAGCGCCGGCTTCCGGTCGTTTTGTTGTTACAATCAGGGCACCACGGGAGCTGTTTTGTCCAAGTAAGATGGAAGACAATGCGTCTTTCGCAATCGTTACCGATTCAATGCTGTGCGGGTCCAGCGAAAAATAATCACGCTGAACACCATCCACTACGGTTGCCGGTCCCTGTCCGGCGCTGCCGCCATGCCCACGGAGTTGAATGGAAAATTCAGTGTTATCGGAAGGACCGGCGCCGCTGTTGTTCTTGGGAATATTGCCCACGAAAATATCCACGTCAGTAAGCGATGAAGTAAGCGGAACATAAAATCCCCTGTTCTGAATGACGTTCAGCCCCGCCAGTTGACCGGGCAAAGCATACAGGTAATTAGGCACAGGCGCTGTGCCGAGTTGCGAACCATAAACCGTAGCATAAGATCCCAGTAATTCGGCTGGATTTTTTTCGCCGTACAACACATTCACCCGTTGCCTGCGGTTCAATAACAGTTCAGTGGTATCGGTGATGGTCACACTGTTTTTCACAGGCCCCAATTGATGCAGGAAGCGTTTGGAAAGGCGAATGGTCAACTCTCCTGCATGACCTGCTTTGATGCTGGTACTGTTGAAAAGAGGATGGGAAAACAGCACACGGCTATCCGGTGCCGCTTCTACCTGGAAGGCTCCTGCCTTATCGGTAAGGGTTGATACCGCTGTCCCGGTTTGCGAAACCACCACGCCGGACAAGGGCTTGCCAAAATCATCCACCACCGTACCGGTTAACCGGACGGTAGTTGTATTTTGTCCCACTTGAGCACTGGCAGTATGCCAGCAAAACAACAAGGCGACAAGGGTGGCAAGAATGGATTTCTTCATATAAAAAGCAGGCATATGCTTAGTTTAATGTTGCGGTGAATGAAAAAATGTTGGTTTTGGCTTATTGACATTTGAACGTAAACGGGAACGGATCGGCACCGCCACCGTAGCCCACTTTCTTTGTGCCCGTTGCATCGGTGAAATAATATTCAAGGCTGCGCAGGGTTTGAGCCGGTTTCAGGGAAAAAAACTGTCGCGGCCAGATGTCTTTTTGAAAACGCCCCACGCCTGCCGGGTTCATTTTGCTTTGTGCATTTTGCAGGCAGACATCAATGCGTTCCCCCGCTGTGGTAATACCGGTGGCGCAGAGATAAATATCCGTCACATCGGAAAGGAGGTTGTCGCTAACCTTGGAATCGAAATTGAGGGTAATAATGTCATTGTCCAGCGAGGTACGCGGTTCAATAGAAGCCAGTTGCGGATTACAAAAATCAATCAGGTCACCACTTCCTTCCACGCGGAAACAAGAGGTGAAATAAGTACCGTAACGGTCAGTGCCGCTCAACCCATCGGTACTGTTAGCCACGCAATAACCAAGTTTAAAAGAAAGGTTGTCATCGCTTACTCTCGTTCTTATTTTCACCTGTACTTTAACGGTCTTGTTTCCTTCCACCCGATACGCCGCGTCGGAAAAAAAGGCTACCCATTCGTAATCGTTGATCAGGTTTCCGCCATTGCCAACTTTTGTTGAAATCAGTGTTGGCCAGTCCATGCCGCTGCCTTTGGGTTCCGGCGTGCCTTCGGGTATCACGGACATGCGCTGATCACCGGAAGTGATGTCGCTGGTAAACGTGACCGTCGTATTTCGGCGGGCATTCCAAACCTTTGGCACCAGCACTGCTACCATGAACTTGGAGGTTTGCGCCTCATTGGTTTCAATGGTCACGTTTAGGGTCACAGGTAAAATCTCGCCGCCTTTAACACTCATCGGTTGTTCGATGGTATCAATGGTCATGCTGCAACTGATAAAGAAGGCAAGAATGAAAAAGGCAGCGACGTTTCGCGGCGAAAACCAGCTCTTTTTCAATGGTAAAAATTTCATGAAACGGTTTTTATCCGGTGAGGTATTTTGTTAGTCGGCTTTTTGCAATGTGTACTGGTAAGTGTTGGCGGTGCAGCCAGGGCTCAGGTTTAAGATCATGCTGCGTTTTCCCCCGGTAACCGGGAAAAGAAGCGGGGTGGTTTTCGCGGCACTGTCCTTTGCCGTTAGTGACAGTTTGAATGGGTAGGCCGGGTCATCAAACCGCCAGGTACCGCTGGTGGTCACCAGGAAAGGGACCTGCTCAGAAATGGAATAAGCGCTGTCGGTAAAACTGAGCCTGAACTTTGAAAAATCAAACCGGGATGTCAGGTCTGTGCCGTTGCGGGACACCCCCACAATTTTCCAGCTTCCATTCACATCTTTTATAGGCTCAAAAGGCCTTTCCAACCGTTCGGTTCTGCAGGCAAACAGGGCCGACAACGAAAGGAACAACAGGTATACGTGTACGCGTTTCATAGCTTTTTTTTGTAGGCGTCAACAATCGTTATAGAAAATGGGATCGATTAATAATGCGGGTTTTGCAACAGCTCTGGCGATTTGGCAATTTCGGACAGCGGCAAGGGCCAGAGGTACATGGCTTTGCTGAAATTGTGCTTGCGCACATCAAATACCTTGTGCGTTTTTTGAGCGCCGTTGCGGCTGACTTCCATTCCGTGCATCATTTTGTTGTCGGTTTCTTCGGCAATCATCCAGCGTCTTACGTCAAAAAAGCGATGCCCTTCATACGCCAGTTCAATGCGGCGTTCTTTGCGAATAGCAATGCGCATTTGCTCTTTCGACAAACCGGTTGGCAGTTCGTATGGGCGAATACCGGCTCGCCGGCGAATGGCTTCCACGGCCTGGTACACTTCCGGTGTTGGCCCATCGGCTTCGTTGGTGGCTTCTGCAAAATTCAGCAGCACCTCCGCATAACGCATGAGGGGAAGTACCCGCTGACTTGCCGCCAGGTCATTGTTGATCACATTGGGGTCGATCATTTTAAAGATATAGTAGCCCGTTGGTGTGCCCCTGTAAACGGCATCGCCACTGGCCGGTACAGCGGGAGTAACCGCTGTATTGATATAAAGCTGGAGTGGTGCCGGCTGGTTGGCAGCAAAGACTTTGCGCAGGCTGGAATCATAAAGGATGCTGTACTGCAGCCGCGGATCGCGGTTTTGATAAGGCTGCGCCGGGTTGTAGCCCGATGTGGGATCGGTTATTTCCTTGCCATTGGCCATCGGGAAAGCGTCCACCATCTCCTGGTAAGGAAACGGTCCACCGCCACCCCCGCGGGAAGGTGCATCCCACAGGCTTTCCATGTGTTTGTTATCGCCCATCATACGGGCCAGAATGTATTCGGTATTGTAGCGGAGCGTAAACAAACGCTGGAAGCCATAACCTTTTTCGCCGCTACGGCTGGTGGAGTCGTAGTAAAGGGAGTAAGCATTGGAGCCAATAACGGTTCTTGCCGCATCGGCTGCTCTGCGCCAGCGAGTAGGATCGCTGTCCGGGTAAGCCACGATCGAATCCAGTCCGGCTATACCTTTGGCTTGGCCGCCATCGTTAAACAGCGGGCTGGCAGCAAACAATAATACTCTTGCTTTCAGCGCCAGGCAGGCACCTCTGCTGATGCGACCATACTGCGATCCGGCTTGTGTGAGCGGCAGGTCCTGAGCGGCTGCATCGCATTCCGACAAAATATATTCAACGCAAGCACGGAACGAACTTCTTTTGGCAGGAATGGCTTCGTTAGCTGTAAAAATAGCATCACCAATCAACGGCACACCACCATAATGCTGCAACATCATGGCATAATACCAGGCCCGTAGAAATCTTGCTTCGGCTCTTGTGTGTGCTTTTAACGCCGCATTGAACGGCACCGTGGGTAAATTCTTTAAGAACTGGTTGACCGCCCTGATCTTGTTGTAAGGAACCCACCACGCATCATCAGGAATAATATTGGGGTTGACTGTGCCGGTAGCAAATTGTATAAAGCCGTTTGAACTGGAGGCATTGGGCCCTTCGGCTTCATCCGAAGCAGCATCCAGTCCCGCCGCAAAACCACCACCACCAAACCGGCGCGGATCGGTGGCAAAGCCAATGCCCGAATAGATTTCATTGAGGAAGGCCATGGCGTTAACGCTGTCGGCAAACGTGGTGGACTCATTCAGACTGGAGGTTACCGTCTGGTCGAGAAAGCCACTTTTTTTACAGGAAAGCAGGAAACACGTAACAGTAACAGCAGCAAAGAAGAAAACTTTCATAATCAAGCAAGTATTGATTGATCTTTTGGAAAGAAGCGGCAAGCAGGCAACCAGCTTCGTTCACAAAACATACATCTTATAAGTACCTTAACAATTTCGCCACCTCCACTAGTTGCAAACTTTTTTTATACGAAGTAGCGATTCGCAGCATCACGCCGAAAAATCCATTTGCGGTATCGAAATGGTCGTTCAGGTCTTTGCTTTTATTTTTTATGGATGAAGTTTTGCGTGATGTCTTGCGTGATGGGGAAATGCAAACATTCTTCACTTTGTGAGTAGGTCAAAGTACGTTGCCGTGTTCAGTGCAGAAATAAAACAAGTAGCCGGGAAGGAGTATCTTAAACGAATTGATTGCTGCAGTTTGCAGCATAGTAGGAGTACAATGAATTAACAACAACTTATTACCACGCCTCTCCTACTGCGTCTATTTTTCAGGCCAGCCGTCCGTGCGAAACGGCACGGCCGGAAGCCCCTCACCGTTTTGTAGGTTGCTAACCGGGAAATTGGTGAAGGCATACCGAACGGCAACCGGCTTTTTTACTCCCCGTGAAACCAGTTCAATTGTATTGCCGATAATTCTTGCAGTTGCCGGGTGAAAAATTTTATCGGCACCAGCCATTGTAAAATGCATGGGAGGATTGCCATCCTTTGTTGCGAGTCCACTTCCTACACTTTCAGGAGTAAAATGAATTATCGCCCTGGCCTTGTCAAAAACAGCATAATCATATTGCGGTCCCCTGTAGGCAACACTGAGCTGGCCGTAGGTACGATTCAATGCTGTTTTTGCCAGCCGCATTCCAATTGGTTTTTTGTTTTTGGGATGAAGATCCCTGGCCTCACCAACATCCATCGTTACCACCATTTCCGTATTGCCTAACGTTGAAATCTTTGCTTGTGCTTCGCGGAAAAAGGCATAATCGGCAAGCGTAGAATCGGGATTATCATACCAAAACGGTGCTATCTGCACATAATAAAACGGCAGGCCGCCTTGCCCGAATGCGTTGCGCCAGCTTTGTATTAACGCCTGTGTCAATTTTGTATAAGATTCCCGTTCCATTCGATTTGACTCGCCCTGGTACCAGGTAAACCCTTTCACGGAAAGTTGGGTAAACGGATGAATAATTGCATTGTACAACAAAAACGGCCGCGTCACTTTTTCAAACGAAAAGCCGCCATCAATTTTTTCTTTTGAGCGGGGACTAAACAAATAAGGTTGCAGGTAAACGCGGTTAAGCAGGGTGTCGGCAGCCAGCACTTCTTTTGGTACATAAGCCTGCGCTGAAGAGGCACCAATGCCGGTGAAAATGATGCCGATGGGAAGGTTCAGGGCCTGGTGCAGTTCACGGCCAAAATGATACGCCACGGCACTAAAATTTTTCACGGTTTCCGGTGTGCATTCCTGCCAGCGGCCGCTGATGCTGTCCAGCGGGCTGTTACTGAAATTTAACCCAGCGCTGAATAAACGGATGTTCGGAAAATTGGCTGCTGCTACTTCCCTCGTTGAGTCAATCGTTTCGCGAAGCTTGAATTGCATGTTCGATTGCCCGCTGCAGATCCAGGTTTCGCCGATCAAAAGATTATGGAGGGTCACTGATTTTCCTGCGGCAGTTACAGTCAGGCTTTTTTTGGAAAAGTCGCCCCTGGTAGCAGGCGGCACTGGTAAGATGCCGAGAAAACGACCATCGGCTTCTGCCGCTACTTTTACAGCCGTCTTCATCCAATCAGCACTTATAAGAACGGTTTCTCCTGCTGGCGCCCATCCCCAAACTTTGAATGGTTTGTTTTGCTGTATCACCATATTGCTTTGTAAAACAGGCGACAGTTTTAGCGTTGTTGATTCCTGGGCATGCAATAAACCACAGCAAAAAAGCAACTGAAAGAGGGTAATGATTGAACAGAAACTTTTAAAGGTCATTGTACTAAAACTGCGTTTTTTTTGGAATGGCTGTTGACGCTTTTACATTTTTGTTTTGCAAAAAACTCTTTTTACCCACCCCAACTACGTATAGTATTTGCGTCGAGAATTCCTATTTCGTGTCATTGATAGCAAAAGTATTCTTGCCGGCTTTAAGGTTATGGGCTTTTCCTTTCCAGACAAAGCTTCCGGTGGTATTGGGCGGCAGGTCGCAGGTGATCTTCCATACTTTGTTGTCGCGTTGGTAAGCAACTGCCACTTTTCCGTTGGGATGCGGCATTTCGCCACTGGCCGAACTTAGCTTGCCGAGGTGCGGTTCGATCCGGATTTTTCGGAACCCCGGCGCATCGCTGTCAATTCCCAACACCACCCTAAAAAACTCAATGTTCGGACTACTGCCCCAGGCATGACATTCGGACCTCGCCGTTTGCAAGTTCGATTCTTCGGCCCAGGTGGTAAGACCCATTTTTATGTTCTCCCGCCAAATATCCAGCCAGCTCAAAAAATCATTGCCCAAACCTGCTTTCACCAGGGCCTGGTGTAAATAGTATTTGAAATAAACTGTGCATTGGGTTAAGGTGGTATCAGCCAGCATTCTTTTTGCCAATGCCGGCCATTGTGTTTTATCAGCCACTCCGGCCAGTATCGCCAGCGAATTGGTATGCTGCGAGTACTCTTTCTTGCCTTTCGTATCGGCATACAGCTTCCGTTGCGGATCCCAATACTTGCGCTGAATGGTTTGCTTTAGCTGCGCTGCTTTTTGGTTGTACAGGGATGCAAAAGCCGGGAGCCCCATCGATCCTTCCAGTTGCGCGGCCCATTGGTAAGCCAGCAACAGTTGCAGATCATAGATAGCCGCACTGCCATCAGAGCCTTTTGGTCCCCAACCCATGTTACCAGCCCAGTCAACAAAGGTCCAATACGGCAGGTCTTTTAAAGAGCCATCGGCCTGCTGGTATTTACGAAAAAATTCCAGTATGGATCTTGTACCGGCTATTTTGTCCTTGACAAAAGCCGCATCGTCACGATACAGCCAGTAATCATGTAACATACCAATATACCAGAGCGAGAACGTGGAGATGATCTGCGTGCCATGCGACGGGTAACGACTGAGGGTAACGCCTTCGGCTAACCGCGAACGATCAACCAGCGTAATGGCATTCCGCGCCAGCCGGTCGTCACCACTGTAATAGTAGGAAACCATGGCCTGGATGCGGGTGTCGCCGATGTACTGCAGTTGCTCGTAATAAGGACAATCGGTATAGGTTTCCCAGGCATTGAGCCGGGCCGTACGCCATCCAATGTCCAGGATCTGTTTGAGCTCTTTATCGCTTGTTTGAAAATGAGCGGTTTGCTGAAACGGGTAGCCTGTAAAGGTGCCGTAAATGTCTTCAATGATCAGGGGTTCTTCCCCAGTTTGCACGATCAGGCGGATATACCGGTAGGTGCGGAAATTCAACGTGGTGAACGACTGCCCGTTGCTGCCATCGGCCAGCAGGCTGTCGATCCGTCCAATGAACTCTTTTCCTTCCACCTCATTTCGGTTACTTTTCCGGCGTCCGTTGCTGCCGCTGTCGTAAAGTGTTTCTGCATAGCCCAATGAAATGCCGGCGCCTTTTCCCTTGCTGAAATCCATTGTAACATAGCCATTGGTAAGATAGGTCTGATCGAGCAGCAAGGTTGCCGTTGTGTTGGCGGGAATGGTCAGCGGTATCTTTTTTTCGGGAAAACCTGCTGGCACTCTAATGCCTGTTGCCTGTCGCAAGGCCGGAATGCGCAGGTAGGTCATTTCCATCGGTGGAATGGCTGACGGCACCAGCGACCAGGCAAAGGCATCACCGATTCCTTTTGGCTTTCCTTCGAATAGGGCATTAGCAGCCGGCCAGGCGCTGTCGTCAAAATCAACAGTGGTCCAGTCGCCCTTAATGCGCAGGCTCATGTCAACCATCTCGCCTTTACTGGCAGCAAAAAAATACCCTGGTATAGGAAGGTTTGCCCTGTTGCGCAGGCACTTCCAGGTGTTGTTGGTATTCAATACTTCCTCGGCTTCCGTTGCTCCTTGCAGGATGAACCCCGTGCGAATGGTAAACTGCGCTTCCGGACGATACTGCGCTTCATTGAAAACCAGCGACGCTACTGTGTTCTTTCCGGCCCTTAAATAAGGTGCAATGTTTACGGTTTCATAGTTCCAGTGGTGAAGGTCACCACGGGCTGGCCCCAGCGAGACCAGCGTGCCATTGACAAACAATTTATACCGGTTATCTCCCGATACGTGTATGTTAAACGCAGCCGGTTTTACGCTCAGCTCAATTGTTTTTCTAAAGTGATACACACCATAGTCGCGACCTTCATCATTTTGCGCAGCAATCCAGTAGGCACGCCAGAGTTTTGTAGAAGTTAGCACCTGTGCGTTTGTCATTTTAGCTGCGCCGAAAACCAGGATAAAAAAAAGGGCAAACGGAAAAAAAGGGAAGCCTCGCAGCGACGGTTTACGTTTGTACATAGTTGTGAAATCGTTTGTTTCGGTGATGGATTTGGATGGATAAATCGGTTGACAAAAAATTTAGTCAGGACAAGGCATTTGCTGTTTTTAGCAGCAGGGCCTTGGTAGCCTTAATGCCATCTTCAGCCGAAAGCTTATCACCTTCGTACTCGATACCGATCACCCCTTTAAAACCGGCATCTTTGATGATCTTCAGCATCCGGGGATAGTCGGTTTCGATACAGTTACCTGCAGCATCAAAGGAAAACGTTTTTGCGCTGACACCTTTGGCATAAGGCATCCACATTTGCACGCCCTTGTATTTATCGAATTCATCGGCGCAGCCATTATTATCCCGCTGTATGCAGAAATTGCCAAAGTCTGGCAGGATGCCTACGTTTTTCCTGTTCACCCCTTTCATGACAGAAAGCAGCCATTCGCCATTGGAAGAATAGCTGCCATGGTTCTCAACGATCACGTTTAAACCTGCCTTGCCGGCAAATGCTCCCAACCTGCTGAGTCCATCAATTGCAGCCGCTTTCACTTCCTCCCGGCTTCCCCGCCCGAACGCATTGACACGGATCGACCGGCAACCCAAAAAGCTGGCGGCTTCTACCCATTTGTAATGGTTCTCGATCGCTTTTGTGCGTTCTTTTTCATCAACATTTCCAAGGTCACCTTCGCCGTCGATCATGATAAGGTGATTTTTCACACCGTTGTCACTACAACGTTGCTGCAGGGCTTTTAAGAAAGTTTTGTCTTCAGCCTTGTCTTTGAAAAACTGGTTCACGTATTCAACCATACCAATGTCGAAATTCTTTCGGGCAACAACCGGGAAATCCAGCGCCTCATATTTTTTCCCAAAGAATTCTTTGTATAGCGACCATTGCGCCAGCGAAATTTCAAAAAATGGTTTTTTGGAAAGCGCTGCCCATGAAGGAAAAACGGCCAATCCTGCTGCAATGGTTGCTGTCTGTTTTATAAACTGTCGACGTGAATTGTTCATGTTGTTTCATTTATGCCCATGTCATTTTTTTATTTCAGTGCTTGTAACGTAAATTATTCAGCTCGTTCCTAGCTTTTATAAACGAGCCTGTTTTCCCGGTAATCATCTTCCCTATAAACGAGAATTGGCTTGCTGCAGCAACAAACTTTTATTGGCTGTTGTCGCAGGTTGCGGCAAAACCTGCGAACCATCGTTGAGCTGCGTCGCTGAAATGTTATCAAAGTGGGTCGCCAGCGAAAAAGGCCGAGCTCCCGGGCTAATGCCCCTGTTGGTGGCCGGGCTTCTGCCCATCACCAGGCGCAGGGTACCACCATTGGTAATATCGTTATACCTGATAAAGTTTTTGTCGTAAGGCACACCATTAAGCGTAGCCGATTGGATGTACACGTTGTCTTTACTATTGTTGACTGCTTCTACCACAAACTGCTTCCCGTTTTCGAGTGTGATGGTGGCTTTACCAAACTTCGGACTTCCCAATACGTATTCATCCGTGCCGGGACAAACGCTGTAAAATCCCAGGGCACTGAGCACATACCAGGAGGACATGCCACCCTGGTCTTCATCACCTGGATAACCATTTTCAGTGGGGTTGTACAAACGATCCATAATCTCTCTTACCCTTTTTTGCGCCTTCCAGGGCTGCCGCGTATAATTGTACAAATAAGCGGCATGCTGCACCGGTTGGTTTCCGTGTGCATACTGTCCCATTTTTGCAAGCACCATTTCCCGCATTTCGTGTATGGTTTCCCGGTAGGTGCCTACCTTGAAATTGGAATGCATGGTAAAAAAGCTATCCAGTTTGGCCAGGAAGACATCTTCGCCACCCATCAGCTTTTGCAGGTCCGCCACGTTGTGAAAAACCGACCAGCTATACTGCCAGGAATTGGCTTCGGTAAAAGGTCCACCCCATTCGATCGGATCAAAATCGGGCAGCCAGCTACCGTCTTCTTTTCTTCCGCGAACAAAGCCTACCGTTGTATCAAAAATGTTTTTGTAATTGTACATCTGCCGGCCAAACAGTTTTTCGTAAAAACGGTTGCCCGTCATGCGTGCCAATTGAAACGCACAAAAATCATCGTAGGCAAATTCCAGTGTTTTGGCTGTGCTTTCGTGCCATTTGGGATACGGCACATAACCCAGTTTAAAATAATCCTGGTGCGCCTCGCGGCCGTTGCTGCCACCCCAGGGACCCTTGTTAGATATTTCGTGCAGGTACGCTTTTAAAACCTTTTCGGGATCAAAACTGCGGATGCCTTTGGCCCAGGCATCGGTAAGGAGAGAAATGGCATGGTTGCCTATCATTACGCCAGAAGGCCCGGGATTGGACCAAGTGGGAAAAAATCCGGATTGCTCCTGCGCAGCCAGCAGCGACTGCATATAGCGTCCCTGCATGGTAGGGTGTAAAATATTGCTTAACGGGAACTGGGCCCGAAAGGTATCCCAAAACCCGTTATCCGTGTACATATAACCGTTATAAATCTTCCCGTCATAGGGACTGTAGTAATACGGTTTGCCGTTCTTGCCGATCTCGTAAAATTTATGCGAAAACAGGTTAGCCCGGAAGAGACAGGAATAAAACGTCGCCAGGTCTTCTTCTGTACCGCCTTCCACCTTTACCCGCGAAAAAAGCGCATTCCAGGCCTTCCTGGCGGCATCACTGGTTTGGTTCACCGAAGCAAAGCTACCCAGCTCCTGCTGTAGCGTAAGCGTTGCCTGGGCGGGGTTGATATACGAAGAAGCGATCTTAACTTGTACAGTGGTACCAGCTTTGAATTGTACATAAGCGCCTTTGCCTTCGCCGCTGTCGCTAACGTTGTTGGCAAGCACAGTGTTTTTGCGGTTCTCCCAGGTGCCATAGGCAACAAAAGGCTGATCAAACTGCATTTCGAAATAACTGCGAAAATCCTTTGGAACAAAGGTTCCGTTATGCACCCAGCCGGTTATCTTTCGCTCTTTGGGGTGAATGGTCACACCGCTGGTTTTGGTGTACCCATCCAAAACCAGGTAGGCATTTTTTCCTTTGGGAAATGAAAACCGCATATGGCCGGCCCGTTCGGTCGGGGCGATTTCTGTGGTGGCACCATTGCCCAGGGCTACTTTGTAAAGATGCGGCCTGGCCGTTTCATTGGCATGCGAAAACGAGGACGCTCTTGCGTCTTCGCCAACTTCCAGTTTGCCGGTAACGGGCATCAGTGAAAACACGGCATAATCTCCCATCCACGGACTGCATTGGTGTACCTGCTGAAAGCCGCGAATGGTGTTGGCAGCATACGTGTATTTCCAGCCATCTCCGTTCTTGCCTGTTTGCGGCGACCAGGAATGAACGGGGAAGGGAACAGCAATGGTTGGATACGTGTTGCCATACGAAAGCCCCCAGTGCGAATTGGTGCCCTGAAGGGTATTCACATAGTCTACCAGGTCCTTTTTTTGCGCTATAGAAAACAATCCGAGAAGCGTCAAAGATGTTGCAAGCGTAAAGGTTCTTATCATCATTATCGGCGCCTGTTTCAATAGAGTAGCGCATACAGCGGTTTACCTCTATTCCAGCGTAGAGATAGAATGCTTTTTGTCGTTCTGCGTGGAATCTTTCACCGAAACAAATGTTTTAGAACAGCGCAATCAATTGTAGTAATTAAAACACAAAATGTATTTTTTGCTTGACGTCGATGAGAAATCATTCCCTGATCAGGAACAATAGACTATACTTTGTAAAAAAATGACGCAGGAAATTATTTGTAAAGGATCTTAAAAAAGTTGAACGTCGCCGGTGTTGTTCCTTGCTGCAACAATCCTGGCCGCGGACTGCGGTCCCAGGGTGGTAAAAAATCTCCGTTATAAGGAGCACCATCAGCATGCAATTCATTCCACCCCTCCCCTTTTGCACGCCAGTAAAAACGCAGGCTTGAGCCGCTATCAACAACCATCTTCAACTGCACCGGGTAGTTGCCGCTTTGCACGTCTTTTAAAACTGACCGCACGCCCTTCTTTGTTTCCCATACCGCTACACGAGATCCTTTTACACCAATGCCCACGGCCTGGCTGGCATCGCCATAAAGCACCAATCCTTGCAGCGAACCGTTTGACTGAACAACTTCCGTTGTCATTTCATAATTGCTGGCAATGGGCCGAACGGTCAGTGCAACGCCGGCAGGGTTGTTTGGTGTAACCTTGCCGGAAAGTGATAATGCACCATTTTGAAGTTTTGTTACCGGTGTTGCATGCCGAAAATCCCATTGCCATGAACCCGCTAAAGACCGCGAAGAAAAATCATCCCGGAAAATCTTTTGGATACTTGCTTTTTTGCCAAGGGGATGGATGGCTGGCCAACCCGAAGCAGGATCCCAGGTTACTTCGGCCAGCATGCCCTGGCGGCCGGTAAACACATCTGCTGTTTTGCTGTAAGCATGGTAGAGATAAAAGTCTTTGCCCGCATTGGTACGAACAAGGGTGCCATGGCCGGTGCATTTCCAGTCTTCTGTTTCAGCCAGGAGAGGGTTAGCCGAATACCGGGTATAGGGCCCTTTCAAAGATGCGGAACGTGCCACTTCCGTTTTGTAACTGCAGCCACGGCCACAGCAAGCCCCGGGTGAATAAAAAAGATAATAGTAACCGTTCCGCTTTACCAGGCACTGTCCTTCGAGTCCCTGTTTATCGTCATCACGCAACAATAGGAAGGGCTCCCCGGTAAGTTTCAAACCATCATCCGAAAGTGGGGCACCTAAAATTTCAATCGGACGCTGGTCCAGTCCATACGCTTTCCAGGTCATGTACAACTGGCCATTGTCTTCCAGCACAAACGGATCGATGGCTTCCTTGCCAAATTCGACGACGATTCCCTTGTCCGTAAACCCTTTTGCCGGGTCTTTTGACGTGGCTACACCAATGCAGGAAATGCCATCGCTTTTTTTACGGGCCACATAATACAAATAGTAGGTGCCTTTCCAGTAAAACAGTTCCGGTGCCCAGAAGGATGACGACGCCCAGGCCGGCAACTGATCAAAAACATACCCCAACTGTTTCCAATTGTACAAATCGGTAGACGTAAAAAGCGGGAAATGTGGGGCCCATTCCGAAGACGTCCCGGTTGCATAATACAGGTTACCTCGCCGAATGACAGTGGGATCAGCAAAGTCGCCTGGTATTACCGGGACCTCTTTCCGGCCACCTGTATCATCGGTTGAAATGATCATTGTGCCGGGTTGCCGTTTTAGCGATTGCTTGTTACCGCTAACGGATACTTTGTCCTTCACCCCGAAAGCAAGCATTCCGCCAACGGACAATAACAAAATTACCTTTAACAACATAACGCTGACCCCTGGCTTCATAACTTAAATTTTTAAAATTCCTTTCGCCTGCACATACAGTCTAATCACCTAAATGTACATTCTGAAAAAAAGACATTATAAAGCTGCTTTGAAATTTTTTAACCGGATGGTTCGGATGCCGAAGCGAGGCATCGAGAGTTGCAGAATCGTTGCTGGTCCTTTGTGCTGCTGTTTTACACGGCTTTTCACTGCTCCGTTCAGCTCGATCAAATCGGCTGATGCCGCCTTACCGCCTACTACAATCATCTTTATTTTATCATCCCCTTCCGCATTAAACAACCGTAGTAGCAAATCTGGCCCATCCATCATCATCGTGGTCACCTGCAGCCCGGTGCCGCTGACATCCAACAATGATCGCTGTTCCGGCGTATTGTTAGCTGTTAGTGCAGCAACCAGGGGCTCGTTCCAGTTTTGCGCTTCGGTGTTAAGCATTGCCTTATCCCATTTCCCGGCATGTGGCACGAGGGCATAAGCCAGGTTGGTTGCACCCGTGATGGTATGATTTCGACCCCATAAACCGGCGCCTGAATATTGCACATTCAAACCCAAAGGATGGTTTTCGCCGTGTGCATAAGAGGTTGCATGATCGGTCAGTAGGGCCAGGCCAAGGTTGGCCTTTTCATCATACAGATCTACCCAGTTCACCAAAAGATTGTGCTTGATGCTGTCCCAGCGTGTAAAAAACGTGTTGGCCAGCTTACTTTCGGTTACATCAAAGGGTGCGGCCTTGTAAATTTTTTGTGCAGAAAAATTAACCGGGAACAGGGCCAGCAGCTTTTTGCTGTCATCGTAAAATGGCTTTGTGTAATCCTTTGCATCCAGTCCGCCATGCTGCTTGTAACCACTCCCGATCCCAATGTTTTCTTGCCAATCGATTTGCAGATTGAAATCGATTTTTTTGTCACCCTGTTTCAATGTTATGGTCTGTACAAAAGGGTGCGACAAAAGGCTTCCTCTTATTTCGGCCTTTACCAGAGCCGGACCGTTTTCGACAAGGGTAACCATCACCGGCCCGTCGGCAGTGGAATGAAAGCCACCGTTGTTGTAAAAATGCCCACGCAGTTCATTAAAACGCCTTTCGTTTTTGGCATCAATAAACTCTTTGTTCCCAAGTGTTTTTGCCACCAGGCTTTTGATGGTGCCGCCCTTGTTTTTGTCGATCACCAGTTTGTAAAGATCGGTTTCCAGCACAAGGTTTCCATCGGCAGACAGAAATGCGTTGGCCCCTGTCCTTTTCGCCGGTTGTTGCGGAATCACGCGGTAGGTAGCATACCCCAGTGCCGGTACGGTGGCATTGAAATAAAGCGTTTGCGCCTTGCCGGTAGATGAAGCATTGGCCTGTGTAAGAACAGGCTTGTTGCGGGCATCAACAATTGTAACAGAATTTGCATTGTCACCTCCGGGCAGATCCAACCGAACCACTTCGCTGCGCTTATTGCCCGTTGTGTTGTAAACACGAACGGTTTTTGTATTGGCGGCGCTTCCGGCGCCAACTTTTACAAAGGCATTGTTGATGATGCTGTCGCTTATTTGGTTGGTGACCGCTGTCCACACTGCAACTTTATCCGCCCAGGTGTCGCCTTTTTTGCCGTTGTAGGGAACGATCCAGCAATCATGGTGCTGCGAGAGCATCAAGGTACGCCAGGCTTCATCCAAACGCTCCTGCGGCCAGCCGCTTTTTTGGTACAAGGTTGCCAGTGCACCTATCTTCTCTGCCATCACGATCTTATTTTCGGCTACCCGTACCTGTTGGGCAATCTTTTGCAGCACCTGTGATCCCCAAACCAGGCTTACCTGCACATCCTCCTGCGAGAACTGCCAGTCTTGCACCGGTGTTTTGATGGAAGCATTTTCAATGTAGTCACGCCAGGTTTTGTATTCGGTGGGCTGGTAGCCGCCTTTTCCATTGCCGATCCAGGGGCCGTTGCGCCAGCCGGCATCCTGCAACGTCATAGCAACAGGATTCTGAATACCATAAGCCAACGCGTCATTTATATATTTTGGCGAGTTTGTCCAGGCCTCGGTTTGCCAGGTAGAGTTGGGCAACAAACCTTCCGTAGCATAACGGGGAACCGTGACTAGCTTGGTGCCATCTGGTCCGACCCAGTTGACCAGTTCACCACCAAAAGCCCTTGTGTACCCACCCCAGCAGGTATTGGGATTTTTAAGCGATGCGTATTTATATCCAAACGAAGCCAGGATCTGTGGCAGGGCACTGGTAAAACAAGGCTCCTCGGAGGAATAGGTGGTAAAAACAGCACCGGGAAAATATTCTTTCACTTTTTTTATACCGTAGTCAAAATGACGGATGATGCTTTCGCCGGAAACATTGTAAAAATAACTTTGTCCGTAGGCAGGGCTCACGTATTCGATGCGACCCTTGTTCGACTGATCAGCAAACAGCGTTTGCAGGTCTTTTAGAGCACCAGGCTCCCATACCCGGACCGAATCCCAGGTTTCGGGCTCTATTTCGAGATTGATCTTCCAGAACGGGTTTTCATTCAGCTTGTCCACCATAAATTTTGTGTACCACTTTGGATAATGGCCATAAACACCGCCATGGTAGCCATCGATGAAATAAGCTTTTTGGCTATAGGCAACACAACAAAGCAAAAGCAGCGGCACAAAAAAGGCTTTTTTAAACGATATCATTACGGGATTACAAGTTTTACCTTTCAACATGAGCAATCATTAATACAATACACGGGTCATAATTGGTAAGTAACGCAAGCAAGGTTTTCCCGCCATGGAAAGATATCGTTTCGACCCATTTTAACGTTGCAAAAAACAAGCATACTATCCAGTAAGTCTACAAACATTCTTCGCTTGTCATATCAGCATTGCTAAAAGCCATTTCTAGAGAATCTCCTATATTGTCGTTTCTTATTCATGCACGGCGCCAATTGCGGAAGTAAAGTAAGCAGGTGCGAAAGGTTGAAATAAGCACAGAGTTTATCAATATTGTATGCTTCTCTTTACCAAAAACGATTTTCTTTTAACCTTGTATTGTTTTTGCCATAGGCTTATCACATTAAAAACTGAAACCATTATTCAGGGGAATGTAAGATGAACAAACTTTCTATTAAGGACATTGCCAGGATGGCCGGTGTTGCGCCGTCAACCGTTTCTACCATCTTAAACGGGAAGGAAAGCAACAGGGGCATCAGCCATGCGCTGGCGCAGAAAGTGCTGGCAATTGCCAAAGAAGCCGGCTATACGCCCAACCAGATTGCAGTTAGTTTGCGCACAGGCTCTTCCAAGATCATCGGCCTGCTGGTTGAAGACATTTCCAATATTTTTTACGCAACGATCGCCAGCAGCATTGAGGACGAATTGAAAATACATGGGTACCGGGTGGTGTATTGCAGCACCAAGAACGACCCGGCCAATTGTATCGAACTGATTGAAATGCTTTACCTGCGCCAGGTAGACGGGTACATTATTACGCCAGTGGAAGGCATTGAAAACAGCCTGATCAACATCAAAGAGAAAAACAAACCTGTGATACTGGTCGACCGCTACTTTCCGGAACTGGACCTGAGCCATGTGCTGGTTGATGACAAAGAAGGAATCGATAAAGGCTTACAGCATCTTTTAAAGCAAGGCTATAAAAATATTGGCCTGGTAACTGTTGACCTGGGGCAAACCCAAATGAACTACCGCGAAAAATTTTACATCGATTATTGTAAGAACGAGGGAAAGCCGGTCAGTCAACAGATCCTGAAGATTCCCTATCAAACGCCATCGGAACAGGTGATGGAAAGAATCGAAAATTTCATACGGCAAACACCAGGGCTTGATGCCTTGTTCTTTACCACCAACTACCTCTGCATCGATGGCTTGAAAAGTCTTCAGAAATTAAAGCTGCGGATACCGGAAGACATGGCGGTTTTATGCTTCGACGATCACGAGATCTTTGACATTTATCCGCCGGGCATTTCAGCCATACGGCAACCCATCGAAACCATCGGTAAAACGGCCGTTAAAATCTTATTGGATCAATTAAAACCAACAACGGAAACTGTCGTGTGTACGCACCAATTCATCCCCGGCCAGCTTATCCCCCGTGGCTCCACCGCTCCCCGCTCCCAGTAACGATTCCCCCATTATCATATTATCGCACTATCGTTTTTTCTTCCGTGAGAATTCGCATTTGAAGAATGCCCATGATTCGATAAAAACATCAATATCCAGCGGAAACGCATGTCCGCCGCCGTTCACCTGTAAAAGCGTGATTTCCGGCTTGCCCGCCTGCTGAAAGGAATAACGGGTAATCGTTTGTTTGTTACTTGTATCGTTGTCTGGCAATGCTTCCACCACCGGCTTTCCTGTGTATCCGGCAACACCGGCCCAATACAGAAAAGATCTTTCTGTAGAGCGAACCTCGCCCCAGGAAGCACCGTTCATGATCATTTTGCCACCCTGGTGGGGATTCAAGCCATCTTCCGTACCATTGGTGATCATCACGGCAACCGGCTTTTTCGCTTCCGTACAATCAAGGTTGGTTGTATCGGGAACGTTGGCTACAATGGCGCTGATAGCCCTGCAACTTTCAGGCATCGTCATGGCAAGCTTATACGCCATATGTCCTCCGCCGGAAAGACCAATGACAGCAAAACCTTTTTGATCTACGCCATAACGTTTGATAAAATAGCGGTACATCGCAGCGAAAAAATCCTGCTCATTGATGTCCACCTTGTTAGCTTCCGAGGTGGCTTCTTTTCGGCATTCATTCCAATACCGCTTGTACCCATCGGGGTACACCAGCAAGATGTTTTCCTGCCCCGCCATGGCTTGCAGGTTCGCTGCGGGTTTCATCATGCCTTCGCCGTTGCCGCCCGACCCATGCAGTATAAAAACAAGCCGGCTCTTTTTTGTTTGCCTCACGGGTTGCTGAAAGCGAAAGGTCCGGTAATTTCCCTCCACTAACACAGAATCAACCCTAATCTGCCCATAACCTTCACTTACGAAAACCAGTGCAGAAAGCAGGAAAACAAAAAATCGCATACGATTACTTTTTCAGTGAATTTATACTGGTGAACTTCCGACAAAACTGTTTTGTTCAACAAAGCTTTTCACCAGGTGCAATGTCCTTTCGCTACTTGAAAAAGAAAATGAAAGAAAGGAAACAGTTATCCGCCAACCAATTTACCATACCATGATCGCGACTTAGTTGTGGATAATATTTTTACCAACAACAAGGCTTTTTCAGGTATCGGTGTTCACTCGATTGGTAACCTCCTAAGAGCAGACAGTAACACTGTTTCCTTTCCCGTATTTTATTTTATGACCTAGGCAAGCAAATGCGGCTTTTCCCGGTATACTTTCCAAAGGAATTCACCAAAGAGGGTGTTGGCCCAGGCAAACCATTTACGGGTAAATTTCTTCGGATCATCCTTGTGAAAGGTCTCATGCATAAAACCGGTATCACCGTGCGTTTTCCGCAACATATCAATGCAGGCTTTTATTTCTGCATCGCTCTGGCTGGTCAATCCACGCATGGTGATAGCCATTGGCCAAATCATATCCTGGCCCACGTGTGGTCCGCCAATACCTTCGCCTGCTGTTCCTTTATAAAAAAACGGGTTGGCAGAAGAAAGAACCAGCTTCCGGGTATTTTGGTAGATGGGATCAGTTGTTTTAACCGCTCCCAGGTAAGGCAAGGCCAACAAACTCGGCACGTTCGCATCATCCATAAAATAGTGATTGCCAAAGCCGTCAACTTCATAGGCGTATACCTTTCCAAATTGCGGGTGGTTTACGACGGCGTATTGTTTCAATGCCTTTTCCACTTCCGTTGCCAGGGCCAGCAACTGGTTGGCGGCTCCCTGGTCTTTGGCAATTTTGGTCATCATTTCGGCCGCCTGGCGCAGGCTAATCACGGCAAAAAAGTTAGAAGGAATCAGGAAAGAATAAACGGTTGCATCGTCGCTGGGTCGGAAGGATGAACAAATCAAACCAACCGGTTTCACCGGGTAACCATAACCGCTCATCGGGAGTGTATCCGTAGCAAAAGGTGTTGTCCGCTGAAACTTGTACGGGCCGTTATCCTTTTTGCGCTGCTGTTCTTTAAAGGTTTGTAATGTGGTTAATACCGCCTGCTTCCATTGCCCGTCAAAAGGAGCGGTATCGCCGGTTTGTTTCCAATAGCCATAAGCCAGGCGAATGGGATAACAGAGTGAGTCGATCTCCCACTTGCGTTCGTGCACACCAGGCTTCATATCGGTATGATCTTTTGCCCACTCTCCCCGCTTCTCCGGGTCATTATAAAAAGCATTGGCATAGGGATCTTTGATAATTAGGGCCGACTGCCGGTTAATTACACCCGCGATCAATGCCTTCAGCGCCGGGTCTTCTTTTACCAATTGCAGATAAGGCCATACCTGGGCCGAGCTGTCGCGAAGCCACATCGCATCAATATCGCCGGTGATAACATAGGTATCCGGAACGCCATTTTTCACTTCGTGAAAAACCGTTGTGTCGAGGGTATTTGGGAAGCAGTTGTGAAAAAGCCAGGCCAGCTCCTTGTTCTTTACATTTTTGCCAAACGCGGTGATGGCATTTTCTACTGCTGCACTGGTAAATCTTCTTTCGCCTGGCGCTATACGCACCACCGGAAACTCGGGCATCGCTGCAAACGAAAGCTTGTTCAATAACAATCCCGTTCCAATCATTGCCGTATTCTGAATAAACGTTCTTCTTTGCATAGAATCAGTTTTATGATGATAGCTTGATTACATGTTTATGTCCATCCGTTATCCACAACCTGCGGCTTCCAAATGTTTGTGCACGCTTCTTCCCCGTAAGGCAACTCAGCAAGCCTGGTAAGCGTTGATGGAGTGGCGCAGTGCTTTTAGTGCTTTCACAATGTGTTTTTCCACCGTACTCACGGAAATGTGTAGCCGTTCTCCAATCTCTTTGTTTGACAAATTTTCCTTGCGGCTCAGGACATACACCTGCCTGCATTTTTCCGGCAATGCCGCCAGCACCTGCTCAACTTTCTGAACCAGCTCTTTTGTCTCTAAAGGGATTGCTAAATCGTTTTTGCAAACGGTGTTTAAAAAAAACTGGATATAGGCATGATGCGTATTGGCAGAGCGGTATTCGTTAAGGATCCGGTATTTTAATGCCTGGTTGAGATAGGATTGAATGGAGTTGGTGATTTCTATTTGGGTACGACGCTGGTAGAAATTGATAAACAATTCCTGCACGATGTCCTCTGCTTTTTGCCGGGATGAAAGACGTTTGTACGCTGCGTCCATCAGCTTTGGCCAATACCTGTAGTAGATGACTTCATAAGCATGGGCATCATTCTCTTTCTGTGTCATCCTGAACAGTTCAGCATCACTTAAAGAGACGTACCGGGAATCGGTTGTAAGCATGCCAATCGTTTTATAAAAGTTTTGAGTGGTTGTAAAACTAGGTAAATATAGAATAAGATTTTTTTCTCCGCTGCTTTTAATACAGTTCTAATTTGGAAGCCAATACCGCAAAACTCTCGGCTGTTGCTGCTTGTATTTCCGCTGGACTTAACTGGTCGGCAATACCCGGATTGGTATCAAACAGCAGGTACCAGGCATCCACGATCTTTCTTTCGCTTTCTGTGGCATCGCCGTTTACATATTTATCGATCAATGTTACCATATCGTCGTTCATCGGAAAAAATACATTTGATGAAGATGTTTAAAAATAAAGCAATCTTTCATGCAGTTTGCACATCGCAGGCAGTAACTTCTTTATTTATCGATTAATTTTTCGTGTTAAACAGATCCCCGTATAACAAGCTCCGGCTTTTTTAACTGTTGAATGGGTGTTGTTTCTTTTGCCGAAGCATCAAATTGCTTCAGCAGGTAGTCAATTGCTTCGGAAGCTATCGCCTCAATCGGCTGCCGGATACACGTGATCCCCGGCGCCATCAGGCGAAAAAGATCATGGTCGTCAAAACAGACCACCGCCAGGTCGCGGGGAATTTGTAATCCCAACTGCTGAAAACTCTCCATGCCAAAAACGCCCAAATAGTTGGTTGCAAAAAATACAGCATCCAGTTCAGGGTTTGCCTGCAGAAAAGCGGTTATGGTTTGAACAGCATCTTCACTTTTGCTTTTGTAGGGTAGCCGAAGAAGGTAAGATTCATTGACGGGCAACCCATTCTGCACTAAAATTTGTTTGTAGGCATTCTCCCGGTCAAACATTTGATTTTGCTGGAGGTCGTTTGTGATGTAGCCAATATGACGGTGTCCTTTTTGAAGCAGAACTTCCAGCCCCAGTTGAACGCCGTAAAAATTATCAACCTGCACATAGGCACTGTTCAAATCCGGAAAATACCGGTCCATCAACACAACCGGTTTTTTCAGGTCCATCAGTTTTTTTACATCATCCTGCATGCCGGCACTGGGGGTAATTAAAAAACCGTCAACCTGACGGTGCAGCAGCATTCTAACCAGCTCACTGCCTTTTTTATCGTTGTTGTCGGTACTGCAGTAAACGATCTTGAATCCAAGTGCGTTGGCTTTGTCTTCGATCACTTTGGCCAGCGAGGCAAAAAAAACGTTGGAAATGTCTTCCACGATCAATCCCAAAATCTTTGACCGACCGGTTCGAAGACTTACGGCCGTTTGATTGGGAATATAACCTGCTTTATCAGCAATCCGCTTGATGCGTACGGCCACTTCATCACTGATGCGCATTTGCCTTGCCTTTCCGTTCAGCACAAACGAAACGGTGGAGGGAGCAACGCCTGCCTGCAAAGCAATATCCTTAATGGAAACATTGCGCATGGTGTATCATTTACAAAGCTTTCTTTTTAGTTGTTTCCTCACGCATTTGTAAAGGCAGATTTTGAGTGCTGCATGGCTTCTTTTACTGTGTTGGCCGGCGTACAAATGCTGGCTGCACCCAAGAGCGCCGCGTTCTCGTGTAAGAGGGAGCAAGTTGTCTTGATCGACACATTGCTGCGACTAAAAACTTCCTGGAGCGAACCGGCAAAAAGAGAAAATGATTTTGAAATGTTACCGCCAATTACCACTGTATCGAAGTCAAACCGGTTTGTAATGGATACAAGGTAGTTTCCAAGGTTCTGGCCGAACTCCCGGAAGATTTGCAGTGCAACATCCCGTGAGGTTTCATCCTGGATCATTGCCTTTACACCGTCTACGCTTTTACCTGTTCGTTCATAAAAGCTTTTTACAAACCAACGCGACGAAAGCAGGTCTTCTGCAATGCCGCCCTGGTAAGGATCACACCAAAGATTGGCATCCTCTACCTCTCCGTTTTGTAAGATGGCGGAGCCAAACCCTGTACCCAATGTCAGCCCGAGAACATTCGTGCAGCCTACGGCAGCACCACCAAAAACCTCCCCTTTCAGAAAGCTGGCCGCATCGTTTATAAATGAAATGTTTTCTGGCGGAATACCCAGGGCTTCTGCCAGAAGGCTTTTGACATTCAACCCATACAAACCATCGTATTTGTTCTGATCCCGTATAAAAGAAATGCCTTGCAGGTAATCAAAAGGTCCCGGCATTGCAATGCCAAGCTTTGTTGTTGCCATTGCACGATTCCCGCAACACGCTGCAATCGCCTGGCGCCAGGTAGCAATAATTTCTTCAGCCCCTGCCCCGGCATTAACCGGCCGCCGGCTTATTGTTGGCAACAAGATCGATTGCGTGTTCAGATCAATTAGCGCAGACGTGATGTGTGAACCACCTATATCTACGCCAATTGCCAGTGAGTCAACCATAAAAATGTATTTGAGCATTCATCATCAAACCTATTATACACAATCTGATGCTCTGCAGTGCTTTCAAATTCAGCTGAACGCAAGTTTTCGGACGGATCACCAGAAGTATACCGATGTTATAATTGCGATCAAATGTAACAAATCAACGATATAAATTATAATTCTATTCGTTACGTAAGAGAAATAGAAGAATGAGCAATTCCTGCTATACCGCTGTCTGTTTTACAACAACCCCTTCTCTTTCAGCAATGCGGCCGCTTCAATCAGCATGGCGCCACTGGCCTGTGTTGTAAAATCAGTGGTAGCACCGGGAGGGGTTTTCCAGTACGTGCCATAAAGCAGGTAGGATTTATCCGTACCGGTATTCCAAAGCGTTTGTGCATTGTGCTTAAGATAGTTTGTGTACCGCTGTTTGTCGGAACTCACCATGCCCGGTGCCAGGATCAGTTGCGTGAGATAACGAACAAAAACACCTTTGAACAACCCACCATCGCCCCCGCCTTCATCACGCAGAAGATTATCCGTAAAATTCGTCAGGGTGTTGTCGGTAAGTGTAAAATTGGCCGCCTGTAAGGCATCGTTCAGGTAACCGGCGTCGTTTGTAATGCTGTAAAGTTCTACCGCTGCACCAATGAACGTTCCCTGGTTGTAAGTAAACTTCCAGGTGGTGTTTCTTTTTCCGTCGTTATCCGAATTCATGCCATCATACACCCAACCGGTATTCTTGTTGTAAAGACTGTCTTTCAGCCATGAGTAGATCTTTTTCGACCAGGCCAGGTCATCGGCGTTTTTTGTCTTTTTGTAAAGACGGGCCGCCAGGATCGCTGCCGGCGCATTGGCCGGTGTGTTTTTGTAGTAAGGCATGGCTTTTCTCCAGGCAATTCCGCCACCCATCGTTGTATTCCAACCGGTTTTTATGTCAGTCCATACGGCATCAACAGCAGTTTTATACTTCTGGTCACCGGTGGCTTCAAATGCCCGCAACATAGCAAGTGCATTCCAATCCATATCATCATAAAACTCGTTAAGAAAGGTATTGCCGTTCTTGCGGTTTACACCGGTAAACCATTTATCCATGTAGTTTTTGTATTCGGCATTACCTGTTCTTACATAGGCGTCAACCAGGATATCAAGCCCATGCGCCTGCGGCCAGTAATGAAAGGCCGTGTTGGTGTTTTTTTCGTTGAAATAATTGTCTGCATTGTTCCAAAACCTTGTGATGGTGGCGCCGGTACTGCTATCGGCTGCCTTTGCCCAATCGATGGCGGGTGGCTTTGGCCTTCCGGTACCACCTGTAGACCCATCGTCGTAATCTTTTTTACAGCCGACAAGGGTCAGCAAAACAAAAAAGGCAGGGAAAATTATGTTTGTAATTCTATGTTTCATGCTTTCCGGTTTAAACGGTCAGGATTGTTGCCTGTTTGAAAATTGTCCTGGCCCATGAATGCGGGCCAGGACGATAAAGACTGCTTTGTGAGAGAGAAACTGCTTATTTGACAATGATCTGGTGGTTGTAGGCAGCATCCGGCTTGAAGTTCAGGAACATGTCCACATTCTTCATGTCGGCTTCGGCCGGGAACTTAAAGGTATAATCCCACTGGTTTACGTTCTGCTTAACGACATTGTACCAGGCCGCAGGTGTCGTTGTGGTCGGACGAGAGTTATCGCGGTTGACACTGGCCCAGTCTTCAACCGATTCGGTTCCGTCGGCAGCTTTCAGGTTCATACGGAACTTGTAACGTTCATCACGGCCCCAGCTTTCCTGCCTGAATTCAACCTTTACATTTTCTGCTTTGAAAACACCATTACCGGCATAGTTCAGATCCGCTTCAATGGCGTTGCGGGGGGCGAACCAATAACCTACTTTGGTAATCTCCGTCATCTTAACGGCAGCATTGTTGAAGTCAAGCTCAATACGATAAACCTTGGGAGTTGTCGTTGGTGTCGCCACGCCAGCACCTTCTTTCAGGAAAGTGCCCTGCACCTGGTAGTTATTTGGCGTACCGGTAATTTTATTCACGAAGCCATAGTTACCGGGCTTCAACTGGGTGTAGATCTCAAATACACCGGGTCCTGTTGACTTCATTTTGATGGCGGACGCCAGGTCGGCTCCGGCTTCCGTACCACTGCCGGTCAGGTAAACCTCTGTTGGAATTTCAGCAAATCCGGCTGGTCTTTCTACTTCAATGATGCGTGAGATCGTTGCTTTTTTTACATTGGTTCCTTTGGAAGCCAGCACTGTCCAGCGCAGCTTGCCGGTAGACAGCGACTGGATACCGGAAAAGTTAGCGATGCGGTTCAGGTCTTTGTGGCTCAGCGTAAGCTTATTCTGTACGCCGTTTCCATCTGAACTCATTTTGTAGATCGGTGCCGAAAAATCACCGCCTTCTTTGTCAAAGGCCACTTCGTACATCACCAGGGAACCGTCTTCTGCTTTTGCCTGCTCCCATTCAAACACCACGCTGGCCGATGTTGCCGGCTCCAGTTTTACAAACACATTGTCCACGGGTGCATAAATGGCCGACACTTCCGTGATGTTCATATTGATATCTCTGTCGTCTTTTTTGCAACTGCCGAAGGTAACTGCCAGCAGCAGGAAAAACAGGGATGAAAGATTGAATGCTGAATTTCTCATATAACTATTTTAAGAGGTTGATGTTACGGTTGAATTAGTAGTTAGGATTTTGTGAGATGTTAGAATTTTTCCCGATCTCTGCGGCTGGTACCGGCCATAGATAATGTCTCGATGGATCGAAGGTCCGGAGCTGAACCCGCAGGTAGCCGTTGTCAACGGAAGGGTCGCCGAATTTGGCACCGTGCACCCAGCCATTCAAAACATTTTCGGCAATCTTCCAGCGACGGATATCATCAATGCGCAGGCTCTCCATGGCAAATTCTGTTCTTCTTTCGTTGCGAACGATCTCGGTCAGATCGCCGGTGGATGGAAAGGAAAGTGCAGCCGGATCGGTGAACCCTGCCCGGGCACGCAAGGGGCGGATGGTTTTGTTCCAAACCTCTTCGTTCATTTGTCCCAAAGCCTGTTTGGCTTCGGCATACATCAGCAATACTTCTGCATAGCGGATAAGGATCAAATTCAGGCCTGAGTTAAAACCGGCAACGGCTGTTGGGTCATAATATTTCTTCCAGTAATAGCCGGTGGCGGTACCCTGGCCAGACGCTTTGTATTCATCTTTTGCAGCAGGATCCGGATCGCTGCCAGGCCGGATGTAAATGGTTTGGTTGGAACCATTGGCATTGCGGAAGGTAGAACCGTGGTAAACAACGGTGGCGGCTAAACGAGGATCGCGGTTGGCATAAGGTGCGGCTTCATCATAACCCGAACCCGCTTCGTTGATCTTTTTTCCGTTCAGCATTACATAACTGTTCACCAGTTCCTGCGTGGGTGCCATGTTATTTCCCCTTGCACCGGCGGAAAGCGGCACAAAATCAATATGCTCACCCCAGGTACGCAGGTTAGGAACGTACTGCAGGTCCAGCATTACTTCGCTGTTGTATTCATTTGCCGGGCTAAACACATCTTCATACTTCGACACCAGGCTATAAGACCCGTTGGCCGATTGATTGTTCATCAACTCCTCACAAATGGCTACCACTTCTGCCATGCGGTTACCCTGGTACAACAGCACCCTTACCTTCAGCGCTTTTGCAGCACCTTTGGTGATGCGGCCACGGTCAGCAGCCTGGTATTGTGTGTTGGTTGGCAATACAGCGGCAACGGCATCCAGTTCATCGGTGATAAACTTTACCACATCAGCCTTGGGCGTACGGGCTACAACCTTAGCTTCGTCCGGCGTGATGTCTTTTGTCAGCAACGGAACATCGCCCCACCAATTGGTGAGCTTGAAATAATGAAACGCACGGACGAAACGCACTTCTGCTTTCATGCGCTCTTTAAGCTGCGCATCCATGGTTTTGTTGTTGTCAACGTTGTCGAGAAAAATGTTAGCGGCCTTGATGCCGGTGTAATAGTAGTCCCATTCGCTCAGGAAACGGGCAAGTGTAGGTGTAAAACTGCCACTGCTGATCGCGTCCGGGAAACCGGCACTGATGCCCAGTCTCGTGTAAGCATTATCGCTTAGCGCTTCATTGTAAAAAAACAGTTGGCTGCTGTACATGCGGTTGTACACATTGTTCAACGCGTTGTTGATGTTCTCACCGGATTCCCAAAAGTTTAATTCGGTAAACCGGTCGGTTGGCGTCAGGTCCATCTTCTTACAACCTGTTATTGCAAAGGCAAACAGGGCGAAGAAACAGATTGACTTGATATAGTTATAAAACATGTAAGGTTACGTTTTAGATGTTAGAAAGTAAGGTTCAGGCCTGCACCATAAAATACCGGCAGCGGGTAGGCACGACCACTGTTCGCACCGGCGCCCATGCTGGTACTGTTGCCAAACTCCGTGTTCTCTGGATCGATGAAATCCAGTTTGGTCAGCGTGAACAGGTTTTGACCGGTGAGGTAGAAACGGGCACCTTTCAGGCCAACTTTTTCTGCAACGTTTGCCGGGAGGTTATAGCCGATCTGTACATTCTTCAGACGGGCATAAGCTGCATCAAAAAGATAGATATCCGAACCGGTGCGGTAGTTGTTCTGGTTGGAAGGACTTCCGGCTTCGGCAAGGCGTGGCCACTTGGCATTTGGGTTGGTTGGTGTCCAGTAGTCGGTTTGATGGGTGTACATCGTACCGGAATAACCAACGTGGAAAGGTTCAACCATCTCGCCACGGATCATCAACTCACGGCGACCAACACCCTGAACAAAAATCTGTGCATCAAAGCCTTTAAACTCGACAGAATAAGTAAAACCAAACGTAAAGCGGGGGAAGGGGTTTCCAAGGATGTACTTATCCTGGTCATCGATCACGCCATCGCCGTTTTTATCCTTGAAACGGATATCACCGGGAGCTACCGTTGCATTAACGGGAGTTGCATAGGTTTTGATATCATCCAGGGTTTGGAAATATCCGTCGCGGCGATAACCCTGGTAAACCGTAATTGGCAGACCAACGCGACGTACAAATTCGAATTCCTCTTTGCGTAAAACCTGCTCTTGTGCACCGAATGTGTAGTTGACCAATTCATTTCGGTTATCAGCAATATTCAAGTTGAAACTATGCCTGAAGTCTCTTCCGGAAAGACGGTAGGTTGCACTGGCCTCCCAGCCGCGGTTCCGCACTTTAGCAGCGTTGTAGCTGGGAAAACCGGCACCGAACAGTTCGGGTACATCGTCCCGGGGAACCAGGATATCGCTTGTGGTTTTATCAAATACATCAAACGAAAGGAGAAGTTTTCTTCTAAACAACTCAGCATCCAAACCCAGGTTTGCCGTTGCCGCTTTTTCCCAGGTAATCTGTGGATTGCCCAGTGAGAAACCAGATCCGCCAACAATTACATTATTAAAGCCATAGGCGTTTGCATAGTTAAAATAGGAAGTCTGGTACTGGTAAGGACCAACGTTTTGGTTACCCAGCACACCGTAAGAAGCACGGAGTTTTAATTCGCCAACGTTGTCCCTGAAATCATTCAGGAAGGCTTCCTGTGTTAAACGCCAGGCTGCACTAACCGAGGGGAAAAAGCCCCAGCGACCTGCTTCAGGAAAGTTGGAAGAACCATCGTATCGGAACGAAAATTCACCAAAGTATTTATCGTTGAAGGAATAACCTACTCTACCGAATACAGAATTCAGACTGCTCTCGCTTGTGCGTTGGTTAGAGTTGGCCGAATTGGGATCCACAACGGTTCCGGTTGTTGGGATACCAAAAACCGGGTCAGTAAGGGTTTTGCGTACACTGTTGCCTTCACTTTTAAACGATTCGTTTGAACCACCTACCAGCAAGCTCACATCATGATCACGAAAACGTTTTTTGTATTCAGCAATCAACTGTGTATTGGTGAGAAGTGATTTGGAATTATCGTCATACACCTCACGGTCTTGTCCGTAACGGCCACCCGGGAAAAATGACAGGTCCATGCGTCGCCCGAAAGAATGATTCGAACGAACCGTTCCACCGAATACACCACGGATCTTCAGGTCGCGGGTAACGGATAATTCACCCGTAAAACTTCCGAAAACTTCATCGTTGTTATAACGGCGGTAACCACCATTTTCCAACACGGCTTTCGGGTTGAATTCGGATGAAACTGCATTGGTCAAATAACGGCCCAGTGAATCCTGGAAGTTGTACAGCAGGGGAACACGGGAAGCATCCACGACCAAGGTACTGGCACTGGAAGAGTGATCCTTGCCGTTTGTTTTTGCATAGCTCAGGATGGTTGTCAGCTTAAACTTGCCAATTTCAGTTGACTGGTTCAGGCGAAGGTTATACCGTTTGTAGCCGTAATCTGGCCCGATAAAATTGTTCTCCTGGTCCAGGTAGCCAAACGATACCAGGTAGGTATTGGTTTCGCCGCCACCTCGTACGCTGAGATTGTGCGACTGCTGTCCTGCTTTTTTCAAAATATTGGACAGCTGCCAGTCACCATCACCCTGTGCCGCAATGCGCTGAATATCGGAAGCCGAATACACCGGTTGCCGGCCAGAATTGACAAGGGATTCATTTTTAAAATAGGCATTCTCCCAGGCATGCACCGGTTGTGCTGCAATTTTTGGACTGGTAACACCGTACATACCTTCATAACTTAGGGAAGGCCGTTGATTTTTCCGGCCTTTTTTGGTGGTGATGAGAAGAACACCGTTGGCTGCACGGGAGCCATAGATAGATGCTGTTCCCGCATCTTTTAAAACCGAAATACTTTCAATATCAGCCGGATTCAGCAGGTTGAGATCACCACCGATGATACCGTCGATAACCACAAGGGGATCGTTATTGCCCAGTGTACCCAAGCCCCGGATATTGATGTTGAGGCCCTGGCCCGGTTCGAAATTTTGTTGCTGAATGATCAGGTTAGGAGACACCCCCTGCAAGGCCTGGCTGACATTGGCAACGGGCTTTCCTTCGATGGCTTCAGACCGGATCTGGTCTACCGCCCCTGAAACAGAAACACGCCGCTGCGTGCCATAACCCACCACCACCACATCGGCCAGCGTGTTGGCGGATGGTTGCAGTTGAACGTTCATGTTCGCACCGGCGGTCAGTTCGCGGGACGTATATCCCACATAGCTAAAAACGAGTACGCCACCGGTAGATGGCACTGATAAGGTAAAATTTCCTTCTGTGTCCGTTGTAGTAACAGTAGTTGTGTTTTTCAACTGAACTGTAACGCCGGGTAGAGGGCTGTTGTTTTCGCCAACGACTTTACCATTTGCTGTTGTTTGGCTGTAGGCAAATAAGGTTAGGCACTGCAAGAAGGCTACGAACAGCACGATGCGCTTGCAGTAAGCTAACGTTCTGGCAGTTGCCGTTAGCCGACCTGCCGGCCGCTTCAATAATGACATAAGCATGCAATTTTAATTTCCTGATTGATAGGTTGATTAGAGTCTTGTTACTATTGTCACAGTAGAAAAGTCAATCCGCTATTCCTTCCGAACTTTTTTTTACTGGCGGACGAAGGAGGCAACAAAAAACGGGAAGCCATCACCTGGCTTCCCGTTTTTTTTGTTTTACGCTGAAAGAATCACCGCTTCAGTTATGTATTCGTTCTTCCAGGATTCATCTATAAATAAGGACGGAAAGATTTATCCTTCAGGACTACTTCGTTACGATCTCTACCGTGCCGCCTTCCCTGAACAGGTGGTGCGCAACAAAATAACCCTGCTGCGATTTGCCATTGACACGGATATCTTTCAGGTTACGGCTTTTACCATCTTGCTTTATTGTCAATACACGTCCATTGGACTGCTTCCAGTCGACCTGGTCAAAAACCGGCACGGTGACCAGGTAACGATCCTCTACCGCAGCATACGGATACAAGCCAAGGGCACTGAATACATACCACGAAGACATCTCCCCGGCATCATCCATGCCGCTGAGATCGAGACCCTGCGGTCCCATTCCGTAAAGGCTGTCGAGTATAAAATCGATCATCTTTTGCGATTTTTCCGGCTTGCCGATGAAATGATAGGCAAACGGCGCTTCATGGTCGGGCTGGTTGCCGTGGCAGTATTGGCCGATCATGGTTTCTACGTTTCGGGCAATGTGCGCCGGGTTCCAGGGAACGGTAAAAAGCGAATCGAGTTTGCTTTCAAAACCCGCGTTTCCGCCATACAGCTTGATCAGGCCATCCATATCATGCGGCACATAAAAGGAAAGCTGCCAGGCATTGGCCTCGCGGTACATATACTCATAGTAGGGGTACTGCGGATCGAAGTTCTTTACCCATTCGCCGTTTTCCAGGCGGCCCCGCATGAACCGTGTGGAAGGATCAAATACATTTTTATAAAATTTCGACCGCTCCATCAACTTACGGTAGTTAGCCGTATCACCCAGCTTCTGCGCCATCAAGGCCAACGAATAATCGTCATAAGCGTATTCCAGTGTTTTGGAAACGCCGGCTTTCGCTTTTGTCTCTACATGCGGTTTTTCAATATGCGGTTCCGAGATATAACCTTTCTGCATGTATTCGTTCAGGTGCGGACGGCTGCGGCCTTCAACAAATGCATTCTTGAGCAACAGTTCATAGGCACCTTTTACATCAAAGCCGTCGATGCCACGCAGGTAAGATCCGGCAATAAACGAAGCCGCATGATCGCCGTGAAAGAAAGTAGGAATGAAGCCGGTTTTGTCGCCCCTGTCCTTTAACGACTGAATGACATCGGCCGTTACGTTGGGAGAAACGATCGCCAGTAAAACAAGCTTGTTCCGGTAGGTGTCCCAAAGCGAAGGAATCTCGTAATAATTAAACGTTGCTTTTACGACAGCTTTCTTTTCATCAACGTATTCACCGTTCACATCGCTGCGAAGTGCCGGCCAGAGAACGGCACGGTACAGTGAGGAATAGAACATTTCTTTTTGTTTTTCGGTTCCGCCTTTTACAGCAATTGTTGAGAGGAGTGATTCCCAGGTATTGTCGGCCGCCGTACGGATCTCTTCAAACGATTGGTTCCCGATCTCCTGTTCCAGGTTCAGCTTCGCATTTTCGGTACTGACAAATGAAAGCCCGATCCTCAGTTCTACCGCTTTGTTATTATCATCTGCCAGGTGTAAGATGGCTCTTCCCTCGCGTTTGCCTTCGGCAATTTCTTCGAGGTTACTGATAGCACCATTCAGTACGGCATAGAAATAGATCTTATCATTTCCCACATCCTGGAAACCTTTTACCGCCGACTCTCCTGCTTTTTCGATACGCCAGTCCCTTACCCGGTTGTTGGCTCTTGCCAGGTCAAATAAAATTTTACGGCCCTTGTTGTTGGCGAATGTGTATTGATGAAAGCCGGTGCGCAGGGTTGAGGTGAGGCGAACGTTGATCCCGAAATCCTCCAGGTAAACCTGGTAATAGCCGGGAGCTGCCGCTTCTTTCTGGTGCGAAAAACGCGAAGCAAACGGCGCTGTTGTTTTGCTGGCAGGCAGGGGCAGCACCGGGATGTTGCAAAGGTTCCAGTGGCCTTTATTGGTATGGGTAAAGCCCAATATTGTGCTGTCTTCATACTCATATCCCGCTCCTGAACCATATTCGGTCATTGGGCTTAGCTGCACCATTGCGTTTGGCAAGGAAGCTCCCGGGTAGGTTAATCCCGACCAGGGTCGCCAACCTTCCGGCACAGTAAAACCAACAATCCGCGGATCGGTAAGCGGCGTGGTACCGATAAAGGGATTAACATATTTGGTCACGCCACTACCCTTCTCCACTTTGCCAGGGGTGGCTGTTTTGCACGCAACAAGTGCGGAAAGAAAAAGAACGGTGATCAGTTGATAAGATAAACGCATGCTGAAAAGTAAATTTTAGCGAACGACTAATGCACTTATGTCACATACCCAGCCAACATCCGCTATTGCTGCTATTTATTTTGTAGGGAGAAGGAGTAATTCTTTTTTCAACGCACTGACTTTCGGGCGGAAAGCTGTACAGATGCTGGTTGGAAGAAGATCGGTTGTTAAGCTATTCACACATTTTACGTAAGAGACCTGTAGTGGATGGAAATATACATTTTCTTTAAAGAGAAAAGAAAATCTTATTCAGATTTTATCAAATTGGTTTGAAGAGTATCGCAGTGATTTATATGAAGAAAACGTTTTGCCTGCAGAAGCAATTTTCTTTGATCCACTCTTTTGTATTCATCCGGTGATTGGTTCGGGTCATAAAACACATAATTCCATGGTGCTGCAAGCCAGGTTGCAAACTTAATTATGATGACATCTTTTTTACACCGCCCGGCAAGCTCCCATCATCGCTGCGTCTTCTCCCAGCAAGGCAGGCTTTAGCACCGCATTTAAGCCGGCTTCCCGCAGCGTTGCCTCCGTGGCAGGAATAAACAAGTCCCAGGACTTGGCAATGTTTCCGCCAATGATCACCGCTTGCGGCGACTGATCTTTGTAGCGCAAGGCCAGCACGGCACCAAGGTTGCGGCCATAAGTTGTAAACAGTTCCCGGGCCGATGCATCGGTCTCCGCTCTCTCGGCCAGTTCCCTGACACCGGAAAGTTTTTCACCGGCTTCTTCTTCATACGTACGCAACAGCCAGTTGGCCGATACCAGGTCCTCGGCCTTGCCGCCGGCATAGGGAAAAACATAGAGGTCGCCGTCTTCTAACATGTTGTTGTAAAACGAAGCAGAACCCAGGCCAGTGCCCAGGGTAATACCCACCACGTTTTGGCACCCACGCCCCGCACCGGCGTACAGCTCACCTATCAGGTAAGCCGAGGCATCATTGATCATACTGATTTGCGAAGTTTGTATACCCAATGCCTGCGCTAAGAGGTCTTTTACATTTTCGCCATACAAGCATTCGTACTTGTTCAATCCTTTTATATAGCAAATGCCGTTTTCGTAGTCGAAAGGGCCCGGCATGGCAATGCCCACCTGCCCTACTGGCTGTTGCCCTTTGGCAAAGCTTTCCTTTATCACACCGGCCCAGGTTTGTATGACCGCTTCTTTTTCAAGCGAGGGATCGATGTGTACACGGGAGTAACTGGGTTTGTGAAATTCGGCCCTGGTCTTGTCAACCAGGCAAACGGTAACATGCGTACCGCCAATATCTACACCGGCAATCATTTGCTGCATTTTTTTAGTTAACAGGTGGCAATTGTTGAACACCCCATGCTTTGTTGGGTTCATCGCCCAGCCACAATTCCAGTTCACCGCCTTTGGCAAAGGCTTCGTGTGTAAACCAAAAGTTGGGCAGGTCCTGTCCGTTCAGTTTTGCCGATTGAATGTAATTTTTCGTGTGCCCATTGTTGTTAGTTCGGATGGTGAATTGCTTGCCGCTGTAATAGCGGTTGTCCAGGTGGATCTTCACTTCGTCAAAAATGGGTGAGGTGATCTCGTAGTACGGCGTTTGCGACTGGTTGCCGGTTACACTGAAAAGCCCAATGGACATCAGCGCACTGACACCACCCATCTGTCCCTGGTCTTCGTCGTGCCCACCATATCCCAGGTCTGGAGTAACACCGCCATAAGCCTGCTCCTGCACCCGGCGCACCCAGTATTGGGTCAGCCAGGGTTTGCCCACGTAGCTGAACACATGCGCATTGGAGCAGCCCGGCTGGTTGGCATAACTAACATACCCTTCCGTATAGCCGTAAACATAGTCGCTGGCGCGGGATTGCTCAAAGGCATAATTCAGCTTGGTGGCAAAAGTGTCAGCACCACCCATCAGTTGCGCCAGTTGCGGCAGCGCATGCGAAAGTCCCCAGGTAGCCTGCCAGGCGTTGGCTTCCACCCAGCCTTGTCCGCTCAGTGGATCGTTGTGTACAAAAGCTCCTTTTTCGTTTTTGGGAAAAAGCAGTTTGTGCTGCGGGTGAAACAAGGTTGGCCAGCCGTTGGCACGCCTGGTAAAGAACTGCACGTCTTTTTTTCGAGCCAGCCTGGCCGCCATCTGGGCGATGCCCCAGTCCTGGAAATGCGCCTCGATGCTGATGCCTGCATTGTTTGGCCAGTAGCCGTGTTTTGTATAAAATTCAATTTCTTCTTTAGACCCCAGCATACCACCGGGCAGGTGGTTACGGCGCACCACTTCGTAGGCATGTTTGGCATCCACTTTTTTCAGCAGGCCTTTCATGTAGGTGCTCACAATCAAATTGCTGGTTGGACTGCTGGTCATGATGTAGGAATAACCGCCGCCGGAAGGCCCCCTTGGCAGGAGGTACCCGTTGTTGGCGTATTCGATCATGGATGCCGAAAATTCGTCCATTACTTCCGGCCAGGCCAGGCCCCACAGGATATTCAGGTTCCAATGGCTCAGCCAAAACGCATCGGAATTGTACATGTTGAATTTCAGCTTGCCATTGGCATCTTTGGGAATGCGCTTGACCTTAAAAACCGCATCGGTGAACGTGCCCTCCCGTTTGCCGCTTGTGCGATCAGGATAGTCGCCGGAAACATCGTTGGTTTTGTGGCGTCCCAGCAGCACATGCCAGAGGTCGGTATAAAATTTCACCTGCTGTGCATCGGTGCCGCCTTTTACTTCCATTTTTCCCAGCCAGGTATTCCATTCTTGCTGAGCAGAATTTTTTACATCGTCAAAGTTCCAGGTAGTGCATTCTGTATCAAGGTTATTACGGGCATTAGCGATGCTGGTGTAAGACAGGCCTGTTTTCATCTGCACCACATCGCCCTTCTCAAGGCTGTATTCGGCAGCGATGCGAAGGCTGTCGCCGGCGTAAGCTGATATATGTTGAGCTGCGCTACTTCCCTTCCATCCGTTCAGGGTTTTGAACGGCTTGTCAAAGCGAATCACGAAAAACAGCTTTACTTCTTTGGGACCGCCCCAGTATCTTTTTACGGAAGAAAACGAGCCTTCAATTTCGGTATCGCTGATCCGGGTAACCACTGCATTTTCCATGGTGCTGTTCGCCAGGTAACCACCCAGGTTGATGATGATGCGGGCATCGGAAGCCTGCAGGTATTGAAACCGGTAAAAGCTTACGCGGTCGGTAGCTGTTTGCTCCACGCGGATCTTGTGGTCCTGTAAAAAAACACGATGATAACCTGGTTGCACAATTTCATCATCGTGGTTGAATCTGGCTTTCCATCCCGGCTCTCCCAACGAAGGCTGCGAGGCTGTTGTTGTTGGCATGATCTCAACTCCTGACATCATCCAGTCATGGATCTGTCCAAAACCCAAAATCTCGTTTTCGTTATAATTATAACCGCCGCCGTTCTGGTTTTTGTTGCGGGTATGCGGTGCGGCACCCACCATACCAAAAGGCACACCACCCGTGATAAAAAAGAAATAGCGGCCTCGGTTGGTTTCGATATAAGGATCCACGCGGGAAACAAAATCAACGCCTTCGCCGGCAACCGGGAACACTTCCATTTCCGAAAGTCCCAGGTCGCTGCCGGTACCGTCAGTTACCACAAACCGCACCCAGGTAACAGATTTCGCCGGAAAGGAAATGGCTTTCCCGCTGCCATCGTTGGGCAACTGGTTTACCCAAACTACGCTCCCATCACTGAACAGCAGTTTGCCACCGGCAATGTGTTCTTTGGCCGAAGGCCTGTCGTACAGCACCACCTTGTTAATACGCTGCGGTTGCGACCAATCAAGCTGCGCCCAGGGAAACCGGATATAGCCCCAATCGGTGGTCACGCCTTCGCAGGCCCATTCGCCCTTGCCATCGATGCCAATGAGGCCATCGGTAAGGTTGGCAGCTTTGTAATTTTCATTCAGTGATGTGGAAACAGAAACCTTAGCACTGGCGGCAATGTTACCGGGACCAGCAAAGGCCGTTAAGCAAAAAGCAAAACTAAAAGCGGTGAAAAGGGAATGAAATAAGTAAAGCATACGTTCAGGTAAGAATTTAAGGTTAGAACAATCCGGGTGTATCCATGTCGATACGGGCAATATGCCACCGGCCTAAATTGGCGATATAAAGTTGCTGGTGATCTTTGCCGCCAAAAGCAATGTTGGTTGGATTGCAGATCGTGTGTGCCTCCCAGTCATGGATAACCGTAGATAGTTCTCCATCCGGTGTAAGACGGTAAATGGTATTGGGTGCATAACAAGCGATAAAAAGATTTCCTTTGGCATCAAGCGCCAGGCCATCCGGACAGGTTTGCGGCAGGTGCAACAACACAGACCGGTTGCCAGCGCTGCCATCTTCATTGATAGTCACCTGTTCAATGCCGGGTAAAAAGCTGCAGGCGATGTACAAGGTTTTTTGGTCGGCAGAAAGGGCAAGGCCATTTGCAAAATTGAAAGGGCCCATGTGCCATATTTTGCCATCACCAGCCGCATTGAACTTATACACTAACCCGGACACTTGCCGAAAGGCCCCGCTGTCTGAAACATACAGATCACCGTTCTTGTCAAATACGGGGTAGTTGGGAATGCGAATTGGCGTTCCTTCCACTTCCGTGGCAAAAACGGAAAGCGTGGCGCTACGAAGTTCAAACGTCCAGATACAGGCCTTTTTCAGGTCACAAATGGCCAGCCATTCTTCGCCCGGCGAAAACGCCAGGCCCAGGACAAAACCACCGGTGTTTACCACTTCCGTTACGGTTTTACCGTCCGGTGAAATGCGGTAGACCTGGCCGCCTTCGCCCCCGGCCCAAACAGAGCCATCGCTGTGCACGGCCACACATTCGGGATGGTCGAGCCCATCGCAAAAAATGGTTACATCATTTATTGTTTTCTCCATGATTCTGTTATTGAATGAAGCTACTCGCTACTGGCTACTTGCTCTTGACATTGAACTCCCGACTATCCTCTACCGACTTTTCACTTCTGTTTACTGCCGCCGATACGAATACCCAATCCACCATCTACACGGATAGCCTCACCGGTGATAAAGGAAGCTTCGTCGCTGCACAGGAATTTTACCAGCGCTGCCACTTCAGCGGCACTGCCGATGCGCTTCACCAGGTGCATATCGTTGCATTCCTGCAGCACGGCTGCCGGGTCGGGCGATTGTGAAATGGCATCCCGCAGCATAGGCGTATCGATGGTACCCGGACAAACCGCCACGCAGCGAATGCGAGGCGCAAAATCAATGGCCATACTGCGGGTAAGCCCCAGTATGGCCGATTTGGCGGCAGCGTAGGCGGCCACTTTTTCCTGCGTTACAAAGGCCTGCACAGAAGCCATATTGATCACCGCCCCACCACCGGCCGCTTCGATGTAAGGCAGGGCATATTTGGCACAGAGAAAATAGCTTTTCAGGTTCACGTTCATCACCTCGTCCCACACGTCTTCGGTTGTATCCACCACCGTTCCGTAGCGCTGGATGCCGGCATTGTTCACCAAAAAATGAACGGCGCCAAAATGCTGCGCCACTGTTTCCAGGCAGCGGTCTACTTCCGAAGCCCGGGCCACATTGCATTGCAGGTATAACCACCGGGCATGAACGTTTTTTTCTTCGTCCGGCTCGATGTCCAGCACAGCAACATTAGCACCCGCTTCCAGAAAAGCGCTGGCGCAAGCCGCACCGATGCCTTTTGCACCGCCGGAAATCACCACGGTCTTATTGTTGTATTGCATGATCTGTTTGTAATTGGTGAGTAATCTCGATTATCCGGGCCGTTTTCTTTTCTGTCAGCAGCAGGCGATTATCCTCCACCTGCACCTGTTGTACGCCCCGGAACCCCTTGGGTAAGTGGTGCAGAAAGGCCAGGTAGGACCGCTGATGCGCTTCACCGGTATCGATAAACTGGCAGGTCCTTTCTCCCAAGAGATTCACCAGGCCCTTCTCCCATATCGATTGGATTGGTTGGTGCACGCCGGTGGTGCCGAACTCCAAACCCCGGTAGCGCAAATTCTCCCCTTCAAAATGCAGCCAGTGTGCTATCCAGGGATAATCACTTCGCTTCCACACATACCCCAACAGCGTTTGCGCAGAAGGTGAATTCGCCGTTACCCATCCCCATTCATCGGCCGGGTTTACCAAAAACGAAAACACGGAACTGTAGGCCCTGTCCGGCGTTGAAAGGTTCATTACCTCCCCATCAATAGTTTTTGCTGCGGGCCAGGAACTGAAAACGGTTTCATTCAAATTCGGGAAAGCATAGTCAAAGCCGTTGGCCGCGTTGCAGTCAACAATGGTGGCCGCATCCAAAAACGGCGCAGCAATGGTTGGGTGTTGCACCAGGTTGTAAAGGCGGCCAACCGAGTGCATATTCTGAATAGTTTCCGATACCAACAGTACCGGTTCGGTTGCATCTAATTCCACCTTCCGCTCCACGTATAAGCCTTCCAGTGGGGAGTAAGCCGACAGGAGCGCCTGCTGCTCTTTGTTTGAAGACAGCCATTCTAGGCGGTTAAAATCGCCGTGTTTTACATGCCCCCTGGCCGCTTCGCCGGGAGAAGGATCACCCCAGTTGCCCAGGCAAACAAAATGACCGTTGAAACAAACTTCTTTTGCTCCTTTGCTTTTTTCCTTGTGGCGAAACGGCAAGGGGTTGACGCCCCCGGGTTGCAGGCGGAAATCCACCAGGGCCCCTCCCTTTGTAGTGTAGGTGGCAGTGCAGGCCTTGTTTTGCAATATGACCGATTTCGCCGCCATGCTTAGTTGTAGTTGACAGTAAAAAAGCGGGGACGCAAATGATGGGGCTTGTACTTGATGTCATCCGCAAAATCAAATGAATTGACATTGTAGCTGATGAGCAACTCCCCGGGTTTTGACAAATGCGGGTGTGCCTTGGCGTTATAGGTATAAAAATCGAGGTCTTCGTACACCTGCGGCGTGGACCACACTTTTTTTGCAGGCTGAAAAGGTCCTGCCGGCGTACGGCCGGCCTGTATCATAATATCCGGCGAATTGGTATCAAGCTGGTAAGCGGCGATCACACGGCCGTCTTCCATAAAGCTTACGCTCATTTCGTTGCTGACACGATTGGAGATTGCGGCGCAGGCATGTACATCGCTGCCCCAGCCAGCGCCATCCCAAAACCGCCAGGCGCTGAAGGTCTCAAATTCTTTTTCCGGCACTCTTGCCACTACCAGTTCTTTCTGCGGCCCACGCACCCCGTAGATATAGACAAAGCCGTCCGGCTTAGGCGCCCGGGCACCAACGGTATTGGCCAGAACAGCCACACCAAAAACAAGCTTGCCTTTGCCACCACTGTTCTTGTGAAAAAAAGGAACATCCAACTGCCGCTGGTTGACGAAGGGCGGCCGGCTGCCTTTGGGCAAGGCTATAAGGGAAAGTCCTACATCATCAAACGGGTAGATACCGCCATCGGGTATATTCTGAATGCGGTAAGCAAAAATATAAATGGTGCTGTCCAACGCATGGTTGAAATAACCATCGCCCAGCCAGTAATAATCGCCGGGATTGGCATTGGGTGTAGCAGGCTCAAACATGGATAACGTTTGTCCCTTGTCGCTATACCGCCGGTGAAACTGCAATTTCGAGGAATCAGCCTCTGCCCCGTTGAGGTAGGCCACGCAATTGTTCGACAGTTCCCAGCCATCGGCAAGGGTATCGCCGCTGACCGTTCCCCAGATATTGTCGCTGAACCACAACAGGGTTTCGGTTTCGGCCGCTTTGCCCGGCGTTTCCACACCGTTGAGGGGAACGGCATACACGCCATCCGCACCGATCCAGCCTTCGTTGCGCAGCAACATTTGGTCCCATTGCGGTGCCGCCGTTGCTGCAATGCCTTTCGTTGGTTCAGTGTCTTTCGCTTGCGTTTTTTCTACCGGTTCGGTACAACCGAAAAGGAGCAACAAGACAGTGATTGGGACCAGGATTATTTTCATGTCCAGCGTTTAAAATTGTGAACGAAACGGAACGGCCGGAAACCCTTCCGCATTCTCCAGGTTGGTAACAGGAAAGTTGGTGAAAGCGTAACGAATAGCCATCGGTGCTTTTACCTTGTCGGATTGCAGCCACACTTCCCGGCCTTCGATCCGGGCCTGTGCATAATGAAAAACACCATCGCTGCCTGCCAGGTAAAAATGCCGCGGTGCCTGCCCGTTGTTGGTCATCAGCCCGGAACCCGTATGGTGAAAACGAATTTTTACAACGGCGTCTTCAACGGTATGACCGGCATATTCAGGGCCGGTTGAAACGGTATTGGGCTCGTTGTACACATGAGCAAGGGCCAGTTTCGCCAGCCGGTAGCCTACTTCCTGTTTGTTGCGGGGATGAATGTCGGTAGGGTCAGCTATATCCATCGTCACCACCATGCCGGTGTTGGGCACAAGGTTTCGGGTGTTGGCCTGCGCTTCCCGCAGGAAAGCATATTCGTGTTTGGTGGTGTCGTTCTCTCCCCAGTTATACGGTGCCACCTGCACATAGTAGAACGGTAGCTGCGGGTTGTTCACCAGCGTTCGCCAGTTGCGGATAAGCGAAGAAAAAAGACGGGTGTATACTGCGCTGTCGTGGCGGTTCGATTCGCCCTGGTACCAAAGCGCACCGGTGAACTGCAGGTTGCGCAGGGGATACACCATAGCGTTGTAAAAAAGCGTCGGCCGCACCACTTTTTCAAAGGTAACCACTGAATCCAGTGGCTCTTTGGCACGGCTGCTGGTATCATAAGGATACAAATATTTTTGCTGCAGCACTTTGTCGGCCGCCAGCGTATCACGGCTTACCCAGGCCTGGGCCGCGGAGCCACCCACACTGTTTACCACCAGCCCAATGGGAATGCCTTTTTTCAAAAACACCTGTCGTGCGAAGAAGTAAACCACAGCACTTACCTGTGGTGCCGTCTGTGGCGAGCATACCAGCCAGGTACCGCCACAGTCTTCCTGCGGGTCGGCTTTAAAATCGGTACGCACATTAAAAAACCGGATCTGCGGGTAAGCGGCATTTTCGATTTCCATCCGGTAATGGTCTGCACCCAGGAGCCAGGGTAAAAAAGGCTTCAGCTCCATATCCATGTTCGATTGCCCGCCACAAAGCCACACATCACCGATCAGGATGTTTTGCAAACGCTTTGTTTCATTGCCGGAACGCACCGTGATAGTGTTGGCGGTGAAGCGGTGTGGAACTGCTTTGGGAACAGGCACGGCCAGCTTCCAGGTACCGGATGCATCTGCCATAGTTTGAGCTGGCTTTGCCTGCCAACTACAGTGAACCTGCAAAAGGGTGCCGGGAGACGCCTTTCCCCAAAGGGTAAGTGCCTTTCCCTGCTGTACCACCATGTTGCTTTGCAGGGTATTGGCAAGGGTAAAACGATCGACTGCCCCTGCCTGCATCAAAAGCAGGCAGGTGAAAGCAACCAAAATAGATTTAGTCCAGGTCATATTTCAGGGTAATAAAACGGGGACGGTAGAGATTGGGAAATTGCTTGATGTCATTAAAAAAGTCAAACGAATTGACATTGTAACTGATAAGGAGTTCGCCGGGCTTCGACAAAACCGGGTGTGCCTTGGCGTTATAAGGGAAGATGTCCTTGTCCAGCTCCAGGCTGCTCGTTACGTCATACAGGTTGATCACATCGCCAAAAGGCCCATAAGGCGTAGCACCCAGCCGGAGACCCACGTATTTGCCAAGGCCATCCACCTGAAAAACCATTGCATAACGGCCATCGGCAAGCGGCGTTACGCTCAGCTCATTGGAGGCTCGGTCGGTAACGATTTGGACCTCGTTGTGATCGGCCACCCACTCTTTGCCGTTCCAGAAACGCCACCGGTCAAAGGCTTCAATATGCTGTGGCTGCACACGGGCAACCATCACGCCTTTTTTCTGTCCACGTACACCGTAGATGTACACAAACCCGTCGGGCTTGGGAGCACCGGCTTCCACTGTGTTAACAAGTATGCCGGCACCATAAGAGCCCACCTGGTCAACTTTTTTACCAAGGAAAAAAGGAATATCCAACTGGCGCACATTGGTAAACGGAGGCTGCTGGCCATTGGGGATCACCAGCAGGGTATTGCCCACTTCTTCAAAACCAAAAGCGGCGTTGGGTACTGTGTTGCGGATGCGGTAGCCAAAGAGGTAAAGGTCAGAACCTTTGTGGTGGTTCACAAAACCATCACCGAGCCAGTAGTATTCACCCGCTTGCGTGGCAGGCGTTTTGGGCTCGAACAATGATTTTGGTTTGCCGTCCCCGCCTTTATCCCACACAAACTGCAAGGCTGAAGCACTAGGCTCACCACCTTTCAAGACGGCGATCGAATTATTGATCATGACCCATCCCGGCTGCAGGGAATCTTCCTTTATTTCACCCAGCAGGCTATCACTGAACCAGATCAGGGCTTCGGAATTTTTGGCGGAACTTTCTTTTTCCCTTCCATCACGGGTAAGGGCAAAAATGCCATCACCGCCAAACCAGCCGGAGCTGCGTTTGAACAGGGCATCCCATTCCGGTGCAGGTGCAACCGAAAATTTGAGCTGGTTTAGCTTAGCGGTATCGGGCGGATTGGTACCGGCGACAGTTTCTTTGGGTTCGCTGCAGGCTTGCAGCAGGAACGCTAAGGCTGCAACGCTGGTGAGCATCTTTTTCTTCATCATATAGCGTGGTTAAGGTGATCAGGGAACGGGTTCAAACGTGTAAACAAACACTTCCTTGTCGGTGTAGGGCGGACCGAAAATGGAAAGGTCTACGATCATTTCCATCACCAGCCGGTCGCGGCTAACCGAACGGACCTTGTAGATTTCGGTGGTAATATTGGAAGGATCAAAAAGAGAATGGTAAACCTGGGTAAACGTTTTTTCATCCTCGCTGATCGTCCATTTGTCAAACACATTAAAGCCATCGAACTGGCAGGCCTTGGTGCCGTAGGCAATGGAGACTGTGCTGTCACGGTTCCAACTGTATACATCATCTGTTTCGCAGTCCTTCAGGTCATCCGCCGGTGGCGTAATGCTTGTCCACACTTTCGACACCAGCTTCCATTTGCGGGAAAAGATGATGGCCTGTGCCGATGTGGTGGTGTTCACGGTAAGGTCTTTCTCCGCCGCCATGCCTTTGCCGTCGGTAAAGCGGAAGTTGAAGCCAACCAGTTTGTCCACTTCCGAATCCTTTAGTTCGTACGAAAAATGATATTCGTAAGTATCGCCGCTAACGGCAGCCGGCACGCCGGTGAGTGTACCGCCGGCGCCAAAGCTGTTATCGCGTTGCAGGTTTACCGTTTTGTACATCACCACATCTTTCACGCCGTTGGGGGCGGTGATGTGCAGGGTCGTTTCCACCACCCTACCGGCCTTGCCGGTTACATAGTCGGGTTCCAGGCGCAACACCGGTGCACTGGGATCAGAGTCGTCTTTTTTGCAACCGCCGGCCAAAACCAGCAGGCTAAGAAGCAATGGCAGGAGCTGTTTACGTAGCAGCATGATCGTTAGTTTTTAAAATTTTCAATATTGTTCTTGAAGTACTGTTTCCGGTTTTGCCGTTATCCACAGTTGCTCTATTTCTTCCAGTGTTTTGCCTTTTGTTTCAGGCACCATTGCCCACACAAAAATGAAAGCGATCACAGACATCACCATGTAGATCCAGAATGTGTAGGCGCTGCCGATACTTTCGAGCAGCATGGGAAAGGTTTGTGAAACGATATAAACCGACAGCCACAGGAAAAAGATGGCTACCGACATGGCGCGGCCGCGGATGTGTGTGGGGAAAATTTCGGCTACCACCACAAACGTGAGCGGTCCCAGCGAAATGGCAAAAAACGAGATATAGGCCAGGATGCCGGCCAGCACCCAGTAGCCTTGGGTATTGTTGGTGTAAAAGGCAAAGCCTACCAACGCCAGGCAAACCGCCATACCGGCAGCGCCAACCAGGAGCAATTTTTTCCGGCCCCATTTGTCAACGTATTTGATGGCCACAACTGTCATCAGGGTATTAATACCGCCTACCAGCACGGTTTGCATCAGTGCCGAGGAAGAGCCGTCGCCGGTGGCTTTAAAGATCTCCGGTGCATAATACATGATCACGTTGATGCCGGTAACCTGCGAAAGAATAGAAAGCACCACGCCAATGATAAGCGCCGTACGCAGACCGGGTTTTATTAACCGTGAAAATGAGATCTGCTGCATATTAAGCGACTCGCGGATGGTGACCAGTTCCTCCTGCGCCTGTTCCTTGCCACCCACTTTGGTCAGAATATCTTTTGCTTCATCCCAGCGGTTTTCCTGGGCCAGCCATCGCGGACTTTCGGGTACGATCAGCAAAAGACCAATGAATACCAGCGAAGGCAAAAGCCCGGAGCCAAACATCCAGCGCCAGCCCTGTTCAACATTCCAGGCCTCGTCATACATACCCGCAATGGCCGCATTTACAAAATAGATCAGCAGGATGCCGATCACAATGCCCAGTTGATAAATGGAGATGAGGCGACCGCGGATCTGCGCCGGGGCGATCTCCGATATGTACATCGGCGCCAGCATGGAGGCAATGCCGATGCCGATGCCGCCAATAAACCGGAAGACAATAAACCAGGAAAGTGAAAGCGGCAGCATGATGCCCAGCGAGGAAATGGCAAAGGCAACGCCGGCCATCATCAGCACTTTTTTGCGACCCAGCTTATCGCTCACCGCACCGGCAAACATGGCACCTACCATGCACCCTACCAGGGCGCAGGAAGCCGCCCAGCCGGTCATGGCCGCCGAGAGCTCGTATTTCTGCTGGATAAAACCAATGGCCCCTGCCACCACCGCGGTATCGTAGCCAAAGAGGAGGCCACCCACGGCTGCAACAAAAGTGCATTGGTAAACATATTTTAAGCTTTGCTTTTGCATGCGTTAATTTGTTTGAGAGGTCAGCAATTTTTCCTGTCTTACATAGGCTTTGATGGTACCGATGCGGGAACCTTCGCTTTCGCCGTGAGGCCGCACCGTGTAGTCACCAACAGCAGCAGGAACGATAAAGGTTTCGGCATAGTGGATCACAAACGGTGCAAAAGCGCCGCTGGGACTTTCCACGATCGCCTCCCGCCCTTCCACCAGGTTCAGGATGTTCACAACACCGTTGGTATGGTGCGTTACTTTCCCGGTGCTCCAGTGCCGGCGGGTTTCAATAAACGACGTGTCGTCAAGGCCGGTCTTTTCTTCCACCCAGCCTTCACCTTCCGCCACTTTCTCCACCTTGTTCAAAATGTTTTCTTTGGTCCACTGTGTGGTGCGGTCCCATTGGATGGACGCTTTGCCATGCTCCAGCGAAATAGGCCGCGGCTTACCGTTAAGACCCATCCGGCCCCAATCCCAAAGCTTGAAGGTGAAAATGTAAGGCGTGGCGCTGATCTCGAGCACAACACTATTGGCGCCGGAGCAATGCACGGTGCCGGCCGGTATCAGTACGTGGTCGTGTTTTTTAATGGGCCATTTCTCTACGTAGGCATCGGCATCAAAACCGCTGTCGCCTTCCTGCGCAGCCTCCAGGGCCCCGATCATTTTTTCCGGAACAACATTTTCTTTCAGCCCGAGGTATACATAGGAATCCTCCTGTGCTTCCAGGAAATAATAGCTTTCGTCCTGCGTATACGGCATGCCGAACTTTTCCTTGATGTATTCTTTCAACGGGTGCACCTGCAGGCTCAGGTTACCACCCTCCATGGTATCCAAAAAGTCGAAGCGGATGGGAAACTCGGCACCAAAAGCTTCGTAAACTTTTTGACCGAGCAGCTTTTTGGGCTGTAAAAAAACAAGGTTGATGGCCGGGGTCTCAAACACCACATCGGCAAAGCGGAGGAGCAGGCTGTTCTCTTCGGGCACACAGTCGAAGCCCCAGGCAAAATTCACCTCGCTTCTATCCAGGTCGCATACTTCTTTCAGCCACTGGCCGCCCCAGGGACCGGGGTCGAAGAAAGGCACCACGCGGAAAGGCCGTTGCACCACCTGCTGCAAACCTTGCAGTAAAGCGTCGCCGGTGATCATTTTGGGCTTGTCGGGATAGGTAGTGTCCAGCACATAATCCATGGATTCGAACAGTTCCATTTTCAACCGGTCGCACACCCGCCAGTCCACGAAAAACGCACGTTTGTATTTGTAGCTGAATTCGTCTTCGTTGTTATCAGCACCGAGGTTGCCCAGCACACCACGGCGGAAACGCAACTGTATCTCCCAGCGGGGCATATCGGCATACACAAGCAGGTCATTCTCCACGGGTACCAGCGAAGCGCCGGTGCCAACGATCCAAACCGTACCGGAGGCAATGGATGCGACCTGCACCGCCAGTGCTTCGAGTTTTTCCTGTTCAAAAAAATCGGCCAACGATAACGGTGACAGGTAACCGAAAACCGGGTCATCGGTCACAAAGGGATACACCATGCCGGCTATGTCTTTTTCAGCTTTCAGGGCTGTGCTGGCGTCTATAAAATGATAACCTTCGTTTTGAAGATTTTGGAGAAAGGGCTGGATATCCACACCCGGGTAGCACTCTACTACCACTACTTTTTTGTTGTCAGCAGAAACTTTTTTTGCCAATTCGTCAACGATCTCTTTCCACCCGGCATAGCCATTGAAACCATCGATGGCTACTTCCGGAAATTTTTCAAAGTTTGAAGTGTTCACGACAAAATATTTTAAGTAAAAAAATTGCGCACGGCAGGCAGTTTAATAGCCTGTGTTTTGCACCAGGTTAGGGTTCAGGTCAATTTCGCGTTGCGGAATGGGAAACAGGTAATGCTTGGCCGCAGGCGTTACACCCGGCTTGGCCTGTGGCACTTTCGCCTCCAGGGTGTTGGTGCGGGCCAGGTCAAACCAGCGTTGTCCTTCGGCCACAAATTCCAGCTTTCTTTCCTTGATAAGGGCATCCCGCATTTGTTCTTTGCTCAGGCCAGCATAGTCGGGTACGGCGTTCGTGTAGGCTGTACCGTTAAAGCGGGCCCGCTTGCGAACCATGTTGATGTATTGGTGAGCAAGGGCAGTATTTCCCAATTCGTTATTGGCCTCGGCGTAGATCAGCAACACATCGGCATAACGGATCACCGGGAAATCATTTGCCGTTCCGTTTGCCGTAGGCTCGGCCACACGGTCCCAGTATTTTTGGATATACGGACGAATGGTGGTGGTGCCGTTAGGACCGTTTACCTGCGTAACAAAGGTTACGGCGCGGCGACGGTCTTCCGCCTCATACTCGTTGTAAAGATGTTGGGTTGGAATCTGCCATCCCTGCGCATTTACCACGCCTTCATCGCTAAGCTGCGGTGGCAGCAGGCGCACAAGGAACTGGCCTACTTCCCAAAAGATGATGGCACCGCCGGCATCGCCAAAGCCCACTGAAAAAATGGCTTCTTTTCCGCCACGGCTGGAGAGTTTAAAGACATCAGCGTAATCATCCCACAATTGGTATTGATTGGAGTCGATGACCTTTTTGGCGGCCGCCGCGGCTTTATCCCATTCTTTGCGGGTAAGATAAACTTTAGCAAGAATCGCATTGGCAGCGCCTTGCGTAGCCCGGCCGCGGCCATTGCTTACAGGATAGGTCAGCGGTAATACGGAAGCTGCTTCACTGAGGTCCGTAATAACCTGTGCATAGATAGCATCCACTTCGGCAATCGGTGGTGTGAGTGGTGCATTTTCTTCCGTGATCAGCGGAATGCGGCCAAACATACGCACCAGGTTAAAATACATCAGCCCACGCAGGAATTTGGCTTCGCCCAACAGTCTTGCTTTCAGGGCAGCATTCATGTTGATACCCGGAATGCGGTTGATGGCAATGTTAGCGATGGTAATGGTCTTGTAATGCATGGCCCAGACTTCTTCCAGCGCGGGGTTTTGCGGCGTATGGGTAAAGGTTCCCAGTTGGTCATACTGCGGAGCGGCTAACTGGTTATTCTGCATTTCGTCGGAAGCCAAACCGGTCGTTACCCAAAATGTACTGTGGTACACACCGGCCGTAGAACCGGTGCTGGTGGAGTTGAGGTAAGCATAGATGGAATTGACGGCAGAAATGGCATCGCCTTCGGTGATGTAATAGTTGGCAACGGTTACGTTGCCTTTGGGATTTTCTTCGAGAAACTTTTTACAGGAAGAAAAGCTGGCTGCGGCCAGCAGCAAAATGGAAACTTTTTTTAGCGCAGATATATGTTTCATGCAACAAGCTTTAAGAGATTAGAAAGTAGCACTAAGACCAACCTGGAAAACTTTCGCCTGCGGGTAGCCACCGGCATCCAGGCCAACAAGGGTTGTGCTTTGCCCATACGTGTTGGCTTCCGGGTCGTAACCCGAATACTTCGTACGTGTCCAGAGGTTGGTACCGGAAACGAACAGGCGTAAATTGCTCACATTGATCTTGGAGACCAGGCTTGCCGGAAGTGAGTAGCCCAGGCTGAGCACCTTCAGGCGGATATAGGAGGCATCTTCCACGATGGCGGAAGAGAACGTTCCCTGGTCAAGGTTGCCGGCAGCGAGGGCACGGGGGTATTTGTTACCGGGATTGGACGGCGTCCACCGGTTGCGGCCCGCTTCTCCCAGCACGTTGTTTTGCCCGTTAAAGTTGAGCAGGTCCAGGTTGTTAAGGTTGGCCATTTTATTGCCCTGCGATCCCTGGAAGAAAAAGGAAAGCTCAATGTTTTTGAAAGAAAAGGCATTGTTGAAACCCCAGGTAAACTTGGGAACGGCGGTACCAAGAATCGTGCGGTCATTGGCGTCGATCTTTCCGTCTTTGTTGATGTCAACATATTTGCGGTCGCCGGCACGGGCACGGGACGCCTGGTTGGGCGACGTGGGCTCCTGTCCTACCAGCACGGGGCTGGAAGCCGCTTCGGCATCGGACTGAAAAATGCCAGCAAACTGGTAACCATAGAACGTACCAATGGATTCACCCTGGCGAAGCAGGATGCCGCCATTAAGAATAACGTCTGTTTCGGTATTGAGATTGGTGATCTTATTACGGTTCATGGAGAAATTGAATGCAGATGTCCATTCCACCTGCCCACGCAGGTTGATGGTGCGCAGCTCAAGATCAACACCGTGGTTTTCGATATTGCCAACGTTCAACAACGTGGTGCTAAAGCCGGTGGTCAGCGGAATGGGGCTGGAGAGCAACAGGTCATTTGTTTTCTTTTTGTAATAATCGGCGGTAAGGCTAACGCGGTTGCGGAAAAGCGACAAGTCGACACCGATATCAAACTGGCGGGTGCTTTCCCAGCGAAGGCCGGTATTGACATAAGAAAGTGGTTCCATTCCTGTGTACACTTCGCTGCCGCTGCCGGTATTAAACGAACCTTCGCCATACGGTCCTACCAGTGCCAGCGACTGGTATGGTGGAATGGCCTGGTTACCCAAGACACCATAACTTACCCGGAGTTTTAGGTCGTTGATTGCCGTAAGGTCTTGCATGAAGTCTTCACGCGACAGGCGCCAGGCAAACGCACCTGATGGGAAAAAGCCATATTTGGCCCCTTCAGCAAACTTGGACGAGCCATCTACCCTTCCCGTTACGGTAAACAGGTACTTGTCATTGAAGGTATAGTTGATACGGCCCAGGTAAGAAAGCATGCTCCAGGACGATTCACCGTTGAAAGGCTTTTGTGGCTTTAAGCCAGTGGCGATGTTATGGTAGCCGGTACGGTTATCCGGGAAATCAAACGCATAAATAAACAGCTTGTGGTTATTAAAGCGCTGCGTGGTAAAACCAGCCACCGCGTTCACCGCATGCTTTGAACCAAATGTTTTGTTGTACGTCAGCGTGTTCTCATTCAGCCAGGTCAAACCGTTGGTGGTACCCAGCGTGGCTTCGCCGTTACTGGCTTCGGTGCGCTTTAAAAAGTTAGGACCAAAACTGGCCTCTTCGTTTCCAAAGGCATCCACGCCAAAATTGGTGCGAAACTCAAGGTTCCGGTGCAGGCGATAGGTCAGGAACACATTGCCCAGGAAGCGGGATAAAATAGTAGTAGATGTAAACTCTTTTGCCTCTGCATACGGATTGCCCAGGATCTTACCGCGGTCATTCTCGAAGGTGTAACCACCGTTGGCCGTAGGATCAAATACCGACTGCACAGGATTGAACAAAACAGCCGACGTTACCACACCGGGAACAATGGTTCCGGCATTTGTCAACACACCGGTGGAGTTGATGCGGGAATACGAAAGGGTATTGCCGATGGTCAGCCGGTCGCTCATTTTCCGCTCCAGGTTGGCCCGGAAGGAATAGCGTTTGAAATCCGAATTCAGGATAATACCGTCCTGGTCGAAGTAAGAACCGGAGATCGCATATTTGGTCTTGTCATCGCCACCCGAAAAAGACAACTGGTAATTAGCCATGGGTGCGTTGCGAAAGAGCTGGTCCTGCCAGTCGGTGCCCTTGCCCAGGTTAGGCGGGTTTACATAAACCGGCGTTTGGTTGGCCGCCAGTTTTGCATCATTGACCAGGTGCGCAAATTCAGCAGCGCTTAACAGGTCTAGCTTTTTGGTCACTTGCTGCACGCCGTAATAGGTTTCCAGCGTGAGGGTCCCTTTGCCGGCACGGCCTCGTTTGGTGGTGATCAACACAACGCCATTGGCGCCACGAGACCCGTAGATGGCCGTAGCGGAAGCGTCTTTCAGGATTTCGATAGACTCGATATCACTTGGGTTAATGGAAGAAAGGGGGCTTAAACGTGGGCCTCTTGTGCCGCCCACGCTGATATCGCCGCCATCGCTGTTCACCAGCATGCCATCGATCACATAAAGGGGTTCGTTGCCGGCGTTAATGGAAGACGTACCGCGAATGCGGATGGAAGTTTCCGCACCGGGCTTGCCGGAGATCTGTGTTACTTGCACACCGGCCGCACGGCCTTGCAAAGCCTGGTCAAGCGTCGTAGCGGGAACGGCTTTTAGTTCGTCGGCCCGTACCGATGTTACCGAGCCCGTAAGATCGCTTTTACGGCGGGTACCGTAACCGATCACCACCACATTACTCAGTTCATTGGGGTTTTCGGTGAGGCGAATGGCATGTACCGTGTTACCATCTACCGGGATCTCCCGGGCAATGTAACCGACATAAGAAACCACCAGCACCGCATTGGCACCGGGAACCGTCAGGGCAAAACGACCTTCATTGTCGGTCACCGCGGTTTGACTCCCACCTTTTACGGCTACCGTAGCGCCGGTGAGCGGCGAACCGGAAGTAGTGAGAATGGTACCCGAGACCTGTAAGGGACCATTTTGCGCAAATCCCTGCAGAAAGAGCAGCGAACAAAAAAGAATAGCCAGGCATGGCTTGAGCGGATAAAGCAAGCGTTTCATCATAACAGCATTTAGATGTTTGAATCGTTACGGGGTAGAAACATACATATTCATGTACGTATGTCCATACATATATTAGTACAAAAAAAGCTCTTTCGTTAGGACGTTAATCCGTTATCTTCTTTCGATATCGATCGTATAGGTAAACCTGTCGGCACGGTAGTAGCCCAGGTTGTATTCAATTGGCCGGTCACCGGCATCGCACACCACACGCTTGCGAAAAAGGATAGGATCACCCACTTTAATTTCCAGTAGCTTACTTAGTTTGGCATCGGCTAAGATCGCACTAATCCCTTCTTTCGACACGGTAGCGACAATGTGGTGATCCCTCTCCAGGGTTTCATATAATGGTTTGGAAAAATCGTCGTCTGCGGTCAGTTCGGTACGGGGGTGAAAATAAGAAATAAAATACACCACGGGGCCGGAGTCGGGTCCCTTCAAACGCTCCATGCGCAAGACTTTCACACCATCGCGGATGTTGAACAACTGCTGGATCTCCTTGTCGGGTTGCACCATCGTTACCTTGATGCTGTAGTTCCGGAACACCATCCCCTTTTCATCCATTTCGTGGGTAAAAGAGGTCCACTTGTTCAGCTTTGTGGTGATGTTGTTCTTGGCCACTTTGGTACCGACACCCTTCTTGCGCACCAGCAGGCGTTCGTACACAAGTTTGTTGGTGGCCTGCCGTACCGTGCTTCGTGAAATGCCCAGCTTTTTAGCCAGGTTAATTTCGTTGGGAAGCAGCTTTCCGTTCTGGTATTCGGGCTTTTCGATCATCTCCCGCAGCATATGCTCCACCTGGAGGTGAAGGGGCAGCGCACTGGTATGATCGATCTCTATTTTCAAGGAGGTTGTCAGTATGTATGTACATACTAAAGTAGAAGTATTTTTTAACCTGCAAAAATTTTTTCTGTTTTTTTCAAAAAATGAGTCGGCCTTATCACTAAAAACTAACCTTCCAAATGCAGGTTTGCAATTCGATGCATTCTAAAAATGGATGCCTACCAATAAGTTATACGCAACAAACAAATGCAGAATAAGTTTTGGATTGGAATAGTGGAATTGGCTTTTAAAATGGATGTGTTAATACTAAATCCAGTCATTTAACTGTACCCGTCCAGGAACATACATTTTGCAAAACAGAAGACAGCAGCTGAATCTAATCAGCAGTATTCAACTTACGACCACTGATGCCTCACCATTCTGCCACTAAGCTTCACCCTCACTCGGGTATCCATCCACGTTAGTTTCTTTTCGCAAAAAAGCCGCAACGAATATTTCATTCTTTGCGGCTCGCTTAGTGCCAAATCCCCTTTAAAAAATTCACCGTCCCTTTCCCCTTAATAACTCAGTAACCCATTAACCCAATAACTTCTCATCCTCAACCTCATCCTCATTCTCAATCCCTCGTCCACGTATACTGCTCCCCTGTTTTCGGATCCCTGGCCGTAAGTGATGTTGGCGTCAGGTTAAGGATCGAATAGGTTTGCGAAGAGCCCGGCCGGTAGCCAAAATCGGCTATCGAAAGGTTGTTGCCCACCAGTTGCTGCGCCCAGTCATTGGCGGGCACCACCGAGCCGTCTTCGACGGTTTCGGTGATCTTGTTACCCCGAAGCTCCCACTGCCCGGTAATGGTAAACTTCAACCGGATATCGACGGCCTGGCTGGCGGCATTTTTAAACTGGATCAGCATATCGCTTTTGTAATCGTATAGGCCGTCCCGGTGATACCGGGCCTTGCTTTCAGCGATCAGCATGGCATCGCTTACACCTTCAGGCACTTCCCCGTTTTCGCCGTACAGTAAGGTCAGGGCCTTGTCGCCCACAACGGTTTGGGTAAGTTGCCAGGTACCGGCCAGTTTTTCGGCGCTGATAGCCGTTGTATTGGAAACAAGGCGACTGTCAGTTTCTGCCGGCTCTGTCTTTGGCTCTGCTGGTTCCTCCGGGTAGGTTTTGGGTAACACCTTGGCTTCCTCTTTATTGGGCACATAGTTGGTAGCCCCGATGGTGGCCAGCACGGCCCCCAGGCAGATAAGGAGAATGGCGGAATTGTTCGACTTTAGCTTGATGGTAAAAACGCTGATCTCTGTTTCGCCTTCGTTTTTTTTGAAATAAACAAAAATGCCGAAGAGAAGGAGAATGGAACCGATTATGATGAGGATCATAATATATTCATTTTAGGATGAATATAAAGATTTTGGGGGAGATTTGGAGGGAGGCAGCCGAAGTTCTTTTGCAACCCTACAGCACCCTTCCATCCCTCCCGGGCCAGGGATTTTTCCTTTTCCGGATTACAACAATTTGCAAAAAGAAATACCATGGGTTAAGTTTGCTTTTCAGAACCAACCCTAATGAGAACAATTGAAATTAAATTTTAGCATGCAGGCACCCTGTATGCCGCCACGGCAGATTTCCTGCCAGTTACAGGAGTAATGATCCGCGTTTACGAGTTTCAGCCCGGTCTTCCCGGCCACCGGCAGGAAGTGTACTTTGTTTACCATCTCGGAAAGAAGAAAATGGATCTCCCTTTTTTCCCAAAAACCAGAAAGGGCTTGCCGAAAGCATGTTTTCTGCTGTTTGCGAATGTTGCAAGGATTCCGAAATTTTGCAGGGAATGCACCCTGGCACCGGCAACATACAGAGAATAACTGTTGAAACGGTACCGAAACGGGTGGCTGTAAGGCATTTAAGCCTGGCAGGTGTTTTGCCAAAGAATTGAAGGGCTGATATTGGGTTTATGCTTTTGACTTTTTAAGGTAATAGTAATATTGCCCCACGGAGACGTCGATGGTATTCATTCGATCGAACCCGCAGGCTCCAAGGTTACAATCTTGATTTTTTGATATTTCCTCGCACACATCTTTCGAGGTGTTATAGCCCACCGAAATTAGTCAAGGTTTACACCTATTAAGGGCAAATACACGTGTGTTTTTTCGCAAAAGCACGAATGCATTTCAGGTAGTTCTGCTGTTTCTTTGATGGCTTGTTGTATTTCTGCTTAACAAGTCTAAATTTTGCATTGCAACCAGTTTAGAAAACCAATATGGCCTTTAGGCCAAACGAAAACCTATGAAGACCTTCCTTACCTTTCTGGCTATCCTTTTTGTTGGATATGCCCAAGCTACAAACTACTATTTTTCCTCTTCAAGTGGAGATGACAAACGTACTGCATTACAAGCACAACATCCAGAAACACCATGGAAAACTTTAGAAAAATTGAATCTATTCATTGGAAACCTGAAACCAGGAGATTCAATTCTCTTTAAAAGAGGTGATGAATTCTATGGACACATTAACATTAGTGTTTCCGGAACAAAAGAAGATCCAATTGTATTTAGCAATTATGGATTCGGCAATCTGCCAATAATTACAGGATTTACTCGTGTAACGGATTGGACATATTTAGGTAACAAAATATGGGAAAGTGCCTCCCGGGTATCTAGTTTAGAGACATGCAATATGGTTGTTGTAAAAGGTCAAAATATTCCAATGGGAAGGTTCCCAAACGAAAACTATTTAAAGTATGAGTCACATTCAGGATTTACATCAATAACTAGTAATGCTTTAAATGAAGGCATAAACTGGACAGGTTCGGAGCTTGTTATACGCTCCAATCGCTATAATTTAGATAGGACAAAGATAATAACTCACACCGGCAATAAATTAGTTTTCCACGCAACGTCAAATGAACCCATAAACAATTTTGGTTTTTTTATCCAAAACAGTGTAAATACGCTTGATAAACAAAATGAATGGTTTTTTGATCCTGTTACAAAAAAAATAAAAATTTATAGTGTGGACCGTCCTGCTGAAACTCTTATTTCCACTTTAGAAATATTAGTTAATCCGAAAGGAAATAACCTGGCTTTTGATGGCATTTCCTTTTCAGGCGCCAACAGTTTTGCATTTTTCAGCGGTGGTTTTAGGCGAGAAAACGTGGCAATAAGAAATTGTACTATTGACTTTACCGGAAAAGACGCAATAAATTCAGAAAGTTTAGAAAGATTGATTTTGGAAAATTGCAATATTACAAATTCTAATAATTGTGCAATCAACCTCTATTATTTGAATCCATATGCAACAATTAAAAATAATAAAATACTCAATACTGCCATACATCCAGGGATGGGACAAATGAACCCAAGTAGGTATACGGCTATTTTTTCGAATGAAAAAGGGCTCATTGTTCAAAATAATACAATAATGAATACCGGCTACATCGGAATAAACTTTTCTGGTGATTCTGCGTTAATAAGTAAAAATATTGTGGACAGATTCTCATTCGTGCTAGATGATGGAGGAGGTATATATACATGGAATGCATTTGAAAAAGCTGCAGAATTTAAAGGACAACGCATAAGTGAAAATATCGTTCTAAATGGTGTTGGTGCTGGTAAAGGAACCGATTTTGAAGACTATTTCGCCGCAGAAGGAATTTATACTGATGACAATAGCGCAAATATTACTATATATCGAAATACAATTGCAAATTGTTCTAACAGCGGAATATTTTTACATAACTCTCAAAAAATAAGAATACAGGAAAATATATGTTTTAACAATGGAACACAAATTCTGATAAAACATGATGATATATTACCACATGTACCAGTAAGAAATATTACTTTAAATAATAATAAATTTATTTCAAAAACAAAAGATCAAAAAGTTTTTAAGATTGAAAGTATTAAGAATGATATTGATCAATTTGGTAATGCAGATAGTAACTATTATGCTAGGCCAATAGATGATGCATTTACTTTTCTATTAAGACCAAATTCACATACAAACTCAGGAAATATTGAAAACCTAAATTCTTGGAAATCAGTGTATAAAAAAGACTTGAATTCCAAAGGCTCACCTAAAGCTATCAGAGAATTTACAATAAACAGGATTCAAAGTTCAAATAAAATAAGTAATGGGTCTTTTTCCAATAACATCAATGGTGTAAGTTCCTGGAGTCCATCAGGAAACTTCAAATTGTATTGGGATAAACTTGCAAGTATGGAGGGAGGCAGTCTTAAGCTTGATTATTCGAATTCGAATGAAGAAAAGACCTATATTTTTATAAACATTGGAGAATTAACTGCGAATAAAGACTATATACTCCGATTTAACAGTAAAGGATCAAATCAAAATACCAACATCGGAACATTCCTAAGACAGAGCAATGGGCCATATTTTAATCTTTCCTCTACAAGGTTCATCTCTATCAACAATTCAAAAACTGATTATGAAATACTTCTTACGTCTCTAGCTACTGAAAAGAATGCATGCATTGGGTTTGAGGTAGGAGAAAATGGTACGGTATGGATAGACAACATTGAACTTTATGAGGCAAATATAACGAGAAGTAATCCAGACGACTTTTTACGTTTGGAATTGAACGCAACAAATACTTCAAGAACAATACCGCTGAATGGTGTGTTTATGGGAATTGACAGTGCACTCTATTTCAATCAGGTAACTTTAGAACCATTTTCATCCATTGTCTTAATAGAGAACAAAACAAGTATTGTTTTGCCGGTTCAATTCTTAGAATTCAAAGGAGAGAAAAAAGAAACAAGAATTGAACTTAGTTGGAAAACAACAAGTGATGAAAATTCATCTTTTTTTGAAATCTTACGATCAAACGATGGAATAAATTTTGAAAGTATAGGTAAAGTAGCTTCAAAAAACACACTCAAAAAATCAAATTATTCATTTACTGACAAATCCCCATCCTCCAACAAAAATTATTATCGCATAAAACATTTTGAAAAAAACGGTAAATACTCCTTAAGTAAAACAATTGTAATCGCAAATGAAGGCAAACAATTACTGTTTCAGGTTATTCCGAATCCTGCAACAGATAAGATCAATATAATTTTCAAAAAAGAAGGTTATGAAAGAAATGGCATTATCTATATAAAAGATATGTCAGGCAATAACATAAAAACTATACGTGAGAATGCTTCCGCTGATGCAACTAACATTGATATTTCAAATTTAAAATCAGGTATTTATCTCATTAGTATTGCTATAGGGCATGAGGTTTCGAACCAAAAATTTTTGAAATTATAAACAGCATTTTTCCACAAAGAATTATTCCCATGTTATATTGAAAATCCATTATAAAATTATTTCACTATTGTTTGGTATTAATAAAAAAGGAGCAACCAGTAAACTGTTGCTCCTTTTCCTTGCAGGTAATTACTATTCAGTGTATCAGCCCTTATTTCATTCTAAGTATTTACAGAATATACTTTCAATGAAAGAATAACCTATGCTTATATAAACTATTATCTACCATTATAAATTGGTCAATATAAAAACACTTGGATCACTTACATCTGACACTTCTTTTGGAAGACAATTCCAGTGCGTTCATAATGACCCCCTTTATAAATTATCAAGAAACTGAAAATTAATTAATAAACTATACAGTAAATAGCAACTTAAACCAATAAGGAATATTCTGTAATATAATACTACTGTGTGCTCTCCGCACAGATCAAAGCAATCTTATTTTTTCAAAAAAAAAATAAAATTGATAATGGAAGAAGAGATAAGATAACCGAGCTGCTGTTCCAACGATCAAACAGTATCGGCTATTGCTTTCTTATTTACCAGATGAACCCTAACTGAATTATTACTGAATTTACCAGGATTAAATTTCTGGTCATAGTAGTGGATTAATGAAGCAGTTTCTTCTATGTTACTTTGCGATGAAGCTCCGAACAAAATAGATTCAATATTAGGTAGACTGCATACATATTCTATTGCTTCCTTTGGTGATATTGCACCTGCAGCCAGCACTTGCATTGCAATTACCCTTACCTTTCTAGTACGCAGCACATGCTCATAGCTTTCTAATCCTCCTGACATCCGAAAACCCACTTTATTAATAGATGTACATATAATTGGGTTTTTTACATCAGCCTTTTCAAGTGCATCGAGAAGTTTAGGAAGGTTCATAGTAATAAAGCCGGCCTCCGCATTATATTTCTTTTGCACATAAGAATGAAATGCTGCCAAAACTTCAACCATTCCAAGACCGAGCAGCAGGTCAGTGATCACATTTTGAAGAAAAATAACAGGAGTTTTAATCCCTTTAAACATCTTCATTTCAGCATCCACAAGAAGTTCCATTATAGACAAATAGTCCTTGGAAAGAAAAGCAACTCCCCCTTTGAATAAAGACCCAAAGAAATTTCCGGGCACATATTCTTTTAGCGCACCCGCTATACCCAGCTCAGTTACAGCATTGGCATATTTATGGGCATACGGCATACAAGGAAAGATCTCAAAGTCAGAATATTTAGCTGGCTGTTGCCTTACTACCTCACAAATATTTGCAATACGGTCATGTGTAGTACACATAAAGGTATTGATGCCTGCCCCGATCGCATAATCAAGAGTTCGAAGAATAGCTTTGTCATTTTTGAATCTGATGGATTGAGCCCTAGATTTCTCATCAGATATATGATTAACAGCAAAAAACTGGTTATCGCCAAATAATATCCTGTTCATAGATGTTTTGGTTTAGTTGAATTAAATTTCAAGATTAGTTAAGTTGGTTCTGGGCGCTGCCCTTGATCATTGAAATAACATTATCAGTATGCCATGCCGACATGAATGTATTAATGTTATTTGGAACCTTGCCCTGAATTGCTTTGATAAAATAATCTACTTGTGAAGAATATTCTTCTCCTCTCAAATAGAAATCCACCGACTTTGTAAGATCTGTCACATATTTTACATTCCAACCTTTAGAATACTCTTTCGGGTGATTTGTAGACTTGAAGTGAATCTTCAATTCATTGGCATCACAAATGATTTTGCCGTTACTCCCAATTATAGTAAGCGAGGTTGACATCTTCCGGTAAGTTTCATCACTCCAGTTAACGGACAAAACGCCAGAAAGCTTTTGTCCTACTTCCAAGAGAGAAAAAACTGAATCTTCAACATTCTTTGAATAAAAAGACTTCAATAAACTACCTTTTACATTGGTAATAGGCCCTAATATATAGTTGATAAGGTCAATTACATGAGAGGCATAATCCATCAGGCACCCTCCGCCTTCCATAGGATTAGAACGCCAGGTATCTTGCTTGGGCTTTATTACAACGGGACCATAGGACTCTCCTGTAAAATGAAAAATCTCACCCAAATAACCGGCATCAATAATGCGTTTAACTTCTTGAAATGTTCCAATGAATTTATTGTGATAACCAACTTGGTTGACCAATGCCTTTTGTTTGGCAAGTTCAACGAGGTCTTTTCCTTCTTCTGCTGTAAGACACAAGGGTTTTTCAGCAAAAACATGCATACCTTTCTGTAAAATAGTTTTCACCATAGGCGCATGAAACTTGGTAGGTACAGCTACAAAAACTGCATCCGGTTTGGCTTTTTCCAACATTTCCCCATAATCAGCAAAGCACGGAAAGGTTGAATATTTTTTGAAAACATCCAATACCATTTTAGATGTATCACTTACGCCCACCATCTCAACTTCTGGATGGGCACCAAGTATCGATAAATGGGAAATCCCCATTTTACCGGCTCCGATCAAGGCAACTTTAGTCATATTAATTTATACGTTTAATGAAAAAAATATGTAACAGTAGGTCTCTAAAAAATAACATTTGATTTTTTGTATTCCTTCGAAGTATTTCAGGCCGTAAAAAGATGCGTACCAACCACTCCATTCTTAGCTTAATCCAAATCTTTGCAGGCCTTTTACTATTGCCGGCATACCAATCAAAAACATTTCCTATGGTGGCAATAATCCTCGCATTTACCATATTTTTATGGTCATAAGCCCATTTTTCCTGTTTAGGCGCAGTCATGCCAACAAATAGTACGTCAGGTTGAAATTCGTTGATGATCTGTACCATTTGAGCATTATCAGTTGCAGAAAATGATTTCTTAAAAGGTGGTGAAAAAGTTTCGACCTGAGTGTTTGGAAACTCAGCACCTGCTCTATTCTTTATTTTTTGTAGGGTTGACTCCGAAGAACCTAAAAAAAATACCTTCCAGCTATTTTTCTCAGCTTCTGCCATCAAATAATCAAAACAATCCTGACCGGCGATCTTTTTGATGTTTTTTCCATTTAGTAATAATGATCCTATTGCAATACCCATTCCATCAAGAACAAGCAAATCTGAATTCTTCAAAGCCTTTTCAAACGCTTTGTCTTTTAACGCGACACCATATGAGTTTGGACTGAATGTATTAATAAGTATTTTTTTATCATCAGCTTTAATAACTGAAAGGGAGGAAGAGAAAACTTCATATCCTAAAACTTTTGTACGTTTAAACGAATTGGAGGTTAACATGAAATAGCTATTTTTATTTTTTCAAATGTGAAGTAGAAGCAACCTAGAGAGAATTAAACGCATCCAAAGAATCTATTGTAATTTTTTTATTGGGCACAAATAGATTAATAGTTTCCAAAAATGAAACAACTATTTCCTATTTTTTTATACTAAAAACTAGATGAATTAAAATAGACAACTTCATTAAATCATTTCATTGCTTCATTAAAGCCACTTATTGAAAGCTTACCCTTCCAGGAGTGAATGAGGATATTAGATATTATTGAGGATTTTCTATGTGGTTGTTGGCTTAACTTTTTAATGCCAAGAAGCAAATTTGTGGCAAAATTTTTAAGATCAAATTGATCAATGACTTCAAGTGATTTTATTCCCATATCGGTCAAATCATCTCTCATTCTTACCCGATTGAGCGAATGTAGAATACTATCTTCTGAATATGGATCAAATGAAAAGCCGTTAACTCCCTCAATAAGCAAATCACTTTTACAATTACATTTATCACTGATTAAAATTGGGAGGCCTGCCGCCATTGCTTCATTAATAACCAATCCCCAAGATTCAGAAAAGCTTGGCAGAATAGCTGAGTGTGAAATCGAGTAATAATAAGGAAGGTCCATTTGTGATACAGGTCCAAGAAATTCAACGTATGGAATATTGTTATCTTTTACTAATCCCTTTAAAGTCTTTTCTAATGGCCCATCTCCTACTAGTAGCAAATTCCATAGACCTTCAGCATTGGCACTCTTTGAAAATTTTTCCCATGCCAACAACATTGTCCTGTGATTTTTTACGTGAACTAACCTGGCAACGCAAATAATGTATTTCGTTTTATCACAAGGCCTAAATTGCTTGAAATTATAACTTTGAAGTGCATCGGTATTCTTCTTTCTAAAATATTGATTATCTATCGCATTAAGTCCTAAAATAATATTCTCTTCTCCGAAACCCCACGTTTTTAAATCATCAATGTATGATTTAGAAGGAGCAAAATATCCATCAACTCGTTCAAAAAGTTTTGCTTTTACATAGTTTACGATCTTACTTCTTTTAATATTCTCTGATTTTACATCATCAAAAGAAATTACTTTTTTATGATTCTTATTCGCCCATCGCAAACTCAAAGCGCCACAAGTAAAAACTATTGAACCTGCCACAATTATGTCAGGGTTCAATTCATCAAGTGCGCCAAATAATTCCTTTGCCAAATCTTTTTTATCAACACTCTCAGGATTATGCTCTGGGAACAGACAACGCCACCAACTCCTTTCATTGCAAGATCCATCGAAAGTGTAAACACTACTATTACCAACTAATTCAACAACTGAAAAATTGATATTTTGTTTACTGCACTCCTTATATAAATATTCAAGTCTTGGAACCCAATATACCTTCAAAGAATAATGAACAAAAACTATTTTCATGATTATCAATTTCTACTTCTGAAATTCCATGAATTTGCAGCGCATTCAACAAAAAAATGCAATGGTTCCAGACTGAGGTTTTTTGAGTTGAAACTATGGTCAACCGGAAATAATTGTTTGCGTTTGCGAATAGATAGCTTTATTAACTAACCACGGATCCGAATTTTTGTCTCATTTTAATAAACTTTTTTTCCATTAAATGATAACTAGTAAGAGTTAATAAAATGGTACCTAATAATACTATAACATACCAAAGGAATGGATTAATTCTAGTAGGCATTTGAGAATTTAAGTAAAGCTCATTAGCAACAAAAATGCATATCCAATGCATAACATAAATCGAATAACTTAACTTGCCAATATACACTAGCCAATTACTTGAAAACAGCTTATTCAATAAAGAATATTTGTTCTCCATTACAATTGCAGGGACAATAATCATTAACGCCAGACCCTGAAGAGTGTACCTGAAAGTGTTCCTAAAGTCTTGCTCCCTGTAAAAGAATGTTGACGCCAACAATACAATTGCGAGTAAGAAAAATTCTTTCCTCCGAAGTATCAGTTTATACAAGTTACTTTTCTTATGAATAAGAATTGCAGACAAACATCCATATAAAATCGAATCGAAACGGCAATGAGTAAGTTTGTATGTAGCTATAAATGCCTCACCCTCAGATAATGTAACTGTATAAAATATTCTAAATGCAAGAGCAATGGCAATTAATATGATGATAAGTAGTATAAATGACCTTAATTTATAAGCAAATAAGAAAACCAAGGGAAACAATAAATAAAAATGCTCCTCAACAGCCAATGACCAGCAAATAAAAAAATATGCTGTACTTTCTTGATTAAAATAGGCTAAGAAATAGTTTTCAAAATAGAAAGTCACTGAAACTAACTCAAGATAATTGATTGGCTTTTCAAATATTAAGATTGCTAATGTATATACCAAGACCATTAACAAAAGTGGCGGATAAAGACGGATCAACCGCCGTATATAAAACTTTTTCAGATCAATCTGATTTGTTTTATCAAATTCATGGATCAATAATCTGGTGATTAAGAAACCAGAAATAAAAAAGAAAAACGTAACCCCAAATGCTCCTGGAATGATTCCCTCCAATCCCAAATGCGAAAAGAAAACAAGAAGTATAGCAACCGCCCTCATGCCATCTAGCGCTGGCAAATATTTAGATTGATTTGAAATATCTAAGACGGGTCGCTTTATATTTATGAAATCCTTAGGATAGATTCGCTTATATAAAAGTGTATTCTTCAAAACCATTTTTTTGAATTGCTATAAGTAGGACTATACGAGTTAAAGGGGAAAATTGAAAAGGTATCTATAAAAGATTTCAGAAGAGAAGCTATGTGAAAAATGTACAAGGAAATAGGAAACTCACTCTAAATTTTGATAAAACTAACTTTACGATCAGAAATTTTGTATTATATTTTTATTAAATGAGTTATCAAAAGTATCAAATACTAAGTATTCATTTTTAAAAGTTGTTTACATAGAAGAGCTTTCCATTTTGCGCAAAATCCTATCCAGATAATCAATTGAGAAGTACGCCAGAAGATCTTCTCTTTCAGTAAATGAACCTCGGTTTGAACCTGATAAGATATCAATTATTGCTTCTGAAAATGAGTGGTCTCTATCTGTAACACAAAAGACTTCTTCGATTTCTTTAGGTAACCCACTAATTGCTTTTCTAGTACAAACAACATTCTTTGCCAGATGGAGCATTTCAATTGATTTTATATTCACTCCACTTCCAAAAAGAATAGGATTGATCAAAACCTTTGTTGATTTAAAAAACTGAGAAACTTCAATGGGATTCTGTATTAATGTAATATTTTGTTCTCGTGAACAAATCTCAATAATTTCATTAGTAGGTTTAGATCCCGCGATAAGCACTTTAATATTCGGGAACTTTGCCCGTATGCCTGGCAGAGAACTTTTAATAAACCAGATTACAGCTTCAATATTGTTTGGCATACACAAATTACCAATATATGCAATATCAAAATCTGATTCTAGACTCAAATTTGATAATGGTTGACCTTCACTTGCGTTATAAATTGGAGGCATCCAATAACCATTACTGATTCCCAGTTTTTTCCAATAGTCTAAGTCAGCCAAAGAAATATCAAAAAAGCCTTTTGCCTTTTGCAACATTTTCATTTCGTAACTTTTTAAGTTACAACTCATAGCAAAGTATTTTGCTTTTATTTTGAGGGTAGTAGCTTTCTTGATTTGATCTTTAATATATAAATGCTCAATATTATGTGAACGAATAAATACAGGTGCATTCAGAATATTTGAATACTTAAAACCCAATTTGGCACAATAAATACTCTCGATAAAGAATGCATCTGGCTTGAACAATCTTAGCTTTTCTAAAATTTCTTTAAAATACTTTGCATCAAAAGAACATTGTGTAACCACACTTGGCTGAAAGAAAAGATTTAATGACTTTTTGGCAATATCAATTGTTCTTCCGATTACACTTTCACTTCTTGAAACACAAATCAGCCCATCAACTATCGCCTTCATATGCTCAATACTGTTATCGCTTCTGTTATCTTCATATAAAGTCCATGCAATAAGGAAAACCTTATGATTTAACTTTTTTAAACTAATAATCCTATTATACATATCTACACGAAAACCATGATTTGCAGGATATGGTAAATCATGTGAAAGTATTACTACATTCATAAGGTTAGTAATTTAGAATCATTATAAAAATAATATAAGTGCAGATAGACTAAAGCGATTAAGATTCGCATTTGAAATAGATAAATAAATTCGATTGAAATCAAAGAGCTTTTTATTTTATTACACTATGCTTAATAAACCCTCCGATATAGAAAAAATACTTCTTAATCATACCCCAAAATGCAAACGGCACTATACCATGCTTTATATAAAAACAAAAATCCTTACGAAAATTATGGAATGATCTTATAGATGTGAGTCCTTTATACAACTCAGCGAAAGTATTCTTACTAACCAGACCAGTCAATTCTACCTTGTTATAAATCACTAAATCAAGACAGGTTAATACCCGAATTCCTTTTCTTTTAAAACGTAATACAAAATCTGCATCACCATGATATTGAGGAAAGTGCTTTTCATCCCACCATAAACTAGCATCCCGAAATATTTTAACTGGAATTATCGTTCCCATTCCTGGCTGCCAATCACATTCTAAGAACCTTGTAACTTCTCCATTAAATTTTGTATTCATGCCCATTCTTCCGGTATATTTATTAAAATATCCTCCTATAGACCAAATATTCATCTCATTATTATGAACTAATATTTGTGATCCAATAATTGACTTTTGCATTTCCTCACTTTTAATCAAATTATTTATTTTGATAAAATAATTTTGATCTGGTATTATATCGTCATTCCACAAGAGTAAATACTGAGATTTAAGTTCTTCAATTGCAAATTTTGCCCCAAGATTAATAGCACCACTCCACCATAAATTACCATCGCCGGTTAAAATCTGAATATCTGGATAATTTTGTTTTATCCAAGCTGCACTACCATCAGTTGATCCATCATCAATTACAATAGTTTTAATTACATAATTTTTCTCACAAATGTGGGAAAAATTATTAATCGATTGCTGAAGGGCAAGTATACCTTGTTTTGTGACTTGCAACCTATTATGAATAGGTATTAGAATACTTATAGTAACCATCAATTTATTCAGATTTATTATCAATTGTACTATTGACTTTTGATTTATCCATTAAATAAAAAATAAAGCAGAAAAAAATTATTGAACTAGGAAGTGTAAATTCAAAGCTTAAAAGAGAAAGAATAAAAAAATTAAAAATAATTAGTTTCAAATAATTTGAATTTGAATTTAGCTTTACAGTGAAAATAGCCTTATAATAAAATATTAGAATGCTAAAAATATAAACTAAACCGTAAGTATTCAACGCTCCAATTAATCCGATATCACTTTTATAATAACCTAAATTCTTACTTATTTTTTCTAGCTCTTGACCATATGAGTTATAGGAATGCCCCTCACCATTTCCAAAGATTACAGCAAGCCAATGTGGCCAATATTCAAACAAAAAAAACTTTGCAGCTAAAATCCTTATATCATCATCATCTTGTAATTGCTCGTTTGTCATTTCAATGTAAGATTCTAAAAGAATATCTTGAAGAGCATATAATATTATTGATACGAAAAGTATTAACAAAATAGCAAATACTCTCTTTGAACCTTTTTGGATTACAGATGCTAGTATCATACAAACAAATGCAGAAACGGCATACTGTCTTGCTCCTAAATAATAATATCCAATTAAACCCAGTAATGTCATTAAAATAAACACCACTTTTTTTGACTTTAAAAATTTATCATAATAAAATAAAATTATAAATAGGCAATAATTTTTGGGTTCAATAAAGAAGCGATACACACCAGCCCTTAATATAGAGCCATCCTCTTCATTTCTAGTATAAAAGTGATAAACAGGATAAGTGAATTGCTGCATTACTGTTATGACAATCCAAATCACCCCAATTACGACCATTAAATTAATAACCCATTTCGTTGGTACATTATATATATGAAGTACATAATACAGCAACCAAAAAACAATTGTTTTTAATAATAAAAGAGAATGCTGCAAGGCTTGATCATGAAATATCCCAGCACTGAAAACACTTAGAAAAGGCAATACAACAAACAAAAATATATTGCTTGAAAATGTTGCCTGATGAAGGTGTTTCGATTTTAAATAAAAAATCACTATTGTTATTAGTAAAGCGCTGACTATTATTTCAGCGATATCGAAACTACGATCACTTATTCCATCATAGGTAAAAAGTCTACAACTTATTAATGTTATAATACTAATAAAGGCAAACTTATACCCTAAATATTTTCGAGATTTTACTTCAAGCAGTTCAACATTTGCATTCATAAAAGTAATGTTGAATTTAAAGGTTCTGACTAGGCAAATCTGGTGATTGTTTATTATTCAAAATGAAGTTTTCTACATCAAAAAAGTTCTTTTCTACCTGAATCAAAACTTCTTCATCTTTTTCCCACCACTTTATCTCAGTTAGGGAATGTATAATATCTTGAGAAAATCGATACTTTATTATTTTAATAGGACTACCTACAGCTACTGCATATGGCGGTATATCTTTACTAACTACAGCACCAGCCCCTATTACCGCACCATCCCCTATAGTTATACCATCTAGAATAGTTACATTGCGCCCTATAAACACATCATTTCCAATAAATATTCTTTTTGTTTCTATTATTTTATCTTCTTTACTATACGAAAATCCTACTTGCATTTTTGTAGAATAAAACACAGGTGAAGTTGAAATTCCATGTAAAGGATGAATTCCCCAACCACAACAGAAATTTGGACCGATCGAACAAAATCTTCCAATCGTTGTATTTGAAATTACTGCATTAGGTCCTATATATGTACCTTTCTCTACAATTGTATCAGCTATATGATAGCAGTCCCATAATTTGGCATACTTATGCACTTTACTGTTTTCAGATGTATTTGACAGGAACTGCCAATGAACATACTTATTAGAAAGTAAAAGCCTTACTAACCTAATAGCATTAAATAAGAAATTTCTTAAAGAATGAGTTAATTTCATTTATTCCAAATACCGTTAGCGACTTTATCCAATATTTTCTTAGACTGCAAATAGAATAACATGCCCATTCCCATAAATAAAAAGCTATTTGAAAGTATGACACCAGATGGCCCGAAAATCTTTGCAAAAAAAATGGCTAATGGAATATTTACTATTGCACATATTACCACTAAGTATAGTTGTAGGTGGATTTTACCAACACCATTAAGAAAGTAAACATGAATTGTTTGCCAAGTTTGAGTAATCACATATATACAAAGCGAAAGAGACAAGACGAAAGAAATTTCAACTGAACTTCCTAACCACAATTTGAATATGTAAGGTGAAACGATTAATAGGAAAAAGGTGGTTACAACCAAGCAAATCCAAATCATACGCATTTTATTCATCACACCTTTAATCCATTCCAGGTCATTTTTCGAATAAGCATCTGTTATGGCGCTCCACAAAGGAGTCATAACAATAGTAAATGCCATTAATACAACAGCAAATAATTTATACGCAACATTAAAATTGGTAACTTCAGACGGCCCGAATAAGTGAGTTATGATTATATTATCAGTCTGAAATAAAATAAGTGCTGCAATTTGAATAACGAAAAACTTTATCCCTAGTCCCATCAACCTTCTAACAAATCGAAATTTAACTAGACTAGCAGATGGTGCATATTGTTTATACTTCCCATTGTACAATAAAACGCTAGAAAACAACAATACAATTACTGGTGTAAAACTCATAGTAATACCAAGTAAAATAAGATTGCTTTTTGTATACTTAACCAATATAAATACTACTAAAAGCGAAAACAAACTACTTAAAAAAGTAAACATGGATGACTTTGCAGATTCCTGATTTGCTGTAACAATTGTATTCAATAGTTGCAAAATAAATTGCAAACAAAAAAAACTAAAAACAATAATTGCTAATACACCTAGTTCATGCTCCATACTTGGAGGAGCATTTAGAATTTTTGACCAAGTAATAAAAGGATTTATTAAAAAGAAAACACCTAATATAATTAAAACTAATATAGTTATTAAAGCATATGTAGTGCTTACATATACCCTTGCCAATCTATGATGTCCCATCGAAACACATTCTGCAAATTTATTTCGCAGTCCATTTCCAAATCCAACATCAAAGAAACCAACCCATCCAACTATTGAACTCAATGTAATCCATATCCCATATTGATTTGGATTAATATAGTCAATAGTTAATGGAACAGACACTAAACTAATTATTATACTTCCTCCTTTTATCAATAAGGAAAATATAATATTCCTTTTCGTCTTAATGCTTCTTTCAGATGTGCCCCCTTTAGGCCTTAAAATATTTGGCAAGCTAAAATGAAAAGATGCCAATCCTTTTGTAGACATTTACAAATAATATATATTAATACTTTATGGATTTTTAAAGTTCCTTGAGAAACGATAAAATTATCTTACCAGAAACTCTCCAGTTTAATCTCGTTTCAAATTCATTGAAAGATGATTGGGCAAGTTTCAGATATTCTCCATATTCCAAAAAGTTCTTTTTTATAAAATCTACATAAGTCTGAACGTCTTCATTCAGATGAAATGTAACACCATTAATATTACTTCTAATTGCTGTTGAAATTCCACCTACTCTAGTTGCAATTGATGGCACGCCAAAAGAACTAGCTTCACAAAACACTATTCCGAAAGCTTCTGCCTGTGATGGTACTATCAAAAAATGAGAATTTGAGAGTAAAGAATTAATCTTCTCTTTACCATCGTTTGTTGACTTTGATATAAAACCATGATCAATTACATATGACGGTAATGACAGTTTTTTTAAGTGCTTAATTCCCACTACATGCAACTCTGTTCTTACACCTTGCATATTCAAAGTTTCAGCAACTTTTAACGCAACATTCCCTCCCTTTCTTTCCCAATCAACACCAATAAAAATTAGTTTGCATACTTCACGCGATCGATTACTTATTAATTTTTCGATACTCCCTTTGTTATAATGATTCTCTGTATTTGCACCAAATGGAATTACTTTTATTTTTTCTTTTGGAATATTATAATACTGAATTGCAGTATTTGCAGCCCATTCAGAAGAGTAAATAGCTAAATCACAATTCTTTAATGCCTGGAGTTCAATCTGATTACCTTGCTTTATGGATTTTGAACTGATATTTGTAAATTCTTTATAGAAGTCCAACATCCCTGCGAATGTTGCATCTGTGTAGAAAACTTTTGGTTTTCTAGATTTCAAATACGCAATAGGTAAAGTACTTGGAGAAAATATAATATCACTGTTTTTGTCTATTTTATTTTCAACTTCTTCAGCAAGTTTCTTTGCAATTAATATTGACCTTTCAGGCAAATACTTTTTACCAATTTTGGAGAATATCTTAGACCTTATTTTATCATATAAATTAAATTCCAAAGTCTTACAATGAATATAATCTAGATCAACATTTTGATCTGCTAAAGCTTTCGAAATAAAATAACCTAAACCAGACCACTGGTTTATGTCAGATGCTAAATATGTTGTTGCATATGAAACCTTCATACTATAAAATAAATTTCAATAAAACTGAACTTATTCCATGATCATTTCTAAATTCACAACACCAGTTCTACTAATCTTTTCCAAATCAGAAATTACCATCTCCTTTACTATTGCTTTTAAATCATAATTGGGAACCCATTTCAATTTTTTAAATGCCTTCGTCGCATCTCCAATTAAAAGCTCAACTTCAGTAGGACGGAAATATTTTGGATCAACTGCTACAATTGTTTTTCCAATTTCGATTTGATAATCAGAGTTAGTACAACAAATCACTTTTCCATGCTCACCTATTCCTTCCCCTTCAAATTCAATGACAACTCCAATTTCACCAAATGCCATCTTTACGAATTCACGAATTGTTGTAGTTATACCAGTTGCCAATACAAAATCTTCTGGGTGATCTTGTTGCAAAATTCTCCACATACCTTCCACATAGTCCTTTGCATGGCCCCAATCACGTTTGGCATCTAAGTTTCCTAGATATAAACAATCTTGTTTTCCTAATCCTATTGAAGCGACAGCTCTCGTAATTTTTCGAGTAACAAAAGTTTCTCCTCTAATTGGACTTTCATGATTGAAAAGGATGCCATTACAGGCAAACATTCCATAGGCTTCCCTGTAGTTCACTGTAATCCAATACGCATATAACTTTGCAACAGCATAAGGGCTGCGAGGATAAAATGGTGTTGTTTCTCTTTGTGGCACTTCTTGAACTAATCCATATAATTCGGACGTTGAAGCTTGATATACTTTTGTCTTTTTCGTCATATCCAAAATTCTAATAGCTTCTAACAATCTCAATGTCCCAATTCCATCAGCATTTGCCGTATATTCAGGTGTGTCGAATGATACCTTTACATGCGACATTGCGGCAAGATTATAAATCTCATCTGGCTGTGTTTCTTGGATAATACGAATTAAGTTCGTACTATCAGTCATATCACCATAATGTAACTTGAATCGAACATTATTTTCGTGAGGGTCTTGGTAGAGATGATCAATACGATCTGTATTGATCAAAGAAGAACGTCTCTTGATACCATGTACCATATATCCCTTTTCCAAAAGCAATTCAGCGAGGTAAGCCCCATCCTGGCCTGTAATACCAGTTATTAAAGCAGTTTTCATATTTTAAAATCTATTTTTTTATAAAATCTAATGAAATTTTATTGTTATTGTGATACAATCAATTGTGCTCAAACATTCCCCTATGTGTCACACTTCAAATAAATGATTTTTCTGCTTTCAATTTTGCCTTTTCAGTTACATATAAATAACCATAACCATAGCCGTAGCCATATTTAGTGGGTCCAAACCCACGCGACTTGATACCATTGAAGACAAGCGCTATATTTTTAAGTTCATTTATCTTATTGTTTTCTTCCAACCTTTCAAGCATTTTTTTAGGTGTGTATCTATGTCGCACCACGTAAAGGGTCGCGTCGCAATGTTTTGCCAGCACATAACCATCAGATAAGAGGCCTACCGGTGCCGAATCAATTATCACATAGTCAAAGACCTTTTCCAGGTACTGCAGCAGTTCTTCTGTTCTGTCAGACAGGATCAACTCCGAGGGATTTGAAGGTAAATTACCAGCCTGTATCAGGAATAGGTTGACGCTTTCTCCTGTCCGCTTGATGATCTCTTCCGGCTCTGCATCACCTGACAGGTAATCGGCCACACCCAAATTGGCTTCGATATTAAGCTTTTTACCCAGGGTTGGATTGCTCAGGTCAAACTCCACCAATACCACTTTTTTGCCCCCGATGGCAAGGCTAAGCGCAAGATTGGTGGCAAGAAAACTTTTACCTTCACCTGAAATAGTAGAGGTTATCAGGAGCTTTTTATTGCGTGGACCAATACCCAGGTAAGGAAGTGATGTACGCAACAAGCGGAACTGTTCGGCAACAAAACTTTTTTGTCCCTCTTTGATAACAACCGGTTCCCCACCTTTTACAGCAACGATCTCTCCGATCACCGGGAACCTTGTCAGGGCTTCTATTTCCTGGCGGAAAAGAACGGTACGATTCAGCATTTCCCTGGCTGTAATGATAACAATGCCAAGCCCCAGGGCCAGGAAAATGGCCGCGCCATAAATGATTTTGCCTCCCAAACCAACCGGTGTCAAGGACGATTCAGCATAGTCCACTACCCTTGTATCAGCAACAGTGGCCGAATGGGAAAGGGCTGTTTCCTCCCGACGCTGAAGCAGAAAACTGTAAATGGAACTTTTGATATTCTGCTCCCGGCTGATCTCGACAAGGTCCCGCTCCTGCTTGGGCAAAGCACTCAAAAGAGCGCCATAGCTATTATTCGTTTGGTATAAGTTGATTTTCGTAGCATCAAGGCTTCGTTTCTGGCTCCGCACATTTTCCAGGATGCTTGGCTTCAGTTTTCTTATTTGGTCGGCCAGGGAAGAAAGTTCCGGGTTGTTCTCACCGGTGGTAAGCTTAAGCTTGTCGTATTGCAGTTCGGCATCATAAAGCTTGTTCAGCAGATTGGAAAGCAATGGGTCATTGATGCCGAGGGTTGAAGGCACCAGGCCACCACGGATATTGTTGGAAGCAACATATTCCTCCACCTGTCCCAGTACAGACAGTTTCATATTCACCTCGCTTAGCTTCTGGTCGTTGTCACTAACGTTTTGCAGGAACAATTTCCCCTGTGAGCTGATATCAATGGCACCTTTATTGGCCCTGTAATGCTGTATTGCTTTTTCAATAGAATCCAGATCGCCGGAAACATATTTTAATCGTTCATCAAGGAAAGACAAGGTGTTGGCCGCAAGGCTATTCTTGTCGGCTACCGAGGCCCTGTCATAGGCATTGATCAGGGCATTCAAAATATCTTCGGCACGCTTGGGCACTTCATCTTTCAGCGTCAGGTACAACACACTGGAAAGTTTGCCTGCGGCTGTTACGTCCAGTTTACCCGAAAATGCAGACAGTGTCTTTTTTGGATTCACCAATGAAAAATAAAGCGGGGCTTTCTCCTGGTAGGCAGCATTATGAAGTAAAAACTTCAACTCCCCCCAGGGCGTCTGCACCCATGTATCTGGCTGAACCTTCTGCCCCCTTAACAATACCGTTTTTGTCTGTGGCTCAAAACTAAATTCAACTTTTTTGGCTTCTGCTAGTTTATCGGGGTTGCGAACTTCAATACGGACTGGTGAAAAATCATAGGCCGGGATATCCACCCATTCCCCTTTTTGATACACGGGTGCATAAAGGTTCAGCTCTTCCACCACCTTTGCCATCAAGGCCCTTGATTTGATCACTTCAATTTCATTTTCAATGATCTTTTTCGTGGAAAGTGGGTTGAGGCTTTCCATGATCTTCGATTCTTCGATCCCCTTTTTTTCGTCCTTTACCAACAGGGTGGCAGAAGCCTTATACACTGGTAGTTTATACTGCAGGTAGATCCACGCACCACCTACGGCCATAGCTGTTAATACCAGAAATACCGGCCAGTAAGGAAAATATCTTGACCAAAGCTGGCTGATAATATTTTCATTTGATTGCCTGTTGTCTTCCATTGTATACTGTTTTTGCAATTATGATTTCGATATTCCTGCTGGAATTCCGGGTGCCGGCTCTTTACAGGTTTAATTTTTTCCTGCGAATCGTAGTGATCCTGGTGTAAGGCTCTTGTCCGATAAATGTTTTACTTGCGCCTGCGGTGCATTTGCTGTTAACAACATTCCAAACGAAGGCAGAACAAGTTTAATACGTTTTGAATCCGAATCTGTAGCAGCTTCACAGATTCGGGCCATCCCACTATTTTCAACAGGTATCCATTCCAGTTTGCTGATAATATAGTTTTCTAAAAAGGCACGAAGCAGTTTGATTTCAGAATCCTTGAACCGGGCAGGTTTATCCAGCCAGTAGAGGTATTGACCAATACCTGTAAGATTGGGAAGTTCCGCGCCGATCATATTAGCTGTATTGACAAAAACACAAGATGCCAGTAGAGTTGATGCTATTTGCTTCTCTGTTCCCTGAAAGGATTGAACGGTTTTCATCAAGGGAATATAATACGACAGTTGCTTTTTTGCCAGTATAGCTACCAGTTTCCGGAGGGCAGATTGTTTTATATAGATAGCAACCCAGGCAGGCATCAAAATGGTGTAATATGAGCAATGAAACATGCAGCAACTTTCAAAAATATGGCTTCGCCGCCCTCAGTCACATGGCTTTGTGGTGAGTAAGATTCAGATTGCTTACAATTGGCCAGGGATGAATACAACTATCCCTTGAATACATGTTGCCATGCATTACCATTCACATGTAAACAAGCAAATGATCGTTCATCTGGGATCTGGAAATACCGGTTCCGCAATGGGAGCCTTGGTTAAAATGGTCTTGGTTGGGTCGTATAGATAAAGTAGAAATCTTTGTTCACAATAATCACCATCAACGGAAGATCCTGTCAGCTACAATGGCCAAAAAAGACAATCCGCCTAAGATCGCCGGCAACAATACCTGGCTACGGGTCGATGTCGCCACCTTCGCCTTGTTCGGCTCCACATACAACACATCATTCGGCCGCAAATAATAAAAAGGTGATGTCAGAAAATCCTTATCGGTCAGGTCCAGCCGTTTTACCGAACGTTTGCCCGCTTCATCTCGGATCAGCAAAATATTATCGCGTTTGGCATAAATGGTCAGATCGCCGGCCATGCCCAGGGCTTCCAGAACCGTAATCCGTTCGCTGGGCACATTAATAACAGCAGGCCTGCTCACTTCACCGAGCACGGTTACCCGGTAGTTTAAGTGACGGATGGTCACAACAGGATCTACAAGCAGTTTTTTATCCAGAAGGGTTTGTCTTATGCCATCACCCAGGCTTTTCTTCGAAAGCCCCTCGGCTTTAACCAGCCCCAGTACAGGCAACTGTACCTGGCCATCACTGTTCACCAGGTAGCCGCTACCCATGGTATTGGTACCATCCGGGGTTACCACCGGCGCATTGAATATTTTGGTAGCGTCAGGATTCTGACTTGAAATTGTAATGGAAAGAATATCGCCCTTCTGGATGTCAGGCTCCGTAAAAGCTACTGTTGTAGGGAGTACACCGTCCTGGAGGTCATTGAAATTGGTCGCCTTACGTGTATTGACACAAGCTGTAAGCGTGAAAAGAAAGACGAGGCTTAAGATTTGGTTGTGTCGGGCCATTGGTGCGTTAGTTTTGCATAACCGGGTGCAGTCTTTTAAAGACCAAAAGTGCTCTACACAACAAAAAAACGGCTCTTGCTAGGATAACGTTACTAAATATTGGTTAGCCGTTTTCAGTGGTAGTGTACAGAACTTTGTATCAGGTTACGGGGGCAAATATAGACTCCGTATTTTTACGGTCATAGTTCAATTTTGTTCAAAAAAATTAACCGTGATTTTACGGGGTGAATAGAAGCCAACTCCAGATTGTGTTCGCGGCTTTCGCCGTAAGATTTCTAATAGAAAAAAGCGAAAACCAAACCTAAAAAACCGAACTGCCGCAAACAGGTATTGCTTGGCGTGAACATAGACGCATTCGGAAACAAAAAATGGCTCCCCACTGTTTACCGGAATCCCTCTAACCGTATAAACCCGGTCTCGCTGATCAGGTGTGCCAGTTGCGAACCATCTGTTTTCTGTTTTTGCAGTGCTTTTCCCAGCTTTAGATAAAGAAA
>JABUMY010000011.1 GCA_013327885.1 Flavisolibacter longurius | reverse complement strand
GCAATGCCCGTCGGATTGCCGCCCTCAAGCAAGGTGTAGGTCACACTTGCATCATAGTTGGTGATCTGGATGCTGCCGTTGGTCTGGCCACATGCCGGAGACGTTGCACTCGCCGTTGGTGCCGTCAGATTCGATGGCGGATTGCCAACCACCACATTGCCGCTGGTGGCATCGCAACTGCCGGTTTTGGAAGCCCGGATGGTATAGGTATCCGGAGGCACGTTGCTGAACAAACCATTGACATGCGCAATGCCCGTCGGATTGCCGCCCTCAAGCAAGGTGTAGGTCACACTTGCATCATAGTTGGTGATCTGGATGCTGCCGTTGGTCTGGCCACATGCCGGAGACGTTGCACTCGCCGTTGGTGCCGTCACCTGTTCTAAACCATTGCCGCTAAAACTTCCACTTGTAGTGCAGGCAACGTAATCGCTAGCCGCACCGGCAGGAGTACCGCTTGGCGTCAACGCAATGGCATAAGGACTTCCCAATGGATACGTGGCACAAATCACAGCTTTGACGTCATTTTGAGAATTGGCACCATCTGTGGTTCCCAACTCCAAAATCAAATCAGCAATGTTTGCACTAGTGGCCGTACTAACCTGTGCACCAAATTGATCATATGTTGTAACTGAGTAAGAACTTGCTTTCACAGAAGCATTGTCCTGAAGCGCCCATTTCCCAGCGCTGCCATCAAATGTTGCACAAACCGTGTACGTACCGTCAGGGTTACAGGTAAGTTGATCTGCCCCCGATTTTTGAAGTGCACACGTGGACCCACCACAGCCATAACGAGATTTGAAAATCACATTTGTAACGATCTCCTGACCATTGTCTGCCCATATTGCCAGGTAATAATTTGTGGGCTTGGTAAATGAGGGAACTGTCAGCGTTTCCCAACCCGTAAAACTTGTACCACAAGCCGCATACGTAAGCGTTTGATTGGTACAATTGCCGGATAAGCCATTGCCAGGACCCGAGCCACCTGTTGTTGCAGAGGGGTAGGACGCCTCGTTTGGAAATGTACCGCCAGGGGGGCCTGAATGTGCATCATCTGCATAATAAACAGCCCAACGAACTCCCTGACCTGCCCCACCTGAACTTTCAAGCTGGAACTGAAAGGTTCCTGCAAGTGGCCGTATGTCGAAATTAAACCAGATCATTTTCTGGCCAGCAGTTGGAGAGGGGAAATTACAATCACCAGGAACCGAAACCGTAAATAGCGAAGGATCATAATTTCCCTGATAGGCTTGTAAATTGTTCTCCGTTTCGGCAGAATTACCACAACTTACAATCCCCTGCGGCTGTGTCTGACCGCTGATTCCTACAGCCTCCCATCTATTGGCAGCTGCGTTGAAACGCCATCCATCACCCGCATCATATCGATGCGCATTACATGGGCCTTGTGCCTGGCTGACTTGAGTGAAACTCATAATCAGAATAAGAGCCAGAATTGCTTTGATCTCAAGAGCGAAACCCTGTCTCCGCTTGTGAATGCAAGGTTCTAAACTCAGTAATCGTGTACATAGTTTCATAAAATTCTTTTAAGAAGTTTTCAATCTTATCGTGGCTCTTCAGGTACTGGCAGGCATTATAAAATAGATGAATACTGCATAACAGGAGGCGAATGGCTGTGAAGGAGTATTTGTATCAATAAGAATTCTCTTGGCGGCAGGAAATAGCAGACTGCATCGCTTCCGACTGGAATTGCCATAATAAACAAGTTGATCGTTTTAGCGCTTGCACAGGGAAACAGATCAGGCATACATTGCCTGGCAACATGGATATCGAGGTTGGTTAAGAGAGGATAATACAGTTAGGTTTAAAGTACATTTCGCAATTACCTGTAGAAATGAAATGTGCTTTGCCTGCGGCACAAAATCAAAGGCATTTTAAAGGTAATAAGAAAATACCCTTATCCAAAATTATTTTAATATTTATTAAACCCCGATCTTTTCATGACAGAAGCAAGGCAATTTTATGATTGCATAAAAGTTTCCTGCATTTTAAATATCAGCGCTTTTCCATTTTATTTTTACTGCTGCTTCTTTCTCAAACAGCACCCTTGAACACCACCCACAATTCTTTCTGCCACCCACCTTAAATTTCTATTTTCGCCGCATGTCACCGGATATCAAAACACTTCAAAAGCAAACAGAGAACTTGTTGAGAAAGGCGAAGGAAGAAAAGCTGACCACAGACGATATTTTTGACCTCAGGGAAACTCTTCGCTTTCACGAACACCGCTATTATATTCAGAACGACCCACTGGTCTCTGACTTTGAATACGACACCCTTTACAAAGGACTGGAGAAGCTGGAAGCCGAAGCCCCGGACCTGGTGTCACCCGACTCTCCCACCCAGCGGGTGGCCAAGGGCTTAACCAAAGAATTTCCTACCGTGCAGCACCTGGTGCCCATGCTTTCGCTGGACAACTCGTACAACAGCGAGGACTTGCTGAACTTCGACCGCAAGGCCCGCGAACTGACCGGGCAGGCAGAAATCGAATATTGTGTGGAGCCAAAGTTTGATGGTGCCAGCATATCGCTTGTTTACGAGAACGACCAGTTGGTGCGGGGGGCTACCCGGGGCGATGGGGTGCGGGGTGATAACATCACTCCCAATATAAAGCAGATCCGCACCATTCCCCTGTCAGCCCGCTTTTCAGCTTATGGCCTGCAGACGGTGGAGATTCGCGGCGAAGTGCTTATCAACAAAAACAATTTTAAAAAGTTCAACGAAGCCTTGGCGGAGCAGGGAGCGGCACCATTGGCCAACCCCCGCAATGCCGCCGCCGGCACGCTTCGGATCAAAGACCCCGTAGAAGTGGGTCGGCGCAAGCTGGAAGCCTTTGTTTACCATGTCAGTTACTACATCAGCAAAGAAGGCGTGCAAAAAACCGATGACGGCTTGCAGATGGCAGATAACAGCGGCAACACGGTTAGTGAGGATGTTCCCGCATCGGTTATCGATCACCTGTCGTCTTACCTCACCACCCACTCCGGTACGCTGGATATGTTGTGGGAACTCGGTTTTCGCAGCCCGGCCAAAGAAAAAAAAGTGCTGAAAGGCATACAGGCCGTTATTGATTACTGCAACGAATTTGAAGCCGGCCGTGATGACTTGCCTTACGAGATCGACGGCATGGTGATAAAGGTGAATGATTTTGAGCTGCAGGATAAAATGGGTATGACCTCGCACCATCCCCGGTGGGCCATGGCCTTTAAATTCAAAGCAAGACAGGCTACCAGCAAACTGTTACGGGTAGAATACCAGATCGGCCGCACGGGCAACATCGGCCCCGTGGCCAAAATTGAACCGGTGCACATTGGCGGCGTAACCGTTAGTTCCATCTCGCTTTTTAACGAAGATGTGATCCGAGAAAAGGACATCCGCATTGGCGACACGGTGCTAGTGGAACGTGCCGGTGATGTGATTCCCTATATTGTTAAGCCGCTAATTGAGCTGCGCAACGGTAACGAACAACCGATAATGTTTCCCACCCACTGCCCTTCCTGCGGCGATCCACTTTTTCGCTTACCCGAAGAAGCCGCCTGGCGTTGCGTAAATGCCACCTGCCCGGCACAGGTGCTGGAGCGGCTCATTCATTTTACCTCGAAAGATGCCATGGACATACGTGGCCTGGGCGAAGCCAACATTGAAAAATTTTACAAGCTTGGCATGCTGGGCTCAATCCCCCAGATCTATCAACTGGATTATGAGGCCATCGGGAAAATGGAGGGCTTTGGCGCAAAATCCATCAGCAACCTGCAAACGGCCATCAATAACTCCCGGGCACAACCGCTTTACCGGCTCATTTTTGCTTTGGGCATCCGGTTTGTGGGAGAAACCATGGCCAAAACCCTGGCGGCGGCGGTGGAGCACCTCCTGGACCTGCAACAATTTGATGAAGAAAAACTACAATCGCTTGAAGATGTTGGCCCCAAAGTAGCCAGCAGCGTGGTGCAGTTTTTCAGCAACGAAGACAACCTTCAAATGCTGCGGGAACTGGAAGCCCTGGGACTTCAGCTAAAGGCCGAAAAGCGGGAAGCTGCAAACGGGGGTAACCTGGCCGGACAAACGTTTTTGTTCACAGGTACGCTTAACCGCTTGAAACGTAGCGAAGCAGAAGCAAGGGTGGAAGCCGCAGGCGGAAAGATCGTTTCGGGTGTAAGCAGTAAGCTCGACTTCCTGGTTGTAGGCGAAGACGCCGGCAGCAAACTGGAAAAAGCAAAAAAAATTGCCAGTATTCGCATCCTTACCGAAGAACAGTTTTTAAAAATGATGGAACAGGCATGAATTTTTACGAAATTTAATGTGAGATTATCCTATTCATTGGTTTGAAAAAAAATTGTTGCCATGATAAAAAAATTAGCGGGTGAACAATGGAAACAGTTATCGTTTGAAGGCAGTAAAGAACTGCGCAACTTCTACGCTGTTTCATCGCAAGGCAGGCTTGCCAGTTATAAAGAAGATGTGCTGGAAGACGGCAAGCTGCTGAACGGATCGTTAACAACGGGCTACCGCACACTGAATTTGCACCGGCCTGAACGGAAAAGCACGTTGTACCTGCACCGGGAGATTGCCCGCCTTTTTATGAAGCGGCCTTCGCCCCGTTATAAATACGTGATCCATAAAAATCACAACAAACTGGATAACCGGGCCAGTAACCTGAAGTGGGCCACGCTGGAAGAAATGATCCAGCACCAGCAGAAAAGCCCGGCGAAGATCGCCTACAAGAAAAAGCAAGCCGAAAAAGAAGTGGGCCTGAAGCTGACCGCCGCACAGGTGCGGCGCATCAAGGACATGCTCAACAACGACAAGCGCCGCCTGACCATCAAGCAAATGGCCGAAAAATACGAGGTCAGCGAAATGACCATGTACCGGATCAAGAGCGGTGAGAACTGGGGAAGAGTGTAAGTGAGTTTGGAGTCTGGCGTTTGGGGTTTGGGGTTGGCGTAACTGGTCAACTATTCTTTACAGACAATCAACATTTTGTATTGCCTGTAACCACGGTTTTAAAAGGCCTAATAAATAATAAGAGACGCTTCTTTACAGAAAGCGTCTCTTCTATTTAAAGACAGTTAGATCATTATATACTGATCGATCTAAACAACCCCAAACTCCTAACCCCAAACTCCAAACTATTTCTCTTTCGGTAACGTCGTCCAATGCCTGCCGTCTTTGGCAATGAGGGCTTCTGCATCTTCCGGTCCCCAAGAGCCAGGGGCATAGTTGGGAAAATCAACCGGTGGCCTTGTTTGCCAGGCATCCAGAATTGGCTGTATCACTTCCCAGGCCCTTTCTACCTGGTCGGCACGCATAAACAAGGTTGGGTTTGCTTCTATCACATCCTGCAAAAGGGTTTCATACGCTTCCGGTGCCCTGTCGCCATAAGCATCCGTATAGTTAAATACCATGTCCACTGGCTGCAGCACCATTTGCGGGCCCGGCTGTTTTGTCTGGAAACGAAGACGGATATCCATCTGCGGCTGAATGCTGATGACCAGGCGGTTAGCCCGCCAGGTTTCGCCGGCTTCGGTAGGAAACGCATATTGCGGTGCCGGCTTGAACTGGATGACAACCAGCGTGGTTTTGGTGTTCATGGCTTTGCCCGTCCGTACATAAAACGGCACGCCACGCCACCGCCAGTTGTCTACATAAAATTTTACGGCAGCAAAGGTTTCTACCGGTGAGTTTTCAACTACCCCCTTTTCCTTGCGGTAGGCTATTACTTTTTCGCCCCCGTTCCATCCTTCGCTGTATTGTCCCCGAACCGCATGCTGGTGTACGGCTTCTTTCGACCAACACCGGATCGCCTTCAGTACATCCAGCTTTTTGTTGCGGATCTCATCGGCAGCAAACGAAACCGGTGCTTCCATGGCCACCATGCACATCAACTGCAGGATGTGGTTCTGCACCATATCCCGCATGGCACCGGCACCTTCGTAGTACGAACCACGGCCTTCGATACCAATCCCTTCGGCAGCCGTTATCTGCACATGGTCGATATAGTTGTAATTCCAAAGCGGTTCGAACAGGGCATTGGCAAAACGCAGGGCCAGGATATTCTGTACGGTTTCTTTACCCAGGAAATGATCAATGCGGTAGATCTGTCTTTCTTCGAACAACTCTCCCAGCTGAATATTTAACTCCCTGGCGCTTTTCAGGTCGTGGCCAAATGGCTTTTCAAACACCATCCGGGATCGCGAAGGATCGGCCGTTAGCCCAGCTTCGTGCAGCTTAATGGCAATTCCCGGCGCCAGTTGTGGTGCCACCGACATGTAAAACACAATGTGCGGTTCCGCCTTCCATTCTTTTTCTTTTTGCTTTACCAGCCTGGCCATTTGCTGGTAAAGCCTGGCCTTGCTTACATCGCCTTTGAGGTAGTCAACCTGTTTTGAAAATGTTTTCCAATGCTCATCCAAGCCGTTTTTGCGGCGGGAATGTTCCTCAATGCCTTCCCGGATGTAAGCCCGGTAGCTCGTATCGGTGTATTCTGTTCTGCCAATACCAACAATAAAGGTTTCGGAAGGAATGTACTTGTCAAGATAAAGATTATACAAGGCAGGCAGCAACTTGCGGTGCGCAAGGTCGCCGCTTCCGCCGAAGATGAAGACGATTACAGGGGGCTGTTGATTAATTGGTTTCGTTGACATAACTGGTGTGCGATAAGTTGAGATGTTGAAAGGTTGATTTGTTGATAAGTTGAATAGCTGAAAGTTGATAGGTCTGGGTATGTGTTAAAGTTTACTGCGCAAATAAGCAATGTACCCGTTCAATAGCAATTCTACCTCGTTGTGTTTCACTCTGTATGAAAGCAATTCCTCCTCTGTTATATAAGCACAATCGAAAGCATCAATTAAATGATTTAACACTTCACTCAATGATCCTCTTGCCTGAATACAAAAATGTAACTGGTCTTTGAAAGTATAACGGCCGTGACCCTCTGCAATATTTGCATTGATGGAACGGGAAGCCTTAACCAGTTGATCGCTTAATCGATACTTTTCCTCTGTCGGAAATGATTTTGCCAAAATCTCCATTTCTTTTTTGAATGCTCTTGCCTTTTTCCAAACTTCTAATTCTGTAAAGGATTGATACGGTTTTCGCTCCATAAGTTCAAGTTTCAAATAAAATGATCTCTTCTTATCACTCTATTAACTTATCAACTTATCAACCTGCTACTTGTCACCCTCCACATTCCACTCCGTATGAAAAACGCCTTCCCGGTCAATTCGCTGATAGGTATGGGCGCCAAAAAAGTCACGCTGTGCCTGGATAAGATTTGTTGGCAGCCGGCTGCTGCTGAAAGCATCGAAATAACTTAAGGCACTGGTCATGGCACCAACCGGTATGCCGGACTGCACCGCCAGGGCTATCACCTTCCGGGTAGAAGCTTCTTTTTCCTGCAAAAAGGCAGACATGGTTTTATCCAGCAACACGTTGGAAAGTTCCGGGTTAGCCCTGAATATTTTATCAAAATCGTAAAGGAGCAGTGAACGGATAATGCAGCCACCCTTCCAGATGCGTACCACGTTGGCCAGCGGAATTTGCATGTTGTATTCCTGCGAAGCGCTTACCAGCAGGCTTAAGCCCTGGGCATAGGCCATCACAAAACAAAAGCCGAGTGTGTCCTCCAGGGCAGCAGAAAGTTCTTTAGCAGAGAGGCCCAGTTTCGCCGCCGCCGGCTTGTACAATTCACCGGCTTTTACCCGTTGTTCTTTGTATGCCGATAAGCTGCGGGCCGCTACGGCCGCATCAATCGTAGGTATCGGCACACCCAGGTTCAGCGCATCCTGCGAGGTCCATTTGCCTGTGCCTTTGGAGCCGGCTTTGTCCAGGATGGCATCAACGAGGTAATGCTTTTCGCCTTGCTTTTCCACGTCCAGCGTCCGGAAAATTTCAGCCGTTATCTCGATCAAAAAAGATTGCAGGCTGCCTTCATTCCACTGGTTAAAAACAGTATGCAGGTCTTCGTTAGAAAAACCACCGCCCCGCTTTAAAATATCGTAGGCTTCGCTGATGAGCTGCATCATCGCATACTCGATACCGTTATGCACCATCTTTACGTAATGACCGGCCGCACCGTGTCCTACGTAATCCACGCAGGGGTGTCCATCGGCTTCTGCAGCAATGGCCTCTAAAATGGGGCGCAGGTATTCATAGGCCGCCTTGTCACCACCGGGCATCATGCTGGGACCAAACCGGGCCCCGGCTTCGCCGCCCGAAACACCCATGCCAAAGAAATGAATGCCCTTGGGTTGCAGGTCGTCCACCCGCCGCTGCGTATCACGGTAAAACGAATTGCCGCCGTCGATGAGGATATCGCCATTCTCCAGGTGCGGTGCCAGGGTTTCAATAACATCGTCCACCGGCTTGCCGGCAGGTACCAGCATCATGATCTTACGTGGTGTTTTCAGGCTTTGCACCATCTCTGTAATATCTGTTGTACCCTTTACCACCGTGCCCTCCGTAGCGGCTTTTTCAAGTTTATCGGCACGCTCCTGCTTCAGGTCATAACCAATTACCGAAAAGCCGTTGTCGGCCATGTTCAGCAAAAGATTGCTTCCCATCACACCGATTCCTATCATACCAAAATCAAAGCTCTTGTTCATCGTTTGGGGTTTGGATAAAAAATTAAGGACGGGTTGTTTGCGGCGCTTTTATCAGCGGGTCCGTAGCCCCGTGGTGACAGGTATAGCAGGTCACGGCTAATTGCGAGTTTAGGGTAATGGCCGAACCGGTATGGTTGAAGTATTTTTTGTTCAGGTCATTGGTCATGGTCATCATGTCGCGGGCCACCAACTTGTGCTTGTTGGCGTCCGAGGCAAAATCGAAGCCCTTATTGTCGGCCGTACGGGCATGGCAGAAATTACATTTTACATTCAGCGAAGCCGTAAAATGGTGCATCACGCTGTCCATCTGATCCTTGGTGATGTCTTTGGGCAGCACTTTCAGGTTTTTGTACAGCGAGTTGGAAGAAGGATTGGTGACAGCACAGGAAATGGCCACCATGCCTGCAAATGCAAGGGTTACCAGGAAGGTTCTTTTCATTGAGCCTGTTGTTTTTGGGTTTAAAATGCCACGCGTTTCCGGGCAATGTCTAATTTTTCAGAAAGCGTTAAAGTTAGTCCCAAATTAGAGAAAAACCGTGGTTGTGAATCCTGTACTCTTTCTTTCCCGCTGCCGCTTCGTAAATTTGCAGGCTTAAATTTTTGAAAGATGGCAGACCTGGTCAATGAATTTAATGACTACCGCGAAAAGATGAATGGTGTGATCCTTAGCAAGAACAACCTTGTGATGAAGCGGCTCTGGAACCTGGATACAAACACCTACGAAGACGGTGCGCTGAATAAAAAAACAAAAGAAATGCTGGGTCTCGTGGCCAGCATGGTGCTGCGTTGCGACGACTGCATCAAGTACCACCTGGGCAAAAGCTATGAGTTAGGCGTATCTACTGAACAGCTTTACGAGATCTTTGCCGTAGCCAATATTGTGGGCGGAACAATTGTGATTCCACATACAAGACGAGCGGCAGAATACTGGGAAGAACTGGTCAGTGCAGGAGAGCAGGCGCAGAACAAGGGCTGATGACCACCGGCTGCAGGGAAAAGAATTGCGGGAATTCTTCCAGCTAACACACATTTCAGTTAACTTTAAATAAACAAGGAAGCCCAAAACTGCTTATTGGTAACCGGAATCTTCCTTTTTCACTTCTATTCAATATGGAAACAGTAGCACAAAATAAACCGGCCCTCACCGCCAAGGATTTTGCCACCGACCAGGAAGTGCGTTGGTGCCCTGGCTGCGGCGATTATTCGATCCTGGCGCAAGTGCAGAAAGTAATGCCCACGCTGGGTATTCCCCGCGAACAGATTGCCATTATCTCCGGCATTGGCTGTTCGTCACGTTTTCCGTACTACATGAACGTGTATGGCATGCACTCCATCCACGGCAGGGCTACGGCCATTGCCAGCGGACTAAAAGCTTCACGGCCCGACATGAGCGTTTGGATCGTGACCGGTGACGGCGATGCCCTGAGCATCGGCGGCAACCACACCATTCACCTCCTGCGGCGCAATTTTGATGTGAACGTATTGCTCTTCAACAACCAGATCTACGGGTTAACAAAAGGACAGTATTCGCCAACCTCAGAAGCCAACAAAGTCACCAAGTCAACGCCGTTTGGCTCTATCGATCATCCGTTCAATCCCATGGCTCTTGCCCTGGGTGCCGATGCCTCTTTCATTGCCCGCAGCATGGACCGCGACCCCAAGCACCTGCAGGCAATGCTGCTGAGGGCACACGGCCACAAAGGCGCTTCGTTTCTGGAGATCTACCAGAACTGTAACATCTTTAACGACGGTGCTTTTGAAGCGTTTACCGAAAAAGGCACCAAGGCCGATAATGCCCTGTTTGTAGAAAATGGCAAGCCCCTCGTTTTCGGTGCCAATAGCGACAAAGGCATCAAGCTGGATGGCTTTAAGCCAGTGGTGGTTGACCTGAACAACGGCCACAGTGCCGATGACCTTTGGGTGCATGATGAAGCTGATCTTTTCAAAGCACAGATCCTGACCCGTATGTTCGACGACCCAAGAATAGAAGGCCACCTGCCCCGCCCCTTTGGTGTTTTTTACCAGGCCGAGCGTCCTACGTATGAAGCCGTGATGGAGCAGCAGATAGCTTGGGCCAAAGAGAAAAAGCCCGCCGATCTGGACAAGCTGTTACGGGGAAATGAAGTTTGGAATATTGTTTAGAAAATAGTTGAAAGAACGAAATTCAATGGCCGCAGCGAGTGCGGCCATTTTTGTAATTTAGAAGGAAATGAATGCAATGCTGACGAAACAACAGGTACTGGCTGCTATAGAAGATATGCCAGATACGTTTGATACAAATGAGTTATTCGAAAAAATTCTTCTTTTGAAGAAAATCGAGGAAGGCCGCAAACAAGTCAGGGAAGGCAACACCTACACCATCGACGAAGCAAAAGAAAAGCTGGATAAATGGCTCAGGTAAAATGGTCGGAGCAAGCGCTAAAAGATGTTGAAGAAATCGGCCTATACATAGAAAAAGTTTCCTTTCAATATGCAAAAGAACAAGTAGAGGCCATTTTTGAGAAAGCAAAACAATTAGAGAATCACCCGTTGAGCGGAAGACCAGTACCAGAATTAAAATCGACGACAATCAGACAATTGCTTTGTGGCCATCACAGAATCGTCTACGAAGTAGAAACAGAGGAAAACCCGGTTATTCTAACGGTTCATCACCAGTCACGATTACTAAAAAATAACCCGGCATTTGCAGACAAACCACCGGAGCCTTAAACCAGCTTATTCTGCAGTCCCAAATTCATCAGCTTTCCCTCCAGCACATTCGCCAGTTGCACCACGGCCTCGTTGTCTCTTTTACTGGCACCGCTTCCTTTTGTAGGGAATAAAAGAATACCGTTGTAAATGTTGTATTCCAGCGTAAGCTCGTATTTGTTGAGCCGGAAGGCCCAGGTAATGGCATCAAAATCATCTTCTTTCCGGCTGAAGGAAACAGAAAAGGCATCGGTCAGCACAGAGGCCACTTCGTAAAATCGCTTCAGGCCGCCGGCGGCATCGATCACCGCTTCGGTAAAGCCCAGTGTTGTTCGCAGGGTAAGACTCATATAGCAAGGGATTTATTATGGTATCGAATGGGGTTCATGTTTACAAAGACAAGCAAGGCTGCCACTTTGTTGCACCGCCACTATTACGGCAACGTTAACTCTTGAACTTGGGCTGCTTTTTCTGGTTGCTGCCATCGAGTAGCTTTTCGGCGCCAATGTTTTTACCATCAGTACCGCAACCGTATTTGGGCGGAAAGGCTTTGTTCCACAAGCTGCACGAAGACAGCAGCAAAACCGCCGAAAAAAGAATCAGGGAAAAACGAAAAACTTTCATTGTCAAAAGAGGTTTACAGACTAAACGCTAAATATATGGTCAAATTGTTTTATTTGCAACATTGGCCTCCGCAAACCACCGGGCATAACCCACGTAATTGTTGGCAATGCGGGCAATCTCCCCTTCTACTTTCTCCGGCGAAATGGCTTTTACTTTCTTTGCCGGTACGCCTGCATAAATCGAACCACCCTCGCACACGGCTCCTTCCAGCACCACGGCTCCGGCGGCAATAATGGTATTGCTTTGCACAACGGCATTGTCCATAATGATTGACCCCATCCCAATCAGCACATTGTCGTGCACCTCGCAGCCGTGCACAATGGCATTGTGCCCAATGGAAACATTGTTACCCAGCACCGTTTTTGTGCGCTTGTAGGTGCAATGGATCACGGCGCCATCCTGCACATTCACCTTGTTGCCCATACGGATGCTGTTCACATCCCCCCGCACCACGGCGCCAAACCACACGCTGCATTCGGTGCCCATTTCCACATCACCCACAATGGTGCAGTTGGGTGCAATAAAACAGTCTTCTCCCCATTTTGGAAAAATGCCTTCTACCGGTAAGATCAGTGCCATAAGATTCAGGTTTTTACGAAGGTAGGAAGAGAGGCAGAGGAATATCGAACAGATGAACAAGGAACAACGAATCATGAAGTGCTTGCAGTTCACCTTTTCCGTCTTCTTACGGGCAGGCTGCCAAAGCAAAGAGATATCGAACAGAAAGCAACATTCGAGTAATTCGTGCAAAAACTCGTATTTAACGCTTCAACATTCAGTGTTCCCTGTTCGCTATTCTGCGGTTCAAACCCTTCTTCGCCAATCTACGGTTAGTTTTGCCCAATGAACTTACGGCAGCTTTTTTTACAGCATGTGGCACAAACCTCAACAGCTCCTTTGGCCATCGAGATCGTAAAAGCGGAAGGATGCACGCTGACGGATGCTTCCGGAAAGACTTACCTGGACCTTATCGGCGGTATCAGCGTGGCCAATGTTGGCCACCGGCATCCCCGCGTGGTGGAAGCCATTAAAAAGCAAGCCGACGACTACCTGCACGTGATGGTGTACGGCGAGTTTGTGCAAAGTCCCCAGGTGCAATATGCCAGGTTGCTTACCGAACACCTGCCTCCTTCCCTCAACGCCGTTTATTTTACCAACTCCGGCGCCGAAGCGGTGGAAGGCGCCATGAAATTGGCCAAGCGGGTAACCGGCCGGACCGGGATCATTGCCTTTGAAAACTCTTACCACGGCTCTACGCAGGGCGCCTTGAGCATTATTGGCGATGAATACTGGCGCAACGCCTACCGTCCGCTCCTGCCGGGTATCGACCATTGCCGGTACAATTCAGAAGAAGATTTGGATCGCATTACCGAAAACACAGCTTGCGTGGTGGCCGAAACGGTGCAGGCCGAAGCGGGAATGATCTCACCCCGGAAAAGCTGGCTGCAGGCCCTGCGCCAAAAGTGCACGGAAACGGAAACGCTGCTTGTCCTCGATGAAATACAGGCAGGCTTTGGCCGCACCGGCTCCCTTTGGGCATTTGAACAATATGGCGTAGTGCCGGATATTTTACTCCTCGGCAAAGCGCTTGGTGGGGGCTTGCCACTGGGAGCTTTTATTGCCGGCAAGTCCCTGATGGATCACCTGGCCGACAAGCCTGTGCTGGGCCACATCACTACTTTTGGCGGCCACCCGCTTTGCTGCGCTGCGGGCAAAGCGGCCTTTGAAGCCCTCCTGGAAGAAGGCATGCATCGGTCAGTTTCGTCGAAAGAAGCGCTGTTAAAGGCCTTGTTGGTTCACCCCAACATTCAATCCCTGCACACGGCCGGTCTTTGGGCTGCCGTGGAATTCGACAGCTTTGCCACCGCTAAAAAGATCATTGATACCTGTATAGAAAATGGCGTGCTGACCGATTGGTTCCTGTTTGCTGCCAACAGCCTGCGCATTTCGCCACCGCTGACTATCACCGAAGAAGAGTTGCGGAAAGCCTGCGATGTGATCTTGGGTGCCATTGATGCCGCCTAGGTTTTGTGTTCTGCAGCTTTGCGCTTACCTTGCGGCAAACACCAAAACAATGAACACTGCTTTTCGGAGAAAGGCTCTGCTTTTTCTTTGTACCCTACTCACCCTCGCCGCTTTTTCCCAGCAAACACCTCGCACCCTGTTGTGGCGCATCAGCGGGAAAGGCCTGCAAAAACCGTCTTACCTCTACGGCACCATCCACCTGCAGGACAAGCGTCTCTTTCAGTTTGGCGATTCGCTTTACAGCGCCATTGCACAAACCGAAGGCCTGGCCACGGAACTGGATTTCCGAAGCCTGATGGACTCTCTTTTTACCAACCTGGCAGCGATGGAAAAAAAAGAGCAGCATCTCACCAGGCAAAAATTAAAACTTGACCGGAGCAAGCTACACCCTTCTGTGCTGAACCTGTTGCGGAAATATGGCGTTACGGGCAATACCATCACCGCCAAGCAATTGAAAGATATTCATGACTACCGACTGCGACAGTTGATGCTGGGCGGCGAAATGAGCACCATTGTTGACGCTTTTTTGGTGGAGTTGGCCCAACGCCAAGGTAAGTGGACTGGTGGCATTGAAGACGTGGAAGACCAAATGGACCTGAACGATGTAATGGGTGCCGATCTGAAAGTAGAAACGGTGCTGCAACCCGAAAAAGAATATCGCAATGCGGTGGAAAAGCTGGTAACCATCTACCTGGCGCAGGACCTTGATCAGATAGACGCATGGAGCAGCCAGTCCATGAAGGCCAAATTGCGGGATGCGCTGCTTATTAAACGCAACGTAAAGATGGCTTACCGCATGGACAGCCTTTCGGCGGTACGCACCACGTTTTTTGCTGTTGGTGCTGCCCACCTTCCCGGCGATTCGGGGGTGATTGAACTTTTGCGCAACCGCGGCTTTGCGGTTGATCCGGTATTTTCCACCACCACCATCAACGGCGAAACCTATGCCTCTCGGCTGCAACAAAAACAATGGAACAAAATAAAAGGCCCCGGTGATGCCTATACGGTAGAAATGCCCGGCGAACCCACCGATGTGAGCAAGCCCGGCGACCCGGCCAAAATTCAGATATTTTACGACCTCACGGACATGACGCTTTACATGGCCAGCCACATACCTGGTTACGATGCCAAAACAAAATCACTGGATGCCGTACTGCAGGATGGTGCCAAAAACATGGGCGGCAAGGGTCCGCTGAAAGCAGTGGCTATCAACCATATGGGTATGGAAGGAAGGGAAACAACTGCCGTTAAAGACGACCACCTTTTTCGCATACGGGTGTTGGCCAGGGGCCGAAACCTTTATATGCTGATTTCCGGCGCTGCAGAAAAAAACACCGGCAGCCGTGTGTTGGCCGACCGCTTCTTTGCCTCGTTCACGCCTGCGGAACCGCAGCAGAAAAAGGATTGGGCTTCATTTGCCGCACCGGGTAAAGCGGTCTCGGTACGCATGCCTGTTCTTCCGGAGAAAAATAACCAAACGGATGCAAAAGCCGACAGCAACGAGGTATGGGGACTTTCTACTTACACCGCTACCGATCCGGCTACCGGTTGTTTTTATCTTTTTCAGCACCGGCAGACAAAATCCGGCAACTACATCGAAAACGACCCTGCGTTTTGGCAGGCAACGTACGATGATTATGCTGCCAGGCTGGATACCATCACCCTGTTCGACATCACCGAATACAACGGTTACCCGGCGGCACGCATGGACTATGAAGACAGGTCGGTGAACGGCGTGTATAAAGCCCTGATTGTAATACGCGGCAACCAGGTTATCCTGCTGCTGGGCGGGGCCGAAAAAGGCAGCGATATGGATGATATCGACAACTACCTGCAATCGCTGGACTTGCTGCCTTATGAAAAAACGGCCTGGCAAAAGACCGAAGGCCCGGGCTTTTCCACCCTTGCGCCAGCCGCTTTCCGTAAACTCGACATAGTTGACACAACCGCTAGCGAGCCGCACGTTGAACAGCACTGCACTTACAACGAAATAGATGGCGTTTCCTACTTTGTACAAAAAGTAGGGTTTTCACCCACCTACTGGGCAACCGGCGACAGCCTTTATTTTGAAGGAAGGGTACAGGCCAATCTTGGCGAAGAGGATACTTTGCTTCACCGCACCTGGGTGCAAAACGGAACCTTACGCGGCATTGACTTTACCACGCAAACCCGTGGCCACTCGGGCCTGCGGCGGATCCGCATGCTGGTAAACAAAGACACGCTTTATTCTCTCGTTGCCCGCTTCCAGGAAAAAGAAGAGAAGGATGGCCTGCACCATGGCTTTTTCGAAAATTTCCGGGTGCACAACGAAGTGCCGGCCACTATTTACCAAAGCAAGGCGTCCCAATTGCTGGAATCTTTGAACACCACCGACTCCCTTTCTTTTGCCCGTGCTCATGGAGATCTTGATGTTGTGGCGTTTCAAAAAGAAGACCTGCCCCTGCTGCAACAGGCCCTGCTGCGGTCTTATACCGATGAAAAAGAATACACATCTACCCATAGCAAACTGATAGCGCATATTTTGCCGCTGGCAGATGAGTCGACCCTTGCTTTTGCCGAGGAAGCTTATAAAAAACTCGACGGACAGGAAAACGTGGTCCAGTACCGCCTCCTGCAATTGCTGGCCGAAGGGCAAACCACCGAATCGTTTGCCGTGCTGAAGCGCCTGCTGCTTTCGTCCCTGCCCAAAACCGGCAATGCCATTTTGCTGCAAAAGCCTTTGCTGGATTCGGCAGAACTGACCGCTATGCTTTTCCCCAACTTGTTGCAGAAAGCAAACGATTCCCTATTTGGCACCGTAGTAGCCGTTGTGGCCCACAGGCTTGTGCAGGACAGCCTGCTCTCCATACAAACGCTGAAAGCTTACAAAGCACCCATTTTACAAGGCGCAAAAAACGAATGGCAATTGCTACTGGATGGCAATTACGAACCCTGGGAGCTAACGCGGTGGGCCCGTCTCCTGGGGCTTCTGAACGAACCGGAAGGTACCACCTTACTGCGGTCCATGCTGGCGCAAAAAGACATTCCGCTGAAACAGGCAGCCATCGAAGCACTCTTAAGCAACGGCCATACGGTGCCAGCAACAGAAATTACAAAAGTGGCGGCCGACCGGAGCCAAAGGGTTTACTTTTTTGAGGCCTTGCAGGAAATGGGAAAGGAAAGCCTTTTCCCGCCGCTTTATGCCACGCAAAAAAGCCTGGCCGAAAGCGACCTGTTTACAATGTTTGCCGATGACTACGAAGAGTTTACGCTAACCTATGTGGGTCAGCGCAGTGCTACCTACCAGGGGGCGTTGCAACAGTTTCAACTTTTTAAACTGGGCCTTCCCAGCGAAGAAGAAGGCCAGCGCAATGAATACCTCTGTGTGGCCGGTCCCTACAAAACCGGCGCAAAGGAAAAAGTGCTGTACGGAAAACTATCCGGTGCTTATGGCAACGAGACCTTCAACCCAAAAAAGATTGCGCAACAGCTAAAAACTTACCTGCAGCAGCAGGAATCGGATAAAGAGTAGGATAGGGAGAAGGCAATAGTATGCAGTTGGCAGTAAGGAGTACACAGTAGGAAGTAGAGGGGTTCCAGTGAATGGTGAATGGTAAGTGCTAACGCAATACAGTTTACTTTTCTAGCAGCAGTTTAGCGGAAATGCATAGGGTTAAAATAAAAAGAGGTTGTCCCAAAGAAGCAGTCTCTTTTTTTTATTTGGTAGAAGATGGATACTGCTTTTAAAAATAAAACTTTCAAGACCTTTCAAAACGGATTGATTCGAAAGATTGTTTTCAAAGCCCTCCGGGACTTAAAAGATAAACCTCCTGCGTTTGCAGGAGGTTTATGTAAAAATGCATTGTACTAAAAATGGCTATTCGCTACTTGCTACCAACCACTCGCCATTCACCACTCACCTAAAAGTCCACGCCCAGTGCCAGGTACATCTGCGGCTTGCCGCGGAACAGGCCATCCATCTGCCAGGCCACATCGTAGCGAACAAAATAACCCAGCAGGGTGCTGCGGGCACCAAAGCCATAGCCACCGGCAAACGGACCCACACCGCCGGCTTTCACCTTCACAGCCAAACCCGGTGCAGAGTTGTTGGCGTATAGCATATAAGGCCTTTCAAACTTATCGTAACCGCCGTTCCAGGCTGTTCCCAGGTCAACAAACTGCACCAGTTGAAAGTTGCGCAGGAAGGCGTTGTTGATAGGCCGGTTGAACAGGGTGGCAAATACCGGGAAGCGCACCTCGGAGTTGATCACCATGTTGTTGTTACCATTAGCCACGTTTTGCTTAAAGCCACGCAGGTTTACGGCCAGCGCCTGGTAAGCATAAGCGGCATCAGGATCGGGAAGGTTGTTGTTTTCAAAATAACGATAGGTGATCTCACCTGTATTTGGATTCGATTTCAGGTTGTCGCCAAACTTCAGCCAGCCATCCACACCGCCTAAATAGTACACCACTTTTTGGTTGCCCCAGGAGAAATCGCCGGCAGCCCTCACCGCCCAGATCAGGTTACGGTAGAGTGGCAGGTAATGGCGGGCATCAAAACCAAAGTTGAAAAGGTATTTGCCTTCGGTACCGCGGATGTTGTTCAACTGCGTAAACCAATCCAGGTAAAACTTATAGCGCAAACCATTCCAGATGTTCTGGGCCGGGCTCACGGTATTGTCGTGCACATATTCTGCCGATACCTGTCCGTAGGTTTTTTTCATGTCCGGCTCTTTCAGGTTGCGGATGTTAATACTTGGGAACACGTTGTTGTCGAAACGCGGGCCCACCGTAAACCGGATGCTGCGTACCCTGTCGAAGGCCCAGCGGAAGCGTCCCAGGAAATAACTGGAGTGCTGGTTAACCAGTGCCAGTGTACCGCTTGCCCGCGAGTTGGTGTCGATCACCGTTTGCAGGTTGCTGCGGTAATAAGTAAAGCCCCAGTCGTACCGCTTGCGGAGGTTGGTAAATTCAAACAACACATCGTTATCCTTCAGGTTGGGTGCAATGCGGATGCCGCCGGAGATTTTTATGTCTTCCATCAGGTCAACGGTTCCCATGCGAATCAAGCCGTTCAACTGGTTGCCGTTGGCAGGGTCAATGGGCCCAACGCCACCCTGGTAAGGCTGGTAACGGTTGATCACAAACTGCGTGTTGTTCAAGCCAGCCACCACGTAGTCGTTAAAGAACTTACGCGGACGGTACTCATAGAGCTTGGCCTGCGAAAGCACGGTTTCCGGTACCGGGTTGGTGGTCGTCAACACCCGGCCTACCTGCGAGGAGTCTTTTCTTTCATTTTCAAATTCGCTGTTGAAAAAGTCGGTCGCTGCCTTTTGGGCCGTATCGGTGCCAAAAGGCTGGTCGTTCATCAGCTTACTTAATTCCATCCGCCGGCGTTCGTCTATCCGTTTGCGGTAATCCGTTGGACGGGCATTTACATTGCGGCGGCGCAAAGCCGTTTCATCCACTTTTATCTTGTACAGGAATTTGGTATCGCCCTGGCGGATCACTTCACTCACCTGCGAATTGTCGCCGGCGGTGCGGGTTTCCAGCAGGCTTGCCTGGTAATTGGTCAGCGGGAAAACATAGGCCGAATCGTTGGTGACCGAAACATAGCCCACCGAATCAATGTCGGCTTTGTCCCACACCCGCAGCACGCTGTCCACTTCTTCGATGGGCGGGTTGCGCAGCACTTCATCGCCAACATAAACCAGGGTATCCAGACCGGCCCTTTCGGAGCGGAAGAAACCGGCGTAGCGGTTCTGGATGCCGTTCTCGTCGCTCACAAACGTAAAGTGCGCCTGCGAGTAAGCCGAAGGAAAACGTGCATTGCCAAAGCTTAGGTTAGTAAGCTGCGAGATCTGCTTAAATTCCGTTTGTGTGTTGGCGTTATCGATCAGGAAAATATTGTACGGTCTTGCCGTGATGGCCGTATCAGTATTGGCGGCCGTGGCCGAAGGCCGGTTCGAAGAAAAGATAATCCCTGTTTTCCCGGGGAAGGCCACAAAGGCCGGGTCAAGGTCATCGTACACATCGTTGGTGATCTGCTCGTATTTCTCGCTGTCGATTTTGTAGGTAAAGATGTCGGTTTGCCCGCCCCGCACGGCACTGAACAGGAGGGTGTTGGCATCCAGCATGTACTTCATGTCTGTCACTTGGTCAAACATGGGCAGCTCCAGCTTTTCGCGTTTGATGCGGTTCACCACGTCGTAAATAAACAGCTTGATCTTTCCCTCGTGGCTGTACAACACCGCCAGCCGGGTGCCTTTGCCATCCCAGGCGAGGATGGGATAGTTGGGATTGATCTCGTCTTCGCCGGTGCGGGTGCCGTAGCTGAGAAGCGTTTTTTTATCGTAATAATTTTCGTGCAACACAACGCTGTATTTGCCCTGCTTGAACTGGCTTACCGCGTACATAAAGCTGCGCGGAAGCGGGTTGGCGTTGAAGCGGATAAAATCCTTGCGTTCGTTCACGTCTTCCGAAACGGTAACGGTTCCGCGGGGAGCAGCCTTGCGTCCGCGAATATCTTTCAGGTACATGTCGGGCATTTCCTGCATAAAGTCCTTCAGCACATCCTTGAACTTCTTTTTGGCGATTTTGTTGGTAGCGCTGTTGAGATTGCGGTAAATGCGGGCCAGGTACAGCAGGTAAGTGGTACGCTGGCGGCCATACTTGTTGCCGATGTAATACCAAAAAGCATGACCGGCCAGGAGGGGTTTTTTATAAGCAAAATGATAGAAGTTCTTGTAATCGCCACCCAGCAGCTCATTCTTTAACTGGTTGTCGAGGGTGGTGCTCCACTCTTCGGCCGCATAGTCGATATAGCCATCTACCAACCACTTGGGCAGATCCAGGAGGGTTTGGTTGGCGGCAAACTCGCCCAGGTCATCGCCAAACAGGATGTTTGACACCAGCACATTGGCAATGCCCTGGCGCACCTGGCGGCGAAGGTTCTCGCGGTTGCCGTCGAAATAAAGCATCATTTTGTTGTTCACCAGCTTTGTAACACCGCCGGAGGTTTGCCAGTCGATACCAAGGCCAATGTTGCTCTGGTACATTTCATCAAAGTTGTTGTACACAACCACGTTGGCACGGCGCTGCAGGCCGTACTCGATGAACTCTTCCAGTTGTGGCAATTCTTTTTCGGCTATCTGCGCCACGTATTTGCCAATCTCCAGGCCATCCTGGCTGAAGTAGGTATTGAAATTTTCGGTTTGGTAATAGCGCCAATTGAACTTCTGGTACTGCACACGGTTTTTACCATATTCCACAGTATTCACTTGTGCCTGGGCAAGGGAAAGAAAAAGGGTGAAAAGAACTAACGCAACTGTCCGGTAACGCCATTTAATCATAAAGTGTGAGGTATAATATTTCGGAAATTGTGCTTCTTGTTTGGTTGTAAATTGCAACTAAAAATACGAAAAACTGCATGCTTACCGTTCAAGCCTTTACATTCAACCCCGTACAGGAAAACACATATGTGCTTTATAACGAAAAAGGTGCGTGTTGTATTATAGACCCTGGCTGTTATTTTGCTTCAGAAGAAAAGGCGTTGACAGACTTTGTGGAACAGGCCGGGCTTACCCCCACGCTTTTACTAAACACACATTGTCACCTCGATCATATTTTTGGTAACCGCTTTGTTGCCAAACGTTATGGCTTGCAGCTACACCTGCACCCAAAGGAGAAACCCGTGCTCGACCGCGGGCCGGCTTCTGGCCAGGCATGGCAGCTTCCCTTTGATAATTACGACGGCGAACTGGCTTACCTCAACGAAGGCGATACGATCCGCATTGGCGATGATGAACTGCAGGTGCTTTTTACACCGGGTCACTCGCCGGGCAGCATTTCGTTTTACGACAAAGAAGCCAAGTTTGTGATTGCCGGCGATGTGTTGTTCCAGGGCAGTGTAGGCCGCACCGATCTTCCTGGCGGTGATTTTGCCGTGCTGGAAGAAAGCATTAAAACCAAATTGTTCACCCTTCCCGAAGACGTGATTGTTTACCCCGGCCACGGCGAAAGCACCACCATCGGCGATGAGATGAAAAGCAACCCGTTTGTGAAGATGATCTAGGGCTGGCGCACAAGGGCCGATTGTGAGTGGTGAGTGGTGAATGGTGAGTCAGCAGCGACCCAACTCACCACTGACCATTCACCACTCACCAACTAGCTCAGGTACTTCGCCACGATCGGCAATCGCCGTCCTACCCCAAACGCTTTGCTGCTCACACGGATAATAGGACAGAACTGGGCCCGTTTGTATTCATTCATGTTGACCAGGCGAAGAATCCGGGCCACCAGTGCGGGATCATAGCCTTCGGCAATGATCTCTTTTGGTCCCTGGCGCAGCTCGATGTAATTGTACAGCACCCGGTCTAGAATATCGTATTCCGGCAGGCTGTCGCTGTCCTTTTGTCCCGGACGCAATTCTGCCGAAGGCGGCTTGGTGATGATGTTCTCAGGAATGATCTCGCCATTGCGGTTAATGTATCTCGCCAGCGCATACACCTGCATTTTATACAGATCGCCCAGCACACCCAGGCCGCCGGCCATATCGCCGTAAAGCGTACCGTAACCGGTAGCCAACTCGCTTTTATTGGACGTATTGAGCAGGATATAGCCAAACTTGTTGGCCACCGCCATCAGCAGGTTGCCCCGCACCCGGCTTTGGATATTTTCTTCCGCCACGCTAAACGGCAGGTCGCCAAAAATGGGACTGAGGGTGGTAATAAACGTATCGTAAATGTCTTTAATGGCAAGAATATCGTAGCGGTTATCGAGGTTCTTGCTCAGTCTTTCCGCATCGCTTACCGAATGGCCGGTGGAAAATTCCGACGGCATCAGGAGCACATGCACAGCTTCTTTTCCCAGGGCTTCCACGGCCAGGGCCTGCACCACGGCGCTGTCGATGCCGCCGCTGGCACCAAGCGTCGCCTTTTTAAAACCCATTTTGAAAAAATAGTCGCGTATCCCCAGGAGCAGGGCCCGGTGAATCTCGCCGATATTTTTATCGTCGGTGAGGTAGGCAATGATATCGGAGCCTTTGCCTACATCGGCAGCCGAATAATAATAATTCCGGCCAGAATCCGGCGTGCCGCTTTCCAACGATGACTTTTTATTACCGGGCAGTTCTTCCTGCAAAATTTGTTCGGCCGTATTGTTTTCCGGTAATGATGTTTCTACAGCAGCACCGGAGTCTTGCGCAGGCTGGCGTTGTGCAGTTGCCGAACTTCCCCTGGAGGAAAGCGGGGCATCGTACAAAAAATAATCTTCTTCAAAATAAGCCAGCTCCTTCACCTTGTTGCCATTGGCATCGTATACCAGGCTGCCGCCGTCGAAAACGATCTCGGTTTGCGAGCCCACATTGTTGCAGTACAGCATTGGGATGCCGTACTTTTCCGTGTGTGCCTTCACGATGCTGTTGCGCACCGTATCCTGCGCATAATTGTAAGGAGAAGCCGACAGGTTCAGCATGACATCGGGACCTTCTTTCACCAGCACTTCCATCGGGGTAAGGCGGTAAAGCGGGTTGTCGCCCAAGTTCCAGATGTCTTCGCAAATGGTAACGGCCAGCTTTGCCCCTTTGAAGGGAATACATTTCCACTCAAAGGCCGGCTCAAAGTAGCGGTTCTCGTCAAACACATCATAGGTTGGCAACAGCGTTTTGTGGATCTCGGCTTTTATTTCGCCTTCATACAGAAAAAACGCTGCATTGAAAAGTTCTTTGCCTTCCTTACGCGAATTGCGGGCCGGGGCACCAACCAGTACGCCAATGGTATCGGCATGGGCCTTTACAGTGTCGATGGCCGCATAACTCTGGGCGATGAAGTCATCAAACTCGAGGAAATCACGGGGAGGATACCCGCAAATGCAAAGTTCCGAAAACAGCACCAGGTCGGCGCCTTCGGCCTTGGCCTTGTTAATTCCTTCTATAATTTTCGCGGTATTCGCTTCAAAGTTGCCAATGTGATAGTTTTGCTGTGCCAAATAAATTTTCATCTCTCTTGATTATTCAAACGTTTTCAAAGTTCCAAAAGAATTCAATAGGTAGGCCAGCCTCTTTGCTGCGCTGGATTTTTGCTGCGGCCACCCTCGCCCTGTTCTCGTGTACGGGAGAAGGTGAGGCGCCTGATGTTTCGAACATCAAGACAGAAGTAACGGTTCACCGCTTCGACAAGGATTTCTTTTCGGTGGATACAACCCAACTTCAGCCTGCCCTGCAACAATTGGAGAAAAAGTACCCGGCTTTCCTGCCGCTTTATTTTAAATTCTTTGCCCCTGTACGGGAAATTGCCGAGCAGCAGAGCCTCTCGTTCGGCGAAGCCCTGCTGGTGTACTACCGTTTTATCACACCGCTTTACAAGGCTGTGGAAAAAGAATACGCCAGCCTGGGCGAAGTAGAAAAAGGCCTGGAGAGCAACCTGCGGTATGTAAAGCACTACTTTCCCCGCTTTCAGACGCCAGTTGTGTTAACCTCGGTAGAAAGCCTGAACCCCGAGAACCCCAACGAGATCTACGGCACAACGTATTACCAGGATACGCTGGTCATCAGCCTGCAAATGTTCCTCGGAAAAAACTTTGAAGCCTACGATCCTACGCAGTACCCCGATTACTTGCGCCGCCGTTTTGAACCGGAATTTATCGTGCCCAATTCGCTGCGGGCCATTGCCGGCGAAATTTACCGCGACACCAGCCAGACTTTTACGCTGGTGGAGCAGATGATTGAAAAAGGAAAGCAATGGTGGCTGCTGAAAAAGTTTTTACCGCATACTCCCGATAGTTTGATCACCGGCTACAACACAAGGCAAAGCGGCTGGGTAGAAGCCGAAGAAGGCAATATTTGGGGATACATCAACCAGAACGAAAACCTGTTTTCCATTGAGCAGGCAGCCATTCAAGCCTACATTGGTGAGGCGCCCTTTACCCAAACGCTGCCCCACGACAACAACGGCGGTGGCGCACCCGGCAACATCGGTCCCTGGATCGGCTGGCAGATCATCAAACGCTTTGAGGAGCGGAATGAAAAGCTAAGCGTGGAGCAGATCCTCCGCACACCGGCGAAACGCATTTTTGACGAAGCGAAGTATAAACCGAAGTGAGGTTTGGGGTTTGGGGTCTGGAGTTTGGGGTTGCAGACTGCGTAAGAGACGGAAGTAAGGCTATTTTCGTTTTTTGTTAGTGGTGGGATGCTAATTCATTTTTTATTTGGTAAAGGTTAGATGCTGAAAACAGTTGGGATAATTTGAAAGGGAGAAAAGTTTTGGTATAAATGTGCGGTATCTTTTACCAAGCGAGGTTTATGGTTTCTTGTTCGATTTATTTATCATTCCTTGTTTGATTTTTAATGCGTGTTTCTTGTCGATGTTTCAATGGTTAATTTGTGGGACCATCCTTTATAGAATCGCCTCTCTCCAGTTGCCCCGCCGCTTTAGCGCGGGGATAAGTGACGCATCATAATTCTTTCTTTGTATCGGCTTTAGCCGAACCCGTTCGGCTAAAGCCGATACAGGAAAATTTCTTTGCTTCTATTACCCCGCGCTAAAGCAGCGGGCAACTGAGGGAAAACAAAAGCGTAGCAGACTGAAAGTTTCGGCAATCGATGCTGTAAAATCAAATTGGAATTATTGCACTAGCAAAAACAATTTCGAATATGACAGGAATATTTCTCTTCAGCTACTCCCTTAACATTTCAAACCAGGACATTATTTGTATGAGGAGATATTAACGCTCTTCAATTTCCGAAACAACCTAAAAATGGGACTATCCGGATTACCGCCTCGCATCTTACGTTTCCCGTTTTTCGTTTCTCGTTTCTCGTCTTACGTTTCCCGTCTCACCACTCACCTCCCTACTCCGCATGCGTGAGCTGGTATTTTTGAAAAGCGGCCAGCAGGGCATCTACCTGTTGGCGCCTTTCGTAACCTTCTGCCAATACAGCTTCCACTTCCCTTTTAAAGGCATTATCGGAGCCGGTTTGAAGAAATAACCGGATGGCCGCTATCACATCACCCGAAGTTTGATCAATCCCTTCCCAACTGTTTTCCAGGACGGTAGTATCGTTCAGGTCTACCTGAAAATTTTCTGTGCTGAAGACTTCATTTTCGTCTTTGGTAAGAATCTGCTGGCGCAGATCCTCCAGGCTGCGGATAATGGATTCCACTTCCGGAACCCGTGGATTGCTCCAGCCATCGAGAAGGTAATCCTTGCGTTTGAGCTCGAAATTGCGTCCCAGGTAAAGTCGTTTTACTTCATCATCTTCCGCAAGTTCTTCCGCGGTACCGTGCTTGAATATCTTTCCTTCGATAAGCAGGTAAGCCCTGTCGCAAATGGAAAGCGTTTCGGTTACGTTGTGATCGGTGATAAGAATACCGATGTTCTTGAATTTGAGCTTGGCCACAATGGCCTGGATGTCTTCCACGGCAATGGGATCGATACCGGCAAAGGGTTCATCCAAAAGGATAAACTTTGGATCAACCGCCAGGGCACGGGCAATCTCGGTACGACGGCGTTCGCCGCCACTCAATACATCGCCGGGACTTTTGCGTACATGGTGCAGGCGAAACTCATCGAGCAGGCTTTCGAGCTTGGCCTTTTGCTCCTTGCGGGAAAGCTTGGTCATTTCCAGCACAGCGCTGATGTTGTCTTCCACGCTCAGCTTTCGAAACACCGACGCTTCCTGCGGCAGGTAACCGATACCCAACTGGGCCCGCTTGTACATGGCCAGTTTGGTAATGTCGTCGTTATCGAGGTACACAGCGCCTTCATCGGGTTTGATCAGTCCTACCACCATGTAAAACGTTGTGGTTTTGCCGGCGCCGTTGGGTCCAAGAAGACCCACGATCTCGCCCTGCGCCACTTCCACCGAAGCGTGGTCCACCACTGTTCGTTTGCCGTATCGCTTCACCAGGTCATGGGTATGTATGCGGATGCTCATGGCGGGCAAGTTAATACGTTAATAGGTTAATAAGTTATTAAGGCTGCCTCCTTCTAACCCTATTAACGTACTAACCTATTCAACCTGTCTTTCATTTCTCCCCATCAACCACTATGTTTGCAGCCCGATATGAAAGTTATAGAGCACATCAACGAGGCAAAGGAAACACTGGTTTCCTTTGAGATTCTTCCGCCGCTGAAAGGAAAAGGCATCAACGCTTTGTGGGAACACCTGGATCCGCTGATGGAATTCAAGCCCTCCTTTATCAATGTTACCTACCACCGCAGCGAAAGCATGTTCAAAAAAAAGCCCGACGGCACGTTTGAGAAAGTAGAGGTGCGCAAGCGTCCGGGTACGGTAGGCATTTGTGCAGCCCTGATGAACCGTTACCAGGTAGATGCCGTGGCACACCTTATCTGCGGCGGCTTTAACAAGCAGGAAACCGAAGATGCCCTTATTGACCTGCACTTCCTTGGCGTGAACAATGTGCTGGTGCTGCGGGGCGATGCGCCCAGGAACGAAAGCTCCTTTGAGCCCGAACCGGGTGGTCACCGTTATGCCATTGAGCTGGAGCAGCAGATCATCAACATGAACAACGCCATCTACCTCGAGGAAGACCTGAAGAATGCGGTAAAGACCAGCTTTTGCATTGGTGTGGCCGGCTATCCCGAAAAACATTTTGAAGCACCCAATATGCAAACCGATCTGGCGTTTCTGAAAGCCAAGGTGGATGCCGGTGCGGAATATATCGTTACGCAAATGTTCTTCGACAACCAGAAATATTTTGCCTTTACCCAGGCCTGCAAAGACGCCGGTATCAACGTGCCCATTATTCCGGGACTCAAACCCATCACCACCAAAAAGCAACTGAGCATAATTCCCCGCACCTTTCATGTGGATATTCCCGAAGAACTTTCCACCGAGATCATGAAGTGCAAAACCGATGCGGAAGTGGAGATCGTTGGACAGGAATGGCTGCTCAGGCAATCAAAAGAACTAAAGGCAGCCCACGTGCCGGTGTTGCATTACTACACATTGGGCAAGCCTCACGTCATTGCCAACGTGGTGAAAGACCTGTAACTACATAAACAATACACAGGTGGAAAATCGTGGCCGGCTTGCTGCAACATGCAGTGCCCGGTAACAATCATCCAGCCTAAACGGAAACAGGTGTGGTCCGCAAAAATTCTACAAAGAATGTTTGTGGACCACACCTGTTTTTTATCTGCCTTCCTACATATGCGAATCCCGTTCGCGGTCGGCTTCTTCTTTTGATTTTCCTGAATCAAACGCCTCACCTGCCTTGTGCATGGTTGATGACACCGGGCCTTCCATCTTTTCCTGCGGATCGGTGGTATGAAGGGTTTCTGCATCCGGCTTTGGCGTGCCCGGGTTTTGCTCAGGGTTTGTGTTTTTTGAATCCTGCATAACAAATGTTTTTATAACCTCATCAAATTACCTGCCACCTGTAACAAGGTGTGGCACAGGGGACATTCTGTTGCCCCTTTCCCATTTTCCGGGAAACGCAACGTTTCTTTTATTACATTTATTCATCAAACAAGGCGCATCCCGCTCTTGTTCCATAACCTAAAAATCATCGAAATGAAAAAAGCAGCCATTCTACTGTGGTTTTTGTGCGGTACTGTTCTGGCCTTTGCACAAAACAATTTTGAAATTACCAGCAAATCCCTCTCTCCCGGTTCTGTCATCAACTTCGACTATATGCCCCGCAATACGGTGCTGCAAGGCATCAAGGACTTTGAAGCCGTGGCCTATCTTTTTGAAGGCGGCATGCCCCGTGCCGTTACGGTACCGCTAAAGCAGGAAGGTGGTCTTTACAAAGGCAGCATCAAAACTGCCGACTCTACCAAAGCTGTGTTTTTTACGTTTAGCAAAGACGATAAAAACGACAACAATAACAACAACGGTTATTACGCCATGCTCAAGGATAAAAGCGGCAAACCGGTGGTTGGTGCGCAGGCAGCCGTAGGTGAAGTGTATAGTGGCCTTGGGGGTTTTTTGTTTGGCGTTGAACGCAATGCCGACAAAGCAGCGGAATTGAATAAACTGGAGTTTGAAAACCCTGCGGCAAGGGAAAAACTTTTTCAGCCCTACATGTCTTATTTAATGCAGTCGAAGGACGCCGATGCCAAAGAAAAATTGAAGGCTGAACTGGCCCGCCGGGCAGAAAAAAAAGAGAGCAGCGAAGAGCAGCTCATGCTGGTAAAAAATGTGTATGAACGATCGCTGAAGGACAAAGAGAAGGCCGGTGCGGTAATGGCTACCATCAGGCAACGTTTCCCCAATGGAGCCTGGAAGCGCATGGAAACAATGGACGCCTTCCGGGCAGAAAAGGGCCTGGCCGGCAAAGAAAAGATCTACAAAGAATTTGCGGCCAGCCTTACAAAACCCAGCACCAACGACGAATCTGTTTTGGACAACATGGCTGCTTCCATCGCCAGCCGTTATGCCGATTCGGGCAAATATGCCGAGGCAAAAACGTATTTCAACAGGATCAAAAACAACAGCACAAAAGCAAACAGCTTGAACAGCATCGCCTGGAAGCTGTCCGGTGAAGGCGTCAACAAAACACCCATCGATGCAAAGGCCGGTCTTGAACTTTCCGCCCTGTCATTAGCAGCTATGCAGGAAGAAAAAAAGACGCTGAAAAACAAGCCTGCTTTTTTCACCGAAAAACAATACCGCCGCGACCTTGATGGCAGTTATTACATGTTTGCAGATACCTACGCCACACTGCTTTATCACACCGGAAAAAACGAAGAAGCCTATAAGCTGGAAAAAGAGGCCGTGGAGCATTTCAAGCGCAAGGATGTAAGCATGAATGAAGCCTATGCCCTGCTCACCGAAAAAGTAAAAGGTCCCGCTGCCGCGCAGGCCGAGCTGGAAGCCTTTTTGGAAGAAGGCAAATACAGCCCGGCCATGAAAGAGCAACTCCAGCGACTTTATACGGCTGGTGGCAAATCAGCAGCCGAATGGACGGCTTATGTCAGCTCCATTGAAGAAAGGGCTTATAATAAAATAAAAGAGGAGCTGGCCAAAAAAATGATCAACATGCCAGCGCCGCAGTTTGCGTTAAAAGACATGAAGGGCAACCCGGTACAGCTGGCAAGCCTCAAAGGCAAAGTGGTGGTGGTTGATTTTTGGGCCACCTGGTGCGGCCCCTGCATTGCTTCTTTCCCCGGTATGCAAATGGCGGTAAACAAGTTCAAGGACAACCCCGATGTGGCCTTCCTGTTTATCGACACCTGGGAAAATGATTCAAACCGCGTAGAAAAAGTAACCGAGTTTATTGCCAAGAACAAATACAATTTCCAGGTGCTGTACGATGAGCCGATGATAAAAGATGGCGATGAGTTCAAGGTGGTAAAAGACTTTGCTGTAGAAGGCATTCCCACCAAGTTTGTCATTGACCGCAACAGCAACATCCGGTTCAAATCGGTTGGCTATAGCGGTAATGCCGATGCCACCGTAAGCGAGATCACGGCCATGATTGATATGGCTGCCGCCGAAAGCGGGGCACCCATGAAAAAGGCGTTCTGATGATGGATAGTAGATAACGGCTATTGGGGATCTACTATCTGCGCTAATAGCGCATAAATAGGATCGAAACCAACTCCATACAAAGGCTTCCGCTGCTAGGCGGGAGCCTTTTCGTTTGGTACGGTTGCAGATGACCGTTATACCTTTTTCAATTCGGCTGTGTGAGACGACGTCTGCTGAAAGGATTGCTTCTCCTGCTTGTCTATTGCAGGTTGCCTATTGCAAATTGGTATTATCCCTTTTGCCGGATAAAGATCTTTTGGAGCAGTTGCGCCAGTTCGGGGTGCAGGTCATTGAACTTTTGGGGCTGGGTAAAAAAATATTCCGAGATCACTGCAAAACATTCCACCGGGCTGGTAGCCGCGTAGGGGTCAATATCCGAAACGCCCTGCCGCACCTGCAGCATGGTTTCTTCCAGCAGGGCTTTCCACTGCGGCACATCTTTTCGCGGCAGCAAAATTTCGGGTACGCCATCCAGTGTGCCGTCCATTTTATCTACCAGGTGCACAAATTCATGAATGGCCGTATTGCGGTCGGTACCGGCATTGATAAAACCCTGGCGCAACTCCCACTTCGACAGGATCATTACATTTTGCAAAGCCCCGGTGCCCACCATGCCGGTAACGTTTCGTTCGTGCCCGTGCTGGTCAAAATCGTTGTTGAAATTGCCCGGGTAAAGCAGCACTTCCCGCAGGTTTACATACTCCCAGTCGGGAATGGCATAAACCGGAATCACCGCGGCTGCACCCACCAGTATCCTATCCAAATCTTCTACGTCGGCATTGGCGCCAGTAATTTTTACCGATTGTAAAAAGCGCTGCAGGCGGTCCTCAAAATTGCGCTTGCCCGCCTCATCCAACGCAGTATAAAAGGCAACATAATCCTGCAGAATTTCCTGGTAACCTTCGGGCATGGCAAAGCTCCTAACACGCCGCGACTTGAACACAAGGATGATCAACAGTGTGATCAGCGACAACACAAAAAGGATCTGCAGCACTGTTATCATGGGATTGAAGATAACAAAGGGTAACCATCTGCACTACGCCTCTTTGCCGGCTTCTTTTTTTCCTTCGCGGATGGTTTCTTCGGCCTTTTCCTCGGTATCGGCGTCTGGTGTTACTTCGGGCTGGCTTTCCTTTTTTTCGGGCTGGTAGCTTAGCTTGATGAACATGGGAAAATGATCGCTGTTGATGGAAGCGCCCCTTTGCAGGGCAGCCAGCTTAAAATGCGAGCTGTGAAAAATATGATCGAGGGGCCAGCGAAATATAGGATACTGCGCATGAAAGGTATTGTAAAAGCCACGGCCGCGGCGCGGATCGAGATAGCCGCTCACCTCCTGGAAAAGCTCCGTAGTTTCGGACCAGGCCACGTCGTTAAAATCACCGGCAACGATCACACCGCCTTCCATCTCACGGGCTTCTTTTGCCACCATCACGATCTCCGCATCCCGTTCACTGGTCTGATCGGCTTCGCCGGGAAAGGGCGGCCGCGGGTGCACCACGAAAAGCATGATCTGCTGCCCCGACCGCAATGCTACACCGGTGCGGATGGAAGGAATGTCATCTTCTACAAGGTAACGAACCTCGGGCTCCTGGAGCGGCAATCGTGAGTACAGGTGCATGCCGTACATATTGCTTTGCGGGATGGCAACGCGGTGCGGATAGTCTTCTTCCAGTGGCGCCAGGCCTTCCTGCCAGGCCATGTCTGTTTCAGTGGTAATGATAATGTCCGGCGAGTACCGCTCCACCGCGGAGAGCAGTCTTTCGTAAGCCCTGTTTGTCTGCAACACATTGGAGATAAAAAAGCTGATGGCGTTTTCTTCTTCGGCCTCGCCTCCTGCATCCAGCACCTGTTTGTGGCCAAACGGTGTGTAAGGCCAGGCTTTGTAGATCTGCACGGCTATCACGCTTAACAACAGGAGCCAGTAAACAACCTCGCGTTTGCGGTAGCGAAAATAAAACGCCTGGTACCAGGCCAGCGCCAGGATGGCGATAATAAGCGTTTGCAGCCTTGGGTAATCAAATACACGAACGTACCATTTTTTTGACCGCGAAAAAGGTACAAGGGTGGCCGCCAGCGCTATGGTTGCCAGCAAACCAAAAACTGCCATTCCTGCTATCTGAAAAATTCGTTTTTGCACACAGGCCAGATTAAAAGTGAAGCCAGTGCTGCCAATAGGAATGAGTCCTTTGCACAGCCCGGCAGAGGGAAAATGCAAAAACTTCGCCATGGATGACATGAGACGAGAAACGTCAGACGAGAGACGGGAGAAGTCAAACGTCAAACGGGAGACGGAAGACGTGAGATGAGAACCGTCAAACGAAAAACGTAGCAGCAAGCCAATCGATCAAACCACGGTAGGTACCAGGCTACTTCTTGCATCCCTGTCTTTCGTTTCTCGTCTGACGTTTCACGTTAGCCCCTAATCATCATCGCCGTTATCGTTGCGGCGGTTGTCGCGGCCAAAGATCTTGAAGTCGTCGTTGCCGAATTTGTAGGTAAAGTTGATGCGGAAGCTGCGCACATTCCTGCGGAAATACGATTCCTGGAAGAAATTATCCGTATCGTAAATGTTGCCGAAACGCTGCGAGTTAAAGATATCGTTGATGTTGAATGACAGCGTTCCCCGCTTGTCTTTCAGGAATTCTTTGCGCAGGCCAAAGTCAAGCTGGTATTGCGCCGCATTGCGACCCTGCACCGTTACTTCTTCCGATTCGTATTCACCCACCAGTTGCAGGCCCATGTTTTTCAGCAACCCGCTTTGCGCTGCAAAACGCAGGTTGGCCGTAAGTTCCGCATCCCAGTTAAAACCGCTGTTGCTTAAGCGGTATTCATCGGCATTCACCTTGCGGTACTGCATGTCGATGGTGGGCACAATATCAAACTGCGGGGAGAAGCGATGCTGCAAGGTAAGCTCCATGCCCAGCCGGTTGGTGCTGCGGGCATTGATAAATGTATTCAGGATGGCGTTAGGATCAATGGCAGCATTGTTCAACTGCTGGTAAAGCGAGGCATTGATGGTATCGCTGAAGCGGGTAATGTCACGCAGGTTGTTGCGGTAATATACCACGCCAAGAAAATTACCTTTCTGGTAGTTCTGGCTGTAGTTGAACTCAAACGAATTGACAAACTCGGGTTGCAGTAAGGGATTTCCCTGGCGCAGGTTCACCGGGTCGTTGATGTCGATGAACGGGTTCAGTTGCCAGAAGTTAGGCCGGCGGATACGGCGGGTGTAATTCACCTGCAGTTCGGTATTGTCGCCTGCCTGCTTGGTGAGGAACACGCTGGGAAACAGGGCATCGAAAAAACGGTCGGCACTGCGCGGATAATCATAGCCGAATTTTTTAGCGCTGTCGATAAGTTCGCCTTCAAAGCGGGAAACTTCGGCACGCAGGCCAACCTGGTAACCAAACGTATTGATCTTGTTGGAGAAGGAGAAGTAGGCCGCATTCACGGTTTCCGAGTAGGCATAATTGTTACTCAGGGGCAGCAGGGTTTCGGAGCCATTGAGCAGCGAGAACGATGAGAAATAACTTTTTTGTTTGTTGGAGAACGACCGGGCACCGGCTTCAAACTTTGAGTTCTCGCTGAGCGGGTTGGTATAATCCAGTTCAAACGTGTACTGGTCACTGTTATTACGGCCGCTGTTGCGTACCCGTGCCGGTGAAGAATACGGCGTTCCGTCGGGCAGGAAGAACGAGTTGACAATGTTTGACGCCTCGTTGCCGCTACCCGTGTTGTAATTCAGGTTGGCACTGAACTGCTGCCCTTGTTTGGGAAAACGGTGCGTAAAATTCAGTTGCGTGTTATAGCGTTCAAAATCACTTTCAGCATCGGCACGGCGCAGGCCGTAGCGTTCCATTGTTTTGCTCAGGTTCAGGTATTCCTGGTCCTGGGTTTCTTCGTTGGAGAAGGTTCCCTTTACAATGTTTTGCGTCAGTGAAAGGGTGTTGCGGATGGATGCAAAAAAATCAACCCCAAAACGGATGGAGCGGAAGCGGCGCATCCGGTCGGTTTCCGAGAACTGGTTGAAATAATCTTCCACAACACCATTGCGCTTGTTCTGCCGGAAGGTGCGGCCACGGGCCAGTCCGCCCGATTGGTTGTACCCACCGGTAGCAAACAGGTTTACCTTGCCTTGGCGTGCATTGACCGAAAGGTTGGCGTTGAAAATGGAAGGATGGCCACCACCGATGGTGGCAATGCCGTTCAGCCCCATGCGCCGGTTGCGCTTCATCACAATGTTGATGATACCTGCTGAGCTGGAGGCATCAAATTTGGCGGAAGGGTTGGTAATAAGTTCGATGCGTTCGATCTGGTCGGCAGGTATCTGGTCCGGAGTTAAGATGGTTGGCCGGCCATCGACAAAGATCTGCGGCTGTGCGTTGCGCAGTTGCACACTGCCTTCCGCATCTACCGATACGGAGGGAATGTTGCGCATCACGTCAAGCGCCGTTCCACCGGCAGAGGTAATGTTGTTCTCAACCGAAAATATTTTCCTGTCGATGCCCATCTGCAGGGCCGGCCGCTGTTGCGCCGTAATTACCACATTGCCCAGCACCTGGCTTTCTGTGGCAATGGCAACGTTGCCCAGGTCAAGAAAGCCTGCCTGTGGCAATGTTACTACCTGGCTCCAGGGTGTATAGCCTATACCGGTGATGTCTACCCGAAAACTGTCGGCCTGCGGCAAGCCTTCAAACGCAAATTCACCGTTGCCTTTTGTAAGTTGCCCCCTTACCAGGCTGTCGCTGCCTGCAGCGTTGCGTACAAAAACCTGTACACTGGCGGCTTCCAGTCCGCGGCCGGTGGCCTGGTCCACCACCTTACCCAAAATCCGTTGCTGGGCCAGTTGGATCTGCGGGCCCACTGGACCCTGCGGCTCTTCCCGCTCTATCTGGGCTTTTGCCAAAAAACTACCAAGCACTAAAATGAAGCCGAGTACACTTTGTTTCATACGTCACGTGTTTATACAAAAACGAGTAAGGGTGGTTTGTTACCGGGTAACAAATGGTGAAGGTAGCTTATGACCTTATGGCAAGAAGAGTGCCGGGGCACTTTCTAATTGAATTGTAATAAAGTTGTTTTCTATTTGTTAGAACAATCCACTCCAGCGGCCCGGTTTGTTAAAAAATGTTAACGCGGAAACCAAACCCGAACGATCTTATCCCCTTTTGTTTCATAAATCGCCAGACCATAAACTTTACGGCCACCTTCCAACCAGATTTCTTCGTGATCTACTACGATGTTTCCCTGTACAATTCGGTTCAGCAACCTGCAGTAGAGCGTTTTTACCGTGTTCAAAAAGCCATACCGTTTGCGCATGGCTTCCTTGCCTTTTACCTGCAGCTTGTTTGTTTCCAGGTCATATATCTCCACGCTATCCGCATAGGGTTGCAGGAAGGCTTCCAGGTTATGCGCATTATAGGCCAGTAACTGCTGATCGGCCAGCTCTTCCGGACTGGGCTTTACCAGCGAATCCGGTTGCAGCAGGTTTCCCTTGTTGATAACTGCAGCAATGCTTTGCCAGTGGCGAAAATCCTCCACCGGGTTTTTGCTAAGCAGCAACAAGTCGGCACGATGGCCTTTTTTCACTGCGCCAAACTCCGTTTCTTTTCCCACAGCTTTGGCACCGTTTAATGTAGAGGCCTGCAGCAGGTCCCAGCCCTTCATACCGCTTCGCTGCATAGCGGCCAGCTCATCGTAATACGACGAAATATGCTGTGTACCGATATTGCCCGCATCGGTACCGGTCGCCAGCGTCACACCACCTTCTACCAACCGTTTCAGGTTGGCCTCCCGCAGCGAATCCTCGCTTTTGGCCACAGCCGTGTTTCGCACAGCGTAGGCCTTGTATTGCCTAACCATCGCCGTATCCTGTGCCGCCGGCAGGTTGTACAGCGAGGCCAGCGGAGTCGGGTGTGCATACCGGAAATCATCTGCCGTAGGCTGGTAGGCCTGCGCAAAGGTTTTCAGGTAATTGCCCGCAACCACCAGAGTTGGCGTCAGTACGGTTCCTTTCTGCTTCAGCAGGGAAACGAACGCCGCATCAATTGGTTCATCTTCCACGCCGTGTACCAAAAGCTGGGCACCGGCTTCTACGGCCAACTGCGCTGTAATGCGTTCGGTAGCGTGTACGGCTACACGTAAATTATGTTTACGTGCTTCGTCAATAACGGCTTCTATCATCGGAAGGCTGGCCCGCGCCGCACTGTCCTTGTTGCGGCCCAGTAAAATGTACCAGATCTTGATAAAGTCGGGCTTATGCGGTAGTTGCCGGCGCACATGTTCACGGGCTTCTTCGGGGGTTTTCATCAGGTAGAAGATGGCGTCGTTACCCAGGCCCTTTAACGCTTCCGGCTCATACGTGGTCAGCAGCGGACCGGTCATGTAAACCGTGGGTGCATAGGCCTTGCTGCGAAAGCTGTCGCGTTGCGTTAAAAAATTAACGGTGGAACCCACATCCACCATCGATGTAATGCCCGCCCTTGCATACCGACGAAGCAGCCCTTCCATGTTTTGGTGCGTCCAGCGAACTTCGTCTTCGTACGGCCTGTTACGGCGCAGGTCAATTGCATCGGGACGGGTGTAGATGCCGCCGCTCTGCGAAAAATGCACATGCGCATCCACCAGCCCGGGCATCAGGTATTTTCCGCTGCCGTCGATGACCTGCGCACCGGCCGGTGCTTTCAATTTTTTACCAATGGCTGCAATGGTTTCCTGCTGTATCAGTACATCCTGGCCGGCAAGCAGCTTTTTGTTCTCAACATCCACCACGGTTACATTACGGATCAATAGCTGTGCATTTGCCTGTATAAAGCAAAAGCTAAAAAGAAAAAGCAGCGTTCGCATGCAAATAGATTTTTATGCATGAATATACCACAGATTGCATGGCCGTTTGCAGTAATGAGTGCAGCCGTTTTTAATTCCGCATCACAATTCGGGGCCTTGTTTTTTCAATTCAGGCATGAAAACAGCCGGCCCCTTGCGTTTGCCCTTATTTCGCTCACTGGTTGTTGCTTCTTTGCAATACAAAACAACTGACATGAAGAACGTTTTATATACACTATTGGCCTGCCTCATTACATCGTTCTCTTTTGCACAAGACATCGATACACGGAAAATTGAAGACCCTTACAAACAGCATTTCGGACTCAAAGCCGGTTACAACTGGTCCTATGTATCGGGCAGCAAAGAAGGCTTTAAACCCGGCAACCGCAGCGGCTTTATGGTCAGCGCTTTTTATGCCCCAACGTCACGTACGGGCAAAGGCTTTCGCTCCGAGATCGTTTTCTCCCGCCAGGGTTATTCTTTTGACGATGGCGGAAAAAACACGGATGTGCTGAACGATTACATCTACCTGCCGCAACTGGTGACCTTGGGCATTGGCCGCTTTTTTCAACTGCAAGCCGGTGCGCAGATCGGCGTGCTGCTGAACTCAAAGCTGAGCGGCACAAAGGACAGTACCATCACTGGACTGATGAACCGGATCGATTACGGCTTTGCCGCTGGCATAGAGCTCAATCCCGCTGCCGGCTTTTTGATCGGCGGCCGGTACAACCTTGGACTGGGAAAACTATACAAGCGATACGAATCCGCAGCCTCTGAACCCAACGCTTACCCTTTGCCGTTCAACCCTGAAACCACCAACCTGAAAAATGGCGTTGTGCAGCTATTTGTGGGTTACCGCTTTTAGTACCTGCCATGCCGTTCTAGCGTACCCGGGCTGCCTTGTGCAGCCTTTTTTTATTTCGCGTTCTGCAACATTGCAGGATTGTGAACATAGTCACCGGGCATAATTCTTTTGCGCCTTCACATGAAAAATAATTTTCCTGTGTTTGTTGAACCACCGCTTTGTACTTACACTGTTTTAGTTCACAAAAAAGGGTCAAGTGAAAGTTGGGGAAGCGGCAAATGCAATCAATTTAAAATCGCGTCATGGAAAAAATTAAGAGCAAGGGGTACGGTGCCAAAGGATCGTTTCTGCACAAGCTGGATCAAATGGAGTTTGAACGGGAAGCACCCAAGGCAGACGAAGTGTTGATTGATATTTTATACTGCGGTGTTTGCCACTCGGACCTGCACCAGGTAAAAAACGACTGGGGCAATACGGTGTATCCCTGTGTGCCGGGGCATGAGATCATTGGCCGTGTGGTGGAAGCCGGCGGTGCGGTAAAAAAGTTCAAGACCGGCGACATTGTGGGTGTTGGCTGTATGATCGATTCCTGCGGCAAATGCCCTTCCTGCCAGGATGGCGAAGAGCAGTATTGCGAAGGCCCTAAGGGCTGGACGGCCACGTATAACGGTCCCATGAAACCCGACGGCACGAACACCTATGGCGGCTACTCGGTAAACATCGTAGTGAAGGAAGATTTTGTGCTGCGCATACCCGATGCCATCGACATTAAAAAAGCAGCGCCGATTCTTTGTGCCGGCATCACCACCTATTCGCCGCTGAAGCACTGGAAGGTAAAGCAGGGTGATAAGGTAGCGGTGGCAGGTTTGGGCGGATTGGGCCACATGGCGGTGCAACTGGCCAAGGCCATGGGCGCCGAGGTTACAGTCATTACCACATCGGAAGAAAAACGGTCGGCCGCCATTGAATTAGGTGCTGCCAATGTTCTTCTTTCCGAAGAAGAAGAAAGCATGAAAAAAGCCGGGCTTTCGTTTGATTTTATCCTCATCACCATTCCCGATCCCTTCGACATCAACCCCTATATTTCACTGCTCAAAAAAGACGGTGTACTGGTAACCGTAGGCATGCTGGGCAAATACAAAAAGGGCATCGATAACAACGAAGTGGCCTTTCATCGGCGCACGGTTACGGGCTCGCTTATCGGCGGCATCAAAGAAACACAGGAAGTGCTTGACTTTTGTGCCGAACACAACATTGCACCGCTGGTAGAAATTATTCCGATGCAGGACATCAACGATGCGTTTGACCGCATGCAAAACGAAGAGGTGCGGTTTCGTTATGTTATCGATATGCAATCGCTGAAGGACGAAGCCTGACAACAGAAAAAACCCGCAGCCAATTTTTCGCTGCGGGTTTTTCCTGTTGTGTTTACAACTTTTCAATTTGATCAACAGCCTGCTCGTTATTATCGGTTAGTCTTGCTTTGTAGCGAATTTTTCGCTGGCCGGTAACCAGGATCAGGATGGCAATAAGCGCACAGCCGGCCATCACTCCCGTCATGGGCAAAGCGGTGTTGTTGAAGAACACGCCAACAAGCGCCGAAGCCACTGCACCAATCCCCATCTGAATGGCTCCCATCAAGGCCGAAGCCGAACCGGCTTCCCGGCTAAAGGGGGCCATAGAAAGTGCCGACGCATTGGGAAAAGAAAACCCCTGGCAGCAGAGAAATAAAAAGATCAGGAAGATGGTGGTGTAGAGGTTAAGAACATGGGCGGCGGTGCCAATGGCCAGCAAAAGCCCAACGCCTACCTGCACCGTCAGCACGGTGCGAATGATCTGCTGGCTGCTGTATTTTTTCAGCAATACATTGTTCAACTGGCTGCTGCCGATAAGGCCTGCGGCGATGAGGGCAAAGATCCAGCTATAGTGCTGTTCACTAACGCCAAACAGGGACATAAACACAAAAGGCGAACCTGATAAATACGCATACAACCCGGCCGAGGCCACGGCACCGGTAAGCGAATAGGTAAAGAATTGCGGCTCTTTCAGCACGTACCAAAACTTGTTGACAATGGGCTTTGGCCGGAGCGAAAAGCCCGGGTCGGGTTGCTTGCTTTCGGGCAGGTAAAAAATAACGGCCAGGAGAAGCAGCACACTCAATATCGCCAGTACCACAAAGACCGAATGCCAGCCAAGAGCTGTGATAAAAAACGAACCTGCCGTTGGTGCAATAATGGGCGAAACGCCAATGACCAGGATAAGAAGTGAAAACACTTTTGCGTTTTCCCAAACCGGGAAAACATCCCGCACTACCGCCCGTGGCGCCACCATGCCCACACAGCCACCCAACGCCTGCAAAAACCGGAAGCCGATCAGCATTTCGATATTGCCGGCAACCGCACAGCCCAGCGAAGCCAGGATATAGATGGCAATGCCCATGTAAAGCGGCCGCTTACGGCCATAGCGGTCGAGCAACGGTCCCCACAGCATTTGCCCCACGCAAACCCCCACAAAATAGCTGGAGAGGGAATACGAAACACGGTCAACGGACGTATTCAGATCGGCGGCAATGACGGGAAAGCCCGGCAAGTACATGTCGATGGAAAAGGGGCCAAGGGCGGAAAGTAAACCCAGCAAAAGGATCAGTGAAAAGCGGCTCGTCGGTGTCTTCTTCTTCATACTATTCTTTGTATCGTCTACAGCAAGCCCTCGTGTAAAGATCAGCCGGCAAAGTAACGGCATTCGTGGCGTGGACGCACCATTTTTTTCAACAGGTTTTGTGAAACTCCCTGTGCACACAGGCTTTACTGTACAGCTTTTCCCATTTGCAGAAAAGCATCAAAACTGTAGCTTAGCGCCATGCCCCAGGATCCCAGCCAGCAGGAAAATGCTTTCTATCTACTTCAACAAACGGTTTGCACCATTCATCCGTTTACAGCAGATGAATGGAGCCTTTTCAGCCAGCCTTGGAAGCTTCGCTCCGAAGGCCGCCGGCAAACCATTACGGTTGCGGGTAGCCGTGAGCCTTATCTTTATTTTGTAGCCGAAGGCGTGCAGCGCATTTTTTACCTGGATGAACAGGAACGCGAAGCCACCCTGCTGTTTACCTACGCTCCTTCGTTTGGCGGTATCGTGGATGCCTTTCTCCAACAAAAGCCATCGGGGTATTATTACGAATCACTCACGCCATCGCTCTTCCTTCAACTTTCTTACCCCGAACTGCAAACCCTTTTGCAAACTGTGCCGGCCACCGAAGCCTTTGTACGCAAAGCGCTTGCCGCCAGCATGCAGGGCCTGTTGCAACGCATGGTGGAGCTGCAGTGTTTTTCATCGGAAGAAAAGTTCCGGCAACTGCTTCGGCGCAGCCCGCATATCCTGCAACTGGTGCCGCACAAATACCTGGCAAATTACCTGGGCATTAATGCCACCAATTTCAGCAAGCTGCTGAATTCCGTCCGCATCTGAAATCTTGGCTTTTACCAAGATTCTTTTTTTGCCAAGTTGAGATGTTTGCATGCTAAACGAAATTGAAATGAAAGCAAACAAACTTCTGCACTGGTCTTCTACCGGTTATGTTCTTTTTTCCGCCATTAGTGTTTTATCGGTCAGCGTAATGGCGCTTTTTAGCCCGCAGGCGGTGATGGATCTGGTTGCCACCAAGCTTCCCAACAACGATGCCATCAGCTCTATCCGCGGGGTCTACGGTGGTGTGGGACTCACCTTTGTGCTCTGCATGCTGTACACCCTGAAACGAGACCGCACCGAAAGCCTGGCCCTGCTTGGTGTTTTTTGGGGATTGTATGCTATTTCCCGCATCCTGACCATCCTGGCCGATGGCAGCCTCGGCGCATTTGGCAACCAGTGGTTGGCGATAGAGGTGGTGTTTTGCCTCACTGCTTTGGTGTTGCGTTGGTTCAACCAAAGAAACAGGAGCCACCGCTTTGAGGAAGAATAAGGTGACACCGTGCTGCCGGCACCTGCAATTGCAAACCTCTTCTTTCGAAGCCGATGTGTGATATAGCTGGTTTGGGTTTATACGTAGCTACGCTAAATGGTAACAGACAAAGAGCGTCTCCAGGGGAGACGCTCTTTAACAAAATAAGCAAACAACCTTACAAGGTTTTGTTCCTGTTTTTGGTATCATCGGTGCTGCGGTCGTTGGCCACATTCCGGATGATCTCGTTGGTTGTACCCGACTCAGACCCGATGCCGCCAACGCGGTCGGTTGTGCCGGTATAATCATGCGAGGCCAGTCCACTTGTTGTGCCTACCCGCAGGCGGTTCTCTACGTTGCGTACGCCGGAAACCGATTCCACCAGGTCTTCAGCCCTGCGCTTTTCCTCGCGGCTGTTAACGGTACCGCTAAGGATCACGGCATCACTGTCGATCTGCACGCTGATGTTGCTGGCATCCACCCGGTCGTCATCGGTCAGGCGGTCGCAAATGTCCTCTCGTATGCGGTCCTGTGAGCGACGGTAATCGCTTGGGCCTTTGCCGCGGTGGCTCGAATACGGCCGGTTTCGATCACGGTCATTGTTGTCGTCATCATCGCTGAACCAACCGGAAACTTTGTCTTTTGTACGTTCCCACCAATTGTCGTTATCGTCGCGGCGGTGATCACGGTCATAGCTACCCGCATTTCGGTTGCGGCTCCAGTCGCGGTTGTAATCATTATTCATGTTGCCGTAATTGCTGCCATAGCCGCGGTTGCCGTATTGGCGGTCGCTGTCGTAGTTACCTGTGTTTACATTGCCACGGCCCCAATCCTGCCGGTCGTTATCACCCCAATTGCTGCTGCTTTGCTGCCTGCGGTTCCAGCCACTGTCACTGCTCCACGAGTCGCCCATATTCCTGCGGTTCCAGTCGTGCCGGTTGTCGTTATAACCCGCATTGCCATAACGCTGCCAGTCATCGTTGCGGTCGTTGCCGCGGTAACCACTTGTGTTTCCGTATTGTCCTCTGTCCTGGTCACGGTTGCCGTAGTTGCGGTTGTCGTTGTTGTCCGGGATGTAATTGACACGATTATAGCCACCTTCATAATCGGTGTTACCCATGCCGTGTGCCGAGTCACCACTGTAGCCAACATCACCATAATCCTGTCTGCTGTTGTACATGCTGCCATACTGTTCGCGGTTGCGGTCCCTGTTTTGTTCCCAATCCTGGTTGGATTGACGGGATTGCGATCTCTTGTTAAAATTTCTGTTAGCCATACTATTAAATTTTAATGGTTAAAAGCTGGGTTACGTAAGCAAATCACTACGGAAAAAATTATGCCTTAAACGGATGAGATGCTTTGGAAATCAGCCTCTTCCACAACTTTTGAAAACGTTCGGCCCGCTTTGGTACGATAGTTATACAGAGGAAAGAAAAAGAGTTGTACATGGCACAAAAACAACTGCCGCCGCTGCCCCGTGAATTGAAAGGCGTTGAATGGATAGCACGGTGGATGGACACAAAATTTACCTTCCCCGGAACAAACTTCCGGTTTGGGCTGGATGGTTTGCTGGGCCTGATTCCCGGTGTGGGTGATCTTTCCACATTTGCAGTTTCGGGTTATCTTGTTTTGCTGATGGCACGCAATGGTGCCAGTGGTTATGTGCTGGCGCGGATGATCCTCAACATTGTGGTTGATGCGGCGCTGGGTGCCATTCCCATTGTTGGCGACTTGTTTGACTTTGTACACAAGGCCAACGTAAAAAACATACGACTGATGCAGCAGTACTACCAGCACGGCCGTTACCGCGGCGGTGCCTGGCGGGTTGTGGTGCCGGTACTGCTTATATTAGGACTGGTCCTTGCCGGCATCATCTGGCTTTTATACAGGCTCATCACCAGCATCTTTTAAGCTTACGCACAAAGGCCGGTTTGTGAGTGAGTTGTCAGTGGTGAGTCCGCTACGCTTCACTACTACTCGCTACTTGCTTCTCACTACTCCTTTACTGGCACAATCCTTTTTGCATTTATAGCGTGTGATTAATTTGTTGCGTATGGATTTGCTGTTTCAAACAAATAACCTGATCGAATGGGGTGGCATTGCGCTGATCGTTATCCTTGTTTTTGCCGAGACCGGCTTCTTGCTCGGGCTCATTGTACCCGGTGGCGAAACGCTGGTGTTTACCTCCGGCCTGCTGGTCAGTACCGGCACACTTGATATTTCAATTGTTGCGTTTTTTATCCTGCTGTCCTTAGCAGCCATGTGCGGCGACAGTACCGGCTATTTTATTGGTCGCAAGTTTGGTAAAAATCTCTACCAGAAAAAAGATACCTGGTATTTTAAAAAGCAGTACCTGCAGATGGCGCACGACTACATCGAGCGCCACAAAAAAACATCCATTATTGCCGGCAAATTCTTCCCGGTAGTGCGGCCCTTTACACCGGTGATCGCCGGCATTACACACATGCCACGGCGGCGGTTCTATGGACTGACGGTGCTGGCCGTGATCCTTTACCTAAGCCTCTTTTTGTTTACCGGTTATTTTCTTGGTAACCGGTTTCCCGAGATCAAAAACTACCTGGGTTATATCCTGCCGGCCTCTGTTCTTTTGCTGCTGATACCGGTGGTGCTGCAGGTGCGGAAAAACAAGCGCAGGAAAAAAGAAACCGAGCCTGTTGAAGGGGAAGAAGAGGTCCATTCGGATGTGCAACGGTAGGGTAGCGCTTCTTTACAAAACACATGTTGTCTGCGTAAAAGCTGGCATTGAATTTTAATTGTCTTGATTAAAAGAAATATTTTTTATGCATAAAGAAAAACACGCTGCGCAGGAAAACGAGCAGCAACAAACAGCACAAAACCGGGAAGGTGGTGAGCAGGTTCACATCTCGCAGCCGCATACCAAAAGAGCAGAAGGACCGTTTGAACATTCGGGCGAAACCTCCGGCTGGACAAAAGAGGAAAGAGAAGAAAAAGAGCAGCAGGACGACAGGCAGCAAGCGTAAACAATCGCCTCTGTATTTTACAAGAAGGGCCAGCAACAACCGCTGGCAGGGAAATGCATTGCCGGAAACCTTGGTTACTGGTTACGCATTGGCTGATGTCTTATAGCGAAACGGTGTTGACAATCCTGCCAACACCGTTTCGCTTTTTTAATGGTAACAACTAATCCGAATCGCCGTTGTCGTCCTTGGCTCTTTTTTCCTCCAGCTTGTAATAACTCAACTCTTCGGGAATGTAAACGGTTTGCTTGTAATAACGGGCCCACTCAAACGTAAAAGCAGCCCCAAAATAAATAAGCAGAGAAATGTAGAAGATGAACAACTGCAGCATCACCAGCGAGGCCGATGTGCCAAACACGGCATGGATCTTTCCAAACGAAAGACTGGGTTGCAGAATGGTTTTGCCAATGTTATACAGGACCGATGTAAAGAAGGCGCCCACAAATACCGTAGGCCATTGTGGCCTTGCATCCGTGAGATAACGAAACACGATAGCAAACCAAAGCCAGGCTACCAGGAGGGAAACGCCGTGCCGGTAAAGACTGTTGAAATATTCCAGCGCAGATGGCGAAATTTCAGCCACAGCTTCACCTAAAAAAGAACGCAGGCTGTGCCCCAGCACACCTGTCATCAGCAGCACACCGGCAGAGATGATCAGCGCTACCGGGAACAACCATTTCCGGACCTGGAACCGGAGCTTTTTGTCGTGGAAATGTTTTAGTCGCCACAACTGGTAAAAGGAGCTGCGGATAAGAATAAAAAGTTTGGACGAGCCAAATAGCAGGAAAATAAAAAGGCCTACGTTGATATACCATTCTCCCCACAATTGCTGAAAGCCATCGATGAATTGCCGGAGCTGCGATACACTGTCTTCAGGTGCATCTTCCGAAAATTTTTGGATGATGCGCTGCCGTATCTCTTTTTTACCAAGCAGCCCGCCGAGCAGGTGAATGATGAGCACAAAGATGGGCGCCAGCGAAAACGTGGCCACAAAAGCCGTGGCGCCGGCCAGGTGAATCGGGCTGTTTTTTCCCAACCGTTTGGCCGCTTTTTTCAGGATGGTCCAAAAAGCGGCCAGCGAATAGCGATTTCCTTTTTCCTTCTCTTGTTGCATACAATATCGTCCCTTCCCACCTATCCAATTCGTGTGCCCTCCTTTTCTAACGGACGCTTAGTCTTTCAATTCGATCCATACCGGTGCATGATCGCTGCTTTTCTCCCAGCCCCGTACGTCTTTGTCCACACCACCGGCTTGCAATCGCTTCGCAGCGCTGTCGTTCAGTAAAAAATGATCGATGCGCAAACCGGCATTGCGCTTAAAGGCGTAGCGGAAATAATCCCAGTAGGTATAAATTGTTTCATCGGGATAAAGCTTGCGCAAGGCATCGGTCCAGCCCTGTGCCAGCAGGTTGTGAAACGCTTCGCGGCTCTCGGGGCGAAACAGGGCATCTTCTACCCAGCGTTCCGGTTTGTACACATCTTTGTCGGTCGGAATAACGTTGTAGTCGCCCGTTAGTACCACCGGTAGGTTTTCGTTGACCAGCCCGGCCGCATGGGCGGCAAAATGTTCCATCCATTTCAGCTTGTAATCGAACTTGGGTCCCGGCGCCGGGTTGCCATTGGGCAGGTACAGGCCGCCAACGATCACACCGTTCACCTCCGCTTCCAGGTAGCGGCTTTGCTCGTCGTCTTCGTTACCGGGCAGGCCACGCACCCTTTCCTGTGGCTCACCCACACGGGAAAGAATGGCTACACCGTTCCAGCTTTTCTGGCCTTGCCAGATAGCACTGTAACCGGCGCCCTGGATGGCATCCAGCGGGAATTTTTCCTGCGGTGCTTTCAACTCCTGCAGGCAAACCACGTCCGGCGCTTTCTCGGTTAACCATTGCAGTAAGACCGGCAATCTTGCCGAAATACCGTTGACATTATATGTTGCAATTTTCATCGTTCATTGTTTTAGCTACTGGCCACTCGCTACTGGCTACTGGCTACTGGCTACTTACTACTCACTTCCCCGCCGTGGCAAACAGGTCGCCTTCGTTCCAGCGGGGCCGTTCGGTTGTTTGGGCAATGGAATACGAGATCAGGAAATTCAGTTGCACATAGGTTTTGGCGGCGGCAAAATCAAAAATACCATCCATGCCATCGGCCGGCTGGTGATAATACTTGGCCCGCCATTCCTTTACAAATTTCACCATGTCAAAACCCGGAACATTGGTTTTGTTGCCATACTTGATGTGCAGGGCCGGGATGCCATTCATGACAAAACTATATTGATCGCTGCGCACAAAGCGGTTCTCCAAAGGCTCGGGATCTTTTTCTAGATCCAGTCCTAATTGGCGGGCAGCAAACTGCACATGGTTCATGATGGTGGAATGTTCTGCGCCCAGCGGTACTACCGAAAGCAGCGGAGCAATAACGGTCGGCATGTCGGTATTCACATCAGCCACGATAGAACCTTTGGGCACTGTTGGATTGGCAGCGAAATACGAGGAACCCACCAGGCCCATCTCCTCCGCTGTTACCATCACGATCAGCACCGAACGTCTGGGTTTGGCGCCGGATGTTTTGTAGATCCTGGCGATCTCCAGCAGGGAAGCCACACCGGAAGCATTGTCGTGGGCACCGTTGTAGATGGAATCGCCGGCAACCGGCCGGCCAATGCCGGTATGATCGAGGTGGGCCGAGTGCACCACGTATTCGTTCTTGAGATTCTTATCTGAGCCCGGGATGAGGCCCACAACATTGAAGCTTTCAAAATCACTGTGTGTTGTCGCATACGAAACAGCCAGGCGGTAAGGAAGGGCAAAAGAAGCCGGCTTACCGCTTTTGATGGAAGCAAGCGTTTGCTGCAGGTTTTTTCCCGATGACAAGAAGAGGCGGGAAAGCAAGCTCCTGGAACCGCTGACAGCAACCGGAAGATTGCCCGTAAAGCGGCGGCCGTAAGCGGTAGTTTTTTGCAGGTTGAGCGCTACGTTGTGCTGGATGGTGGGAGCTGCTGCTGTTGCCGGCCTTGCCGGCATATCAATCAGCAAAACACCGGCAGCACCTTTTTGTGCAGCCGTGCCGTATTTGTTGCCGGCGTTGGAGAAATGCGCAGTCAGGGTAGAGAGCATGCCATCCGGCGCACCAGCCACCAGCACTACAATCTTTCCTTTTACGTCAATACCGTTGTAGTCGGAATAACCGCCGGGAATGTCAACGCCGTAACCGGCAAACACAAGTTCGCCTTCGGCGGAAGCGGCTTCTGCCAGCGGGTGCGGCACCGGCGCAAACTCGCGGGAGAACTGCAGCGAATCCACGTTGCCGGCAGCATCTTTCAGCGCTGCTTTTGCCGATGCATTGTTCAGCACCGCTTTTCGAATGACCAGCTTTTGCGTATAACCTCCGGCATCGCCGCCCGGTGTTACACCAATTGCTTTTAGCTGCGTTGTTACATAATCAACGGCCATCTGGTAACCTTCTGTGCCGGGAAGGCGGCCTTTCAGCTTGTCGTCGGCCAGGTAAGCAATGTGCGAACGGATGGTAGTGGTATCAACCCGGTTCATGGCTTGCTGAATATTTTTGGTAACCTGAACCGTCTGCGCTGTTGCTGCCAACGAAACGGAGCAACAGAGAAAAAGAACATATTTGATCATGCGGACAAGATAGAGAAATTTTACCGGCCGCTGTTTTGCACCGATCGACTTCTCACGGTCAAAAAAACAGACGGGAAAAACAAAGCCTTTTTCTACCACCGTACCGCCTTGTTGTTAGCTTCTTTTTCGTAGCTTGAACGCCGCAAGATTTCATTCACACAAACAAAAACGTTACAGTTGAAACGGAAAGATTTTTTACACATGACGGCCCTGGGGCTGGGTGCCCTAATGGTGCCGGATTATTTATACAGTCGCCCCATTGCTGCGGCTGACCTGCTCAGCACCGGCCTGGATACAAAGGCAAAAAAAGCCCTGGCCGATGCGGCGCTTACCGAAGCCAAAAAAGGTGGCGCCACGTATGCCGATGTACGCATTGGCCGCTATCTTACCCAATCGATCATTACAAGAGAGGCCCGTGTGCAAAACATTGCCAACAATGAATCGTTTGGCGCCGGCATCCGCGTTATTGTGAACGGCACCTGGGGATTTGCGGCTACCAACGACATGACCAAAGAAGGCATTCAAAAATGTGCGGCCCGTGCCGTGTTGCTGGCAAAGGCCAACAGCAAACTGCAAAAAGAACCGGTGAAGTTGGCGCCCCAAAAAGGCCTGGGCGAACGCAGTTGGAAAACCCCGCTGCAGATAAACGCTTTTACCATTCCTATTAAAGACAAAGTAGACTTGTTGATGAAAGTAAACAGCGAGGCCCTGAAAGCCGGTGCTTCGTTTATCAACTCTTCGCTTTCGTTTGTAAACGAACAAAAATATTTTGCTTCCACCGATGGCTCTTATATCGACCAGGATATTCATCGCCTCTGGCCCAACTTTACGGTAACGGTGGTGGACAAGGGCACAGGTAAATTCAAAACAAGGGATGCCCTGAGTGCACCGGTGCAAATGGGCTACGAATACCTGACACCGAAAGCATCGGAAACCATTGCAGGTCCGGCTAGTCTGGTATTTTACCGCAATGCCTACGACATGGTGGAAGATGCAAAACTGGCCGCGGCACACGCCAAAGAAAAACACAGCGCCAAATCGGTTTCGGCCGGTGATTACGACCTGGTGCTGGAACCAAGTCACCTGGGTTTAACCATTCATGAATCGGTGGGTCACCCGCTGGAGTTGGACCGTGTGCTGGGCTACGAAGCCAATTATGCGGGTACGTCTTTCGCTACGCTGGACAAATGGAAAAGCGGCAAGTTTAATTACGGCAGCAAGATCGTCAACTTCTTTGCCGACCGCAAGCAGCCCTATTTTTTAAACACCGTTGGCTACGATGATGAAGGTGTACCGGCAAAAGAATGGGACCTGGTTAAGAATGGTATTCTAGTGAACTACCAGGCCACCCGTGACCAGGTGCAAATATTGGGACAGAACGAATCGCATGGCTGCAGTTATGCCGATGGCTGGGACAATGTGCAATTCCAGCGCATGCCCAATGTATCGCTGCGTCCGGGCCGCGATGGCGTGAGTGTGGATGATATGATCAAAGGCGTGGAGAAAGGTGTTTACATTGTTGGCCGCGGATCGTACAGCATCGATCAACAGCGCTATAATTTCCAGTTTGGCGGACAACTGTTTTACGAGATTGCGGATGGCAAAATCACCGGTATGCTGGAAGACGTGGCGTATCAAAGCAATACCCAGTATTTCTGGAACCAGTGCACACAGATTTGTGACGAACGCGACTACCGCTGCTTTGGCACCTTCCGTGATGGCAAGGGACAGCCGGGACAGATCAGCGCCGTGTCGCATGGCTGCAGCACCAGCCGGTTCAACAAGATCAATGTTCTCAATACCAATTCTGCAAAATCTGCATAAACTTTTTTCATGGCAATCTTATCTGAACAAGAAGCAAAAAAACTGATTGATAAAATAATTTCGTATTCAAAGGCCGACGAGATCAGTGTTACGCTGAGCGGTGGCCGCACGGGCAATATCCGCTATGCCCGCAACACGGTTTCTACCAACGGCGAAACCGATAATCTTTCCTATTCCATTACCTCTGTTTTTGGCAAGCGGGCCGGCACGGCTACGGGAAATGAGTTTGATGACGCCACGCTGGAAAAAACCGTTCGTCGTTCGGAAGAAGTGGCCCGCCTGGCACCCGAAAATCCCGAGTATATGCCGGTACTCGGACCGCAGCAATACCAAAAAGGATTAAATTTTTCCGAGGCTTCGGCAAAGATTGATCCTTTATTCCGGGTAGATGCGGCGCTGGCCAGCATACAGGCTTGTATCGCCACGAAAACCACCGCAGCGGGTTACCTGGAAGATACCGCAGGCTTTGTGGCCATTGGCAATAACAAAGGTTTGTTTGGCTACAACCGGGCTACGGGTGGTGAGTTTACGGTAACGGCCAGAACGGCCGATGAAAAAGGTTCGGGTTATGGCGTGAGTTATTTTACCGATGCGGCCAGCCTCGATACCAAAAGCGCAACGGAAATCGCCATCAAAAAAGCTATTGCTTCGAAGGATGCAAAAGAATTAAAGCCCGAAAAAATGACCGTGGTGCTGGAGCCACAGGCGGCATATGATCTGATCTCCCTTCTCTTGAATGCAATGGATGCCCGCGGCGCCGATGAAGGCCGCAACTTTTTTGGCAAGCGTGGTGGCGGCAATCGCATCGGCAGCCAATTGTTCAACGATAAGGTGACGATCCTTTCCGATCCGTTCAGCACAGAGAATCCTTCAAATCCCTTTGCGTTTGATGGCCGCCCGCAGGCGAAAGTAAACTGGGTAGAAAACGGTGTATTGAAGGCCCTGCCCTACACCCGCTTCTGGGCCAAGCAAAAAGAAGTAACGGATGCGCCGCCACCACCCAGCGGTTTTATCATGCAGGGCACCGATCAGTCGCTGGAAGACCTGATCAAAGGCACCAGCAACGGTGTTTTGGTTACGCGGTTTTATTACATCCGCTTAGTGGACCCGCAAACCCTGGTATTTACCGGTCTTACCCGCGATGGCACATTTTTGATCAAAGACGGCGCCGTACAGCACGCCATTAAAAACTTCCGCTTTAACGAAAGCCCGGCAAACATGCTGGTCAACCTGGAAGCGGTGGGCAAACCGGTACGCATTCAAAACAGCATGGTGCCGCCCATGCGCATCAACGGGTTTAATTTTAGCTCGCTGTCGGATGCAGTGTGAGAGAAGCTGCGAGCTTTGAGCCGTGAGTTGTGAGCAAAGGCGAAGTATAAATCGTTTTAAAATAAAAAGCCGGTACCATTGTACCGGCTTTTTACGTTTGTGCCTGTTCATTATTTTGCTTTCGCACATACTTCGTCAGGATCACGATCACCTGCCCTTGGTTATATCGTTCCTATGTAGTTACTGGTCTGGCAAATGTTATTTTTGAGTCATTAATTGTTGATACTCAAGTCTACTGCCAGTATTTATTTCTACTATGTAAACACCTTTCGGCAAGGTTGATACATCTATGGTGGCAGAATGTTGCCTGTTATACTTCCGGTATAGTTTTACATTACTGAAGCTGTCGTAAATTTTCACCTCATTAATGCTCACGTCATCAGAGTGTTGCTCTCCTTTTGTTTTGGAGTGAAGACTCGTTTGTCCATTAACAGAAAGAGTAACAGAACTACTAGCCGGATTAGGAAATAGATTGATTGATTTTTGTTGTATGGTCATACTACTGCAATCTGCTATGTTGGCTACAATGAATGTAGGATTGCTCCAACCACATGCATTGCGCACTCTGACACTGATAAAGCCGGAGCCAGGCTGAAAGCCCAAAACGTCGGCACAACTGTTAAAGTCTATCAAATTAAAATTGCCTATTACCCTTTCCCATTCCCATTCCAGGACACCCCATCTCGAATCAATGGTTGGACATAGCGATTCATACACATTGGTGCATGCTGAAATGGTTGTTATCGCTTGCCCGTTTTCATCAAACACCTTCGGCCGGTCCGGCACACCTACTGCAATAGTTTTGCTTATGGTGACAGGCCCACCGCATATATTTGAAACGGTAGCAGTTAGCATGACCATTCCATTGCCATTTCGCGTTAGTGTTGTTTGCGTTGAATTAGGCGAGTTGATAGTTATAATTCCTAACGGAGTAACCTGCCATTGTACCGTAGCGCCTAATGGCAGATTAGTTACTGTAAAGTTGTTTGAAGTTGCACAAAAGTTATCGTCCCCTGCAACTGAAAGCATACTGCTGATCTGTAAAGTGTAGTATCCAGTTGTTGAAATACTCATATTTTCAATGCGAATAAAATATTCGTTCCCCGAAACAAAGTTGAATTGAATACTCGAGAAATTGTTTGTAGAAGAAATGTCGTCGTTTTGAGCTAATTGAACCAAATTATTATTAAATAGTGTTAAGCGGGTATTGGCAAAGGCCATGCCTGGCATCGAAGAAGTAAACACTGTAAAAGAACCGTTACAAGGCGCTACAAAACGCACCCAATCCACATCGCATTGTGTTGTATAGCCAAACCCACCAGTTCTGTTCCACTGCTGATGAAAGTTTCGCTCTTGTACTTGATTCAATTGAATCTCCCTGGCTGTTTCTGGCTGGTTGTCCGCCTCAAATGAATCGAAAGTACTTATCGGGTTTTTCCATCCGCTCACATTATTAGTTTTTCTCCAGATGATTGTTCGCAACATAACTGCTATCTGCAATCTGGAAAACTGATCAACACAATCTGTTGCAGAATTATAGCTCATAATATTTCTAACATTCGCCCGGTCTTGAAAACCTGCCGGTGGATTGTCGTAAGAATCACCCCATGGATCGGTGCCAGATGTTACATTATAAAAACAAGCATTATTGCTGACCAGGTTGTTATCAGCAGGTGTGTCCCGTAGCGCATCACCGGTCGCCTCTGAAACGTTTCCCGATACAAACCTTGTTGGGCAAAAATTGAAAGTAGGCCAGGTCCTTGTGCGGCTCACACTTTCGGTAAGGCATCCCCAATTCCAGGCACTGTATTGATGAGTATGTGAAAGACCCAAAACATGCCCGATCTCGTGGGCTAAATCACCGCTTGCCTCAGGGTCGGAATAGCTTCCGCGAGGAACCATTGCGCCGTTAACAAGCGGAACAGCCAGACCTGCGCCGCCAGAAGCAAATCTTTCAATAATGTGCACGTTAATACTTCCATGATCATTATTATCTGCCATCAAAATGGCAGCACCTACGGTTGTTTTTTCAGTATGTGTGGAGTTATTAATAAACGATGGTTCGCACTTTTGATAAAACCCGATCATGGTGTTGTTATTCTGATTGAACCGAAAGTTCAAATCGTCCATCAATCTTTGAATCTGTACAGGTGTAGGTCCACCATTACCGTTATCGTCACGGTAAATCCAAAATTTAATAGGAATCCAATACCTCACCTGAGGCCGTCCAATGATGCGATTTGTGCTCACCTCTGATGGATAGCCAATGCTGTCCAAAAAGGTTTCGAGCATGTCGTTTGTTACCATACCAAGGAAGATTTTGAAATTCCGCTGTATCCATTTCAGGCGTTTCACAGTGTCCTCTGGTAGTAGTTTGGGCATGGGTGTACGATGCTGCGAACAGCATGATGATAAGCAGATGCTTTTGCATATGAGTCAGTGGTTTAGTGTAAACTCAAGATTCTCGTGGTAGCTGTTGTATATTTCTCCAACCAACTGTTCCCGGTGGTAGGCTTTCAGGTACTCATACTTATTGGCGCACTTTTCTTTTCTTGCCTTGTACACCAGTTTCAAGGTATCGGACGTAGTGCGGTTATAATAAATGTAAATCCATTTGCTTTGCTCGCTGTTGAAAGCTTCTTCGTCATCGCTTGGAATGAAGATGGGATATATACCGACTGTATAAATCTTTCGTAAAGGGTTTCTATGATCCTGATCAATGCCTGTGGGAGTGTTTAACAGTTTGCCACGGGAGTCCAAAATTTTAAGACTGTCCAGCCGAAAAGGAGAAAGATTAGGGTTTTCGGTATAAAAATACTGGTCGTTTGCAGTGTGAAAGAACTTGATAGTCAGACCCGCTCCCTCTATGCCTCTTGGCTCTATGCAAGGACGAATGCACCCATAAAAACAAGAAAGAAACGTAGTAAGCAGGATGATGTATTTCATAAAAGTATGGCTTGTGCAAGGGTGTAACGAATATGCTCGACACGAATGTAGGCAGAATATAATGCTATTTGCGAAAGAAAATACAGCAGTTTTTCTTTCGCATCTTTTGAGTGAAGAGAACTGGACTGCTTGCAACAGCTTTTCCAGCAACAACACAGCACTACTATCTCGCAGACCAAACCTATTTTGCATCAAAAAGCCGCTTCGCCTGCGAAGCGGCTTTTCTTTTTACAACTATTCTTATCCGTTTATTTTTATCCGTTATTTTGCTTTCGTACATATTTGGTCAGAATCACGATTACCTGCCCTTCGATGCGGCCTTCAATTTGTTCCGTATTGTTTTCTACCAGGCGAATGTTCTTTACAACGGTTCCCATTTTTGCATTCAGCGTTGAGCCTTTTACATCCAGCGATTTGGTGAGAACCACTGTATCGCCAGATTGCAGCACGGCGCCGTTGCAGTCTTTGTGCAAATCAACGCTGCCGTCACTTTCATGATCGCCGGTGGCTTTGGCCCAGGCTAGTTTTTCCTCATCCAAGTACAGCATGTCCAGGCTGTCAGCAGCCCAGCTTTCGTTGCGCAGGCGGTTCAGCATACGCCAAGCCGTTACCTGCACACCCGGCACTTCGCTCCACATGCTTTCGGGCAGGGCTTTGCGCCAATGTTCGTTATCCAGTTCTTCCCTCTTCTCTACCTGTGCCCGGCATTTGGCACAAAGCAGAACCGTATTTTCTTCGTTGCGGGAATCTTGTGGCTGCACCTCGTAAGGTTGGACTCCTTCTGTAGCGCCGCAGAGTTCACATTTGCCGCCGCTTCGCTGTTGCAGTACCTCTTCCAGTTTCATAGCTTAAAAATTAAGGCCGCAAAGGTAACTTTTTAGCGCAGGTTTTTGTAACAGCGAGAATTCACGGATGTATAGCGAATATCCAAAAGTGAATTGCTACTGCCTTTTCAGTTGCCCCGCAGCTTTAGCGCGGGGATAAAAAATTGTATGTTTTCTCTCTGTATCGGCTTTAGCCGAAGTCGTTCGGCTGAAGCCGATACAGAGATTATATCAAGCATTATAGAACCCCGGCATAAATGCCGGGGCAATTTGAGAGAGTTACTACGGATTTAGATAAGAAGCCCTAATAAGCCCAAATCACTGCTCTAAGATCACTTCAGGTATTTTGCAAAAAAGGCAAGTGTTCGTCCCCATGCCAGCTTTGCCCCGGCTTCATTGTAGCGTGCCGCCGATGTATCGTTGTGAAACGCATGCTGTGCGCCTTCATACACATACTGTTCGTAGACGATGTTATTCTTTTTCAATGCTTCTTCATAGGCTGTCATGCCGGCATTTACTCTTTCATCCTGCCCTGCATAATGCAGTTGTACGGCGGCCTTTATTTTGGGCACCTCTTCCAGCGGCGGCTGCCGTCCGTAAAAGGCAACGGCGGCTTTCAGCTCGGGCACATTCACCGCCAGGTTATTGGCCATGGCACCGCCCCAGCAAAAGCCAACGCAGCCGGATTTACCATTGTAGTCGTTGCGGGTTTTGAGGGATGCAAAGGCATTGATGAAATTTTGCAGGTTGTTTTCCGCTTTCAGTTCACTAAACCATTGGCGGGCTTCGTCTTCGTTGGCTGGTGTTTTACCCAGTGCCGAAAGTGCGTTGGGAGCTATAGCCAGGTAGCCGGCCGCAGCCGCTCGTCTTGCCACGTCTTCAATGTGTGGCGTCAGGCCGCGGTTCTCATGGATCACTACCACGGCTGCATATTTTTTCACCGCCTTCGGGCGGGCAACATAAGCCTTCATTTCGTTGGGCACGCCAGGGTAAGTAACATATTCGGTGAACAGGTCATCGGTAGCTGTTACAGCGGCGCTGGCATAATTGTTTTCCAGCAGGGGCAAGAGCGTCATGGCGGCGGCCGTTCCGCCAGCCAGTACGGCCAGTCGTTTTAAAAAATCCTGGCGGCTGAGGGGCTTGTGGGTATACTCGTCGTAAAGGTTAATGATCTGCTGGTCCATGGTGAAAATTGTTTACTTGAAGATACTGTTTCAGGAGCCAATCAGCAATGAACAATTGGCAACTGGCAAACGCTTTTATTTGGTGCTGTTTTGTTTTTCTGTGGTCACAAAATGGCAGAAAAAAAGCCCTCGGTTCTAGGGCTTCGGTAACAGGTTTATTTAGCAGGTAACGGTATCGCATACTGGTAAAACTGCGCCACCTTGCCAGCTTTGTCAAACACAAAAACTTCGTGCAACGAAAACCGCTGCACGGTGCCGTCTTTTTTGGTATCGAGTTCTTCACCCCAGATGAGTGTAAATTCGTTCATTGCTTCGTCCGGCGATTTCAGCGTGGTGCAGGCAGTAACACGACTTACCGCAGACGCAAACTGCCCCCTGTGTTCTCTTAGTCCCTGCATAAAAGCCTCCTTTCCTTTCACCGTTTGCCCATTGGGAAAACTGGCAAAGACGGTGTCGGAAATGATAAAGCCAATATCATCCAGCCTGTTGTCGTCATAGGCTTTCCAGGCATTCAATACATACTTGGTGAACTGTTCGTTGCCAGGCGAAAGTTTTGTCAGCGCCACTTTGTAGGGCTGCTGTTCGTTGGTGTTGCTTGTTTGTACAACAGGAGAGGTTTGTGCATTGGCACCAACAGTAAAAATGCAAAAAGCAGCGGCCAGAAGCAGTGTGGAGACGGGTTTCATGTGTGAAGTTTTTTGCGGTTGAACAATGAGGTGATACTTGTTGCCCTATGGCGCGGATGCAGCTTTATACCGGTAGGATCGGTATTGTAAGGTAAATAATATATAAGCGTAAAAAATCATTTGTTTTACCCTGTTTTTTTAGGAAACTGCGTTTTTCTGCGTGGCCCCGGCCGGATTGGTTTAACATTGCGGCCATGCAAGCGCAACACCGGTATTTTATGATCCACAAGCCTTATGGCATGGAGTCGCAGTTCAAAGAAAACTTCCCAGCGGCCCTGCTGGGCGACCTGGATTTTTCTTTCCCGGAAGGCACCCATGCCATTGGCCGGCTGGACAAGCCATCGGAAGGTTTGCTGCTTCTCACTACCAATAAAAAAATTACAAAGCTCCTGTTTCAGGGTGCCGTGCCCCACCGGCGCAGCTACCTGGTGCGGGTGAGGTTTAAAGTAAGTGAAGAAAAGCTGCAGGAACTGCGCACCGGTGTTACCATCCAGGTAGATGGTGGCAGGTACTACACCACGCCGCCCTGCGAAGCCCGCTTTGCCGATCCGCCGCTGTTTCCATCGCCCAAGCCTTTTCCTGATTACGGTGAGTTTACCTGGCTGCTGCTTACCATCACCGAGGGCAAATACCGGCAGGTGCGCAAAATGGTGGCTGCCATCGGCCACAAATGCTTTCGTCTTATTCGTGTCAGCATTGAAGACATGGAACTGGGCAACCTACCTCCGGGTGGTGTGAGGGAAGTGACGGAGGAGGATTTTTTCAGGTTGTTGAAACTGGAAGAGTAGTTATTGATTATTGGTCAGGTTCAATTGTATTGCTGAGAGGAGCTATTGCTTGGTTGATGACAATATACCATACGCATTAAGAGCAAAAGGGAAGAGTAAAGCATTTTCTGCTTTGCCTGCTTACCAATAAGGATAAACCTTTATACATCCGTAATAGTGGCGGCAAAGGGTTTGAAAACCGGGAAGTAACCGTATTTTTACATTCGTATCATTCAACGTGCACTCGCACAGCCTCATTTAGCCTCGCATTTTTCGATTTTTCAGGTTAGCATAACCGGGCCGTTTTCCGGACCGGGCCTCATGTATCGTTCGTTACAGTTTTTTGTTCACGCTAAAAAATGAAAACGATGAGACTATCTGATTTTATCCTGCTCGGCGAAAAAGAAAAAAAGTTTACGGTCCTTCACCAAGGCATCCTGGTAGGAAAACGGGAAAAAGACCACAGAAAGGTATTCCTTTTCCAGCTGGAAGATTATTACGTGGAAACCTTTTGTAACCCGCAGAACAAGGCCATTGAGGAATACCGTGTTTTTAACGACACGCAACACCTTTTCCCTTACCTGCAAAGCATTCCCCTGGACGACCTGCTGAATTAACCGCAGCGTTCTCCCGCCTTTTTAGCGGTCATTGCCAGTGTCATTTACGGTAGCCCGGTCGCCATCCAGCAGCCGGTCTTCCTTGTTGGCGCTATCATAGGCCGCTGCCTCTTCTTTAATGGTTTCTTCCAGGTCTCGGTCTTCCGATGGGCTAGCTGTGCCCTGCCTGCCTGTACCGGCCGCCGCGGCTCTTTCGGCCTCGTTGCGCTCCCAGGTTTCACGGATGTTATTGTGCTCACTGCCTCTATGTGGTGTCATTTGTTGTTTTTTTAGTGGAAGAAAATTGATCCTAAAACTGTGCCTGTTGTTGACGTTTAACCATACAATCCAACGGCAACAAAACAATCGGCAATGATTTCTTTGCCCCTACGATTTTTTGTTGCATCTTTCGCAGCAAACACTGCTTATGCCACAGCACCAACAAACCATTGCGTTACCGCAATACAATGCCAGCCAGCTAATTGCCCTTTCCTATGCCACTTTTCAGCACCTGGGCTGGGGCACCGAACTGGCCTTTGAAGACCGCCTTGTTGGCTTTACCAAAAAAACATGGAACAGGCATCACGACCACATTCTTGTTGATGCCGCGGATAATACGCTTACCGTCACCAGCAAGCTACCCGAAGGTTCCTCCTGGGACCTGCTGCAAAAGAATAAAAAGAATGTACGCAATTTCCTGTCGTCGTTTGAAACGGTAGCCGCCAGTGCCACAGAAAGCCTGGTGCAGGAGTGGGAGGCCAGTGTTGCCAGCCTCCGCGAACAAACCAACACCACCCTGGAAAAAGAAGCGCAGGAAGCTGCCGAGGTGGAAGAAGTGATGAATCTTTCTGCGGGATCAAAAACAGTTACCTATGCCCTCATTGGCGCCAATATATTGCTGTTTGTAGCGATGGTGGCAAGCGGCGTCCATTTCTTTGCGCCGCAAACAGCCGACCTGTTAGCGTGGGGCGCCAACTATATGCCGCTTACTACCGGTGGCGAATGGTGGCGGCTGCTCACCGCTACGTTTATCCATATCGGCATTATTCACCTCCTGTTTAACATGTATGCGCTTTACATGGCAGGCATTTACCTGGAGCCTATGCTGGGCAAAGGGCGGTACCTGGCGGCTTACCTGTGTACGGGAGTGCTGGCCAGTGTTTGCAGTACCTGGTGGCATGGCGCGGCAACGGTTAGCGCCGGTGCGTCAGGCGCCATCTTTGGTTTGTACGGTGTTTTCCTGGCCCTGCTGAGCACAAAGCTGATTCCGCAAACCGTACGCAAAGCACTGCTGCAAAGCATTGGCGTGTTTGTGGTGTACAACCTGGTTTATGGTGCTGGTGCAAAAGGCATCGACAATGCAGCGCACCTGGGTGGAATGATCAGTGGGTTGGTGCTGGGTTATCTTTATTTCTTTTCGCTGCGCAAGCCCAGCTTTCGCCCGCCAATGGCAATTGGGTTAACGGTAGTCGCAACCGTACTGCTCTCGTTTTCTTACCTCAAAACATCCAACAACGATGCCGGCGTTTATGCGCAAAAAGTAGATGAAGTGCTGGCTATCCAGGAAAAAGCAATCGCACCGCTGCAAAACTACACCTCTGATGATGACCTGTTGACCAAGCTGTCCACCGTGTCGCAGGTGGAATGGGCAAAGGCCAAGGCTATCCTGGATGAAACAAAAGCGTATAAGCTGGATGACAATCTTTCCAAACACCGGAAGCTGCTGCAGGATTATATAGCGCTGCGCATCCGGCATACCGATCTTGCCATTGTTGCCTTGCAGGGCAAAGAAGACGTGGCGGCAGAACTGGACAACCTGGCCAACCAGATCAATGAGAACCTTGTACAATTGAATGCGAAATAAGCGGCTTTGGTTTGAACCAGGGCTGTAAAATGAAAAAGGACACGCCGCGGCGTGTCCTTTTTGTTTTATTCATTTTGTTTCCAGACAATGATTACTGCACTAGCCAGGCCAGTTTCACCGTTTCCGGCTCTTTCATTCGCTCGGCAATACGGCGGTAGCGGTCCGAAAGCGTACTGAGGTATTCCTGCGCTTTGGCAGCATAGGAGTTCAGCCCCGTAACGCTATCCACCTTCCAGAGGTCGGTAAGATGCTTGATGATAGCGGCATAGTCCAACGTAGTGTAGATGCCCAGCTTTTGCGTAATGGCCGAAAAACGGGTAAACAGGTTGTCAACCGGCGAATTGTCCATCATAATGGCCGGCATGGCGATCTGCTTTTTCATCATTTTCTCAAACGCCAGCATAGCGCCATTGGGGTCCACTTCAAAAACTTTAGACATAAAGCTTTTGTAGGCCTTTTCGTGGCGGCCTTCATCGCCGGCAATGGTCTTACAGATCCGCGCCAGCACTTCATCGCCGTTTCTATCGGCCAGCTTGCCGGTATTTACGTGGGAGATACGGGTAGCCCTTTCCTGGAACGATGTATAAATAAACGCCTGGTAAGGATCGCCTTCGGTCTTTGGGTCAAAACCGTTCTGTAACAGGTTATGGATGGTGATCTCTACCTGCCGCATATCGGCGCGGCCTGTCAGGTATAAATACTTATTCAGCAGGTCGCCGTGGCGGTTTTCTTCTGCTGTCCATTTGCGTGACCATTTTACCCAACCTCTGTCCGAAGCATAGTTTCCCTCGGGGTTAACACCTTCCAGCAGGTTAAAATAAGTGGTATAAGTAGGCAGCGCCTCTTCGGTAATCATGTTTCCCACCAGCGATGTAATAACGCCATCCGGTAAGCCGGCCGCTCTTTCCTGCAGCAGTTTCACTTCTTTCAGGGCTTCGGGCATGCTCATATCAGGCAAAAAATCCGAAGGCTGCCAGGCGGTTTCCGCTTCTACAAGGTATTTTTCAATGGCTTCATGGGCAATGGGCTCCAGGCCGTCAATCACTTCCTTGTTTTTTTCCAATTCGTTATTCGTCGGTGTAAAATGTGTCATGTTTTTGATTCGCTAAATGGGTTGCAAGATAAAACCGGTATAAATGTTATTTCAAGAAATATGCCTGCAAATAAAATACAAAGGTAATTGTATTGAAATTGGCGGTTTACCCGTTGGGAGAATTGCCCCTTTCACCGCTCTATTTCGCGGCAAAAGCCGAAAACCTTGCCAAATGCTTTAGCAAATAGGCTAGTTTTGATCGGAGAAAAGGTTTAATTTTTTAGCGTCTATGCAGGTCCGGCAAGCGTTTTTAGCAGAAATACAGCAACTCATTGCAGCTTCAAAAGAAGCGGCCATCCGCTCTGTGGATCATCACCGGGTGTTGCTGTACTGGCATCTGGGGCAGAAGATCTTTGAAGAAGAGCAGGGATCGAAAGAAAGAGCGGCGTATGGTGCTTACTTAATTCGCTCCCTTTCGCAGGAACTACAGCCTGTTTACGGTAGTGGATTTTCAGTGCGACAGCTAGAACGTTACCGGCAGTTTTACCGCACCTTTCCAATTGCGTCCACACTGCGGACGCAATTCAGTTGGACACATTACAAGCTTTTGATCAGCATCGACAAAGAAGAAAAACGGGCATTTTTCATTGCCGAAGCCGAAAAAAATAACTGGACGGCCCGTCAACTCGAACGCCAGATCAACAGCCAGTTGTTTGAACGGCTGCTGGCTAGCAGGGATGTCGACTCCGTTTTGGCCGTGGCCCGCAACGAAAAGCAACCTTCCGATGCGAAAGACATCATAAAAGACCCAATGGTACTCGAATTTTTGGGTTTAAAAAGAGAAGCCGCCTACTATGAACGCGACCTGGAATCGGCGTTGCTTACCCATCTGCAGGAATTTATGCTGGAACTGGGCAACGGCTTTTCTTTTGTTGCCCGGCAAAAACGCATTCACCTCGAAGGCGACGAGTTTTTTGTTGACCTGGTGTTTTACAACCGCCTGCTGCAATGTTTTGTTCTTGTGGAGATCAAAACCGGAAAACTGACGCACCAGGACCTTGGACAACTACAGATGTACGTCAATTACTACGATCGCATTGAAAAGCAGGCCTTTGAAAATCCCACGATTGGGATCTTACTTTGCGCCGACAAGAACGACGCGGTTGTGCGTTTTTCGCTTCCCGAAAACAACCGGCAGATCGTTGCCAGCAAATACCAGCTTTACCTGCCCAGCGAAAAACAACTCATCGAAGAAGTGAAGAACACCATTCAACAAGCGCAGGAGGATAAAGAGAAGACCGAACAGACGAGCAAAGAGGAAATAACAGAGGAAGGTCTATCAACCCCAAACCGCAAACGCCAAACCCCAAACACAACATGACGTCGAAAGAAAAGCTGCTGAAGAAATTTGAAGAAGAATACAACAAGCTGAACCCGCAACAGCGCCAGGCCGTTGACCAGGTAGAAGGACCCGTGATGGTAATTGCCGGCCCGGGAACAGGCAAGACGCAGATCCTGAGTGCCCGCATCGGCAAAATTTTGCTGACCGACATTGGCACGGAACCGAATAATATTCTTTGTCTGACCTATACCGATTCCGGCGCTGTGGCCATGCGCAAGCGCCTGCTGGGGTTTATTGGCCCGGATGCCTACCGGGTGAACATTGCCACCTTTCACGCCTTTTGCAACGATGTGATCCAGGACAACATTGGCATGTTTGAAAAAACATCCCTCGATCCTATCTCCGACCTCGAACGCATTGAGCTGATGAAAGAGTTGATCGATGCTTTCCCGAAAGATCACCCGCTGAAGCGTTACCGCGGCGATGTGTATTTTGAGATCAACAGCTTGCAAAGTCTTTTTAGCCTGATGAAACGTGAAGGCTGGACGGCTGATTTTATCTGCCAGAAAGTAGATGAATACATAGACGGCCTGCAACACCGCGATGAGTACATCTGTAAGCGGGCTACCAAGGATTTTAAGAAAGGCGATGTGCGGTGGGACAAGATCGAAGAGCAAAAAGAAAAGATGACCAAGCTGCGGGCAGCCTGCAACGAATTCAAAAAGTTCCAGGAGTTGATGCGCAGCCGCAACCGCTACGATTTTGACGACATGATCAACTGGGTGATCGATGCGTTTAAAAACAACGAAGACCTGCTGCGTACGTACCAGGAGCAATTCCAATACATACTGGTAGATGAATACCAGGATACATCGGGCAGCCAGAACAACCTGGTGAACCAACTCATTAATTATTGGGACAAACCCAACGTGTTTGTGGTGGGCGATGATGACCAGAGCATCTACCGCTTCCAGGGTGCCAACGTGGAGAACATGCTGACCTTTGCCACCACCTACGAAAAAGACCTGCTGAAAGTTGTTTTGGTAAACAACTACCGGTCCACGCAACCCATCCTCGATATTTCAAAAACGCTGATCGACAACAACGAAGAGCGCCTGGTAAAAAAGATCGATGGCCTGAGTAAGGAACTGATCGCCAGTAATACGGCACTTACTTCCGGCCTTGCCCACCCACCCAGTGTTCTTGAATACGAACGACAGCAGGATGAAATGATTGGCACCGTGCTGAAAATTGAAAAACTGGTTAAAGAAGGCGTTGCAGCAAACTGCATTGGTATTATCTACCGCGAGAACAAATACGGCGAAGAACTGGCTACCTACCTGCGGTTAAAAGAAATTCCGTATTACAGCAAGCGCAACCTGAACATCCTGGACCAGCCGCTGGTGCAACAAATTTTGCTGGTGCTGAACTACCTCAATGCCGAACACGACATCCCCTACAGCGGCGATGAAATGCTTTTTGAGATCCTGCACTTTGAATGGTTTGGCATCCCGGCCATTGAAATCGCCAAGGCCACCATGCGGGTTTCGGAAATGAAATACAGCGGGCAAAAAACGTCCTTACGGCAATGGTTAGCCGAAGAAGCCCGGCGGCCGCAGATGGACCTTTTTGATACCGGCATGCACAAGGGTTTGAAAGAAGCTTCGCTGGTGATGGAAGACCTGATGAGCGCCGTCTCCAACGAAACCCTGCAAACGCTGTTGGAAAAGGTTGTACGGGAAGCGGGCTTTCTCGGGCACATCATCAACAGTCCTGATAAGAGCAAGTTGATGCAGGCCCTTACCGGTTTTTACGACCATGTGAAAGAAGAAACAAGGCGGCACCCGCTGGTGCAACTGCCCGAGTTTATGAACCGCATAGAGCTGATGCGGAAAGAAGGCCTTGTGCTTCCATTGGTGCAAGTGAGCGGCAACGAAAAAGGTGTGAACCTGATGACGGCCCACGGCTCAAAAGGACTTGAATTTGACTACGTTTTTTTCGTGGGCAATTCATCGAGCTGCTGGGAGAAAAAGCGCAAACCGTTTAGCGGCTTTTCGTTTCCCGATACGTTGTTTGCCACCGGCGCCAAAGGCAACGATACCGAAGAACTACGCCGCCTGTTTTACGTAGCACTTACAAGAGCCAAAAAACATCTTTCCATTTCGTATCCGGCTTATACCAACGAAGGCAAGCAGTTGGAAGCAACCATGTTCCTGGCCGAGATACAAATGGAACACGAGCTGCAAAAAACTACAGTAAGCATTGCCGAAGATGTCATCACTGAATTTAGCGTGCTGCAGTTCCAAAAAGGCAAAGCACCCGAAGTGGCGCACCTTGATGATGAACTGGTCGACCGCATTGTGCAGAACTTTGGCATGAGTGCCTCTTCGCTCAATTCTTATCTCAAATGCCCGCTTGGTTTTTATTACCAAAGCATTGTTCGCATTCCATCGCCGCGCAACGAAGCGATGGAGTTTGGATCGGCTGTGCACCACGCACTGGAAAGCCTTTTCAATAAAATGAAAAAGAGCGATGCCTTTCCGCTGCTGGATGATTTTCTGCAGGACTTTACCTGGTACATGAAGCGCCACCGCGAAAGCTTTACCCGGGAGCAGTTTGCCCGGCGCCTGGAGTATGGCCTGGAGATACTGAAAAATTATTACAACACATATGTTACTAAATGGAACAAGATCGTTGCCGTGGAAATGAACGTACGCAATGTGCTGCTGGATGACATACCGCTGAAAGGAAAGATCGATAAAATAGAGTTCAATGGCAGGGAAGCAACCGTTATCGATTACAAAACCGGTGATCCCGAAAAGTGTTCTGATAAGCTGTCCCGCCCCGGCAAAGAGCCTAACGGTGGCGACTACTGGCGGCAGGCAATCTTTTATAAAATTCTCTTAGACCTTTCGCCCAAAGACTGGAATGTGACCGGTGTTGAATTTGATTTTATCGAACCCGATAAAAAGAAAACTTACCGCAAGGAAAAGATCACCATTTCTTCTATCGACATCGACATTGTAAAGCAACAAATCCGCGATGTGTGGCTGAAGATCCAGCGCAAGGAATTTTACACCGGCTGCGGCAAGGACGATTGTCACTGGTGCAATTTTGTAAAGACCAATAAGCTCGCCATCGCATTACATGAGCTAAAAGAGGAAGAAGACGTACGGCCGTTTATGAAAGCGATATAAAAGCCCCCTGTCCCCCGGTGGGGGAACTTAGGTCTGAAATACTTTTTTATTTCAGTCTTTCATTTAGCAAAAACTTTCTTTAATAAAAAATGCCTGTTGATAAAACAGGCATTTTTCTTTTTTATGTACTGAGCTGAAGTACTACTGTTTAACTTCTGTTGCGTCGCACTCTTCATCGTTCGGTAATCCTATTCAACATACAGTAACTAAAAAATCTTTGTGCTGAACAGAAGCTGGCGATAAATAATGAGTAACACACCTAAGTTCCCCCACCGGGGGACAGGGGGCCCTAAGGCCTTTCCTGTGCCCTTAACCACCGTTCCGGCAGTTCGTTGCTGCTGGCGGTGATGTAGTCCTTGTAAGAGCAGGCAATAAATTGCTTATCGGGTAACTGCATCCACCAGCGACCGGTTTTTTTGCTTTGCAGAAATACCGTGTCAATGTCGGCAAGCGCCAAGTGAAACTCGTTGAACGAATCACGCTCTTCCAGCTTTGCTTCGCGTTTGTTGCGGCTGTAGCCATCCAAAAAATACCAGAGCATCTGGCTGATCTGTTTGGCCGTCAGGTGTTCGACGTCCTGTTCGGGACGATAATTGTAAATGCCCACACTGTTCATGTTCGGGCTCATGCCGGCGTACTGCAGCAGCACACAAGCTTCTTCGCCACTAAGGCCATTGGGCGAAACATGGTTGGCCGGTGCAAAGGCCCTGGCGATGGCTGAAATATCAAAGGATAGAATGCTGCAGTTGCGGATCACGGGTTCCATTTCCTCGATGTGTTCCTTCACTGTTCCTACACGGAAACAATCAAAGCGTAGCTTGTCCATAGTTTCCAGCATGCGGGGATGAACGTAATAACTTTGAAACCCGATGTGGTTATAATGTTGCATGTAGTTGGGCTCCGCCGTCAGCAGTTCCATCAAGAAGTTCTCGGAGCGAAACGGCGACTCCAGGTTAATGTCGATCACGGCATCAACCCCTACGGCATCGATGGCTTTTTTCTCGTCGGCAAAGGCACCGTACTGCGAAAGCGTGAGGTCATGGGAGCCGCCCAATACGATCACGGTTTTGTTGGCGAGCTGCAATTCGTGCAACACCATCTTGAGGGCGGCGTAGGTATCGCTGGAGGACTTGCCTGTTTTTACATCGCCAATGTCGGCTATGCGTACATCCTGGTGCCAGTAAAATAAATTATAAAACTCGGTGCGAATGGCAAACGGTGCCGTGCTGGGGTGCAGCAGCGCCGATCCCCGCTGGTCGGTGCAGCCAACAATCACCACGTCCACTTCATCAAGGTCCGGGAACTCTTCTTCATACACCCGGATGGCCTTTCCCACCTGTCCTTCCTTGTAACCGTTATCATCGCTGATCTGCGACAGGTTCAGCGGGTTTAAAAAATCAAGTATTGAATCGTACATAAAAAACAGTTTTCGTGAGACGAGGAACGTCAGACGAGAGACGTCAGACAAAAGACGTGAAAAAAGACCGCAAATGTAACGGCCTCTTTTCACGTCCTGCAATTGCTGTTCTACTTTTTTTGGTAAACAACATAGCCCCAGGGCTCAATAGACGTAAGGACGGGCTCCGTGTTACCAAGGAAAAGGTTATCCCACTCTTTTTCTGAAGGCTGATCGAACCAGGAGTACTGCTGCGGCTTGTTGGAAAGGTTGGTCACCACCAATATTTTTTGCCCGCCTTTTTCCCGTTCAAAGGCATAGATAGCGGCATCGTTGGAAGTGCGCAGCTTTTTAAACGATGCATTGGCCGCCAGCGCTGCGTTGGTCTTGCGCAGGTTCAGTAGCGCTTTGTAAAACGGTGCACGACCGGTTTGGTTAAACGAAATGGTGTCTTTGTAAAAAAAGGAAATGCTGTCAAGTACCGGCACTTCCTGCCCGCTGTAGATCAGCGGAACCGACTGCTTGATGGTTTGCGTGATCACGGCAAACGGTGCATGCGAAGCGCCGGGCATGGTACCGTAGTCGGCCTTATTCCAACTGTTCTCATCGTGGTTGCTGGTAAAGTGCAGGAAAAGCGCACCGGGATCTTTAAACGTTGTATCAAATTCCTGCAGCACCGAATCCAGCGCCAGTGCCGGTCTTCTGCCTGCGGCTACATCCACCATTTTGTGAAAAAACTTCCAGGCATAGCTCATGTCAAAACCAGCTTTGTATACCCAGGGATCTTCGGCTTCGGCCAGCATCAGCAGACCGGGCTTGAGGGCTTTTAATTCGGCGTTTGCTCTTGTCCAAAACGCCTCGCCTTGTCCTTGCGCATGGTCGCAACGAAAACCGTCTATACCGGTCTCGGCCACCCAAAATTTCATGATGTTGATAGTGCTATCCCACAACTGCTGGTTCTTGAAATCCAGCTTGCGGGTGTCGGTCCAGTCGGTGCCCGGCTGGTGCACCGGTGTGCCGCTGGAATCGCGGATAAAAAATTCGGGGTGTTGCTTTACCCAGGGATGATCGGGAGCAGTGTGGTTGGGCACCCAGTCGATGATCACTTTCATGCCCATGTTGTGCACCTGTGTCACCAGGTCTTTCCAGTCCTGCATGGTACCAAATTCGGGGTTCACCCTGCGGTAGTCGGAGATGGCGTAATACGATCCCAGCACACCTTTGCGGCCTTCCACGCCAATGGGCTGAATGGGCATAAACCAAAGCGTTTGCACGCCCATGTCTTTGAGTCGCTGCAGGTGCTGGCCAAAAGCGTTGAAGGTTCCCTCCGGTGTGTATTGCCGAACATTGACTTCATAAATGTTGCCCTGCTGGATCCAGTCAGGATGACCATCGACCATAGCCACCGAATCGGTTGAACCTGAATCAACGGTTGTCGTAGTATTGGCGGTATTGTTGCAGGCAGCAAAGAAAATGCTGGCTGCAAACAGCGGGATGAAGAGTTTGCGCATGCGCTAAAATAGGCAAAACCAAAACGCCAGATATTCCATATCTCGCAGATATGGAATATCTGGCGTTTGCGCCCCTCTTTACAGAAACTTGTCTTTGTTCTTTTGCAGGTATTGCACCACCGCCAGCCGCACATCGGTGCGGGGATCGCCTTTTTGCGTTGCCGCCGGGTAAAGCTTCACCACATCCGGGTTTTGCGGGTTCAAAAAATCCATGTTGGCTTCTTTGCCCGTCATTAAAAATTCGGGCAGCGCTACTTTGTAGGTTGCCTGTGGATCGATGGCTTTTCCATCGAGCAGCCAGTTGCTTGTTGCCACATCGTAACGCAAATTTTCGTTGTAATGCAAAAAGCCGCCGATGCCAAAATTCTTACGACCCATTTCCAGCATACGCACGACAAGACTTCCTTTCATATCGGCTGTACTGATGGCACCGCCAAACGGCAGGCTGCGCAAAATATCGTATTGCGAAACGGGTAATTGCAACACATCATCCACGCGGATAGAGCCGCCGTTCATCACCACTACATCGGCTGCAGGCACGGCTTCTTTTACAGCCGAAACTACCAGGCGGGTTAAAGCAGTAGGCTTCGTACGCACTTCCACTTCGCGGCCATCGAGCGGCTCCCCTTTGCGCATCACAATGGCTCCGGCATCAAAGCCCAGGGTGCTGTAGGCCTCTTGTGCAATACGGTTCCACTTTTGTACCACAAGATCCGTGGCACTGTCCAGCGGCACGGTTTCGTTCAAAGTTTCCACCGAGGTTTTTACGGCTACCTTATTCTTTTTGGGCTTTAAGCGGAGTTCTACCACATAGGCATTTTTTGCATTGGCCATAGCCTTGGTAATGTACACGCTGCCAATTTTTGCGTAACGCTGGTCGTGTTCGTGCCCCCCAATGATGGCCGTCAATCCGGGAACTTCTCTTGCGAGGCGTTCGTCTTCCTCCATGGCCTGGTGGGTGATGGCCACCACGGCATCCACCGAATCTTTCAAGCTGTTGTAGGCTTCTTTAGCCGTTTGCAACGGATCGGTATAGGAAACATAATCGGCTTTGTTGAAGGGAAGCGTTACCGCAAGAATCCCGATTCTGGCAGTGGTGCCATCGGCGTCCTGCACCCGCAGGATGCTGGTTTTTGGAAACGGTGTTCCGCCGGTTCTGGCAAACGGCGCCACGCCAGCACCTGTTTTATGAAAGGTGTTGGATGAAACCCACGCGAAGGCTGATTCGTTTAACCGCTCTTGCAGTTCGCTTTCCCTGATATCAAATTCATGGTTGCCGAAAACAGCAATGTCAAGGCCTGCTGCATTCAGTGCATCTACCATCTGCTTGCCACGAATGGCCTTTCCCCCCTGCTGCAAACTGTTGTACACCGAAGGACTTAAAAAATCACCGGCGATCACCAAAAATGTATTCGGGTTCTTTTGCTTGTGTTGCTTTTTTAGTGTGGCCACACGGGCAATGCCGCCTTCTCTCCCACCACTGAGGGGAGCAATTTCGTACACATCATTGATCTGCAAAAAGGTTACGCTGATTTTGCCATCGTCCCCGTTTGCACCACCGGTTTGTGCGGTGCGGCAGGCAGAGAAAAAAATTAGCGACCATAAAAGAAAAGAGGAAAACCGTTTCATAACAGGAATGTTGAAGGACAAAATAAAGAACTATTTGTGTGCGGTTGCTGCTTCCCTGTTTTCGCGGTAAGAACCCCGGCAATGTGCGGCACATTTTTTATACCTTACCGGTTGAAAAAACTCTATACTATGCTTTGGAGAGGAAGAGAAGGCAGCGGTAACGTGGAAGACCGTCGCGGTATTGGCGGCGGCGGTATTGCAGTAGGCGGCGGCCTTATTGGCGTGATCGTACTGCTCTTTAATTTATTTACCGGCGGGGATATTGACCCCTCGCAATTACCGATTGGCGGTGGCCAGTCGAGGCAAATGTCTGCCGAAGAAAAAGCGGCGCAGGACGAACTGGCCCAGTTTTCCAGCGTGGTGCTGCGGGATGCGGAAGTGATCTGGAACCGTATTTTACCCGAACAAGCCGGTGTGCAATACCAGGAACCGCGGCTGGTGCTTTTTACCGATGCCGTGCAGTCGGCCTGTGGTAATGCCAGCAGCGCCGTGGGACCATTTTATTGCCCTGGCGACAGTAAACTGTATATAGACCTTTCTTTTTTTAATGAACTGGAACAGCGCTTTGGTGCGGCCGGTGATTTTGCTATGGCTTATGTCATTGCACACGAGGTAGGGCACCATGTGCAGAACCTCCTGGGCACATCGGCAAAGGTGCAGCGCATGCGGCAGCAATTGAGCCAGGGCGAATACAACAAATACTCTGTGATGCTGGAACTGCAGGCGGATTATTATGCCGGCGTGTGGGCACATTATGTGCAAGGCAAGGGCTACCTGGAATCTGGTGATGTGGAAGAAGCGCTACGGGCAGCCAATGCCATTGGCGACGACCAGTTGCAGAAGCAGGCGCAGGGGCATGTGGTGCCGGAGAGCTTTACGCATGGTACGTCGGCGCAGCGGATGTATTGGTTTAAGAAGGGACTGCAGACGGGGGACCTCCGGCAGGGGGATACGTTTAATGATCCAAGTTTGAATTAGGGGAGATTTTGTTGGGTTTCTTTTGGTTGGGACTTTCTTTTCGCTAGTTTGTTTTCCACCTTTTGTCTTGGAAACAAAAGGTGGAGCCAAAAATTCAAGGCAAATCCAACGCTCCGCTGGATTTGCCGGGCCAACGCACAACAGGCTTTCATTACTGTTTGCAATACTCGAATTGTAGGTAGTCTTTCTCTTGCGCTACATTCTTCACTACAGGCAGCATGATACAAATTCATTTATCGGCTAATAAAGCAAGAAACTGCAAGCGCTGTATTGCGCTATCCTTTCATCACAGCATAAAGAAACGTTAGGCCATGCGCAATAAGGCGCTGAACCAGCGGGATTGGGGAAATAATTTGGAGAGCTGCTTTCTTATTTGAGAATTGAACATTGAGAGTTGATTATTGAACATTTATTACTGCATTGATTTGAGAAGCTAATCATAATGAGAAGATGGATCAAAGACAACTAGCTTAGGAAAGAAGATTGAAAGCAATGACCCCGGAAGGGGTCTTCTGTGAATAGCCCCGGGTGAAACCCGGGGTAAGAAAAGAAGAGAAGTAACCACGACCCCGGATGGGGTCGAACAGCAGCGCTAAAGCATATATCAAATAACGATCGGGCTAACATTCTCTCCCTCATCCCGCCCATCCTGCTAAAGCCGCGTTGCATCCTTGAAGGTTTATCACCAGCATTGTTAATGCTGTAAAGATTTTTGGTGGGTTTATGCTGCCCAACAGAATTCCGGAACGATGAACGGAGCGTCGCAACGGAAGAACAATCGGTATTCTGCCGCTGGTCAAAAACAAAAAACGCAAGCCATCAATGACTTGCGTTTTTTTATTGTTGCACAGGGTTTGTAAGCCTTGGTTTGTCAGGAGAGTGAAGCCGTCAGGTGCAAATGCTTTTTGATCTCTTCCACCAGTTCGGACTTGGTGATGGGCACGCCCATGATCTTGTTGTAGGCTTTTGCATCGACAAGATAAAGGTCGCGGATGATTTTTACAAGCTGCCCGTTGTTAATTTCTGGAATCAGCACAGTTTTGTAACGCTTCAGCATATCACCCAGGTTGCGGGGAAAAGGCCGCACATAACGGAGATGCGCATGGGCAACACTGTGTCCCTGTCCCAGCAACTCTTCCACGGCGGTTTTGATCACACCGTAGGTAGACCCCCAGCCCAGTACCAGCACATCACCTTCTTCGGGGCCGTTGTCCAGCGTTTGCTCCGGAATGTTCAGGGCGATCTTGTCTACTTTCTCCTGGCGGATCTTTACCATCAACTGGTGGTTCTCCGGATCGTAGCTAACGTTACCGGTTATGTTTTCTTTTTCCAGTCCTCCAATGCGGTGCTCCAATCCCGGAGTGCCGGGCAGGGCCCAGGGCCGCACTAAATTTTCATCCCGCAGATAAGGCTGGAATTTTGTTTCGTTGTGTCCCAGTTCGGTTTTGAATTTAACCCGGATGGCCGGCAGGTTTTCCGTTGCCGGGAACTGCCAGGGCTCGGCACCGTTGGCAATATAACCATCACTTAAAAAGATCACGGGTGTCATATGCTCCACCGAAATGCGAACGGCTTCATACACGGCTTCAAAACAATCGCTGGGTGTAGAAGCAGAGACGATTGGCATCGGGCTTTCGCCGTTGCGGCCGTAATAGGCCTGCAGCAGATCGCTTTGCTCTGTTTTGGTAGGCAAGCCGGTTGAGGGTCCGCCGCGTTGTACATCCACAATCAGCAGCGGAATCTCCAGCATCATGGCCAGTCCCATGGCTTCGCTTTTCAGCGCCATGCCCGGACCTGATGTGGTAGTGATGCCCATATGCCCGCCATAGCTGGCGCCAATAGCAGAGGAGATAGCGGCAATTTCATCTTCGGCCTGGAAGGTTTTTACACCAAAATTTTTATGCTTGCTTAGTTCGTGCAAAATATCGGAAGCCGGCGTAATGGGATAGGTACCCAAAAACAGGGGCAGCCCGCTTTTAACCGAAGCGGCGATCAATCCGTAGGCCAGCGCCTGGTTGCCCATGATGCTGCGGTAAGCCCCTGCCTGGATCTTTGCTTTTTCTACCGTGTATTGCGTGGTGAAGGTTTCGGTGGTATCGCCGTAATTATAACCGGCACGCAGCACTTTTAAATTGCTTTCGAGGATTTCGGGCTTTTTGCCAAACTTTTCTTCCAGGAACCGCTCGGTGTTCTTCATGTCGCGGTTGTACATCCAGTACAAAAAGCCCAGCACAAACATGTTCTTGGCGCGGTCCTTTTCCTTGGTCCCCATCTGGAATTCCTTCAGCGCCTCACGGGTCATTTTGGTCACATCCATTCTAATGACGTCGTAGCCTTCCAGCGAATTGTCCTCAATGGGATTCACGCCATCGGGATAGTTTGCCAGGCGCAGGTTCTTGGTATCGAAACCATCGGTGTTTACGATGATCTTCCCGCCTTTTTTCAGGCTTTTCAGATTGGTCTTTAACGCAGCGGCATTCATCGCCACCAGCACATCCCACTGGTCGCCTGGCGTGTGAATGGCCTCGCTGGAAAAGCGCAACTGGTAACCACTCACGCCGGGCAGGGTGCCTTGCGGCGCCCTGATCTCCGCCGGGAAGTCGGGAAAGGTGGAGAGGTCAGCACCCAAAAGGGCGGTATTGTTGGTAAACTGGGTACCGGTGAGCTGCATGCCATCGCCGCTGTCTCCGGCAAATTTTATTACTACGTCCTGCAGGACTTCTTGCTTACGATCCATCGGGCAAAGTTAGTTTGGATTGAAGTTACAGGTTTGTGTTTTATCGTTAAGGTTTTTTGCCGCATTTAGGGGCTACCGATGAATTGCAAAAATGCTTTTCGCAACTGGCACAGCAAAATATCCGGTTCATTCCCTTTCTGTTTTTGTTTGCGCTGCTGCCGTTCCACTTTTGTCTCGGAGGATTCGCTCTATGGCATACAAAAACAAAATAATACGTAACCCTGTTACCGGTCAAAGCATCCGGTTCCTGCAAACAAGCTGCGATACCGAAGGCCAGTTGCTGGAAATGGAATCAAGCTTTGCCCCGCAATCGGTTGAGCCCATTCCGCACTACCACCCACGGCAGCACGAAGTTTTTGTGGTGCTGGAAGGCACGCTGCAAGTGCGCCTCCGCGGAAAAGTATGGACGCTGCAGGCCGGCGACCAGTTAGAGATCCCGCCCCGCACCGTGCACTCGATGTGGAATGCCGGAAATACAAAAGCAGTTGTCAACTGGAAAGTGCAGCCTGCACTGAGCACTGAATATTTTTTGGAAACCGGTATGGGACTGGCGCAAAGTGGTATGGTCAACAAAAAAGGACTGCCGCCGGTGCTGCAAACAGCTTTGCTTGCCCGCTATTACAAAAATGTTTTTCGCATTGCCAAACCACCCTACGCGGTGCAAAAGCTGCTGTTTGGTCTCCTGGCACCGCTATCCAAACTGGCGGGGTACAAGGCAGTGTATACTGATTATATTGATTAGGGTGAGTGGTGAATGGTCAGTGGTGAGTGGTGGTTATTGATTATTGGTTATCAATTATTGATCGGCTTGTTTCCTTGCTTTACCGAAAGCTGCAATGACACGAAAGGAAAATCTTTTTTCAACATGAGTGCCTACTCTGCATACTTATAGCCGACGCCCCGCACCGAATGAAAATATTTCGGGTTGCGACTGTCTTCTTCAAAATACTTGCGAAAGCTTAAAATAAAATTATCGATGGTACGGGTGGTGGGATAAACATTGTAACCCCATACGGCCTGCAGTATCTTTTCGCGTGGTACCACGTCATTCTTATTTTCAATCAGCAGCTTGAGCAACATGGCTTCTTTTTTACTCAGGTCAATTTTTTCGCCGCGGCTCGTGGTGGCCTGTTGCGCTTTAAAGTCAACGGTGTTGCCACCAAAACTATAGGCGTCATCAATGGTGGATGTTTTTTGCAGGCGCTTGTTTTTGTCGATCAGCTTTTGCACCCGCAGCAACAACTCTTCCAGGTTAAACGGTTTGGTGAGATAATCGTCGGCGCCTTTTTTCAAACCGGTCACTTTATCGGCACTGCTGTCTTTTGCACTTAAGATCAGGATAGGCACTTCGGTATTGGTGAGCCGGATGTTTTGCGTTACGCTAAAGCCATCCACTTCGGGTATCATCACATCCATGATGATCAGGTCAAAATATTCGTTTTGCACAGCCTTTAATGCCTGCAAGCCATCAAAGGCCGATGTTACCTGGTAGCCCTGGAGCTCCAGGTTCATCTTCAGGCTTTCGTGCAGGTTCTCTTCGTCTTCCACTAACAAGATGGATGGCTTGGATGTGTCAATCATACGGCTGGGTTAAATTGAACGATAAATTTACTTCCTGTTGGCTGATTGTCTTTGGCTACAATTTCTCCGTCGTGGTCCTGTGCAATTTTTTTGCAGATAAAAAGACCAAGACCGGTGCCCTGTGTTTTACGGGTTTGCTCGTTGCCGATGCGGTAAAACTTTTCAAACACCGCTTTTTTTTCTTCGTCCGGAATACCGGGACCCTCATCGGAAACCACTAAAAAAATACTGTTGCTTAGCGAAAGCGAAATGTTGATAGGCTTGTCCTTTGGCGAATACTTGTTGGCGTTTTCCAGCAGGTTACTCAGTAAAAGCTTCAGCAGCATCGCATCGCCTTTTATATCGATCTCTTCTGCAATGGAAGCCTCTAAAACCCTGTCGGGGTAACGGCCTTGAAAACTGCGCACCACGTCTTCCACCAGCGATGAAAAATTAAGTTCCTCTTTCGAGATACGATAGGCATTTCCTTCGAGCTGCGAGGAGATAAGAATGTTGTTGATCAGCGTATCGAGGCGCAGGGTTTCTTGCAGGGTCATTTGCACCAGCTTTTGCTGTTTGCTTTCATCCAACTGGTATTTCTGCATGGTCTCCAGGTTAAGCCTTGCTACGGCAATGGGTGTTTTTAGTTCATGCGTTACGGCCATTACAAAATTTTGTTGCTGCTGCTGCAGCCGGAACTGCCTGCGAACGCTCCTGTATACAAACATCGCTCCCACCAAAATAAGAAGAAGAAAGGCACTGCCTTCGCCAATGTATTTGTATTCGCCGCGCTTTTGTTCCCGGTTGATGTTTTCCAGCCGCGTACGATAGTCAGCCGCTGTTGGGTCAAGTGCTGCACGGTGCTGGTCAAAGATCTCGGTGTTTTGCTGCAGCAGCAAAATGGCCCACCACACAAGGGCGGCAATAATGTAAAGAAGCAGCACCCAGTAAACTATGGTAACAAGACGAAGTTTGCGTTTGGTATCGTTTGCCATGCTAAGGCCTTTTCTTTTCCAGCCGGAAGCCCAGGTTCATCACATCCGGCAGGGGATCGTCACGCATGATCTGCTCGAGGCTGAAGGTGTAAGACCCCGGCTTTGTAAAATAAAATCCTTCTTCGCCCATGCGCAGAAACGGAAAGCGCTGCATTTCGTTGCCAAGGCGAATGCGGTGTTCAAACACATCATCCATGCCGGTACCCAGCCAGCCTTCTTTGCTGGCAAGCGGCAGTTCCAATCCCAGCTTTTGCAGGCTGTCGCCGTTGCCGGCGGCATATAGGTTTATCCAAATGTTATTGTACTTGTATTTGTTGTTGTGCCGCAGCAGCACAAAGGCCTGGTAAGGAACCGTGGTATCGCTTACAGCAAACGTAAACTGGGGCTTATAACTGCTTTGCCATTGGTGCTTTGGCACCGGCACTACTTTTTCGTAGAGGTCGATGGTGTCGCAGGAAAAAAGCAGCAGGCAGTAAGCCAATAGCTGCCACAAGAGAAAAGAAGAAAGACGTTTGCCTGATCGAATCATGCTGTAAAACTAACACGTGATGGCTAAACCGGGTGAATAAAGCTTGCAGCTTGCGGCCAACAGCTGGTAGCTTCCTTACAGCACATTCAATACCTGCTCTTTTGCTTTTTCCAGTTCGTCTTTCATCAGCACTACCGATTTTTGAATGGTAGAATCGTAGGCTTTGGCACCGGTGGTATTGATCTCCCGTCCGATCTCCTGCAACACAAACGAAAGTTTTTTGCCTTTGCTTTCTTCTTCGTCCTGGAGGATGGTGGTAAAATAATCGCAGTGGTTGCGCAGCCGCACCTGTTCTTCGCTGATGTCTATTTTTTCGATGTAATAGATAAGCTCCTGTTCCAACCGGTTGCTGTCGTAATTTTCCTTGCCTACATTTTCTTCCAGCAGCCGTGTAACACCTTCGCGGATCTTTTGCTTGCGCAACGGTTCCAGCCGCTCCACTTCTTCCTGTTGTTTTAAGATGTTGGCAATGCGCAGTTCAAGATCGGCCTGCAATACCTTGCCTTCTTCCTGCCGGTGATGATTGAGGTTATCGATGGCTTCGTTGATCACACTGCTCAGCTTCTGCCATTCTTCATCCGACAAGGTATCACCTGTTGGTGTGATCACTTCGGGAAGCTTGATGATGGTGCTTAGCAGGGAAGAAATATCCAGCCCCAGCTCATCGGAAAGAGAACGCAGGGGTTGATAATAAGCCTTTGCCAGGTCGGTATTGATGGTAACCGGTTTTGCACTGCCGGTTTCTTTTAAGCTGATGGTGCAATCCACGCTACCTCTTGCCAGCTTTTCGGAAAGCTGCCTGCGAATGTCAAACTCAAACGGCTTTAAAAATGCAGGAAGCTTTAATTGCAATTCAAACTGTTTTCCATTGAGCGATTTGATATCTACCAGGAACGTTTTATCACCTACACTCTGTTCGGCCCTGCCGAAGCCTGTCATCGATTTTAGCATGTACAGATTCTTTAGTCAACAATAAATGTATCTCTTTTCAACCAATCCCTGAATGCAAAGGTGGTTTTCAAAATTTCGTTTCTTCAATAAGCCGGACAGTTGCAGTTATGCACCTGTGTCAACCTGTCGATTACGGTAAACATTTGAAAGATGTTCTTTGCAAAAAGGCCAAACAAAAAGCCCTCCGTTTTGCGGAAGGCTTAATATGTAGATGGGTTAGTAAGTACAGGAAATTTAATTTCCTGACACAATATTAAAAAGATTTTTTTCTAACGAAAAAAAAATCATACAATTTTTATTCACATTTTTTATTGTCGTTATCAACAGCCGTTCATCTTTACGTTTTAATCTTCCGTTTGCTGCACAATTTATTTTTTGCATAGCCAAAAAAACGACAGCGGCCATCATGCATTTTCGTTTGCCAATTAAAAAACATACGCCTTCTTTCTTCATTGATTGCTGCATGCAGGGTTGAAGCGTGTGCACCTGATTCGCTGTTACCTTTGAAAAAAATTTCTGCATGCGTTTTGAAAAAAAGGTGCCGTTAACCAGCATCGCTGCCTTGATCGGTGCAAGGATCGTTGGTGACAGTGAAAGAGAAGCAAGTGGTATCAACGAGATCCATAAAGTGGAAGAAGGCGACCTAGTGTTTGTTGATCATCCCAAGTATTACCAGAAGTGTATACACTCTGCGGCCAGCTTTATCATCATAAACCAGGAAACGGAGTTCCCACCGCATAAATCACTGTTGGTAGTAGACGATCCGTTTGAAGCGTACCAAAAGATCGTTGCTCATTACCGTCCGTTTACACCGCTGCAAAAAGCCGTTAGCGATACAGCCACCATCGGTGAAGGAAGCCTTGTGATGCCCGGCGCCATTGTTGGCAACAGTGTGCAGATCGGGAAGAACAGCGTTATCTATCCCAATGTGGTTATCATGGATCATTGCATCATTGGCGACAATGTTGTTATACAAAGCGGAACCGTTATTGGCAGCGACGCTTTTTACTACAACAAAAAAACAAACCGCGATGTGCACTATAAAAAAATGCTCAGCGGCGGACGGGTTGTGATTGAAGACAGTGTAGAGATTGGTGCCAACTGCACTATTGATCGTGGCGTAAGTGGCGATACGGTGATCGGTGCCGGTACAAAGATGGATAACCTGGTGCACATTGGTCACGATACGGTAGTGGGTAAGAATTGCCTGTTTGCCGCACAGGTAGGCATTGCCGGTGCCACTACCATTGAAGACAATGTGATCTTGTGGGGACAGGTGGGAGTAAGCAAAACCCTGACGATTGGCAAAGGCGCCGAAGTGTATGCGCAAAGTGGTGTACCCTCCAGCCTCGAAGGCGGTAAAAAATATTTTGGTTCTCCTGCCGAAGATGCCATGCTCAAGAAAAAAGAACTGGTGTGGATGAAACGCATTCCGCTTCTTTGGGAGAAAGTGTTTGGCGAAAAGAAAGGATAGAGGGCGGAGGGAATATCGAACAGATGAACAAGGAACAAGAAATGTCGAAATGAGTGTCCTTACTTCAGTATTCCATCGTGGGAATTGACCACATGCATATAAAAGAAAAGGTAAGCCGAAAAACACTTCGACATTCCTTGTTCCTTGTTCGATATTCTGCGGTTCTAACCGCTTACTTGTTTTTGATTTCCTTTACCAGCCAGGTGCCGATTGCTTCCAATGCCACAGGTGAAATGGTTTCTTCCAGCTCGCCGTACTCCTGCACACTGCATTTTGTACAACGCTGAAACAAGTGGTTCAATCCTTCCAGGGCAACAATATCAAACTTCGGAGACTTGCTCTTTTTTAGTGAGGCCTGCAGCCCCGCAAGGTTTTCCGAAGCCGTGACCTGCACATCTTTTCTTCCATTCAACGCCAGCACTTTTGCGGTAAGCTTTTTAACATAGGCATCGGGGTTATACTGTAAAAAGAATTTGAACCAGGGATGCGTTACCTGCCTGCTGAAGGATGCCGCCCATTTTTGCTTGCTCGCTTCATCGGTGATGCCGGTAGTGGCGGCTACTTTTTCTTTGGGTGTTTTTTTTATCCAATTGTTCAATAGTTCGTTTGTCAACTTTTCGGCCCCTTCAGCAGGAGCAAAGGCAAGGGCTGAAATGAGTTGCCGGTACAGTTTCAGGTATTCATTCACCGCTTCTTTTTCGGCACCGGCTGCCAGCAACACGGCTTCGTTTTGCAGCGTCATTAATTCCGTTACCGGTATGCCTGGTGCTGCCAGCAGCATAATAAATAAGAGGTCCTTTTCTTCGGCACCTACCATTTGCGCAATCATGCCGCCTTCGCTGTGACCAAGCAGCCCTATTTTGCGCTTGTCCACTTCGGGCAGGGAACGCAAATAGGCAAGGCTTGCTTTTGCATCTTCAGCAAAATCTTTCGACGTAGCCGACCGGTGATCGCCGGTGGTTTGTCCCACACCACGGTCGTCGACACGCAACACTAAAAAGCCACGCTTTGTCAGGTCATCGGCTATTACAGCAAAAGGCTTGTGCCCCATCAATTCTTCGTCCCGGTTTTGCGGCCCCGAACCGGTTATGAGCAATACCGCAGGATAAGGTCCGTTGCCAAATGGCTTGGTAACAGTTGCACCAAACTGTATCGACTGACCGGAGTTGTGGTAGGTAACATCTTTGCTGCTGTAGGGGAATGGCGGCACCGGTGTTTGCGGCCGGTTGGGTGCAGCGGCAGTGTTGGTTGTTGCTGTTGTCTTTTTTAATTCGATAGGGAAAGCTGCACCACCTTGTTGCCATTGTGCAGCAAGGGTAGAATCGCTGGTGATCTTTCCGGAAAGCCTGGCTGCCGCCGCTGCTACTTCCAGGTACAGGCTGTCGCCGGTTCTTTTTACGCTGCTTACCGGTATGCCTTTGGCACCTTGGTCGGGACTGTCAAGCGTCGCCGCATACACACCTTCTTCGCCCTTAATATGAATCACCAGGCGCAGCGAATTAGTGCCAACGGAAAGCCTTCCTTCCCATGTGCCTTGCAGGCCTGTTTGTGCCGTGGCTGCGCCCCCGAAAAAAAGAACCGCAAGTATTCCAATGAACTTCTTCATACGTAAAAATTTAGGTGTTCTGTTGTAGCATTCTTTAGTTGAAATGAACTGGCTTCTGCCCCGGGCAACACTACACTTGTTGCTTAAAAAGCCGGTAAGAATAAACAACAGGTATCAGCACCATCACCACCAGCGCACCGATAAACACCGGGAAGGCAACCGAAGACGAAAGCACCAACCCGGCAAGAGCGATCAGCACACCACCAGCAAACCAAATCTTGCCCGCCAGTTGGTGTGTGCGGCGCCAGTTCTCATCGCTGCTCAGCGTCCAAGGCAGGCGAATGCCGGCAAAATAATTTGGCTTGATGTGGTTCATATAATTGCCGATAAAAGCAAACAAGAGTCCCATGAGCGGGAACATCACCCGCTGTATGTCGATATTGCCGCGGGAAGAAGCGATGATGACAAAATTGAGTGCTGCCATAAACACCACCAAGCCAAACGCAAGCTTGTTGAATGTAGCGGAGCCGCCGATGGCCTTGCGCTTGGGATCAAAGCGCTGAATGTTGGTGAGCAAACCATACACAAATACAGATACCCCCGCCAGCAGGATCGTCACCAGCCACAATTCTTCTTTGTCGCCATAGCGGTCCGGTTTCATATCGGTTCCGTAGTGCAGGGCCACTTGCTGCGGCAGGCTGTTGTACACCATTGCCAGGTAAGCAATGGGCGAAAGGGCAAGCAAAAGAACAGCCAGCAGGTAAGCTTTCGTTTTTTTCATATGCTACTTTTTTTTGGTTTTGAACTGGATGAACCATTGTGCAATCTCGTCGACCACCGTGGTGTTGAGCGAGTACAAAACAAACTGTCCGTGTTTTTCCGCTTCCACCAGGCCGGCTTGTTTCAGCAGGTCCAGGTGGTGCGAAATACTGGGCTTGGAGATGTTGAAATGATCCGCAATCTCACCGGCTGTTTTATCGCCTTCCTTTAGCAAGGTCAGGATCTCCCGCCGCGTCGCATCGTTCAGTGCCTTGAACAAAAGGTTCATAAAAATGGGTTTGGTGCTGACCGCAAAAGCCTTCCCGGAAGCCAGCGAAAGATTTTAATATTTAGACAAATATCTAAATATAGGTGCGTTCACCGAAACTTTTTATACCAACCGGCTATTGCCCGGTACATTCCGGCGAAGAAAAAGCAGCATTTGGCTATGCCCCTTGACAGCAAAAAAAATTGGCAGCAATTTTAGCTGCCAATCTAAATCGTTATGCAAAACCCGGTTCGTTCCCAATCGTTCAAAACTGCCATCCGCCTTATCCTGGTTGTTACGGCTTCTTTTATTCTTGTGAACCTGCTGGCCTGAGTTAACCCAGGTCTCTTTCGCCGTCAGGTGCCGACGGAAACTCCGACTGATCGCCGGGGTTTTTGATAGGTATTTGCGGGGCTGCCTGCGGCGGCTTTTCGTCAACCGTTGCTGTAGATGCACCTGCAGCAGAAGGGGCAGTTGCGGCAACCGCAGGCTTGCTTTTTTGATAACTGATAAAGGCGGCCGCGAGAAAGCAAAGCAGGCAAAACACAAACCAAAACGTTGGCGAAGCCGATACTTTCATCATGGCCGAAAACTGGTTATCGGGCATTTGCACGCCCTGTGTTCGACTGTTCTCACTTACAAATGAATTTACCTGTATCCACGACCCGATAAGGGCCAGTGCACCCAAGGCACCAATATACACGGCCGGCCGCTGGTTGTCGCCTTTATTCAGGAGCGAATAAAGCAACCCGGCCACACCCAGCAACAGGGCAAACAAAGCTGTCACAAACAACTGTCCTTCTCCTTCAAACGAGGAAGCCGAACGGCGCCGCTCACCAGGAAAGCTGTTTTGCATATCCGTCATCTCGCTGCTCAAACTGGGCTTGCCACCCGTGGCCATGCTAATGCCACTAAGCTTTGCCATGGACATGTTGTTGCACTTGATATCGAAAAAAGGAAGCAAAAACAGCAGCAGGGCAAGCGCATAAAGGGCGGTAGGGAGGTAAGGCTTGCGGTAAATATCCGTTGTGTTGGTAGTGGCCATAACAATGACTTTGAAACTATTAAGATAGGTTGTTTTCATTACCAATGTACATTTACACCCATCATGCAAACAACAACCATTTGTATTTGCGGAGCCGGTACCATGGGCAGCGGCATTGCGCAGGTTTCGGCGGCGGCGGGCTTTCACACCCTGCTTTTCGACGTGTCGGAAACGGCCGTGCAGGGAGCCGCGCAAAAGCTAAAGAAGGACCTGGCCCGGCTGGTGGAAAAAGAAAAGATCACGCAGCAGAAAGCCGATGAAACCATAAGCAACCTCCAATTTGTTACCGACCTGCAGCAATGCATAGCCAATCTTGTGATAGAGGCCATTGTAGAAAAACCGGAGGCCAAGCTCTCGCTGTTTCAACAACTGGCAGCCATCAATGCCAAAGAAACCATTTTTGCTTCCAATACCTCTTCTCTTTCCATCACACAGATCGCAACCGGTTTGCCCCACCCCGAAAGAGTTGCCGGCCTGCATTTCTTTAACCCCGCGCCGCTGATGAAATTGGTGGAAGTGGTGAAGGGAGAACAAACAAGCAATGCGGTCATCACGCAGTTGATTGCCTTTACCAAAGCCGTGGGCAAGGTACCGGTGGTTTGCAACGATTCACCCGGCTTTATCGTTAACCGCGTGGCAAGGCCCTATTACATCGAGTCGTTGCGACTGGCAGAAGAAGGCTATGCTTCCTTTGACGTGATGGATCGCCTGCTGGAAGGCATTGGCTTTAAAATGGGCCCGTTCAAGCTGATGGATCTTATTGGCAATGATGTCAACTATGCCGTGAGTTGTTCGGTGTACGAACAACTCGGCAGACCCGAACGCCTGATGCCCTCTTACATCCAAAAAGAAAAAGTGGAGAAAGGCGAACTGGGAAAAAAAACAGGGAAGGGGTATTACGGCCCCCTGTCCCCCGGTGGGGGAACTTAGGTGCAGAAAACTGTTCTTTCTGCAGCCATACATTTATTGTTGGTCTTTTGTTCCGCCAACTAGTTTCAGTAAACCTTGTGTTCGACCAAAACCTGATTAAAAAAACACTATGCGGATGTATTTAGGCTTGGGAGGAATTTTGATGATCCTACTTTCCCTTGCTCTTATTAAACCCAAGTTGGAACTGTACAAAATAGAAAAAGAAGGCAGTCTGGTGGATATGCAGATAACCGAACTGCCTGCGAACTGTATCGGTACAAAGGTGAGCCACTACGCAACTTTCAGTTATCAAGGGCTTGAATTTATCAAAAGAATTCCAGGCTTGTTTTGTAACGAACACAAAGTAGGCGAAACGCTGCAAATGAAATACCATGAAGAGGCGACGAAAATTCTATTTCCAAAAGAGTCCGTTCAATCTGAATTTATAGCCTTAGGACTTATCGCTTTATTCGGATTTATTTTTATACTCAAAAGCATCAGAGGTTAATAGGACATGACGAACCAGGCCTCTCAAAATGACAGCTTAGTGCTAATATTGCCCCGCAAACGCTGTTCATCAAAACAAGGTTAATAAGCAAAACGCAAAAGGACATTTGGCATTTTGGAAAACCTTTGAAGGTTGCACACAAGACATTTATAACTCACTTAATAAAAAATGCCTTTCATAAGATTGCGTAAAAGAAATGACAGAAGATAAAACAGATAACATCCACCTAAGTTCCCCCACCGGGGGACAGGGGGCCGACCGTTCCGTTTTTGTCACCGGCGGCACCGGCTTTTTGGGATCCTATATTATTCAAAACCTGGTGGCAAAAGGCCATACCGTTCGTGCCCTTCGACGTCCCAATTCGCCCCTGCCGTTTTTTATCCCGGCAGCGGTTTGGGAAAAAGTAGATTTTATTGAGGGTGATGTGCTGGACGTGGTGGCGCTGGAAGAGGGTATGCAGGGCGTTGGTGCCGTTGTGCATTCGGCAGCCATTGTTTCGTTTGCCAGTCACAACCGCGAGGCCATGTACAAGATTAACATCGACGGCACGGCCAACGTGGTAAACATGGCCCTGGAGGCCGGCGTAAAACGCTTTTTGCATGTAAGCTCGGTAGCGGCGTTGGGCCGTACACTTAACGCTACCACCGTAACCGAAGATAAAAAATGGGAAACCTCCAAGGCCAACACGCATTACGCCATTACCAAACACCAGGCCGAAATGCAGGCCTGGCGGGGCTTTGCCGAAGGACTGGAAGGTGTTGTCATCAATCCCAGCACCATTCTTGGTTACGGCAACTGGCACGGCAGCAGCTGTGCACTTTTTAAAAACGCTTACAAAGAATTTCCCTGGTACACCAAAGGCATCAACGGTTTTGTGGGGGTAGAAGATGCTGCCGAAGCGGCGGTGCAATTGCTTTTTTCAGGCATCACTGAAAAGCGCTTTATCCTCAACGCTGAGAACTGCAGCTTTCAATGGCTGTTCACCACCATTGCCGAAGCGTTTGGCAAAAAGCCGCCCCATCGCTTTGCCAATAAAACCATGGGTGAAATCGCCTGGCGACTCGAAGCGGTCAAAGGTTTGCTGACCGGCCAAAAGCCGCTGCTCTCAAAAGAAACGGCTAAGATTGCTCACAGCCATACCTCGTTTGACAACGGCGCCCTGCTGAAAGCATTACCAGGTTTTGCTTACCAGCCGCTGGAAAGCGTGATCAAAAGATCCTGCGCACAGTACCTGCAGGCAATGAAAGAAGGCAAGCTAACGTTATAACCACTTCGTATGAAAAAGACCACTCTCCTCGTTTTCAGTTTGCTTTGTACCCTGCTGTCCTTTGCACAGGGCACCCTTAACGGTACGGTAAAAGATGCCGAAACCGGCCTGCCGCTGGAAGGCGCTTCGGTGTTTGCCCAAAATACCACCAGAGGTACGCTTTCCGATAAAGAAGGCGCCTTTAAACTTTACCTCGAAAGAGGCGGTTACGAGATCGTGATCTCGTTCACCGGTTACCTTAGCCGCACCATCAACCTTGCCGAAGTGACCGGCGACCGCGAGTTTACCATCGAACTGCAAAAAGGCGACAATACCTTGGGAGAAGTGATCATTAAAAACACAAACGAAGTAGCGGATGGCTGGGAAAAGCACGGACAGTTCTTTCTTGCCAACTTCATCGGCGCTTCGCCCAACGCCGATAGCTGTACGCTGCTGAACCCTGAGGCTTTAAAGTTTTTATACTACAAACGCAACGACCGGCTGAAGGTGCTGGCCACCGAACCGCTGCGGATAGAGAACAGGGCGCTGGGTTATAACATGCGTTACGAACTGGATTCGTTTGTGCACCATTTCCAGACCGACCTGAATTCGTACCGCGGCAACTGTTTGTACCTGCCCATGGAAGGCGATGCGAACCAACAGGCTGCCTGGGAAAAAGCCCGGAAAGAAGCTTATTACGGTTCCCGCCTGCATTTCCTGCGGGCTTATTACGACAGCACCCTTGTGAAGGAAGGTTTTACCGTGGACCTCTTTTCACCGTCGAGCAGCACCAAGTTTTCCCGCCTGCGCAATCCTTACGACACGGCTTTTTATTATTTTGACGATTCCACGGCCAATGCCGAATTGTTCTTTCCCGACAAGGCCAGCATCACCTATACCAAAAAGGCCCCGGAAAAACGCTATCTCGAAAAGAATAAGCTACCGCTGAATGTACCCGTGCAGATCTCGTACGTGGATATTGCAGAAACTATCCTCATTAAACCCAATGGTTATTTTACCGACCAGAAAAGCTGGATCAACCAGGGCTACTGGAGCTGGCGAAACCTGGCCGACCAGTTGCCCTATGATTACGAGCCACCGGCCAATGAAAAGGTCAATGCTTCAGGTTCACGATAATCGTTGCGTCGATCCTGACCGGTGCGGTAATAACCGTATCTCTTGTCAGGCTGAAGTTGGTGCTGTTGAGGGTTTTTATCTTAAAGCTTCCGTTCAACTGCGCAAACACATTTCCACTAAGGTTTAACGTGGTTTCGTTGTCGGTAAAGCTCCAGTTGAAATTTGTGGTTGCCGGGTCGGAAGTATTGCATTTGGTCGCCCCTTCCCCTGCAGTTGCAGAACCATCAGCCCGAAAGGTCAGCACATTATCCAGCCTGCATTCGGGCACGCCAGCCATGAGCAGGGAGATATCGATGGTACCGTTTTTATCGGTATCGATCCCTGAACTTTCGTGTACCCAGGGCGAAGAACTGATTTCCCCTGTTTTGGAAGGTTTATCGTCCTCTTTTTGACAGGAAGAGAACAAAAGACAAAAACAAAGCGCACCAGCGGCTGAAAAGATTTTCATAATTATACAGTTTGCGTTGCCCTAATTTTGAAAAGGGCAAACTATTTGTTAACCCTGCGGGACGAACTTTTTCTATGACGACATCCGAACAAATTACGCACCTCACGAATTTAATTAAAGACAAACACAATTTACGGCAAAAGCTTTTCTCCGAACTATCGAAGACCATTGTTGGCCAGGAAAAAATGCTGGAGCAACTGGCTATTGCCATGCTGGCCAATGGCCACATCTTGCTGGAAGGCATCCCGGGACTGGCCAAAACGCTTGCCATCAAATCGCTGGCGCAGGCCATCCAGGCCAAGTTCAGCCGCATCCAGTTCACTCCCGACCTGCTGCCTGCCGACGTTATCGGCACCATGATCTATAACCAGCAGCGCAACGAGTTCGTGGTACGCAAGGGTCCCATCTTTGCCAACTTTGTGCTGGCCGATGAGATCAACCGGGCCCCGGCCAAGGTGCAAAGCGCTTTGCTGGAGGCGATGCAGGAACGGCAGATCACCATTGGCGATACAACCTATAAACTGGATGAACCTTTTTTGGTGCTGGCTACGCAAAACCCCATTGAACAGGAAGGCACTTATCCCCTGCCCGAAGCGCAGGTGGACCGCTTTCTGCTGAAAGTGGTAGTAAGCTATCCCACGATGCGTGACGAGCAGTTGATCATTCGTCAGAATGTGGAAGGTGCAGCGCCTCCGGTGATCAACCCGGTGCTTTCTACATTCGAGATCAACGAAGCCCGCAAGCTGGTGCGGCAGATCTACCTCGATGAAAAAGTAGAGCAATATATACTGGGATTGGTGTTTGCCACCCGCGACCCCAACCAGTTTGGACTGGCGGGCTTAAAGCCGGTGATTCAATACGGCGCTTCGCCAAGGGGAAGCATTGCCCTGGCGCTGGCCTCCAAGGCACAGGCGTTTTTGAATGGCCGCGGTTATGTAACGCCGGATGATGTACGGGCCATTGCCCACAGCGTTTTGCGCCACCGCATTGGCTTAACATACGAAGCCGAAGCGGAGAACGTATCGACAGAGAACGTGATTGATCAGATTTTACAAAAGATAAATACGCCCTAGTCTTTGAACAGGGATAGGTGAGATGCATGAGATAGACTGGATAAATAAAACCCTTCCATCCTTTACATCCCACTTATCCCTGAAATCCCGGTTCAGACAATGCTAACGTTACAAGACATACTCAAAAAAGTGCGGCAGCTTGAGATCAAAAGCAAGCAGCTAACGACGAATCTTTTTTCCGGCGAATACCACAGTGCGTTCAAAGGAAAAGGCATGCACTTTAAGGAAGTAAGGGAGTATGCGGCCGGTGATGACATTCGCTTTATCGACTGGAACGTTTCGGCACGCTTTGGCCACCCGTTCTCGAAAGTGTTTGAAGAAGAGCGGGAACTAACAGTGATGCTCCTGGTGGATGTGAGCGCCTCTTCCCTGTTTGGTACCATCAATACGTCCAAAAAAGGATTGAGCACAGAGATCGCAGCAGTGGTCACATTTTCGGCCATCAACAACGGCGACAAAGTAGGCGTTATCTTTTATAGCGATAAAATTGAAAAATACATCCCGGCCAAAAAAGGCCGCGATCATGCCCTGTTCATTATCCGCGAACTGCTTTCGGTTTCATCCACCAAAAAAAGCACGAAGCTCAGTACCGCCCTGCGTTATTTCAGTAACATCAACAAGCACAAAAGCATTGCTTTTATCTTAAGCGATTTTATCGATGAGAATTACGCTGATTCATTGCGGGTAGCCGCTACACGGCACGACATTGTAGGTGTAAAGATTTATGACAAGATGGATGTGCACCTGCCCAAAGTAGGCATGCTTCGCGTAGAGGATGCGGAGACCGGCAGCCAGAAATGGCTCGACACCTCCAGTGCCTATGTGCGGCACGAATATGAAAAAGACTTTTTTAACCGTACCGAATATTGCACCCGTACCTTCAAGCGGAGCGGCTCCGACCTCTTGCATATCCGCACCGATGAAGACTATGTAAAAGTGCTGAAGAAATTTTTTATCAGCCGTCACAAACGATGAGAATATTTTTTGCCAGTTGCCTTTTGCTCATTGCCCATTGTCTTACGGCCCAGGTGGTAAACCTGTCGTACGACAAGCAGCGCATTTTACTGGGCGAGCAGTTAGGTGTAACCGTAAAAGCCTTTGGCGATGCGGGCACAACACTGGTCTTATTACCAATTGATACATTGCCGCACCTGGAAGTACTGGAAGCCTCGAAAATTGATACAACGGTGGTAGGCGAAACGCTGCAGCTTTCGCAAACGCTGATCGTGACAAGTTGGGACAGCGGCCGTTGGAACCTTCCCACCGTTATTGCCAACGGAAAGCCCACTAAAACCGTAGCGCTGGACGTAGCGTTTACATCGCCCTGGAACCCGGCGCAGCCCTACCACGATATCAAAGGAATTGTACCGGTGGAGAAACCCGGTCGCACCACCTGGTGGTGGTATATCATTGGACTGGCCGTTCTCATTGCGCTTTTTCTGCTCTTTTTTCCAAAAGGCAAAGGCGATAAAAAAGAAGTGGAATTGGATAAGAAGGCATACCGAAAAGCCATGGAAGAACTGGCTAAGTTGGAAAAAGAAAACCCTGCTGATGTCAAAGTATATTATACAGAATTGGTCAATATTTTCAGAACCTACCTGAAAGGGGCGAAAGGCATTCAGTCGTTTTCCAAAACAACAGATGACCTGAGCATTCAACTGCAAAGCCAAAAGCTTCCATCCGCCGATTACAATGCGCTGGTGCAAACCCTGCGGCTCAGCGACCTGGCCAAGTTTGCGGCCTACAGGCCCGATAACAGCCAGAATCAACAATCCCTTTCCATCATCAAACAAAGCATTACAACCATCGAACAGGCCCATGTTGTATGAGTATTTTCAAAATATCACGTTTGCCAATATCTGGGTCCTGCCCTTTTTGATCCTGCTGCCCATTATTGCCTGGCTGCGGTACACCACGTTTGCCAAACTAAAGTCCGCTTTTACACTGTCAACAACCAGTGGTACAACTCACCGTACGGCAAAAAATTATTTGATCCATGTTCCGTTCTGGCTCCGCCTGCTGGCGCTGGCCTGTCTTCTTTTGGCCCTGGCCCGTCCGCAGATCCGCAATGTACAAAGCCGCAACAAAGGCGAGGGTATCGATATTGTGCTTTGCATCGATATCAGCGGCAGCATGCTTTCGCAGGATTTTGCGCCCAACCGAATGGAAGCCGCCAAATCCGTTGCCGCCGATTTTGTAAAGAGTCGCCCTGTGGACCGGTTTGCGCTGGTTGCTTTTTCCGGTGAAAGCTTTACGCTGTCGCCGCTTACCACCAACCACGAAGTGATCCTGCAACAGATCAAAAGCCTGAAGAGCGGCATGCTGCAGGACGGCACGCTGATCGGCGAAGGACTGGCCAAATCGGTAGAGCGACTTTCTTCGGTTGACGCTGCCAAAAGCAAGGTGGTCATTCTGCTTACCGACGGAAAAGAAGAAGCACCCGATACCCGCATTATTGACCCGCTGACGGCCCTGCAAATTGCCAAGGTAAAAGGCGTGAAAGTGTACACCGTGGGCATGGCCGGCGACCCCGTGGCGCAGCGCTTTACACAAAACTTTACTCCCACCAGCAACCTCGATGATGCCTTGCTACAACGCATTGGGCGGGAAACCGGCGGTGCGTATTTCCGGGCCCGCGACAAAGAAGCCCTGGGCGTTGTGTATGCACAGATCGACCGGCTGGAAAAATCGAGCTTTGAACGCATTACCAAAACAAGGGTAGAAGAGCAGTTCATGTACTTACTGGCCGCGGCACTCATCCTGCTTTTTTTGGAAGTAATTTTGCGTTATACCGTTCTGCGAAGCTTTCCCTAAACAAAAAATTGGCAATGGGCAAAAGGCTATGCATTGCCGGTTGCAAATTGCATATTGAACATGACAGGCATTGTTTACAAATCAACAGGCAGTTGGTACAGCGTAAAGGACGAAGACGGCCGGTTTTTGAATGCCCGTATCAAAGGTGTTCTCAAACTGGATGGGATCACGTCTACCAACCCGATAGCGGTTGGTGATAAAGTTGCGTTTGAAAAAGAGAACGAAGCGGAAGGCACAGTTACCATCACCAAAATTTACGACCGCAAAAACTATGTGGCCCGGCAATCGCCACGGGCCAAGCACCAGCACCACATTGTTTCGGCCAACCTCGACCAGTCCCTGCTGCTGGCCACCATCAAAGACCCCCGCACCTCGCAGGGATTTATTGACCGCTTTCTGGTGGCCTGCGAGATGTACCATGTACCGGCTATTGTGGTGTTTAACAAAACAGACCTGTACAAAGACAAAGAATGGGAGGTGTACCACCGCTTAAAACAGGTATACGAGACCGTTGGATACAAGGTATTTCCCATCAGCATCAAAAAAGAGGAAGGTCTTGACGACGTAAAAGCCATGTTGCAAGGCAAGATTACACTCATCAGCGGGCATAGCGGCGTGGGCAAGTCCACGTTTATCAATGCGGTGCTGCCGGGAGCAAAGATCCGTACGCAGGATGTGAGTGGCTGGAGCGGCAAAGGCCTGCACACTACCACTTTTGCCGAGATGTACGACCTGCCCGGTGCTGGCAACATTATTGACACACCGGGTATGCGGGAGTTTGGACTGGTGGATGTAGAGAAGGAAGAACTCTCGGGTTATTTTCCGGAAATGCGCCAGCGCCTGAACGACTGCCAGTTCAACAACTGCCAGCACCTGGCCGAACCAGGTTGCGCCATCAAACAGGCAGTGATCGATGGCGAGATCGATGAAGACCGCTATGTGAGTTATGTCAATATTTTGGAATCGTTGAAAACAGAGAAATGGTAAGAGGAAACCGCAGAGAACAAGAGAGGCAGAGGGTTGCGCAGAGAAAATTATTATACTCTGCGAATACCTCCGCATCCTCCCGTTCTCTGCGGTAAAAAATCAAACACTATGTTAATACACGTACATCCCGATAACCCGCAGGACCGCCTGATCAAGCAAATTGTTGGTGTGCTGCGCAGTGGCGGCGTGATCGTTTATCCCACCGACACCATCTACGGTTTGGGTTGCGATATCACGCAGCAAAAAGCAGTGGAACGCATCTGCCGCATCAAAGGCGTTGACCCGCAAAAGGCCAATCTTTCCTTTGTTTGTTACGATCTTAGTGATCTTAGTCAGTATGCACGACAATTGGAAACTTCGGTTTACCGTACGTTGAAGCAATACCTCCCGGGACCGTACACGTTCATTTTAGAAGCGAGCCGGCAGGTGCCCAAGATTCTCAAAACAAAAAAAGACACCGTAGGTATCCGGGTACCCGACAACAACATTGCAAGGGCTATCGTAAAGGAGTTGGGCAACCCTATCCTCAGCGCTTCGCTGCCGGGTGAATACGTGGAGGAATACACCGATCCGGATAACATTCACGACAAGTTTGAAAAGCTGGTGGACATGGTGATCGATGGCGGACCTGGCGGAATTGTGCCCTCCACTATCATCAGCTTTGTAAGCGGCGAGGCCGAACTGATACGCGAAGGCGCCGGCGAAGTGATCTGAGTGTAACAGGCAATGAGCAATAGACAACAGGCAAAGGCCGAACGTATACGCTGCCAGTTTGCAAGGAGTGGTGATGAAAATAAAAGAAGAGACATTGTGACAAACAGCAAGAGCGCAGCAGCATGAAAGAAACCACCAAAGCACACCTGGCCGTACTCCTGACCAATTTATTTTTTGCCGGCAATTACAGTCTTGTCAAGCTTATCTCTCCCAAACCGATCGGTCCCTTTGCCATCAACCTCACAAGGGTGGCCATCAGCCTTGTGTTGTTCTGGACTGTTTGGGCTTTTGGCAAAACAGCGGCAGGTATTGAACGCCGCCACTGGGGACGGTTTTTTGCCTGTGCCGTTACCGGTATTGCCGTCAACCAAATGCTGTTCATTAAAGGACTGACACTGACTTCCACCGTACATGCGGCGCTGCTAACACTGATCACACCAATTGTAGTGACGCTGTTTGCCCTTTGGGTGCTGAAAGAACACTTTACGCTTTACAAAGCTGCCGGTCTTTCGCTGGGCATTGGCGGAGCAGTGTTTCTTATCCTGCAACGGGAAGCGGGGCAGCATGCCACCAATTATTTGCTGGGCGACCTGCTGATCATCATCAACGCCATTTCGTATTCGCTGTATTTTATTTTGGTAAAGCCACTAATGGAACGCTATTCGGCGCTGCATGTGATCCGGTGGATCTTTACCATCGGCTTTTTTTTAATGCTGCCGTTTTGCTGGCAGCAGACCGCAGCCATTCCCTGGAGCAGCATCAGTTGGCTGCAGGTGCTGGCCCTGTTGTATGTGGGCATTGCAGGTACCTTCCTGGCGTATTATTTAAACATCTTTGGCATTGCCAAACTTGGTGCCTCTGTTACGGGCAGCTATATTTATACGCAACCGGTATTTGCTGTTGGCATCGCCCTTTTTGCCCTGGGCGAAACTGTTACCTGGCAAAAGATAGTATCGGCTGTGCTCATTTTTGCCGGCGTGTTTCTTGTCAATCAAAAAAGCAAAGTGCAAACGTAAAAACAAGACTGCGTACCAGCATTGTTACGCATGTTCGCAATGGTTGATTCCTTCTTTAGATAGCGGCCAGCGGGTTTTTGGGATAGTCGTAAAACAGGAAGCTTTTTTCTGCTTTGGCAAAGGCTTTCCAGTTCTCTACATCCGCCTGTACGGCAAACACGCCACAGGTAGGAATGTTATCGGTACGCACCGAGGTGAGTGTATTGGCATAATCGGTGATGCCGGGGTTGTGGGAGAAAACAGCAACGGTATTCACCTTATCTTTTAAGCTACCAATCACCTCTTCAAAATGTGCCGACAAGGCGCCGTACAAGGCTTTCTCCACAACAATATCATCTTTTTTGAAATCGAATTCTTTGGCAAAGTACCGTGCCGTACGGAAAGCTCTTTCCGCCGGCGACGAAACAAGGGCATCGACAGACAGCCCCCGTTTGCGCAAGCGCTTTGCCATTTCCGGTGCGTCTTTTTTACCGCGGTCATTCAGGAGGCGTTCGCTGTCGCTAAGGCCAGCGCTTTCCCAACTGCTTTTGGCGTGCCGAACAAGGATCAATGTCTTCATACGTGATGATTTCGTCTTTTACGTAAAGTATCTGTTTGCATCGATACGCGATGCGGTTATCGCTGCGCAAATGTTCGGCCAACCTTATCGTTCAACATCTTTCCGCATTTCCCAGGTGCCGGTACAAACATCCTCCAGCCAATAAGTGCCAACCGGTGCAATGGCTACCCGCATCTCCCAGTCACCAGTAAACGTTTTTGTAGATTGGTTGTACGTGCCGGTATAAGCAACCAGCGGATGTGGTTTGTTTTTGTCTTCAACCGTGTTACCGGCTTCATCCAATGCATAAAAGTGCGGGTACTGTTTAGTAAAGCTGATCAATCCTTCTTCCAAAAAACCTTTTACTTCCGCCACTTCAAAATTGGCCCCAATTCCTTCGAGGTCAACGGACCGCCCTACAAACCCACCGTTTTTGCTCCTGTCAATAAAAACGCGGAACTGCACTTTTTCACCATTCATCTCCTCGCCATAGTCGGGACCGTATGCAAAATGGCCAACCCATTGTCCTTCCAGCTCAATTGAACGGTTTAGCATACCACCTGTTTGATCACCATTTTCAATGGCTTATTTTTTTGTTTTGATAAAACTTTTTCCCGGCACCTCCGCCTGCTTTGCCGCCAACAAATAAATCAGCGAAGCCGTACCATCCATGGTAGGCTCGTTGGTGCTGTAATCGCCGTAGTCATCGTGGTACACGGCGAGGTCGCTTTGAAAAGCTTCGTACTCATCGGGTTCGTAAAGCGTAATGCCAATCAGGTTTTTGTAGATGCTGCTGTAAACGGGTCCGTCTACCAGGCCGCCGTCGATGGGATATTTTTTGATGTGCGTAAACGCCGAATGCGGGTCCACCGGCGTATCGCCCCAACTTGGCAGGCCGTACACCATCGATGTGCCCCAGGGATTGAGGCCAAACAGCCAGTCGAAATTCGCCTGCTCCAGTTCATCAAAGCTTTTATCGCCGCTTAGCTGTCTGTACCACAGGCACTGAATAGCGAAAGATGTTGTCAGGTTGTTACTGCACCAGATAAAGGGCACACCGCGGTAAAAAGCATTGGTCTTTGCTTTGTCCCATACTTTTTGAATGCCTTGCTTGTAATAGCCAACGATGGTATCCCTTTCGTTTCCTTTTAACTGTTTGGCCAGTTCGTAATGACCAACATTGATGAAAGGGTACCATTGGTAATGTTTGGCCGTATCATCACCCAGCCAGGGAGTGTGCTTTTCCTGTCTTGCATAGTTCATTGCATCACTAAGTTTATTGTGATGTATCGCAGCCAGTTCCATATCATCTACCCAATTGTCCTCTGCATAAATGTATGGAGCCTTCACCGATGCCGTTTGGGTGACACCCGGTTTCTTTAATGCAAACGCATATGCTGATTCTGCAGCCTTTGACAAGCGTAGCCAATAAGGATTTTGCTCCTGAATCCCTCTTTCTATATTGGATGAAAACAGTTGGGACCCCAGCGCAAACGCACTGGAAAACTTAGCCGCCGAAGAAGATGTTCCTTTTGTATCGTTCATCAGCTTTCCCCGTTGCTGCGGCTCACCGGTGATAAAGTACAGCGGCCGCTGGTATCCTCTCCCGTACTGGCTGTCGAGCTTTGGCATGCGCATCGAAATATGGTCGCGGTCATCGGCCAGTTGGTTAAACATCCAGTCTGCACAGGGGTGCATTTTCAGCAGCCAGTCCAATCCCCACCGGGCCTCGTCCAGCACATCGGCCACGCCGTTTTTTCCGTCCAGCCCATTGTCCGCTTTTTCATCCCTAAACACCTGCGGAAAATCGCGGTAAGCCATCAGGAGGTGATAGGTGGCATTAGCTGTTGTAGGAACATATTGCAGGTAATCGCTGGCATCGTGCCAGCCACCAACAGCATCCACAAACGTGCTGTCTTTCAGGCCGGCCTTTTCGCTATAAAGCGTGTAGCCATCCTGCGTATGGCAACTGTCCTTTAAAAAAGGATTAAAGCCGCAGCGCTGCTGGCGCATGTAGCGCAGGCAAAAATCGGCAGCACCGTCGTACACATTTTCGGCAATGGGAAAAACGGGCGACTCTGCGCCACCGGCCACCAGCTTGTATTTTCCCCGCCCGGTAAACGCAGAAAAATTCAACCGGTAGGTTTGGGCAAACGGACCGTAAGCGCCAAAGGCTTTGCCGGCCTTTCCGTTGAACACCACTTTGTTGGTGGCAGCATCTACTAATTGAAAGCTTTGCTGTGGCGCAGCTGTTTTCGCTCCCCACACCGCTACTTTGGTACCGGCTGGTTTGTAGCCGAGTTGATTAATGCGTATCCAGGCCTGGGGTTCTTCCTTGGAGCGAAAGGCCAACAAGGCAGCCAGCAGCAGGCAGGTAAAAGCAACAGCAGTCTTCTTCATACAGCAATAAATATAAAAATTCAAAATTGAACCGCATTCAAACAGTCATTTCCCGGGTGCTATTGTTTCCGCCACACCGCGTTGGGCTTTTTCTCCAGGTAATCGACATAGTCCTTTGCACCCAGGCGAATAAACAGCGGCAAGGACGTTAGTTTTTGCAACTGTAATTCCTGCTGGCAAAAGAAAGAAAGGCCTTTTTTGTAGAAATTTTGCGGCAAAACCCGGAGCGAAACGGCTTTGGGTAAACTGTCGTTCACCGGCCGAAAATCCAGTTGTGCCGAGGCTTTGCCGGCATTTAACAGTACCGCTAAAAAGAAAACCGAGGTGATTCTGCCCATGGAGCCAGTTTTGCAGTAAATTTACGGCTTGATTTTTGTGAACATGGCGCACTTTTTTTGCCAGTAGAAAGAAGCGGTGCCGCAGAGAAGAACTTAACATGAGCCTTAGCCAGAATCTACAACAGAAACTACTCCAAAAGCTATCCCCCCAGCAGATTCAGTTAATGAAACTGCTGCAGGTGCCTACGGCCAACCTCGAAGAGCGGATCAAAGAAGAGCTGGAAGAAAATCCCGCCCTGGAAGTGACCGATGAAGACGGTGCCGATGCCTACGAAGAAAAAGATGAATTTGCCGATACCGCTCCTGCCGAAGAAGAATACGACAACGAGGAACGTGACCAGGACGACCTGTATGAAAACATTGACATTTCGGATTATGTGCAGGAAGGCGACGACGACATAGCCGACTACAAGCTCCGCGACGAAAACTACGGCGAGCAGGAAGAAAAGACCACCATGCCTTACCGCGTAGAAACGTCTTTTTACGAAGTTTTGGAAGCGCAGTTGGGCATGCTGAATCTGGATGAACGCCAGTATAAAATTGCCGAACAAATCATCGGCAGCATCGACGAAGACGGCTACCTGCGCAGGGAAACATCGGCCATTGTGGATGACCTGGCCTTTCGGCAAAACATCGATACCTCTGAAGAAGAAGTGGAGAGCCTGATCCAGCGCATTCAAAACTTTGATCCCCCCGGCGTTGGTGCCCGCACCCTGCAGGAATGCTTACTGCTCCAGTTGAACCGTCAAAAGATAGATGGCAAAGAAGTGGATACGGCCATACAGGCCCTTACCCGCTATTTTGACGAGTTCACCAAAAAGCACTACGAAAAGATCCAGCGTGGCCTGAACCTTACCGACGACGAGCTGAAAGAGGTGATGATACAGATCACCAAACTCAATCCAAAGCCCGGTGGCAATGAAGGAGAGATCAACAAAGCGGAAAGCTATATTGTTCCCGACTTTTTTATTTATAACAACGCCAGCAAGCTGGAACTGACGCTGAATTCTAAAAATGCACCGGAACTGCGCATCTCTGAAGGCTATCGCGATATGCTGAAAGAGTACGACCGGGGAGCAAAAAAAGACCGTCGCCAGAAAGAAGCCGTTCTTTTTATCAAGCAAAAAATTGATGCGGCCAAATGGTTCATCGATGCCATCAAGCAGCGGCAGCATACGCTCCTGAGCACCATGACGGCCATCATGAACCACCAGTATGATTTTTTTCTTACCGGTGACGAAACCACGCTGCGGCCGATGATCTTAAAGGACATTGCCGAAAAAACAGGGTTGGATATTTCAACGGTGAGCCGTGTGGCCAATTCGAAGTTTGTACAAACCGAGTTTGGCACCTACCGGCTGAAATTCTTTTTCAGTGAATCGCTGACCACGGATTCGGGTGAAGAGGTTTCGACCCGCGAAGTAAAAAAAATCCTGAGCGACCTGATTGAAAACGAGCACAAGAAAAAGCCGCTGAGCGATGAACGCCTCACCGAAATGCTGCAGGAAAAAGGATACAATATTGCCCGCCGGACGGTTGCCAAGTACCGGGAGCAGTTAAATATACCGGTGGCAAGGTTGAGGAAGGAGCTATAAGGCCTCCCCCGGCCCCTCCGGTGGAGGGGGGACCTAACCACAGCCCTCGCTTATTCACGAAACTTTTTAGCCTCTGCCAGTTTGCTGGTGGAGGCTTTTGTTTTTGTTGTTTCCTGTTTCCTCACTTATAAAAGACTAGGAAAATCCTATTCTCACTTAACAATTATCTGGCTTTCTGAGCCCAGAGGGCTCTCCTGTTAATAGCACCCGGTGAAACCCGGTGATGACATGATTGTGATGGTAAACAACCCCGGAGGGGTTTCCCGTTTATTGACGTTGGCCTGAAATTATTCGGTTGGACAGGGAGTAGAGTGTACTGCGTAACCCACCCCGCTCCATTACAGCAATAGCAAACCTTGGGACGAACCTCCGGGGAGGGGATGGCTGCTTTAACAGCACGGATTGGGTTAGTGGCGAGAGAGAAAATTCTTATGGCTGTTTCAAAAGCTCAAATGAATGCAGCAATAAATTTTCAATAATCAATTCACAATGTTCAATTCGCAAATGGAACAACGGCGCTTTATAACATTCCCAATCCCGCTGGTTCAGCGCCTTATTGCGCATTGGCTAACGCATCTTAACAGTTTAGGAAAAGGATAGCGCAATAAGGCGCCTGCAGTGTCTTGCATTACCGGCAGATAGTTGTATTTGCATCAAGCAACGTGTAGTGAAGCGCAAAGTTGAAAAGAAGGACTGTATACAAAATGAATAGTGCAACATGTAAAGTATAGCTTTTGTGCGTTGGCCTGGAAAAAGCAGCGGAGCGTTTGCCTTTTCCTTGAACTTTTGGCTCCACCTTTTCGGGAGAGAAAAGGTGGAAAACAACCTAAAGAAAAGTATGACCAAACAAAAACTACTTACACAACCAAAAAATAAAAATCTATCCGCACCACCACACCCGTCAATCAACAAAACCACTCCTCCCGAATCACCCCCTCGCAGGCATTCCCCCACCTTATATTTGCAGGATGGACAACCTGGAGGCCAACGAACAAATCGCCTTTCACCCGGCCCTTAAAACAGCCGCAAAGATCATTTCTTACATTTTTCACCCGCTCTTTATTCCCGTTTATGTCGGCTGGTTTCTTATCAAAGGGCTGCGCCTGTTCTCGGCACTCGATGAATGGCGCCAATCCCTCCTGCTCGTCCAGTTTTTTGTCAACTATACCGTTCTGCCGCTGGTAACCGTGCTGGTAGCCAAAGGTGTTGGCTTTATCGATACCATTTATTTGAAAACGCAACGCGACCGCATCATTCCCTATATCGCCGTGATGATATTTTATTTCTGGGTGTGGTATGTGTTCCGCAACCAGGGTTTTCCCAAAGAAGCAGTGATGTTTAGCCTTGCGGCCTTTCTTTCAATTTGCTTTGGGGCTTTTGTCAATTCCTTCTTTAAGGTAAGCATGCATGCGCTTTCGCTGGGTGTGGTGATCTGTCTTTTGCTGATTCTCTCCCTGCAAAGCAGTACCAACATGGGGCCTTATCTTTCTATTGGCCTCCTGCTGGCCGGACTGGTTTGTACGGCAAGACTTCTCCTTAATGATCACAAGCCTTTTGATGTGTATGCGGGACTTTTGCTGGGTGCCCTGGCGCAGGTGATTGCCTGGGTGTTTGTGTAAAATCAAAACTCACCCGGGAACCTATATCCTGCGCAGGTGAGTCGTTGAAAAGCTGTTAGTATTGATTGTGAAGTGCAAAACTACGGCTTCTACCTGCCCGTAACAATAACCACAAAGTGGTATTTTTTCGGTCGGCGGATGGCATTTTAACCATATCTGGCGCAGGTTTCACGGGTTTTTACTTTTCTTCACAACTCTTAATACTCTTTGTTATACTTCAAAATACCATATTAAAAATGCCGGCAGATTCCATCCAACGAATTGAAATCTTACCGGCATTTTAATGTATTCTTTTTACCCCAGCAACTCCACGGGCGGTGTTGATTTGGGTTCATCCTTAGGTTTCGGTAATTCTTTGCCCAGGTATTCCGGCAGGTTCATGCCCGCCATGTCAAAAATATCTTTCAGCGGCGGCACGGCTTTGTACAGGCCCGAAACAAAATTGGCGGTGGAGTTCTTGCCCTCACCATTGGACTGGCCGTTTTCCCAAACGGTAACCTTGTCGATCTTGATGTTTTTGATAGCGTCCGTTTGCATCCGCACCAGCTCCGGTAATTTATCGGAGATGAGCAGGAGCACGGCATCTTTCGGATCGTTGCCGGCGGCTTTTACAATGCGGTCCAAACCTTCGGCCTGTTTGGTCAGGATCTCGTACATACCTTTTGCCTCGGCTTCCATTTTGGCAAAGATGGCATCGGCTTCCCCTTTTGCTTTTTCGCGAATGCGTTCGGCTTCAGCCTGTGCTTCAATGATGGCCTTCTGCTTTGCAATTTCGGCGCTTACCACGATGTTGGCGTTCTGCGATGCCCTGTCCCTTTCGGCACGGGCCTCTTCGGCCATGCGTTCCGCCGTATACGCTTCTTCTAAGGCTTTGGCCGCCTGCACTTTTTCCGATGCGGTGGCCCGCTTCATGGCCTCGGCTTCCCGCTGTCTTCTTTCGGCTTCCGAATCGGCAATGCGGATCTTCGACTGGTTCTCACCCTGCACGGCAATGGCGTTGGCTTCGGCCGTTTTGATACGCGTATCCCTTTCGGCTTCCACCTTACCAATCTGCTCATCGCGGTGGGCAGAGGCAATAATGATCTCTTTGTCTTTTTCAGCAACGGCAATCTGCGAGTCGCGGTCACGCTGTGTTTCGGCGATCTTTACATCACGATCCTTTTGCGTTTGCTGGATGATCACATCTTTTTCGCGTTCGGCAGCCGCTTTACCAGTTTCACCAATCTTGTCCTGTTCGGCCACGCTTTTCTTGGCTTCGTTGATGGCCTTGGCCGCCGCTTCCTTACCTAGCGCTTCTATATAACCGCTTTCGTCCTTGATGTCGGTGATGTTTACGTTGATCAGTTTCAGACCGATCTTTTTCAGTTCGGCTTCTACGTTGGAGGCCACGTTGCTCAAAAACTTATCGCGGTTGTTGTTGATCTCTTCGATGTCCATCATCGCCACCACAAGACGCATCTGGCCCAGGATGATATCGTTGGCCAGGGCATGAATGTCCTGGGGCTTCAGGCCTAACAAACGCTCAGCTGCGTTTTCCATCACACCGGGTTCGGTAGAGATACCCACGGTGAATTTGGAAGGCACATCTACCCGGATGTTTTGCTTGCTGAGTGCCTTGGTAAGATTTACTTCAATGGACATGGGCGTGAGGTCCATAAACGAATAATCCTGGATGATGGGCCAGATAAAGGCCGCACCACCATGAATACAACGGGCACTCAGGGCACCTTCGGAGTTTTTGCCCACTTTACCATAGACCACCAGTATTTTGTCGGAAGGACAACGCTTGTACCGGCTGAAAAGCGACATCACCAGGACAAAGACAAAGACTACCGCAACGGCCACTACGACCAATAAATAACCTGTCATGTTTTTACGATTTAGTTGTTTTGGTTTTGAAGTTTTGTTGTGACGAGCAAAATCCGCTCGTTGAGGGTACTAAGCACTTTAATCGGACGGCCCGTGGCAATGTCCTCGGGGTCGTCGGTCATGGCTTCCAGTTCCACCAGGCGACCCTGCACCTGGATCTGCACTTTCCCAATCCCGTTCCGGCTGGCCGGAATGCGCAGGTAGGTTTCACCGATCTGGCTAACAGCATTTTTATGTTGCAGGGTTCCGCTCTGGCGCAGGCGGGTCACTCTTGTCATGATAAAATAGAGCATGGCCACGGTAGCCACACCCGAGGCCACCGCAATCACAATGACCCATGAATTGGGAATGCCGCTTTTCAGCGCGGCCAGTCCCGACCAGCCAAACATGGTAAAGAAAGCGATCATGTTGCGGATGGTAAAGAACTGCGATGCATCGCCGTGGCCGTCGTCGCCCATGGCATCGATATCGCCGTCGCCGCCACCGATAAAAAAAGAAATGATAGTTTGAATGACAAATAGCAGGGAGAACAGGAGGGCAATGCACCAAAGGATCAATTCAAATCCTTTCAGTTGGAATAACCATTGTATAAACTCACTAAGCATGTTTGGTCGATTGGTTCGTGGTGAAGATAATTGAATTTTAATTATTTACGCAATCCTGCGCCAAATTTCACCCGCTGAAAGCGGCGACTGCGGCGGGTTTCAGGTTTATTTGTTGCAGAATAGCCGCTTGCTTTTATCCATCGATCGACACCGGAACTCCGGGAGAAAATTTGTCGGCAAAAGCTAACCATTTCGCTACCGAATTAGCCTTTCCTAAAATTTCAGTCCGCAGTAAACAGCTCTCCTTAAATTGCCTTCTTTATTGTTCAACCCATGCAGAAGACTCTTTTTCTTTCCGTTCTCCTCCTCCTTTGCTCCGTATCGTTTGCGCAAAGTTTACCCGTGCCGCGAAACATCCAGGCAGCGTATCAAAAAGGAACCCGTTCCGCTGACGGCCGCCCCGGAAAAGCCTATTGGCAAAACAAGGCCGACTATACCTTGCGCATTCTTTTTAATCCCGAAACAAGACTGGTATCAGGTACCGTTGATATTACCTACAGCAACAACAGTCCCGATACGCTGAAACAGATCTGGTTCAAGCTGTATCCCAACCTGTACAAAGCCGGAACGCCAAGGGCTTCGGCCATTTCTCCCAAAGACCTGGGCGAAGGCGTGGTGATCGATTCGCTTTGGATCAACGGGCAACTCGCCAACAAAGCGGGCATCGGTATCAACGGAACCAACATGGTCCTGAGCCGGCAATTGCTAGCCAGTGGCAAAAACATCCGGTTCCGTATCGTTTATCATTATACGCTGAACAAAGGTTCGCATATCCGTACCGGAGAGGTGGACCCCAATGCGCATTTCCTTGCCTACTTTTTTCCCCGTGTGGCGGTGTACGATGACATCGACGGCTGGAACCGCCTGCCTTACAACGGGCAGCAGGAATTTTACAACGACTTCTGTGATTTTGACGCCTACATTACCGTACCCAAAAACTTTGTGGTGTGGGCCACCGGCGACTTGCAAAACTGCAGTGAAGTGCTGAACGGCAAGTACTGCCAACGCATCAGCGAAGCGGAAAAGAGCGATGCGCTTGTAAACGTCATTGACTCTACTGACAACAAAGAAACCATCACAACCAACAACCCGCAGAACACCTGGCACTATAAAGCGGCCAATGTGCCGGACTTTGCTTTTGCCACGGCCAGTCAGTACATGTGGCAATCTTCTTCGCTGGTGGTGGATCCGAAAACTGGACGGAGAACGCGGGTGGATGCCGTGTTCAACCCAAAGCACAAAGATTATTTCTGGGTGGCGCCGGATACCCGCAAGACGGTGGAAGGCATGAGCTATTATTTTCCGAAATGGCCGTTTCCCTATTCGCACATCACGGTGTTTGATGGACTGGACCAGATGGAGTACCCAATGATGGCGAATGACAATCCCGTGCATTCACGGGAAGAAAGTGTAACGCTGACAACGCATGAAGTGTTTCATACCATGTTCCCGTTTTACATGGGCACCAACGAAACCAAGTATGCCTGGATGGATGAAGGCTGGGCCACGATGGGAGAATGGCTGCTTTCGGCTTATATCGATTCCACCATTGTTGATGATTATGGCGTGGTGCCGACGGAGCGCCACCTGGGCACGGAATCCGATCTGCCGATCATGTCGCTTTCCACTGAAAACAGCGCGGCGTATTTTACCAATGCCTATCCCGAGCCGGCCATGGGTTATCTTTTTGTGCGGGATATGCTGGGTGATTCGCTTTTCACCAAAGCCCTGCACCATTACATCACGTTGTGGAACGGCAAGCACCCGATGCCTTTCGACTTTTTTTCCAGCATGAATGCCGGCGCGGGCAGAAACATGAATTGGTTCTGGAAGCGCTGGTTCTTTGACGGTGGCTTTGCCGATCTCGCCATTTCATCGGTGGTGAAAAAAGGAAAGAATTCCGTTATCACCATTACATCCAAAGGTACCAAGCCCGTGCCGGTTGACCTGGCCATTACCTATGCCGATAACACCACCAGCAAAGTACACCGCAGCATTGCCGTTTGGGAGAAAGGCAACAGCAACGTTACCATCACAGTGACTTCCACAAAGGCAATTCAGAAAATAGTGTTGGGCAGTACCTGGGTGCCCGATGCTGATAAAGCGGACAATGTGTACAATGCGAAATAGAACGCAGGATATTGGGATAGTGCGATAGTAAGATATTCGCTTAACGCACTATTCAGTTTATGCTTTGCGTAAAAAGCCCGCTGAAAATACAGCGGGCTTTTTGTTCGATACATTACTTAAGGATATCGTAGGTCTCTTCAAAAATCGCTTTGTCGCAGGGATACATTTCGCCCTTGATACCAACGATAAGATAGTCGCCGGCCTTGCCTTGCATCAGGCCTTCCATCGTTTCGATCTGGAAAGGTTCCTGCAACTGGAAGCAGCGAATGGGAATGGGCTTTTTGGCGGCTTGCTGAAAGTTGTAATCGGGAATCTCACCCGCTTTGAAATGGAGCATGTTGCTTATTTTTTACGCTAACAATTGTTCAACTGCGTTATGACCGGGTTAGGTTTTAGATGTAGTTGCTTACCAGCTAAGCTGCAAATGAAAACAGGAATTTGTGATGGTATCCATCGAAAAGAAAAGTCTTTGCTACAAACCGCCGCCGCAATTGCCTTGATAGTTAAATAGTCCTGTCAGCTTTCTCCGTATCAGCCGACTTAATTACAAAGGCTGTTAACGCGGCCATCTTGCCGTCGCGAAAGCGCCAGACGTCGCAGTACCTATTTTCTTCCTCCTGACCCTCTGCGTCCTTTAGGGTTATGGTACCAATCGCTGTTACAAAATCACCTTCGGCAATCAGGTTATCAACGCTGAAACTGGGCGGCTCTTTGTATGCCGTTGCCATCCATTGCCGAACGGCCTCTTTTCCTTTTAATGTGATATCGCCTACAAAGGTCCATTCTGTATCCTCCGTGCAGAAGGAAAGAAAACCTTCATAGTCACCTTTGGTAATGGCTGCATTTGCTTTTTGCAGGATGGCTTTGTTTTGCTCTGACATATCTGTTGCTGTTTACCTATTTCGCCTGAAGGCGTTGTTGTTTACAATAATGGTGAAAGAACGTATGTGTAACCGATGCTGTTCTTGCTGTATTACAAATTGCTCCGCTTCTTGCTTAAGCGTTGGCAAACTATATTAATGCAGACATCAAACACCCAAGCCTTGCTTTCATTTTCCATAGATCAGTTTTCGCTGTTGTTCCACTGCTTTTCTGAAATAAGGTTTTTTACTGCCTTCTCTTCTAACAGATCAACAGGCCGGTGAAGGGTTTCTTCCAGGGCAAACTTCAGGCTGAAGTAATTGTCGGCATAGTGCCGAAGGTCAATCGGATCAAAGTCTACCATCAGGTCAACGTCACTCCTTTCGGAGAAACTCCTGGAGAGGACAGAACCAAAGGCATACAGCCGTTTTACCTTGTGCTTTGCACAGATATTTTCTATAGCGTGGCTGTATTTTTCCAGGAGGTTCATTTTCTTTTGCTCAGTAACCGAAGTTACTGATTTCAGAAGAACGTTCTTATCGTGGAGGATTCAAGGTTGCGTAAAGCAATGTTGTCTTGTAACCCTTTTACAAACTTCTTCATCACCCGCTTAAAACGCCTTCTTTACCTCTGTAGCTGCCGGTGCTGCATCGGTTTTTTTCACCACCAGTTTCTGCGCTTCATCGGCTGCCACTTCATCAAAAAACGTTTTCACCTTACCGTAATCGGCAGCAGCAATCTTGTGTTTTTTCAGCACCAATGTGGTTGCGGTGTAAAAGGCTTTTTCTTCTTCGTCGAACCAGGTTTTGGCCACATAGCTGGCATAGTCGGTGTCCAGCTTTTTTTCTTTTGGCAATACTTCGGGCACATAGCCTTCCGGGAATTGCAGCACAGTGGTATCCTTTTTTATATAGGGGTAACGGAAATAATAATCCAGCTTGCGGCCTTCTGCAGATGGCAGTTTGCCCGGCCAGATCTTGTGGATGCGGGGATTGAAAAAATACTTGCTGCCCGCATTGAATTCGTGCAATTTGTTTACCGCCATTTTTAATGTTGCCTGCTGTGCATCTTTTGCATCGCCGTGTGCCAGCAGAAATTCGTCGGGTTGCTTATAACCCAGGTAAAACACCAGCGTTTTCTTTTGCTCATCCCGCGGCTCTTTGATGATGTCGTTCACCATTTCAGTGAAGGCACCAGTGGTTTGCATGCGTGTGCTGGTCAGCACCGAAAGGTCAGGCTCAAATTTTACTACCGAATGCGTGGTGATGGTATTGGCCGCGGCATTGCTACGCGGTGTGGTCACCAGCACACCACCTTCTTCGGTGATCAGCAGGGCATTGCGGTTTTCAGTAAACGCTCCCAGTTGATTGAACTCCGCTGTATTGCTGGTGCATTCCAGCCAGATCGAATCTTTGCCGGGAACGCAAAGTACCACGTGGTTAAAATTGCTGGCGGGGAAAGAGGCATCCACCGGCTCCTCGTTATAACCGGCATTGATGATGGCCACGTGGCTGCGAATGCCCACCGTTTTCAACGCCGCTTTCATGTAATTGCTCAGGGCTTTGCAGTCGCCATATTTTTTTTCGTCGGTAAACTGCGCCGAAAATGGCCGCAGTCCGCCAATACCTAATTGTATGCTTACGTAGCGGAAATTGTTTTGCAGGAAATCATAAATGCGACGCACTTTTTCCTGGCTGTCCGGTGCATCTTTTACCAGTTGCTGAAAGAACAGCTGCCGACCTTCGGGCAGCACATCCAGGTTGGTGTAAAGGTCATTGATCCAGGCGCCAAAGCTTTTCCACGACGACATATCGCCCCGGAAACCATAATGCGAAAACTGGTCGGCCACAATGTTCACATAGGGAAAACGGTCACGCATGGAGCGGCTGCCTTCTTCATCCTCAACTGCCGGCAATTCTTTAACGCTCCACTGGTAAGTGGTTTGTTTATCACCTTGTGTTACTACTGGTTCCAGCGCACAGTACCGGGCTTTGTGGCGCAGCTTTAATCCCGCCGGAACTTTGGCTGTGTACGACGATTGCATCACGGCTTCACCCTTGCGGATAAACCGGTAATCGGGAAAATAAAACGTGCTTTTCAGCTTTTGCTCGAAGTTGAATTCAACCGTTACGGGATAGGAAGAAGGCTTTACCTGGAAAAAGGTAACGTTTCCTTCCTCAATCAATCCTTCGCCTACGGCCGTTGTCATCATTTCTTTTTTCTTGTGCTTCTCCACCAACTTTCCCTGGCTGTCGTAGACCTTGATCTCGGCCTCATCCAGCACAAGGAATTTGGTTGAATACTCGTTGAAGAGAAGTGATTCTTTTCCATCTTCATTTATCACGGTAAAAATCTTGCGCACTTTTAACCGGGCATCATCCAGGTCCGACACTTCGAGGTTGATGGTTTCGTCGTGCACGATTACAGAAGCGCCTTTTTTTAAGGCGGCAGGAATCAGCGCTGCATTGTACACAACCGGCTGTGCAACGGCAGATGCCGCATAAAAAGCAAGAAGAAACAGCATGTATTTTTTCATGGCAAACTATCTGGTGAGTGATGAATGGTGAGTGGTCAGTAGTGAATGTTTTAACTCACGACTGACCACTCACCATTCACAAAAGGATTTTATGTAAGGCATTAGCTTTTCTTCCGCACCACAAACTGTTCGTTCAGGATATCAAAAAGCCGCTTGTAAAATTCCTGCAGATCAGGATATTCGTCAGCGCCAAACACAGGCTTCCTGAATTCTACATCGATCTTTGTTTGCAGCAGGTTTTCGGTTACCTGTGCAATCCTTGTGATCACCACGCTGGTATCGGGCATGATCATCTTGATGTTCTTTGGCAGCTCGTCAAACTGGTAACCATCGGGCAGGCGGTAGTTGCCGTAGATCTCAACTTTTTGGTTGTAGCCAAAAAACACATCCGATAAACGGCTGTCGGCCACAAACGGATTTTTCTCAAGACCTGTCAGCACGTTGGCCGAAAAATAATTGTAGTCACCAGCGGTATTCATGGCCTGGCTAAACTTTATTTTTTGCACCAGCGGAAGGCTGTCCGACTCCAGGTTCTCAAATTCAACACCGTCTACGGTAAGGTTGGTATTGGATTCCGAAATGTACTTGGCGATGAATTTGTCTTTACCGCTTTTGGCACTTCCTTCCCGGCTAAGCCGCGCATAATCAAAGCTGGCAATCATGGCCTCACCGTTCATTTTGCCCGTGGGCTCAATGTTGGCATTGATGCGGATGATGTTCTTTGCCAGGGCGCCCTGGTTCCAAAGCGTTTTCCAGCCCCAGTCAAAGGTTTCATATTTTTCTATCACAAGGCCTTGTGTGTACAGGATATCGTCGGGTATCAGGTGCACCGGGGCTCCTTTTTTTGAAGCATCCAGTACATAGGCTTTGCCATCCAGTTCGATATAGGCCATCACTTTGTCAAACTGGTGATAGCCGGGGTATTCGTAGGTTCCTGCATCTACGGTGTTTACCACGCCATTGCTATGGGTACTTACCAGGATGGGGCTTGCATTCAGGCCCGCGTCTTTCAGCAGGTTTACCAGTATCAGGTTGATCTCGCCAACCGTTCCCTTTTTATCTTTCCATGCGCTGCGTACACCATCCATGGCCCAGATAGAAGTGAACTCGTTCCACTGCATGTTGTCCTGCACATATTTGTACACTGTTTTCATGCGGTTGTAGGGTGTAGTAATTGTTTTCAGCTTTTCATCCAGGTCCACCGTACGCGGAATATTGCGCTTGATCTGCACACCAAAATCTTCGTCTTCCATCAGCGCTTTTACCACCTGTATCCAGTTGATGGTGCGGGGCGTGTAACGGCCATCGATATCATAGCCCACCACCTTTGTTACGAGGCGGTCGCGGTAATAATCTTCGTTAATGATGAAAGGCTCGCTTTTCAGGGCCGGCACCTTACTCATGGTATAGGTGTTGATCTTTCGGTTGGCCGATGTTTCGTCTTTTTTATCGTACCGGTTCGATGTGAACGGTAATGCGGTTACTTCTACTTCCTGCGGAAAATCCATTACAAAGCGGCTGTAGCGCACCGGGATGGACCGCTGGAAATACCAGTCGATAAGGCCAATGCCGTTGTGGCTGTAGCGGTACTCGATCACGGATCCTACTTTGGCTTCGGGAAAGGTGAATACTTTTTCGGCGTAGCGCTTGTTCAGCTTTTTATCATACACCAGCTTTTTTTCCACTTTGGAGGTAACTACGTTACCGGCGGCGTCAAGGTTATAGGTTTGCGCTTCCAGGTCCGAGATGTATTGGGTATTACCCGTCATCAACCGGTAGGGGAGATGCACGTTGGCCCAGTCAAGTCCTTTGTTGTTCAGGATCTTGATGCGGATCCTCCGTTTTAATTCCATGCCGCTATTGAAAACATATTGCAGGATGCCGTCATCCAGCAGCACCATGGCTTCGGCCTTGTCATCAAACTCACAGGTTTTCAGCAGCAGGTCTTCTTTGGTAACCTGGCCAAATGCCGGAACATTGGGGTCTTTGTTTTTTTGTGCAGAAGCAAAAAAGCTGCAGAAGAGAAGGGCGGCAAAACATAAACTTTGTTTCAGCCGGGGGCTGGCGAAAGCAGTTGCTTTCTTAAGCGTTAGTTTGGTCATTTTGTTAGCGTTAGATCTGCAAAGGTCAGAATAACTTTAGACAAAGTCAACAGCAATGCGGGAAATTGAGGGAAATGCAGGGGTTAAAAAAGGGGTATTCTTGGTAAAAATTGGTGCAATGCCGGTTTTCTGATATGCCTTTATTCCTGCGTTGACCGTTCTTCCGCATTCCCGGTAGAAACAGGGACAGTGGTTTGCACCTGCATCTTATTCCTGATCTCATTTTTGAGTACTTGTAGCCGGTCAACAAGCGCTTTCCTCTCTCCTTCTTTTCTACGGTTGCACACTTCCCTGATAAGAACAAGCCGTTGCTGCTCTTCGGCGCTGAGGTCAGGTAGCAGGTCCGGGTGGAAAAGCGTCAAGGCTACACAGCAGTCCTGGAAGCTGCCCAGCCGTTCGGCCAGTTGCTGGCAGGTTTCCCGATTGAAGAACTGCGGCGGAAAGATCTCTGCAACCACACCTTCCAGGTAAGGCCATACATACAGGAGGTCTTTCAGTAGCTTGCGGATGTCGTGCAAAGCATCGTCGGTTAATGCCGCCGCGGCAAGGTAGGCGGCAAGCCGGGTCTTTGTTTCCCGCAAATAGTTTGCGGCGCTTTCCTTATCCCATGCGGCGGGCAGCGACCGTAAAATTTCATCGCGAAGCTTCAGTATGGAAACCTGCTTTGCTTTTCCCCTTACCCGTTCTGTTGCTTCTATTTCTTTTTGCTGAAGCCATTGCAGATAACCAGCAGGAGGTGGGCTATCGAGTTCTTTACAAGCCAGGATGACAAACGCTTTCTGCAACTGGCAACTTCTTACGTCACCAACGGTAGTGTACAATTGCCGTACAGGTTTGGGAAGACGTAAGGCTGTTGCTGCATCGTCTTCCTGCCGCAAGAGCCGCAACAAGGCACGGAGCTTTTTTATTTCGACACGAAAATTGTGATTGGCATCGACATCTTCACCCAACCGCCTTTGCTCCTCCTGCAGGTGGCGACAGCGCTTGTCCACAATCTTTTCCAGTTCGCTCTTTTTCATAAGCTGTGGCAATAACGATTCCGGTAAAAGGTAGCCATTTTATGGAAATGGTGTACTGAAGACAAACAGATTTCTGCCAATGATTTTACACAAATCGTTACACTAAATTTCACGGAAAAGATAAAAGACAAAGCTCGCAAAAGACTTAATAAAACTCACTTATCATCAGGTAGATTACCGGTCCGGTAACGGCCACGTAAAACCACATGGGCCAGGTGATCTTGGCAATCTTGCGGTGCCTTTCATTGTCATTGGTCAGTGCCCTGTAGGCCGAAAAAAGAATAAACGGAAGCGAGACACCGGCAAGGAGGATATGGGTTCCCAGCAGCACCCAGTACACCATTCGCAGGCTGCCGGCACGCAGGGCTTCGGCTTCGTCCACTACGCCGTTTCGGTCATAATCGCCATACAGCGTGGAGCCGGAGAAAAGGTGTCCGAGAATATAAAATACGAGAAACAATACAGAAAGCAAGATGGCCGCCAGCATGATCTTGCGGTGAGCCGTATACGAACCATTTTTGGCCGTAACCAGCCCGGCCACCAGCATTACCGATACGATAGAATTGATAAGGGCACTGCCCATGGCAAAAATGCGGGGATTAAATCCAAGGTCCACATCCAGTGTTACTCTTTCCAGCACAGTCACTGCCACAAACACGATGGCGGAAAAACTGAGGATCAGGAAACGGGCTTTCTTGTCGTTTTTTGCCAGGGTAAAACTCATAGACTTTTTTTCTTGCGTAAAACAAATAGCAGGATCACCACACCCACGGCAGCCAGCAACATCACGACCCCGATCAGCGGAAGCTTATCAGCGAGGAAAAATTTGCGGCCCTTGTCTTTTTCAATGGTCAGCAGGATAATGTCCTCGGCAATGTTTTTTACATCGTTCGTATCAAGCCCGTCGTACAGCTTTGGATTGCCAAATTGATCCTTGCGGGCACGGATGACGCCATCCCTGTCGATAAGCACAAATTTCTGCGGGTGAATAAAGGCCGTATCCACTTCTGTTTCGTCAATTCCCAGCTTCATGCCGTGCAGGGCCAGGTCATAAATTTCTTTTTTGTCTCCGGTGAGCAGCCACCAGCTTTGCGGGTTGATCTGGTAACGGTCGGCGTAATGTTTCAGCTGCGGAACGCTATCGTGCTTTGGATCTACGGTGATGGAAAGAAAGTGAATAAAATCCGGTTCGCGGTTACCGGCCCTGCTGTTTGTTTTTACCGTTTCCTGCAAGCGCTTCATGTGGTGGGTCATCTTCGGACAAACCACCGGGCAACGGGTAAAGAAAAAGTCCACCACCACGATCTTTCCTTTCAGATCGCTAAAAGAAACCTGCTGTCCCATTTGGTTTGTCAGCGTAAAATCTGGCACTTTGCTCCAGATCGTGTCGGTTGCTTCTTTACCATTGACAACCGTTGTTTGCACATCTTCGTAAAAAAACCGGTAAGGCAGTACGTTGGCTGCTGGCAGAAAACGCATGATCATATAAGCCGCCACGGGTACAAATAACCCAAGCAACAAACCGTAAAATGCCTTTTTATTCATAGTTGCTGAATTTCACAGATTTAAAAGGATTGCGCAGAAAAACGGACAAATGGAAAACGATTTCCGCGAAACCTGTGATACGAAAAACCGCCGCAAAGGTATGCGGCGGTTTCACTATTTTAACGGTTATAACAAAGTCTTAAAAAGGCCTTGTCTCTTGCAGCAATGCTTAATACAAAGGAGCCGTTGTGGTGTCTTTTATATCCTGCTTCGGCTGCGTGGTTTTGTATTCCAGCGAGGGATCGTACCGGTTGCGGATGGTGCGGTAATAATTGCCATCCCACAAAAAGGCACCAATAAACCAGATAAAGAGCGACAGGGGCACAATGATCGTCATGATCATGTTACGCAATTCATCGCCAAGGTGCATAAAAATGCTAACGATATAGAAGGCTTTGGCAAGCGTAAGGATAACCATCATTCCTTTAAAGAAAAGGATCAGCCATCCGGGTATGGAATCCTCGATACCAAAAAGGATAAGGCCAAGTCCTACTTCTACTACCGTTACGATCAATAGTAGCCAGAAGGTTTTCCAAATGCGTTTTGTATTATCCGCCGGCTCGTGGTGAAACGTTACTTCTGAAGGGTCTGTATGCTGTTCCATTTCGTTATTTCAATTGTAAAGGTTAGATAAGATAAAAACACAGGAATACAAATACCCACACCAGGTCAACAAAGTGCCAGTACAACCCTGCTTTTTCGATCATCAGGTAATGTCCGCGTTTTTCAAATACATTTTTAGATGTCATGATCAACATCACGATGTTGATGATCACCCCGGAAAATACGTGGAAGCCATGGAAACCGGTGATACCGTAGAAATAGCCACCAAAAGCAACCGGTCCGGGTTCGTTTACCTTGAGCTCTGCTACATTGATCATGCTGCGCAGCCTGTCGTCGGAAAGTGCGGCCAGTTGCTCATGACCCATTTCGTGGTGCTGGCTTCCAACCATTGTTACCAGGGCTTCGTGTGAGCTGTTTTGCAAAGCGGTTGTCACCAGTTGGGGATCAACTCTCGGTCCCCAGGGGTTGTGGCTTGTTGTTTGTCCCCACACTTCCAATTGGCCACCATTCAACACAATTGACTCGCCGCCGATCAAGTGCGCCCATTCCCAGGCCTGGCAGGCAAGAAAAGCAAAGCCACCGAGGATCGTCCACCCGAGCCATTTCATCACGCCTTTCTTGTTGTTATGATGTCCTTCATGCACGGCCAGTACCATCGTTACAGAGCTCATGATCAGGATAAAGGTCATCAAGCTTACAAAGGCCAGTGGCAGGTTGGCATGTCCGGCCCCTGGAAATGCATTGAACACTTCGTTGGGGTTTGGCCAGTAGTTCTGTGAAAAGCGGATGGTACCGTAAGAGATGAGGAAAGCACCGAAGGTAAAGGCATCACTCATCAGGAAATACCACATCATCAGCTTTCCGTATTCCACATTAAAGGGACTTCTACCTCCACTCCACCAATTTGTTCTTGTTGCCGCAGCAGTTGCCATAGTTAAGTTTATAGTTTGTAGTTTAAAGTTTGTTGTTCCTTACGGTTCAGCAAACCATCCTTTCAATTACCGTATTAATTTTTATGTTCTGTTTGTGCTGCTATAATCTGTGTTACTCGTGTTTCAACTACTAACAACAAACTAATAACCACAAACTCTTTTCTTATCCTAACCAAATAAAAAACACCAGCAAATAGATCCAAAGCAGGTCTACAAAATGCCAGTACGTTGCCATGATCTCCACAGGTGTAGCATTGTAGCTCCGGCGATTGCCAAAGAAATGACGCCCCAGGATGACCATCAGGGCTACAATTCCACCCAGCACGTGCAGCGCATGCAAACCAAAGATCACGTATAAGAACTGCCCGGCACCGGAAGAGCCCTCAAAATGAACGCCACGTTCCCACAACCACATAAATCCTTCATACTGCATCACCACAAATGCAATCCCCAGCAGAAGCGTCAGCAACAAAAGTGTTCGGTACGCTTTCATGTTGCGTTGCTTAAAATTGCTTACAGAAGCCTGTATACAAACGCTGCTGATTAAAAGAGCTACTGTTGAGTACCAGAAGATAGCCGGTGTTTTTACTTCGTGCCACCCGGCCTGCCCGCTTTTTACAATATAGGCACTGGTGAGGCCCGCAAACATCATTACAATGCTCCCGATGCCTATCCACATCGTAAACTTGTGCGGATGTATCTTATTTCGTTGGTCAATCACAGATTCCACAGATTTTTATTTCGATTTCACTGATTGATGACTACTCTGTTTCTACTTTCTTAAGCGGTTAAATGACCCGTGAAATCTTTACGATCATTCCATCCGCTCCTAAACTTTGCTTGCCAGTAAGGCCAGCAGCACTACCGGAAGGTAGAGATAACTGCTAAACATTACCCGCCTGGCTGCTTTCGCATTTAATTCCCTGTAAAGCCGTACGCACTGTCCTATCAAAAATATGTTGGCCACTATCACCAGCACCAGGCATACAAGGCCTTTGGTGGTTTGTGCCTCGGTCAAGCCAATAATGTAAGGCAGTATACAAACCGGCACCATCAGCACTGCGTAAATAACGCTTTGCATGGCGGTAAAGCTTGTCGGTCCTTTTTCGGCTGGTAACAGTTTAAAACCTGCTTTTGCATAATCTGAATGTGCCAGCCAGGCAATGGCCCAAAAATGCGGGAACTGCCACAGGAACTGTATCATGAACAGCACCCAGCCGCCCCAATCTTTGGCACCGCCGCCTGCCGGAAAGATGGCATCATTACCGGCCGCCCAACCAATCAGGCAGGGCAAAGCGCCGGGAAATGCACCGATCAGTACGGCTATGGCACTCACCTTTTTCATGGGTGTGTACACAAACGCATAAAGGAACAGGCTAAAAAAAGCCAGGGCTCCACTCAGCAGGTTAAAAAAGTACGACAGGATAAAGACACCTATCAAACCCGTGATAATGGAAAACGCCCAGCCTTCTGTAACCGACACCCGTCCGGCCGCAACGGGCCTTGTAGCTGTCCGTTTCATCATGGCGTCGGTTTCTTTTTCCACCACCATGTTAATGCCATTGGCACTGCCTGTTACCAGAAAACCTCCCATAAATAAAAGAACGATCATCAGCCAGTCGTACTCCACCACTTTGGGTGCCAGCAGGTACGCAATTACGCTGGAGAAAACCACCATTATGTTTAGCGATGGTTTTGTCAACTGCAGGTAATCCCGCAGTTTCAGGTTGATGCTTTTGTTTGCCCCGTTATCCAAATCCTCTTTATTTATATGCGTTGCAAACAAAACTATTTCAAATAACGCTTCAATTTTGTTTTACAAGATTTGCTTTTAAACTCGTTGACGCACCAAACATTAATGCTTGGATTCGTTGGCGCCAATAGGTTCTGTTTGCGGAATGAAATCACGTCCGTCCTTACCATAGTCATAAGGCCAGCGGTGTACTTCCGGAATTTCGCCAGGCCAGTTGCCGTGACCGGGGTTGATCGGTGTTGTCCATTCCAGCGAAGATGCGTTCCATGGGTTCAGCGTACGAACTTTTCTACCTTTGAAAATGGAATAGAAGAAGTTGAACACGAACAGGAGGTTCACGGCAAATACAATGATCGTTACCACCGAGATGAATTTGTTCAATTCATCAAACTGATTAAAGCTTTTCCAGATAGAGAAATCGAGGTAACGGCGTGGCACACCCGCAAGGCCCATGTAATGCATCGGCCAGAAGATGAGGTAGGCACCAACCAGTGTTACCCAGAAGTGGATGTAAGCCAGTGTATTGTTCAGGTAGCGGCCAAACATTTTGGGGAACCAGTGGTAAATACCGGCAAACATGCCAAAGAAGGCCGACACACCCATTACAATATGGAAGTGCGCAATTACAAAATAGGTGTCATGTACGTGGATATCGATGGTGGAGTTACCCAGCCAGATACCGGTTAGACCACCGGAGATGAACAGGCTTACAAAACCAATGGAGAAGAGCATGCCCGGCGTAAACCTTACGTTGCCTCGCCAGATGGTGGTGATCCAGTTAAATACTTTGATGGCCGATGGAATCGCAATCAGTAGCGTCAAGAGTACGAATACGGATCCCATGAAGGGGTTCATCCCCGACACGAACATGTGGTGCGCCCAAACCAGGAAGGCCAGCACGGTAATGGCAAACAGGGAGCCCACCATCGCCATGTAACCAAAGATCGGTTTACGGCTGTTCACGCTCATTACCTCTGATACCATACCCATCGCAGGAAGGATGATGATATATACTTCGGGGTGACCCAGGAACCAGAACAAGTGCTGGTAAAGAATAGGGCTACCGCCTTCGTTTGGCAAGGCTTGTCCCGCTACGAAAATATCACTGAGGTAGAACGATGTGCCGAGGTTACGGTCAAACAACAGCAGGATAAAACCTGCCAGCAGAACCGGGAAAGACAATACACCCAGGATAGCGGTAAAGAACAGGGCCCAGATGGTCAATGGCATGCGGGTCATGGCCATTCCCTTTGTACGCATGTTCAGGATTGTAGCGATGTAGTTCAAACCACCCAATAACTGTGACACTACGAACAACGCCATACTGGTGATCCAGAGATCCGTACCGATGCGTGATCCAAGGTTTGCTTGTCCGAGGGCACTCAATGGCGGGTACATGGTCCATCCGCCTGACGCCGGCCCGGTTTGTACAAAGAAAGAAGAGATCATGACCATGCTGGCCAGGAAAAAGAACCAGTAGGAAAGCATGTTCATGAACGGAGAAGCCATGTCACGGGCACCTACCTGCAGTGGAATCAGGAGGTTCGCAAAGGTTCCGCTCAATCCTGCTGTTAATACAAAGAACACCAGGATAGTTCCGTGCATGGTGATCAGGGCATAATAGAAATCAGCCGAGATACGGCCACCTTTTGCCCAGTTACCAAAGAAGGTTTCCAAGATCGGGAAGGTTTGATCGGGGTAACCTAATTGCAGGCGGAAGAGTACGGAGAACAAAGCACCGACAATCGCCCAAATGATACCCGTGATCAAAAACTGTTTGGCAATCGTTTTGTGATCCTGGCTAAAAATATATTTTGAAATAAACGTCTCTTTGTGATGATGCCCGTGGCCGTTCCCGTCATGGTGAACATCGTGCGTCACCGCTCCATCATGCACATGTATTTGTGATTCGTTGTTCATATCAAGTTTCTTTTAATCAGTATTGGATCAATTCTATCGTTTCGTTACGGATGCACCGGCACCGTCAACGGGTGTCACATCTTTTTGCTGCGTGCTGTCGCCCGATGTACCGGGTACATTGGCCGGGCTGGTTTGCGTGGCCGCATTTGCCAGTGCGTACTGCGGCTTTTGCTTTGCCATGTATTCATCATATTCAGCCTGCGTTTCTACAATGATAGTTCCCCGCATGCTAAAGTGACCGGCACCGCACATCTGGTCGCAGGAGATCTCGTAGGTAAACTCATCACCATACTTTGCTTTCATTTCCTTGGTGGTGAACTTCGGCGTAAACCACATGGTGGTTGGCATGCCCGGTACGGCATCCATCTTCAGGCGGAAATGCGCCAGGCCCACATCATGGATCACATCTTTTGCATAGATGATCATTTTCACCGGCTTGCCTACAACCAGGTGCAATTCCTGGCTGGCAACAATATCATCATGGTTGGCCGGATCGCTCCACACCTGTCCAAGAGGGTTGTTCTTCAGCGGGTTGATCTCGCGGTAGTATTTTTTACCCAGCTTGCCATCGGCACCGGGGTAGCGGTATTCCCATTTAAACTGGCTGCCGGTTACTTCCACCACGTGTGAATCTTCGGGTGCTTCACCGGTGATCTCAAACCAGTAGTACAGGCCAAAACCAACCAGCACGGTAAGCGTAATGGCAGGGATAACGGTCCAGATCAATTCCAGCTTGTTGTTGTGCGGGAAGAAGTAAGCTTTCTGTCCTTCTTTTTCCTGGTATTTCCAGGCAAAATAGAAAAGGGCGATTTGCGTCAGCACAAATACGAGGAAGGTAATGGCCAGCGTGATCCAGATCATGGTATCGATCTTCTCACCATGGTTGGAGGCTGGTTCGCCAAGGATCTTGTCCTTTAAGATGTCATTACACCACCATACGCCGATCAATCCCAGGATAAGGAAAGCCAGCAGCAGGAAGCCATTGATACGGTTCGATTCACGGCGGGTTCTTTCCTCCCCACGTAAAATGGCCACATATTCACTTGCCTTGGCAATCTGAAAAACGATCAGAAAACCCAATATAAATGCAACTATAATCCAGAATGATGACATAATCTTTTCAATTAAATATCATGGAGGGCAACGGTTGCAGCCGGTAAAGCTTTGCTGCTGCCCTATACAATGTTCTCCTTACGTATGGTGAATGATGCTTTCTTTCAGGAAAGGGTGGTTCTTTGCCAGCAGCGAATTCTTCGCCAAAGCCCTTCCGGTTACAAAAAGTATCAGTCCGATAAATCCAAGAGCGATCCCGATGTCCGGTAACATGTTGGGTACATAGGTATCCCCTGTTTCTGGATTAGCAACCGCCGTCGGCATTACCATTTGGTAAAAATCCAGCCAGTGGCCAAAGATCACCAGCAGCGCTATCATGGTCATGGTACCATAATTCCGTTTGGTAGCCCGCTTCATAAGGAGCAGCAACGGTGCCAGGAAGTTGATGATCAGGTTCAGGAAAAAGATAGCACGGTACGGCCCCTGTACACGGGGTTTGAAATAAATCGTTTCTTCCGGGATGTTGGCGTACCAGATCAGCATGAACTGGGAAAACCACAGGTAAGTCCAGAAGATAGAAAAGGCAAAGATGAATTTACCCAAGTCGTGCAGGTGCTCTTTTGTTGTCAGCTCGAGGTAATTGTTATTCTTCAGGTAAACAACAAACAACGTAATCAAGGCCAGGCCTGAAACCCAGGTAGACGCAAAGGTGTACCAGGAATACATGGTAGAATACCAGTGTGCATCGATGCTCATCAACCAGAACCAGGGAATAGAAGAAAGAACGGTCAGTGCAAACAAAACCGCGTAAAGGGCCGCCCAAACGGTATTCTTATAAATGTAACGCTTGCCTTCTTCAACACTCAGCGGTTGGTCATCAATTTCAGTTGAGAGGGAACGCAGCTTCTTACCCAGCAAAGACCAGCCGACGATGGTGATAATGGTCCAGATAACAAAGAAAGGTTTGTTCAAAAATCCTTCTTTGTGCTTCAGGATCGGGTCATGCGCCATGGCTTCTGCATCGGCCCAATGGTAAATGCTGTGGTTAGGACCAAACAACAGGGCAAGCAGGATAACACCAGAGATCACACCAATCACAGGTACGCAGGCACCGATTGCTTCCGGTACGCGGCGGAATGACATCTGCCAGCCACCCCATGCCAGGGTTGTTGCACAAATAAAGAAAAGCGAAGCATTCACCGTCAGCAGAAAGTAAACGCTGTTCAAAAGCAGGGAAGCCCAGAACCGTGCATTTTCCTGCTGGTTGCTGCTGGTACCATGCGTGAAAAGTAGAATCAGGATAGATAAAACACCAATCGCCATCAAAACCAGCGACAGGGTGTTGTATCGTTTTGGTATCTCAAATTGCTCTCTGAAAGTGCTCATTAGTATCGTGCTTTATTCAATGTGCAAATAAAAATTACATAGCGGACGTTCCACCCTGTGCTGCCGGTTGGCTGGCGGCGGCTGCCGTATCCGCAGCGGCGGCGTTTCCACCTTGCTTGCTGCGGATGTAATTGATCACCAGCCAGCGTTGTTCGGGATTCAGTTGCGATGCATAGCTTCCCATGGCACCCTTCCCAAAGGTAATCACATGGTAATAGTGACCATCTGTCCAGCCGGCTGCATTGGCATCGTTCAACACCTGCGGCTTGGCCGGGTAAGGACCTTCGCCACCTTTGTAAAGCGGGCCGTTTCCATCCAGTGCTGTACCATGACAGATACCACAGTTGATCTGGTACAGGCGCTCGCCTTCACGCAAAAAAACTTTATTGGTCTGCAGACTATCGATTGGATTGGCAACACTATTCGCATTACGCAAACCAGTTGAATCGTTTGTCAGGTGATAAGGCAGAACCTCGCCACGGGCCACCGTTCCCGGAACGTTCAGGCCATTGTAGCGGATGCCGCGGGAGGCCAGTGAATCATATTCACCATCCACCATGTTATAACCGTAAGCTTCGTAAGCACGGGCATAATACATGTCGGGCATGTAAGCACGGCCGGGATTATCGCCGTGGGCACCACCGCAACTCAGCAGCCCCAGTCCCATTGAAAAAATTGATGCAGCTATGATTATTTTTTTCATGAATCCAGAATTAAGCATTTACAACTGGTTCTACCGGTTTGCCAAAAACTTTTGTTTCCTCCGCATAATTTCCAATCCACCATCCGGTTTCTTTGTATTGCGTTGAGACTTCAACGGCACCGATGTTTTTCAGGAAGTCAGAAACTTCCGCATCATTTGTTTTTTCAGTGCACTCGATGGCCATTACAAAAAGGTCATCGGTCGCACGGGGATGAAAATGATCTTTTTTTACAAAGGGCGCCAGTTGACAGAGGTAGCAAAACGTAAGTACCATGCCTACGGCAGAAAACAGTACCGTTAACTCAAACATGATGGGAATCCACGCCGGCAGCGAAAAGAAAGGCTTACCGCCAATGTTCATCGGCCAGTCGTAGGTCAGTGCCCAGGTGATAAAGGTGAAAGCCGTTGTCGTACCGGTGATACCGTAAATGAAACCCGCGGTGTGCAAGCTGGTATCACGCAGGCCCATGGCTGCATCCAGTCCGTGAATGGGCATTGGCGTATACACGTCGTGTATTTTATAACCTGTCTTCCGTACGTTCTTCACCGCAGGAAAGAGGGTTTTTTCATCATCAAAACACGCTACAACAAACTTTTTTACAGCCATGATTTAGCTTTTAGCTTTTAGCGACTAGCTGTTGGCTAATCCCTTTTATTTTACAATTCTCTTTTTATTTCCAAACCTAGCTAGTAGCTAACAGCTAATAGCCAGCAGCTTCCCTAGTGCGCATGTGCATGCACAAAGTCTTCTACTTTTTCTTTTTCTACCGATGTCATTTGCTCTTTGTAGTTCTCGCCGTTCTTCTTCAGGATATGCTTGATCTCCGCAATGGCGATAACCGGCATAAACTTGCTGAAGAGGAAGTAACAAGTAAAGAACAGGCCGAACGTTCCGATATAGAAGCCAACTTCCCAGATGGTAGGCGTATAGTACACACTCCAGCTCGAAGGAAGATAGTCACGGTAAAGAGAGGTAACGATGATCACAAAGCGTTCGAACCACATACCGATGTTAACCAGGATCGACATAAAGAAGGTCAGTACAATGTTGCGGCGAAGCTTTTTGAACCAGAAGATCTGCGGCGACAGTACGTTACAACCCATCATCAGCCAGTAGCTCCAGCCGTAAGGGCTTGACAGGTCGAGACGGTTGTAGCGGAAGGCAAACCACTCATATTCTACATGTGAGTACCAGGCCATGAACAGCTCCGTGAGATAGGCGATACCTACAATGGAACCTGTCAGTACAATTACCTTGTTCATCACCTCGATGTGTTCGATGGTGATATAATCTTCCAGGTACAACACTTTTCTGGTAATCAACAAAAGCGATTGCACCATGGCAAATCCTGAGAACACGGCACCTGCAACAAAATAAGGCGGGAAGATGGTGGTGTGCCAGCCCGGGATCACCGAAGTGGCAAAGTCAAAGGATACAATGGTGTGTACCGAAAGTACCAGGGGCGTTGACAAACCGGCAAGTACCAGCGACAAGGCTTCGTGGCGCTGCCAGTGCTTGGTAGATCCTGTCCAGCCAAAAGCAGCTACACCATAGAAAGATTTTCTCCATTTTTCTTTAGCACGGTCACGGAGAGTTGCCAGGTCAGGCAGCAAACCAGCGTACCAGAAAAGAAGGGATACGGTGAAATAAGTAGAGATGGCAAATACGTCCCACAGGAGCGGTGAGTTAAAGTTAACCCACAATGGTCCACGTGAGTTGGGGTAAGGAAGCGTAAAGAAGGCGTTCCATACACGACCCATGTGAAAGATCGGGAACTGGCCGGCGCACATTACCGCAAAGATGGTCATGGCTTCCGCCGCACGGTTTACCCCTGTTCGCCAACCCTGGCGGAATAGCAGGAGGATGGCCGAGATCAGGGTTCCGGCGTGACCGATACCTACCCACCACACGAAGTTGGTGATATCCCAACCCCATCCAATGGTCCTGTTCAGGTTCCACTGTCCGGTACCGTAAACTACTTCACGGCCTACCGAATAAATACCAAAGGCCAGACATAACAACGACAAAAGAAAACCAATCCACCAAAGCTTTGAGGGCTTCGCTTCCACAGGGCGGCAAATGTCCTCTGTCACCTGGTGATAATCCTTGGCGCCGTCTACCAGTGGGGGTCTTACCTGCGATTCGTATTTAAGTAATGCCATAAAAATTAAGCTTCTAGCTTTTAGCGCCGAGCGGCTGGCTCTTCGCTAACGTTATAATTTAATTCTGCGTCTTCTATCTGCTACGTCTGACGGCTCCCGTCTTACGTTTTAGTTTTTCTTAGTGCGCTTCCGTTGCCGGTTCGTGCTGCGGTGTCACGGGTTGTCCACCTTCCCGCTGGCTTGGATCCTCGTTTGCCGAACCACCTGCGTACACTTCATCCGTGTTGCGGATCTTGGCCAGGTAGTTAATGTTCGGCAGGGTGTGGATCTGCTCCAGTACGTAAAACAGTCTTCTTGGGTTTTCATTGCGGGTTTTGCTGATGTTGCTGTTGGCATCATTGGCATTACCAAATACAATGGCACCGGTAGGACAAGCCTGCGCACAAGCCGATGTTACGTCGTTTCCACCCAGCTGGCGGTTTTCCATTTTCGCTTTCAGCTTTCCTTCCTGTGTACGCTGCACGCAGAAGGTACATTTTTCCATTACACCACGGCTGCGGGTTGTTACATCCGGGTTCAGCACCATTCTTGTCAGCTCGTCGTTGTACTGGTGAACGATCGGGTCAAGCTTACCAACACCGCTGTTGGGTCCGAGACGGCCATGGGTGGAAGCTCCGGTGTAATCACCCCAGTTAAAGCGGCGTACTTTATACGGACAGTTGTTGGCGCAATAGCGTGTACCGATACAACGGGGATACGCCATCTGGTTCAGGCCTTCGGAGTTGTGGAAGGTGGCCGCTACCGGGCAAACGTTTTCGCAAGGTGCATTGTCGCAATGCTGGCAAAGCATCGGCTGGAACACAACCGCTTTCAGGTTATCGGGATTCTGCTCATCGGTTACAAAATAACGGTCGATGCGCAGCCAGTGCATTTCGTGGTGACGCAATACCTCGTTCTTACCTACCACAGGAACGTTGTTCTCGAGGTGACAGGCTACCACGCAGGCGCCGCAACCATAACAGGCGTTCAGGTCAATGGACATGCCCCACTTGGCACCCGGTTGTACATGGTCGCCGTAAAGCGTTCCTTCCTTGCGGTAGTCACCGGTTTTTTTGGCGTAAGTATTTGTCAGGTTTTTCCGGAAGTTCAAAAAGGCATCCGGGTTGGCCTTGAAGGTTCCCAGCGTGGTTTCTTTTACCACTTCGGTACGGCCTTCGTAAGAGTTATGCATTTGAATGCGGGCAATCTTGTACTGATCAACATCAGCCTTTGCTACCGCAACTTCGTTGTAAAAAGAACGTGTTCTGGTATTGGCATCCCAGCGAGAAAGCGGGAAGACATTCTGTCCCAGGCCTTCGGCTGCCTTAGAGAAATTGGCGCTGCGGCCATAACCCACGGCAACACCAATGGTATTGGCATTCATACCGGGAACTACCATGGCGGGAAGCGAAACGCTTTTGCCACCAACGGCCAATGTGATCACAGGCTTTTCCTGGTAGTATTCGTAGTCCATGCCTTTGTAGTCGATGCCCAGTTCTTCCGCTTTTTTCGTAGAGATCATGGCGTAGTTCTCGTACGTGGTACGGGTGATGGGATCGGGCAGTTCAAGCAGCCAGGGGTTTCCCGCCTGCTTGCCGGAAAGAATATTTACCTGCTGAAACAGCACCACTTCATCTTTTCCGCCACTGCGTTGGCCTGCAAGCGCTGTAATGGCAGCCGCCAGCGAACCGGTTACGGTAACGGTAGGCGTTGTACCGGTAGTGGCAACAGGAGGTGCCTGTTGGCCGGCAGTGGTACCAGTGGTAGTAGTTGTTGTAGTTGTTTGTGTGGTTGCCGGCGCCGCTCCTACACGGGCATTGCTGAGCAAGCCATCCTGCAGGGCTTTGTCAAAAGCGGCATCGCCACCCAATCTTCCTGTCCAGTAGCTGCGGAAGAAGGTTTCATAATCCTGCGTGTTTCCGCTCCACTTCAGCAGTGAGGTCTGGAAAGGACGGGTTTTGAAAAGAGGGAAGATCGTCGGCTGAATAAAGGAATAATAGCCGGTTCTTGATTCGGCATCTCCCCAGCTTTCGAGGTAATGATGCGTGGGAACCAGCCACTGGCAAAGCTCCGACGTTTCGTCCATCTTCTCGTTAAAGCTAACAGAGAGCTTTACCTTGGCTAGGCCATCGGTAAAACGCTTGGAGTCAAAGTAATCGTAAACAGGGTTAGCATCGTAGATCAGCAGGGCGCCGATGCGGCCTGCATTCATGTCTTCTACAAGCGTTGCCATGGCCGCATCATCACCTTGGCGGGTAAGGATGGCAGCACCGGTATCGAGGGTTGTTCCGAAAGCACCCGCCAGGCGGTTGATCTCGCGAACCACAGTTTGTACATTGGGATCGTTGCTGCCGCAAACCACCAGGGCACGGCCGTTGTGGGCACGCAGGTCGGCAGCTACTTTGTTGATAGCGGCTGTCAGCGGTGCCGGAAGGGCTGGTGCAGAGCCGCCGCCACCCATGGCTGCCAGGAGGGCAAGGGCTACAGCGCCGGTTTCTGATGGGCGGTGGGTAAAGCGTTCGTCAGCGCTGGCACCGGTCGGGCTCAGGTGGCTTTCAAACTGGTAATGTTTGCTCATGCCATCTTCCGGGTTCTTCAGCTTACGCTTGGAAGAATACTGGCGGGCAAATTCAACCGGTGCTAACCAGGTTGTCAGGAAGTCGGCGTTCAGGCTTACCACCAGGTCAGCCCTGTCGAAATTGTGAACCGGGATACGGCCACCGTGTGCAGCCAGCATACCGGAAAAAGAAACGGCATCGTACTGTACGTGACGGCTGCCGGGAAAACGGCCTAAAAAGCCGGCAATCACTTGTTTGGTAGAAGGCGATACCACGGTACCTGTCAGCAGTACCACGGGAGCACCACCCAGTCCGGCCAGTGCAGCACCAATCTGTTGGTCTACCTGGTCAAAAGTGGGCACTTCCTGGAAAGCAGCCCCGGTTTTGCGGCGGGGATGCGGAATGCGGTACGTATCATAAAGGTCCAGCACAGAAGCCTGCGCACGGGCCGATGTACCACCTTGTGTATAGGGATCCAATGTGTTGCCTTCGATCTTGATAGGGCGGCCTTCCCGCACTTTTACCACTACCGGCACTACTTCGCCATCCTGTACATACGTGCTGGCGTAATACTTGGCTACACCGGGTACAAGATTTTCGGGCCTGTTCACATAAGGCATGGCCTTGCGTACAGGCACCTCGCACGAAGCCGCAATGGTGGCGGCTGCTGTGCTGAAACCAACATATTTCAGAAAGTCGCGGCGGGCAGTTTTGGCTCCCAGTACAGAGTCGTCCAGGTCGGCAAAAGGCAGTTCCTCTTTGAATTCGTCTTTGTTCAGCTTTTGCAGCTGGTCTTTATGGTTAAACTCAGCGAAACTTTGCCAGTACTTTTTATCGCTCATAGTATAGTGTGATAATTTGATAATCTGGTAATGTGATAAGGTCTTTCTGTGCGGCCCGTTACCTCATTACCTCATTAGCATATTGGCCAATTAATAGTGACACTTCTGACATTCCAGACCACCGATATCCTTGACAGAAATGCTGTCCATTTTTCCGGATTTCAGGTCGTTGTGGAATTTCTCGTAAATGCTGTAAAACTTGTTTCCGGTGCTGTCGTTATAGTTGAAGGCCACTTTGGCTTCGCGGTGACAGTTGATACACCAGCCCATGCTCAGTGCAGAAGCCTGGTACACTTTGTCCATATCCTGGATGTTGCCATGGCAGCTTTGGCAGGCAACGCCACCCACTCTTGTGTGCTGTGCGTGGTTAAAATAAACGTGGTCGGGCAGGTTGTGAATTTTTACCCAGGCCGGGGATTTTGCTTTGGCAGGATCCCACACGGCACCCGGACCCGGTGTAAAGCCGGCGTATTCGTAAAGCTTTTTGATCTCGGCGGTACCGCTGATCTCTTTGCCGTCTTCGTCATGAAGCGCCGGCCCTGCGTATTCACTGATGGACTTGTGACAGTTCATACAAATGTTCAGCGTTGGGATACCGGCATGCTTGCCTTCCCATGCCGAGTTGTGGCAATACAAACAGTTGATCTGGTTAATGCCGGCGTGCACTTTGTGCGAGAAGTAAATGGGCTGCGTTGGCTGGTAGCCCTGCTGGCGTCCCATGCCAATGGCACTTTTGGCCACAAAGAAACCACCCACTACGAATGCAATCACGGCAAACAGCGCAATGTAAATTTTGTTTCTCCAGAACGGAACCGGCTCGGGGCGCAGGATTTGCTCCCTGTCATCGGAAAGTTTTTTCAGGTTGCTGTTCACCTGCATCAGGATCAGCGCAATGATGGCAAGAATGATGGAGATGATGCCGAAGATCAACTCACCATGACCAGAACCTTCAGTTGCTGTTACATCGCCCGACTGGCCGCCACCACCTTGTGCGCCGGGCGCCGGTGCGGTATTGATATAATCAAGAATAGAAAATATCTCTTCTTCGCTCAACTGCGGAAAGCTTGGCATGATCTGGCCATTGTAAGTAGCCGCCAGTTGTTGCGTATAGGGGTTGGTTGGAATGTAGCCACCCGGGTTATGAATCCACTTTACCAGTTCTTTCCGATCGGTCCAGGGACCGCGGGTTTCTACGCCACGCAAAGCCGGTCCTGTCAGTTGTTTATCGAGGGCATGACAGGTGGCGCACTGGGCTTGATAAATCGCTTTACCGTCTTGTGCCTGAAGAGTGATATATGAAAGGAAAAAAAGCAGTCCTAGCAGAGCACATTTTCTAACAGTGGATGGTAAAAAATTCATAGAAAAGTATTCATCTGAGATGTGGATAAATTCCAAATCGGACGCAAAAATATGACAGGAAAATTACAAAAGCTCAGGAACGCTAACTTTTTTTTGAGCATTGTCAGCACTGCATTTGACGCAAGTCATATTAATTTTCAATGCAGTATAAAAAGGTTTTGCAGGTTTATCGACATTCCGAAAATGGATGTGAATATCCTGAAAAATACTGCATCTTGCAATGCGTTTGCAAAGCCGGTTTCTTTTGTAAAATTAGCCCTTATGTTTTCATCCCTGCAAAAACGCTGGAAGGTCAGCAAAACAGATTTATTGCTTATTCTTTGCGTGTTTGCCATAACAGGTACCACTACCGCTTTTTTGTCAAGGTCACTGCCAGAGTGGATCGGTTTTACCGATGAAACGCATTGGGCACCAAAGCTCCTGCTTCGACTGGCCATGCTCATAATTGGCTACCAGGTCATTTTGCTTTGCGTTGCTTTTTTGTTTGGGCAGTTTCCGTTTTTCTGGCGGTTTGAAAAAAAATTGCTGCAAAGTTTGAAGCTTTTAAAAAAAGAAACCGGCCCCTCACAGGATAAAACCAACAACAAACCCGATGGAAAGAACTAACCCCGCTCAACCTGTCAACAACCTGCCCGCAAAGATAGCCGTATTTGCTTCCGGTACCGGCACCAATGCCGCAAAGCTTATTAGCTATTTCAAGGATTCAGCGGTTGCCCGGGTAGCCCTTATTGTTTGCAACAAACCCGGCGCCGGTGTGCTGGCCATCGCCGAAAAAGAAGGCATTTCTACCTTGGTTATAGAAAAGGAACGGTTTTTTCGCGGCGATGCGTTTGTGCCGCAGTTGGCGGATGCCGGTATAAGCTTTGTTGTTCTCGCTGGTTTTTTATGGAAAGTACCGCAGGCACTGATCGATGCTTATCCGCGTCGCATTGTCAACATTCACCCGGCCCTGCTGCCCAAGTTTGGCGGCAAAGGCATGTACGGGCAATATGTACACGAAGCGGTACTGCAGGCCGGTGAACGGGAAACAGGCATCACGGTGCATTTTGTAGATGAACACTACGACAGCGGCGATATTATTTTTCAAACCGCCTGCCCAGTGCTGGATAACGATACGCCGGAAACCATTGCAGCCCGCATTCACCAATTGGAACACCTGCACTACCCGCAAGTAGTAGAAGACGTGGTGAAAAAAGCTTTTTCTGTTTAGCTGAGGAAAAGAGAGCTTTTGTTTACCGTTTAATGCGAAAACTGTCGCCGTTGGCAAACAATCCCAGTTCAGCGCTTTCAAACGTGATGAGTCCTGATGCTGTTGCTTTGGCGCCTTTTGGATTGGCCAGCCGCAGCACCTGGCTTTCTCCGGCTACCGTTGCCTTGGCCCCTTGCACAATAATAGCAGTGCCTTCGTCAATGCCCACGCAAACCATTTGCGGTTTGTCGGCAAGGGCTGTCAGCAGGCGGTTGTGGCGACTGCGTTTTAAAAAATGCTGGTCGATGATGGTGTTTTGCAGCAGGCCCAGGCCTTCGGCAAAAGCAATGTTGTTTTCCCAAACTTTGTCAAAGGTTTCTTTGTAAACCGAGTCGCGGAGTTGCGCACCGGTGATCATGTACCGGCTCATGACGGCCGCACCGGCGCTGGTGCCGGCAACCGTAGCACCGTTTTTATACGCCTGGTGAATGGCACCGTAAACCGGCGTACCCAAAACGGTTTTCATAAACCGGTTTTGGTCGCCACCCAAAATATAGATCAGGCGAGCACCGGCCAGCGAATCCACCCAGGCCTTGTCGGTAACCGGATGTTTGGCAAAATTAAAATTACGTACAGGCGCCGCCGTGTGTTTGCCCACTTGTTTGGCGATCAGCGCAAAGCCTTCGTCCGGCACTTCGCTGGCCATGGGCAGCACCACGATGTAGTCAGTTGGACGAAGGGCCGCCGTTTCCACCATCTGCTTCATCAGCGCATCGCTGCGGGTACCGCCACCAATAATAAACAAGCTGCCTTTGGCCTCCTTCTGCGCCGAAAGCGAACAGCAAAGAAAAAGAAATACGGAAAAAAGGATAAGGCTCGGAAGCTTTTGCACTATTTATAGATTTGAATTTCAATTTTACCGTCCGCAGTTACGGCGCCGCGGTACATGCCTTCGGTGTTGAAAGGCATGGCGATGTTACCATTCTTGTCAAGGGCCACCAGGCCACCATCGCCGCCCAGCTTTTCTACTTTTTCAATCGCTATCCTTGAGGCTTCGGCTACGCTCAGTCCTTTGTATTCCATCAGGTCCGAAACCGTTTTGGCCACCACGGCGCGGATAAAAAACTCACCCCAACCCGTACACGAAATACCAGCGGTGGCATTGTTACAGTACGTGCCGGCGCCAATGATGGGCGCATCGCCAACGCGACCGTATTTTTTATTGGTCATGCCACCGGTAGAGGTACCGGCCGCCAGGTTGCCCGCTTTGTCAAGCGCCACGCAGCCCACGGTGCCAAACTTATTATCCTTGTTGATGGTACCTAAAAGCGATGTTTTCTGGTCATGATCCAGCACGGCTTTGGCCGAATCTTCCCTGATGGCTTGCTGCAGACCGTTCCAGCGGCCCTCCGTCCAGAAATATTTTGGGTCTACGATTTCCAGCCCGGCTTCTTTCGAAAACTTTTCGGCCCCGGCGCCTACCATCATCACATGCTCCGATTTTTCCATCACCGCCCTTGCAGCGCTGATGGGATTTTTTACCGTGGTAACACCGGCTACAGAGCCTGCCCGCAGGTCTTTTCCTTCCATAATGGAAGCATCCAACTCGTTACGGCCATCGTTGGTGAATACAGCACCTTTGCCCGCATTGAACAGGGGTGAGTTTTCCAGCACATGAATGGTGGCTTCCACTGCATCCAGGCTTGACTTGCCGGCTTGAATAGAATTATACCCGGTTTGCAGGGCTTCCCGCAGGGCGGCGATGTAAGCCTTTTCCCTTTCCGGGGTCATTTTGGCCCGGGTAATGGTGCCGGCACCGCCGTGGATCACCATCACATATTTTTTCTGTTGTGCATTGGCAGCCTGCAGGGCAAAAACGCCTGCCAGCAGCAAAGCAAAAATTTGAAGCTTCTTTCTCATGTTTATTGTGCTTGTTTGTGCAAGATACCATCCTGAACCCACCACCAGTACATTTTTCCGCTGGTGGCTTCTCCGGTAGAAAACGAGGCCACATTAAAGTTGCCGTTGCCGGTGGCCGAAGCCTGGATCTCGTAAACCGCCAACGCTTTTCCGTCGCGGTCCCAGGTAAGCGGCTGGCCTGCCTGCACGGTTTCGGGGGCTTTGCTTGGGGATGCGGTTATAAAATACGCATAGCTAAAGGGCCGCGTGGCCGAGGAAAGACCAAAGACCTTGGCCCTGCCTTCGCTGTCGATGCACACAGCCGTGCGTTCATCCACGGCAATGGCTTTTACCGGCAGGTTCCACTCCTTGAAGATGCGGGCCATAAATACCACGGACCGCCCCTCGCGGGTACGGGCCAGGTAGTGCTGGTCGGTGATAACGTTTTGCAAAAAAGGCGCTTTTAAAAAATCGTTGTTATACAGCGTTATGTTGGGGTGAAAAGGGTCTTTCAGGGCATCGGCCGACACCACGCTGCCGTTTTCACCGCTGTAATAAAGACCGCCCATGATGGCACAGCCGGCACTGGTGCCACCTACCGGCGCTTTCTTTTCATTGAGCAGGTAATTGATGGCCGCTTCGGTTTTGGTGCCCCGCCAGTACCGCATGTAGTTCGACTGGTCGCCGCCGGCGATGAACAGCATTTCGGCATTGCGGATAATGGCCGCCACCGTGTCGTTATTGGCCAGCTCGCGGCTGTCGATCTTCAGGGTTTCCACGGAATTGACCTTTCCCAATTCGTAGATGTAGGGATTATAGGCCGCCGTTCCCGTAGCCCGTAGTACCACCACATCGCCACCACCGCTCTGGTCTATCATCCATTGAAAAGCCGGATCGGTATCGGTTCCGCCACCCATCAGCACAAGGCCGCCTGTGGTGGCCGTTTTTACATCGGTGCTGTCACCGGTAACGCCAAGAGAGGCTGGCCGGCGAACGCCAAGGGGCGGCTCAGGGGATTGCGGCGCTACAGCAGCCGGGAGAGTTTGCTTGGCACATCCCGCCAGCAGCGCGGCAGAAAGGGTAAGCAACAGGAATTTTGTCGTCATACGAAAACGATCCGGGAAAAACCAGCGGCCCTATTTGCGTTTAAAGGCGCAGAAAGGCCGCCGGTCAACCGGTTATGATTAATAATTCGGGTTTTGCACCGTGTTTTTGTTGATCAGCACTTCCGTTGCCGGAACCGGGAAGGCATATTGCGCCTGCGTCGGCATAAGCTTCACAGCCCCGGATGCGTTCACGGCATCTTCCGGCAGGCGCTCTACCGGCAGGTTGCGGCGGCGCAAGTCGTAAAAGCGGTGGCCTTCAAAGGCCAGCTCTTTAAATCGCTCGGTCATGATCGCATCGATCAGCGCTGCTTTGTCGGCAAAGGTTTCCGCCGTGTAGTTGTTGATGCGGGCAGCCCGAAGGGCATTCAGGTCTTCGGCGCCATCACCACCCGATTCGGCTTTGGCTTCAGCACGGATCAGGTACATTTCCGCCGTGCGGAAAAACTTGATATCGGCCAGGCCCGGTGCCGTTGCCGTACCGCCAATGTATTTGTTTACCAGGTACTGCGACTTCGTGCCGGTTCGGGTTGGGTCGTATTTGATATAAGCCGGAAAGCGGATATCGTCGGCCTGGTTAAAGATGTTGATCAGCTTGAACGAAGGCGCATACAACACAATGCCACCGGTTTGGCGAAAGAAAAAATCACCCACACGGGAGTCCGTGGTTCCTACCCGGCGGGCCTCCCAAATCACTTCGTTGTCGTTGGCGTCCGTCCAGATGCCGGGAAACTGCGCCTTGGTAGCCAGGGGTGCAGCCACTATCACTTCACTGGAATAGGTAATGGCGTCGGTCCAGGCTTTTTCGTACAGCGCAATGCGGGCCTGCATGGCCGAAACCGCCAGGCGGGCAACGCGGCTTTTGTCAGTAAAGCTGGCAGGAAGCAATCCTTTTGCCTCGGCCAGATCGGCCTTGGCATTGGTCACCACCACTTCAAACGGATCGCGGGCCGGCAAACCCAGGCCGGACTTTTTCATATACGGAATTCCCAGGGCTCCGGGTTGATAGGCGCTGGCATAAGCCCGCAGCAACTCAAAATGAAAATAAGCGCGGAGGGCCAGTAATTCGCCCCTGTAACGGGCAGCAATGGCCGCATCGTTACCCGAAAAACTCAGCTTTTCTAACCCTTCCAACGTACGGTTGGCACGATCGATGGCACGGTAGCCTTCGGCATACAGCCCGGTTACCGAACCGCTGCTGGGATTGTACAGCCAGCGAAAGGCATCACTGTTGCCTACGGTGTTTTCGGTAGGGAACGTGGCCTCGTCCGACACCGTGGCGTTCATGCTGATGGGCGTATAATCAGCGAGTGCATACACACCAATCAGTCCCATGTTGATATCGTTGAGGTTGCGGAAAGCCTTATCCGGGTCGATGATATCGGTAGGCCTTTCATCCAGCTTCGTGCAGGAGACCATCGCCATAACCGTAAAGAGTATAGAGGAGATGAACAAAAATTGCTTTTTCATAACGATCAAAAATTAAAAGTTAACATTCAGGCCAGCCGTATAAGTACGGGTATTCGGATACTGAAAGCGGCCGTACACACTGTTGTTCTCGGGATCCAGTCCGCGCCACTTGGTCCAGGTCAGGAGGTTTTGCCCCTGTACAAACACCCTTGCCCCTTTGATCAGTTTTGTTTTCTGCACCAGGGAAGCAGGGATCGAATAACCAAGATTCAGGTTACGCAAGCGCAGGAAAGAAGCATCCTGGATGTCCTTGGATGTATAGTTCCGGGGAACATCGAAGCGCTGCAACGTGGTCACATCACCCGGCTTTTTCCAGCGGTCTTCCAGCATGCGAAGGGTTTGGTTGCTGGTGGCATACCGCTGGTTCTCGTTGTAAAAATCCTCGTTGTTCCAGCGCATCACGTCCGATACAAAGGAAAACAGCGCATTCAGCGTAAGGCCTTTCCAGCTCAGCCCCGTGGTAAAGCCACCGGTGAACGTAGGATAAAGACCGCCTGAGTTAGTGGTGCTTTGCGCCGCAGAATTGTACACCGTGGTAATAGTGCCATCGAGGTTGCGGTACTGGGCCTCGCCGGTCTCGGGATTCACACCCGCCCAATCCGGCGCATAATAGGTGCCGTAAGGATAGCCTACCTTAAAGATGCGGGTATCACCGTCAAGCAGTTCGGTGGCCAGCGGCGTCAGGAAAAGAATCGTGTTTTTGTTATAGGCTGCATTCACGCCCAGGCTCCAGGTAAAGTCCTTCGTACGAATCACATCGCCGTTCACTTCAAACTCTACCCCGCGATTGCGCATTTTACCGGTACTCAGCGGCAGCGTGGCAAAACCGGAGGTTGCCGACAAGGGCTGGTCAAAGAACATATTGGACGTGATGCGGTTATAGAAGTCGGCTACGATCCGCAGTCTCCGGGAAGCAAAAAGCCCCAGGTCGAAACCGGCGTTGAATTCACGAACGTATTCCCAGTCATAGGCAGGGTTACCCGGTGACTGTGGCCTGATACCCGTTACGCCACCATACGATGTATTGGTTGCATAAGTGGGCAGGTAGGCAAAATCAGCTCCCAACGGGCTGGCGGTAAGGCCATAGCTGGTGCGGATGCGCAGGTCGGAGACCAGGTCCACGTCTTTCAGGAAAGCCTCATTTTTGGCAAGCCAGCTGGCACCAACCGAATAGAAGCCATGCCATTTGTTCACCGGTGCCACACGGGTAGACCCATCGTAGCGGTAGCTACCGGTAAGCGTATACTTATTATTATAGGTATAGCGGGCCACGGTCATAAACGAAGCCAGAGCACTGCTGGTTTTGCTGCCGCCAATTGTGGGCAAAAACGTAGGGCTGCCGTTGGTTACGCCGGCCGGTGTTTCGGCCAGGCGGCCGTCGATGCCAAAACCGGTAAAGCCGTAGCTGTTGTAATTGTTGTAGTTGTATTCGTAAAAGCCTGATACTTCCACATCATGCACATCGTTGAACACATCGGCAAATGTTACTCCCGACGTGGAGATAATGTTGAAGTTCCGGCGGTTACCCTGCTCCAGGCGGCCCCTTCCTCCCAACGTAGTGGAAGTGTTGCGGGAGCCATAATAAGAATCAGGGTTGATATAATACAGGTCGTTGGAGTTGCGGTAATCCACACCGGCCCTTGTTGACAGCTTCAGGTTAGGCAGAATCTGGTAGGCAAAGGCCGTGCTGATAATGGCTTTGAGCTGGTCAGTTTTGTTGGAGGTGTTCAGCAATCTTTCCAGGGCCTGGCTGCCTTCACGCTGGTCTAGCACGCCATACTGCGACCGGTTGCCGGGATGCACCAGCGTACCATCGGGAGCATAGGGATACTCGTACGGAAGCGCATAATACACGGCCGACATAGCCGTACCGGCGCTGGTGCTGCCTTCGCCTTCGGTAAAGCTGGACTTGGAATACCCAAGGGCCAGGTTGGTGCTGCCACTGAATTTACCGGAGTTGAAATCAAGGTTGCTGCGCAAGGTATAACGCTCCAGTCCTGTACGGCGGGCAACGCCTTCCTGCTTGTAATAATTAATAGAGTTGTAAAAGCGCAGGCCTTCGTTGCCACCGCTGACGGCCACCTGCTGCTCCTGGAAGGTTCCGCGACGGAAAAAGAAATCACGCCAGTCCACATCCACGCCGCGCAGGCTGTCGAGGATGGCATCGGCCCGCTGGCGGGAGGCATCGGTGCCGGCCGCATACGCCGGGTTTTTGGGCGAATAAGTCCAGCCCGGGCCCAGGTTACGGTTGTACATCACCCCGATCTCTTCTTCAAACCGGAGGCGCTGCTCCGTGTTCATCATAATAAAATTGGGGCGGCTCAGGTTGGAAAAGCCGTATTGCGAATTGTATTGTACCGAAACCCCGCCGCGGCGGCCTTTTTTTGTGGTGATAACAACCACACCGTTGGACCCGCGGGAGCCGTAAAGCGCTTTGGCCGAGGCATCTTTCAGCACCGTGGCCGATTCGATGTCTTCGGGGTTAATGGTTTGAAAATAATTGGACTCAATGGGAACGCCGTCCATAACAAACAGGGGCGCCGACGAGCCGTTGATGCTGCCGATGCCGCGGATCACCACGCTGGCGCTTTGGCCCGGCTGTCCCGAGGTAGAGATAACACTCATGCCCGGTACGCGGCCCTGCAGGATCTGGTCTACCGTTAGCCCCGGCACCTGGTTGATCTTGTCGCTGGTAACAACGGCCGAAGCACTCGGCGATTTGTCGCGGCGATAATTGGTGTAACCGGTAACGGTTACTTCTGTCATGCGGTCAACGGTAAGGGAAAGACGCACATCGCCCAGGCGGGACTGTGCCCCTACTTCCAGCGTTGTGTAGCCGGTAAAGGAAACCACCAGCACAGCGCCTTCGGGCACATTGCGCAGGATAAAATTTCCACCCGCATCCGTGATGGTGCCGTTGCTGCTGGCCTTCACCTGCACGTTGGCACCTTGCAGGGGCTGGCCCTGTTCGTCAACAATGCGACCGGTAACGTCAATGGCGGCCAGGGCCTGGCTGACTTGCGGCGCTGTTTCTGTTTTCTTGAGAGCAATCACCACCGTGTTTCCTACCAGGGAATACGAAAGCGGCTGGTTGGAAAAGCAAAGATCAAGTGCCTTTTGCAGTGGTGTGTTTTTTACCTTGATGGTTACCGGGTTGGCCTTTTGCAGCCAGTCGGCGTTGTAAAAGAACAGCACACCTGTCTGGCTTTCGATCTCCGCAAAAAGCTTTTGCAGGGTGGCCTTTTCCACGTTCAGGCTCACCGTTTGCGAATACCCGCCAACGGCAAAGGTTTGAAAGGTCAGGAAAAGAAGAACACAGGTCAGTTTCATCAGTCGAAACGTTTTTTGCAGTGCAGGCGGGTAATGCCTTTTTCTCCGGCTCGCAGCGTTTAGCATGTTTTGAACATTTGGTGTTAACAATAAACTCGTATTCAATTTGAAATGCATCCGGAAACCTGAAAGGCCGCTGTTAAGGGCAAGGTTTCGTTTTGCGAAATCTGCTTTTTTAAGGCAGCACCGTTACCACTTTTCCCTGCAGGGAAAAGTGAAGACCGCTTGTCTCCAGGATGGTGAACATCTGGCGCAAGGTGCTGGCCCGATCGATCTGGCCGCCAAAACGCAAACGCGGCCTGGCAGCAAATTTTACCTCCACATCATACCAGCGGGCTACCTGCCGCATCACGGTTTCCGCATCGGCATTGTTAAAGCGGAACCTTCCGTTCACCCATGCCATCGCTTCTTCCAGGTCGGCACGGCCATCCACCCGGATGGATGGTGCTGTGCTGGTTGTATTGGCCACAATGGCCTGCTCTCCCGGCAGGAGTGCTTTTTCCGCCGTCCCAGCCTTTATCACCACGGCGCCTTCCAGCAGCGTGGTTCGCCTGTCCTTTTCATCGGGGTAGGCATTGACGTTGAATTTTGTTCCTTTTACTTCTACCTGCATGCCGCCTGTTTCTACCAAAAAAGGCGTTTTGCCCCCGGGCAAATGCGCCACCTCGAAATAGGCTTCGCCGGTAAGATTCACCTTGCGGGCACCGCCAGCAAAAGCTGTCGGATAGGTAAGGGAGGATGCCACGTTCAGCGTCACCCGGCTGCCATCGGCAAGCGCCAGTTTTACCGGCTGGCTGCCCTTAGGAACCGTGAGGGTATTGTACCGGATCTCGGTGTCTTTTCCTTCGTAAACCAGTTCGCCGCCAGGCAGCTTGCTCACCTGCATGCCGCCATCGGTTGCCAGGGTGCCATCACCGGCGGTTTCCAGCACAATCTGCCGGCCATCGGCCAGCGTCAGTACAGCTTTGTTGGAAGCAGGTGCCGGAATATCGGCCGGCGGCGCTACCGGCGTTTCGGTTGTACTTGCCAGGCTTTGTTTGGGATTACCCGGCTGCAGCCAAAGCACGGTGGCGATAACAAGACCCGCCACGGCGGCGGCAATGGCCACCCGCAGGAAAACAAGGCGCCGGGTTTTCCGGCCCAGGATATTGTTCAGCAGTTTTTCCTTTTGCCCCGGGCTGAAAACAGGTGTTTCTTCCGTGGTCATCCAGGCTTTCTGCAAGGCTTCATAGGTTTCCTGGTGCTCATCGCTGCGCTGCAAAAGGGCCAACAGTTCTTCCCCTTCGGCAGGTGACAAGGTCCCGTCGTACCATTTGCCGAGCAGTTCTTCAATCCTGTTTGAATTACCTGTTTGCATGAAAGCGGTTTACAACATGCAAAGCTGCATGTACAGGAGAGGACACCAAAAACGGGAAACAGGGGCTACCGGGTCAGGAAAAAAATAAAAAAAGAGACAAAAGTGATAAAAATAATCAGGTTCGATGCCGAAAGATGGCGCCGGAGGGAGTCGTTTGCATACATAATGTATTTCTTGACTGTTTCTTTTGACAGTCCCATGTTGCTGGCGATCTGGCTATGACTCAGTCCTTCCTGCCGGCTCAGGAGCCAGGCGGCTTTTTGCTGCGGCGGCAGTTTATTGATGGCAGATTCCATCTGGCGAATCAGGCCTTCGTTTTCTTCGGGCTCCCGTTCTTCTGCCTGTGGCAAGCGGGCCTGCAGGCTTTCCCATTCTTTTTGTGAAGCCATTTGCCGAACGGCTGACCGAAGGACATTCAGGGTTTGGTTGCGGGAAATGACAAACAGGTAGACCTTAAAATTGTCGACACTTGCCAGGGCAGCACGGTTCAGCCAGATCTTCAGGAAAACGTCCTGGACGATTTCCTCTGCCTGCACCTCCGACCGGGTGAGACGGAGAACAAAGCTTCCCAACAGGTCCGCATAGCGGTGAAACAGTTCGCGGAAGGCAGCCTCGTTTCCTTCCGCCACCTGTTGCAGCAGCCACTTCTCGTCGTATGTAGCCATTTTTGACAAGGCCACAAATTAAGGAAAAACCAATGGCGTCCAATGACTTCGGGTAAGAACGGCACCCCTTTCCCGGTAGCGGTTTGTAACTGCCGTTTTTTTAAGAGGGGAATTATCATTCCATTTAGAATTCCTTTCGTTACTTGCTCATTGCTTGGAAAATCGACGTTGCCATATTTGCTTTTTTCTTTTTTTGCTTTTTGTCCTGTCTGTCAACAACGCTTCCGCCCAATACCGGGTAAAGGGTTTTGTGTACGATAGCTCCCGGGTTTTTCCGATTGAACGGGTTACCGTGCAAAGCACCGGCGGGGAGATGAGCATGACCGATTCTGCCGGCGCTTATACCATCACCGTTGGCGAGAAAGACTCGATCTGGTTTTCTTACCTGGGCAAGCCTACGCCCAAATACCCCGTGCTAAAGATTGCCGATGTGCGGCAGTTTGACATTGCCCTGCACCTGAAGCCCGATGTAATGCGGGAGGTAAAAATTCGCACCCGCAATTACAAAGAGGACTCGCTGCAAAACCGCCGCGATTATGCGAAGGCGTTCGACTTCCGGCGGCCTTCGCTGGAAACCATGACCTCTGTAACCTCTTCGGGAGTTGGCTTTGACGTGCAGGAGATCATCCGGCTTTTCCAGTTCCGGAAGAACAAAAGCATGGAGCGCTTCCGCGAACGGCTGGAACAGGAAGAGCGGGACAAGTTTGTGGACCGTCGCTTTAATAAAGGCCTGGTGAAACGCCTCACCGGCGCCGACAACGACGAAGTGATCGCTGATTTTATGCGCCGCTACCGCCCTACGTTTGAATTTGCCTCGGGCACCTCGGAATACGACTTCCAGTATTTTATTAAGATCGCCTACCAGGAATACCGCAAGCAGGTAGCCGGCGGACCAGCGTTTTAGGAACGTGAGACGTTAGACGGGAAACGGGAAACCTCAGACGTCAGACGAGAGATGTGAGACATCAAACGATGGTGTCCTTTGTTTACAGTTTGTTTTTACGATAGTTTGTTCCACCTCTTTGCCTATTACCCTTTTCAGTTATCAACCTATTAACCTATCAACTTATTAACCAACCCCTCTTCTCACCAAAATGCCCTAATTTCCTTGCATGATGCTCTTCCTGCGATGCCTGCTCATTGCTACTCTTTTCCTGGTCTCCTGTCAATCCTACAAACGGCTCCACCGGGATGCGGTGGTGGTGGATACGCACAACGATGTTCTTTCTTCGGCTACCATGCGGGGACTCAGCATTGAATCCGATCTTACCGGCCGCACCCATTCCGATCTGGCCCGGTTGAAAAGGGGCGGTGTGGATGTGCAGGTCTTTGCTGTGTTTTGCGATGAACGCTATGGCAAGGACACCGCCTTCAGGTACGCCAACCGCGAGATCGATTCGCTCCATTCAATTGTTGCCCGAAATGAGGATAAGCTGATGCTTGCTACTAACCCTGCACAATTGCAACAAGCCGTTGCCGAAAAAAAGATCGCCTGCATGCTGGGCGTGGAAGGCGGTCATATGATAGAAGACAACCTCGCCTACCTCGACAGCTTTTACAAGCGTGGCGTTCGTTATCTCACCCTGACCTGGAACAACAGCACTTCCTGGGCCACATCGGCCATGGACGAAACGATGAAAAAAGATCTAACCCAAAAAGGTCTCACTCCCTTTGGCAAACAGGTGGTGCAGCGCATGAACAGTTTGGGCATGATGGTAGACGTGAGTCACGTTGGCGAACAAACGTTTTGGGATGCGATCAATACATCAACAAAACCAGTCATCGCTTCGCACAGTTGTGCCCATGCGCTTTGCCCGGTGTTTCGCAACCTGAAAGACGATCAACTGAAAGCCATTTCCAGGAACGGCGGTGTGGTGCACCTGAATTTTTTTTCCATGTTTTTGGACAGTTCGTTTATGTCCCGGCTAACGGCTTTTACTAACCGTCACCAAGCAGAAATCGACTCACTTAAAACAGCCAAATGGGAGCAGGATGATATTCATGAATTTATCAAAGAAAAATATCCCGAAGAAGCCAGTCAACTGCGGCCACCGCTTTCCCTCCTGCTTGATCATCTCGACCACATTGTCCGGGTGGCTGGCATCGACCATGTGGGTCTGGGCTCTGACTTCGACGGCATTTCTTCCGCCCCCAAAGAACTGCAGGACGTGACCAATATGCCGCTCATCACCAAAGGCCTGCTCAAGCGTGGTTATAGCAAAGCTGACATTCGTAAAATATTAGGAGAAAATTTTTTGCGTGTATTTAAAGCAAACAGCGCGGCAGAATAATTAATTTACTCTCTTTCTTCAACCAACTCTTCATCTTATGCGAAAAAAGATCCCGCTTTTTACAGGCTTTGTTTTGGTGGCCCTCCTCACCTTTGCGCAAAGCACAAAGCCTACCCTGCAACCTGCGCTGCCTGCAAGCGCCGGCTTCTCAGCCGAAAGGCTGAAGCGCCTCGATACCATGCTCACCGGCTGGGTGGAAAGGGGCCGCACCAACGGCGCCGTGGCCCTGATTGCCCGCAACGGCAAGATTGTTTACCACAAAGCGTTCGGCTTTGACGACCCGGAGAAAAAAGACCCTATCCGCACCGATGACATTTACCGCATTGCTTCGCAAACAAAAGCCATTACATCCATAGCGGCGATGATGCTGTACGAAGAAGGCAAGTTCCTGCTCGACGATCCCGTATCACTTTACATTCCGGAATTTGCCAAACCTGTGGTGCTGGAAAAATTCAACGCCCAGGATTCAAGCTATACCACCGTGCCGGCCAAGGGCGAAATCACCATCCGGCAATTGCTCACCCATACGTCCGGTATTGGCTATGCGCAGATCGGCAGCAAGGAAGCCAACGCCATTTATGCCAAGGCAGGCATCACTGCAGGAATTGGTGCCGAAAACGGTCACCTGCTGGCTACCGACATGCGCAAGCTGGGCAAGCTTCCCCTCCTGCATCATCCTGGCGAACGCTGGACCTATGGGCTCAACTCGGACCTCCTGGGCTACCTGGTGGAGGTGCTCTCCGGCACCACGCTGGATGAATTTTTCCGTACACGGATCTTTGAACCCCTTGGCATGAAAGACACGTATTTCAACGTGCCGGCCGCCAAGCACTCCCGTGTGGCAAACCTGTACCGCGAGGAGAACGGCACCCTGCAGAAAGCACCGCCCGGCGTGAACCAGAACGGCATCTTTCAAACGGATTATCCCAAGAACGGCACTACATATTTTTCGGGCGGTGCCGGTCTTTCGTCCACGGCACTGGACTATGCCATTTTTCTGCAGATGCTGCTCAATGGCGGGTCGTACAACGGCAAGCAACTCCTGGCCCGCAACACCGTGCGGATGATCATCATGAACCAGATCGGTGATGTTGATTTTGGCCAGAACAAAATGGGGCTGGGCTTTGGTATCACCACCGAAAGGGGAAGTGCCAGGATACCCACGCCGGCCGGGGTGTTTGACTGGGGTGGTGCCTTTTCCACCCTTTACTGGGCTGACCCGAAAGAAGGCCTTGTGGGAATCCTTTACCGCCAGATCTGGGGCTCCTCACACTGGGATGCTTCTGATAAGTTCAAGGTGATGGTGTACAGTGCGCTGGTGGATTGAGGAGAGAGTTAGGAGTTAGGGGTTTGGGGGTTGGGGTTTGGCGGAGACAAACTGGGTTGAAAAAAAAGTGATTTTTATTTGACTGTTTTTCAGGAAGCCGATATAGTCATCAATCATTGATGGCGACAGACCCTGAAAGGGTCTCCTGTGAATAGCCCCGGGTGCAACCCGGGGAATGATAAACGACAGAGGAACCCGGCCCCGTAGGGGTCGAACAATGGCGACAAAAGACCGTCCCACAAAACCACACCTGCACCCGGCTAATAAAATTATTGATCATGCAATTTGTCTAATGAAAAAGATTCTCTTTGCAGCGCTTGCCCTGCTTGTGCTCCTCTCTGCCGGCGCACAGCCTTCTTTTGTAAAAGACAGTCTTGATGCCTATGTCGAGAAAGGCATGTCCGACTGGCAAATCCCCGGCGCGGCCGTTTGCATTGTAAAGGACGGCAAAGTGGTGGTGCTGAAAGGTTATGGACTAACGGAATGGGGTAGCCCAAAAAAGGTTGACACGACTACCCTGTTTGGCATTGGCTCCAACACCAAGGCATTTACCGGCACCCTGCTGGCCCTGCTGGCTTCAGAAAAAGTTTTATCGCTGGACGATAAGGTGCAGAAATGGCTGCCCAATTTTCGCCTCCACGATCCCTGGGTCAGCAAGGAAGCCACCCTGCGTGACCTGGTGACCCACCGCCTGGGCTTTGAAACCTTCCAGGGTGATTTTATGTTTTTTGATTCTGACCTGCCAAAAGCAGACGTGCTGCAAAAGTTTGCCCTGCTAAAACCGCAATACAGCTTTCGCAGCCGCTGGGGCTACACCAATGCGGGCTTTCTTGCCGCCGGCGAAGCGATGGCAAAAGCCACGGGCAAAACCTGGAGCACCCTGCTGCAGGAACGCTTTTTTTCACCCCTGGGCATGCACCGCACGGTCTCATCGGACAGTGCCGTGGCAAAGGCCACCAACATTGCCAAAGCGCATACGGTGGTGAACGGAAACTTGCAGGTAATTGATTACGGCCGGCTGGATAATATGGCACCAGCAGGAAATATTTATTCCAGTGCTGCCGACATGAGCAAGTGGCTGCGCATGCTGCTGGCCAACGGTCAGTCCGATGGAAAAACGATCGTGCCCATCGCCGCACTCGAGCAGACCCGCACGCCGCAATCCATCCTGGGCAACGGAGGCCACCCGTTCAACAAATCTCATTTTGCCCTCTACGGATTGGGTTGGTTTTTGGAAGCCTACAGCGGTCGCAAAATCGTAGCCCATACCGGTGGGGTCAATGGTTTTGTTACCAGTGTAGCCCTGGTGCCTGAGGAAGGCCTGGGCATTCTTGTTTTCACCAACACTGATACCAATAATTTTTTCGAGGCCCTGCGCTGGGAGATCCTCGATGCCTACCTCGGGCTGCCGTACCGCAATTACAGCAACCTGCGGTTAACGCAGTTCAAAGAAAATGAAAAAGAACAGCGGCTGTGGCTGCAGAAAAAACGGGACACGGTAACCATGCATCCCCAGGCTGCTGTACCCATTTCGGCGCTGGCCGGGCAATACCAGCACCCTGTATATGGCTGGATGAAGATCACTGTAAAAGATGGCAAAGCCATCGCTACCTTTCAGCATCACAAAGGCCGCTATGCTACGGTGGAAGCATTGGGCGGCAACCGTTATCTTGCACAGTTCAACGAAGCGATCTACGGCAACAAGGTTTGGCCGGTTACCATTCATAACGGCAAGGTGCAATCGGTAAGGGTAACAGTATCGGACTTTGTAGAATTTACCCCGTACGATTTTGTAAAAACAAACTAACATGGAACAACTGACACTTGGCATTGGCACAAGACTGCAACACACACAGCACGGTCCCGGCGTAATCGTGGGTGTACGGTATGCAACCTACCTCATCTCGTTCATCTACCACGGCATCAAAGAAATTGACAAAGGGGATACCAATCTGGAAGAGATCATCCCTGAAAACGTAACCGAAGAAATTGAAACCCATTCGGACATAGAAAAAAGCCTGCTGAAAATATTGCGTCTCTGGGGCGGCATTTCGGAAGTGGTGCCACTGGGCGACCGCTGGCAAAAGGGCACGATGATCCTGCAGCCGGCCGACAAGTCGCTGAAGCCAAAAGAAGTTCCCATTGAAGATTTCTTTCACAAGATCGTGATGCTGCGGGACCGCCTGCGGGTAATGGAGCAACAGATCAATGCCCACAAAACCTTAAGCGATGAAGACAAGGTGAACCTGCAGCAATACATCACCCGCATTTATGGTACGCTGACGACCTTCAATGTTTTGTTCCGCAACAAAGAGCAGTGGTTTGTGGGAGAAAAAGGCAGCGGCGGTTAAGCGCCAATTTGCAAAAAACAACAGGCAATTGACAGTCAAATGGCATGACGTTCCGTGTCCGGAAATAACCAATCACGGATGCATCAACTCACCACTGACCATTCACCACTCACGGTGCTCACTTAAAACTCAATGATAAACCCGATCGTCGGCAGCACAACCGGATCATCATCGTTGATGATGATGGGCACCCCATTGCTGCCATCCCCCCTTATCGGCTGTCCATCTAACGTAATAAAGTTCCCCGTAGCCAGGTCGCGTTCAAAACTATACTTGGGATAACCCACTGATTTGGCACCCCACCAGTTGGACACATCCAGGAAAACATCCAGCGTCACCTTGCGAAAGTTCCAGCGTTTGTCGATGCGGATATCGCTGGCTGAAAACGCCGCCAGCCGCTGCGTGTTGAAGCGGGAAAAATCAAACAGGCCCTGTCCCTGCGTTAAAAAATTGCGGCGGCTTTCCACCAGGTCAAACGGCGTGTACGGAGCACCGCCCTGGTAGCGGTATTTCAATCCCAGTTCCCAGTTGCGGGGCAGCTTGTAACCCAGGGTCAGGCTTACCAGGTGACGGTTGTCCCAGGCACTGGGCGCCAGCTTTCCATCGGCATTGCTAAAGCGGCTGTGAAAAAACGTATAGCTCATTAATCCGAAAAAGCGGTCCGTAAGTTTTTGCTGTGCAAAAAACTCAAGACCGTAGGCTTCGCCAATGCCATCGGGGCTCACCGGCTCATTGCCCACCGAACCAAAATCGGCGCCCTGGTTGTTGATGGAGATGCCGTCACGCAGGGTCACCGGCACGTTGTCGTATTTTTTATAAAATCCTTCCAGCGTAAAACGCGTAGTGCTTTTGGGTAAAAACTCAACACCCGTAACAAAATGTGTTGTGGTGATGTAATTGTTGTCCTGGTTCACCAACTCGCCGTTGTTGTTGCGGAAACCCAGCACCGTGTAAGGCACGATCCGGGCATAACGGCCAACGGTGGCATTGAGGGTCCATTTATCGGCAAGAAGATAGCTCAGCGCAACCCGTGGCGAAAATGCTTTCAGCGGATCGCCACCATCATTGGTAAAGGTGTTCACATCGGTACGGAGGCCCGCATTGAGAGAAAGGCGGTCGCCGGCAAACCGCTTGCCTGTTTGCACATAGGCGCCAAAACGGAAAAAATTGATATCGGAAGAATAAAGAAAGCGGTCTTCGGGTTGTGCATCCACGGCAGCCCGGCGGCGGATGTTGTTGGCGGCATTGTACTGCAGGTACTGCGCCGAAGCGCCATAACTCCAGTTCCAGCCGCCTACGGTTTTGTTCACCTCCAGTCGCAGCTTGTTTTCGGTTTCCATTGCGTTTGTGCGGTACCGTAAGTTAGACGGATCGCTTTCGTCGTTGCGGTCAAATTTCTCCAGCTTGTTGTCCAGCGTATTGCGGCTGAGCGAAAGCAGGTAGTAGCCGTTGTTGATGGACCGGCGGTAAGATGCACCAGCAGTGTAATTGCGCTGGCGGATTGAGCCTACCTGTCCCAACGTGTAGAGCTTTTCCTGCGTGGGTTCGTTCACCTCGCCATAGCCAAACTGGTCGATGGCACCAACACCCAGAAAAGTTAGTGTTGACTTGGCATCGGGACGATACGTGACCTTGTATTGCACGTCCCAGTAGTTGGGGCGAATAGGAAGATCGATAAGGGAAAAAAGCAGTTGCAGGTAGCTACGCCGTACCGAAGCGAGGTAAGTAAGATTGCCTGATTTGTTCAGCGGTCCTTCCAGCGTACCCGCCAGTTCGGTGCCGCTCAGGCGAATATTGCCCTGCGTTTTATTGGGGTTTCCTGTTTTTTGACGGAACTCAAACACGCTGGAAAGGGCATTGTCGTACTTCGCATGAAAAGCGCTGCTGGAGAGTTTGACATCTTCAATAAACGAAACGTTGAGGATGCCGGTCGGTCCGCCGCCGCTTCCCTGCGTGGCAAAGTGGTTGATCACTGGCACTTCAATACCATCGAGGTAAAAAACATTCTCCCCCGGTCCGCCACCGCGAACAATGATATCATTGCGATAGCCACCAACACTGCCTGATGAACCGCCAACGCCAGGAAGCGAATTCACCACGCGGCTGATGTCGAAGTTGCCACCGGGATTGGTTTTGATCTCTTCGGAGGTAAGGCGTTGTACGCTTAGCGGTGTCGTTAATGAAGTAGCCCTTGCGGTACGCTGGTTGGAGCGTACCACCACCGCATCCAGGTCTCCCGACCGCGGCTGCAGCTCAAACGAAATTTCGTTTTCGTTACCCGAGGTGATGGGCACGTTGAAGCGGCTTTCAGGATCAAAACCCACAAACGTTACCGTTACCGTGTAGGCACCGGCAGGAATGCTGCCAATGCGGTAGCGCCCCGAAGAGTCGGAGAGCGCCGAAAGACCGGTGCCATCCACCACCACGGTGGCACCGGAAAGCGGCTGCCGGGTAACGGCATTTTGCACAAGGCCGGTAACGGCACCCGTGTTTTGGGCATGAAGCGAAACAAGCGTGAACAAACAAACCAGGGAAACAAAAATTCTTCTCATGTAAAATAGAATAAGCTTGTGCAAATACCGTGCACGCAACACCTAAAACAGTTCAACAAGAAAATGGTTCAGTTAGGTGAAAAACCGGCAATGCTTTTACAGCGGCCGCAAATTTACTTCGCGGCAGCCTGTTTATAATCGGTGAGCAGGTAATGCGCAAGCCCCAGGCCTAAAAACGCCAGGTGAAACAGGCGAGATCGTTTATCGTTCCGGATGAAACCGGCAAAGGAGAGCAGGCCCAGTCCTACCAAAAAACCAACATCCGCTTTTTGATGGCCACGGAAAGGGATCACCGGCTTGATGCCGGCCTTCGTATTGGTAAGCGCATTCACTACCGTAAAGCCGGTACTAAGGGCGGCGTATGTTTTTTTGGTGGCGGGATTCAGGCTTAACAAAAATGGCGTGGCGGCTTGCACGGCGGAGAACACATAATCGATGACGCCATGTGCAGTGGGACTAACGGGTTTTTTCATGGTTTCTTTTTTCCTGTTGACAATACGTTCCTGTGACAGCGCTTTTTTCGCTGCTAAAAGTGCTGCCGGTAAGTACCACAAAAAAGTAACCAGAAAAATCAGCGCTGCTTCATCGCCTGTGCAATGCCTTTTTCTGCCAGCGGCGCCATCACGCGGTAACCGGCTAAAGTGGGATGAATGCCATCATAGGCCAGGTCGGCTTTCAGCCCGTTGCGATCGTCAACCATAGCCGAAAAATAATCCACGTACACGTGCTTGTTTTTCTCCGCATAGGCTTTCAGCATTGCGTTCAGCTTTACTACTTTTTCAGCCGGCGCCAGGCCGGGCCGCCAGGGAAAATCATAAGCCGGCAGCACGGAGCAAATCACCACGGAAATGCCATTGGCTTTAGCCAGTTCGGCCATGGAAGCAATGTTGCCAAAAGTTTGCTCCAGCGTCATAGGACCGGTGTTTTGCGCTATGTCGTTGATGCCGGCAAGAATGACCACAACAGCGGGTCTCAGGTCCAGTACATCCGGACGAAAACGCACCAGCATCTGCGGCGTGGTTTGCCCGCTGATACCGCGGTTGATATAAGGCTTACCGGCAAAAAAAGCGCTGTCGGTTCGCTTCCACCCCTCGGTAATGGAGTTACCCATGAACACTACCCGTTTTTCGCTTCCTTTTACCGGGCCCAAAGCGCTGTTTTCAGCTGCATAACGCTTGAGGTTCGGCCAGTCGGCACGAAGCCGTTCTTCTTCGGCCTTTCTGCGTTCATCCTGCATTGGCGTTTGCTGCGCCCATCCGTTAAAACACAATCCTGTCATCAACACAAAAGCAAGAGCTGAAGAGCGAAAAGAGATCTTGTTCATCATGAAAAAAATATTGCGGTTGTAGAAAAAATCGGGTATCAAGATAAGCAATTCTTCCACCGCAAAAACAAGATGGCAGTGCGCAACCTGTTGTCACCAAAATTGTAAACGGCAACTATACCGGTGGCGAAAACAGGTAGCGCAGCTTTTTTCTCACGCCTTTGATCCTGGGTACGGTTTTGCCAAGGCTGACAAACTCGTGAAAGATAATGGAGGCCGGGTTGTGCGTATGAATGTTGTGGGTGATGCCATACACCACCGGGGCTTTTTCCGCCGCGTAAGTACCAAACAGGTGATCATACAGCATGGTAATGCCACCGAGGTTTTTATCGATATATTCCGGGTTGGAGGCATGGTGCACCCGGTGGTTGGAAGGTGTATTAAAAAGCCAATCAAGCACACCCAACTTGTCTACCTTTTCGGTATGCACCAAAAAGTTTTGCATGGCGGTGATGGATTCGATAAACAGGATCATGGGTGGCGGAAAGCCGATGGCACAAAGTGGCGCCCAAAACAGGAAGCGGTAAAACAGGTGAATGAAATTGGTGCGCCAGCCGGTGGAAAGATTAAAATGCTCGGAGGAATGATGCGTCACATGTGCGGCCCAGAAAAGCCTTGTTTTGTGCCCGAGCCAGTGATAGAACCAGTGAATAAAATCGCAGCACAAAAAGCCTGTAAGCCAGAGCCACCAGGTACTGGCTGGCTTGAAAAGCGAAACGCTGTACAGGGCCGAAAAAACAGTAAGCTCCACACCTTTCATCAGCATGCCGGTGAGCAGGATAAAGCCCCCCAGCAGGAGGTTTGCTTTCATGTCCTTGACAACGTCCCGGCCCGGACGCTCCAGGAGAATAACGGCCGCTTCGATCAAAAAGGCAGCCATCAGCAGAATGGCGCCGGCTACATCAAACGAAAGCATAACAAATGTTTTAAAAGGCGATAGAAGCCTTTGTATTTTTCAAGAAGTGAATGGTTTCGCGAATGCCTTTTTCCAGGGGTGTAATGGTATACCCCAATTCACGAATAGCCTTGTCGCTGGAAAAAGCATGGTTGCTGAAAAGCAGGTCAACCGAGCCCACCGTAAAACGTATGTCCTTTCCCGTGACCGCAAATAACAGGGCCTGCCAAACCGCCCAGCCTTTAACGATAAATTTTGGTACCGGCAGGATGTGCCCTCTTGTGCCGGCAATACGCCGGATGGTTTCAAAAAAATGAGCATAGCTCACATTGGGTCCGCCCAGGATATAGCGTTCACCGTTGCGGCCCTTTTCCATGGCCAGCAGGTGGCCCTGCACCACATCATCGCTGTAGGAAAAGCAAAGCTCGTACGATCCCGGTGCCGGCACCACGGCAATCCCTTTTTCCAAAAAAGTGCGGATCAGCGCATTGGTGGTCAGCGAGTGCGAAGTATTACCGGGACCATATACTTTGGCCGGGCTTACCACAACGGCTTCGGTCCACTTGCCGGCATAGGCCAGCACCAGGTCTTCGGCTTCTTTTTTCGATTGTTCGTAGTCGATCACAAAAGGCATGGAGCGGTGATGCGTTTCATACAGTGGTTCTTTTGAAGTGGAACCCAATACACCGGCCGTGCTGGTCACCACCAGCTTTTGCACACCGGTTGCGGCCGCAGCTTCCAGCACGTTTTTGGTGCCCATTACATTCACATCATAAAAATCCAACGGCCGGCGGGCCCAGGCACCCACATGGGCAGCGGTATGAAAGGCCTGTTCGCAACCTTGCGCCGCTTTCACCACGGTTTCTTTCTGCCGCACATCACCAGGGTGCAGGTGAATGTTTGGGTGCTGCAGCAGACCGGCTTTTGCATTGGAACGAACCAAGGCATGCACCGTATGGCCTGCAGCGGCCAGGCTGTGTGCCAGCTTATGACCGAGATAACCCGATGCGCCGGTGACGAGGATCTTCATACAAAGGTGTTTGGGTGAGACATTTGCGAACAAGCACAAATTCATAGCCAAGCGTGAGTGCCAGGTGAATCACCACAGCAGGCCACACCGTACCCTGCCAGTTGCAAAGAATGCAAAGCAAGGCGCCAAACGGAAGACAAAGCAACATTTCACGTTTGTTGTTGACCGTGTGCAAAAAGGTATAAAGAACTACATTCAAACCAATGGCATAACCAAGATCCATTGCCTGCATGCTGCTTTGCAGCAGGAAACCACGGAACCATATTTCGTAAGCAGCAATGAACAAGGTGCGCAGGAAAAAATAAGTGAATAAATAAAACAGTGTTGGCGCTGCATTTCCTGATGAAGACATGACTTGTTTCCTACTCAGTTGTGGTGCAAGCCAACAGGTAAATCCAAAAACAACAAGCGAAAAAACAGTTGCTGCCTGTAGCCGGCTTTCGGGTGTAAAGAAATCCGGTTTTAGACCCGCCCGAAAATAAAACGGCACCACACCAAACAAAACGATCCCTGCCAGATGCAGCCAAAGCAAAAGAGGCGATGTGACCAATGAGCCATCATCGGTAACAATGCGGTTGGCGCTGCATTTTTTTGCCAGTAAGAGCAAAAGAAAGAACGACGTGTAACTAATGAGAAAGGCAACCATAACGATTGTTTAGGTGTTGTTTCTACTTCTTTTTTTACCACCGCACCGCACCGGAGTTGCCTACCTTTTTTGTTGCCGCTACATCGCCAAAACACCACTGCACCCGGAGCGCCGGCATCTGCGCTTTACTGCCCGGCAACCGCTGGTAGGTTACCATGCCAAACTGCGACTTTGCCTTTTGTATCCGCACGCCGCCCTGTATAATTTTTAAAAGGCCAATGGTACCAAAAACGGCACCAAAGAAATAGGCAGCTTCTTTATCGGAGGGCCCGAAATCCCAACCCGAAGGTTCTTCTTCTGTCATAACAAGGCCAACGATGGTGGCTACAACGCCAATACCCAAAAAGGTAGCGCCAAACGTAATGTTCTTTTTTCCTTTCTGGTACAGCCGCGACGATTGAAGCAGGCTGTCTGGTGCTGCATCCTGCGCCACGCAAGGTTGTACTGTTATAAGCACAAACAGAAAGCAGACAAAGACTTGAAGTGCTCTTGAATGGTGTTGGTTGGTAGGCATATACTGTTGTTTTTTTGTAAACGTTTTATAGCGACATTGTTGGCTTTTGTACAGTTGTTTTAATAAGAACCGGCCTGACAATAAACTTTACAAACAGCCTCTCTACCTCAAGCAGTATTAGTGATGGTTGCGTTTATGATACTTTTTTGAAAAATTCTTTTTTTACAAGCAACCGCGTTGCATTCGGTGCAAAAAAAGCAAGCCTTTTTAAAGCGCCATACGAATGGTAATGACAGGATAATCTTGTCTTCCCAGACTGCCCGTTGTTGATACCGCAGCCCTTTCCATTTGCAAGGAACCAGTGATGGCCCTTGCCTTTTTCAGATTGCGTGAGGAAAAAATAAAAAGCGGTATCGTGGCACCGATCAGTGCGACACCGCCGACCAGGAGCCCGTTTTTTAATCCATCGCTTTTCCGGCTCGTTATGGTACCCAACAGATAGGTTTCAGATTGGTCTTCCGGTAACATCACACTGGCGAAGCAAAAGCTTATGCCTGTTAACAGGAATGCACCAGCCCATTTTTGCTGGGTCTCGCTTTTGCGCAAAAAGTCTGTACCGCGTTGCTCGGGGAAGGGTTCTTTTTGCTGTCCCATGGAAGTGAAGGAAAGGGCAACCAGCAGCAACGAAAACATACGCTTTTTCATGGTGTGTGTTTAAGAATGTTGGGTGAAACATTGCGTGTACCTGTATGTAAAACTATCCTTCGCCAACAGCGATTGCTAATTGAATATTGCCCCGCTTTCCCTGCTGTTTGCAGAATCTGCAACGGCCACTTAGCTGCATCAAAACAGTACCGTAACTTTAGAAGCGCAACAATTCCTCCACACAAACTGATCGCCATGAGAAAGATGCTCTTTTTACTTTTTACAGCTGCCCTGTTTTCTGCTTCTGCCCAAAAAACAAAAAAAGTGGCCGACCGCTTTGCCGGCCTGGATGCTCAACTGGAAAAGGTGCGGCAGGACTGGAAGGCCGCGGGCTTTGCCGTAGCCGTGGTGGAAAAAGACCGCATTGTCTACAGCAAAGGTTTTGGCTACCGCAACTGGGAAGAAAAGCTGCCCGTAACCACCAACACGCTGTTTGCCATTGGCTCGGTCACCAAATCATTTACCTCTTCGCTGATCGGTCTTTTGCAAAAAGACGGCAAGGTTGATTACGATAAACCGGCGCACAGTTATCTGCCCGCCCTGTCTTTTTACAATGATGCGCTGAATAACGACGTTACGCTCCGGCACATGATGAGCCACCAGACCGGCCTGCCCCGCCACGATTTCTCCTGGTATTTTTTTCCCACTTCTTCCCGCGATAGCATGTTGCAACGGGTACGCTACCAGGAGCCCACGGCCGGTGTACGGGCCAAGTGGCAATACAACAATTTTATGTTCACGGCGCAAGGCGTAATTGCCGAAAAGCTGATGGGCAAGCCTTGGGAAGATGCCGTTAGAACATCCCTGCTGCAACCACTGGGCATGACAAGGACGAACTTCTCAATTGCCGATCTTGAAAAAAGCACGGATGCATCGATTGGCTATGGCCTGCGCGGCGACAGTGCCATTCGCAAGCTGCCCTATCACCCCATTGATGCCATGGGCCCGGCCGGCAGCATCAACAGCAGCGTAACTGAAATGGCGGCCTGGCTTACCGCCTGGATCAACGGTGGCAAGTACCAGGGCAAGGAAGTGCTGCCGCTGCCTTATGTTTCGGAAGCCATCACACCGCAGGCGATTGTATCGCCGGGATTGCCCAGCAAAGAAAAACCAGACCTACATTTTTCCACGTATGGTTTTGGGTGGATGATGTCGTCGTACCGCGGTCATTACCGCGTGGAGCATGGCGGCAACATCGACGGCTTTTCCGCTTCCGCTGCGTTCTATCCAACCGACAGCATTGGCATCGTGGTGCTCACCAACCAGAATGGCTCTGCCATCCCTTCTATTGTACGAAACATTCTCTCCGACCGTTTGCTGAACCTGCAACCCTACGACTGGAGCGGCGACATGAAAAAAATAGCCGACAAAGGAAGGGCAGAACAGCAAGCAGCGGCAAAAACGGCTGTGGCAAAAACGGCTGCTTCCAAACCAACACATGCTTACAAAGATTTTGAAGGCTCCTATGCACATCCTGGTTACGGCAGCCTGCAGGTTTTTACCAGCAACGACTCGCTGTACACCCGTTTTACAAAAGACCAGGTAGTGTGGCTAAAGCACAACAACTACAATGTATTTGACCCTTATGCTGTAGACAAGGAATTTGGTATTGATACGGTAAACGGAAAGCTGCCCATGCCCGTGCAGTTCCGGCTGAACCTTACCGGCGAAGTGGAAAGCTTTACCGCGCCATTTGAAAGCGGCCTGGAGCCGCTCGTTTTCAAAAAGCAACCAAATACTGTTGCCGTGGCCAGTGTTGATCTTAAAAAATACGAAGGCGACTATACCCTGAGTGGCACTACGGTAAAAGTGTACACCAAAGCCGGTACCACGCTGTACGTGTTTGTACCCGGGCAACCGGAATACGAACTGCTGCCGCAGGAAGCGAACAAATTTGCCTTGAAAGCCGTTTCAGGCTATTATGTTCAGTTCGGGCTTGACGAAAAAGGAGCAGTAAAAGAGCTGACCTTTATCCAGCCAAACGGCAATTTTAAGGCGGTGCGGAAATCGTAAACGCAAAGGCAAAACGGTTTACGCTTTTCGAAAACGGTCTTTAGAAAAAAGCCGGCGGCGGCATGGCTGTTCGTCACAAACCATTTTTACGGGGCAAAAAGATTGGCTAACTTAGAAGAGAGGCAACCTTTCCGAGGCAGTTGCGTATGTAATGGTATCAGTCGTTACAGAATCTGCTTTTTTGTACGTGAGTTGTAACCAGTGAGAAAAGCCACTTCACTGCCGATCACTCACCACTTATGCCAGGGCAATTCTGCAACGGCTACTAACAACAGTAACATTGGAAGATCTCTCCATCGTGATACAGGGCTGTGTTGCAAACGATCCAAAGCAACAAAAGGCTTTTTATGAGCATTATTTCGGGTATTGCCTGAAGGTGGTGTTTCGTTATGTATACCGTTACGAAACCGCTGTTGATATTGTAAACGATGGATTTGTCAAGATCTTTCGCAGCGTGAGCAAATTTGTGGTGACCGATAAAGAGAACACGCAGATGCTGCTCATGGGTTGGATGCGCACCATTATGATCCACGCCGCCATTGACCACCTTCGAAAAAACAGTTTCCTGCCGGAGATCGGGTCTTTGTCAGACGCTGCCTGGGAGCTTGCCGACAACTCGGGGCCTGCTGACAAAACGATCCTGTACAAAGAACTCATCCTGCATGTTAAAAAGCTTTCGCCAGCTTACCGGGCCGTTTTTAATCTGTATGTCATCGATGGCTTTTCGCACCAGGAGATTGCGCAGGCTTTGGGCATATCCGTGGGCACGTCCAAATCAAATCTTTCCAAGGCAAGGATCATCCTACAAAACAGCATCCGTCGAAACGAACAAGGAATAAAGCATGCAGTATCCCGATAACGATATGGACGAATTGTTCCGGAAGGCTGCTGAAGCCTACCCGCTGAACACCGGTGCTGCCAACTGGGAGAAGGTGCAGGCGGCGCTTGCCGCGGAAGAGAAAAAGCCGGCCACGGGGGGAAGCCTGCGCTGGATAGCGGTAATACTGCCTTTCCTCCTGATCGGTCTTCACCTGAACAAAGCCCTGCTTACCAGCCGTACGCAATACACCCCTGCCGAAGCCAACACAGAAAGCAGCGTGGCGACGGTGAGCAAACGTTCTATGACGAAAGAAAGTTCTACTAAGGCAGAAAAGACGGCGCCCTTTCTGCAAGCTTCAGGATCCGCTTCCGAAGCAGAGCCGGTGCAACACCTGAAAGGAGACAGATTGCGGCTGCGGTTTCAACCCTTTCGGCCAACCATTACAGAACTGCATCAACCGCCTGCAGGCAACAGCCCTGTTTTTGATGACGAAACAACGGCGCTGACCCCACCGCTTCTTGCCACCGCCATAACGCCAACAAGCGTGGGAACTGCAGGCGTTGATCCTTCACCCGCCGGCATTGGTGAAGTAGGGGAAGGGACCATCACCCAATTCCTGGATGACAGCCTGCAGGTGGACCTATCGGTTCCGCATAATCGTAAAAAGGCTACTGACCGTTCTCTTAAAAAACGCTTTTATGCAGGGTTAATAGGTGGGCCAGACATTAGCACCGTCAAGTTCCAGCGGTTCAGTAAGGTTGGTTTCCAGGCAGGGGTAATGGTAGGATATGCCCTCAGCGACCGCCTGGCCGTAGAAGCAGGTGCCCTTACTTCGCAAAAGCATTATTTCAGCGATGGTAAGCATTACAAGTCCAGCTACTATGCGCCTTCTTATGCTAAGCTTCTGACCGTAGATGGCAATTGCCGGATGATAGAATTGCCGCTTGCCATGCGCTATACGTTCAGCAAGAAGAAAAAGGGCGCCTTTTTCGCCACCGCCGGTATTGCGTCGTACATCATGCAGGGGGAAGATTATAACCTCGAGTATCTCTATCCTTCCAGCGGCAACATTGCCACGCACAACTACAAGTATACCGACAAAGACCAGTACTGGCTGGCCACGTTGCAACTCTCCGTTGGCTACAGCACAAAGCTGGGGAGCTTGAGTAATTTGCGTCTTGAACCTTATTACGCCTTGCCGTTAAAAGGCATGGGGCACGGCCGCTTGCCAGTGAGTAGTTTCGGGCTCAGGTTTGGCGTGACCTTTCCGCAGTTTTGAGGGGGATGGTGAGCGGTGAATGGTGAGTGGTGAGTCGGCAATCTTAAGTCTGTTATTCAAAATAGAAAAGCAAGGCACTTAAAAAACTACAACGCAGTTTCTTTTCCTTATTGATAAAACAACTGTCTTGCCTGGAAGCAACATCTCTGGCAAGGCATTTTTTATTTGCCGAACAATAGACTCTCTCCTCTTCTATTGCCCCGCTGCTTTAGCGCGGGGAATTATCGAAAATTTAGACTCTACCTTGTATCGGCTTTAGCCGAACCCATTTGGTTGAAGGCGTAACTTATTTAGAGGATTGAATCATATTTTATTTCCGCGAGAAAGCCGTAAGGGAACATTCGTTGATGAGGAAAAGCAATTTTACTTTGCTTAACACGACAGTGTAAATAGCAACGCTAAAGTGCCCAATTAAGTGCGCTGTAAAGTGATGATTGCAATTTGGATTGTTGACGCATTTTAATTTGCCAGTTCATTTCTTGTTAACTACAAATGAACCATGGCTATCGCAGAAACATTTCTTGCCGGCCTTTGTGCCCCCCTTTGTGTCCGTTGTGCTCCTGGCAACTTCAACCAGAAGCTGCGCAGAAAACAATAAACACATCCTGCAACATCATTTCTCCTGTCCAATCACTCACTCATTCAAACCGTTTCTTTTTTAGCTGGAATGTCCGCGAAATGTTGAAGCCAAACTGGATATCGCCATTGCCCCAGCGATTGGTGGTTTCGGTAAGAAAAGCTCTTTCGTTCATGCCAATGGCGTTGGTAAAATGAAGCTGGAAAACATGCCCGCCGGTTTCAATATCAAACCCTACAGAAAGTGGAAAATAGGTGTCAAAACTTTTTTCGGTATTGAACACAACATAATGATCTATGTTCAGCGACACACGGCGTGACAACCGAAACCTTGCACCGGTACCAAGGGCCAGGGTATTGTTATTATCCACAGCGGCCACCAGGTTGCGGTGCACCCAGGTGGGAGTCAACTGAAGCGTAAACGCATCGCTGAACTTTCTTCCCAGGATCAATTGCGTGTAGTAGGCCATACGGTTGGTAACACTTTCATCGTCCTTGTGGCCCGACCAAGGTGCCGTTTGCACCATAGCGCCGCCCACCAGTAAAACCGATACCGGCGAACCGCCCGGTCCTGTGGCTTGCGGCACCGCCCGGAACTTAAGAAAGCCGTCCACCTCTTTGCGGTAGCTGCCCCGGCCAAGCCCGATGGTCAGGTTATTGGAAAGGCCATAGTCCAACCCAAGGCGGATGGTGGCATCATCCATTCCAAAAAATTCTTTGATACCCTGGTTGATGTTGCCAAACCGGTGCAGGATGCGAAAGTCCAGCACGCCTGGCTTGAGCATTTCCATGCTGTGTGTCATGATCACCCGTGTTGATTTAAAGGCAGCTGTGACCACCTCTTTTTTAGGTGTGCTGTCTTCCATACCCGAAAGCAGGTCCTGCGCCGGCAGGTTACCGGAAATACCCAGCAGGAGCAAAAAGTAGAATACTTTGTATCGCATTTACGTTTGTTTAGTTCCGTTAGTTGGCAAGCGGCTCTAACCGCACCTGCACCGTTACGTTTACCGTGTTGCTGATCTTGTCTTTCACCAGCGAAGGAATGGTGATGTTATAGTCCGCCACCCGTACAGGGAAGGTGGCCTTGCCCTCCACCTTTCCACCCTGCACCTGCAGGGTTGCCGGCACGTCGATGTCGCGGCTAACGCCATGCAGCGACAGTTGTCCGCGGGCCCTGGCCGCATACCTACCATCTTTTGCATAATTCACGTCCGTATTATTGACGATGGTTCCCCTGAATTCGGCCTTGGGGTATTTGTGCGACTCCACGTAGTTCTCATTAAAGTGCTCCTGCATCAGCGCTTTTTTAAATTCAAAGCCTTTCATCAACACGGCAAATTGCAGCTGACCGGTTTTGGCATCCAGCACGGCACTGGCCGTTTTGTTCACGGCTTCAATGTCTTCCAGCGGCGCATGCGACGTAAAACTGATGCGCCCTGTTTTGGTAAAATACCGGCTCTGGGCCTGCGTGGTTGCAAAGGCTAACAGGCACCACAGGCAAAGAAACCATCCACGTATCGGCATTGTTATCTGTTTTACGGTTTTGAGATTTCAAGAATGCAACGACTGAGCTTCACATCGGTGCCAAACAGGTCTTCCGTCAGCGCACCGGTACAGATGCCTTTTATCGCCACCTGCTGTCCAACCAGGTTTGCGGCGTCGATGGATTGGGTGGTATCCATGCTGCACTGCACCGACGAAAGCATACCTTTCTCACCCAGTGTAATCACTACCGGCTTATCTTCCGCGGCCACAGCGGTTACATAGCCACGCACCTTCACAACTTTGTCAACATACTGTTGCCGGCTTTGAACGGCATTGGCTTCAAAAGCAGCAATCAGTTGCGCAGCCATGAGATCGGCTACCGGTTTTTTCCCCGACAGGTCATCATGGGTGCGGAAGTATTCGTTGGCTGCATACAGCCCGGCCGCGGCCAGCACCACACACACCCCAATGAGTATCTTTCCTTTCATGCCCGCCACTTTTATTGCGGCATGCCGCCATCGATCCAGGCCTTTATTTTCGAGATCTCGCAGGCACTTAACTTGGTGCCGCCTTGCGGCATTGGTGTAAAGCCGCTCAAATGCGCCACCGCACCGTACAGCACCGAATTGTTGCTGCGTGTTTCCGAAGCCTTGGCCTTTACCTGGTCATAAGTCTGCAGCGAAAAGGGTGCAGTTGGTGCAGCACCATGGCAGCCCAAACAACCGTTGGCATTGATGATGGCCGAAATGCCGTTACTGTAGGTCATGTTGGTGGTGACGCAGTTGTTATTGTTGTTGCCGCCACCCACTGCGTCCTGTCTTGCCTTGTTGCCGCTACATGCCACCAGAAAGCAGGCGATGCCCGCCAGATAAACGATCCGTATCATACGTTGCTGATTTTACATGAAAGAATAAGGGCAGTTTACTGCCTGTTGTTGGGTACGGGTGCGGCGACCCGCCGTACTGCATTCGCCATTCTTGCTGCAAGCGCTTGTTCTATAAAATACGAAGAATGCAAAAAAGGGTTGCCTTGGATAAAAACTTGAAGGAGGATTCGTAAGTGGAAGTGGTCAGCGGCGCAAAATAGATTTTACGATACAGCCAACTTAGCGTAAATTGATAGTTCTCCACACCCTCCACAAAATAGCCCGACACACTACTCTACGGCAACGAAATTTTTCAACCTTAAAACAAGTAACATGAAAAAGCTTCTGTTTTTCATTTCTGTCTTTTCGTTTCTATTCCTGGTAACACCGGTAGCTATGGCACAGCAAATGGCCTCCATGCAACAAGGTGCCATGCCCTGGAGCACAAAATCAAAACAGGCAAAGGCACTAACGGATAAGGCTATACGGCATATTTTAAATGTGGAAAGAGAGCAGGCCTATCACGATTTTAAAGCGGCTGCGGAAATGGACCAGGGGTTTGTATTGCCAAATGCTTTCCTGGCCAATCTATCTTCCGGAGAAACAAGAAAGACACAAGGTGTGAAAACCAATGCAATTGCCGCCGGCAAAACCGAAGCGGAAAAACTGCTGGCGTCGATGGTAGCGGAAACGGCTACGGCGGATTCGCGGCGAGAGGCGTGGGCCAAACTGCATACGATGTACCCCAACGATAGGTTCGTTGGTCATTATTATGCGATCTCAAGGACCAATGTTGACGAGCAGTTTACAGCCATGAGCGACTATATCAGGAAATTTCCGGAAGAACCTGCCATGTATAACATGATGGGGTATTATTACCTGACCGAAAAAAAAGACAACGCAAAGGCAAAAGAGTATTTTGAAAAATACATTCAACTCTACCCCGATGGTGCGAATCCTTACGACTCCATGGGTGAGTTCTATATGCTTACCGGTGACACCGAAAATGCTGAGAAGTATTACAAACTAGCATTGGAAAAATATCCCTTTATGGTCAGCTCTATCCAGGCGCTGGAAAAGATCAACGCAGGAAAAACGAAAGCGGAAAACTAAGAGCAACACAAAACCCGAAGAAAAGGCCATGGTAAACATGGCCTTTTTCTTTGCCCATACATTTTCGCAATAATCAGCACTTTTCCTTCCGCATTCCTGTCGCAATTCGCCCTTCATTTGCCGTATTTACACTGGCCTTTCCGGTAAAAGCTGCCGTAGGTTTGTGTTAACTTTTCACCCCAAAAAAACCACAATACTATGACCACAACAGAAACAACACCGATCACCGTGGCCGCCACCATCCAGGCACCGGTTCATAAAGTATGGACGCTTTGGACCGACCCGCAGCATATTGTCCACTGGAACAGTGCTTCCGACGACTGGCACTCGCCAAGCGCAGAGGCCGACCTGCGGGAAGGCGGCCGGTTCAGCTACCGCATGGAAAGCAAGGACGGCAGCATGGGCTTTGATTTCAGCGGCACGTTCACCAAGGTTGAAGAAAACAAGGAACTCCATTTTACCATTGACGATGGCCGCACCGTGCAAGTGCTATTCATTCCTTATGGCAATGAAACCACGGTAAAAGAAACGTTTGAAGCCGAAAGCACTCACCCGGTAGAAATGCAGCGCCAGGGCTGGCAGGCTATCATGCACCATTTTAAGACCTATGCCGAAAAGGCGGGCACACTGAATACAATGCACTTCCAGGCCGTGATAAAAGCACCGGTCAGCACGGTGTACAACACCATGCTGGCACCGGAAACCTATAAGACCTGGACAGCCATTTTTAATCCTTCATCCCGCTACGAAGGGTCGTGGGAAAAAGGAGCAAAATTGCACTTTATCGGCGAGGACAAAGAAGGCAACACTGGCGGCATGGTAAGCCGCATCCGGGAAAATATTCCCAACCAATTTGTTTCCATTGAGCACATCGGCATTTTGCAAAACGGCGAGGAGATCACCACAGGACCTGCCGTGGAAGCCTGGGCCGGTTCGCTGGAGAACTACACCTTTACCGAAGAAGACGGGCAAACCCTGGTGTCGGTAGATGTAGACAGCACGCCGGAACACCATGCTTACTTTTTCGAAACCTGGCCAAAGGCATTGGCGAAGCTGAAAGAGATCTGCGAAGCGTAAATCCTTATTTCACCCCTTCAATCATTTTCCATGAAACAGCAAATCTATCCCTGCCTTTGGCTCAATGGCAATGCCCGGGAAGCGGCGGACTTTTATTGCAGCGTGTTTGCAGATAGCGCCATCACCGATGCTTCGCCAATGGTGGTAAACATCCGCTTAAGTGGGCAAAAATTCATGCTCCTGAATGGCGGCCCTGAATTCAAGCCCAATCCTTCGGTTTCCTTTTTCGTGGTATGCGAAACGGCGGAAGAAGTGGATGCGGCCTGGCGAAAGCTGGCCGATGACGGAAAGGTGCTGATGCCACTGGATAGTTATCCCTGGAGCCCCCGCTATGGCTGGGTGCAGGACCGCTTTGGCTTTAGCTGGCAACTGTCGTACGGCAAGCGGGAAGAAGTAGGACAGACGTTCACCCCAACCTTCATGTTCACCGGCAGCAATGCCGGCAAGGCCGAAGAAGCCATCCGATTTTATACATCGGTTATCACGCCATCTTCGGTAACGGGTATACTACGGTATGGGCCGAATGAAGAAGACGCTGAAGGACGGGTGAAGCATGCACAGTTCTCGCTTAATGGTTTTGTGCTGATGGCCATGGACAGTTCATTTGCGCACGGCTTTACGTTTAACGAGGCCGTTTCGCTGGTGGTGGAATGCGAAGACCAGCAGGAGATCGATCGCTACTGGAACAGCCTTACTGAAGGTGGTGCCGAAAGCCGCTGCGGCTGGCTGAAAGACCGCTACGGTGTTTCATGGCAGATCATTCCTGAAATACTAAAGGACCTGATGCTGAATCCCGAAAAACGGGAACGGGTGGTACAGGCTTTTTTGAAAATGAAAAAGTTTGACATCGCGGCACTGGAAGGCGCCGCAAGCGTGGCGGTATAGCAAAGCGGGTACAGCGCAGGAAAGGGTGGTTTACCAACTGCCCTTTTTTGCTGATAGCAATACCGGTTGCTGGTAGGTTTTGTTACCAATTGTATTGTCTTGTGTTTAACCCGAAAACGGTGTACAGCGGGCAGCGGCCGGCAATGGCGGTAAAGATAAAAACCACGGCTATGGCCAGCAAGCCGGCATTGGCCCCCAGGGAATAATCACGGGTGAAAAAAAGGATTGCCATTACAAAACCCAGCACCAGGCGAACAAAACGATCGAGGACGGCCATGTTCTTTTTCATAGAAATCTTTTGTTCGAATCTAGAAGGGTGCGGTGGCAAATATTATGATTTCCGTCAATGCCTCGTGTGATAAAAAATGGAGTAGCTTTAAGAATCACAACCAACGCCTTCTCTCCTAAAAACCCACTTATGTTTGTTACGCTTACAAAACTGCAAGCCAAACGTCCTGTACAGGCCGAACAACTGCAACGAGCCGCTTACCGCATCGACAGCATTGATCTTTTACGCGGCCTGGTGATGGTGATCATGGCGCTGGATCATACCCGTGACTTTATTCACCAGGAAGCCATGACCGGCGACCCGTTGAACTTTGCCACCACGTCACCCCTGCTTTTTCTTACCCGCTGGATCACCCATTTTTGTGCACCGGTGTTTGTTTTTCTTGCCGGTACGTCAGCGTTCTTTCAAAGCCTGCGCAAATCAAAGGGAGAGCTTTGCAGCTTTTTGGTCAAGCGTGGCCTGTGGCTTATCCTGGCAGAGGTAACCATCGTAACGTTTGGCATTTCGTTCGACATTTCGTTCGGTGCCTTTTTCCTGCAGGTGATCTGGGCTATCGGCATCAGCATGGTGTTCTTGGGCCTGGCCGTTTGGCTGCCATTCAAACTGATTTTTGCTATCGGTCTGCTGATAGTACTGGGGCACAACAGCCTAGATTATTACGAAGCGGGGCTGAAGGAAAGACCGGGGCTATTTTATTCCTTGCTGCACACGCAAAATTTTATTCCCATTGCGGAGAACAAAGTTTTAGGAATCCTGTATCCCTTTCTTCCCTGGACAGGCCTGATGTTCCTGGGTTATTGCTTTGGAAGGCTTTTTACCCGCTACGAAGGTGCTGAACGCAAAAAAATGCTCGCCTATCTTGGTGCCGGTATCATTGTATTTTTTATCCTGCTGCGGGCCCTTAATGGCTATGGCGATCCTTCGCATTGGGCGGCGCAAAAAAATTCGCTGTTCACCTTTTTTTCTTTTATCAACACCACCAAGTACCCGCCTTCCCTGCTTTTTATGTGCATGACCATCGGTCCGGCCATCCTCTTCCTGGCCTTAGCACAAAACGTACGCAACGGGTTTTCCAAAGCCGTAACCGTGTTTGGCCGGGTACCTTTCTTTTATTACATCCTGCACTTTTATCTTATTCACCTGGTAGCGTCTGTGCTTTCCTTTACCCGTGGGCATAGTTTTGCCGAAGGCGCCGCAGGCGTGCCCGGTATGCCGTTCAAATTTATTTATCCAGGCGAAGGCTATTCCCTCCTCATTACCTACGTGGTATGGATCAGCGTGGTACTGGTACTATACCCGGTTTGCCGGTGGTACAGCCGCTACAAGCAAACCCACAAGCAGTGGTGGTTGAGCTATGTATAAAGTGAGTGGTGAATGGTGAATGGTGAGTAGTGATGGTGGATAGTTTTTTTAGGATGTAACAGGCCTTAACCAAAGTAAACACAGGGTGTGCTTTAAAGCCTCCCTACTCACCACTGACCACTCACCATTCACGATTCTGCTCGCTATACCTTATTTTTAAGGCATGCGTAAGGCAATCGTTTTCTTTTCACTGCTTTTCATTGGTACAGGTTTACAGGCCCAGGAAAGGGCCGATGTATTGATCCGGAATGGCCGCATTCTTGACGGTTCCGGCAACTCCTGGTACCGGGGCGATGTGGCCATAAAAGATGGCAAGATCCTGAAGACCGGCAACCTGCAAAACATGCAGGCAACAAAGGTCATTGATGCCAAAGGCCTGGTGATTGCTCCCGGCTTTATCGATGTGCATACGCACATTGAAGGCGACGAAGTGAAAAATCCCACAGCCGATAATTTTATTTATGATGGCGTGACCACCGTGGTCACCGGCAACTGCGGTTCTTCGCAAACCGACATGGCCCGTTATTTCCGACAACTTGATTCGTTACGACTGTCGGTAAACGTGGCCAGCCTGGTGGGACATAACAGTGTGCGCCGTGCCGTTATGGGAACGGCCAACCGAAAACCCACCGAAGAAGAATTAAAAAAGATGGAAGCCCTGGTGGAGAAAGCCATGCAGGATGGTGCCGTTGGGCTGAGCACAGGACTCATTTATATTCCCGGCACCTATGCAGCCACCGACGAAGTGGTGCGGCTGGCAAAAGCAGCTTCCCGGCACAACGGTGTTTATGCCACCCATATGCGTGACGAAGGAGATAAAGTGACCGATGCCATCAACGAGGCCCTGCACATTGGCCGCGAAGCCGGCCTGCCGGTCCAGATTTCGCATTTCAAATTAAGCGGCCAGCAGAACTGGGGCCGCAGCGCAGAAACCATTCCGCTCGTGATCAAAGCAAGAAGCGAAGGGCTGGATGTAACCATCGACCAGTATCCCTACACGGCCAGCAGCACTAACCTGGGTACGCTCCTTCCCGACGAAGTACTCTCCGACGGACAGGACTCTATCCAGGCAAGGCTTTCCCGTCCCGAAGTACGCCGCTACGTATCAAACTATATGCTGCAGCGGCTGAAGCGGCGCAAGCTGAAGCATTTCAGCTATCCCGTAGTGGCCTTTTACCGTGCCGATACCACGCTGAACGGCAAAAGCATTGAAGAAGTGAACCGGCTGATGGGCCGCAAACACAAAGCGAAAGATGAGGCAGAAACCGTCATGGACATGATGATGAAGGGCGGTGCTTCGATGGTGTTTCATGGCATGGGCGATGAAGACGTCAAACGCATCATGCAATACCCGTTCAATATGTTTGCTTCCGATGCCTCTATCCGGGTGTTTAACCAGGGGGCGCCACACCCCAGGGGCTACGGCACCAATGCCCGAGTGCTGGGCAAATATGTGAGAGAAGAAGGAGTGATCTCCCTGGAAGAAGCGGTGCGCCGCATGACCTCCCTGCCGGCGCAAAAATTTGGGCTTAAAGACCGCGGGCTGCTGCGGGAAGGCATGGCCGCCGACGTAGTGGTATTTGATGAAAAAGAAGTGGCCGATCTTTCTACCTACGAAAAGCCGCATGCGTATTCAAAAGGCTTTCGGTATGTATTGGTGAATGGTGTTGTGGTGGTGGAAGAAGGAAAGCACAACGGGGTGCGCAGCGGCAAAACAATGCGACCGGAAACGCTTCAAACAACGATCCAACCAACAAACCTAACAGGTTTTTAAAACCTGTTAGGTTTGTTGGTTAAGTTAGTAGCCCTCTCATTTATTCATCGTCATCTTTCCGCTCAAGAATCGTTTTCTTTAACAACAGGTTTTCGGTATACTGCCGGTGTGCTGCAATAAATGCTTCGCGGCTACCAAAAAGTTCCAACACTTTTTGACGCGGCAGGTGAGTGGGCCTCTCAGAGAGAAAGGAAGCATAGGAGGTATGCGGATAAAGTTCCGATGCCGGTACAAAGCCGTGCTTCAGCGCATTGGTATGAATGTATAAAATCACATCCGTAAGATAATCTTCCTCCATAATAAGCTTCCGCCGGAACCGCTCCTGGAACAAGCTACCGGTTCGGTTATACCGTTTGTTGATGGCTTTTGCATAGGCATTAAAAAAATCAGAAAAGCGGCGGGAAAGGGTATAGGAAAAATAGAGCGGATCGTTGGCTTTGGCCTTCATGGCAGGAAGCAGCGACAGGTCTTGAGGCGACCGGATAAAAACCAGGGCATGAAAATGATTTTTCAACAGGGCGTAAGCAAATGTTTCGGCAACGGGATGAATGTGCTTTAACCATAGTTGCAGAAAGTAGTGGTAATTTTCAGGGGCGGGGAAAATATCCTCCCGGTTGTTGCCACGGTTATACAGGTGATAAAAATGGCCGGGCACCAGTTTGCGCAGATCGTCCATAAGACGCGTTTTGGTTATCCCAAATGTAAAGAATGCGCACGTTTAAGACATCATCAGACCTCACAGGTTTTAGAAACCTGTGAGGTCTGATGATGTCTTAGATAGCACATCACCGGCAGCCCAATTGCCTTAGCAATACATTGTTCATAAGGTAAATGTGGGCTTCCTGCACCAGCCCGTCTTTTAGCCGGTAGGTCACGCAAATGGGAACATTGATCTCTTTGCCCGTAGCCGGGATGCCCATAAATTCCCCTGTGTGCCGGCCCCGCACCACACCTTCCACCATCGCCTTTTCTTCGGCAATAAACTGGCTGTTGATGTCGGCACGGGCATCAAAGGCCACGCGGTAAAAATAGTGCAGCATGGCCCCGATCTCGGCCCGGCCGCGGTAGGTTTCGCCGGTACCCATGTTCCGGAACACGGCATCATCGGCAATATACCGGATGTCGTGCGTGGCAAAATAAGCCCGCATGTTTTTCTCAGCAAGCTGTAAGGTTTCGCTTTTCAGCAGCGTTTCTTCCATACAAATCGTTTTTAAGGTGAGAAGATCCGTTTCCAGTTGGGCAGTGTCTTGAAGAGGATAAAGGACCAGGCATCTTATTTAAAACTAGCCTCCTGTAAAACCAAAAGAAAGTGCAGGGTGACTGAACTGGCAATTGCCGATGGACAATTGCTTGTATGGGTGCAGGAATTGGAGTTGTACAGAAAAAGGCAGGCAGCAAAAAGCCGGCAAGCAGCCTTTCCGCTACTTACCGGCTTTGTATCTAAAAGGACTTATTACGGTTCTGATTGCAAACCAATCCTTAGTCTTTGTTCCGGGCCTTTAGTGCATTCTCGCTTACATAGATGCGTTTGCCGCGGCCATTGACCCAGTAATAACGGTCGCCACCGGTTACATAAATGGTTTGCCCTGCCGGTCCTATCCACACATCTGATTTTTGGTCGGCTACCCGGGCAGCTCCTTTGGCACCCACTTCGGCGGTTTTATGACCGGCTTTTTTAGCACCTTTCTTTGTACCCTTCCACGCTTTTTTGGCTCCTTTTTCTACTTTGCTGTCCTGCGCTAGGGCCGGTGCCGAAAGACCCAACATAGCCACAAGCGCAAACCCAAACATCTTTTTCATACCTGTTGTTTTTATTGTTACGGAATTTGTTTTCCGCAGGAATAAAAACGAAAATGGTGCCAAGGGGCAGCGAGTAGCCAGTAGCCAGCAGCAAGTAGTTGGCCTTCACAGCTTCCTGCTGTTGCGGTAGGCTTTCAGGCTTTGGCCAAGGTAATCGAGGAGTTGTTCGCGGTAAGGATGGCTGCGCAGCCAGTGGTACGAAGGCGTGTATTGTCCTATAAATGAAAGAAGGGCATCGCCTTTAAGACCGGTGTAAAAGGAAACCACTTGGGGCGAAAACCGGAACCGGACATACGCTTCTTTTTCCTGCGCATTAAGCGTTTCTTCGGCCTTATTGCCGTCCTTGTCTTTGTTTTTAAAAATGCGGTCGAGGTTGAACGTAAGCCCGAATGTTTTTTTGTTGGGCGACCGGTCGATGGCCGATAAGCGGGTCCCCCGCGATTCTTCAAACTCCCTTCTGCGCTGCAGGCTATCAAGCTGGTATCGACGGTAGCCAGTTTCCACGGTTACAGCTTCCAGTACGTTTACCGGTGATAAAAAAAGGGTGACCGTATCCTGGAAAAGCAGGGAATAGCGCAGCGTATCGTAACGAAAACCGGTTGCCACAGCGTACAGCAGATCGTCGGGTGAAACCAGGATGCTGAAAAAACCGTTGCCATCTGTGCTTACTTTTTTACCGGATGTGCTGTTGGAAAGCGTGGCGCCAAATACCGGGAGTTGGGTGAGACTGTCCCGCACATAACCACGGAGCGCCACCGTTTGCGCTGTGGCCAACTGCACCCAAAAGGCAAAACCTAACAAGAACAGCCATCGCTTTTGCATTGCAAATTGTTGGACAGGGAAGGTAGGAAGAGGGGGAATAAGAAACTGTTAAACAGCGGCGGTTCCAAAAATTTTTACCTGCAATGCGCCTCTGCCATTGGAGCCATTTATACCAATCCAAAGAAGGCAGGCTGCCTAAATTTTCTTAATCTTCTGCCGGCAGGTTAGATTTTAAGACCGGCCCGGTTACTTTTGCCGCAACCAAAAAAAAGACCTGTGGAAGCGGTTCAAGCCATTATCGATTTTATCCTGAACATCGACAAGCACCTGGTAGCCATTGTCAGCGATTACAGAACCTGGACCTACCTGATCCTGTTCCTGATCATTTTTGCCGAAACCGGTTTGGTGGTAACGCCTTTCCTCCCAGGCGATTCCTTGTTGTTTGCCGCAGGCGCCATTATTGCCAAACCCGAAAGCGGGCTGAATATCCTGCTGATGACGGGCATCCTGATCGTTGCCGCCATCCTGGGCGACATGGTGAATTACCACGTTGGGAATTACATTGGTCCGAAAGCCTTTAGCGGCCGGTACAAGCTGCTGAAAAAAGAATACCTCGACAAAACACAGGCTTTTTACAACAAGCATGGTGGCAAAACCATCATCTATGCCCGCTTCATCCCTATCATCCGCACCTTTGCGCCTTTTGTGGCCGGTGTGGGCACCATGTCGTACAGTCGCTTTGCCTATTACAACGTCATTGGTGCCGTCCTTTGGGTCGTTAGTTTTCTCCTGCTGGGATATTTCTTTGGCGGTCTTCCCATTATCAAAAGCAATTTCACCTATGTGATCTTTGGCATCATCATACTTTCTGTGCTGCCGCCTGTAGTAGAATTACTACGGGAAAAATTCCGGAAGCAAAAAGAACAAAAAGGATAAGGAAAGTTATTCGACTGAATAGATTTCGCGGCGGCAAAAAGATTTCTTTTTAGTGGATGAAAGCCAAACAGCATTTAGCTGGATTTTCCTCCTTAACCAAAAGTGCTTTCTTTTTCCGTACGGTGAAAAGATCAACCTGCACACCGTTGGCTTACCGGCTCTATTCTTGTTTTAGAAAAGAAGCAGCTTAACTATCCTTCAGGCTATTTACACCTTTCTGGTACAAACTCATTCAGGGCTGATAAATTTTTGCTGTAAAAAGCATTTCCTTCTCAATGCATTCAACCACAGTATTTGCTTATTTTCCTGCCTGATACATTACCATGATTGACCTGTCAAACATCCGGCAGTACACGATACCTCCTCCCGAAGGCTGGACAGCATTTGGCAACAAGGAAAACTTTGAAGCCTTGCCACCCACGCACCAGGCGCAGATCTTTTTCCTGGACGAAACCGCCCGTGCTTATCTTTTTTCCTTTACTGGTCCTTCTGCCAATTTGATCACCGGCGGCAGTTGGGATCCCTTTGCCAGGGGCAATTTCAGAACCGTGGAAGAATGCGAGGCGCTGGCCGGAACGGATGAAAGCAATGCAGCGCTGAAGAAATGGCTGCACAGTCGCGGCCTGCCCTTTGCCACCTGGGTATTTGTGCTTTCGGAAGACTACCATGAACCGCTACTAACCACCTGGAAGATGGTGGTAAAATATGCACCGCTCCTTTTTTTTGGCGGCGATGTGATGGTGTTTGACAGCACGCAGAACTGGTGCCTTTTTTATTTTCACGAGAACCGCTTGTTTTTTGGCAGGGACAGCCAGTACAACCCTGCGCAAACCGATGCCGAGATGGAAGCACTAAACGAACGAAAGAAAAAGTATCCGCAGTTCCGGCATCCGTATTTGGATGAGGATTGAAACAAGAACAGAGCGTTTGCGCACCAAAGATTTTTACTTCGCCTGCAGTGCTCTTCGTCTGATATAATAGCAGCGGCTACTAAGGCGGGAAATACCAGCTCTTTATTTCAACCCATCATACGGTGACCAGGTGAAACGATTTCTTTTAAGCCGATAGTACCGGTGAAAGACAATCGTGCTATGCATAGGAATTGCATCTTGCCCGGCTACTGCAACCAGGGTCAAACTGTAACAACGATTTAAAGTAGTACTCTACCGGTACCGGCTAGCCGAAAAACCGTTACTCTTCCGAGCCTTCCACCCGGAAGGAGATCTGGCAGTTAACGCCAAAGGTGGTCACCTTGCCGTCCTTTACGTGGGCCTTGATGTCTTTGATGTAAACCGAATCGATGTTGCGGATGGTTTTGGAAACCTCGGCCACCGCGTTGTGCACGGCATCTTCGATACTTTTATCCGAGGCGGAGATGACTTCAATTACTTTTACCAGTTTCATATAGCTGTAAGTTTAGTGGGGATAAAATGGTTTGACCATTGTTATTTGTATGGTGAAAAATCAAGGGCTGCCGCTGTTGGCATAAAGGCCCTCAGCGGGCAAACCCTTTGATCAGGTCAAGCAGGCCGCCATTGGCTTGCTGTTGTTGCTGGGCGCCGCCGGCCAGTTCTTTAATGATATCCAGCATACCACCGCCGGATTGGGGTGTACTGCCACCGGTGATCTGCGACAACAGGTCGCCAATACCGCCGCCTTGCGCATCTTTTTTCCCGGTGATAGAAGCGATCAGGTTCTCCAGCGAAAAAGCCGATTCGTTCGGGTCATTGGTCTTGCCAATAAGGTTACCCAAAACATCGGGGATCAGTGTGCCCGACAACTGGTTAGCCTGCGAAGGCGCCATGCCAAACTTGTTCATCAGCTTACCGGCAAAATGCCCCATCATCATCGAAACTATGGGGTTTCCGAGGAGGCTTTTTTTATCGGTGCCGCTGCCAAATAGTCCCAGCAGGCTTTGCAACCCCCCACCGGCCACAATGTTGCGCAGTCCCGATGCAACAGTGTTGGTAGCTTCTGCTACCACTTCATCGTTTTGGTTGTCGGGAATAGCAGGGTTTTGCACAACCGCTTCGGTAGCAGTGCCTTTTACCAACTCAAAGATTTCTTTTAACATGGTTAATGGTTTTTTGCAATGTTGTCGACAATTGAATTTAAGTCAATTTGACGAGAACCGGTGCAGCAAACCATTTCGACTTATTGCTGACCGTTTGCAGGTTTTCCAAGCTTGCTGTTGGTTTTTATTCTGCCACAAGCTGACGGTGCCATTGCATTCAGGCACTTGCTTTCTTTGTTGGCAAGAAATGGATGCACCCTCCTAAACTTACCCGTCTTGATTCACCCGATAACTGATAGCTTTGCGGCTTAAACCCTTACCATGAACGAATCGAAAATTGCCCTTGTAACCGGTGGCAGCCGTGGACTGGGCCGCGATATGGCCCTCAGCCTGGCCCGCAAAGGGCTGGCTGTTGTGATCACCTTCCGCAGCAAAGAAGCCGAGGCGGAAGCTGTGGTGAAAGAGATCGAAGCTTTGGGGCAAAAGGCCTTTGCGCTTCACCTGGATATGGCCGCTTTTTCCTCGCTTGATGCTTTTGTCAAAGGCCTTTCCATTGAATTGAAAACCCGCTGGCAGGCTACCGGTATCGATTACCTGGTGAACAACGCCGGCATTGGCGGCACCGTGCCGTTTGCAGAGGCCACCGAAGCGCATTTTGATGAATTTCTGAACGTGCATTTCAAGAGCGTTTATTTTCTCACCCAAAAACTATTGCCCTACCTCAAAGAAGGTGGCGGCATTGTCAACATCTCTACCGGCACCACACGTTTTGTCAATCCCGGCTACTCGGTGTATGCCTCCATGAAAGGCGCCATTGAAGTGCTGACAAAATACTGGGCAAAAGAGCTGGGACCCAAAGGCATCCGGGCCAACGTGGTGGCGCCCGGCCCCATTGAAACGGACTTTAACGATGCGGCCATCCGCAACAACCCGCAGCGCAAAGAAGCGCTGGCAGCACTCACACCACTTGGGCGTGTGGGCACGGCCGAGGACATTGGCGGCGTGGTGGCTTTTCTCTGCAGCGACGATGCCCGATGGATCACAGGGCAGCGGATAGAGGTGAGCGGCGGGATCAATGTGTAGAGGGGGAGGATAGTGGGATAGTAGAATATTGAGATATTGGATATTCGATATTGTTTAGTTGCTGTTTTGTGTCAAGCATTTTATTGCAGAAGACAGATGAACACCTTGCTAATTGCTGTAGATAAGAAAATAGGTAGTCGTTCTATGAAATGAAGAGGACCGTTTTACAATGCCAATATTTCGCAAACTGATTACGCTAATTGTTTTGTAATAAGTGGCAGTGAATGCAGAACATTTTTTCTGCAATTCAGATGTGAGTAGTTATTCTGTACAAAACCAATAGAGAGCAGTGTCCACAGAAGCCTTTTTTGCTCCTGTAAAAGATCCTTTATTCACCACTGACCACTCGCCATTCACCACTACAGCTTGCGGATAAAGTTGCCGATAAGCGCTGCCAGGGCCGCAAACACTGCGGTGCCTAAAATAGCGAGGCCTTTTTCTTTGCTTTTCATGCTAATAACGCTGCAAGTTTTGTTCCGGCATTTTAGCAGGAGAATTTGTGTGGGTTAAAAAAGATGCGGGAGGTCTATCTAAACAATTTAGCGGCTACCTCATTTTAAGGAGTATAAACAACATTCATTAAAAATTCTGCGGGGTTTGTCTTCCTCCAGTTGCCCCGCCATTTATGGCGGGGTTATTGAAAACGTGGCTGAGAAAGTGCATGGGCTTTAGCTAAATGAATTCGGCTAAAGCCGATACAGAAAAGCGTTTGAAACAACTTTATCCCCGCGCTAAAGCGGCGGGGCAACCGGCGAAAAAGACCACTTTTAAGTTCAGGATTACGCTTTATGTTACCTTGGGTGTGAGTGCTTTCAGCTACGACCCTTACGCTTACCTGAAGGATGAAAAATACAACCTGGGCCAATTGAGGAGTGTTGCGTAAAGGATAAGGATAGCTGATTGAAATGTGTGCAGGGTTTTCAAAACAACAGGACATGCCAGGAGCATGTCCCTACTTGCAATCATTACACGCTGTTGCGGTCACGCCACGGCATGTCCCTACGCAGCCTGTCGACTAACAACTATGAACTGTCAACTTCGGACTTTTCTACAGCTTCTCCCCGCACCATTTGCAAAACACGGCATTGCCGTCGTGGCCCTCGCGGCCGCAGGAAGGACAAACCTCGGGATGGTGCCCTTTGTCGCGGGAGCGGTTAACCATTTCGGAAGTAACAATGCCTGTTGGTACGGCAATGATGCTGTAACCAATGAACATAATCACCGAAGCAATGAACTTGCCCAATGAAGTGATGGGTGTAATGTCGCCATAGCCAACCGTGGTAATGGTGACAATGGACCAGTAAATACTTTCGGGGATGCTTCGGAAACCGCTTTCGCCGCCTTCTACCAGGTACATTACCGAGCCGAGAATTACCACCAGTGTCAGCACGATGAGCATAAAAATGAAGATCTTTTTAATGCTGGCCCGCATGGCTGATCCGAGGAAGGCCATCTCGGAAAGGTAATGGGTCAGCTTGAAGATACGGAAGACCCGCAACAGGCGCAGGGCCCTCAACACCAGCAGCGACTGCGCCCCTACAACAAACACGCTGAGGTAACTGGGGATAATGGCCAACAGGTCAATAATGCCCAAAAAAGAAAGGGCATACCGGATGGGCTTTTTGATGCTTAGCAGGCGCAGGATGTATTCGATGGTAAAAAGAAAGGTGAAGGCCCATTCCAGGTTATAAAAAAGATCGCCGTACCGGCGGTGAAGCGATGCCACGCTGTCGAGCATCACTACGGCAATGCTGGCAAGGATAAAGAGCAGCAGCAACACATCGAACAACTTACCGGCCGGCGTATTGCTTTCGTAGATTACCTGGTGAAGTCTGTTCCGCCAGTCGGATTTGCTCTGTTGTGGGTGCATAGCTAAAAAGGCGGATGCAAAGGTCCTGCCGCTGTACAAAGAAAGGTGTTTTGTACAGCCGAACCCACGGCCAATAAAATGAGAATCGAAAAAAGAATTTTCTCATGAAGCTGTTTTGGTGTAACCGGATAGGGAATGCCTAAAATAGGCATTCCCTTTTTAGAAGGGACAGAAAAGAATGTGAAAATGCTGCAATTTTAGTGCATGAAATTTCTGAACGTTTATTGTGCGTACCGCAAAGCGGAAGTTTATATCAGCCTCGATAAAATTGTGCTGGTGCAGAAGGTGGATGATGCTGAATGCCTGCTGCAAATGGTGGGAGAAAAAGATCCCGTCAGCGTAAAGATGCCGGCCGATGCGCTGGTGCGCAAGATCAATGGTGAAGACAAGGAAACCATCGGCTTTCGGGCAGGAAGATGATTACCTTTTCTCCATCAAAAACGGTTTTACGTTGTGCAGGTATCTCTCCTTCGTGGGAGGATAGTTTGCGCTGCAGCCATTTTTATTATCTTGTTGCCAATCCATTCCCACTAAAACACAAAGAAGCCGCACACCATGAAACAACTGCTCCTGTATGCCCTGCTGCTGACTGCCTTTCTATCAAACGGGCAAACCGTTTTTTTTACATCGCAGCAAGCCTTTCCGAACAAAGCCTCCAAGTTTTACAGTTCACTTGCGCAAAATGACAGCCTGCTGCTGTTTAATGCAAAGGACTACAAACTGTATGCGTATGAGAAAGCCACCGGCCGGCAGTTGTGGGTCTATAACCTGGGTTGGCAATCGAATGTTTCGCCATTCTTTGCCGGGACTTCCATCTGGGCCAATACAAAAGATGGTGCTTCGGTTCAACTGGACCTGAAAGGAAGGGAGGTTAAAACTTTGCCTTTTTCGATTGAAACGCAACCGGTGTTAAAAAGCAACATCCTCTACACAACAGGAATCTACGACGGCGGTTGCCTCATCGCCTATAACCTGGCGGCAGATTCGGTTGTTTGGAAACGCTTCCTGGCACACGGCTGCTCCCGCCAGCCCTATTATTTCGGGGATAAAATTTTTGCCAATGCAGAAGGCAACCACTGGCTGGAAATAACTTACGATGGAAGACTGAAAAACAGCGCCTGCGAAACAGAAGAGCATACCTATCCCTCCGAGTTTTCCTGTGCTGAATCGTTTGCAGCACTGACGCATGATGGAAAAAAGATCAATGGCCGGCTGGCCGAAGACCTTGCCACCGACAATATAAATGGTCCCGAAATGCTGACAATTAAAAGCAACAGCTTTGTTCTTACAGAAGGAAGACTGACCGTTCTTGGCAACAAGCTGCGCAAACAACAATCAATCACACTCACCGATCTGTCGGATAGCATCGAAGAAGACAGCGATGCTTTTGCAAAGATCCTGAAGGCTGATGATGCGAACGTTTGGGTACTATACAGCAACAAGCTTCTCGTTATTCAGTATAAAAAACAAAAGCTGCTGCAAACAATCGATCTTCAAAAGTGGATGCCGCACCAGGCGGTACTGGATGGCAACAGGCTTTGGCTTATCTCAAAAAATGATGGGTTGCTGTATGGTTTGACCTTGTGAAGGTTACTGTCGCAAATTCTTTTACCTACCAATGCCTGCCGCATATTGCTGGCGGCTAAAGCTATAACTAACGTTTACCAATAGGCAAAATGGCATTGGCAAGAGAAACGGTTTCCTTGCCATCCTACTTCCTGCTGAAAACAACAAAGGGAATGACCCCGTCATTCCCTTTGTATTACCAAACCTATCCTACTTAATTCAATGCGTAATAACGACAAACACCTTTGTTAAGCGTATAGGTTTCAACGGAAAATTTGGTGCAGTCGTTGGCCACCGTTGCTGTTATTTTATGCGAGCCTGTTGGCGAAACAATCTTCAGCAGCTTTCCTTCAATGGGCTCGGTAGTACAAAGGCTGAACGAACCCTGGTAATCGGCGGTCAGGTACCCGGCTATTTTATCGTCGATCCAGATGGTGATCTTACCACACTTGGCCGCAAGGGTTTTCGAGGTGAAGATGAAATAGCCTACCTCATCTTCGTCGGCCGATTCGATGGCTACGTGGCCAACGGTTTCTACAAAGGTTTCTTTGTTACAGGCCGACAGCAAAAGCCAACCAAAGAGAAAAAGAAAAAAGGTTTTCAGCGAAATCGTTTTCATATTGACAGTTTTCGAAAGTTGATTAATTCGTTTTTCCAATGGTCCATACTTTTCCTACAGCGAAGCTCCAATGATCGGCGGTGGAATAATTACGCATAAAGTATTTGGCTTCACCACCCACCGGGTAATTCTGGGCATACGAACCCATAAAGGAAAATCCGCCGCGCATCATCCAATGGGCACCAAACGAGAGCACCGGCTTACTAAAATTATAGTTCTGGTAAAACGATGGCTTTTCGGCATATAACAGCAGTCGCAGGTAGCCGTCTTCATCTTCATCGCCATACTGGAAGTGCAAACCGGCGCCGGCCCGCAACACGGAATAATTCATTTCGCCTTTCCAGATCAGCCCTGTATTCTCCCGCCATTGGTTGTCCTGGTTCACCACATCGTCATCGTATTCATAAGAACCGGAACGATTGTGCCAGTCGGCTTCAAACGCCAGCTTTACCGCTTTGTAACCAACATTCATTTTTGCATTGAACCCGTAGCCGAAATAAAAATTCTTATGGCCCAGCATGGGTAAAACACCCAGGGTCAGGTCGCCGGAAACGCCCAGGTCCCAAACCTTTCCACGGCGCAGCCACCAGTCGAAACCACCGGTAAACGGCATCACTGACAGGTTGCTCACACTGGAAGCCATCACATAATCAGGGTTGGGCTCCGTATTGGTTACGACCGGGTAGGTAAGGCCGCCGGAGAAAGCAAAAAGGTTAAAACCCATGGCGCCTTCGCCATAGCCTGCGGCCACTTTGTTATCGTCGAGCAGGGCGCTGGTAGCCAGTTGGGAGGTTACACCGGTAATGGCATTATCCTGCCGCAATTGCTGGTCGGCCGCATTGAGGCGGTTCTCAAAATCAAACTGCCGCTGTATGGCATTGCTGGCATCTTTTCCTTTGTAGTTGCGATCGGGGTAAAGGTATTGCTGCGTCAGGTGCTGGTAAGCCAGTTGGGACCGCACCTGGTTGCTGCGCTGCCGGTTGATCACCTTCCACACTTTTGCGCTTTCATAGTTCTTTTGCCGAACCTGCTCACCCGAACGGCTTGCCTTGATGGACAGCTTTTGCACGTCCAGCAGGCTGTTCATCATTTTCATCCTGCTGACAAGCGATTTGTACTGGTAGGAGTCCTCGTCGGTATACTGCACCGCTTCCATGTAATAATATTTAGCGGTGGAGAAAAGGGCTTCCTGGTCGTATAACAAGGCTTGTGATTTTTTCCAGGCATCCTGGCGACGGGGTTCGTTCAGGTCATCACGAAAATCGGCCATGAACATATTGGTATCCCACCATTCATTTTTCAGTTGCAGGGCGCCGTAAGGGTCAAGCTGCATGCCGGCCTGGTAAAAACTATCGGCCTTGGTCTTGGCTTCGCGGTAGCGCACCGGGTCCCACTCCATTCTTTTTTTGAACTTGTCCAGCAATTTCTGGTCACGGTCGTCCCTGTCCTTTTTGTCCTTTTTTTCTTTTTCTTCTTCTTCTTTTTGCTCTCTCTCCCGCTTTTCCTGCTCTTCCTTCGCTTGTTTTTTCAGGGCTTCCTCGTACAGTTTCTTTTCTTTTTCCTGCAGTTCTTTTGCTTCCTGTTCACGCTTTTCTTCCAGCGCTTTTTGCAGGGCCTCTTCTTTTTCTTTCAACAGGCGATCGGTGGTTTCCCTGTCGGTCTTTATTTTATCGGCAGCGGCTTTGGCTTCTTTTTCCTGCTTTTGCTTTTCGGCCTGCAGGCGCTGTTCTTCCTCTGTCTTTAATTGTGTCAGCGTACGCTGTACCCGGTTGGCACCCTGCGATGCCCTGGCATCATCCAAGCCCAGGTTGGCGGCTGCATTGTACTGGCGCAAGGCCTGCGTATAATCTTTTGCCGACTCGGCGGCGGCCGCATCTTTCATCAGCTCATTGAACCGTTCCGTTCCCTTTTCTTTTTTCAGTGCTTCTTTTACTCTCTCTAACTGGTTGGTGGGATAACTATCCGCCAGTTTGTGGCGGGTGGCCTTGCTGAAAAGTTCCTGCGCTTTTACCAGGTCCTTACGGAGAAAAGCCCCGTCAGCCTGGAAGACCAGTTCTTTGTAGTCGGCGGCTTCTTTCTTCTCCCGCTCGTATGTTTCGATAAGGCTAACCGCCTTGTACCACCAGTCAACGTTATTGAAACTCGTCATCTCCACAGCCTCCAGGCGGTAGGCTGGGTTTTTAAGCTGGGCTTCGGTTGCTTTCAGGCGAATGATATCACCCAGCAAACCAAGATTGTCCTTTTCGGTGATAAAGATGGTTCGGGTATCGATCCGGACATTGTTGTAATAAACATCAAATTTGACGGTAGGCGCCGAACTCTTGCTGCTGCGCATGAGTTCTACCAGGCCGGGCACTTCGCTTTTATACAGCTTGCCATTGTGCCAGTAACCGGCTTCGGGATTTACCTCCACTTTTGAATAAGAAACCGGGATCCAGATCTCGCCATCGAATTTGCGGATGGCATAATCGAGGTAGGCCGTGGCGACGGCGACGCCTTTGCGGTCATCAGTGTTTCGCACCGTGAGCGACCGGCGCTGGTCGTATTGGGCATTGCCGTACAGCGTAAACAGCAACAGGCCCGCCAATAGGGTGGATAATTGTTTCATAAGGCAGTTGTTGATTTAAAACAAGAGGGCGAATCTATATTCCATTTTTTAAAAATGCAAGCGGCGGAAAACAGCGCTAAAGCAGGAGAGGCGGGAAACAGGTGGAATGAAGGGGAAGCGCAGCGAGGATTTTGCGTTGCGTAAAAAACGGCTGAAAAAGAAAGAAGCAACTGGAAATCAGAGGTCTTTGGCAGGGATCTTTTTGATGTTGCCGGCTTCGTCGGACACGACCAAATAGCTGTTCTTAGCCTTGGTTTCGGCAATAAGTTTTTCTGAAACTTTTTGCAAAGCTTTCTCCGTAGCCTTCTTCAACGCCTGATGTTTTTCAGAAAACTCTACATTTTTCTTAGTCTTTCCCATAGGTCTAAATTATAAATTTTTGCAATCGCGTTCAATTCACCTTCTGCAATGATGAGTGGAGTGGAAGTTGTGTTTTCATAGATAAACCAGTTATCCACTTTCAAAATGTAATCAAAAAAATTTCTTAATCCCGCTCCATACCTTCTTTCAATCACCTCCGGCGGAATATTGTGACCGCCTTTGCTCACCCGCAGTTTCACCCTTTCCTTTGCCATTTGCGCCGAAGGCAAAAAGAAAAAATACAACACCACTTCATATCCCAATAATTGCGCCTGACCCACCAGGTTCAGGTAAGACCTGGTAGCCAGTGTGGTTTCAATGGCAAACGTGTTTTTTGCCTGTAATGCCTCTTGCACCTTTTCCAGCATGATGCGACCAGCCGCAAAGGCAACAACTTCCGGGTTGGAAGGGTTGAGCCCGGCCGCTATAACGTCTGCGTTGATAAAAATGTCTGTACCAAAAACTTCCGGCAACAGAATTTCCGAAGCCGTTGTTTTCCCCGCACCATTCGGCCCTGCTATGATGTATAGCGTGGGCATCAGTACTGCAGGAGTTTTTCAACCATTTCTCCCAACCGGCTTTTGGCCAGGAAGGCTTTTTCCAACTCGATATTAAACGGTACCGGCGTGTCCAGCGAAGCGCAACGCATCACTGGCGCATCGAGGTATTCAAAACAGTTCTCCGCTATCCAGGCAGCAATCTCGCCGCCAATCCCACCAATCATTGTATCCTCGTGCAGCAGCAGCACTTTGCCCGTACGCTTAACCGAGGCCGCAATGGCTTCGTAATCCAGCGGCAATAATGTGCGCAGGTCAAGGATATCGAAGGAAACTGTCCCGTTGGCAGCGGCATAATCGGTTGCCCAGTGTACGCCGGCACCGTAAGTGATAATCGAAATATCTTCCCCTTCCTGCACCAGCCTTGCTTTTCCGATTTCCACTTCGTAATAGCCCTGGGGTACATCACCGCTTACGCTGCGGTAAAGCGCCTTGTGCTCGAAGTATAGAACAGGATTGGGGTCGTTGATGGCAGCAATCAGCAAGCCTTTGGCATCGTAAGGGGTGGAAGGATAGACCACTTTCAGTCCAGGCGTGTGCACAAACCAGGCTTCGTTGCTTTGGCTGTGAAAAGGCCCTGCGCCTACGCCACCGCCCGTGGGCATGCGAATGACAACATCGGCGTACTGCCCCCAGCGGTAATGGATCTTGGCCAAGTTGTTTACGATCTGGTTAAAACCCACCGTAGCAAAATCGGCAAACTGCATTTCCATCATGCTTTTAAAGCCTTCCAGCGAAAGCCCCAGCGCCGCACCCACGATAGCGCTTTCGCAAAGCGGTGTGTTGCGTACTCTTGCCTTGCCAAACGCTTCCACAAAACCTTCGGTGATCTTGAAGGCGCCACCATATTCGGCAATGTCTTGTCCCATTAATACAAGGTTGCCGTGCTTCTCCATGGATTGGAACAGGCCTTCTTTGATGGCGTCGATGAACCGCACCGGTGCACGGCCCCTTTCCGCTCCCCCGGTGGGGGAGTGCCCCACCACACCCGCCTCGCTTTGCGAAGTGGTTGAATTCTGTTCAACCTCTCCGGCAGGTAAGGGCTGTGTGTTGGCCAGCCCCCCCGTTGGGGGGTAGGGGGGCCGGGCTGCGTATACATCCCTCAACTCGTTTTCAATATTGACCATCACCGGCTTGCTGTCGAAGCCAATGCGCAGTTCATCTTCAATGCGCTGCCTTATGTTGTCCCTGGTGGTGGCAATGCTTTCTTCGGTAAGAACACCTTCAGCCAGCAGCCACTCTTCGTAGGTTTTAATGGGATCTTTTACCTGCCAGGCGTCGAACAATTCTTTGGGAACATATTTCGTTCCGCTGGCTTCTTCGTGCCCCCGCATGCGGAAAGTGAGACATTCAATCAGGTAAGGCTTTTGGTTGCGGATGCAATAATCCCTTACGCCTTTCACGGTGTCGTACACCTGTAAAATATTGTTGCCATCGATGATGATGGATTCCATGCCATAGCCTTTGGCCCGATCAGCCAGGCTGGCGCAACGGTATTGCTCACTCACCGGCGTGCTTAGACCGTAGCCGTTGTTTTCAATGATAAAGATCACGGGCAGGTCCCACACCGCAGCCGTGTTGAGGGCTTCGTGAAAATCGCCTTCGGAAGTACCGCCGTCGCCGGTAAAGGCCAGCGAGACTTTGTTCTCTTCTTTTAATTTATAGCCCAGCGCCACGCCGTCCGCAATGGCCAGTTGCGGTCCCAGGTGAGAGATCATGCCGCAGATATGGTGTTCGGCCGAACCAAAATGGAAGCTTCTTTCCCGCCCCTTGCTATACCCATCCTGTGCACCCTGCCATTGCTTGAACAGTTTGTGCAGCGGCATGTTGCGCCCCGTAAACACTCCCAGGTTGCGGTGCAGGGGCATGATCCATTCATCGGGTTGCAAGGCCAGCGTAGCGCCTACGGCAATAGCTTCCTGGCCAATGCCGCTGAACCATTTGGAGATGCGTCCCTGACGCAGCAGCACCAGCATTTTTTCTTCGATCAGGCGGGGCCAGAGAAGATTATGGTAAAGCGAAAGCAGCGTATCAGTATCCAGGTTGTTTCTGCGGAAATCCATGCGTGAAAATTAAGACGAATCTAGCTTGGCTTTGCGCATTGCCCGAAGCCTTTGCAAAGAAAGGGCGATGGGGCTAGTTTTCGTTCAGCACCTGCAGGGCTTCTTCGTTGGAAAGCGCTTTGTCATTGGTGATGATGAAAACAACCTTGCTGCCCATCTGCTCGCAAAGGTCGCGGAGGGTGCGCTTCTCGACTTCCGACAAAACGTCTTCGTACACCTTCATCTGCTGCACGATGGTTTTTAACGAGCGGCGGGAGAGTCCCAGCTCTTTGATGATCTCGCGGCCAAGCCGCTCAGCAAGTCCAAAGTTGGCCACTACCAAATGGGTATTGGAAAAGGGTTCAGCAGCTGTGCGGTGAACCGTTTCGCCGGTTTTCAGGTTAGTGATGGAAATGGCGTTCGGGTACACCTTTACATATACCGGCGCAGGGCGAAAGAATGGTAACATAACCGCGGGCTATTGATAAGGAGGAAGGGAAAGCATCAATCTTTGTCGCCAACGATGGAACTGATGATCCCACTCACCGCCGATACGATTAAGCTGAAAAGCAGCGCCGTCAGCAAGCCATCCACAGCAAAACCATCGATCAGGTAATCGGTCAGCTTTACAATGATAATATTGATCACCAGCAGAAAAAGTCCCAACGTAACAATGGTAATGGGAATGGTAAGCAAAATAAGCAGGGGCCTTACAATGGCATTCAAGAGCGCAAACACCAGGGCAACAATGATAGCCGTTCCGGCCGTATCCAGGGTAACACCATCAAGAAGCCAGGATGCCAGGTAAGCTGCAACTGCCGTAGCCAAAATCTTTAGAATAAATCCCATTTTGTTTATTTTGTTGTTCGTCGTTTGTCGTTCGAAGTTCAATGTTCGATGTTGTTATGATCGAACTTCCACTGATGAATTTTTAATTTCCTTCAACATTCATCTGTTCCCTGTTCATCTGTTCTTCTGTTCACCTATTCATTCTCTTTCGTCTTTCCATACCACTTTCACCAGTTCTGCCTTTTCTTCAAAATCGGTGCATTTCTGGTCGCCCTTGCCGGTAAAGCCGCCGGTGGGTGCGCAAATGTATTTGCAATCGCGGTCCCAAAGTTCGTTGTATTGGTCGCAGCAATTGCTGCTGAACAGGTACACCGTACGGCCTTCGTAGCGGTATTCCGTTACTGTAGCCGGCGGATTCCACTGCGGTTCTTTTTTGATGGCCTCAATCCTGTCCTGCACACAGGAAGGTAGGCTGTTTTGTGCCTTTTTGCCGCAGGTTTGCGCCAGCACAGCAAGAAGCGAGAAAGCACCGATGAACAATGGATTCATGAAAGCGGGTGTTGGGTCTATATCTTTGCAAAGCAAAAACAATAATTTGGAGAAAAGCAATTTTGTTGACCAGATCCGGATTTTTTGCCGGAGTGGTCATGGCGGGGCTGGTATCAAACATTTCCGAAGAGATAAAATAACCGCCTTTGGCGGGCCCGATGGCGGCGATGGCGGCCGGGGTGGTCACATCATTTTACGGGGCAACCGCAACCTGTGGACCCTGCTGCACCTGCGCTATCACAAAAACGTGCTGGCAGAAGATGGCGACCGGGGACGGGACAACAACCAAACCGGTCGTGATGGCAAGGACATTGTGCTGGAAGTACCGCTGGGCACCATTGCCCGCGACGAAGAAACCGGTGAAAAAGAAGCCGAGATCCTGCACGACGGCGAAGAGATCATCTGGCTGCCGGGCGGAAAAGGTGGCCTTGGCAATACCAATTTTAAAACACCTACCAACCAGGCACCGGAACATTCGCAACCGGGACTGCCCGGCCTTGAAGGCTGGAAAGTGCTGGAGTTAAAGGTACTAGCCGATGTAGGCCTGGTAGGCTTTCCCAATGCGGGCAAAAGCACCCTGCTTTCGGTGATAACGGCTGCTAAACCCAAGATTGCCGATTATGCCTTTACCACCATCACACCCAACCTGGGTATGGTGGAGTACCGTGACGGCCGCAGCTTTTGCATGGCCGACCTGCCGGGAATTATTGAAGGCGCTGCCGAAGGCAAAGGCCTCGGTCACCGCTTTTTGCGGCATATCGAACGCAACTCGGTGCTGCTGTTTTTAATCCCGGCCGACAGCAAAGACCACCGCAAGGAGTTTGATGTGCTGGTGAACGAGCTGGAAGAATACAACCCGGAGCTGATGCACAAGCAATTTATTATTGCTATTTCCAAAAGCGATATGCTGGACGAAGAACTGACCGAGGCTATTAAAAAGGAACTGCCCGATGGTATTCCGCACCTCTTTATTTCGTCTATGACAAACAAAAACATCCAGCAACTGAAAGACCTGTTGTGGACAACCCTGAACACTCCCATTACTAACGTTTAAGCCTATCCTTTATGGAAACCCTTTTTCGCCTTTTCATGTATATTTTTCCCTACGCCGTATCGCTTTCGCTTTATATCTGGATCCTGCGCAAAGCGCTAAAGGTGCCGCGAAAGGGATACCGCATTGCAGCCCTTGTTATTGTTATTAGTGGATTGGCCTATACGCTTTACGAGATTGCCCGAACCATAAGCAAAGCACTGACCGATGATAATTTTCATTTTGCGATACTGATCGTTACCATCATCGTGCTGTTCCTCGCCTCCATTGCATTGGCCTTTGGCGAACCGGACGAGAAGGGCCATGAAGATTCGGTGAGACAAAATTGAGCATCCGTTTGAAAGCCTTTTGAAGCGCTATTTAATTCTTTCCTTATTGGGGAAAAGCACAACTTTATTTGCGCTTTTTGGAGAACAAAGGCTTGATGTATTCAGCAACGAGTCCTGCTACCGCAGCAATGATTCCATACGACATCGCCGTATCGTAATCCTTACCGAAAACATAATACCATATGAAAAAGAAGAAAACACCAACAATCAACGCTGCAAGCAGTAAGCTAATATGCTTTTTCATCTGCGGGGTTTGTGCGTCTAATTTACAGCATCCGTACCGCTGAAAAACGAAAAGACACGGAGCCTGAAAATCATTCCGAAGCAGATCATCCCCTATCTTTTACCCTAGCCATGGCGTTTGGTGAACCGGAATCGTGAGTGGTCAGTTGTGAGTTGTGTTACGCCTGACTCACCATTCACCACTCACCACTCACGATTTTTGCCGTAATTGCATTCTCAAAAAACCCAACCCATGCAAGCAACCTCTATCCAGGCTGTTGAGCTGTACAAGCTTTTTATTCCGCTGAAAGAACCGTTCGTGATCTCGCTGGGTCCCATCCACAACGTGCAAAACCTGGTGGTCATCATTCGCACGGCCGATGGCTGCGCCGGTTATGGCGAGAGCAGTCCGTACATGACCATCAACGGCGAAAGCATTGATACCTGTTTTGTGGTAGGCCAATATTTTGCCCAGGTGCTGAAGGGAAAAGATGCGCTGGACCTTGCCGGCTGTGTGGAGGCCATGGACAAAACCATATACGGCAACAGCAGCATTAAAAGCGCTTTTGACATGGCGCTTTACGACATTGCTTCACAACATGCGGGTGTACCGCTGTACAAATTTTTAGGAGGAGAAAAGTCCAAGGTATTGGAAACCGATATGACCGTGAGCATTGGCGATCCGCAGAAGATGCAGGCCGATGCGGTGCGGTTCAAGGCGGCAGGATTTCCCGCTATTAAAGTAAAGCTGGGCGAAAGCCTGGAAAAAGATGTGGCGCGGATCCGGGCCATTCGCGAAGGCATTGGTCCGGATCTTCCCTTGCGCATTGATGCCAACCAGGGCTGGGGAACCGCCGAAAACGCTATTGCTGTGTTGGAGGCCCTGGCACCGTTTAACATCGAGCACTGCGAAGAGCCCATTTCCCGCTACCGCTTTATGGAATTGAGCAAGGTAACAGCGGCATCGCCCATTCCTATTATGGCCGATGAAAGCTGCGGCGATCACTGGGATGCGGAGCGATTGATCCAGTTGAATGCCTGCCAAATGTTCAATATTAAGCTGGGAAAATCGGGCGGGTTTTACAAAGGAAAAAAGATCGCCGAACTGGGCGCAGCGGCCGGTCTGCACATGCAGGTAGGCGGCTTTATGGAATCGCGGTTAGGGATGACCGCTGCGGCCCACCTGGCCCTGAGCAACAGCCATATTTACCACTGCGATTTTGATACGCCGCTGATGTACACCGAAGACCCGGTGATCGGTGGTATCCGCTATTTAGAAAACGGTGTGATTGACGTACCGGAAGTTCCCGGTTTGGGAGCAGTGATTGATGAAAGTTATTTGAAGGAAGAGAATAGCTGGAAGGGCCCCCTGTCCCCCGGTGGGGGAACTTAGGTCCGTATTTCCTTTGATCATCTATCATTTCCTACTGTAAAATGTTTTTTTCTGCTGAATAGGATTACCGAACGCAAAAGTGTGCGACGCAACGAATGCCTCATAGTAGTAATTCTGCTAAGTACATAAAAAGAAAAATGCCTGTTTTTACGACAGGCATTTGTTATTGGAAAAGACATTGCTAAACAACGGACTGAAAAAGAAAAGCTAAATGGACCTAAGTTCCCCCACCGGGGGACAGGGGGCCGAAAAAAAAGAAAGGGGCCCCGAACCAAGGCCCCTTTTACAAGCCACCATCCTCTTCCACCTAAGAGGTCGTTTATACTACGTTTTGTAAGATTAAGGGTGAAGCATTCGCGTTCGTAGAGGTTTGAAACAAACGTCATACCAAAGAATTTTTCAGCGTAAAGTGAGCGGATGCGGATCATGTTTCCACAAAAAATTGTTGAAGAATAACAACACAAGCGGTTGTGGAAAGAAATTTTTTACCCAATTCGATTCGTTAAACAACCGGGTGGTTTGCCGGCGGCGGTCTTTTGCTCTTTCGCAGCACCCAACGTTTCCGCAACTACCTTTGCGCCCCATGATCGTAGCGGTGAACACACGGTTTTTGCTCGATACCCACCTGGAGGGCTTTGGCTATTTCAGCCGGGAAGTGTTACGCCGTATGGTTCAGCAACATCCCGAACACCAGTTTCATTTTTTCTTTGACCGTCCTTTTCTGCAAGACTACCTGTTTGCCCACAATGTTACCGGTCATGTGCTTTCGCCGCAAACCCGTCACCCCTTGCTTTGGAAGTATTGGTTTGATGTGGCAGTCACCCGCCGGTTGCGCAGGATCGGGGCCGATGTGTTTCTTTCTCCCGACGGGCAATGCTCGCTGACCACCCGCGTACCGCAATGCCTCGTGGTACATGATCTTGGATTTTTGCACCATCCCGAAGGCTACCAGGGATCGCACCTCGCCTATTACAAATATTTCACGCCAAAATTTGTGCGGAGGGCCCAAACGGTGGCCACGGTATCTGGTTTTTCCAGGAATGATATCGTTAGCAAATACGGTACGGACCCGGCAAAGATTTCGGTGGTGTACAATGGCGTAAAAGAAATCTTCCGGCCCTTTTCGTTTGACGAAAAGATGGCGGTAAAGGAGAAGTACACTGATGGAGCGGAATATTTTCTTTATACCGGTGCCATTCAGCCGCGTAAGAACCTGGTAAACCTGCTTAAGGCCTATTCTGTTTTTAAACGCCGCTTGCAAAGTTCCCTGAAGCTGGTACTGGCCGGCCGGCTGGCCTGGAAGAATGATGAATTCCGGGAACTGCTAAAAACTTACAAATACAAGGACGACGTGGTGCTCACAGGTTACCTGCCGGAGGAAAAACTGGCCCCGCTGACGGCTTCGGCCTATGCGATGGTGTACCCTTCCTTTTTTGAAGGCTTTGGTGTGCCGGTGGCGGAGGCTATGCGGTGCGGCGTGCCGGTGCTGACATCGAAAGATTCGGCCATGGAAGAGATTAGTGGTGGCGCTGCTCTTTATTTTGACCCGGACAACGTGGACGATCTTGCCTACAAGCTCATGTTCATTTACAAAAACGAAGGCGAACGCAAAGAGCTGCTCGAAAATGCCCTGCCCCTTTCGGAACAATACACTTGGGAGCGAACGGCGGCCCTGCTGTGGGAAGCGGTGGAAAGGGCGGCGAAGTGAGCGAGGTTGATTAGTTGACAGGTTAATAAGGTAACGAAGCACAAACAAACTATCGTAAGACGAACAGAAAGAAAATGAGCCTTCAGTTTCACGTTTGTCGTTTCCCGTCTCACGTCTCACGTTGTCCCTGCCTATCTTCGCGGCGAAAAAGCAACACATGGCAAAATCAACGATAAAAATAGATGTAGAGCTGGATGAGCAGAAAGTGCCATCCGCTATCGAGTGGTCGGCTACCGACAGTACCATTGAAAGACCACAACAGGCAAAAGCGTTTATGCTTTCGCTTTGGGACGGTGCCGACAAAGCGGCCCTGCGCATTGACCTGTGGACACAGAAAATGATGGTGGACGAAATGGCTGATTTTTATTACCAGACCATGATGACGATGGCCGATACCTTTCAGCGGGCCACCCGCATGACGGCATTGACCGATGAAATGAAAGCCTTTGCACAGCAGTTCTACCAGAAGTTCCAGGAAGAGCAGATGAAAGAGAACAAGGCAGGCTAAGCCTGAGGTTGAGGCTGAGGCTGAGGATAAGGATAAGGGAGGCCTGCACACATAACTACAAACCACAAACTACCCACTACAAACCTTTTCTATATGCGTTTGGAACAACAGATCATGGCCGAAATGAAAGAGGCTATGAAAGCAAAAGACGAAGCAGCCCTGCGGGGACTGCGGGCCATCAAAGCCGAGATCATCAAAGCCAAAACCGAACCCGGTGCTGGCGGCGAGATCACGGAAGAAAAAGAACTGGCCGTGCTGCAGAAAATGGTAAAGCAGCGCAAAGACTCGTTGGAGATCTTTCAGCAGCAATCCAGAGCCGACCTGGCCCAAAAGGAAGAAGAAGAGATCCGGGTGATTGAAAAGTTCCTGCCCAAACAGTTGAGCCCCGAAGAATTGCGGGCCGAACTGCAATCGATCATTACTCAAACCGGTGCCGCCTCTCCAGCCGATATGGGCAAGGTGATGGGTGTGGCCACCAAGCAACTGGCCGGCCGTGCCGATGGCAAATCCATTTCGGCAGCGGTGAAAGAGCTACTTGCCAAATAAGAGTAGGCAGTAAGCAGTACGCAGTAGGCAATTGGAGCCGGACTGCTTACTGCCTACTGCCTGCTGCCTACTTCTCCCTATGCTGATCGACATTATCGCAATCATTCTCCTCCTCATGGCTTTGTTCAAAGGATTGAGCAAGGGCCTTATCGTGGCCGTGTTTTCCTTCCTGGCTTACCTGGTGGGGCTGGCAGCTGCACTCAAGCTGTCTACGTTTGTGGCCGATTATATCGGCACCAATGTGCAGGTGTCGCAACGCTGGCTGCCGTTTATTTCCTTCCTGGTGGTATTTGCACTGGTGGTATTGCTGGTAAGGCTGGGCGCCAAAGCCATTGAAGGTGCGGTAAAAATGATGATGCTCGGATGGCTCAACCGCATTGGCGGTGTTTTGTTTTACATCCTCATTTATTATTTTATCTACAGCATTATCCTGTTTTATGCCACGCAGCTTGGCGTGCTGCAGCCGGCCACGGTTGAAGCCTCGGTTGTTTACCCGTATGTGGCACCGCTTGCGCCAAAACTACTGGCTGCACTTGGCACAGTTATTCCTCTCTTTCGGGATATGTTTGCCGAATTGCTTCGCTTTTTTGAAGAAGTGGGTACTAACAAGGTAACACCCTGACGGGACACCGCGATGGCAAGCAGTCATCTTGTTGCGCTGCCCATCCAGCAACCGCAATTACAGCGGGTGGTTGGGAGCAGGCAAAGAGGGAAAAGAAGCCCGTTGCCTGCTGGCTTTCTGCAAATTGCCTTAACTAAAAAACAGTTACTTTAGCAACATCAGAACACAGATTCATGCAGTACCAGGTAAAAGAACAAGGAAGGTTTAAGTATGTTGAAGAGGGAGAAGGCGAACCCCTCGTATTGCTGCACGGGTTATTTGGCGCCTTGAGCAACTTTAAAGACCTGGTGGAACATTTCAGGCACCAGTACAAGGTGGTGGTTCCCCTGCTGCCGCTGTTTGAGCTGGATATTTTACACACAACCGTTGGCGGGCTGGCCAAGCATGTTCACAAATTTTTAGAAACAAAAGATTACCGCGGAGTGCACCTGCTGGGCAATTCGCTGGGCGGCCATGTGGCGCTGGTGCATACGCTAAAGCACCCCGAGCGGATAAAATCGCTGATCCTCACCGGATCTTCGGGATTGTTTGAAAACGGCATGGGTGATACTTACCCCAAACGGGGCGATTACGAATATATACGAAAGAAGACGGAACTGACGTTTTATGATCCGGCCATGGCCACCAAAGAACTGGTGGACGAGGTGTTTGAAATTACCCGCAACCGGTTAAAGGTCATTAAGATCATTGCCCTGGCCAAAAGCGCCATTCGCAACAACCTGGGCGAAGAGCTGAACAACATCAAGCAACCCACGCTGCTGGTGTGGGGTGCCAACGATACCATCACACCACCTTTTGTGGCACGGGAATTTCAACGTTTAATCCCAAACAGCGAGCTCCATTTGATTGACCGTTGCGGCCATGCGCCCATGATGGAACAGCCCGGGGAGTTTAATGTTATTTTAGAGAATTTTTTGAAAAAACTGGCGGCCACTGCAACAGTTGTATAGGTTCGCTTGTCTTATTTCTATATATCACCGTTCTATGTTAACCCGTGATCTCATATCGAACGCTATTCCATATCTCCACAAAGACGATACGGTTTTTCATGCGCTTCAGCTCATGAACGATTATCATGTGGCGCACCTGCCGGTGGTGGAGAATGACAGCTACCTCGGGATCATCAGCGAAGAACAATTGCTGCAGAACGACGAAGAAACACAGCTTACCAATTTGCCTATCTCTGATGGCAGCACTTCGGTGCAGGCAAACGAACATTTTTTAAAAGCCATTCAAACAGCGGTCGTCAACAAGTTAAGCATTGTTCCGGTGGTAGAAGAAAAGCAACTACTGGGCATTGTTACCTATACCGACCTGCTGCGCAATGCATCGGATTTTATGAGCCTCAGCCAGCCCGGTGCGCTGATTGTGCTGGAAGTGGAGACACAACAGTATTCGTTTACAGAGATCAACCGCATTGTAGAATCGGTTGATGCGCAGATTACCCAGCTTAACACCTTTACCGATCCCGAAAGCGGAACCATCCAGGTTACCATCCGGGTAAACAAAGTGGAGGTGTCGGATCTTGTCAGCACCTTTCAGCGCTACGAGTACAATGTGAAATATTATTTTGGCGAGGAACTCTACCAAAATGAGTTGCAAACCAATTACGATAACCTGATGAATTACCTCAGCATTTAGAAAAGCAGTGCTGCAAAAAGGTAAATTATCGTCGCTTACAACAATCCTTTACAAAAAATTATTTTCAAGGAAGATTGGCTTTACAAACTGCTCAAACCTGTGATTTATAGTGGTCTGCGCAAACACTCCCTGTTCGTTGTATTGGATTTTCCTTTAACTTCCTTTTCACTTTCAAACCTTTTTGTGGGCTGGGTACGTTATTTTAATACAATTTTTGTGAGGATAGGCCGCTAATGAAAACTTGCTTGCTGATACTGGGATGCTGGGTGTTGCTTTTCGTGAGCAAGCGACTTTCCGCACAGGAGGCTTCTGGTGCGCAGACCTATTTTTATTCTACCAAAACCCCCGAAGAAGCTGTATTGGATACAACTTCCAATGTTACCTTTTCCATAAAAGAAATTACCGTAAGTGGCATCAAACGAACCCGCCGGTCAACCGTTTTGCGGGAGCTTTCTTTTTCCACCGGCGAGGCGTACCCACTGCCCGAGATCATTGAAAAGCTGGAGCAGTCGAAGCGGCAACTGATGAACACAACGCTTTTCCGCTCGGTGGAAGTAACCCTGCGGAGCCTGCAGGGCAGGGATGTTTTTATTAATATCGAGGTGGAAGAACGCTGGTATTTTTATCCCCAGCCTTTTGTTCGGGTGGCCAACGGCACTTTCTCGCAATGGAACGAAAGGGGCCGCAAGCTGGAGCACCTCAATTATGGGTTAAAACTTTCGCAATACAATTTTTCGGGCCGCGGCGATAAAATGCACCTACATCTTGCCAATGGCTACACCAAAAAATTCACGCTGCAGTACCAGGGCTTTTTCTTGGACAGGGAACTGAAATGGTCGTCGAGCATCAATTTTACGCATGGCAAAAACCGTGAGCTCAACTACGCCACATCGAAAAACAAGCTGCTGCCGGTAAAAAATCCCGATGGCTATCTCTACGAATTTGTAGAAAGCTCTGTGGATGTGGCTTACCGTCCCGCCATCAAAACAAAGCACACCTTTACCGTAGGCTTTAACTACAACCGTGTGGCCGATACGGTGATGAAGCTGAATGCCCTGTACGCACCGGCCAACAACTCGTTCAGCTATCCATATTTTACGTATAACCTTTCCTTCCTTGACCTGGATTTTAATCCTTATCCCACCCGCGGCCGCAAGGGCAATGTTTCGCTGCAAAAAGCCGGCTTTGGCGGGGCCATCAACCTTTGGCAGATAACCGCCACAGGTAGTAACTACTGGCCCGTCACCACCAAATCCTATTTTGGCCTTACTGCCGGTGGCGTGCTGAAGCTGCCGTTCCGCCAGCCTTATATAACACAGCGGTTTATGGGGTATGGCGATGCCTACCTGCAGGGCTACGAAAACTATATTGTAGATGGCGTAGTGGGTGGCTATACCAAGGCAACGGTGGGTTACAACATTATTAAAACAGAGATCCCGCTTCCCAATAACAAATGGTTTAAGTCGCTGCGCAGCATACCCCTGAAAGTCTTTGCCAAAACCTATGTCAATGCCGGGTATTCGTACAACCCCAACACATCGCAGCATTACAACCAGCTCAATAACAAAATGCTGTACAGCAGCGGGTTGGGCCTGGATATTATTGCCTTTGCCGACCTTATCTTCAAGATCGAATGGAGCTTTAACCAGTTAGGGCAAAACGCTCTATATTTACATCAATAGAACGTTGATAGTTTACCGTTTACTGTTTACAGTTGTTAAACACCGTAAACGGTAAACTGCAAACAGTAAACGGGAAATTATTTTGAAAGTAGCGATTTATGGCCGGGTGCTGGATAGCACCCAGCAACATACGATACAGGCCTTTTTTGACGAGCTTGCGAAGGAGGAGATCGAGATCGTGGTTTATTCGGATTACTACGATCAACTGGTGCGGCACCTTAGCCTGCCGGCAGATACCGAAACCTTCTCACACCACTCACAGCTAAAGGGCGACATTGATTTTTTGATCAGCCTTGGCGGCGATGGAACCCTGCTCGACACCGTAACACTCATCCGCGAAAAAGCCATCCCGGTTGTAGGCATCAACTTTGGCCGCTTGGGCTTCCTGGCTTCCATCGGTCCTGATGAAATGGCTGAAGCCGTGAAGGCACTTGCCCGCCGATCCTATATTATTGACAAGCGTTCGCTCATCCACCTCGACTCCAACATTCCTCTTTTTAACGATGTGCCTTATGCCCTGAATGAATTTGCCATTCACAAGCGTGACATTGCACCGATGATCAAAATTCACACGTACATCAACGGAGAGCTGCTGAATACCTATTGGGCTGATGGCCTTATCCTGGCCACGCCAACCGGCTCCACAGGTTATTCGTTAAGCTGCGGCGGCCCGGTGGTGTTTCCCGAATCGGGTTCTTTTGTGCTCACGCCCATTGCCCCGCACAACCTCAACGTACGTCCGATCGTGATCCCGGATAACACCATTGTTTCGTTTGAAGTCGAAAGCCGGGCCGATGAGATCATCTGCGCCTTGGATTCCCGCCGCGAATGGGTGGATAAAAATGTATTGCTGGCTGTGCGAAAAGAAAATTTCCCCATCAACCTTGTTCGCCTGAATGAGAATAATTTTCTCCAAACCTTGCGTAACAAGCTCAGCTGGGGATTGGATAAGCGCAATTAGCCCGTTTGAAGTGGAAGTTTCTTGCCGGGCATCAGTTTTTTAGGAAATGCTTTTGAATTTTGACTGTCTATGAATACATTGCCTCTAATTCCTCCCAACGCTAATACCAAAAGATCCTTTTTTTCGTTAACCTAGTTAGACCCGAATTTGTATCGTGATGAAGAAATTTTTTGCTGCTTTATGCCTTAGCCTGCCGCTGACCTTGTTATCCCAAAACAGTATTGTGCAGGAGGGAGAATTTGGCTTTGGCCTGGGTGCGGGTCATTATTTTGGTGATTTGAATACAAGAGCAAAGCTGAACCGCCCAAAACTGGCGGCTGGTTTGTTTTTCCGCAAAAACTTTGGCAACTACATAGCCCTGCGTCTTGCCGGCAACTTTGCCCAACTGGGGTATTCAGATGTGTACAACACGCATAACGAATCCATGCGCCGGCGTAACCTGAGCTTCAATACCAATGTGTGGGAACTGGCGCTGCAGGGTGATTTTAATTTTTACCGCTTTATGCCCGGCGATCCTGATTTCCGGTTTACGCCTTATGTTACCCTGGGTGTGAGTGCTTTCAGCTACGACCCTTATGCTTACCTGAAAGATGAAAAATACAACCTGCGCCAATTGGGTACCGAAGGGCAAGGCAGTACGCTTTACCCCGACCGCAAGCAATACGGCACCATGGCGCTGGCCATTCCGCTGGGCGTTGGACTGAAATATGCCCTGAACGAACGCATTAACCTTGGCTTTGAAGTGCTTTACCGCTTCACCGGCACGGATTACCTGGATGATGTGAGCCGCACCTACGCCGACCCGGCAGCCTTCCCGGCCAACCCTGATGGTACGCCATCGATAGCCTTCCTGCTGCAGGACCGCTCTTACGAAACGGGCACCCGCATTGGCGGCAAAGACCTCCAGCGGGGCAACAGCCAGAACAAAGACCAGTTTGTAACTGCCATGTTCACCATCAGCCTGAACCTGCAGTCTTACAAATGCCCGACGGTTGATTAAAAGCACAGATTAGAAAACGATTTTGCTGAGGAGGACGGGTCATACTGTCCTCCTTATTTTTTACCGCGGGTTATGCAGCTTACAAAATGATTTCGCTGATGGGAAAAGATGAAAAGAACGGCAGCGCATAACACTGCATCGTTTGCCCGGGACAGAAGCTATTCCTGGCTGACAATTTCTTCTGCTGTTTTCAGATATGCGCAATCCTTTCAATTCATCTGTGGAATCTCCGATTTACCTTTGCGCTCTGTTCACTTTGGGCAAACAACTTGTAAACAAATGAACATGTAAACTTTTACCATGAACCTTCTGGAGCAAATCGATAATACACGCCTGCCCCGCCACATTGCCATCATTATGGACGGCAATGGCCGATGGGCAAAGGAGCAGGGGCAGGACCGCTTGTTTGGTCATTACCACGGTGTGGAAAGTGTACGGGATATTGTGGAAGGTTGTGCCGAATTGGGCATTGGCTACCTGACGCTCTATGCCTTTTCTACAGAGAACTGGGACCGGCCACAATACGAAGTCATAGGGCTGATGGAACTGTTGGTAAAAACCATCCGCGGCGAAGTGGAAAGCCTCAACAAAAACAACATTCGCCTGCATGTGATCGGCGACATCAATATGCTGCCCGATTATGCCCAGCGGGAGTTGGGAGAAGCCCTGCAGATCACAGGAGAGAATACCGGCCTGCAACTGATCATGGCCCTAAGCTACAGTGGTCGCTGGGAATTGCTGAACGCTGTAAAAAGCATTGCTTACGAAGTAAAAAGCGGGAAGATGGAAGTAGAGGAGATCGACCAGGATACCCTGCAAAAATTCCTCACTACGTCTGACTTTCCTGACCCGGAGCTGATGATCCGCACCAGCGGCGAATACCGCATCTCCAACTTTTTGCTCTATCAACTGGCTTACGCCGAACTGTATTTTACCCAGGTACGCTGGCCCGATTTCCGCAAGCAAAACCTTTACGAAGCACTGATCGATTACCAGAACCGCGAACGCCGGTTTGGCAAAACCAGTGAGCAGGTAACGACAAGCCCCCTGTCCCCCGGTGGGGGAACTTAGGTGCATCAGATTGTTTTGCTCTGACAGATCTTTATCCTACCATATATTTTATGAAACAAGCGCCAGTGCATCAATGATACTTCAGTTGCAACGCACTCTCATGCATGCTGAATAACATTGAACAAACTGAATTTACATTTACCAATAAGACCCAATACTAAGCATGGTTGAAAATAAAAAAGACGGCTCAAACCTAAGTTCCCCCACCGGGGGACAGGGGGCTTTTGAAGTTATCGGCGGGAAAAAATTAAGCGGCGAGATCACACCCCAGGGGGCAAAAAACGAAGCCCTTCAAATTATCAGTGCGGTTTTGCTTACCGATGAAAAAGTAACCATCACCAATATACCCGACATACTTGATGTCAACAACCTCATAGAGCTGCTCAGGGCCATGAACGTAAAGGTTGACCGGACCGACCGTCATACCTGCACCTTCCAGGCCGATGAAGTAGACCTGAATATTTTGCGCAGTCCCGAGTTTAAAAACAAAAGCGGGATGCTGCGTGGATCGGTGATGCTGGCCGGTCCTATGCTGGGTCGCTACAAAAAAGCCTTTATTCCCAAACCCGGAGGCGATAAGATCGGTCGCCGCCGGCTGGATACCCACCTCTTGGGTTTTCAAAAGCTGGGTGCCGACTATATTTATTACCCCGAAGACGCCTTTTTTTATTTTTCAACAGAAGGCCTGAAAGGCACTTATATTTTGCTGGATGAACCTTCTGTTACCGGCACGGCCAACATCATTATGGCGGCTGTTCTGGCCCGGGGCGAAACCGCTATTTACAACGCCGCCTGCGAGCCCTATATCCAGCAGCTTTGCCGCATGCTCAACAAAATGGGCGCCGACATCCAGGGCATTGGCAGCAATTTGCTGGTAATCTCCGGCGTAGACAAACTCCACGGCACCACGCACCGTATTCTGCCCGATATGATCGAGATCGGGTCATTTATTGGCATGGCGGCAATGACGCAAAGCGATATCACCATCAAAGATTGCAGCGTGGAATACCTGGGTGTGATTCCCGAAAAGTTCCGGCAATTGGGGATACAGATGAACATTGTTGGCGATGACATTCACATTCCCGCACAGGAGATTTACCAGGTCCAAACCTATATGGACGGCGGTGTGCTGACCATTTACGACCATCCCTGGCCGGGCTTTACGCCAGATCTTATTTCCATTGTGCTGGTGGTAGCCACGCAGGCAAGAGGCTCGCTGCTCATTCACCAGAAGATGTTTGAAAGCCGCCTGTTTTTTGTAGATAAGCTGATAGACATGGGTGCGCAGATCATTCTTTGCGATCCGCACCGTGCAGCGGTGATCGGGCTCGAACGAAAACACAAGTTGCGGGGCATTACCATGAGTTCTCCTGACATCCGTGCCGGGGTTTCGCTGCTCATTGCAGCCCTGAGTGCTGAAGGAAAAAGCATCATTCAAAACATCGACCAGATCGATCGTGGCTACCAGTATATTGACAAGCGCCTGCAAAGCCTGGGTGCGGAGATACGACGGGTGTAAATTACCAGACCGTTAGGTCTGCGCCTTTTGAAAGAATTGCATCGGGCAACACACCATATCGCAGGCCGAAAAACAACGTATACGTGCCCGGTAGAAGGCCTTTTGTTGAAAAACGAATTGTTCGCTCCAAACTTTCACCTGGCGGTACCGGACTAGCATTCAACAGGGGCTGCAATGGTTTCGTTTCAACCACATTTCGCCCTTGCTCAATTGCATATAGGAGTTGTGCGGCCTCTCCGCCAGTACTGTCTGTAAAATAGAGGCTATCACTGCGTTGATTATGAATGCGGATCACCGCAACAACACTGTCGCCTGCCTGTTGCAGCGATTGTACTTCGACACGAACATGGCTATAAAAGGAATGAAAAGAAGGAAGACGCTTGTAATGCAAAGGCTTCAGGTTAGTGGTCAAAACCTCGCTTCCATCGAAAGGGTATTTCTTTACCAGCAAAACTTCTTTTCCCTGCAGGCTGTCTTCATAGCCCCATAACTCATACTGCGATTTTTTCTCCGGCCGGTTGTAAAGCGTCACCCCGGGCTTTCTAGAATAATACGTGTACAAAGAAGCTTCCCTCAGGTTGTTGGGTAGAAACACGGGACTCTCGCCGGCCAATGCTGCAAGCTTTTTTGCCCATGCCTTTCTGCCATGGTAAACATCTTCACCCACATGCATGTTGGGAATAATGGGAATCATGAGCAGGATCCGTGCAAGAAAGAACAGCACAACAAAAGGCAGGATCAACCAATAAAATAATTTTTTCGTGTGCGCCTGCCCGTAATACTGCACGGCAAAATAAAGCAGGGGATAAAGAGCGATTGACGTCCAGTGAAAGTGCACAAAGGTTTTAAAAGAACTAACCAGGAAAAAAAGGAAGCTGCCGATAACGATGGTCTTTAGCGTACGCTCAAAAACATCTTTTGTTTTCACCACAAACGGGACAAAGATCAGTCCCGGACCGATGGCGGCAACCTGTTGCGAAAGGTATTCACCTACGTAACGCAAACCCCATTGGCTGGTGCGTCCGCCAAGGTGGTATTGCAGGGTAGGAAACCCTTCGCGGTACTGCCAAAAAAGGTGCGGCGCAAACAGGAGCAGGGCGACAAAGAGGGAAAGGTAAAAAGCACCGCTCTTCAGCAGTTTTGGATTGGCGATAATTGTAAATAGCAACACCAGCGCCCCGTGGTATTTTGCGTAAGCCATCAGCGCCAGCGAAAGCCCAAGCAGTAACGATACGGCAAGCGTCGGTTTTTGCAGGAACCGTTTATATGTTACCAGAAAAAGAAGACTGAAAAAAAGCAGCGGCCCGTCGGGGAAAACCAAAAACGTGAGGTAGTGAAGCAGGGGCGCCGATAGCAGCACAAGATAGGTCCGCCTGTTTTGTTTGGCTGCGTGAGGCAGGAGTGAAAAGAACAGGGCCAGCCCACCTGTGCTCAGCACCACGTTAAAAAACCGCACACCCAATTCGCCCGGTAAAATAGCGGTACCGGCTTTGATCAGAAGCGCAATCATCGGCGGGTGATCGTAATAACCCCATTGCAGGTGCTGGGCATAAAACCAGTAGTAGCCTTCGTCGGAGGTTAGTTCCATCAGCCCAACCTGCAACAGGTTGAGCAAAAACCAAAACAGGAGGAAAGTATACACAGGCTTTTGAGCCGGCGCAGCCAACAGGCGATCAACAGAACGATTGGAGGGAAACAATTGCGGGAAGGCCATGAAAAAAGGAAACGCTTTTCGGCTAAAATTAATCAAAGCGGGCACAAACAAATTCTTTCTATCTTTCTGAAAGCAGTTTGCCAGCATGAACACCGTTTATTGCCACATCAGCCAGAAACAAATTCCGGCAGCAGAAAGTTACAAGGGAAGCGAGATCAGGGACGCACTGCGAACCATGATCCAGCAGGATCACCCTGATTTTACCGATACCAGTTTTATTTCTGTTGAAAAACTCAACGCATATCGCAAACGCTATATCACCCAATTGATTCAGCAGGAACTTGGCGAAGTGAGCCAGTTGGAACAAGAAGTGATCCATTCCATTGAATCCAATAAAATTCTTTCCGAAAACATTGAAGAGGACCTACAAGAGGCCAATACGCTGGGGCAACGGGTTGCCGACAGGATTGCTACGTTTGGCGGCAGCTGGACCTTTATTCTAGCTTTCTTTTTCTTTATTGCCGCGTGGATGGTAGTGAACATCTGGCTGCTTACCAGCCGGCCGTTCGATCCTTACCCGTTTATCTTACTTAACCTTATTCTTTCTTGCCTTGCTGCCATCCAGGCACCCATCATCATGATGAGCCAAAACCGGCAGGAGGAAAAAGACCGCCGTCGCAACGAACACGATTACAAGGTGAACCTGAAAGCCGAGATCGAGATCCGTCTGTTACACGAAAAGCTCGATCACCTGATGATCCACCAAAACAAACGCTTGCTGGAAATCCAGCAGGTGCAGTCGGATTACCTGGAAGATATTCTGCAAAACGTGAGGACGTCAGACGTGAAACGACAAACGTGAGACTGTAGCGTCACTTAGAATTCAGTCAGTTTTGACAATAGTTTGTCTGGGCTTTCAACGTGTGAACTTGTAAACGCTCTCTTCTTTCACGTCTGCCGTTTTACGTCTTCCGTCACCTCACCCACTCTACTTTTTCTTCCAGCGGCTTTCGTTTGCTGTCCGGCGAAGGAACGGCAACATGGGCCACGTAAAAAAAGCCCATCAGCTTATCGTTTTCACCCAAACCGAAAAATTCTTTGGCGCTGGCTTTATAGGTAGGGCCGCCGGTAGTCCAGTAACCACCCAAGCCATAAGCGGTGGTGGTAAGGTACATGTTCTGTGCGGCACAGGCCACGGCTGCAATTTCTTCCTGCTCTGGGAACTTTTTATTGGGGTCACGCTTTAGGCAAAGCGCAATCACATGCGAAGCCCGCAGCGGGTTGGCCTGCAAATTTTGGTAAACGGTTTCTTTAAAATTATCGCCGGCTTCTTTTTTATACAATTCCGCTTGGAACGTGGCAAGCTTTTGCAGGCCTTCACCGGTAAACACGATAAATTTCCACGGCTCCAGGTTGCCATGGCTGGGCGCCCAGGTAGCGTTCTCCAAAATCTTGTTCACGATGGCGTCATCTACGGGCTGTCCCTCGGCGTATTGTTTCGGGAAAACAGACCGACGGCTTCGAATCAACTTATTGATCTCTTCTACATTGTACTCCATGCTTCTGCTTTTTTGTTGTGGGCAAAATTGAGGGTTTTGAAAGAAACAGGGCAGAATGTTTTGGTAACAATTCCGTAAAAGATCTATCCCATGGTATTTTGTTTACATAAAGAAGAAAGCGGTTAGCTTGGTTTTACTGCGAATGCCTGCTATGACAGATCGTAACAAAAAGCATTGGTTAACTCCGCAGGAGCAAAAAACCGTGGATAGCGGTTTGAAAGGCTTAGCCAAATGGCATACTCGTGATAATAAAAAAGAGCAGTCAAGCCAGTTGACTGCTCTTTTGCTGTTTTACTGAAACTGTATCTGCGCAACTTTTCGTTTACAACACCGTGATAGTACCGCCTTTGCCTAACTACGGTTAGCCTTTGAAAGAGATACACATTGTAAACAGAGAACCATGTGCTGCTATACAACGCCAATACGCTGTTTGCTTTGTGTGTCCCTTTTCCTGGCAGGTCATCTTTCTTCTCTTGGCCTTAGTCTGCAATCACGGTGAGTGTCGCAGCGGCTGTTTCATTGCTGATACGTACCTGGTACAATCCTTTTGACAAAGCTTTGCCCAACTGTACACTCTGCAAAGCTGTACCACCACCGTGTTGAATATTGGCTTGTGCCACTGTTTGCCCAAGGTTGTTGACAACAGCTACGGTATAAACTCCCTGCGGTTGGCTGATAAGTCGAACGTTCATCTTGCTTCCCTTAATGGGATTGGGACTTACTTCAGCCTGCAGTTTGTTAAGCGTAATGGCAGAGGACATCATTTTGCTGCTGCCAAACACCACCCTGAAACGGGATGGGTTCTGCGAGGCCGGGTCGGCCGTTACCGCAAAGTCAACCTGTGTATTCTTTTTCAGGCTGATGGGAATGGCGATTCGCTGGTACATGTCTTCCAAAAATGCAGGGAAGGAAGTTGTGAGATTAACCGGGTCAAAGGTTAAACGATACGTTCCAGTCACCGTGTTGGACAGCTTCAAATAGAGTGTATCCGTCGCCGTGAGCAATCCTCTTCTTTCCATGGTCAGCTCTTTGCCATCACGGATAAATGAAAGGTTCTCGTTGAAATTCGGCATTTTCGCTACGTCCATCTCATCCACCCTATTTGCATAACCTAGGTTGAAGGACGATAGGATCTCATCTACCAGCCCCCAGGTTTGATCGCTATTTTGCACCTGCAGGTTCACCCTTACCATCTGCTGCGAAGATGTACCGGTTACTTCGCCACCCATGCGGAAAACATTACCTGTGATGTTTGTCACTTTGTCGCTTTCTTTTATGGTGATTGTACCTGCTGCACCCGTTGATTTAACGAGGAAAGACTGCCAGGGCTGTATGTATTGACTTTCGGGGCTGATGGGTGCTGGTGTAATGTCGTAAGATGAACCATTCCAGCTTACGGTCACATAACCACCCACACCGTTGGTGCCGCCCAGTTTGGGATCCCATACATAAAACAGGTTCTGTACATTGTTACGGGTTAGTGTTGCAAAATTGATGGGCGACTGGTAAGGATTGGGAATAGCCGTAAAGCCATTTGGCGCCACATTAAATACCCTGTCACCTGAAATCAAATTACCGTTGGCCCTTAATACAGTCACATTGGCCGGAATGGCAGGACCATTCAGGTTAATACCCCGGTTGCCCCGTATAAAGAGCATAAACGGCGTGTTGCCTACCAGGGTGCTGTTGGTATTGGGCACCGGCAGCCAGTTAACGGCAGGGTTGTCGTAATACTTAAGCGAGGTTTCGCTAATGCCATTCAGGTTGACATCAAAACCATTGGCCGCACTACCATAAATAGGCCCGCCGGTTATGTGTGTACCAAAACCAGGGGCGGGGTTGGCCGTGCTGTTGGCAGCGTTTTCCTGCCAGGCCTGTTTGATGGTTTGCGTGCCTTCGCCAAGCATAAAGATCTGCCCGCGAATTTCACCACCGCCAAACTGCACTGTATGGAAATTGATATAGGCCAGTCCGGCTAGGATGCTGGGCAGGTTCGTTGCCAGCGTCGTACCGGCGTTGCCTTCGGGCAGATCCCAGGTACCGCTGAACACACCACCCACGCCGGATGCAAACGGCGTTAGGGTTGTATTTTTTGGATTGATATCATTGTCCGGTGCACCAAAGAAACCCCAACGTACCGGTGCATTGCTGCCCGGGAGAGCACCGACATGAATATGCGCGGCTAACAGGTTATCATTGACATCAGGTGTCTGCGATCCTGTTACGTCCAGGTTGTTGACTGTAGCCGTAAATTGAAGCGCTGTACGGGCTGCGTTCAGGCTGAACGTTGCCGTACCAGAAGCCAATGGGCGTGGGTTGCCTCCTGTTGTAACAGGCGTGCCGGTTACGGTTTCCTGTGCGTGGGTCATGTTAGCACGGCCGGAAGTAGCACCACCTGTACCGGTAACAGGAGCATTGATCATACGCCAGGCCCTGCGAGCCGGTATATATTGTTCTACAGTAGCTGTACCCGTTAAGTTGCCCATCAGCGGCGCTACACGGGCCGTAGTGTTTGCCTGGCTTTTCAGCGTCAGCCTGTTACCTGTATTGAAGGTACCGGCTTGTACATTCAGTAGGCCGTAAAGATTAAGCGCAGAACCTAAAGTGGCCATGGCACCGCTACCCGTTCTGTTGAGCGTAAGCATACCGAGGTTATTGCTGCCACCTGTAAAATTGAGCGCCTGGTTGCCGCCTGTTGTTCCCGTGACAACGAGATTCGACATCATGGTTCCGCTAAGCGTACCGGCACCGGTAAGATCGGCAATCGATAGCGTGAAGTTCCCAATCTGCAATTGGCTGCCCGAGGGGTTAACAAGTTTACCCAAAACAGTCCAGTTACCCGTCATGGTGTACACGCCGGCACGGTTGGCCAGGTTGAAGGTTTTACCTGCACCAAAGTCTGTTGGGTTGGCACCACTGCCATCGGGGTTAACGCCCCAGGTAAGAACATTGTGCAGATTGCCGGCTGGTTTGGAATAGTAAACATTTAAAATGGGCTGCGAAGTCCACGTAAATGTTCCGGCATCAGTGATAGAACCTACAGAAGCCACGATATTATCCGTGCCGGTGTTGGTACCGGTATAGCAAAAGCGGGCTACGCCACTTGCATTGGCGTTGGCAAAGCCCGTACTTCCAGGATTGGCGCCGGTAATGGCAAAATCAACCCGCACACCAGGCACCGGGTTATTGAACTGATCTTTAACGGTTGCTTCAAAGCACCTTTCCGTACCAACGGATGCTGTTCCTGTTTTGGGTGAAAGCGTGACCGTGGTAACGGTGGCAACAGCCGAAAATGACTGTCCGCCCAAATAACCATATGAATCAAACGAGCCAAAGCCATAGGCCAGTACACCAACCGGCAAAACACTGGTTACCCTGTGCACGCCAATCGAAACCGGCACTTTGGCCCCCGAAAAACTGCTGCCGGGAATAGGGTTCCACAACGCAGGATTAACCACAACATTATCCACTTTTACATTACCGATGTTAGCCGTTGGCGATGTAATGTTTAAAAAGTTGATGGGGATATTGCTTGTTCCGGATGATATGGTGTAGTTGTTCAGGAATTGTTCATCAGGAGGAACCAGTGCAAAAAAGGGATCTGAGGTAACGCCATCGGCATCTGAACTCCTGGAATACTGCCCTACCAGGATGGGTTGGTTCGATGTGATCCTGTTATACGTTGTGCTGCCCAATATCCTTTCGTGAATTTGCCCGGCATTTAAGGTGGCCACTGCCACACCGTTTACGCTGACCACGGTACCATTGGTTTGCGCCATAAACCTGAACACATCGCCGGCCAGGCGGGTGGCCAGTGGTACTGTTACAAAGCTTCTGCCCCACGAGCTAAGGGCAGGAAGCTGCTCTACCAGGTGATCGCAGGCCCGTAAGCTGCCGGATATATTGGTGCACTGGGCGCCGCCAAAAACACTCACCGGCTTGTTGGCAGTTACCTTTGTGCCGCTGTAATCGGCATTGGTGTTCAACGACCGTAGTTGGTAAACCTGTCCTTGCTGTAATGTAATGTTTTGAGGAACGCCGGCTGTAAAACCACCGCCGGTTACGGTAGCCGTTATCGTTACCGTTGTATTGTTTTGCGTAGCAACAATGGTTGCCTGCGTAGGTTGCGTGAACGAAACATCCCTGTTGTATCCCAGCATGTAATACTCCATACCAATAGCATCAAGGGGAAAAGCCAGGTAAGCATCGGTAGTGGCCTGTTGTGCATTCATCAGATAAACGGTAACCTCGGTGGTAGCTGTAATGCGAATGCCTTTGTTATCTACGGCAAACTGCGTTTGCACCTGGGCCGAGGCGGGAAGGTTTACAACCTGCAGTCCGCCTGCTACCACATTCACAACCTGGTTGAATCCCAGGCCGGGAATGGCTACTGTAACGGTGGAAGCCTGTTCGGCTGTTATGTACAATTGCGGCACGGGACTACCTGCGTTGCCCGGAACGCAGATCCAGAATTCGGTTCCTTTACTGTCCTGTGCGGCTGTATTCTCTAAGCTACCGAAACAGGCAAGGAGCAGCAGCAGCCATGGTTTTCGAAACGTATCGAAAAAAGCATGTAACAAATTTTTCATACTAAAGTTTTTGTTGCGTAATTGAAATTGCAGCCTTAGCCGGCGCGGCTAACGGCAATGTCTTTGTAATTGAATTTGGCTATCTTAACAACATAGGTAGGCGTTACCCTTTCAGGAAGAATAACAAGCTCCTTGCGGGTCATGGTCTCGCAACTGGTTTCAAAAGCTTCGCCGGTAGGAAGCTGCAGTGTCTTCTGGGCCTCTGCACCGGCAACTTCTTTTCCTTCTACCGTTGTAAAAACCTCTTTCCAGGACACATTGACCTTGTAAGCATTCTTGTTGTTTACTTTCAGAAAAACAATCTTTCGTCCGCCGCATTCTGTTATGGCATGGTAAAACTCTACGCCATTCACCGTTGCGTCCAGTTGCCAGTCAATTGCAACGGAAGCCGGCTGCTTCTTCAACAACACAGACCAGGAAGGAGGCGCACTGTTAGCCACGGAAAAAGCGGCAGTCAAAAGCACCAAAAACAAAAAGGAAGGTCGCTGCAGCCAATTGCTTTTGCTGCGGCATTGTATCAAAAACATCTTTCGCTGCATACGCCGCCTGTAAGAAAAAAAGGCGGGAAAACTACTCTTGCGCATAGTTGTTTAGTTTATGGTTAAAAATGGATCTGCAACAGAGGGTTTTGATCTTCAATGGAGACGGCAGGAGAACGGTGCAGACAACCAGTTACCTGACAGCTGCATTTGAGCAATAGTTTTCTGTAAAGAGTTAATAGACAGGTACACCTTGCCGCAACCTACTTTACGCCTGGTAGTAGCAAAGCTTTTTAATAAGCCACAAATGCCACAAAGCAAAAGCAGTCAGTACCTGCACTTTGGTTTTCGTCAGAAACAGACATCCGCGGGTTGATCCGTAGGGCAATAAATTAACTAAGAGAGAAAGACAGGGTTGGAAGGTATCTTACCGTGGTTATTGGATTGATGATGTACAAATGCAAAGCATAGAGCCAATTCGAACTGTTCGGAACGATCGGCCGTTGGCAAAGCTGCCAGCTTTGCAGGCATACAGTTGGCAGACATCCATAAACAAATGCACTCAGCCAGCTACTGCTTCACCTTCTTTGCTGCGCCCCAGGCTGGCCTTATTTCGCTTGTAATAAAAAAACATCAACAAAAAGATGAGAGCATAGGCCACAATGTTGAACTGTGTATGATGGTCCAATCCATACGAATCCAAAAGGTGGACATTCCATTGATTTTTTGTTGCGATCAGCATCAGCGTTACCCGCAATATGTTGATAAGGAGTAAACTGGCAATGCCAACGACGCCCCATACCAATTTTCGCTTCCACGCTGTGGCATCGGCAAGCACAAAGGCTGCCCAAAAGCTCATAAGGCCAATACCGTAACAAGGCCTTTTTACCAGCAGGCGCTGGCCGCCCTCCACTTGCAAGGATTGATCCGTATCCTGGAAAGCATGCACGCCAAAAAATTCAGCCAGGCCAGATGGTAACTGGAACATGTAGATTTTTATAAAATCATAGAAATTCAGGTACTGCTCAAAGAAGGGGATATGAATAAGGCCAGGTCCGTAAGACACCGCATGCCAGGCATAAAAGCAAAACTTGGCGATGTAATAAAAAGCCACAAATTTGATCAGGTATTTTGCGAAAAAAGAGACATCCATCACCTTGCTGGTTTTCTCGCTAATCGTTTTCAGCATACGTTTGATTGGAAGGTTTTTTGTTTGCAAAGCTGTGCCGGGAGAGTGTCGTATTCACCACACCTCCGGCTTTGCTGAATGCATAAAAAAATCAGGGAAAATGCTGGCAATTATTTTTCGGCGACAGACTCACCGGCATCATTCACCTTTTTATCCCGGCGCCGCTTTTCAACACCTTTTTTTGCCGCGTAGCCCACTGCAGCCGCTATCACCAAACTTAAGCCGCCATCAATAGGAATGCCGTCGGGATCAGGACCGGGATCGCCCTGGGCGTTCACCAAATAAAACATACAGAGGAATGAAAAAGTCAGCAACGAATAGATCGTCTTTCTACTTTTCTGTGTCATAACTGGTTGGTTTTTGGTTTTGAGTATGATGTGTTATTCAAGCGTTTCAGGATTCTTCGTTTCCCGGGTGCAGCACAGGCAATGTTTTTTGACCTTGTGTTATCATTACAAAATCCTTTTCATAGAACCGACACAGAACAACGGCGACAAATTCTTACAAAAGAAAACAAGGATGCTGTTGCCCTTAGAAACTCTAGCGCCAGCTTTACACCAACCCACCCTGCACGTAACAAAAGGTCAAATACTTTGCAAACGATGAAAACTGAAAAGGCAGTTAGACGCTGGAGATTGGATGCAGAAAAGCTTTCAAGAGGGATAGAGAACATTAAATTTATATACTATTTAAATAAAATTAAAATTTATTTTCATAAGCAGTAATGGCGCTCCGTTAGGGAAATTTTCAAGCTGCAGGTTTGTCTATTTCATGTTGTTTTCTACCGGCCAATGTAAAAAAACGACACCTGATTTTTCCCCATACGTCCTCTTTGTTCCGCCCATCGCAGCCTATTGCAGCTAACAGAGTTTCCCTTCTTCGCCTTAAAATTCCACCGCTTCTTTACACCAAATATGCGAGAATGAAACTGATGTTTACCCTGCTCTTTTCCAGCATTTTTTCCTTTGCTCTCTTTGCGCAAAAAGGGAATAGCACAATTACCATAACGGTGCTGAACGAGCAGCAATCACCCGTGGAAGGAGCGACGGTTGAACTGCTCCGCAGCAAGGATTCTGCCCTGGTAAAAACCGCCATCACCGATAAAGCCGGCCTTGCCCTGCTTGAAAATATTGCACCGGCAACCTACCAGTTTCGGGTAACATCGGTAGGATTTGCTACTGTGCTGAGCAAACCATTTACGGTAAAAGAAAACGAGACCGCATCGCCACCGGCCATTCATCTTACCAAAACCGAAAGCGAGATGCAAGGCGTTACTGTTAGTGCCCGAAAACCGTTTATTCAGCGGCTAAACGACCGCCTGATTGTGAACGTGGACAACAGCGTGGTGAACGCCGGCTCGGCCGCCTTTGATGTGTTGGAACGGTCGCCGGGTATCACCATCGACCAGAACGACAACATTTCGCTGCGGGGTCGCCAGGGAGTGATCATTATGATCGATGGCAGAGTGTCGTCCATGACCGGTGCCGACCTTGCCAACTATCTTCGCGGACTCCCCGTAAATGCCATTGAACGCATCGAGATCATTACCAATCCATCGAGCAAATACGATGCGGCCGGCAATTCGGGCATTATTGATATCCGCCTGAAAAAAGACCAGCGCCTGGGTTATAACGGCACGCTGACAGCCGGTTACGGCCAGGGCGTTTATCCTAAATGGAATGCCGGCACCACCTTTAACTACCGCAACAAAAGCGTGAATGTTTTTGGCAACTATACCCACAGCTACCGCGAAAACCTGAACCACCTGATCATCAACCGTAACTTTTACAACAAGGGTGTTTTCAACGGTTCCGACGACAAGGACAATTATGCCCGCATGCCATTTCGTTCCCATACGGTGCGCTTTGGTGCCGATTTTTTCCCTTCACAAAAAACCATCATTGGCTTTGTGGTCAATGGCAATTACAACAGTTTTGAACGGATCGGAAACATCAAAACAAGGGTAAACGATCTTTCCGGCAGGCCTTCTTTTTGGTTCGACACCCGGGGTACAAATGACGATGCTTTTGATAACACGGTAGCCAACATCAACCTCAAACAAAAACTGGACACAACCGGCAAAGAGTTAACAGCCGATGTGGACTATGGTGTGTTCAACAACAGCTCTCTCACACGAACAGCATCCTACTTTTTTAACCTCAATGGGGACAAACGCCGTGCAGATGATATTCTCGATGGCGATCAGCAAGGCAAGCTGACGCTGAAAACAGCCAAGGTAGATTTTACCAATCCCATGAAAAGCGGCGCCAAGCTGGAAGCCGGTATTAAGACAAGCTATGTTTCGTCGGATAACGATGCCAAATTTTACAATGTGCTCACCACCGAAACAGTTGTTGATGAAGGCAAGACCAACCGCTTTTTTTACGAAGAGTATAACAATGCCGCATACACGAATTTTAGCAAGGAATACAAAAAATTCAACGTGCAGCTTGGCCTTCGTGGCGAGCTCACCAACCTGCGTACCCGCCAGGTAAAAGGCGACCGCCGCTACCGAAACGATTACTTCCAGCTTTTCCCCAGTGCTTATTTCAATTACAAACTAACGCAGGAGCAAACGCTGGGTGTTTCGGTCAGCCGCCGTATTGACCGCCCCGGTTATCAATCGCTCAATCCTTTTCTTTTCCAGATTGACGCCACGATCTATTCAACCGGTGAGCCGTTGCTGAAGCCGCAAACCACCTGGTCGTACGAAATGAATTATACCGTAAAGAATCTCAATTTCACCCTTGGCTACAGCCGTACCCAAAACACGCAAAACTTTGTGCTGGCAAAGATCTTGGATGTGATTCCCACCTTTGAAATTCAGTCCGGGCAGGACAGCAATATTACCGTGCAACTGCCTGTGAACCTCGGCCTGTCAGAATATGTAGGACTGACCGCATCGGCACCCATCCGCATCAATAGCTGGTGGAACATGATGAACAACGTGAATGTTTTTTACAACAAATTCAACGGCAACATCAGCGGTGCCCAACTGAGCGAAGGTGCACCTGCCGCAAACATTCGCACCAATAACACTTTTACGTTTAAAAAAGGCTGGATGGCTGAACTGAACGCCAATCTCAATACCGGCGGCCGTTACGGTTATGCCGTCATTAAAACCCAATGGGGACTTGGTGCCGGTGTACAAAAAACGGTACTGGAAGGAAAGGGAACACTTCGGTTCAACATCAATGACATCTTCTGGACCAACCGTCCGAAGGCAACCGTCGAATACAAAGGCAGCTATGTAGAAAACTGGCATGCTTACCGCGAATCAAGGGTTGCGAACCTAAGCTTCACCTATCGTTTTGGTAACAGCAAAGTGCAGGCAGCCCGCAGACGAACAACAGCTTCGGAGGAAGAACGGCAACGGGCAGGAGGAAATTAGCATCGTGAGTGGTGAATGGTCAGTGGTGAGTGCAGGTAGCTCTTTACTCACCACTCACCTTTGCAGCAGCTTCAGGTGTGGCTGCAGTATAGAAATCGTGTGGCTGCAAAGAAATTGTTTCAGGTGTTTGTGAAAATGGCTGTAGTCGTAATAACCAAACTGCGTGTAGTGAAAATCACCCGGTGCATTGGCCAGCTTTTCCACGGCTTTGCGAATGCGAAGGATTTGCAAGGCTTGCTTGCTGGTGATACTGGTAGTGGCTTCGAAATAACGCTGCAGGGTGCGGGTACTGATCTTGTATCGGATGGAAAGATCTTCAATGGACCGATCAAAAGCATTTGTCTCCACGCAATCCTGCAAAATTTCGGTAACGATATTCACATGGTGTAAGGAGCCGGCGTGTTGCCGGAGAATGTCTTCATAATAAGCGCTAAGTAGCTGCACCCGCTGCCCGAAGGAAGCGGCTGCTTTTACCTTTTCCACTACGTTGCGATCAATAAGGTAAGCCAGCGGAAAAATGTATTCGCGGTACTCCAAAAAATTGATCTTTTTCTGAAAAACCACAGGCGATACTTTGAACTTAATACCAAAGATCCTGTTGCCGGTTGAGTGATGACAGATCATGTTTTTATACCGTGGTAAAAAGCCATCACCCTTCACTTCAAATTTCTCCTCTTCCAGTTGCATCACGAACGGTGTGCCCAGGTTGATAAGATAAGTATAGCCTACGTTCGGGAACAAGGCATCGGAAAAACCATTGGGGTAGCGCCGGAACAAGTCATCAAAATCGGTTTCCCAAAAAAAATCGATGAACTGCGAAAGCGGCCGCTTTGCTTTTTGGCGATAGTACCGGTACTGAAAATGGTCCTTATGAAAAAACTCCACATGCTGCACGAATTAAAGTTAACCGTTTACTGTTTACAGTTTACAGTTGTGTAAATTCTAAAATGCATTTGTAAACCATAAACACAGATTGGGCAATAACTTTGAACGTTAAACTGTGAACTTTGAACTTCTGTCCCATCGGCGTTTTTGACTCGGGCTATGGCGGTCTTACCGTGCTGCGTGAAATTGTAACCGCCCTGCCACAATACGATTATCTCTACCTCGGCGACAATGCCCGGGCACCCTACGGAACCCGCAGCTTTGAAACCGTTTACCGCTATACCCTCCAGTGCGTGGAGTGGCTTTTACAACAAAACTGTCCGCTCATTGTTCTTGCCTGCAATACGGCATCGGCAAAGGCCCTGCGCAGTATCCAGCAGAACGACTTACAGCGCTTGCATCCAACGGCAAGAGTACTGGGCGTGATTCGTCCTACCACGGAGATCATCGGGAAAAAAACAAGCACAAACCACATCGGCATCCTGGCTACCAACGGCACGGTGCAATCAGATTCTTATGCCATCGAGATTGAAAAGTTTTTTCCCGGGCTCAAGATCACACAGGAGGCCTGCCCGATGTGGGTACCGCTGGTGGAAAACAACGAACACCAGAGCGAAGGCGCTGACTATTTTGTACAGAAGCATATCCGACAGATTTTATCCAAAGACAAAGACATAGACACGCTGCTGTTAGCTTGCACGCATTATCCTTTACTGAAAGAAAAAATTGAAGCACAACTGCCCTCTGGTGTTCAGTTGCTTTCGCAAGGAGAGATCGTAGCACATAGCCTGCAGGATTACCTGGAACGCCATCCTGAAATTAAAACGAAAATTTCACGGCAGGCGCAACGCCATTTTTACACAACCGATTCCGCAGAAGATTTTACCAGCAAAGCCTCCCTTTTCTTTGGGCAACCTGTTGTGGGAAGACATGTAGATTTGTAGCACCATTTCAACCACCAACCTTCTGCCAATTATGCTAAAAACAATTTTCACCCTTTGCTGGAGTTTGTTTTTTTTATCGCTTTCTGCACAGGACAAAACGGTAAAGCAGCTTCGCGAAGAAGCCAGCAAACAAATCAAAAAGGAAGGCCCTGATACCCTTGCCTGGCGCAGGGGCGGCATTTACAACTTAAACCTGGCGCAAGGGTCGCTGAGCAACTGGGCCGCCGGCGGCGATGATTTTTCCCTGACGCTAACCTCTTACCTCAACCTGTATTCGTTCTATAAAAAAGGAAAGCACAGTTGGGACAATACGCTTGATTTCAACTTTGGTTATGTGAACACCACCAGCCTCGGAAGCCGCAAGAACGATGACCGCCTGGATGTTCTTTCCAAGTACGGCTATGCGCTGGATTCTGTTTGGAACCTTTCTGTGCTCGGCAACTTTCGTTCGCAACTGGCACGGGGCTATACGTACCCGGATAATGTAAAAACATTTGCGTCCTCTTTTTTATCACCGGCCTACCTGCTCTCCAGTATCGGTTTGGATTACAAACCAAGTCCTAGCTTTTCATTCTTTATTTCGCCCATCACCAGTCGTTTGGTGATTGTTAAGAATGATTCGCTGTCGGCAAAAAGCGCCTATGGCGTGGATTCGGGCCGGCATGTGAATGCCGAATTTGGTGCGTTTGCCAGCGCCAATTATATCAAGGATTTTACACCCAACCTGCAATACCGTGGCCGGCTTGACCTTTTCTCAAACTACCGGCACAATCCGCAGAACATCGACATCTTCATGACCAATGTGGTCTCGGTAAAAGTTTCAAAGTTTTTATCAGCAAGCTGGAACCTCGATATTATTTACGATGATGATGTACGCATTTTTGGCAAAGAAGGAAAATCCCCGGCCATGCAGATAAAATCATTGATTGGAGCAGGGCTGCAGTTGAAGTTTTAGGAGGACGGCCCCTGGGTCCCTCCGGTGGAGAAGCCCATCTAACCTCTCCGCCTAATGCGGAAGGAACAGCCAACGCAGAACGCCACGCTTTTGCACGATATGTTTTTAGCTCTGACAGTTTTTCTGGCGGCGGCTTTTTGTTTATGCATACGAAATACTTGTCATTATTTCATTCTCTCTCCAAAGCCCTTCGGGCTTCCCTGTGAATAGCGCCGGGTGAAACCCGGTGAACAAATGCAATGATAATAAACAACCCCGGAGGGGTTTTCCGTTTATTGGCGTTGCACCAGTTTTCCCCGAAGGGACAGGGCATAGATTGGGCTGCGTAAACCCACCCCAAGTCTTTACGGAAATGACAAACGTTAGGTCGCCCCTCCAAGGAGGGGATAGTTGTTTTAGCAAGAGGAGTTGGATGAAGGAAAAATGAAAACCAGTCAACAGTTCAAATGAAGGCAGGAATAATATTCAATAGACAATTATCAATGATCAAATCTCAAATAAGAAAACAGCAGCTCCTTCCATTTCCCTGATCTCACTGGTTCAGCGCCTTATTGCGCATGGCCTAACACTTCTTCTTGCTGTAAAGAATGGATAGCGCAATACAGCGATTGCAGTTTCTTGCCTTATAGGCCGATGAATGCATTTGTATCAAGCAACGTGAAGTGAAAATGAAAGTTGAAAAGAAGAACTGCATACAAAATGAATATTGCAACCAATAAAGAATGGCCCTTGTGTGTTGGCCCGGAAAAAGCAGCGGAGCGTTTGCTTTTTCCTTGAACTTTTGGCTCCACCTTTTCGGGAGAGAAAAGGTGGAAAACAAACTAACGAAATGTAAGACCAATCCTAATACAATCTACAACTCAGCCCCACCTCACCAACTCACCTTCCACCAACCGAAAATTCTCCTCATCAAAACAAACAAATATCACCTTCTCCAAAACCTTGTTCCCATTTAAAAAATCATGTACAGCCTGCACGGCCACCGCTGCCGCTTCCGGTTTCGGATACCCATATACTCCTGTACTGATATTGGGAAAAGCAATGGACCGGCAACCATTATTAACCGCCAGTTGCAACGAATTTTGGTAACAGTTGGCCAGCAATTCTCTTTCATTCTTCTTGCCGCCATGCCACACCGGGCCAACCGTATGAATCACAAATTTTGCAGGCAACCGGCCCGCGGTTGTTATCACAGCTTTGCCGGTTTGGCAACCACCTTGCCTCGCCACGATCTTTCGGCATTCTTCTAAAATAGCCGGACCACCGGCGCGGTGAATGGCACCATCCACACCACCACCGCCCAGCAGCGATGAATTGGCTGCATTGACAATGGCATCCACCTCCACTTTGGTGATATCACCCCTGATGACCGACAACCTGTTTTGCATATAAACCATTTACGAACCACGGAGGCAGGGAGAAGACAGCGTGTCACAGAGAATTTTTCACCTGTGCCCCTCCGTGACTTGTGACTCAATATTCTTAAAACCAGCTTGTTGTTTTTCTCCTTCGGGTAGTGCCGCCCAATCCCAACACACCGAGGAGCGAACGGGTAATGATAGAAGCTGCCGTACGACCGGCCTGCTTTACCGCCGGGTTGTCCATCCAGGTTTTTTCCGGCTTGGCAGCAGCCCGCTTTTCTTCTTTGGCTTCAATTTTCGCCTGGGCATCCATCTCTTTAATTTCCTGCGAACGCTGTTCAGCCAACTCAATTTTTTTCGTCAGGATCTCGTGGGCACTTTCATTGTCCACAGTCTGGTTGTATTTCTGCACCAGCTTCGATTTATTGGTAACATCAATCACCTCTCCTTCGGACAAAATATCCATGCGGCTGCGGGGTGGCGCTATCATTACATGCACCAGTGGCGTGGGAATACCTTTTTCGCTCAACGTGGTAACCAACGCTTCACCAATTCCCAGTTGTGTCAACAGGTCCTCAGTTTTATAAAATTCCGTTTCGGGATAATTCTCTGCCGCCTGCTTGATGGCTTTGCGGTCAACAGCTGTAAAGGCCCGCAAGGCATGCTGCACTTTCATTCCCAATTGTCCCAAAACAGATGGCGGAACGTCCATGGGATTTTGCGTACAAAAGAAAACACCAATGCCTTTGGAGCGAATGAGCTTGATAACTGTTTCGATCTGGTCAAGCAAAACCTTTGAAGCCTCATCAAAAATGAGGTGGGCTTCGTCGATAAAGATCACCAGCTTTGGTTTGTCGAGGTCACCTTCTTCGGGAGCCGTTGCGTATAGTTCGGCCAGCAGCTGCAGCATAAAGGTGGAGAACATCTTCGGACGATCCTGCAGTTCGGTCACACGCAGGATAGAGATTACGCCACGGCCATCATCGGCGATTCGCATAAGGTCATCTACCTCAAAGCTTCTTTCACCAAAAAAATCATCGGCACCCTGCTGCTGCAGTTCGATCACTTTGCGCAGGATGGTGCCAGTGGAGGTGGTGGAAATTTTGCCGTAGGCTTTTTCAATTTCGGCCTTTCCTTCCTGCGTTACGTATTGCAGCACCTTAATAAAATCCTTCAGGTCGAGCAGGGGTAGCTTGTTATCGTCGCAATACTTAAAGATCATGGCCACAATACCGCCCTGCGTATCGTTCAGGCCAAGAATTTTGGAAAGCAGCACGGGACCAAACTCACTAACGGTGGCCCGTAACCGAACACCGGGCTTGCTGGCTGTTAATGTCAGCAACTCCACCGGGTAAGCCTGTGGCTTGTAATCCATGCCCAGCATGGCGGCCCGTTCGGCCAGCTTATCATTAAGAGCACCGGCAGCAGCAATGCCACTCAGATCGCCCTTGATGTCGAGCAGGAGCACCGGAACGCTGGCATCACTCAGGCCTTCGCTGATGGCCTGCAGGGTTTTGGTTTTACCGGTACCGGTGGCGCCGGCAATAAGGCCGTGGCGGTTCATGGTGCGCAGCGGAAGCAAAACATCGGCACCTTCCACTACCTGTCCGTTCAGCACAGCCCGACCGATCTTCAGGGTTTCGCCTTTGAATGTATAGCCTTCATTTACCCGTTGCAGAAATTGTTCGTTTGTTGCCATCGCGAGTTTGTTTTATTATTTGCCCGCATTGAAATTTTTAATCAATGCTTTTAATTCTTTGTCTGTTATGGTAGCTGTATCAGATTTGTCGTAAATGGTTAAGAGGTTGACGGTATTTGCCTCTTCATTCCTGCTGACAATGATGGTGGTTTCCACCAGCGTAATTACTCTTGCACCACCGCTTTTTCCTTTGCCTTTGCTTCCGATGCGCAATTGGATCTTGTAAGCATCATGACCAAGGCTTGTGCCCATCTTTGGATTTCCTGTTAATTCCTGCTCCAGCAAAAGCAAGTCGTTTTTCAACGAAGGAAACTTCTTTAAAAGTGGCTTTGCAGCAATTCTAAAGTTTTCGGTAACAACTACGGTTACTTTCACTTTAAAAAATCTTTCAGCGTTTGTAATTTCTCACCGCTCTTTTTGGCTTCAGACACTTCCTGAAGACCAGTAGCAATGCCCTGTAAGATGGCGAGCTTTTGCTGCATTCGGCTGTATTCTGCATTCAGTTCTTCCCATTGCTTGATGGGCACCAACACAGATGTACGCCGGCCGTTGTCGTCAACAATGTATTTTAATGGACTTGCCATATCAACCACATTCTATTTAATTGGTAAAATACAACTATCACATCAAATTTTCCGCCCTTTCCAAATCTTCCGGCGTATCGATCTCCACGCCCATAAAATCAGTTATTACCATGCGAATCGGAACACCGTTTTCGAGGTAACGAAGACATTCTACTTTTTCCGCATCTTCCAGCGGCGATACGGGCCAGGTGGTAAAATTGATCAGGGCCTGTTTACGGAATGCATACACGCCGATGTGTTCGTAATACGTGATCGGAATGGCCTTGTTCCGGGGGAAAGGAATCACGCTGCGACTGAAAAAAAGTGCATTCCCTTTTTTATCAACACAAACTTTTACGTAGTTGGGATCGGCAATGAGGGCTTCGTCTTCCAACACCTGCATGAGCGACCCAACATGAACCGATGAATCTTCAAATTGCTGCAACAGTTTTTCCAGCGGCTCCCTTTTTACAAACGGCGTATCGCCCTGCACGTTTACGATGACATCGGCGTCCAGCCCCTGCGCTGCTTCGGCAATGCGGTCGGTGCCACTTTCGTGGTTCCCGGTTGTCATTACGGCTTTGCCGCCGTTTGCGGTGATCTCGTTGAAAATAATTTCGCTGTCGGTAGCTACGATCACTTCGTCAAACAAACCGGTTGACACCGTTGCATCATAAGTGTGCCGGATCACCGTTTTGCCTTTGAGCTCCTGCATCAGCTTGGCAGGAAAACGCGTAGCGGCATAACGGGCGGGAATAAGTGCAATGCTTTTCATGCAACGAAAATAAGGAACGACAAACGGGAAACGGGAAACGTCAAACAGAGGCTTTTGGCCGGGAAGGCTGGCCCTCCTTTGTAGTGTCTTCCGTTTCACATTTCCCGTCTGACGTTTGACGTACTAAGAATGGACTTTTTAGCAGTTGCCAGAAGTTTTCGTCCTGCTCGTTGGGGTAATAGCGGTCAAGCCCGTACCGGATCTCCAAAGGGGCCAGTTGACGATAGGTGCCAAACAAGCGGTCCCAGATGGAAAGTACGGCGCCGTAGTTGCTGTCGGTATAGGGTTGCACCCAATGGTGATGCACTTTGTGCATGTTGGGCGAAATAAAAAAATAAGAAAGAGTCTTGTCGAGCTTTGCTGGCAGACTGATGTTGGCATGCGTGAAGGCCGTAAAAAACACAAGAAAGGTTTGATAAATCATCAGGGTATAAATAGGCGCACCGGCCACCAACGTTGCCAACAAAAAGAATGATCCGCGAATGATGCTTTCCACCGGGTGATGTCGCAGGCCCGTAGTAGCATCTACGTTATTGTCGGCATGATGCACAATATGAAATCGCCACAGCGTAAACGATTTGTGCTCGACAAAATGGGCCAGCCAGCCAATAAAAAAATCATACACAAAAAAGGCAAGGATGATCGTTCCTACCACACCCAAATCCATCCATTGCGCCAGGCCAAAATCGGCCTTTTGGCACCAATCTGCTAAGAGCACAATCAGCACGGCGATGCCGGTTTGAATTACCAGGTGAATGGCGGTAAAATAAAAGTTGACCATTGCATGGCGGGTCTTGGTCTGTTTGTATTTCGGTTCCAGCAGGGGAATGGCACCTTCCAGTATCCAGAAGAAAAGCAGGCCGCCCACAATAAAAGCCATCCGCTCTACCGGCCGCTGCTCAAGGGTTTCAAAATAGCGAAGCACGTCTTCCCACATAGGATAAAAAGAATTTTTATTCTTATGAAAATAAGCAATGCGGTCTATTCCAGCGAATTGAAAAATGCAATCAGGTTTTGGGAAAAAGTAAAATCTGCCAATCGCCGTTTTACCAATGAAAGCGTTAGCATTTCGTCCGATCGACAAAGGAATTCCCAAAACATAAACATTGAACCCTTTCAGGGTTCTGTTTTCATTCAACACCATTTTCACCGGGTTTCACCCGGCGCTATTTACATTGAAGCCCTGCAGGCTTCAGGCAGCGGACACGCCAAGAGCGTGTCCCTACGGTGCCGAACGTTTCATTCTACTAAAACAAAAAGCCTCCGCCAAAAACTGGCGGAGGCTAAAAAACGTATCGTGCAAAAGCAAGTGTCTGTGCGTTGGCTGTTCCTCCCCCACTCGGTGGAGGTTAGGTGGGGGCCAAGCGTCCTACTGATTCAACATCAGCGGCATCACCAACATCAGCAGATCTTCTTCATCATCTTTTTCCGTAGGCTTGATCAGGCCGGCTTTCGTTGGTGTGCTCAATTCCATGCGTACCTCATCACTATCGGCGGCGTTCAGCATTTCTATCAGGAAGCGGGCATTAAACGCAATGGTCAGGTCCTCGCCATCATACTGGCATTTCATGCGTTCGGTTCCTTCAAAGCTAAAGTCCACATCCTGGGCCTGCAGGCCCAGTTCGCTGCCGCTGATTTGCAGGGCTACCTGGTTGGTGCTTTTATTACTGAAAATGCTAACGCGGCGCAGGGCACTTTGAAAATCACTTTTTGGCACGGTCATCTTGTACGGATTGTCGGCCGGGATTACCACTTTGTAATCGGGGAAGCGGGCATCAATGAGGCGACAACTCATTTGCGTGGTACCATGCTTTACAAACAGGTGATTGCTGTTGTAGCTGATGGTGATCTCGTCTTCGTTTGCCGGCAGGGCAGCCTTTAAAAGATTTAGTGGTTTTTTGGGAACAATAAACGAATCATTCTTCGGACAGCTTACATCAGTTCGTTTGTAGCGTACCAGGCGGTGCGCATCGGTAGCCACAAACTGGATAAAATCTTTGTTGAGCTCGAAGAAAACCCCGGTCATGGCTGGACGCAGATCATCGTTGCTTACCGCAAACAGCGTTTTATTGATAGCTGTTACCAAAGCCGACGAGGTCATGGTAAACGACGTGGTATCATCAGCAGCGGGCTCTTTCGGGAAGTTGTCGGGATTTTCGCCCATCACCTTATACTTACCATTATCGCTGGTCAGTTCAATGGCAAAGTTTTTATCGATGTTGAACGAAAGCGGCTGATCGGGAATGTTCTTCAACGAGTCCATCAGGATCTTTGCCGGTATACAAACCTTGCCAGCCTCTTTGGCTTCCACATCCAGTTGTATGCGCATCACGGTCTCCAGGTCGGTGGCCACTACGCTCAGTTTGCCTTTGTCG
>JABUMY010000010.1 GCA_013327885.1 Flavisolibacter longurius | reverse complement strand
GTGATTCACGGCTGTCCCTGGCCCGGAGCAGAAAACGTTGCTCTCTTCGAAACTAACGGTTCCGGATAGCTGCGGGTACTTTCAGCCTCCTGTTTTCCCCGCTTGCTGGTCGCCAGTATAACGGTCATTTCAGAGAAAAACAATTCAGATAATTGCGGATAATTCATTTCACTAAAAATTCTAAACTAAAACCTTTATTCTTTTGACGTTAAAAAACAAAACCAACTACATTTTCTATCTTTGACTAAGCTCTTTTGATAACTGGGTGTACTTACAGAGACCAACCAAATGCTTGGGCAGAAGCGTAAAAATTCTGAAAATTAGATTTTTGTAAATCAATCACTTATAAAAAGTTTTGCCGAATGGGGTCCGGGGGTTCGAATCCCTCTCTCTCCGCCAAAACAAAACAGGCCCCGATTCGATCGGGGCCTGTTTTGTTATACAGCCTTCGGTGCAAAGCTTGTTGTACAAATGAAATGGTATAATAAAAAGCGAGGCCATCCTTTTGTTTCAAGTTTCCGTTATCGATCAATGCATCTAATGCCCCGCTTGCCGCCGCACCGTGACAAACCGAGATAAAACTGATTGACCCTGATTTCACTTCGGCCAAACTTAAGTTTGGCATCCCAATACACCTTACGAATGCGTTCACTTCATGGGTTCGAGATGGCCGTTTATTGGTTATTGGAAATTTGCTTTAAAAACATGTCTTGTGCAGGAAAGAAAGCCTGCCTCATTCGGAAATGGCAAAAAGATTACAGAAGTTAAGTGCTGGTTTTGCAATTTAATTCGGGATTCTCGCTGCGCTTGTCTACACCGGCACGCCCCTCCGGTAGTCAGAAGGGGAAATACCCACCTGCTTTTTGAAAAACTTGCCAAACGATGACTGGTCCGGAAAGCTGAGTTCATTGGCCACCTGTTGCACCGATAAGTCCGGATTTTGCAACAGGGCCTGTGCTTCCACAGCAAGGGCCGCATCTATCCATTCGCTGGCCGTTCGGCCAGTTGTTCCTTTTACCGTTTCAGATAAATATTTAGGGGTTACGTATAGTTTGCCGGCATAAAACCGCACACCGTGTTCCTGCCTGAAATGACGGAACAGGAGCTCGTGAAATTTGGTGTTGAGCTCCTCTTTGCGGCTTTGCTTTTTTTGCACCTGTTGAAAATGCAATTGGTACGCTCCTTCAAAATCGTGCAGCAACGCCATCAGCAGGTTGCCTGTAATTTCTTTGCGAAAGGGGTGCGTCGTTTCCTGAAAGCGTTGCCAGATATAGATAAACAGTGTCTGCAACTGCATCGCTTCGGCGGGTTGGAGGTGTACTACTGGTACGGCAGCCACCCTAGCAAACTGGAACCTGTCCAACACATGCGGGTTGATATAATTAGCCGTGAGGAAACGAGGGGAGAAAACAATAAAACGGCAGCGAAAATCCGCACTGGTTTCCAGCACTTTCAGTACCGGGTGCGGCGTGGTAATGATCATGGAATGGGCGCCACCTTCATACACCGTTAAGTTGATCTCCATCTTTATGTTTCCCTGCGTGCAGATGCCAATCAGGTAACCATCCACGTGCATGGGCACATCGTGCATACGGAGGTAATGTTGTTCGTCGGATACCAAAAAATCATGGGTGCTCCATTCAAATTGGTAAACTTCTTTGAGGTGCGCAATCGTGATATCGGTAAGCTTTGGCAGCGACATACCCAAAAATACGAACGTGTAGTGAACGCTTTGCGGGTTCAGTTGTTAGGCCACGAATACCCTGGCTGTTCTCACCCATCATTCCTATTGATCCTTACCCTCGATTCCTTTTTGTTCTCATTTTGACCAACCTACCCGAACAACAGACGAAATAACGGCCAGCTAGAATATTAATTTTGTACCTGTTTACATTCTTAATCATTAAAGAATAAACATGAAGCGCAAAAAAATTCTAACCGGGTTATTGGTGTTGCTCAGCACTTTGTCGCAGGCCCAACAGTTTGATGAGGCACTTCGCCATCTCGTACACATGGCCTACGGCAAAAGTGACACCATTCAATTGAACAGCATCCGCGTGCAACAGGCAAAAATTGAAGAACAAACGACCCGCTATAACTATCTGCCCCGGTTATCGGCAAATGCAACCTACACCCGCTTGAATGATGATATTCTTTTTCCGCAGGATATGCAGTCGCTCCTGTTGGGTACACAGCGCCTGTTGATAAAAGAAGGAGCGGGCCTTCCTTTCAACAGCCAGTTACCGCCTTCGGTAAAGCTGCAACCCGTACCAGCTATTCAGCAGAAGGATATTTTTAAGATTACGGGCAATATGCAGTGGGTATTGTTCAGTGGCTTCAAAATAGAAAACGGTATCAGGGCGTACCAGCACCAGCAAAAAGCGCTGGCTTACGGCAATGAAAAAAAGCAGGCAGGATTGCTGCTGGATATCGCAGACCTCTACGACAAGTTGGCCTTGCTTTATGCATCGGACAGCGTAATCAAAAGCTCCGATGCGTTGCTTGATCAGCAACGTAGGTTTGTCGAAGGCGCTATCAAAAACGGTTTGGCCACCCCGATAGAACGGAAGAAAATTGAACTGGCCCAACAAAAACTGCAACTACGTATTATAGAAAACGATGGTAACCGCCTTACACTGGTGGAACGTTTGCACCAGCTTACCGGCATTGAATTTACTACACTAAATGGTCTGCAGCCAAGGTTGCAGCCCATGCTGCTCGCCAACGATACGGCCGTAGCGGAACGCTCCGAAATCAAGTCGCTCAACGAAGCCATTGCGGCTACCCACTATAAGGAAAAGGCGGAACGAAGTGAATACATTCCCAAGGTGGCCGCTTTTGCCCAATACGAATTTCGCAAACAAGACCTGTCACTTCTTGACCCCAGGTGGTACGCAGGTTTACGTTTGCAATGGAGCCTGTTCGATGGCTTTACGGCACGCAATAATGCACGTAAAGTAGCACTTGATCGCCATGCTTTTGAAGTGCAAAAACAAAGCGCAGAAGACCTTATTCAATTGGGAAAAGCAAAAGCCGGGCATGAATTACGTACGGCCAACCAGCGTATTACCATGTTGAAGGCACAGGTGGCGCTGTCGGATGAGTCGCTCGAATTTGTTTCTAAGCAATACAAAAACGGGCTTACGACCATAACTGAATTGCTGAATGCGCTGAACGACCTTGAAAAAGCCCGATTTGATCTGCAGCAGGCTTATTACGAACAGCGCCGGGCCAGCTTGCAGTTGCTCCATGTAAATGGAACCTTGTTGGAAAATTTTTAAAACTTGATTGATCATGAAATACAGTTCTCGATCCATGGCTGCTTTTCCGCTTTTGTTGCTCATGTCATGTAGTGATCAAAAAACTGCTACCGACGGCAGCATCGAAAACCAGGGAAAAGTAAAACAGGAAACAGTATCGGTGGTGCCCAAAGTTGCCGGCCGCATTTTGCAGATCAATGTCAGCGAAGGACAAGCCGTACAGAAAGGCGATACACTGGCTGTGCTGGACGTGCCGGAGATTGGCGCCAAACTGGAGCAGGCCGACGGTGCCATCGAAAGCGCACAGGGCCAGTTGAACCTTGCGCTGAATGGTGCCACCGCCGACCAGGTGGCGCAGGTGCAAGGGCAAATTGACGCAGCCGATGCACAGCTGCAATTTGCCGAAGAGTCGTACCAGCGTATGAGCAACATGTACGCCGACTCGCTAATTTCCGCACAACAGTTTGATGAGGTGCGCAGCAAGTACAGGGCAGCCCAGGCCCAGGTTCGGGCACTGCAAGCAAAAAAGAGGGAAGTGCAAAAAGGTGCACGACCCGAAAATATCCAGGCAGCCCGCGGACAGGTACAACGGGCTTCTGGCGCGAAAAACGAATTGTTGCAGGCGGAGAAAGAACGTTATATCACTGCTCCTGCAGATATGGTAATCGAAAGCATCGCTTTGAAACAAGGCGAGCTGGCTACGCCGGGCTACACCATTTTCAACGGGTTTCAAACCGGCACCACCTATTTCCGTTTTACGGTGAGTGAATCAAAGATTAATGCGTTCCGGTTGAACCAGCAGGTTACGGTTAAAGTGCCTTTTACGGATAAAACTATTGCAGCCAAAGTAGCGAGTGTACGACAACTGCCGAAGTATGCAGAAAACACCAGCACATCACCTAACTATAAACTGGGAGAAAGCATTTTTGAATTGAAGGTAGTACCCATGAATATAGAAGATGCATCCGGATTATATACCAACGCTACCGTGTTACTCGATCAAAAACAATAAACGACATAGCCAATTACATAAGCTGGCTTTGATTATAAACAATTCCGGAATGAAACAAATTATTCATTTACTGCGAGTGGAGTTCCGACGCATCTTTTCAAACAGTGTGCTGGTAGCCATTTTCTTTGGCGCACCGACCCTTTACGGCGTCATGTTTGCCAACGTGTATAAAAAAGGCAAGCTTACCGATATGCCTGTTGTGGTGATTGATGAAGACAACTCGCCACTATCAGGCAAAATCATCGATGCCCTTGGCGACAACGAGGCATTGCTGGTAACGAAGGTGCAATATGCACCGGATAATATTGCCGCAGAGATGCCCTCTAAAGAATACGTAGCCATTCTTACCATTCCCGATGGCTTTGAAGCGGCCGTGCTGCAAAAGCGGTATCCGGAAGTGCAGGTGGATATTAACCTGGCCAACCTAGTGCCGGCCAATTTTGCCACACGGGCCATACAAACGGTATTGGGCACCATCAGTGCAGGCGTGGAGATTGAAGGCCTGAAAAAAGCCGGTGCCGACCCGGCTACTGCTGCGCAGCGATACGAGCCGTTCAGAGTAAATTACAACAGGATGTACAATCCCGCATCCAATTATATGGAGCTGATGATGCCGGGAATTCTAGGCACGATCATGCAGCAGGTGTTGTTTTTAGGATTGGCGCTTGTATTTGCCCGTGATTTTGAGGATGGATATTTCAACAAGCTGGCAGCTGCCAGCCAATGGTCGCTGTACCATATTGTGCTAAAAGCTTTACCCTTTGTTTTACTTAGTATTGTAATGTGGCTGATTGTGGGCAGCTTTTATCCATTATTTGGCATCGCTATCCCGGTATTTACCTGGCCAATGGTTTTGCTGGTAAGCATATTTACACTGGCCTGCATGTTTATTGGCATGTTGTTTTCGCTGGCCATACCCAGCCAGTTAAAAGCCACCGAATTGCTGATGGTGCTGGCCACGCCTTCCTTCTTACTTAGCGGTTACACATGGCCGATAGAAGCCATGCCCCGGCTCATACAGCAGTTTTCCAATTTGTTACCGTTGACGCATTTCCTGCAGGCCTTCCGGCGCATTGCTATTTACCGCGGAACCGTGGCAGATATTCATACGCAGTTAATGGCGCTGATTTGGATCAGCTGCTTTTGTTTTTTGCTGATGACAATTTTGTTACAGGTAAAAATTTACAGGCAACGAAAGCAGGCTGCGCTGGTGAATTAATAACCGTTTGCACCGCCCTTTACATATTCACGCTAAAAACAAAGTGCACCAGCAACGATTTATTCTATCGCTGGTGCATTTTGCTGAATCATGCGTAACTAATTACCTGGCGCTGTATTTTTCTTAAGTAAAGCCAATAATCTTTCCGCTGCCTCTTCGCTGCTGGCCGGATTTTGCCCGGTGATGAGCATACTGTCTTCTACTACATAAGGACCCCAATCGCTGCCTTTGGAATAGTGGCCGCCCCTTGCCTTCAATTCATCTTCCAGCAGGTAGGGCACCACGTCGGTCAATTGCACGCCTTCTTCTTCTGTGTTGGTAAATCCGGTTACCTTTTTTCCTTTCACCAACGGCTCATCATTTTCGTCTTTCACATTCAACAAGGCAGATGGCGCATGGCACACTGCTGCCACAGGTTTGCCAGCCGACCAAAAGTTTTGTATCAATGCAATCGAATTTTTGTCCTCATAAAGGTCCCACATAGGCCCATGCCCACCAGGATAAAATACAGCATCAAAGTCGGCCGCGTTCACATCTGCAAGTTTTTTTGTGTTGGCCATTTTTTCTTTCAATGCCGCATCTGCATAGTACCGTTTCGTAGCTGCTGTTTGCGCATCCGGTGCTTCGCTTTTAGGATCGATGGGAGGCTGGCCGCCCTTGGGCGATGCAATGGTAATGTCGGCACCCGCATCTGCCATTACATAATAAGGGGCAGCAAATTCCTCTACCCAAAATCCGGTCTTCTTGCCGGTGTTGCCTAACTCGCTATGTGAGGTCAGTACAAATAATACTTTCATGATCTTGATTTTAAAGTGAACAATAAAGCTGTTTGCAATATTTTGAAAACTGTTTTAGGGAAAATGCGGTCAGGCCTCAACGATCATTTTGCCTGTGTTTTCGCCTTTGAACAATCCAAGCAGGGCATTTGGAAGATTTTCGAAGCCATGCTCAAGCGTCTCGGTAGTTTTCAATTTACCTTCCCTGATCCATTGCGCCAGGTGTTGCATGCCTTCAGGAAATTGTTCCTGAAAATTGCCGACAATAAAACCTTGCATCAATACGCTACGGGTAAGTAAGATCGGTTGTATCCGGGGCCCCATGGGTGCTTCCGTAGCATTATATAAAGAAATCTGTCCGCACAATGGGATCCTTGCATGGAAGTTTATGTTCTTGATAACCGCGTCTGAAATTTCGCCGCCCACATTATCAAAGTAAACATCAACGCCGTTTGGACAGGCCGCCGCAATGGCTTTATTCATATCGGAGGCAGTTTTGTAATTGATCGCAGCATCAAATCCAAACTCAGTGGTCAATAGTTTTGTTTTCTCATCCGATCCGGCAATACCCACCACCCGGCATCCCTGAATTTTAGCAATTTGTCCGACCACGATTCCAACCGCCCCTGCGGCCCCGGAAACAACTACAGTTTCGCCGGCTTTAGGCTTGCCGATATGCATCAACCCAAAATAAGCCGTTAATCCCGTCATGCCCAGTACGCCGAGGTAGTAACTGGGAGGCGCCAGGGTGGCATCTATTTTTCTGGCTTCCTTTTCCGTTGCAATAAAGTCTTTTTGCCAGGGAAAATTGCCCACCACCAGATCACCGGCTTTATATTGATCGGATTTACTCTCCATTACTTTAGCCACTACGCCTCCATAAATTGGCTTGTCAATTTCAAAAGGCGGAGCATAAGATTTTGCATCGTTCATACGGCCGCGCATATACGGGTCAACTGAATAGTACAGGCCCTTCAGCAATAGCTCCCCGGCCTTTATTTCCGGAAGTTCAACTTGCGTCATCCGAAAGTCGGTACCGACCGGCAAACCTTTTGGTCTGGATGCCAATACGATTTGTTCAGTTGTCATCTTTTTTGATTTAGTATGTGAAGTAATTCCGGTAACAAGCGTAGTATACCAGTACCTAAATTTCGGCTAATTGTTGGCTGGTTTTATATTTAATAAAACCAGTTATTTGTCATGCGGCTTTGAAGCGGTTGTACACCACACAACAACGTTTTGAGCAAAAAAGTTGAACGAAGCGGTGATCCGTTGTAAAGTTTTACTCGGGCTGGGCGTTTCCTTCCTACCAGGTTGTATCCGGTTATGCAACTAAAAGAATGTTTTATTGGCAAAACGGCTATTTCGATGCAATCGTTCACAATTTTGAAACCAGCTACAGCTTTCAAAATCTATTCCCCATATTCATGCAAAAAAGCCCCTGATCAAATTATCAGGGGCCTTTTTATTAATGGTTTTACTTGCACATGCGCTACCTGTTCTTATCTGAACAGCACCAATCTCCACATGGCCGCGTCGATATTTTTTATATACTTAAATACCCCAATTATTGTTGAACCGCATCAGCAACCTGATGCCATTGATGCTTAAAACCTTATCAATAACGGATTCCAGATACTTTCGGTCCACCGTGCCGTTCCGGTCATAGCGCAGCGCTTTTTCATGTTCGTAAAATGGCAGCGTTTTATCCGCCTGTGGCAGGTAACGCATCAACTCGCCTTTCAGCCGGTCGATCTGCGTTATATTTTTTACTGAGTTAATTGGATTGATCAACCCATCGAAGTCCGATCCAATGCAGAGGTAATCCCAGGGCGAAGGGTCGTCCACATCGGCGGGGCCTGCAATGCCTGCGTTCAAGCCCACCCTTACCGCATGCACCAGGTGCAGCGCCAGCAGCATAGAGTGGCGTTCCCTGGGCAGCGGCACCACTCTTTGCAAGCCTTCCAGCAACACGGCTTCTGCACCAGGCACTTGCCCGTTTTCAAACAGTTTGGTGTACTCTTCCCGCGCCAGGTGTTCGGGTTCATAATGCGATTTACGTTTGCCGTCTAAAAACATCTTGCGGGTTCCCAGCACCCGTTGGTCCAACGAAATGCCGATCATTCCATTGGTGTTGAAAATTTCTTCAATTTCTTCGTCAAAAAGATTAATGGTCCAGGGGTTTCCAAACAGGTCCTCGTTGTTGTGGTCATCTGTCTTACCAATTTTGCGTTCCTGCGCCGCAATGGTAGTAACCGGCAGTCCTTCGCTATCGGTATCCACCTGTGGCAGGTATTGCTGGTTGCCAATAAAATTGGAGTAAGTGGTAAACGTAAAACCGGTGTGCGACGAAATGACCGGCAGTTTCGAAACCTGCGCATGCTCCTCGGCAAGCTTTGCGCGGTAGCGATAGTATTGCAGCCTCGAATAAAGGCTCATGTGTTTCACATCAATTAAAATGGGCTTAACCGGGTGGGTGAGGGCCTGGCGAACCAATTTTTTACCCAAAAATGTTAACCCGCATTCCGCCGCAGGATGAAAGTCGGGGCTCCTGAACGCCTTTTGTGCCGACATATTCAGGCCCTGTGCAAATCCGCTTAATTGCATCTCCGGAATGCGGCTCAGGTGGCTCAGGTTGATCGCCAAAAAATCAACGTCTTCGCGGTCCTGAAGTTTTTTAAGCGTTTCTTCCGGCGTTTGGTGAATCAGGCCCTGCTCGTTGCGGATGGGCACTTCGCTCAGGTTGTGGCCGCCTTCGATAGAAAGGGCAAACCAGCGGCTGCCTTTATAATTCTGCTGCAGTTTAATGGCGTCCTGCATATTTGCATGGGCCCTTTTTCGGATGGCCTCCCATATACCGGGCTCGTCCTGGTCTTTTGATCGGTTGAGCAGCAGCATGTCCCAGTCCTTTCCGTGTGTTTGTATCGTATCCCGTGTAAAACTGACCTGCTTTTGAAAAAGCTGGTGGTAGCTCACCTCGCTGTTCTTTATCTGATGCACCATTTTCGGGTCCAACGGCAGGGCCTTTTCGAGGCGAAAGCCGGGAATGCGCAACATTCTTTTTACAAAAGCATGCTCTACCGACAGGATGGCAATAAGGCCGAATTTGAGTGGGCTTTGCAACACCATTTGCGGCGATGCCTGGCTTTCGAACGGGCCACCAAATGCAGTGTCCAGCAAATCGGCAAACCCTTGCACATTGATGTTTTCGTTGACATCAGTATGCTCATTGTTGTCCGTATCTCCCGATATGGCATGTTTGAACAGGAGGTGAAAATGAAAATCGAAATGTGCCATGTGGATTATGCTTTTGCATTTTGAAGAATAAGGTTGTTCAGCAACTGCATGCGGCTAATGGCTTCGGCAGGCGAAAGCGACGCTTCGCTTTCGAGCAATGAATCACCACCAAAAAGAAGGGCTTCCTGGGTTTTTGAAAATTCGCTAAGCATCGCGGTTGATTCGGCAGATTCCATAGCTTCCAAACCAAATAACCGGCGCAGCCGCAATACACTTCCCTACGCGGCACAGCAGGTGAGTGGTGCCGAAGTCAGCCAGTCGCGGGGAAGCAATTTTGTCAATGCATTATCAGGCCGGGTTTCGGGAGTAGAGATCAGGCAGGGCAATGGAATGGGCTCCTCCACCAACATTGTAATACGGGGCACAAAATCGCTGCTTAACAGCAACCAGGCCATGTTCGTTATAGATGGCGTTCCCGTTGACAATTCTAATACCACCAATGCGGCAACAGCCACCGGTCGTGTGAACGATGTCAATAACCGGCCCGTCGGTGGGTATGATTACGGAAATGCTGCCGCAGATATCAACCCCGATGACATTGAATCGCTGACCATTTTGAAAGGCGCTGCGGCCACCGCTCTTTACGGTTCACGGGCGGCGAACGGCGTGGTGATGGTGACCACAAAAAAAGGCCGCAAAGGACTTGGTATCACCGTTAATTCCGGGGTAACGGTTGGCAAGATCGATAAAAGCACCTTTGTCAAATATCAAAAAGAATACGGCGCCGGCTATTCACAATCTGGTTACAGCACGGTCGCATCCGGCTCGCCTAATACGGGCTTTTGGTACAAAGATGCCTTTGGAAGTGGAACACTAGACCTGATCGTTCCTACCACGGAAGACGCCAGCTACGGCATGCCTTTTGATCCCAACCTGTTGGTCTACCATTGGAATGCATTTGATCCTACGTCACCCTACTACAAGCAAAAGCGGCCATGGGTGGCGGCACAAAATGACCCCTCGAGTTTTTACGAGACAGCGGTTTCAAACAACAACAATATCCTGCTGACAGGTGGCGGCGACAATGCCACCTTCAAGCTGGGTTATACAAGGAGCGAGGAAAAAGGAATTCTTCCCAACAGCAAGCTGCTGAAGAACCTGGTGAACTTTGGCGCCAATTACAACATTCTGGAAAACCTGACAGCTTCGGCAGCAATTAACTTCTCAAGAATTGATGGCAAAGGCCGGTTTGGGACAGGTTATAACAAATACAATGTGAACCAATCTTTCCGGCAGTGGTACCAGACCAATGTTGACATGCAGGAATTAAAAGACGCTTATTTCCGAACCCAGCAAAATATTACCTGGAACTGGGCCGACCCAACAAAAGCAAGCGGCATCAAGCCCATTTATATGGACAACCCCTATTTCCTGCGCTACCAGAATTACCAGACTGACAATCGAAACCGTTATTTCGGCAACGTTTCTCTGAATTATAAAGTGACAAGCTGGTTAAATATACTGGGCAGAATATCGCTTGATTCCTACGATGAATTACACGAGGAACGAATTGCTGTTGGCAGCGTGGGTGTGCCGGCGTACACACAATTCAACCATACGTTTCGTGAATTGAACTATGACCTTATTGTCAACTTCGACAAAGACCTGAACGCTGATTTCAACCTGAAAGCCTTGCTGGGTACCAACTTTCGCCGGACAACCAACTTGGCAACGTATACCACAACAAATGGCGGTCTGGTGGTTCCCAAACTGTATGCCTTGTCAAACTCTGTCAATCCGTTGAATGTGCTGCCGACAGATGAAACAGCGGAAAAAATTGCGGTTGACGGCTATTTTGCCGGTATCACACTTGGCTACCGGGAGTTCCTGACACTGGATGCCACGGCCCGGGTTGATCGTGCCTCGACGTTGCCAGTTGACAACAACACGTACTGGTATCCATCGGTGTCTGGAAGTTTTGCTTTCTCAAAACTACTCCCTGCTGCTACCTGGCTTTCGCTTGGCAAACTGCGATTGAATTATGCTGAAGTGGGTAACAGTGCACCCTGGGGTTCTACATCGGATATTTATTTTAAGCCGGCAGCATTTGGCAGCACGACGCTGTTTTCTTTGCCGGATATAAAAAACAATCCTGAACTGGTTCCGGAAAGAACAAAAAGCTACGAAGCCGGTCTTGAATTGGCGATACTGCAAAGCCGCCTCGGGTTTGACATTACCTATTATTCCACCAAAAGCGTTGACCAGATCTTTCCTGTCGCAGTTTCCAACGCCACTGGTTATACCAGCAAGTTTGTAAATGCCGGTACCATCCAAAACCGCGGTATTGAATTGTCGCTTTACGGCACGCCTGTACGCACAAAAGATTTTTCCTGGAATATAAACATCAACTGGACGCGGAACCGCAATAAAGTACTGGAACTGTTCGACAAAAGCACCAACCTGCAAATCAACCCGCTCAACCTGCAGGGAGGCGTTTCCATCAATGCCACGTTGGGTCAGCCCTACGGAACAATCCAGGGTAAAACCTGGGCACGTCATGCCAATGGCGAAAAACTCGTTGGCGACAATGGTTTGTACGTGCTGACGACCACTACCAACAATGTGATCGGCAATATCAATCCTGATTGGGTAGGAGGGGTGTCCAATTCGTTCCGTTATAAAAACCTTTCACTTGGATTTCTTGTCGATGTTCGCCAGGGCGGTGATGTGTTTTCCCTGGATATGTATTACGGCCTCGCAACAGGAATGTATCCCGAAACAGCCGGCTTAAATGACCTGGGTAATCCAAAGCTGTCGCCGCTGGCACAAGGCGGTGGCATTATTTACGAGGGTGTAACGGCCGACGGAAAGGCCAATACAAAACGGGTTGATATTACATCATATGGCGCTTACGGCTATGTGAACAACCCGGCTGCGAATTTTGTGTATGATGCCAGCTTTGTAAAACTGCGGGAAGCCAATATTACCTACTCACTTCCGCAATCACTATTTCGCAGGGCCAATTTTATAAAAGGCATCGATCTTTCGCTGATAGGCCGGAACCTCTGGATCATTCATAAAAATCTGCCTTACGCCGATCCGGAAGAGAACATTACTTCCGGCAACATCCAGGGTTATCAAAGCGGGGCTTACCCCACAACAAGAACAATAGGTTTCAATGCCAGATTGCGGTTTTAAAACGATTCCACATGAAAAAGTGTCTAATCATAGTTTCCACCTCCTTGCTTTTTTTCGCTGCCTGTACCAAGGATATTTCGCGGTTCAACGAACAAACAAAAAGTCCTTCAAGCGTACCACCGGCCACGTTGTTTTCCAACGCAGTGAGAACATTAACCGACGGTCTTGCTAGTAGCAACGTAAACACCAACGTATTTCGGCTGGTTGTGCAGCATTGGGCAACAACAACCTACCAGGACGAGCCGAATTACGATTTTACCACGAGAAATATTCCACAGGCCTGGTGGGCCCGCCTTTACCGGGATGTACTGGTGGATTTGAAAGAAGCGCAGCGGCTTATTCCCTCGGATGCAAGCATTCTGGATGAGCAAATAAAGAAAAACCAGGTTGCGATCTCAGACGTCATGCAGGTGTTTACTTATTCGGTTTTGGTAAACACATTTGGAAATGTGCCCTATACCGAGGCGCTGGATGCGGACCAACTGTTTCCAAAATATGACGATGCCAAAACCATTTACGATGACCTGTTACGCCGGCTGGATGCAGACATTGAAGCCATGAGTGCGACGGCGGCTGGATTTACTGCAACGGATGACATTGTGTATGGTGGTTCGGTAGCCAAATGGATCCGGTTTGCAAATTCACTTAAAATAAAACTTGCCATGACCATTGCCGATGTGGACGAAACAAAAGCAAAAACGGCAGTGGAGCAAGCCGATGCCGGTGCCTTTCAATCGCCTAGCGACAACGCATCGTTTACCTACCTGAAAACAACCCCAAACACCAACCCGATCTGGGTTGACCTGATTCAAAGTAACCGGCAGGACTTTATTGCTGCCAATACCCTGATCGATAAATTGAAGGCACTAAATGATCCTAGATTGAACCTGTATTTCAAGCCAAATGATGCCGGCGTATTTGTAGGAGGCAGACCGGGATCGAACAATACATTTTCAGATTATGCAAAGGTGGCGGACAAAGTCACCGCACAGGATTTTCCTGCCTTGCTGCTCGATTTTGTAGAAATCGAATTTTACCGTGCCGAAGCAAAGGAGCGTGGATTTGCCGTTGCCGGTACGGCGGAAGAGCATTATAAAAATGCCATCCGCGCTTCAATTTTGTACTGGGGCGGAACGAATGCGCAAGCCGACGCCTACCTGGCACAAACGGCTGTTGCTTATGCCACCGCTGCTGGTAATTACAAAGAAAAGATCGGCACACAAAAATGGATCGCCCTGCAGAACCGCGGTTACGAAGCCTGGACGGAATACCGGCGTTTGGATTTCCCGGTTTTAACGGTGCCTGCAACGGCAAAATCAGGATTTCCCAATCGATTTACCTACCCAACAAACGAACAAACCCTGAACAATTCAAACTATGCCGACGCATCTGCCAAAATGGGAGGCGATAAAGTGGAAAGTAAATTGTTTTGGGATAAATATTAATTGGGTCGGGTAAACAGTTGTGGTAATTTTTCCATTTGTATAAAAAGAAAAATATACGATTTAGGGTTAAGCAAACATCAGGCAACCGCTTTTTTTGTACAGGAAAATACTTTCTGGCAATCGCCAGGTTTTAGGTTTGATTTGATGAGGACTTCGCTATTCAGGCAACAAAGCAATTGTTGCTTGAATATCTTTCCTATTAACCTCTTTTTGGTCAAGTCGTTCGCCAGATGGGCATTTACAAAGCACTATACTTTCCTTTTTTCACCAGCATCACCCGGTGTAAAATTACCTTGTTGTTATTGGCTTTAAAGTAAAGCTTTAAGGGCTGGCGGGTATTTCTAATGTTGATCGTATCAATAAAATAAAAATTATCCTTGATCCGCTTTCCGCCAACAAGTTTCCGGCTGTTTGATTTGCCGTTTGAATTGAACTCTAAAGCAACCTCGCTGTTTGCGTTGTTTGGAGCAACTAGGTTGAGGAAAAGTTCGTATTCGCCTTTGCTTATTTCCGAAAGGTCCACATTGGTAATGCCTTCCTCATTCTTTTCCAAAACAGCGTTGCCATCTTTCAAGTGCATCTTCCCTTCATACGTGAGGTGATTCATGAGCCGTGCATAAAAAGTTAGTGTATCCGGGATAAAAACCTTCGCTGTTGCATTGTTGGGAATGCCCGTTTGCTGCACCGGCTTGTTGGCATAATAAAAGGCCAGAGAAGTGTAGGAAACGGCACGGTTGTTTTTTTCAGGACCGTGTTCCATGCTGTGATAAATAGACCTCGAAAAAGGCAATTTATCCGTGAGGTAAAATCGATAACCACCCGTTCGGCTGTAGGGAAGCGAATAATCTAAACAACCATGCAACGAAGCCCCAAGCCGCTCCACCCAGCCGCCGGGCTGCGCATACCAGCCGCCGTTAAAATAATCTTCCGACCCGGTGCCGTGAATGGAATTGATGCCATCGATAACCGTGGAATCATCGCCTTCAAAAAATTCCGTAAACTCGGTATAGGTTTTTCCCTGGCTTTGTAGCAGCGTTCCCACAAAATGACCTTTGCCTTCTCCTTCTAAAAAAACATAAGGTTTTCCCAATGCCGGTTCTTCGTTTTTCCACATCGCATAAAGCTTGCCTTCGGTTGCCGGGTTTCGCTTAATGGGTTGGTACGTGATGGTGGCATTTAATTTTACTGGTTTTTGGCTGCTTGCATTCTTTCTGTAACGTAATTCGATTTTCGCGTTTTTATCAAAGGGCATGGGTAGAAAACTATAGGCACGGTTTGAGCTGTCGACGCCCAGCAACAAGCTTTTCATGGACTTGCTCCCAAACGCAAAGCCATAAAAGTCGGCCACCGGTGCAAAAAGGGCCGGGCTTTTTTCGTTATCCCAGGTCAGCTTCATGTCAATTGAATTGTCGAGCCCTTCAAATACATCCGCATTGGCAAATTCAATTCCAACTATGCGTCCGCCCGTTGGTATTTCAGCTAAAACCAAGGTTTGACCGGGAGAAAGGGTTTTGTTGATGACCATGTTTCGGGTTGGTGCTTTGTAGATATCGGTTACCCTTACACTGTTTTTGTTCCACAGTGAGGCTACCTGCTCCAGTTGTTCTTTTTCACTATTACCGGGGCGGAAAGTTTCTACCTTGACGTCTTCCCCTAATTTCCGGTATTGAAACTGGTGAAACAATATTTTTTTCCCGCGGAACACAATGCGGCAGCCGTTTTCAAACGGGATCGGTACGTAGCTGTAAAAGCCTCCCACTTTGTGTCCCACAACAGGGGAAAGAAAAGGGTAGATCTTCCCCGAAAAAAGATCGCTGTATTTAATGGAATAGCTCGGGCTTTGACTTCCGTTAAAATAAAAATTAAGGGTGTCATCTGTCGGTGTAGGTGTCCAGGTCCGCTCAATGATCCCTTTGCCTTCTGCTTCAAATACAACCAGCGAACCGTCCCCGGTTTTCGAGAGATAGGAATAGGTGCCTTCAAAGCCGTCGTTATTACCACCGGTACGGTCGTAAGATGAGATCTGTAGTACCTGGCTATTCTCCCTGTATACCGGCAATTGATCGATTGCGTATAAACGTTTCAATTCTGTATTGGTAGTAAGAGGTTTCCCCTGCGAGAAAGCGGCATTTGAAAAAAAGAGTAGCAGGCTGGCAGCAAATGAAATAGATTTTGTTAGACGTAAATGGTTAGGCATAGCAAGTATTTAGTTAGAAGGGATCTGTCCTTTGTGCAAGTATAAGGGAAATTTGCTAAAACGTTTTAGCTTTCAAGGAGATTGCTCGACCAGCGATACTTTATAAAATGGTATGCGTTGTTGATCAATTTTCGCTTCGTCCCCATGACAAACATTTGCAGCAAAAAAGTGAATTTAGGATTCGCAACTTCATAATTACGGGATTTCATTTGTGACGATGGCAATTCCCTATTATCATCAGTCGTAAATGAGCTATTGAAAATTTTTTTAGAAGAAAACTGTCAACATTTGTTTAAATAAAACCTTCTAATGGAGGAAAGAAGACGGTTTTAGCCGGTGTAATTTATCCTAAACAAAGATTAAGACCGTAAATTGGCGTTTTGCCACCAAAAACGCGGCATCTACCACTCGAAGGAAAGGTTTGCTATGGAGAAAAGGGTTTTGTTAAAAGACATTGCGCAAAAACTGGGTGTGTCCACAGCATTGGTTTCTTATGTTCTCAATAACAAAAAAGAAAACCGTATCAACAAAGACATGGCCCGGCGGATACGCGAAACTGCGCAGGAACTCAATTACCGTCCTAACCAAATTGCTAAAAGTTTAAAGACCCGAAAGACGCTGACCATTGGGCTTGTGGTTGCCGATATTGCCAATACTTTTTTTTCGACGCTGGCCAGGATCATTGAAGACGAAGCGGAAAAGAACAACTACACGGTGATTTTTGGAAGCTCGGACGAATCAACCGAACGATCGCAAAAATTGCTGGATGTGCTGCTTGACCGGCAGGTGGATGGCCTCATCCTTGCACCAACCGAGAACAGCGAAAATCAGATAAAAGAGCTGCAGAAAAGAAACATTCCTTTTGTGCTTATCGACCGCTACTTTCCTTCGCTAGACGCCAATTATGTTGGTGTAAAGAACTATGAGGCGGCGTATGAATGCGGCGTTCACTTGGCGGAAACCGGCCGCCGGCGTATTGGTATCATCGGTTTCAAAACAACATTGCTGCACTTGCAGGACAGGCGGAAAGGTTTTTTAAAAGCTTTACAAGATAATGGAATCACTGTGCCACGAAACAGGATCCATGAAGTGTCGCTGGAAGCCACTGCTGCGGAAATGGAAAAAAGCATTCAGCACCTGGTTAACGGCCCGGAGCCGGTGGATGCGTTGTTTTTCGCTTCAAACAAATTGTCCACCCTTGCCTTGAAATACATCAACCAATTGCCGCTTCGTGTTCCTACCGATCTCGCCATTTGCAGTTTTGACCAGTCGGATGCGACGGACCTTTTTTATGCGCCATTGACACACATCCGGCAACCCTTGCAGGAAATGGGACAACAAGCCGTTCAACTTTTGCTGCAGGCAATGGACAACAAAACCGGAACTACGCAGTTACATTTACCTGCCGAACTGGTGGTCGGCCTTTCAACTTAGAATTTGCAAACTGTTTAAGACCAGTTGCTTAGCAAAATAATTTTGCCTTAAGAGAGCTTCGTTAGACCTCTTTAACACTTACGTAATAGCAGAATTGTGAATTTATGCTTTACTTTGTTTAATCGATTAAACAAATTGACAATCGTTGAATCGTCACACAATAAAACAGTTTATGGCAACTACTACTGGTACAGCGCTAATTGAGTGCGGAACACGGACGGATGATGTGACCGAAACATTACAGAAAAATTCCGGTGCCCTTTCTGTAAAAAAAGCATTTGCTTTTCACCAACCTTCCCGCAGTGCCTTACACCATCGTTTTCCGGAAATGGAGTGGGTGGAGAATTTTGAAGACATACTTTCAGATGACAACATCGGTCATGTTTTGATCTCGTCACCTGGTCAGCCACATCGCAGCCTGATCAGCGCGGCGTTGAAAGCAAAAAAGCAGGTGCAGATCGTTTAAAAAACAATCTTTCGGAATCATAATAGCCTTAGTCAAAAACGAAATCGTAACGGAAATAACATGTCGCAGATCGCCTTATCCATAAACTACACCAACAAAGTTTACCGCATTGCGGTGAGCACACTTTTTTTCCTGCAGGGATTATGCTTTGCCACCTGGGCCTCACGTATTCCCAGCATTCAACAACAGTTGCAGCTTTCCGAGTCCATGCTGGGTGTGGTATTGTTTGCGATTCCTGCAGGCTCGCTGGTGTCGCTGCTTTTTTCCGGCGGATTGGTTACACGTTACGGGAGCAAAAAAATTGCTACCAATGCCTTGCTTCTTTACAGTCTTATTCTGCCCTTGATCGGCCTTTCCAACAGCCTCGTTTTGCTCATTCTGGCCCTCGTCCTTTTTGGGATGGCGGGTAACATTGCCAATATTGCCATCAATACGCAGGCGGTGCTTGTAGAAGCAAAGTATGAAAAAAACATCATGGCTTCCTTTCACGGTTTGTGGAGCCTGGCTGGTTTCCTGGCGGCGGGAGTTGGTTCGTTTATGATCGGAAGAGGCATTGTGCCAATGATGCATTTTGTTTTGATCGCAACGGTTTTGGTGATCGGCGTAGCCATCAGTTTTCACTACCTATTGCCCGATGGTAAAAAGACTGCTCAGGCTGCGAAAGGTTTTGTAAAGCCCGACCGTTTTTTGCTCACCTTGGGTGTGATCGCTTTTTGTTGTATGATCTGTGAAGGGGCCATGTTCGACTGGAGCGGGATCTATTTTCAAAAAGTGGTGGGTGCCGATAAAGAGTGGATAGGAGCGGGCTATACGGCATTTATGTGCGCCATGGCCACCGGTCGTTTTGTAGCCGATTGGGTGTCGAATCGACTTGGATTCCGGCGTACGATTGTATCTAGCGGCCTTTTGATAGCCGCAGGACTTTTGCTCAGTGTACTAGCGCCTTTCCTGGCCACTTCAATCCTTGCCTTTATGTTGGTGGGTATCGGCGTTTCAGCTGTGATTCCACTGATTTACAGCGAGGCAGGAAAGTCAAAAGGTATTGCCGCCGGCAAAGCATTGACAGCAGTTTCCAGCATCGGTTTTCTTGGCTTTCTGATGGGGCCTCCACTGATCGGTTTACTGGCCGGGGCCTTCAATCTTCGCATCTCGTTAGCGTTTATTGCAGTGATGGGAATTTTGATTTCACTCCTCACATTGCGCAGCCGGTTTTTCCGGACAGCCAATGCTTAAAAATCTGCTAAACAAGGTTTGCTGTTTTGTTAAAAGAGACCGTTTGGCACTCTATATGTTTAATCGTTTAAACATTGTTTGTACCTTTGTCCTGGCGTAAAAACACAACGACCTACAGAGGGTCAAAAAAATAGAAATGATCGATTTGCCTGCTAGTAACGTAGCAGGTTTTTTTTATCTGTAGAGGTCAACAGAGACGAGGATAAAGAAAACAGTGTTGTGAATGACGAAAACAAAAACCTATGAACAGAAATATAGAAACCGGTGCGATCAGCACCAATAAAACGAAGCTAATTCCTAGCGCAGGACTGCATCCCGAAGGTGGATTTGTCGCCCTGCCCGGAGGCAGGTCAACAAGGATCAGTTACGACCAAATTAAAACTTCCTTTATACGGATCAACCGCAAAGGATTTGTGGCCTGGCCAGAAAAACAGGCATCGTAGCACTGTAAATACAACAAGATTACGAATAACTAAAAAGAATTAAAATGAAATACGAACAAAAAACCAACAACACAGGAAAAACGAATCATTATAACACTTCTCAAAACCAGGTGGACAAAAATCACTTGTATAACCTGCTTTATGCCGGAAGAATTACACTGAAAGAATACCTGCAAAAGGTAAAGGTTCTGGAGCTGGAAAATGCAGAAGCCTAAATGCTTAGCGCAATTAAGTTGATTATAGAAGGCCGTTGTTGCCAATAAAAATTGATTGCAAAATGAAGGAGTCGAATCTTACCAGCAAAAAAGTCCCTGCTTTTGATTGGTGACTACTGATTTGATTTGAACGATACTTTCTTTGTAAAAACAAGTGGATAGTCGTATAAAAGGAAATGATTTTCTTTTATACGACATTTTCGAATGCAGGGAAGATTATAGTTTGTATGGGGAATTTGCTCTCTTCGATAGGGGTTAAACAAAGGCAGCAACCTCTTTGTCTTTAATATCATCAAGTGTTCTTTTCTCCAGCACCTTCAAGATGGCATCTCTTGCTTCTTTCATCACAGGGCTTAGGCCGCAGGTTGCTTCATTGCAGTTCTCACAGGATTTGTAGAAATAAAGACTGGCACAACTAAGTAAAGCAATTGGTCCATCTACGATCCGGATAACCTTCGCGAGGGAAATTTTTTTGGGTGATTCTGCCAGTTTGTACCCGCCATTTCTTCCCCGGATGCTGACAAGCACATTTTCGTTTCGAAGTTCACAAAGAATGGCTTCCAGGAACTTGATCGGGATATTTTTATGTTGCGCAATGGTCCCTATCAGGACCGGTGCTTCATCTTTATAATGTTGCGCCAGGTAGGCAAGGGCCTGCAGCGCATATTTCGTTTTCTTACTCAGCATAGTCAGACTTTAGCCTGCAAATATCCGTATTCACGCCCAAGTTTTTGCATGAACCCCGCTATAGCAAATGCTAAATATAAGTAGCTGCCATTTAATAAAATTGTAGTGTGTAGTGGAGGTTAGGGGATCACGCAAATTCTATTTTTCATATGCAGGGTACATTTTATGACAAGATTCAACCGGGTTGAATCTGACTTTTCAACGTATGAACGGTGAGGAAGATTGAATTTCTTGAGCGTTTGATTGAATACGTAGGTGCTTAGCTATCATCCATCATACTGTTCTCCAAAAGTAACCAACCAGGTGTCGCAATCATTGGCAGTCTGAAGATGTTTTACTAATTACTTACTTCATTTTGTCGCCATGATGCAAAATTATTTTTGGCGATTCTGAAATACTGCCTTTATATTTGTCTACATATTTAGTAGGGAATTAGTTTAACCTCTCTGAAATGAAAAAGACAACAACAAAATTCAACAGGACAAAAGATAGGAAACCCGTCAACTTTTTGGCTTCCTGTTGTTGCTGTTGTTCTTCATCTTCGTGTTGTTGTACCGTGTAATGCTTCCTTCCGTACAACGTTAACCACCGCTTCGATTGCTTCTATTTATCGGATGCTTTTCTCCATTTGATACCAAATTGGTTTTGCCGAATCATTAAGGCAAGACCAAGGAATAATGTACAGAAAGTCATAGGCATCTGCTTAAACAAAAAGCAATAAATACTTTGTATGGTAAACCTTGCCACTCCTTCAAAAACAAGCGAACAATTATCGCCTTCTAAGAAGTCGTCGGTGCGATGTTGCTACGTTTTAAAGTAGGAGGTCCCAGGAACTTCCCGGCAATAGCAGTTTCCATTCATTCGATTTCAGTCTTATCAGACCCAAAATTTTCAGTTACAAAAAACCAACAATGAGAAAGCCTTTTCTTTTCATCTTCACCCTTATTTTTTTAGCGAACGCAGCGACATCCCAAACCGTTTTAAAGGGCATCATTAAAGACAGTGTGGGCTCACCGCTTAGCGGCGCTTCGGTGCAGGTTATCGGCACCAATGCATTCACCCTGGCAAACGACAGGGGAGAGTTTGCCCTGGCAACAAAATCAGTTCCGCCTTTCACAATACAAGTTAGCTCGGTCGGCTTCCGGCAGCAGGATTTAGTTATTTCTGAAGCGCTTGCCGATCCGTTGGCCATCACATTATCATCCAACACGGAACTCACGGAACTTGTGATCACCTCACGCCGGCGAACCGAAACGGCGCAAAATGTTCCGATTCCCATTACAGTTATCGGTGGCGGGCAGGTTGCCGAAACCGGTGCTTTTAACGTGAACCGCCTGAAAGAATTGGTGCCCACCGTGCAGCTGTATTCTTCCAATCCGCGCAACACTACCCTGAACATTCGCGGCCTGGGTTCAACCTTTGGACTCACCAACGATGGCATCGATCCGGGAGTTGGCTTTTATGTGGATGGTGTTTTTTATGCCCGTCCTGCCGCCACCGCACTGGACTTTATTGATGTAGAAAGAATCGAAGTTCTCCGCGGTCCACAGGGCACCCTTTTTGGAAAAAACACAACGGCTGGTGCTTTTAATGTTACTACCAAAAAGCCCAGTTTTTTACCGGGTGCAACAGTAGAAGCCAGTTACGGCAATTTTAATTACCTGCAGGTAAAAGGTTCGGTAACGGGTGCGCTGGTCAAGAACAAACTGGCCGGACGGTTTTCGTTCTCCGGCACCAGGCGTGATGGTTTATTGCACAACGTAGCCACTGGCGAAAGCGTGAACGACCTGAATAATCTTGGCTTTCGCGGACAACTCCTGTATACGCCCAATGATAAGGTCAGCCTTACATTGATTGGCGATGCGACAACACAGCGGCCGAATGGCTTTGCGCAGGTGGTGGCAGGTGCGGTTCCTACAAAACGGGCCGCTTACCGGCAGTTTGAGCAGATCATTCGTGACCTGAATTACAATCTACCAAGCCGCAATCCATTTGACCGCCTGATTGACCACAACACACCCTGGCGTTCGGGCAATGACCTTGGCGGTGTGTCCCTCAACGTGGATGTAAAAATTGGTGGCGGAACCCTGACGTCCACAACTGCCTGGCGCTACTGGCACTGGGATCCCTCCAATGACAGGGATTTTACCGGGCTTTCTGTTTTGCAGTTGTCACAGGCTACGTCAAAGCACCAGCAGTGGACACAGGAATTGCGGTACGCCGGTAATTTATCTTCCCGGTTGAGCGGTGTGGTGGGTGTATTTGCCATTGGGCAGGATTTAAAAACAGACCCCGAGCACATTGAAGAATCGGGTGCCCACCAGTGGCGTTTTTCGCAAAGCACTACCAGCGAGAAATGGGCAACTCCCGGTCTGTTTGATGGATTTGGCATCAAAACCAAATCCCGCTTGCAAACATTTGGAGGCGCTGTATTCGGCCAGTTGGATTGGGCCATTACACCAAAGCTGCACCTGCTGCCTGGCCTTCGGTACAACTACGATAAAAAGGAAGTTGACTATCTCCGTACAACGTATGGTGGCTTGCAAACTACCGATGCCGAACTGGTGGCACTTAAAAATTTAGTTTATTCCAACCAGGCTTTTGTTGCCGATGTGGATGAAAGCAATCTTTCAGGACAATTGACGCTAGCCTATAAAGCAACAAGCCGCATCAATACGTTTGCCACCTATTCTACCAGTTATAAACCGGTAGGTGTTAACCTGGGCGGATTGCCAACGTCAAGCGGCAAAGTGATGGTAGAACTGGCCAGCATTAAACCGGAATATGTTACCCATTTCGAGGTTGGTGTGAAAACAAACCCGGTTGAAAATGCAACCCTGAATTTCGTGGTTCACAATACGGACATCAAAGACTACCAGGCGCAGGTGCAAACAGCCGAAGTTGGCGTAAACCGTGGTTACCTGGCCAATGCCGAAAAGGTTCGTGTTCGCGGTGCGGAACTGGATGCAACGATTCGTACCAGCCAGCATATTTCGCTTTACGGATCGCTTGCCTACACCGATGCAAAATATGTTTCGTTTAAAAACGCACCGGTTCCGTTGGAAGAAACAGGTGGAGCGTCTGCTTTCACCGATGTTTCCGGAGGCGCACTGCCGGGTGTATCCAAATGGGTTTCATCGTTGGGTGGCGAGCTGGCATCAAAAGAAGCCAAAGCGCTGGGTTCGAAAGGCAAATATTTCGTTGCGTTTGACACCTACTACCGCTCTTCTTTTTCCTCCAGTCCTTCGCCATCCCAATACCTGAATGTTGATGGTTATTTCCTGGCAAATGCAAGGCTAGGCTTCAAGGCAACAGAGGGTGTTACCTTGTTTGTCTGGAGCCGCAACCTGCTGAACAAAAATTATTTTGAGCAACTGCTGCCTGCTGCCGGTAACGCCGGTCACTACGCCGGTGTGTTGGGCGACCAAAGAACCTTTGGCGCCACCCTGCGGTATGTCTTTTAAGCAGTAAGAGAACACCCTTCACCACATGAATAAAAAAAAGCACCTTCCGGGGTGCTTTTGTCCCGCTGTATGGCCGAGGGGTTAGGCTAAGGTCTGCAAAACCTTTTACGCCGGTTCGAATCCGGCTGCAGCGTCTATCTTCGCCAGCGAAAATGACACAGACAACAAAACAAAAAGCGCCGCTGTCAGAAGACATCTTTGCGGTGATCATTGGTAGCGTATTATTAATGGGCGTACTGGCCGCCGCGTTTTGGCTGCCGCAAGCAAAATTCACTACACCAAAATTTAGCTGGAAGGATACGACAGAACTACAGTCATCAGTTCTTTCAGTGTCCAATCTGGTTCTGATCGGTGGCGTTGGTGTTGTTCTCGCTTTGTTGGCGGGTATTGCTGCCAGGGCAATGGGTGGAAACCTGAAACGATTCCTGGCGGGATTTGGTGTTCTTTATGCTTTCGGCATTTTTTCATTTGTTATCGCCGGCAACAAAACCATCAATAACTACGGTATCGAGTACGTGATCTTTGCGCTTCTCTTTGGTCTTTTGCTCAACAATTTGTTTGCGCTACCGGCCTGGTTAAAAGAAGCGGCACGATCCGAATTTTTTATCAAGACCGGGCTGGTGGTCTTGGGCAGCAGCGTGTTGTTCACCGATATCCTGAAAGCAGGCTTTCCCGGTCTTATCCAGGCCGTATTGGTGGTGGCGGCCGTATGGGCCTTTGCCATGTGGCTTAGCCGCAGGTTAAAAGTAGATGATGAATTTGCCGTTATACTTGCCTCTGCCGTTTCGATCTGTGGCGTGTCGGCGGCAATTGTAGCCGCAGGCGCCATTGGCGGCGATAAAAAAAAGCTTTCGTATGTAACAACCCTGGTGCTGCTGGTGGCCATTCCGATGATGATACTGCAACCCTGGCTGGTAAGGCAGTTTGGTATTCCGGAACTGGTGGGCGGCGCCTGGCTGGGTGGCACACTGGACACCACGGCTTCCGTTACGGCTGCTTCCGAAATTTTAGGACCACTCGCAGTAAAAGTGGGTGTTATCATCAAGTTCTCGCAAAATGTATTGATTGGCCTGGCGGCTTTTTTTATCGCCTGGTGGTGGATCGCAAAAAACAAGCGAACAGCATTGGAAAAAGGGGAGAAGCCCTCCTTTAATCTTGTATGGAGCCGTTTTCCAAAATTTGTGATTGGTTTCATCCTCGTCTCCCTGCTATTTTCCTTTGTAATTCCAACGGCAACTACCAAACAGGTGGGTGGTTTTCTCAATAGCCTTCGCTCGGTTTGGTTTGCCCTCGCGTTTGTCTCCATTGGAATAGAAGCAAGGTTTACTGACCTAGTAAAAGTGCAGGGCGGGAGGCCGGCTCTTTCGTTTATCGGCGCACAGGTTTTTAATGTAATCTGGACGTTGCTGATTGCTTATGCCTTGTTTGGCGGACGTTTTTTTCCTGTGCCGGATATTCGGTAAAACGGATTACATCAAGATTGATGTTTAAATAACGTAGTTAACGTTGCATTGAATTTTTACGGAAAAAAATTCTGGGTGATACAGATGCAGTTTATTCCAACAATGGCTCTTCTGTATAGCTGTCTCACAACTAAAAAAGTCAACGAAATACTTGCTGTCATTTTTCGGCAGCAGAGATGAGGGCATCCATTTCCCGGTGAATCCGTTCGGTAAATTCTTTTGACCAGATTGACCAATGATCGGCGCCGGGAATGATCTCCACCACCACATCAGCCTTTACAGATGCTGCTTTTGCCTTTAAGGCTTCAACCGATCTATCCAAATGAAAGTTGTCATTGGCACCGGCATATACATGCAGCTTTTTTCCCGCTAACTTTCCTTTTAGCCTGCCCCAGTTTTGCTGTAGATAAAGTCCCAGGTCATACCGCTTCCACTTCACTGAAACCTCTTTATTGATGGCTCCCGTTTGCCGATTGAAAAGAGGCTTGGGCCGGCCATCAGCGCCGAGTACACCGAATGCCGCTTCAAAGGACTGCGTTTGCGTGCCGTCGTCTTCAAACAATTCTGCCGCCACGTCCTTTTTGACGAGGCTGGTATACTTGCCGTCTTTTAAAAAAGAGCCGCGAAGCGAACCATCTTTTCCGTAATAAAAGTTGGCGTTGTTTTCATAAATATTTACGCCGGTAAAATTGCTGAAGTCAACCGGGTCGGGAGAAATCGCCCAGCCACCGCCAAAAGCGTCCGGGTAATGCAGGGGCAACCAAAGGGAGGGATAACCGCCCGAGCTTTGTCCCATAACAAAGGTTTGGGAAGCCTTGGCCGATGTGCGAAAATTGGCATGGATGAATGGGAACACTTCTTCCACTAAGGCCTTTCCCCAAGGTCCATTCACGCGGGAATCAATAAAGGCATGCAGGCCCCAGCGGGTTTGTGTTTCGGGATTGAGGTAAACAAAGATCTTTTCTGTACCGGTGCGCATACCATACCGTTCGCGACGGTCCTTGTTTAACGCATCGTAATGCGTACCGCCCCAACCCGGAATCACATACACCACCGGGTATCGCTTCGTGGTATCCTTGTGGTAACTGGTGGGAAGGACGATCGCAGCTTTTACAAAGACATCGGTTTGGTGAAACACCGATAGCAGGGCACTGCGCAAATCCAACAGCTTTATCGAATCGGAGGATGGAAATGGTCTTGTTTTAACTTCCCGGTTCAAATAAATATGAATCTCTCCTTTGCCCTCTTCCGTTACATGTAAAACGGGTTCTTTGGTAGAATAAAAATTGCCCGGGTTGAAAGCCGCCCGTTCCGGACTGCCATCCATAAAGCCGATGACTTTATAGTAGCCCGGTTTCATTTGCGAGGGCTTTACCGAAAGGGCTTCTGCCTCGTCATTGACCTCGATGATGCGGTCCTTTGTCCAGTTTTGCACATTTAGGGCAAAGCGTGGCTGGTCATTGTCTACACCATTGCGAAACCCTTTTGCCGTATCAGCGGTTGTGCTGACAAGCAGGCGCCCGGTTAAGGGGCGGGAAGCACTGGAGTCGAGGTGCACAAAGAATTTAACCTGCGAAAATGCCGGGAGGGACAAGATTCCAAATAAGTGGATAAGGAGAAATTGTTTCATGGTTTATGGGCTGGGTGCAATGATAAACGAAAGTTGTCGTACAAGTGATTCGGTTTCCGCACCAGCGGTTTGCTTGCTGTATGACCGGTAAGTCAAGTATGAATTGGCTTTCGATAAACGCAGATAGCGTTACTTCGAGAAGAAACCTCCGGAAAGGAGTTGACGTTTTCTCTGTTGATCAAAAGGAATCTGTCGCCTTATTGAAAGAGTCTCCAGGCAACTATCGACAATATATAATGTAGCCGGGAGTATTCTTTCTTTCAACTAAATGTTTTCAACTTAAACCCGAAGCAACTTCGCTTCCTCGGCTATCCTTTCCCGTTAGATTGCCGATTTCCTGGCTTCTACCTGCTTCATCTGCAAGTAATCCGTTGGGCTCATCCCAAATTGCTTGTGAAAGCTGCGGGCAAAATTGCTTTGCGAACGAAAGCCCACCATATCGGCCACCTCGAAAACCTTGTAATGGCCCTGCAACAAATACGTGGCAGCCTTTTTTAGCCTTGTTACCGTTATCAATTCTACCGGTGTAAGGTTGGTGATGGCTTTGATCTTCCGGTACAGCGTGATGCGGGTGATGTTCAGGATCTTGGCCAGCTTTTCTACGTCAAGCTCGGCATCATCCATGTTTTTATCGATCGTTTCGTTCAGCGTTTCCAGGAAGTGTTCATCGGCTTTGGTGTGTGCCATTGTTTTTATGTGCACAAGCGGGGAGGAGGCAAAATAATCACGGATCATTGCCCGGTTGTTGATCAGGCTCGCGATCTGGGCCAGCAGGTGCTCTTTCGAAAACGGTTTTTCTATGTAGGCGTCGGCGCCCAGTTCCAATCCTTCCACCTTTGCCTGTATGCTGTTTTTTGCCGTGAGCAAAATGATGGGGATGTGCGAATACTCGAAGTTTTTCTTCATGGTTTTGCACAGCTCAAAGCCATCCATAACTGGCATCATCACATCGCTAACTACGAGCTGAATGGCTTCGCTTTCCAAAATGTTCAAGGCATCGATACCGTTTTCGGCTTTGAACACGGCGTATTTCTGCACCAGAATTCGTTCCAGGAATTCAAGGATCTCTTCTTCATCGTCAACAATCAAAACGGGCGGCAGTAAGGAATGGGTTTGCATCAGGTGATTGGGTTTTTGGTTTCTGATTTGTTTTTTCGTTTGATCGAAAGATTCGGCAAAGGCAATTCTACGATAAAAAGATTGCAATGCAGTGCTGTTTCTTTTACAGAGATGTTTCCGTTGTGCAGTTCAACCAGCGACTTGGCCAGGGCCAGTCCCAGGCCCGTACCTTTTTGCTTGTTGGTTTCTTTGATGCGGAAAAACGGTTCAAAGATCTTTTCCCGCATTGCTTCCGGTATCAGGAATCCATCATTACTTATTAAAATCTGCAATTTTCCACTACGCATGGCCGGTATACTTAACCGAACCTTTACTTCCCGCTGGCCGTATTTTACTGCGTTGCTAAACAGGTTATGAAAGACCTTTGTCAACGCTTCCGCATCGGCCATTATGATCACGGGATAAGAAGGCAGTTCAAGGGTGTACAACATATGCCGCTTCTTCGCCAATGGCTTAAACAGTTCATAGGCTTCACGCAACAATTCACTAATGTTCACTTCTGCCAGCTCAAGGCGAAAAGCGTTGGTTTCGGTTTGCCGGAAATCCATGAATTGATTGACCAACTGCACCAGGCGATTGGTATTGCGTTCCATTGTCACCACATCATCCTTGATCGCAGGGTTGCTGTGGACCATTTCGGCCAGGTTTTCAACGGGACCTTTGATGAGGGTGAGTGGCGTTTTAATTTCGTGGGCAATGGTGGTAAAGAACTCGATCTTGGCCTGGTAAATTTCTTTTTGCTTTTTGTTTTCCTGTACCTGGTGATAGCTGCGAACAAGATAATAAGCCAGTATGCTGGCAAAAGCAATGTAAAGAAAATAGGCCCAGCCGGTGTCCCAAAATGGCGGTGTGATAACCACCTGCAAACTGGTAGCTTCGTTATCCCACAACCCGTTGTTGCCGGCCTTAACCAAAAACGTGTAGGTACCTGGCTTCAGGTTGGTAAAATAAACCTTCCGGTTCGACTTCAGGTTTGTCCAGTCCTTGTCCAGCCCTTTCATGATATAGCTGTATTCTGTTGCCTCCGGCGAAGCAAAGCTGACCGCGGCAAAATCAATACTAAAGGAAGACTGGTTGTAAGGAAGGGTAATGTTGCTGGTATAAAGAATGGATTTCGCCAGGATAGCAGAATCTTTTGACCGTTCGATCTCCCTGTTTTGCACCTGGAAACCTGTTATGTGAACAGGCGGTGTGCCGGGCTTTTTTTGAAAGCTCGCCGGGTTGAATTTGATCATGCCCTGTACGCTGCCAAAATACAGGTTGCCTTCTGCATCTTTAAATCCGGAATTGTAGTTAAACTGATCGTTCAGCAAGCCGTCGGATTTTGTGTACACCGCAATCTTTGTGCTTGTTGCATCAAGGTTTGCCAGCCCTTTGGAGGTGGTCACCCAAAGCTTGTTCCTGTCATCTTCCAGCACTTTAAATACAAAATTGGAGGGCAGACCATCCAGTGTGTTATAGCGGGTAAAGTTTTTCCTCCCCGCATCCAGGCGGCAAAGGCCACCGCCTTCGGTGGAAAGCCAGAGGTTTCCTTTGCTGTCTTCATAAATTGCATTCAGCGTATTGTTGGACAAGCTGTTTTCGTTTCCCGTTTGGTGTTGAAAAACGCCTTTCTCCCCGGTTGATGGGTTGCTGTAAAAAAGTCCACGATTGTGCGTGCCCACCCAAAGCGTACCGTTCTGGTCTTCCAGCATACAGGAAATAAAGCTGCCGTCGGCCAGGTCTGCCCGGTACCTGAATTTTTCATTCTTTGGGTCGAATTGATACAATCCCTGCCCGGTGCCTACATAAATATCGCCCTTGCGGGTTTGCTGCAGCGATACAATAAAATTATTCATCAACCCATGGCCGCCGGCATCGGCACTATAATGCTTTTTAACACGACCGGTTCGGATGTCGACAATGTCCAACCCGTGCTCAAACGTGCCCACCCACAAGGCATCACCCTCCACGAGCAATCCGTGAATGTTGTAGTAGCTGATGCTTCCGTTTTTACCGTCAGGTTCAAAATAGGTGATGGCGCCTGTCTTTGGATCCAGCTTATTCAGGCCGGCATCTTCGGTGCCGATCCAGATATTGCCAAAACCATCTTCGCAAATTTCACGGACAGCGTTGCCGCTAACCGATTTGCGGGTATGGTCAGGGAAAAATTTTTGAAAAGTGGCATGTTGCTTGGCGAAATAATTCAGGCCGCCAAAAAACGTTCCTGCCCAAATGCCGCCATCGGTGTCCTTGTACAACGTATAAATGGCATTGTCGGAGAGGGAATAGGGGTCAAGCGTCTTCTTTTTCAGGTTCTGAATTTTGCCGCTGACCCGGTCCCAGATAAACAATCCCGATTCGGTAGCAAACCAGGTTTCGTTCTCTGATACTTGTAAAATATCACGTACGTAAATGGTAGTACGGTCGGGGTTGTAGGTCAGCACATCGCGGTAGACCTTTTTGTCCAGGTTAAAGGCTTTGATACCCTGGTTGTTGGTGCCAATCAGGATCGATCCTTTGCCATCATAGGTTATCTTTTGAATGACCTTTGACTCGGCAGGCGGCGAATGGCTAAAAACAGAAAAGCTTGTAAAGGAATTGGCAGCGGCATTGTATTGTTGGAGATGGCCATCGAGAGTGGCCAACCACATAGTGCCGCCGGGTGTTTCGCAAAGGGCTGTCGCTTTGAAATATTTTTCCGGTGGAAAGCGTTTCCAGTTTTTCGTGCTGAAATTATAGCTGTTCACCGTGTAATCGGCAATGAACCACAACTGTCCTTTTGAATCAAAATAAATATCGTTGATGCCGCTTGCCGTATCCAAAAAAGGAATGAACGTTTCCCGTTCTGCATCAAAATAAAACAAGCCTTTTTGTGTCCCTACATAAATCACTCCTTTGGCGTCGGTGGCCAACGATAAAACAAGATCAGTGGTCAAACCAGGTTTGCTGGTGATGGTAAACCGTTTAAAACGGTAGCCGTCGTAGCGATTCAACCCGTCTTTTGTGCCAAACCAAAGAAAGCCAGCCTTGTCTTGTGTTGAACAAAAGATGGTGTTGTGCGACAAGCCATTTTCTACTTGGTAATGCCTGAAATAATAAGGCTGCGCACCAACTGCCAGGGAAAACAGGAGTAAGCAGAGCAAAAAAGGTTTCGTTGGCTTCACCGGTAAAAATAGGAGTTTGAATCAGTAGCAAGGAAGCGTTCGCATGGAAATTCGCCAGTAAACGCTTCTTTGGTTACCAAAATGTAACATTTTGAAAAGATAATGATACAGAATGAATGAGAAAAGTGTTCCGAATGTTTTTTCTTCGGGCCCGGATCGGTTGGTAACCAATTGATCAGGGGAATGTAAGCGCTTGAGCACACCTTGTTTTTAAGGTGATACTATCTAATATGTCAGTGGATTCATCCTGTGATTATGCGGCATAACTCTCGCTTGCTTCCTTTTGTGGATTGATTGCTATAGAAGCGTGTACCTGCATACGGCAGTGCCTGTGGTGAAAGCCAGCATTTCAATTCCAACAACCATTAAGAATAGCGTTACAAACGGCAAAATGTTGTTTGTTCTTTTCACAAGTGCAGAAAAAATATTTTTTCAACGCTATGGCCGAAAAAACTAGGATTCGTTCGACACACATCAAATTAATACGAAATGGTTAAACGTTCATTTTATGTCCTGGCTTCGTTTCTGTTGGTCCAGGGTTTTGTACAGGCGCAAACGGACTGGAAACCTGTACCCGGTAAAATTGCTTCCCCCTGGGCAGAAAAAGTAAATCCGTCGGCGCCGCTGCCGGAATACCCACGTCCGCACATGGAGCGTAGCAACTGGACCAATTTGAATGGTCTCTGGCAGTATTCGATTTTGCCAAAAGCCGCAGAAGCGATTCCTGCCAGCACACAAGGAAACATTCTTGTGCCGTTTGCCGTGGAATCCTCGCTTTCCGGCGTGGGAAAAACGGTAGGCAAAGACAGCGTGCTTTGGTATAAACGCACTGTTTCCATTCCTGCAGCCAAAGGCAAAAACGTATTGCTGCATTTTGGTGCGGTTGACTGGCAGTGCACAGTATATGTGAACGGGAAAGCAGTGGGTGAGCACAAAGGCGGCTACGACCCCTTCTCCATTGATATTACTTCCGCATTGAAAAAAGGGGCCAACCAGGATATTGCTGTCCGGGTTTGGGATCCATCAGATGATGGCCCGCAGCCTCGCGGCAAACAAATCAAAAATCCACACGGCATCTGGTACACACCGGTTACCGGAATCTGGCAAACAGTTTGGGCCGAAGCGGTGCCGGCCACCTATATTGCTTCCACCAAGCAAACACCCGATATCGATAAAAAAACGGTTACCGTAGCAGCGATGATCGAGAAAGGCCAGCCTGGTGACCAGGTAATGGTTACAGCTTGGGATGGCAGTACAAAAGTGGCCGAGCAAACAGTAGCGCCGGGTAGCGAAGCTTCTCTTTCGATCGACAATCCAAAGCTTTGGTCACCGCAGTCACCTTTTCTTTATGACCTGAAGTATTCAGTCGTTCGCAAGGGAAAAGTGGTGGACGAGGTGAAGTCTTATTTCGCCATGCGCAAGATCTCCATGGCACCCGACAGGGCAGGTATTCAGCGCATGCTTCTCAACAACCAGTTTGTTTTCCAGTATGGTCCGCTGGACCAGGGCTGGTGGCCCGACGGATTGTACACCGCGCCGACAGACGAAGCCCTGAAATTTGACATAGAAAAAACAAAGGAGATGGGCTTTAACATGATCCGCAAGCACGTGAAGGTGGAACCGGCACGCTGGTACACCCATTGCGACCGAATGGGAATGCTGGTATGGCAGGACATGCCAAGTGGTGACCTGGGCAACCGCTGGGAAAGCCGTCCTGGTATTTATGGCCGCGCCTCCGATAAAGACCGTACACCGGAGTCCGAGCAGATTTTCCGTACCGAATGGCAGGAGATCATGCAAGACTTTCACAACTTCCCGAGCATTGTGGTTTGGGTGCCGTTCAACGAAGCATGGGGACAATTCAAAACAAAAGAGATCACCGAGTGGACCATGCAAAAAGATCCATCCCGCCTGGTGAACACGGCCAGCGGTGGTAATTTTGTTAGCGTTGGGCATATTATTGACCTGCATAACTATCCCGATCCCGCTATGCCTGATCCGGAGTTTTTTGGCAAGGACAGGGTGTTGGTGTTGGGAGAGTTTGGCGGGCTGGGATTGCCGGTTGAGAATCATACCTGGCAGGACAAAAACAACTGGGGCTACCAAAGCTTTAAGAGCAAAGAAGAACTGGAAAAGCGCTATGCGGAATTCATTGGCCGAATGCCGCACCTGATAGAACAAGGATTATCAGCAGCCGTGTATACCCAAACAACCGATGTGGAAGTAGAAACTAACGGCTTGATGAGTTACGACCGTAAGGTGATAAAAATTCCGGAAGCCAGGCTAAAGGAAATTCATGGTAAACTATACAATCCCTCGCTGGTAACAGCAGGTAAATAAATTGAGATTGTAAACTGTTTTAAGCGGTCCCGGGTAACGCCAACGTTGAACCGGGATCGCTTTTTTATTTCCGTTCGTTATTGGGATTGAATACGAGCATTATTGTTTTCTTCTTCTAATGAAAAAACGTTACCGTACACTGAAGAATGTAACAAATTGGAAACATTATGATACACATTGAATAAGTGTAATGAGACAAATGCTTTTACTTCACAACTCAATCATTACCACGGCCGCAAGTTGCTTATATGTTGACAAAGGCAATTGCGCAGTAAAACGCCAGGCTATATGAAACATGATCTTTTTATCAATTTCCTGCAGCTTTTACCCTTTTATTTTGGATGGAAAAAACAAAACCCGGTAATCACTGAGCCTATTTATGTTTTTTGCCGGTAGGCTTTGATTAAAGTTGGTTGAAAAAAATTAAATGCAGAATCAGCGTCTCTCATTACAAATAGCAGTCGTTTTAAGCCCTTTGTTTCTACGAGGGGCTTTCCATTTACAGTGGTAGGCGCTAAAGAATATGAAAAAGAAGCAACAGTCGAAAGGTTCGTTCGATGACAAAACCGTTTGAAAAGAAGGAATCATAAAAACTGGGAATGATATCAAAGCGGGCAAATTTTCACTGTTTACTGATTACATCCGATGCGTTTGGTAAATCAGCCTTGCGGGAAAAGCAAAAAATAAATTTTGCGGAAGCCCTCCTTTTTTAGAAATTACAAACTAAGCTTGCCACATAAATTGGATAAAATATATTTTGGAAGATGCAGACTGCTTTTTTAAAATCATGTTAGATACCTGACCACCATGAAATACCACTTTCTTCTTCTTTTTATCCTGCTGAACGGCTGGATCCATGCACAAAGGCCAGCGCCGCTTTTTCAACGGCTTTCTTCTTCCCAAACCGGGATAGCTTTTGCTAATAACATTACCGAAAATGATACGCTCAACATCTTAAACCAGGCCAACATTTACAACGGCGGTGGTGTTGGTGTTGGGGATTTCAACAACGATGGCTTGCAGGATGTGTATTTCGCCGGCAACATGGTGTCAAACAAATTATACATCAATAAGGGTTCGTTGAAATTTGAAGACCTGACCGAGGCGGCGGGAGTAGGCGGTGAAGGCCGCTGGTGTACCGGGGTGTCGGTGGTAGACATCAACGCCGATGGATTACTGGACATTTATGTGTCGGCCTCTTTCTGGAAAGATGCGCAGCGCCGCACCAACCTGTTGTACCTCAACCAGGGTGTTAACAAAGAGGGTGTACCGGTTTTTAAAGAAGTGGCAAAGGAGTGGGGACTGGCGGATGATGGTTTTAGTACGCAGGGTTATTTTTTTGATTTTGACCAGGATGGCGACCTGGACATGTACCAGCTGACAAATGCGTTGTATGATCCGAAAACGCCGATCCGGTTTCGGCCAAAGATCACCAATGGCACGGCATTAAATACAGATCGGTTGTATCGCAATAACGGTAACGGCACCTTCACCAATATGTCGGCACAGGCTGGCATCCTTATCGAAGGTTGGGGACATGCGGCTTCTATTTCTGATTTTAACGGTGACGGCTGGCCAGACATTTACGTCGCCAATGATTTTGTGTCGAACGATATCTTGTACATCAACAATAGGAACGGCACGTTTACAGACCGGATCACCGATTATTTTAAGCATACCGGCTGGAATGCGATGGGTACCGATGTGGTGGATATCAACAACGATGGCTTTCCTGATGTGATCTCGCTTGAAATGCTGCCCGAATCCAACCTGCGCAAAAAGCGTATGCTGGGTGGCAACGAATACTACAATTATTTTAACGCCAGCCAGTATGGTTACCAGCACCAATACGTACGCAATGTTTTACAGCTAAGCAGCGGGCAAACGCCGCTCGGCCACCCGGTTTTTAGTGATGTTGCTTTTCAAACGGGACTTTATCAAACCGACTGGAGCTGGTGCCCGCTGGTAGCTGATTTTGACAACGATGGGTGGCGTGATATCATCATCACCAACGGACTACCCCGCGACGTGACCGACTTGGATTACATTGCTTACAACAGCGGGCAGGGAGGTGGGGCTGCCGAGCTTACTCTCGCCAAGGCACACACGTTGCCGGTGGTGAACATTCCTAATTATGCGTTTAAAAATTTAAACGGCATAAAGTTCGAAAATACATCGGCGCCATGGGGTTTAGACGAAGAAGCTTTTTCAAACGGGGGTGCTTATGTTGACCTGGACAACGATGGCGATCTTGACCTTTTGGTGAATAATATCAATGGACCTGCCTTTGTGTATGAGAACAGGAGCAACAGTGGAACGAACAAAGCCGCAAACACGCTTATTCTTAAGCTGGCAGGTGCAGGTAAAAACCGGAATGGCATTGGGGCCAAAATTTCTGTTTTTGCAAAAGGCATTAGCTCTTTTTATGAACACCAGCCCATGCGTGGTTATCTCTCTACGGTTGACGACCGGGCTTATTTTGGAATAGGTGCCAACACGGCTGCAGATTCAGTAAAGATCATCTGGCCGGATGGAAAAGTTTCGCTGCTGAAAAATGTTCCTGCTAATACAGTTTACCTCGCAACACAAAAAGAGGCGTCAGGATCCTTTCAAAATGCGAAGAAACCAAACACCATTTTTACCGCTGCGAATGCCGAACACGGCATCCATTATACCGCAACGGAATCAGATTTTGTTGACTACAACATTCAATCAACCCTGCCGCACAAACTTAGCCAATACGGGCCCGGCATTGCTGTTGGTGACATTGATGGTAATGGGCGGGATGATTTTTACGTTGGCGGTTCTTCGGGTAACCCGGGAAAGTTTTTTCTCCAGGGAGAAAATGGAAAGTTCAGAATCGATTCAACACGCATACAGCGGCAGGGAAAAGAACTGCACGAGGAAATGGGTGTTTTGTTTTTTGATGCTGACAACGATGGCGACCTCGATCTTTATACGGTTACTGGTAGCTACGAAATTCCACCGGGTCATGCGGTTGGGCAGGACCGTCTTTTTTTAAACAACGGCAAAGGTTTTTTTCAATTGGCACAAGGTGCATTACCGGCGGAAACTACCAATGGATCTACGGTTCGGGCAGCGGATTTTGACGGCGATGGCGACCTGGATCTTTTTGTTGGTGGTCGTGTTGTATCGGGCTCATATCCCTCAACACCGCAAAGTTATTTGCTGGAAAACCGGGGCGGAAAGTTTGTGGATGTTACAGAAAAACTTTTTCCGGAGTTGCAAAACCTGGGTATGATCACCGATGCTTTATGGTCGGATTTTGACAACGACGGGAAAGTGGACCTAGTGGTAACAGGAGAGTGGATGCCGGTAACCTTTTTTAAAAATGCAGGCGCCGGTTTTCAGCCCGTGGCCAACAGTGGAGTTGACCAGCATCTTGGCTGGTGGAACAGTTTAACGGCTGGTGATTTTGACAACGATGGCGACATCGATTATGTAGCCGGCAACCTGGGTCTTAATTCAAGCTATACCGCAACCGCTGCCGAACCCATGACCCTGTTTGCAAAAGACATCGACAACAACGGTTCGCTGGATGCCATGGTTTTTTGTTACATGAAGGGGGACGATGGCAGTCGCAAGCCTTTTCCGATGCACGCCAAAGACGATCTCACCGGGCAATTGGTTGCTGTGCGTAAGCTTTTCCCAACTTATACCAGTTATGGCAAAGCTACCATGGCTGACATCTGGCCGGAAAAAGCACAGCAAGGCGCCATCAAAAAAACGGCAAATTTCATGGAGTCGGTCTTTCTTGAAAACAAAGGCGGTGGTCAGTTTGCCTTAACACCATTGCCTTCTGCGGCACAAACAGCACCGGTCTATGGCGCTCTTGCCGAAGACGTAAATGGTGACGGAAATTTAGACCTGCTTCTTGTGGGAAACGATTATGGCATGGAATCCTACAGCGGCCGGCACGATGCTTTCAATGGCCTTTGCTTACTCGGAAATGGCAAAGGAAATTTTGAGCCTTTACCGGTAGCCAAAAGCGGCTTTTTTGTGCCGGGTGATGCGAAAGGTTTATCACGACTTTACACAGCCAAAGGTGAGGCCATCTGGATTGCTTCGCAGAATAACGACAGCCTGGTGGTGCACAAAAAAGCTGCCGGCAAAAAAGGGAAATGGCTACCGGTAAGAAAGGATGATCTTTCGGCAGTGATTACGATGAAAAATGGCGAAAAGAAGAAGGCAGAATTCTATTATGGCTCAACCTTTTTATCGCAATCGTCGAGACATCTGTTTGTACCCGATGATGTAAGGTCCGTTACCGTAACCAATTTCAAAGGACAAAAGCGGGAACTGTTATGAAATGTTTCTTCTTTCTCTGCTGCGTTGTTGTTTCTCTTTTCGCAAAAGCGAAAGGCAGCGATAACTGGAAAGCGAAAACAGAGCAGTCGGTTCACATTCACCGTGCCATCAAAAAAATGACCGATGTGATGGTGCATGATATCTATTCACCGCCGGTGGCCAGTCGCACCTATGCATATATCAGTATTGCCGGTTACGAAGCCGGTATTCACAACAACCCGCAATACCAATCGATCGCAGGGCAGCTTCGCGGATTGAAAGCATCACCAAAACCAAATCCGGGTGAAACTTACAGCTTTACCCTGGCGGCAGTTCATGCCATCTTAACCGTAGGTAAAACCATGGTTATTTCCGAAGCCGTCATCGAGGACTTTTATCAAACTACACTTGCCGAGTTCAAACGGGCAGGCATACCCGAAGATGTATTTAACCGTTCCATTGCTTACGGGCAACAGGTAGCTGCGCAAGTGTTGGCCTGGGCGGCAGAAGATAATTACAAACAAACCCGCACTTTTACCAAGTATGCCCTTGACACCGATCTGGGCACGTGGAAGCCAACGCCACCGGCCTATATGAAAGCGGTGGAGCCGCACTGGAATAAGATCCGTCCTTTCCTCATCGACTCGGCTGGGCAGTTCAGGCCGAAGCCGCCCACGCCATTTTCTACAGACAGTAACAGCCAGTTTTATAAAGAAGCGGCCGAAGTACGCAATACAGCGCTTCACCTCAGCCAGGACCAAAAAGACGCGGCCAACTTCTGGGACTGCAATCCTTTTAAGATGAATTTGAATGGCCATGTAATGTTTGCGTCGAAAAAAATTTCTCCCGGTGGCCACTGGGTCAACATTACGCGACTGGCCTGTGAAAAAGCAGGGTTGGATTTTGTATCCTCTTTGGAAGCCTATGCTTGTCTTTCTGTTGCCATAGCTGATGCCTTTATTATTTGCTGGGATGAAAAATACAGGAGCAAGGTCATCCGTCCCGAAACCTATATCAACAAGTACATCGATGGGTCGTGGACACCCATTTTACAAACGCCCCCCTTTCCGGAATATACCAGCGGTCACAGTGTGGTTTCCGGCGCAGCGGCTGTTATCCTGACCCGGATCTTTGGTGATGGCTTTGCTTTTGCAGATTCAACTGAATTGGAGTTTGGTATCCCTGTTCGTCACTTTACCTCTTTTCACCAGGCGGCAGAAGAAGCAGCCATTAGCCGGCTTTACGGCGGTATCCACTATATGCCGGCCATCCGCAATGGTATGGAAGATGGAAAAAAACTGGGAACATTTCTTTGCCAGCGCCTTCAGCCAAAACGCTAAGGACAACTCAGCTGAACAATCTCATCCATTATAATTTATACTGGCGTTCAGTACTGCTGAGTTGTAATTTTTTGTACTTCAGCTAATATGCAGCTAAAAGAACAAATTAGAGAATGATACAAATTGAATACAATTTGAAACATAAAGAATAGTTAAATCATTTCTTCTTTAGTTTCTTCACAATATGGTTCAATGCAAGGGATTCCCGGCTTGTTTGCCATCCCCGCTTCCAGTCAAAACCTTTTTAAAATCAATTGATTGCTAAATGAAATCTTCTATCAAGTTTGGCTTGTATGAAATGGCGTGTGCAGCAACGCGTTTCGGTCAAAAGCGAAAATTTTACTTGTTAGCGCTGGTTTTTCTTTGCATCAGTCAGGCCGTTTCGGCGCAGGACACAGGTAGAATTCCCGTTTCCGGAGTAGTAAGGGACAGCAGTGGCGCTGGTATGCCCATGGTCACCATTACCGAAAAAGGAACGCAAAACGTCACCACTACCGGTACCGATGGCAGTTTCTCCATGACTGTGGCCAATGCGCGGTCAGTTCTTGTCATCACCTCTATCGGTTACATGCCGCAAGAGGTTACCGTGGGCACACAAACTAACATTACCGTATCCCTGCTTTCTTCCAATGCCAGTATGGGCGAAGTGGTGGTGATCGGTTATGGTTCGCGGCGAAGAGAATCACTGACCGGTGCTATTTCTACGGTAACATCCAAAGACCTGGAACGGGTACATGCCGGTGCAACGGTGAGTGCCGGCCTGGCCGGAAAAATTCCTGGGGTTTCGTTCCGTATGTCGGATGGGCGCCCGGGTGCCAGTGCCAACATCCAGATCCGCAACATGGGCTCGCCGCTTTTTGTAATTGATGGTATACAGCAGGATGCTGGCCAGTTCAACAACATTGCCCCTAATGACATTGAAAGCATCACGGTGCTGAAAGATGGCTCGGCCGCCATCTATGGTGCAAGGGCTGCCAACGGCGTCGTACTCGTCACCACCAAAAGGGGCCGTTCCGGCGCACCGGCGGTGAATATCGATGCCTTTTATGGCATGCAGAACTGGGTGCGATTTCCAGACGTACTAACTAGCTCATATGATTATATGCGGTACAAAGCTGAAGCGGAAGTAAACAATGCCGGCTCTACCAGTATAACACCGGCCGAACTGGAAAAGTACAAGCAGGGCACTGAGTTGGGTTACCAAAGCTTTGACTGGCGGGATTTTATCATCAAGCCAAATGCACCGCTGACCTCTGTAAACCTAAACCTGACAGGTGGTTCAGAAGCCGTGCGGTATTATATTTCCGGCACCAAGTTGCACCAGAATTCGGTTTTGGGCCGCGAGTACAAATTCGACCGCACCAACATACAATCGAACATTGAAGCAAGGGTAACAAAAGGGCTAAAAGTAGGAGCGCAGATTAACGGGCGGATTGAAACAAGAAACAACCCGGGTGTGCCTGGCGGTGATGATTACTGGCTGCCGCGTTTTGCCATTTTGCGTAACCGTCCCTTTGAGCGGCCTTATGCCAATGATAACCCCGAATACCTGAATACAATTGAGCAGAACGATGCCAACTGGGCTTACAACACTTACAAAAATGCCGGCAAGCTTACCGATGAATGGCGGGTATTGCAGGCCAATGGCGAAGTGGAATACCAGATCCCTTTTATCGAGGGATTGACTGTTCGCGGCATGTATTCGTATTACATTGCCGATAACCTGCTGAATAACCAGGAATTTACGTACAAGACCTATACATACCGACCGGCTACAGATGTTTACGAGCACACGGGCGGTAGTATCAACCCCTGGCGTGAAAGAAACCAGGTGAAGCAGATCAACACCAACTCACAGGTGCAGCTTTCGTACAACAAAGCTTTTGGCGAACACACCGTAGGCGCTACCGTTGCCAACGAACGCATCAGCCAGCAACGTCGCCGCAACTGGGTGCGCCAGATACCGCAATCGAACGTGCTGCCACTAATCTATTTTTCTACCCTGGCCGATTACGTGGATGAAGAAAACCGCGAAGCCAGAATAGGTTATGTAGCCCGCTTTAGCTACAGTTTTGCCAATAAATATTTTGCAGAGTTTTTTGGCCGCCGCGATGCATCGCAGATCTTCCGGCCGGAGATAAGGGTGGGTTATTTCCCCGGCTTCTCAGTGGGTTGGCGTGTTGACAAAGAATCATTCACCTCGGGACTTTTCCGCGGTCCTTTAAGTACACTTAAGATCCGCGGATCGTATGGCGAACTGGGTGATGACAGGAGTCTGCCATTTGGCAACTTTGCTTATCTACCCGGCTATTTTTACGGCAGCAATGGCGTGTCCATTATAAGCGGACAACCAGTGACCGTTTCCCGTGACCGCGGTATACCAATTACGGACTTCTCCTGGATCAGCGCAAAGACAACTGATATTGGTGCCGATTTTACAATGTTCCATGGAAAATTGACCGGTACCTACGATTACTTTTACCGCAAACGCACCGGGCTTGCCGGCAAGCGTTATGACCTCTTACTACCAAACGAGATTGGTTATGCATTACCGGATGAAAACCTAAATGCGGATGCCATCTTTGGACACGAGGGTTCATTGATCTACAATGGCAAGGCCCGCGACCTGCAGTTTACCATTGGCACTAACCTTAGTTATGCCCGGGCAAAAACCCTGTATACTTACAAGCCCTTATTCTTTAACTCATGGGATAAGTACCGGAACAGTGTGGAAGACCGTTACCAGCGGATCGACTGGGGCTACGAAGTCATTGGACAGTTTGAATCGCAGGAGCAGATCAACAACTACACAGTTAACATTGATGGCCAGGGCAACAGGACCTTACTACCGGGAGACCTTATTTACAAAGATGTAAATGGAGACGGCAAGATCAATGGTTTGGATGAGCGGCCGATTGGATATGGCAACGCAAACCCAAATATCAATTTCGGTTTGAACTTTACGCTTAACTGGCGAGGGTTTGATTTTGCAGCAGACTTCTCAGGTGGTGCCGGCTTTACCTGGTTTCAAAACTGGGAAACCCGCTGGCCCTTCCAAAACGGTGGCAACTTCAACAAGATCTTTGAAGACCGCTGGCACCGTGCCGATCTCTATGATGTGAACAGTCCATGGACACCAGGCAAATACCCGGCGCTACGCTTTAACCAGGGTGGCCATAGCAACAACAACAAGACATCCACGTTTTGGGCGCATAATGTAAAATACCTGCGGGCACGTACGCTTCAATTAGGGTATTCGTTGTCGGAAAACGCTTTGCGTAAGTTGCATGTGAAGCGGGCCCGTTTTTATGTCAACGCTTACAACCTGTTCTCCATCGACAACCTGAAACAGTACGGATTGGATCCCGAAGTTGCCGATGATAACGGTTTGCAATTCCCGCAGATGAAGAACATCAACTTCGGCATCAACCTAACCTTTTAATTCATGCTCTCAAAACGAACTTACACGATGAAAAAAATAGTGGCTATTGCTTCCCTCTTTTTCCTCACCGCGTTGTGGGGATGTAAAAAGGATAGCGAATTCCTGGATGTTCAGCCCTTTAACCTTCTTACTACTGAACAATCCTTTTCCGATCCTGCACAGGTACTGACAATTGTCGCGGATCTGTATAACAGGGTTCTGGATATCACGTCATTTGATAACGGCTGGGAAAGCTTCATCGATCCCGGTGAAGCAGTGGCTTCCACAAACAACCGGCATTACACACAGGAAAGAAATGGCTGGGGATATGGCGAATGGAGCAACTGGGATTATGGTTACTTGCGGGAGATCAACCTTTTTATTGAACGGGCAAATGCCACTTCAGGTCTGCAGGAGTCCGATAAAAAGCGGTTTCTTGCCGAAGGTCGCTTTCTGCGTGCCGTCCATTATTTTGAACTGGCAAAACGAATGGGCGGTGTTCCGTTGATTACGGAATCGCTTACGTATGATTACAGTGGCGATGCATCGTACCTGCAAAAAGCAAGGGCGAAAGAATCGGAGGTCTATGATTTTGTTATCAGCGAACTGGAAGCTATCAAAGCTGACCTTCCTACTGACAACCGCACAAAGGACAGGGCAACAAAAGCAACAGCCCTGGCTGTGCAGGCCCGTGCGGCCTTGTACGCTGGTTCCATTGCCAAATATGGCGCTACGACGCCATCTGTTTCTTTGCCTGGCGGCGAAGTAGGTATTCCTGCCAGCATGGCCAATGGCTATTACACAAAAGCATTGGCTGCGGCAAAAGAGATCATTACAGGAAGTGTCGGTGCTTATGGGCTTTACAATAAGTTTCCAACCAACAAATCGCAGAACTACGCCAATCTTTTTATTGACAATGCCGATAAAGCCGGAAACCCTGAGATTATCTGGATGGAGGATTATAAGATTCGCAGCGGCAAAACCCATGGCTTTACCATTCAAAACCAGCCTATTTTTGGTGGAGAAGAAGTAGAAGGCGGCCGTATCAATCCGTCGCTGAACCTGGTGCAAAGCTTTGAAAAGCTCGACAATACCTTTGCACCATTGCCCATCAAAGATGGTGGTGGCAACCCCCTTTATTACGACAACCCGCTGGACTTGTTTGCCAATCGCGATGCCCGGCTTGCGGGAACGGTTACGCTACCAGGTTCCAATGGACGTAACCGTCCGGTGGACATTTTTGCCGGTTACATTTTAGGCAACGGCTCTGTTGTTACCGGCACTTCCCGTGGCCAGGTAGGGCAATTGCCTGGCTCAACGGCCGATGTGGTATTGGTTGGAAATGATGGACCCATCAATGGCGTGGAGTACACCGCACAAAGCGGTTTTTATATTCGTAAATACGTTGATCCAGCGGTAGGTGCCGGCTCCCGCGGCACAGGCAGCGAAGTGGCGTTTATCCGCTACCGTTATGCCGAGGTCTTGTTAAACGCAGCAGAAGCCGCTTTTGAGTTAGGCAATACGACCGAGGCAGTTGGTTATATCAACCAGTTGCGTGACAGGGCCGGTTTTCCAACACCCCTGACAGCTGCACAATTAACCTTCGACAGGATCGTGAACGAACGTCGTGTCGAACTGGCTTTTGAAGGTCATTATATCTTCGACCGCAAACGCTGGCGCATAGCCCACATTGTACTCGACGGAAATGCCATCAATAGCGAAACAGAATTGGTAAGCAATATTGGCTCGGCTACAAAGCGTAACACGCAGGCCTACAGCTTATGGCCATACAAGGTGTTTAACCCGGGTGGTGCCAACAACAACAAATGGACCTTCCGCATACAGCGCAATGCCAATGTAACCGGTGCTAACCGCTTCCAACTTGGCAATTATTATTCGGAAATAAACGGCGGTATTTTGGCCAATAATCCGAAACTGGTGAAACAACCCAATCAATAAACTACAACAACCAAACGCATGAAACGTTATTCTCACTATATCGCATTGGTCGTTTTTTCAGTGGCGCTTTTCTCATGTAAGAAAGACAATTACGAAGAGCCCAAGTCCAAGCTTGCCGGCAAGTTTCATTACAGGGGAGAAGCCATCAACGTTCAATTTGACCAGGTGCCTTTCGAATTATACGAATACGGTTTTGGCAAAGTGGACCCGATAAGAGGAACCATTACCCCTGAAGGAAATTACTCGCATGTGTTGTTCAACGGCAATTACAAGCTTGTGGTGCGTCCGGGACAAGGGCCTTTTTATTGGCCGCAAACAGGAGACAAAGCTGATTCGCTTTCCATTTCCGTAAATGGCGACACACAGTTGGATATTGAAGTAGAGCCTTACTATATGATCCGCACGCCACAGATCACCAATGCAGGAAGCAATGTCACTGCTACCTTCAAAATTGAAAAGATCATTACAGACCCTGTTCGTGCCAAAGACATCGAGAAGGCTGCCATTTTTGTCAACAAAACACAGTTTGTATCGGATAACGACAACATCCGTAAAACAGAAATTGGAGGTAGTGCCATTACAGATCCAAACAATGTGAGTCTTTCTGTTACGGTGCCAGCCATATCACCTGCACAGAACTATGTTTTTGCCCGCATTGGTGTTAAGTCCAGCGGGGTTGAAGACTGGATCTTTTCACCCGTGGTTAAGCTGAATCTTTAATTTAAAATCAAATTTAATTTTCATGCGAAAGACGGAGGCTTGCCTCTCCGTCTTTTTCTTTTATGTAAGATTCTAATGTAATAAAGGAAGGTTTTTAACACGGTGGGTAAAAGATTTGATCCCGTTTAACCATCTGCGTTTTAATTTCCTTTCTTAATCACCCTTTAAAAGCCATTGCAACGCTGACGCACAGCCTTGCCAGCGATAACCAACCATGAAAAAAAAATTCATCTCCCTGTTCTTGATCGTTAGTCTTGTAACAAAAGGGCAAACCCCGGTAGATCTTTCTGGATTCAAAAAAGGGGAAGCAACAGTAAGCATTCAAAAAGACCTGCTTCGTGTAGCCTGGCCCGTGAGTCCACAGGAAAAAGGACAATTGGTTTTGAACCTGAAAGAAGGCGAGCCGCTGATCAGCAGTATGCAATTGCTCACGGGCAATCGCCAGAAAGTACTTGCTGCCAACCTCGACCCGGTTTTCCTGCTCCGGATTGGCAAACGCGATCTTGTTTCGCAAAACGGCTGGAATATTTTTTTCGATAAAACAAATAAGTTACCCAGCACCTCGCATACGGTTGTTTTGCAAAAAAAATCTGCCGAGGTAACTTCCTCCGGCTCCAGAACTGTTATCAAAATATCCAAAATGGAAGCCGACCGGTTCAGCGGCGACCTTGAAATTACGTTGTACAACGGAAGCCCGCTCTTCAACATCGCAGCCGTGGTTTCTACCGAGGTAGATTCAACGGCGATTCTTTATGATGCAGGTCTAGTCAGCAAATCACCCGTATGGAAAAAGATCGCCTGGTCCGACACCGAAAACAAGCTACAGTCTGTTGCGTACAATGCGTCCGACAGCAGCCACAATGTGCCGGTGAAATACCGTACCATTATTGGCGAGAACAGCGCAGGCAGTGTGGCTGTTTTCCCTGCACCGCACCAATATTTTTACCCGCTCGACGAAGCATTCAATTTAAAATTTACATGGTATGGTGCCAACTACCGCAAGATGGTGCCCGAATACGGTATCGGTATCCGGCAGGACCCGATGGGTGATAACCGTTTTGTTCCCTGGTTTAATGCGCCACCAAACACCGCACAACGACTGAACTTTTTTTGCCTTTTGAGTGGCGGCACAGCGGGACAAGCCCTCACCGCAGTTAAAAAATTTACCAACAGCGATTCTTATAAGCCGCTGCCGGGATACAAAACAATGTCGAGCCATTTTCACAACGAGCATGTGATGAAAGTGCTTATCCCGGGCAAGCCGTCTCCCGACACACCCAATTTTGTAAAGGTTTTCAAGGACCATGGTATCAATATCATTCACCTGGGGGAATTCCACTACACGGCCAATCCAAAAGGTCCGGCCGACAAGCGGCTGTTGGAGTTAAAGACCTTGTTTGACATGTGCCGCAAACATTCCGACAAAAATTTTCTTCTCTTGCCTGGTGAAGAGCCCAACGAATTTTATGGTGGTCACTGGCTGCAATTTTTCCCAAAGCCGGTCAACTGGATCATGTCGCGGAAACCGGATGAACCCTTTGTTACAACCGACCCTGTTTATGGCAAAGTGTACCGCATTGGCAACAAAGACGAGATGTTGAAACTGTTGGAACTCGAAAACGGGCTGGCCTGGACGGCGCATGCCCGAACCAAAGGCTCCACGGGTTATCCCGATAAATACAAAAACGAAAACTTTTTTACGTCCGACCGCTATTTAGGTGCCGCCTGGAAGGCCATGCCCGCCGACCTTTCGGAACCCCGGTTGGGCAAGCGAGTGCTTGACCTGATGGATGACATGGCAAACTGGGGGCACAAAAAACAGGTGATTGCCGAAGCCGACCTCTTTACTGTTGAACCGGAGAATGAAATGTATGCGCATCTTAACGTGAACTATCTGCAGATGGATAAACTGCCTGCCTATTCCGAAGGCTGGCAACCGGTATTGGATGCGATGCGCAAGGGAAAGTTCTTTGTTTCAACCGGTGAAGTATTGTTACCGAAGCTTACGGTAAATGGAAAAGGCCCGGGTGAAACGCTGACACTTGCCAAGGATGGGAAAGCAAACATTGCGCTGACAATTGACTGGACCTTTCCCTTGCAGTTTGCAGAAGTGATCTCGGGTGATGGCGAAAAAGTTTACCGGGAGCGGATCAACCTGGATAACACCAAAGCCTTTGGCCAACGTCAGTTTACTATTCAAACGAACCTTTCGGGCCGTAAATGGGTAAGGGTAGAAGTGTGGGACGCTGCTGTAAACGGGGCCTTTACCCAACAAGTTTGGCTGCAGCCGGCGGGTACGGCATCTGCAATTAACTAACAAGTAGTGGATGCGAAATTATTTTTGGAATATACATGTGGGCAAAAGCATTCAGCGCATTTTTGTCTTATACCTAGCACTTTTTGTTCTGGCAAAATGCAAAAGCGTTTCGCCTGTAACTAATAAACTTTCTACGCCTATTTTCCTGGCTGACCCTACCATTTTTGCGCATGGAGGCAGTTATTATTTATACGGAACGGTTGAAGGCAAAACAGCGGAAGGATTCCGGGTCTATCGTTCGAGAGACCTCCAAAACTGGCAAGCAGCAAGTTCAAATAACGGTTATGCGTTACAGAGAGAAGATGTGTTTGGAACTACCGGTTTTTGGGCACCGCAGGTGTTTGTCCACAACAAAAAGTTTTTGATGGCTTACGTGGCAAACGAGAATATTGCCATTGCCGAAAGCAGGGATCCGGCAGGCCCATTTGTTCAACGAAACAAAGTGGCCCTGCAAGCGCCGGTAAAGCAGATCGATCCTTTTGTATTTACTGATGATGATGGTAAAATTTATCTCTATCATGTTCGGTTGACGGAGGGCAACCGAATAATGGTTGCGGAGATGACGGAAGACCTTTCTGCCATTAAACCCGAAACCTTGCAGGAGTGCATAACGGCAACGGATGGGTGGGAGAATACGGCAAATGCACCCTGGCCTGTTACCGAAGGTCCCACGGTCATCAAACACAAAGACCTGTATTACCTTGTTTATTCCGCCAATGATTTTCGCAACCCAGATTACGCAGTAGGGTATGCAACCAGCAGCAGCCCGTTGGGACCCTGGAAAAAATTCAGTGGTAATCCCATTATCCACAAAAAGCAGTTAGGAGAAAATGGACCGGGACATGGTGATCTATTTCAAAAGGGCAACACGCTTTATTACGTGCTGCATACACACAATAGTGTTAAAGACGTTGGTCCACGGAAAACAGCCGTGGTAAAAATGCAGTTTGTGCCCGGTAGGGGCGGTATTGATCAACTAGCAATTGACAGCACCAGTTTTCGTTTTTTCTATCAGTAAGTAATACGTGATCTGGTAGTTGTTTTTATTGAGTTTCATACTGGGTAGGAGAAGCGTCAGTCGCCATCGGATTTTGTCGTTCCTGTTTATAACTTGTGTTGCCGGCATTGCGTGCAAAGGGCCGCCAACGCTTTAAAAAAGCTTAATTCCGGCATTCACCAGACAATCCATAGGTAGGAACCAGACCTTTGTCCGATCCGATGTTTATAGGTTGTGCAGGTCTAAGTGTCTGGTGACATAGGTCGGTACTAACTTTTCCAGGCACCGCCCTGCCAAATAACATGTTGCAAGTAAGCCCGATAACGTAATACCGTTCTAGTGATAGATATTGTACTTGTCTACTTAATCAACAGCACTATTCCCGCATGTAAACATAACGCCATCTGTTAATATTAGCTGCAAAACTAGGTTGCCCGTTTTTAAAAGGCGATCTTCGGATGATTCCGCAAAGCTTGCACATTGTAAGCTTTGCGCAAATTTCTAAAAAGCATACAGCCATGAACATTTATATAAGCAATTTAAGCAGTGACATACAGGATGAGGATTTGATGGAAATGTTTGCTGCTTATGGCGATGTTCAATCGGTAGAAATTCCCAAAGATATTTTCAGCGGTGAGTCGCGTGGTTTTGGTTTTATCGAAATGGAAGACAATATCGCAGCGCAAAACGCCATCGATGCACTTCATCAAAAAGAGGTGGATTCGCTTTCGCTATCGGTGCAGGAATACAACAACTAAGATTTTTCCTTTCGGAAACGAATCCCCGGCAACATTGTAAACATGGTTTTGTAAAAAGGAATTGTCCTATTTCCTAACAAGTTAAGGCTATGATGGGAGCGATGTCGCCTGCAGGTTTCCGCTACTTAATTCATAAATTATCCCCAACGTACGGTTTCTCCTTGCAAATAACCGCAAGTTGTTGTAACATTGCATTGGTTTTTCATAGGATATTGGATTTTAAAGCGGGGCCGGATTTCTATCCAGCCCTTTTTTATTGCGTACCGAATAGACTCCTTGTGCTATCTCCAGTTGCTGTTTTCAATCCTGACCTGTATTCTTTGTATCTTTAAGTAAGATGGCTTGGATCTTAGGCGAGCTTGATAATTTCATATCGCCAATAAGTCCAGCCAGTTCTTCAAAACGAATCATTCAGTATCTATCGCCTGTGAGGTTGGCCCGTTCCTCCAAACGTGCAGCTATGATGTCATCAAGCCTCTGCTTTTGCGGGGGCTTTTGATTTTTGACGAATTTGTAATGAAAATGATTATTCTCCAAAACTGTTCGGTGGATTTTTGGCTGGAAAAGAATGAACTTGGCTATTGGTATTTTTAAAACGACTTCTTTAGCTTTACATGCAAGTGACTGAAAGACAAGCATGTATTTTAAGAGAAAAGGAATGATGTAAAATGCGATAATGCTTATTTGTTTTCCTTTACTTGCATTGCTGGATAAACCGCTTTAAACTTGCCCAGAAAATCCACGTCGATATCCGGGTATGAAAAATCTCCTTCTTCTTCTCGCAGGCTTTCTTGTGCTAACCTCCTGTATAAAGGAAGAAGCTCCTGAACCAACTCCACCTGCCAACAAAATATTCTTCCCAAACGGTAGCAGTAACTGGGAAACCCTTTCTCCGGAAAGCCTTGGCTGGAACACAAGTCAACTACCGGCGCTCTACACCTTTCTTGAATCGGAACAAACCCGCGCCTTTCTTGTGTTAAAAGACGGCAGGATCGTACTGGAAAAATATTTCGGGCAAACCATCCAGGGAAATGCACCTTTTACGGCTAACAGTCCCTGGTATTGGGCATCGGCCGGAAAAACGCTGACAGGTTTTGTAGTTGGCAAGGCACAACAAGAAGGCTTTCTGTCGATTACCGACCGCAGCGCAAAATATTTGGGTGCAGGCTGGACCAATTTGCAGCCTGCTAAAGAAAACCTGATCACGGTACGCCACCAGTTGACCATGACAAGCGGGCTGGATGATGGCGCAGGCGATCTCAGTGATACGTCGCCACAAGCCCTGGTTTACAAAGCAGATGCAGGAACCCGATGGGCTTACCACAACGCTCCGTACACGCTTTTGCACAATGTGGTGGCCAAGGCAACCGGAAAATCCTTTGCAGCGTATTTTGATGAAAAGCTCAAGAATCCTATTGGCATGGATGGGCAGTGGATCAAAAACGATAATGACAATGTGTATTGGAGCACACCGCGCAGCATGGCAAAATTTGGCATCTTAATGCTGGCGGGCGGCAAGTGGGAAGGCAAAGATATTTTGGGCGATGCCGACTATTTCAATGCTTCAATTTCAACATCGCAAAACCTGAATCTTTCTTATGGTTACCTGTGGTGGCTAAATGGAAAGGCTTCCGCCATGTTGCCGCAATCGCAGATTGTATTTCCTTCTTCACTAAATAGCGCAGCGCCAGTTGACATGTTTTCAGCCATGGGAAAAAACGGCCAGGTGTTGAGCATCGTTCCCTCTAAAGGACTTGTTGTGGTACGCATGGGATTGTTGCGGGATGGCAGCTTTATTTCGCTTCCCTTTCAAACGGCGCTATGGGAACGGCTACAAACCATTATCAAATAGAGTGTTTCACTCTTTTCTGCCAGGTCAATAAGCCATTTCAAGGTCTATTTTGTCCAGGTACGGTGTAAGCAGGTTACAATCCATAAAACCCTGCAAGGCGCTGATAAAGTTGAGCTCCTTGTGGTAAAAGACTTCAATGTAAAATCCGTTTAACTGGTATAAAAACCGGAAGTACTGCTCATCCTGTAAACTCATTACATGCGAGGCTTTTTTGGTTGCTTCTATTTTTTCAGAATAGGATAGAAGGTTGAATTCTTGGTAGGTCATTAGTTTTCATTTTTGTACGCCGGGTGCGTCCTTAACAAAGCTCTCAAAGCGAAATTTTTTTTTCTTGTACAGGAGCCCGGTCAATACATTATATCATAGGATTGGACGAAAAAACTATTCTCTTCAAGCCGGCAATTCAATGGCGCCATAAAGCTTTGTCGCTTTTGCATAAAGCTGTTTGGAGAAAAATCCCTTTAACTGCTGGCTTTTCTGATCAACACGACGAACATCCAGGTTCTCTACCAGAACAAAGGCCCGCAGGTTAACAGCATCGGGAAAGTAAAGCACGATGTTTTTCATGTTGTTGTTTTTAACGATCCGGTTAGTGAATAAGCGCTGTCCCCACGTTGTTGTTCCCTTTCAACCTGTTGAACAGGTGCATTCTCAACTGGTGAGTTTGCAGCAACATTGATGCGGAAGCCTTTGTTTTCATTGGGTAGGATTTGGTTTTAGCTATTGGATTTCTATCCTGTTTACCAGGACAATACAAAAGTGCAACAAAGCAGGCCGGATTGCCATGAGTTGCATCATTCAAAAATGTGATTTTACGTGGTTTCGAGAGTGAGAAAAGGGGGCATTACCTTCAGAGCCTAACCTTTGCTTTGCAGTGAAATTTGGAAGAATGATGCAAGACGCTAAAAGCGGGCAATGATAAAAGCATTTGTAAGGGTAATTGGCTAATGGGTAAACTATTCCAGAATCCCATCGAGTGGAACAATGACAGGGGAAGGGAAAAGAAGGAAATCGGGTTCGCGGTAGCAAAGCTTACACGCTTTCTTTTTGTACTGATCGGTAGCTTCTTCCAGGCTTACTTCCAGCACATCCTGCTTGCAGGTTTTCATGTTGCGACAATCCTTTTTGGCGTGGTAAGTGGCGTTTGTGGTTGTTTTGCAAACGTAAACGGTTTCTTTACCCGGTGTAACGGCCGAAAAGAGAAAAAGGAGCAGCATGCTTTTCATACCAGTGGAATTAGTGAAAAGATAATAAATAAACGTGATATTTTGTCTATTTATTATTCCTGCTTGCGGTTGGGCTATTAAACAGATTTCCAGTCTTTAGCGATGGAAAGAATGGGTTGCCACGAATTGTTTGTAGCCAAGGCCATCATGCCATTTCTTCCTGCAAAAGCGAATAGCACTGTTTGACGATTTCCAGCTCTTCGTTGGTAGGGACCACCAATACTTTTACCTTGGAATCCGCTGCACTGATATCCCTGATGCCGGGTGTCCGAGTGTTGTTTTCTGTTTCATCCAGCCCAATGCCGAGGTAATCCATCTGTGCACAAACAAGCTGTCGGGTAGCGGCATCGTTTTCACCCACGCCGGCGGTAAAAACAATGGCGTCAAGCCCATTCAGTACGGCAGTGTAAGCGCCAATGTATTTTTTGATCCGGTAAGCGTACAACGCATACGCAAGCGAAGCATGCTCATTTCCTTCCTCTCTCGCCTTTAAAATATCACGCATGTCACTAAAACCAGTTAAGCCCAACATGCCGCTATTTTTATTCAGCATGTTGCTGACCTGTTCAAGATTATAACCAAGCTGGTTCACCAGGTAAAAAATAATAGAGGGATCTATGTCACCGGTACGGGTGCCCATAACCAGGCCACTTAGGGGACCAAAACCCATGCTGGTGTCAACCGATTTGCCGGCGTTCACAGCGGCCATGCTGCAGCCGTTCCCGAGATGGATGGTAATGATCTTAGCCTTTGGATTTTGCAGGAATTGCAACGTTTTTTCGGTGACATATTTATGGCTGGTGCCATGAAAGCCATAGGCTCTAATGCCGAGGTCCGAATAAAAGGACTGTGGTATGGCATAGCGGAAAGCTTTTTCAGGCATCGTTTGGTGAAAGGCCGTATCAAAAACCGCTACCTGCGTGGCATTGGTAAAGATCTTCTCCGCTACTTCTATGCCCAGGTAGTTGGCGGGGTTATGCAGGGGCGCCAGCGAAAACAGTTTCTTGATCTCTTCTTTGACTTCCCTGGTGATTACTGTTGTGCAGGAAAAGCTTTCACCGCCGTGCACTACCCGGTGCCCGATCGCATCGATCTCCCCTGGGTTTTGTATAACGCCGATTTCAGCATCCGTCAGCAGTTTCGCCACTTCGTGTAAACCCGCTTCGTGATCGGGAAGTTCAAGCGTACGGCGAATGACCTTTTCTTCTCCGTTTTGTTGGAATTTATGCGTGATGACGGAGTTTTCCAGGCCAATGCGTTCCACCAATCCCACGCAAATCGGCTTTTCATCGGGCATGGTAAACAGCTGGTATTTAATCGAGCTACTACCGGAGTTTACAACAAAAATGTTCATGTTTATTGAAGGGTTGAGTCTGCACAAATGTTTAGGATGCATGAGAGGTTTCCTGCACTGCTTTTACGTTGCTGGCAGCCGTTTCTTCCTGGCCTTGAATGGCCGTGATGATCACCGTGTTGAAAATATCATCCACCGTGCAACCGCGGCTCAGGTCATTTACCGGTTTGTTTAGTCCCTGCAACATGGGCCCGATGGCCAATGCACCGGTTTCCCGCTGTACGGCTTTGTAGGTATTGTTACCAGTGTTCAGGTCAGGGAAGATCAGCACATTGGCCCTTCCCGCCACTTCCGAAGAAGGTAGCTTTTGCCGGCCCACCACGGGATCGACAGCAGCATCGTATTGAATCGGGCCCTCCACCTTCAGGTCAGGACGTTTTTGTTTGACAATAGCCGTTGCCTGCCGCACTTTTTCCACGTCTGCACCTTCACCCGAACTTCCCGAGGAATAAGACAGCATGGCGATGCGTGGCTCAATGCCAAAATTCTGGCTGCTCTCTGCCGAAGAAATTGCGATCTCGGCGAGTTGCTCGGCCGTTGGATCGGGATTCACGGCGCAGTCGCCAAAAACCGTTACCCGGTCGGGCAGGCACATAAAGAAGATGGAGGAAACCACCGATATCCCCGGTTTGGTTTTCACAAATTGCAGGGCCGGCCGGATGGTATGCTGCGTGGTATGCACAGCGCCTGACACCATGCCATCGGCATGTCCCTTGTATACCATCATGGTTCCGAAATAAGAAACATCCGTCATGAGGTCACGGGCCATTTCCAGCGAAACATTTTTGCTTTTCCGCAGTTCATAAAGCGTTTGTACATAATCGTTATACAGGTCAGAATTGGCAGGGTCGATGATCTGCATGCGGTTTGTATCCAGGTTCAGCCCAAGGCGCTTGATAGAAGCGGCAATCTGTGTGGGATCTCCCAATACAGTCAGGTCAACAATGTCCTGGTTTTGCAGCCGGGCTGCGGCAGTCAGCACCCTGTCATCATTACCTTCGGGCAGCACAATGTGCTTGCGCTGGCTCCGGGCTCTTTTGGTGATCTGGTACTGGAACATATGCGGCGTAATGCCTTCGGATTCAAAAGTGACAAGCTTTTCATCCAGCGACTGCACATCAACATATTTATTGAAGGTATCGATCGCCAACTGGATCTTCTGCTTGTTATCCGGTGTGATGCGAGACCGAATCGAACTGACATGCGCTGTGGTTTCAAACGTACCAGTTGTTACTGAAACAATCGGTACCACGGTTTGCAGACCTTCGATGAGGCGCTGCACCGGTTTATCGAGCTGGCCGCCACCGGTTAAAACAATACCGGCAACAGTTGGGTAATTGGTGGAGAGATTGGCCTGCAGGGCAGAGATCACAATATCGCCCCGGTCAGATGGTGTAACGATGACCACGTTTTCTTTCACATGGTTTAGAAATTGCGGCACCTGCATGGCCCCGGTGATAAAATTATCCACCTGGTTGGTTAGCCTTTCCTGTCCCAGTACGATTTTGCCGTTCAGGTGATCGGCAATCTCTTTCATGGTCGGGGCGTCCAGGTTTTTGATTTCCGGTATAATGGAAAGCGCCACGGTTTCCGGCAACTGGCTGCTTAAAAAGTCTTTCAAGCCTTCCACCTGGTCGGGTTGCACTTTGTTAACAATCAAACCGATCACCTGCAGTTCACGGGCTTCAAAGCTGCGCCAGATGGTAAGGGCGGCATTGAGCACCTGCGGCACTGTTTTATGATCGCCGGATACCACAATGATTACGGGAGCATTTACGTTTTTGGCTATGCTGATATTTGCTTCGAGTTCAAACGAAGTGCCTTCGCCGACAAAGTCGCTGCCGTCGATGAGGATAAAATCATGGGTTTCCTCCAGCTTTTTTATTTTGTGGATGACCGTGTCAATCAATGCTCCCTGGTTTTCCATTTCAAACATCTTTAATGCCTGCTGCCGCGTAAAGGCATAGCTGTCGTTATAGGCATGGGGAAGACCAAAAAAGCTGGTGATGGTATCAATGTGTACGTCTTTTTTTTCATTGGGATCTGGATTGATGATCGGCTTGAAATAGCCCACCTTTTGGGCTTTTCCCAACAGCATGTTTACCAATCCTAATGATACAATAGATTTTCCGCTGTAGGGCTCGGCGGAAGCGATAAAAACATTTTTTGTCATAGCTATCTTGTTATAGACCGCGGCAAAGTTGGCTCCCTGCTTCCTCATACTTGCTGACAACCAAATGCCCGGGTATGATTTTCATCAGTGAAGCAGATCGTCCATGTCATTTTCAATGGGTAGCTGCTAATAAATCCTGGTTCCGGATTGCAGAAATGAGGCAAACAACCGGCCAAAAATAAGCAGAACGACAAAGGTAAATTTAGTGGAAACCTTTCAGGAAGAATTGCATTTTATAGAGCGAAGTCTGGCAAGGATTAGAAAGCAGTATACATACATGTTAGTACGGTCGGAAATGCTTATCCAAGGCATTTCGGTTACAGTTAACCGCAACGCAACGGCCGAAAAAGTGAATTGAAAATTCGCTGTTTAACATTTGAAAAACATCTGGAATGGGGTGGGGAAATAATAATGCCGATGCTCTTATTAGGAATTTTCAAAAACAGTGATTCAAACCCATTAACGCGGAATCGACACTATCAGCTCACAGCCACCCTTTACACCAGAGGTAATCTCAAAATTGCCCTGCAGCACTTCCACCCGGGAAAGAACTTTGTTCAAGCCACTGCCTCGTTGAAAACGGCTGGAATCAAACCCGCAGCCATTGTCTACAATAGACAGGTTAAGATTCTTCAGGGCATCAATGGTAACTTTTACCTGGCTTGCTTTTGCATGTTTTTTTATATTTTCCAGTTGGGCCTCTATAATTCGATAAACGTCCATGGCCAACGCGGCAGAAACGGTGTCGTCGCCTTCGTAACAAAGATTTATGCCGATGTTGCTTTGACTTTGAAACTGGCGCAGCATGCCAATCACCAGGTCTTTTAGTTCTACTTCCGTCAGCAGGGTTGGTGCAACGGATTGTGACAGGTCGCGAACCTGCTTGATGAGTACCGACACCTGCTGCTTGCAATTTTGCAGGTGTTTGTTGGGAAGATTTTTGTTTTCGATCTCCGCCAGCTCCAGGTGAAACTTCAAAGCGGCAAGAGATTGCGCTACGTTTTCGTGCAGTTCTGCACTGATCGATTGTTTTTCCGTTTCATATTCCTGCACCGTCTTTTGAAACAAGATTTTTTCAAATTGCAACTGCTCTTCCGCCTTTTGCTTCAGCAGCTTGTTTTTAAGGCGCAGTTCCAGCAGTTTAGAGATCTGGTCGGAAAGAATGCGCAGCATCCGGGCTTGTTCCTGTGTTAATTCGCGTGGTTTGTTGTCAATGACGCAGATCGATCCCAGGCAATAGCCTTTTGATGAAACAATGGGAGAGCCAGCGTAAAAACGAACATTGGCGTCACCAATCGTGAAAGGGTTGTTGCTGAACCGATCGTCCTTGGTGGTGTCTTCTACGATCATCACCTCTTTTTTCAGGATCGTATGCGAGCAAAAAGAGATTTCCCGGGGTGTTGATTTCACGGTGCCGGAAAAGCCTATGAGGGATTTGAACCACTGCCTTTCTTTGTCGACAAAGCTTATGGCTGCCATTGGACAGCCGTAGATGCTGGCAGCAATCTCCAGCAGTTCATCAAATTCGCTTTCGGGCTGACTATCGAGAATATCAAAGTTGTAAAGATCCTGAAGACGGAGCTCTTCACTGGGAGGCAAGGAGGCGATGCGCATAGGGTAAATTGGAAGTTCTGATATTGGATATAACGAATCAGCTCAAAAATAGCAAACCCATTGAAATGGTTGCCGAAACAGGCTCCCTTTTCTTGCAGTGTATGGGTTTGTCCTTAGGCAGGATTGAGGTTGCTGCTTAGCAAAATCCGGTTTCGACCTCCTGAAACATCGTTTAAACTAGTTTTAAGGCTGCTCATGCTTTCATGATCTGCTTTCAGTTATCAGTGAAGATCGTCGGAATTTTTCAAGGTTTAGCTTGTTTTTGGATGGAATGAGAAATTGCTGGCACACGTAAACATAACCTTTGCTTCATCCAATGCTAACGTTTCCATCACATGGAGATAGGAGTTTTAAGCTGGTACAATTCGCGTTTCAAAAACTTCAAAATCGAAAAATGATGATGAATACCTGCTTTCCCTTCCTGTCAGAAATGGATCTCCTGCCTAAACTGGTAAGTAAATCAGCCTCGCTTATTTTATTTGTACTGGCCTTTGCCTTCCTGAATTTAGGCTTGCAGAAATTGCGCAAGCGGTAACTGTAAAAAAATGTTTTTACCTGCTTACTTGCCTTACTGCCGAAGCAACTGTGCATCGTACACCCTTTGTGCAATGGATACATAAGCAGAGGGAAAGGAGCCGCTGATGGTAAGCGAATGGGTGTTCAGTTGGAAATTTTCGTTCAGCAATTGCGAGAACGTGGTCAAATGGCTTAGGGTCTGGAATCGTAAGGTCACGGTTTGCATGGTATGGGGTTAATCCCTGAATATACGGTTCTTTTCCCACATGGGCAAACGGGCCTGCATGGTAAAAAGAAAACCCACTGTGGAAACAGCAGGTGCCTACATGAGAATTTGTACAATAAAACCTTACAACTGTTTTTACTGCAGCACAAAAATGAAGACGGAATGTAAACAAATGGTTACCGCAAGATGATGCAACGGTTAAGCTATCCACATAATGGTAATAGATAAATGCGAGGAAGTTGTGACGCCTAATTTGGATAGATGCTCGGCAAGTATTAACCGCTGAACAAGTCGCTGCTCAGGTACCGGTCGCCACGATCACAAACGATAAAAACGATAGTCCCTTTCTCCAGTTCCTGGCTTAACCGAATGGCAGCCGATGCAGCGCCACCACTGCTCATGCCGGCAAAAATGCCTTCTTCTTTCGCCAGCCGCCGGGTCATTTCCGTGGCTTCCGCTTGCGAAATATCCATGATCCTGTCAACCCTTGACGGGTCAAAGATCTTGGGCAGATAGGCGGGTGGCCATCGGCGGATACCGGGTATGGAAGATTCTTCGGTAGGCTGGCAACCCACGATCTGGATTGCATTGTTTTGTTCTTTTAAAAATTGCGAAGTGCCCATGATGGTTCCCGTTGTTCCCATCGAACTAACAAAATGCGTGACCTCGCCATTGGTATCCCGCCAGATCTCGGGTCCTGTTGTTTTGTAATGGGCCTTGTAATTATCAGGGTTGGCAAATTGGTTTAGCAGGAAGTAATCACCGCTGGCTCCTTTTTCATCTGCGTAGTCCCTGCAATCTTCCATTCTGTCGAGCAGAATGACCTTTGCACCAAACGCTTCCATGGCCAGCACCCGTTCGCGGGTAGAGGTGGAAGGCATTACCAGTTCGATCTGCAAGCCATAAAGATTAGCGATCAATGCCATGGCAATACCGGTATTCCCGCTGGTGGCTTCTATCAGTTTTGTTTCAGGGGAGATGTCGCCTCTTTCCACGGCACTGCGTATCATGTTCAGCGCCGGCCGGTCTTTTACGCTGCCGCCGGGATTGTTGCCTTCCAGCTTGGCAAAAATTTTAACTGCGGGATTTGGGTTGAGCCGCTTGATCTCTACCTGTGGTGTATTGCCTACCGTATCTAAAACACTTGCCATAAAAATTGTTTACATGGTTCTATTGGTTCTCGTGCCAAAATTATTCCTGCCCTACCAGCCAGGCACAACCGCTTTTTACGACGTTGCCTCCGCGGTGTCTACAATTACTTTCCAATTGATTTCTGTGCCACCGCGCCGGAGTGTTTCGGCAACCGAGCAGTATTTTTCCATCGACAGGGTGGCGGCTTTTTCTGCTTTTTCGGCATCAATGTTTCCTTTCAAATGAAAGGTCACGGCGACGGTTTGCCACAAGGAAGGGATCTTTCCTTTTTCGCGTTCACCATCTACTTCAATGGAAAGTTCGCGGATCTCCTGCCGCTGCTTGGCCAGGATAGAAACAAGGTCAATGGCACTGCAACTTCCCAGGGCAGCCAGCACCAACTGCATGGGACGAAAGCCTGATTCATCACCGCCGTTCTCACGGCTGCTGTCGGTTTGTAACAAATGCCCGGCCTCGTCTTTAACATCAAAACCAAAAACACCTTTTTTTCTTTCCAGGAAGATCTTTGCCATTTTTCCTGTAAAGCTACCGCCGGAATGGCAATCAACCGACCGGTTTCGTTATCCGTTACATATAAATTTTCTGCAAAAAGTTTCAGCCTTTTTGCTGCTGTCAGTTCTTCGGTGTGCGACGATGCGGTTCTTGTCTTAGCAATTAAAACTTGAGCATAAAAAAGGTTTAAACCGGTGTGCAGGCATTTATATCACAATGACAACGAGAACAAGTCAGGGCAATACGAGCCGCATTGGAATAACTATTGTATACAACATGACTTGATAACCAAACCTGCACCATGAACATTTTTGCATGCATTACCTGTAACAAACAGGTACAGGAAGCCATCTGGGACAGCCGTTTTTATCCTAACCTCTTAACCATGCTCTCAGCATTTTTTGTTCTTGCGGCATTGGTAGCTATCCTTTCTTCCCTTGCGGCAAAGCGGTACAGAACAGTTAGTGCTTCTCTGCCAGGCGGACAACACCGTACGCCGGTCCCGCTTACCACAACGGCAATGGTCCTGGGCATCGGGCTCGGCGGTTTCATTGATGGTATTGTGCTGCACCAGATCCTGCAATGGCACGAAATGCTTTCCAATAAAATTCCACCCACTAATCTGGTAGCCAAAAGCGTCAATATGTTTTGGGATGGTGTTTTTCATGCCTTTTGCCTGTTGGTAGTGCTCGTTGGCGTGGTGCTTTTGTGGAAACTTCAGGGGCGTAGCAACATTGATCGGTCAGGAAATCTTCTTGCGGGTGGAATGCTCCTGGGTTGGGGTATGTTCAATATCGTTGAAGGCATTATCGATCACCACCTGCTGAAGCTGCACAACGTGCGGGAAGTAACAGAAAACCCTGCGTTTTGGAATTGGTCTTTTCTTGGAGTTTCCGTGCTGATGATACTAATTGGCCACTTATTAGTAAACAAAAAGCGGCAACAGGAATTGGTAAGTTAGCCGTATAGCCTCTCGTAGAGGTTTTCTTTTTAATATTATACTCACGGTGAAGCTGCAATTATTTTAAAGCAGGTTAAGATTTGGAAACAGGACCTATAAGGCACGACGTTTGATTACCCAACGCAAAAAAATGAATGAATACCAGCCTACAACTCAGCAATGACAGGGTGCGCAGTAATACGCCAGCCAAGCTTAACCGCAAGATCGATCAAAAGACCGATGCCAATGTGCGGAGGTATGGAGCGCTTGGTGCCGGTGTGATGGAAGGCCGGTTGCAGCAACTCGACAGGGAGTGGGATATTGAGCGGTCGCTGCAGCTAGCGTCCGGACTCAATGTTATCATTGGTTTGACACTGGGCCTTACCGTTCATAAACGATGGCTTTTGCTGAGCGCTGTTTCCTCCCTTTTTCTTGTGCAGCATACCTTGCAGGGCTGGTGCCCGCCGTTACCGGTTATGCGTTATTTCGGGATTCGCACGAAGGAAGAAATTGACCTGGAAAGAGAAGCGCTGGAAGAAAAAATTGCTTTGGATCTTTATCAACATTGAGGGTAACGAAAATTCAAGTGTTGTGATTTAGCATATAATTTCTTGTGTTCGTAGTGATGAAATGAATCAAGATAATTGGTTCATTTCATTTTTAGGCAACGATTGATTCAACGACGTCCATTTTTTTCACCCGGCTCGCAAACCAGTCGTCCACCTGGCCGATGCATTGTTTGACCATTTCGTAATAGTCAAGTTGAACGCAGCGGTTGCCGTTTTCATCATATCCCCAGATGCCACAATCAATGCTTTTGAGTGTGTCCCAGTCGGGCCGGTCCAGCACAGGGTAGATGCAAATTCCTTTTAGGTCAACACCCATTTCCATGGCCGTCAGGCAATCGGCGGTGATCAGTTCAAGCCATTGGGCACGGTGCTCGCCAAAATGGCCTGTTTCAGAAAGTACAACCGGTTTGTTGTACCTGTCTGCCGCATCTTTCAACACCTGGTAAAACGGGGTGCGGCGTTTTTCCGTGCACCAGCCAATCGTTTCGCCGCAATGTTCCCATTGGTTGTTATAATAAAAATTAAAACCGGCGTAATCCATCAGCGAAGGATCGCCTCCCAATTCGGGACACATCTTACCACAAAAAATATCCATGGCCTGGAACTGCGCTTCGTTCAATCCGTGGATGGTTTCGCAAGGTAATTCGGTTGCTTTGGGATGTACCCGCATTAATGGTTCAACCAACATAATTTTCGCTTCCGGCTGGATGGCTTTGATCGCTTTTGCACCCATGATAGCGGCCCGGCAGAGAAAATACTTTACATCAAAACCGGCATTGATGGCAAACGGAACGGTCCCTCTTGCTTCGCCACCCAGCCAGGAAAAAAAACTGATTTCATTGATAGGTACAACCACCAGCGGCTGAACGGTGTGTGCGGTGTAAAACTGCGCAAAAGCTGTGCAAAGCGCCACAAAGCGGTTGGCGAATTGCGGATGTCCGGGCATCAGGCCATCGGGGTAACCAAAATGGCAAATGTCCCACACCTGTTGTATACCGGCTTTGTCGGCCTCAATGATCCTGTTACCTACTTCTGTAAAATCAAATTGATACGGCTGTTTTTCCACCACGCTCCACCGGATCCCCTCCCGAACGGTTTTAATTCCCAGGTTAGCCAGCAGGCTGTAATCTTCCGCCACTCGCTGGTGGTGAAAAGTCAGGTCCAAAAGATCTACCCGGTTGCCTTGGTTGTTGACAATGTCGGCGCATTCAAAGCCGCCCTGGAAAAATGAGGGAAATGGATTCATAACGATCGGTTTGCTGCAATTTCTGCCATACCTGCAAATTGCTTACCACTCTGCAGTAGGATTCGGCCAAGAGTATATATGAGCGTTTCATTTGAAAAATTAAAAACGAAAAACACAATCAAACGGAACTGATAAAACTCATGTTTTGAATAAAAGTATTCAAATACTTTTATTGCTCAATTAAACGAAAATACTATGCAACTGATTGAGACCTTAGTTATACCTGAACTGCAACCGGCACGCAAGCATCCGACGGTTTTTGAAAAGTTTGACGCTCTGCAAAACGGCGATGCTTTTTTACTGATCAACGATCATGATCCTATTCCGCTGTTTTACGAAATGAAGGCAGAAAGGGGAGAGGTCTTTGAATGGATCGAGCTGGAAAATGGTCCCGAAGTATGGAAGGTGGAGATCCGAAAAACCGGCGAGCCCAAAGCGGCTTCCTCTGTTTTTGATACGGCTGCCGACGAAGCGGCAACAGGTATTTTTGTGCTGAATGTTACACAGATCGAACCAAGGCTAAAGCACCCCACTATTTTTCGCTATTTCGACGAATTGAAAGGGGGCGAAGCTTTCCAGATATTAAACGACCATGACCCCAAGCCACTTTACTACCAATTGATCGCTGAACGTGGCAACATCTTTACCTGGGATTACCTTGAAAAAGGACCCTCCTGGTGGCGGGTACAGATTCGCAAGGCTGACACGGAAAACGGCGAAACGGTTGGCCAGATTGCGGCAAAAGACCTGCGCAAGGCAGAAGTGTTTCGCAAGTATGGCATCGACTTTTGCTGCGGTGGCAAAAAATCGCTAAAGCAGGTTTGCGATGAAAAAGGCCTTGACCTTGCCGTGGTGGAAGCGGCGCTTGTCAATGCGCAGGCAACGGAAAAAGCAGGCGAGCATTTCGACCGCTGGAGCCTGGACTTTTTGGCCGACTATATTTATAACAAGCACCACGTTTATTATTATGACGAAGGACCGGTAATCAGCGACCTGCTTACGAAAGTACTCATTCGTCACGGTGACCACTACCCGGTTTTGCACGCCATTTATGACCTGTACAAAACCCTGGCGGAAGAACTGGGAAGCCATTTTGCCAAGGAAGAAAAGATCGTTTTTCCCTTTGTAAAAGCGCTGGTGCAGGCAAAAGCCAGCGGTAACACCGAAAGCCTGCGTAGCCAGTTTTCGCTTTCAGAACCGGTAAAAATGATGGAAGAAGAACATGAAGCGGCTGGTGGTATCCTGGATGCCTTACAAAAGCTGACGAATGGCTATACCGCCCCGGATGGTGCCTGCAATTCGTTCCAGTTCCTGTATAAAAAACTAAAGGCGCTTGACGAAGACCTTCACCAGCACATTCACCTGGAGAACAATATTCTTTTCCCCAAAGCCCTGGCACTGGAAAAAGAATTGCGCTAAGCAAAATGGAATTGTTTCAACTTTGTCCGGCGGCCCCTGGGTGGCCGGACATTTTTTTAAAGCTATGCTTTCTACCTCCTGCAAATATGCCCTACGAGCTGCTGTGTACCTGATGGCCCAATCCGGCAAAATGCGCCGTGCCGGCTTAAAAGAGGTGGCCGATGAAATTGAGGCCAACGAACATACTACGGGAAAGATCCTGCAGCTTTTGGTAAGGGAAGGGATCATCTCGTCGGCCAAAGGCCCCACCGGTGGGTTTTTTATTGCGCAGGATGCGGCCCCCATTTACCTGATTGATATTGTAAGCGTGGTAGATGGTGTTGCACTTTTTTTCGAATGTGGACTTGGCCTGAAAGAATGTTCCGAAACCCATCCCTGTCCCATACATTACAGTTACAAAGAAGCAAGAGAAATGCTTTATGCCGAATTCAGTACCATCACCATTCAGCAATTGGCCCAAAACATTGAAAAAGGAATGGCGTTTTTAAGACGATAATATGCAACGTGTCGCCCCTGTGTTACCCCTCATTTTTGTTTCCCTGCTTGCCGCCATTTGGTCGGGTTGGCTCCGCATCGGCTGGCATCTGCCGCTTTCACAAACCGCTGCCCACCATGGTGCGCTGATGGTCAACAGCTTTTTGGCTTCGCTTATTTTTTTAGAAAGGGCAGTTACTTTCAAGAAAAGCTGGTGGCTGCTTTTACCTTTTGGAAATGCCATCAGCCTGCTGGCCTTTGCGTGTAACCAGCCGCAGCTTGCACAATGGCTGCAGATTGGCGGCAGTGCCGGTTTTGCTGCGATGTGCATCTACTTTACTTATAAATACGGTGAGCTATACTATTTTGTTTTCCTGGCCGGCGCATTTTGTCTTGTTGGCGGCAATTTGGTCTTACTGAAAACACATTTTTACCCTGCTGCTGTTACCTGGTGGATGGGATTTTTGCTGTTTACCATTGTAGCGGAAAGACTGGAATTAAGCCGTTTTCTGCCGCTATCCAACGCCAGCCGTGTGATTTTGCTTTTTTGTCTTTGTGTTGTGATGGCCTCACTTTTTTGGCCCTTTCACCTCAACGGCCAACTGGTTTTTGCAAGTGGTGTGGCAGCAACAGCGGTTTGGCTCCTCCGTTATGACATGGCAAGAAAGTCCATTAAACTGCAGGGCCAGCACCGTTATTCGGCCTTGTTGTTGATAGCGGGATATGCCTGGCTGCTCATTATGGCAGTACTAATCTTTTTCCAGGAACGACTTCCTTTTGGCTACGATGCCGTGCTGCACAGCTTTTTTATCGGCTTTGTATTTTCCATGATCTTTTCGCATGCACCCATCATTCTTCCGGCGGTTACAAAAATGCCGGTAAAAATCTACCGGCCCTTTTTATATGTTTGGTTTTGGCTGTTGCAGGTTTCGCTGGCTGTGCGGATCGTTGGCGATGTTACCGGGGATGCAATGGCCCGCAAAGGGGGCGGGATAGCCAATGGGATTGTGATACTTTTGTTTTTCCTCACCATCGCCACGCTGTTCCGGGTGGAAGTCCAAAAACGCAACAAGCGTTTACGCAAAACCTAAAGCGCTTTTCGCATCAGCACTCATCAGCTCTCTTGTCCATTTCGGTTCGTACACAACAGAAACGTCAACCGTTCCAATACCTGGTATTTCCTGCAGCACAAGGGTCACTTCTTCCGACAGAAAAGCGGCGGCCGGACAGGTAGCCGTGGTAAGTGTCATCTCCACCTGCACATCATTGTCGTGTATGGTAATGCCGTAGATCAATCCAAGGTCATAGATATTGACAGGGATCTCCGGGTCAAAAATGGTTTTTAGTTTTTCGATTACCTGGTCGTTGTTAATCATAAGGATAAATATCGAAAGACTTCACGTCAGAAAAGCTGTTTTGCATCAGCAGGTTTGCTGATTTTTACAGGAAAGAAATGGTGTTTTTGAATTGTCTAAAACTTTTTTCTCCAACGGCTGAATCGATAGCTACCGGTCGGCAACATTCTTTGCTTAAATCGCGATAGAATACTTCACTCTTTCTTTCCACTCAGCATGGGCACAAACGAAAAATCATCAAATACTTCCTTGTCGTAATTTCTATCGGCAAGTTTGGTAATACGTACCATTTTCTGCACTGGATCATTGCCCAGCGGCAGCACCATCTTACCGCCGATTTTTAATTGTTCCAACAGTTCAGGAGGAATATTTTGCGCAGCGGCCGTTACCAAAATCTTATCAAACGGCGCATATTCGGGTAGGCCTTCATATCCATCGACAAAAAAGAGGTGCAGGTTTGGGAACTGAAGTAAGTAGACAAAGCTTTTGTTCCGGTTGTACAATTTTTTTTGTCTTTCCAGGCTAAAAACTTCCGCCGCCAACTGTGCAAGTAACACAGCCTGGTAGCCACTGCCGGTACCAATTTCAAGCACTCGGTCGGTTGGCTTTAGCTGCAAAAGTTCTGTTTGGTAGGCAACGGTATAGGGCTGTGAGATGGTTTGCCCTTCGCCGATAGGAAAGGCTTTGTCTTCGTAAGCAACATGCTGTAACTGCACCGGCATAAACCATTGCCGGGGCGTATTAAAAATTGCACGCAGTACGGCTTCATCGGTGATGCCTTTACCGCGAATACCATTCACCAATTGCCAGCGCAGGTGCTGGTGGTGCCTGTTGTCTTCTGCTTGCACAATGTCCTTTTACAAACAGGCACAAAGGCCGTTCCAGTCTTGTGATATAAGATTGCAATTGCCGATCAATTTTGTAGAAACGGCAAATGATTGCCAATCATTTCATTTTTACAGCGAAGAGCGTAGGTTGAGTCGGAAAGGAATATGGACATGCCGTGATGCCCCTTCCTGAATGATCTTGGCCGTTTCTACACCCATTGCTTCAAAATCGGTGGAAATGGTTGTAATGCCGTTCAGAATGATCTTTTTCAGCGGCGTTTCGTTGTACGAAATCACACCCACATCCTGTCCAACGGCAAGCCCCGTTTCAATCATGCGTTCAATCAGTACCACCAGGTCGTTGTCCATCAGGTTAATGAACACTTCACCTTTGTTGATAGGCTCTTCGGCAATGTTGTGCACAACCCCATAATTGAATGTGTATTCCTGGCAGAACGAAATAAAACCTTTGACGATCTCTTCCGGGTAATAGCTGTTTTCGGGGAAGATGATCTTAATGGTATGGTATTTCTGCAGTTGCGGAAGTGCTTCTTGCAGCGAGGAAAAAATATCGGCTTCGAAATTTTCGTACACGGCACTAAAATCACCGGTAACGCCGGGAATGATCTTGTCCAGCAACACCAGTTTTTCCTTTGGAATGGTATTGATGATCTTGTGCGCCGTATCGCCGCCTTCAATAAAATGCGGGAGGATGACAAAATAGTGGTAATCGGTTTTGCTATTCTCCAGCAGTTTGCGAAAAAGCTGCAGGTCGTTGTTGTACACGTAAAAATCAATGGCGGCTTTGTCGCCCAACGTACTCACAAACGAATCGTAAATGATCTTTTTGTGCGGGCTCAGTTTGTTGAATAGCAAAAAGATCTTCTGCGTACGATCAACGTCCACGTTTTTGATGAAATAGCCTTTGCCGGGTACAGAACCAATGATGCCCTGGTTCTTCAGGAATTTATAACCTTTTTCCGCGGTGTCACGACAGATCTCGAACTCAAAGCTTAGTTCGTTAATGGAGGGCAGCATATCATCAACCTGTAATTTTCCGTCTTCGATGGCCTTAATAATGGAGTTGGCCAGTTGCTGGTATTTGGGTGTGACTGAGAATTCATCGAAATAAATCAGCTTGTAAAATGGTGACGATTTCATGGTGATGTACGTGAGTGGTTGCTCGCCGGGTAAATATATTGATTTCTTTTTGCTGGGCGGGGGAAGAGCGAGGATTGAGCAGCGAGTAGCAAGTGGTAAAAACTGCGTTTTCGAAAATGCACTGCAAACTGCTGACACCAGAAAGCTCATGGCTCGTGGCTCAGAGCTCAGAGCCAATATCCTGATATCCCAATATCTCAATATCCGGGTCACTCAATACCCTTCCTCTTGACGAACAAAATTTCTGCCCTATCTTGCCGCCCCGCAAAGCGAAAGACGCTATGACAATGACGACGACTGATCAACAAAAGCTGGAAAAGCTGACAGCCCTGACGGAGGGTAATTACAAAGCCTTTTTGTACGACTGCGACGGCACCCTTGCCGACAATATGCATTCGCACAAGGCAGCCTTTGTAAAAGCTGCGGCCCTGTACGACATTACCCTTAACGATGCCATCATTGACGAACTTGCCGGGTGGCCAACCGTACTGGTGGCAGAAGAAATTGCCAAACGCTACCAAACACAGTTCGACTACCTGAAGTTCTCGCAGCAGAAGTCGGCCATTTTTGTTCAGGAGTTTATTGAAAGCACCTTACCCATTCCGTTTGTGGTGGCCCACCTGAAAGCGCATGTAGGAAAGATAAAGATCGGCGTTGTTTCGGGTGGGAGTCGCAGCACGGTAAGTCAAACGCTGAGAGTGATAGGGGTGGACAAAGACCTGGATGTACTGGTATGCGCCGGCGAAACAAGTCGTGGCAAGCCTTATCCTGATCCTTTTCTGGCTGCGGCCGAAACACTAGGTGTGAAGCCTGAAGAATGCATGGTTTTTGAAGACGGTGATCCGGGTGTGCAGGCAGCCATCAGCGCCGGAATGAATTGGATCCGTGTTGACCAATTATAAAGAAACTTTTAAAAGATCCCACTTTCTTTCTTATACAAATCAAGAAATAAAGTAAGATTGCTTTAAACGTTTTGCTTGCGTTTTCCAATTCCAGGCAAACTGTATGTGCATGCACCATTTGTTTTTAAAGGCGAAAATTTCTCTTATTATCTAAGGCCTGTTTTTCGTCGCATTCGGCACCATAAACTGTCGTTGCCACACCGTTCGCTTTTCCCTTTCTTTCTGCAGCTTTGCTTTACAAAAAAAAATTACATGCGCAAGTTTATTGTTCTGTCGATGATAAGCCTTGACGGGGTTTTGCAGGGTCCCGGCTCACCGGAAGAAGATCCGTCGGGCGGATTTCGCTATGGTGGTTGGGTTGCTCCTTTCGATGATGAAGTTAGCAACGAAGTAATGGCAAAACTGATGAAACCTTCCGATCTTCTCCTGGGCCGCACAACGTTTGAGATCTGGGAAAATTACTGGCCTGACCATGCAGCCATCTGGCCGGGCATCAACGAAGTGACAAAGTATGTTTTGTCGGCAACCCGCAATGGATCCAGTTGGCAGAACACCGTTTTTCTCAACAACGTTGCTGCTATCCAGGATCTAAAAGCTTCTGAAGGTTCACCCATCCAGGTATGGGGAAGCAGCCAGGTCATTCAATTGCTCTTGCAGCATGACCTGGTGGATGAATTGTGGCTGATGATCCATCCGCTGACGCTGGGAAAGGGCAAAAAACTGTTTGCAGAAGGTCCGATTCCGGCAGCATTTAGATTGAATGAATGTACCGTTACACCAAGTGGTGTGATCATGGCGCATTACATTCGGGCTGGGGAGGTCAAGACCGGTACGATAGGTGCATAAGCATCCGGCATGTCATTATGTGCAAATTATTTTTACGGATTTGTATTTACCAGGCCTTGCCTTCTTTTTCTTGCCAGCCATTTACGCACAGGGATGTCAAACAATACCATGGCCAGGTAGGCTACCGCCACAAGGAAGATCACACCGCCAACAATGACAACACCCAGTTTATCGGAACCTGGCTTTTGGGTGGTAAACCAATTTCCAAAGATCCAGATGGCGGCGTAATGTGTCATGTAAAGCGGGTAAGAAATATTGCCCGAAAAGCGGCAAAGCGTTTTTAATTGCGGCGACAAGCTTGACCCTGCGCCAAGCGATACCAGTAGTGGAAAATAAAGCAGCACCACCAACAATTCTGTCAGCCAATTCAGGCTTGTCCATGGCATCAGGAAGGCGAGCATCAGCAAAACAGACAAACCCAAAAAACCAAGTTTGTTCCGGATGATCCAGTTGGACCGGTAAATAAAAAGTCCGGCTAAAAATGAATACGCCACACGGGCACCGCCGTCCAGGAAATTATCTTTTGACCACCCACCCAGCAGGTTGCCGGCCCGGTAACTGACATAACAAAGTGCAGCAGTGGCTATTAACAATAAAAGGGCGATGGCACGACGTCCCATTTTATAAAGCACAAGCGCATAAACAATGTTGGCAACATACTCCCAGAAAAGCGACCAGGCCGGCGCATTGAAACCAAAGAGGTTAAAGGCCCGGTCTTCCATCAGGGGCATTGGTACCAGGAATATGGAACAAACAAACAACAAAAGCATCCGGCCTGCACCGAAGGTTGTAGCCTGTGCAAAAGGGTCCAGGAAATAAGCTAGCAACCCGAGAACCGAACCCAGAACTACCAGGGGCTGTAGCCGGATAAGCCGCGACTTAAAGAATTCGCCAACACCCATCTTGCGGATGCGGTCGTCGTAGGCATAGGCTATTACAAAGCCCGACAAGCAAAAGAAAAAGTCTACCGCTAAGAAACCGTGGCCGATAAAATTTTTACTGAAATCGGTAAATACCCATTCCATAAAATGAAAAACCACGATGGCCAGCGCCGCTACGCCTCTTAATCCATCCAGGATCTCGAAATGCTGTTTTGTTTGTAAAAGGTCAGGTTTCAGGTTTGTGTTGTTCATACGTATCGAATAAAGCGGTACACCAACAGCACTCATTTTAGCTATGAATTCTTTTTGGTGCTAAAAACGCCAAAAGTAAGCGTCAAACAAATAACAGGAAGGGCTACCCGAAATTAGGGGCAGGGTAAAAACAGTTCTAAAAACACGCAACTGTTTATTTTGACAATCCTGAACAAATCGTTTTACCAATATTTCAATAGTACTTGCTAAGGTATCTCCATTAAAAAATCGTCATGGGCAATTCTTGCCATGTATTCAATCAAGAAAAAAAATTTATCACCATCCGGGAAAGCAATCCGGAATAAAATAAATGCACCTTGTTTTATCATTTCGACAAATAATACGATAGTAGCAGATTTAAAATCTCTTTAGACCAATTGCTTGACTAACCTATTTCTGCATTGTACCGAAGCGTCCGCAAGGTTGTAATGGGTAGGATCTTTAGCCGACTAAACCGGCAGTTCCGTCCCTGGAAAACTCACATTCTCATACAATGTGTATAAGCATGAGGAAAGTTTCTTGTCCTTACAAGCGGTCTGAATTTCCCTTTCCATTAATTTTAGCCCATTGCCTTGCCACTACGAGCCGGCAATACATAATTTGCCGCCATGCCACAAAAGATATTGAAAGTGCATCCATCCGACAACGTATTGGTGGCGTTGCAGGACCTGTCGCAAGGGGAGACGATCAACTACCAAAACGAAGTGATCGAATTGGTGGAACCCATTCCTGGTAAGCACAAATTTTTTACAAAGGACCTGGCCACCGGTGATACGGTTACTATGTACGGTGTTACGGTGGGTACCATTGTGACACCGGTTCAAAAGGGCAGTCGCATGACGGTTGAAAATACGAGGCACGCCGCTGATGCATTTGCCTACAGCGGTCACCACTTCCAGTGGACAGCGCCGGACGTAACAAAATTTGCCAACCGAACTTTTAAGGGATATGTGAGAGAGGATGGCAGGGTAGGAACGGCCAATTACTGGTTGTTTGTTCCGCTGGTTTTTTGCGAGAACCGCAACCTCGATGTGATCAAGGACGCCCTGCAAAATGAATTGGGTTACAGTCAACCCAACACCTACCGACAGTTTACCCGCCAGTTGATCAATGGCTACAAAAATGGTGAAGACATTCGGCAGGCAACGCCGGAAAGCTTGGCACCGCAACCGGCAACGGAACGGTTGTTTAAAAACATCGATGGCATTAAATTCCTGAACCATACCCTCGGCTGTGGCGGCACACGCCAGGATGCAGAAACACTGGGAAAGTTACTGGCAGCATATGCCGATCATCCCAACGTCGGCGGCGTTACCGTACTAAGCCTGGGCTGCCAGCACCTGCAGGCTGCTGATTTTGAAACCTACCTGCGGGAACGTAATCCACGGTTTTCCAAACCGCTGCTGCTTTTTGAACAACAAAAAACCGCTAGCGAAAATGTTCTCATCATCGAAGCCATCCGGCAGACATTTGAAAAGCTGGCGGAAGTAAATAAAACCAGTCGTACCGATGCACCGCTTTCTGCGCTGACACTTGGTGTGAAATGTGGCGGCAGCGATGGCTTTAGCGGCATCTCGGCTAACCCCGCTGTGGGACATTGTGCTGACCTGCTGGTGGGCCTTGGCGGAAAAGTGTTGCTGGCCGAATTTCCGGAATTGTGCGGAGCCGAACAGGATATTATCGACCGAAGTGTAAACAGGGAAACGGCTGAAAAATTCATTCACCTGATGACGGCCTACAACCAATGGGCACACAATGTCGGCTCAGGTTTTCACATGAACCCTTCACCGGGAAATATTCGCGATGGCCTTATTACCGATGCCATTAAAAGCACGGGAGCGGCCCGCAAAGGCGGGACATCGCCAGTGGCAGATGTACTGGATTACACTGAACAGGCCACGAAGCCAGGTTTAAGCCTTCTGTGTACGCCGGGTAATGATGTGGAGGCCACCACCGGCAAAGCGGCCAGCGGCGCCACCATAATTTTGTTCACCACCGGGTTGGGTACGCCAACAGGAAACCCGGTTTGTCCTACCATCAAAGTGGCAACCAATTCTGCATTGGCAACACGCATGAAGGATATCATTGACTTTGACACAGGTTCGATCATCACCGGTGAAAAAACAATTGAAGAAGTAGGTGATGAAATAATGGAATACGTGATAAAAGTGGCCAGCGGCGAGGTGATTCCAAAAGCTGTGTTGCTAGGACAGGATGATTTTATACCCTGGAAAAGAGGGGTTAGCTTGTAAATTATTACGTGTAATGTTTTCAATTGAAAATAAAATAGCGGTTGTTACCGGGGGCGGAAGCGGGATCGGAAAAGCCATTGCTACCACGCTGGCCGGTGCTGGAGCGGTTGTGCATATTGTCGAACGAAACCAGGAAGCCGCGCAGGAGGTTGTGGCAGAAATTGAGGCCTCCGGCGGAAAAGCCCATGCGCATGCCTGTGATGTTTCTGTACAGGCAGAAGTTGTTGACTTATTTACGGCCATTGCACCTATCAACATTCTGGTGAACAATGCCGGCGTTGCCCACATTGGCACAGCCGCATCCACCGCCGAAACCGACTTTGACCGCATTATCAGTGTCAATGTAAAAGGTGTGTACAACGGTATGTTTGCCGCCTTGCCATTAATGCAAAAAAACGGCGGCGGTGTAATTATCAATATGTCGTCCATTGCCGCTCACATCGGGTTGCCCGACCGTTTTGCTTATAGCATGAGCAAAGGGGCGGTGCATGCCATGAGCCTTTCGGTGGCCCGCGACTTTCTCCACCACGGCATCCGTTGCAATACCATTTCCCCGGCCAGGGTGCATACGCCGTTCGTGGATGGCTTCCTGGCAAAAAATTACGCCGGCAGGGAAGAAGAAATGTTCCAGGCTTTATCAAAATCACAGCCCATTGGCCGCATGGGCAAGCCGGAAGAGGTGGCAGCGTTAGCGCTTTACCTCTGCTCCGAAGAAGCCTCTTTTATTACCGGCTGCGATTATCCCATCGACGGCGGTTTTCTTAAACTCAATACATAAACGAAATACACAAAGAAATAAGATGAAATTATTCCGGTACAGAATGGGTGGCGAAGAAAAGCCCGGTGTTTTGCGAAATGAAAAGCTGTTTGACGTAAGTTCTTTTGGTGAAGATTATAACGAAGCCTTTTTTGCAAACGATGGTCTTTCCCGGCTGGCAGCTTTTGTGGAAGCTGAAGGTGATAACCTGCGCCAACTCGACGACACGATAGAAATGGCGGCGCCCTTTCAACGTCCTTCTAAAATTATTTGTATTGGGCTGAATTATACCGATCATGCCAAGGAAACCGGTGCACAGCTTCCGGCTGAACCGATCATTTTTATGAAGGCAACCACGTCGTTTGCGGGACCAAACGACGCCATCATAATTCCCCGCGGATCAAAAAAGACAGACTGGGAGGTGGAGCTTTGCGTGGTGATCGGCAAAAAGGCAAGCTATGTAGATGAAGCCGAAGCGATGGATTATGTAGCGGGTTACTGCCTGCACAACGATATTTCGGAACGGGAATACCAGTTGGAAAGGGGCGGTACCTGGGACAAGGGCAAAGGCTGCGATACGTTTGCACCCATGGGACCTTACCTGGTTACGAAAGATTCCGTTGAAAACGTAAACAATTTACGGTTATGGCTGAAAGTGAACGGGCAAATGATGCAGGATGGCAACACCGCCAATCTTCTTTTTAAAGTACCTTACCTTGTTTCTTATGTCAGCCAGTTCATGACCCTTCTCCCCGGGGATGTGATCTCTACAGGCACACCGGCTGGTGTTGGCCTGGGTATGAACCCGCAGGTTTACCTGAAACCCGGCGATGTGGTGGAATTGGGTATCGATGGAATGGGCGAAGCAAAACAACAGGTGGTGGCCTGGCAGAAATAAAATCTTACAAACCGATTGCTGATGAAAAAAAATAACGGATTTGTCGTTGCGTTTATCCTGGTGACCAGCCTGTTCTTTCTCTGGGCTTTTTTGCACAACATCAATCCCATCCTCATTCCACACCTGAAAAAGGCTTGCCAGTTAACCGACACAGAAAGTGCGCTGATCGACTCATCGGTTTACCTGGGGTATTTTTTTGTGGCGCTACCCGCGGGTTGGGTGATGCACCGGTATGGCTATGTAAAAGGTATATATCTTGGACTGGCACTTTATTGTGTCGGTGCGTTCCTGTTTATACCGGCGGCGGGTACACGTAGTTATGCTTTTTTTCTTTTTGCCCTTTTTGTGATGGCCGCAGGCGCAACCTTTCTTGAAACGGTTGCCAATCCTTATGTTACGAAGTTAGGCGATCCTGCCGGCGCAGCCCAGCGCTTGAATTTTGCCCAGTCGTTCAACGGGGTAGGGGCTTTTATTGCTCCCCTGATCGGCGGTCAATTTATTCTTTCCGGCATTGAGCATAGCGAGGCCCAACTGGCCGCCATGGCGCCAGCAGAACTGGATGCCTACATGGCTGCGGAAGCGGCCGCCGTAAAAATGCCTTACCTGGCTATTGGCGGGGCTGTGCTCCTGATTCTCCTGCTGTTTCTTTTTGTACGGATACCTGAGATCAAAGAAAAAGAAAGTGGTGCACCCGGTGGCGGTTTTTCGTTCCGCGTGTTGCGACACAAGCACCTGCGTTATGCCATCATCGCTGAATTTTGCTCGGTAGGCGCACAGGTTTGCGTGGGGTCTTTCTTTATTCGTTATTCACGCTATGTGAATGATATTCCCGAAAAAGACGCTGCCTTTATGTGGGGCGGTATTGCCATGGTAGGCTTTATGGTGGGACGTTTTGCGGGCACGTTTATTATGCGTTATATCCGCCCGGCTGTACTCTTGTACACATTTGCCCTCATTAATGTTCTGCTCCTCTTAGTTGCATTGGTGTCTACGTCGCAAGTGGCCGTGTACGCCGTAGCCGCAACGCCTTTCTTTATGTCTATCATGTTCCCAACCATTTTTGCCCTGGGCATTGCTGGTCTTGGCGAAGAAACCAAGATTGCTTCTTCGCTGCTTGTGATGTCCATTGTTGGCGGTGCCTTTTTCCCACTGATCATGGGACAGATCAGCGATTCAACGGGTAATATACAGATTGCTTACATCGTGCCGCTGGTTTGTTTCCTGGTGATCCTTTGGTTTGGATTTACCCAACGCAAAACAGTTATTGATACGGCAGTGGCCGACCCGCATGCGGTGCAGCCTGCCTAATCTTTTTTTCAAAACCATTTTTTAATGCAACGGTATTGTCTGGCACTTGATTTAAAAAATGATCCGAAACTGATCGAAGAATACGAGGCCCACCACGAGGCTGTATGGCCGGAGGTGAAAAGAAGCATCCTCGATTCGGGTATTCTCTCCATGGAAATTTACCGCGTGGAAACCCGTCTTTTTATGATCATGGAAACCGGCGATGATTTTTCTTTTGAAGCCAAAGCATCAGCTGATAAAGACAATGCAACCGTGCAGGAATGGGAGGGCCTGATGTGGCGTTACCAGCAATCACTGCCGTTTGCCAAAGAGGGCGAAAAATGGGTGTTGATGAAACAAATCTTTTCTCTCAACAACAAATAAGCTGAAACAATGGACCTGGAACTAAAAGATAAGATCATCGTGGTAACCGGCGGTGCAAAAGGTATCGGGCTGGGTATTGCCAAACTCCTGGCGGACGAAGGTGCTGTGCCGGTTATCGTGGGAAGAAATGAAAAGGACAATGCGGCAGCTGTTGCCGAAATAGAAACGGCCGGTGGACGAGCTTCTTTTGTGACTGCGGAATTGTCAAGGGCAGAAGATTGCCGCCATGCGGTGGCTGAGATTATTACGGCGCACGGAACCATCCATGGCCTGGTGAACAATGCCGGCGCCAATGATGGGGTAGGACTGGAGAATGGCACCTATGAAGCGTTCATGGAAAGCCTGCATAAAAATGTGGTGCATTATTATTTAATGGCGCAGCACGCCTTGCCGGAGTTAAAAAAACACAAGGGGAGCATCGTGAATATTTCCTCTAAAACAGCTGAAACAGGGCAGGGTGGCACATCGGCTTACGCGGCGGCCAATGGCGGCCGTAATGCGCTGACAAGGGAGTGGGCTGTTGAGTTAGCGAAATATTCCATTCGTGTGAACGCAGTCATCGTGGCGGAATGCTACACGCCGCTTTACGAATCCTGGATCAAGACCCTGCCCAATCCGGAAGAAAAGCTGCAGGAGATTGTTTCAAAAATTCCTTTCGAGAAACGTTTTACAACGGTAGAAGAAATTGCGGCGGCAACAGTGTTCCTGCTTTCGCCTCGCTCCAGTCATACCACGGGGCAATTGGTTTATGTGGACGGTGGCTATGTTCACCTCGACCGGGCCATGGCCAATGCAGGTGAATAGGGATGTTTTTAAAATATTGTGTCAATGGCTTTCGAAAGAAAGCCGTTTTCTTTTTAAACTAAGCGGCAAAATTTCATTTAGTTCCGGCTGGGTTTGTTTAGGGGGAATAATTTTTGCAGGAATAGCGGAAGTTCATTCTTTCTAATTGTGCAGCCAAGCACAAAAGGTTGTTTTTTAATAACGTCTAAAACAAAAGCTATGGTCGGTACGTATCAACAATTTCAATCCTGCATCGATGCCTGTTTGCGGTGTGCTTCTGCCTGTCAGCATTGTGCATCCTCCTGTACGCAGGAAGAGGATGTAAAAATGATGGCCCGCTGTATACAGCTTGATATGGAATGCGCCGCTATTTGTTACGCGGCTGCGCAGTTGATGAGTCTTGGCAGTAGTAAAGCGGCCGATGCATGCCGTCTTTGTGCCGAGATCTGCGAAGCCTGTGCAACCGAATGTGGCCACCACCATACCGATCATTGCCAGCAGTGTGCAGAAGCCTGTCGCCGCTGCGCAGAAGAATGCCGCCGTATGGCCAGTGCTGCTTAATGTAACCAGTCTTTCCAATTTTTTGTCCTCTTGCAAAATGGGCAGGTTTCGTCGTGCCATTTTCAATCGTTCCTGCTAAAGCACGCATTTGATTTCCTTACTTTTTCACTAAGCGCTATCCACTTTCAGCGGTAATTATTTGCTTTGCAAAACAACCGGAAACTACTACCTTAAAGGTGCAAAAAGTCCCTCTGCAAAACGCTTCTGTGTCCTTGAATACAAAAGAAAGGTTATCCACGTAAAGGCCTGTTGTGTATTCAATCTTCTTCGCAGCTGTAATTGGTTATTTTAAAAAAGCGCTTGCTGCTTCTGATGGGTACTGTGTGTTATCGCAAGTTTATATAGATTTTTCCGCAGGTCTTTTTCGACACCTTTCCTTCACGCTTTTTCTTCAAATTAAAAACAAATCGATATGCCTGCAATTTTGCCAGCCACCAAACCCCGCCTCTCTACGTCCGAATTGACTTCTCTGCTGGAAGCCTACGACATTGACCGTAACAAGCATCCCCTGATCATTGTCGGTATCCGCGGGTATTATAAAAATTCCATGGGTGCACCGGAGGTAAACGACCGTGGTATTTATGATGACGCCATTTTTATCCATTCGCCTTCCGTGTTCGCTGCTTTCAATGGCAATACTGATCCCTCGCGGGTTCGGAAGGGGGATGGGTTTGGCGCCAGGAAAGGAATGGCATCCTTAAAACCCGGTCCCTGGTTTGTGCACAAGTTCGATCACCATAACGGTAAATACATGGCGCTTTGCCAGCGGTTGGGAAATGTTACCGTACAGCGTGATGGCGAACCTTCTTACGACCATACCGGTAACTTCGGTATCAACATTCACAAGGGGAGCTACAACGGTACGTCCAGTCTCGGTTGTCAAACCATTCACCCCGACCAGTGGAATAGTTTTATAAACCTGGCCATGGACCAGGCAAAACGTTACCACGGTGCCCGTTGGAACAAGGTCTGCATTCCTTATGTTTTGCTGGACCATAGTTAAATTTCGGTAGTAGCATTGGCCTTCACCCCAAAACTATTAATTCACGTTTTTATTTTAAGAGCGGTCAACGGAACCTGTTTTTGTTGACCGCTATATTCTTTTTGTCATGTTGCCATTCCAATGGAAGGTGTCAGGATTTGCGACAACGGCTACCATCGTCGAAGGGTAAACTTCCCCCGCCCACAAGCTTGCAACATTCTACAATCCACCTATCTTTAAACCTCAACATTGGCTTATGCGAACGATTGCTCTACTTTTCTTTTCCTTTCTATCAGTATTAACGCTTCATGCCCAACGAACCGTCATCTGGTGTGGCTCGCTGGTAACAGCAACAGACAACGAAGTGAGACCCAATATGACGGTGTTTGTCACAGGCAATAAAATTGTTGGCGTGGAAAAAGGATTTGCCACTCCCGGTGCCGGCGACCAACTGATTGATCTGAAAGGCAAGACCGTCACACCCGGTTGGATGGACATGCATGTACACTTCAGCAGTCAAACAAGCCCAACCCAATACATTGAACGGTTTCAGTTAAACGAAGCTGATTTAGCTTACAAAAGTGTTGCCTTCGCTAAAAAAACTTTGCTGGCAGGTTTTACTACCGTCCGCGATGCAGGAGGGACTGTAATACCGGCCCTGCGCAATGCCATCAACGCTGGAACCGTTGAAGGGCCCCGCATTATTGCTGCCGGTAAATCCATTGGCTCCACCGGTTCACATGCCGATCCGACAAACAGTTTTCGGAATGATTTGGCCGGCGATCCCGGACCAGCTGAAGGCGTAGCCAATGGTGTGGACGAATGTATGAAGGCCGTGCGCCAACGGTACAAAGACGGTTCGGATGTGATCAAGATCGTGAGCACCGGTGGTGTGTTGAGCGTGGCCGCAAGCGGAAGCGGATCGCAGTTCACCGAAGAAGAGATCAAAGCAATTGTGCAAACAGCAAAAGACTATGGCATGAAGGTAATGTGTCATGCCCATGGTGCCGAAGGCATCAAGCGGGCCATCCGCAGCGGTGTAACGTCCATCGAGCATGGCTCTCTTCTGGATGATGAGGCCATTGCCTTGTTCAAGCAATACGGCACCTGGTATGTGCCAACGCTGACGGCAGGCCGCTCGGTTGCCGACTCGGCTCAAAAGCCCGGTTATTATCCTGCTGTTGTGGCGCAAAAAGCCATTGCCATTGGACCGAAATTAAAAGATGCCTTTGCCAAGGCGCACAAAGCCGGTGTGAAGATCGCTTTTGGCACCGATGCCGGTGTGTTTCGTCACGGCAGCAACTGGCTTGAATTTACTTATATGATCGATGCCGGGATGAAACCGGTAGAAGCTATTCGGTCGGCCACCATTTACGCCGCTACGCTTATCGGGAAAGAAGATGTGCTGGGAACAATTGAGACCGGAAAGCTTGCCGATATTGTTGCCGTGGATGGTGATCCGCTAAAAGATCCACAGGCCTTCGGCCGGGTAAGCTTTGTCATGAAGGACGGAGTTGTTTACAAAGAAGCTGGAAAATTTTAAACAGATTGTTAACGCAGGGATTGGTTTCAGGATTTCCCTTTACCTTTTCGCACGAAATAGAATCATTTACCTCTACATTTTTGAAAACAAGGATTGCTGTTTTATGGGAGATTTTCAGATAAAAGTTCAGCCAAAAAATTACGATGTAATCATTGTTGGATCGGGTGCAGGCGGCGGTATGGCAGCCTATATGCTGTCAAAGGCCGGTCTTAAGATTGCCCTGGTGGAAGCGGGCCCGATGTATGATCCGGCAAAGAATGTTACCCAATTAAAATATTCATGGGAGTCGCCCCGCCGTGGCGCAGCTACCAAGTACCGCCCGTTTGGCGATTTCGACGCCTCGTATGGCGGCTGGGAGCTCGACGACGAACCCTATACAAAAGCAGACGGCACCGATTGGTGGTGGTTCCGTTCCCGCATGCTGGGCGGTCGTACCAACCACTGGGGCCGTATCTCATTGCGCTTTGGTCCCAAAGATTTTAAGCGCCGCAGCATCGACGGGCTGGGAGAGGACTGGCCTATCACCTACGACGAAATAAAACCTTATTACGATCGCCTGGACAAGTTGGTGGGTGTTTTTGGTACCAATGAAGGATTGGAGAACGATCCTGATGGCATCTTCCTGCCGCCGCCAAAACCACGCCTGCATGAGCTTTTTATTAAAAAGGCAGCTACACAGGCGGGTGTTACGGTTATCCCTTCCCGTTTGTCTATTCTCACGCAAAAGATCAACGATGAGCGGGGTGTTTGTTTTTACTGTTCGCAGTGTAACAGGGGCTGTACCGTACATGCCGATTTTTCTTCGTCATCGGTGTTGGTAAAACCGGCCATGGCAACGGGAAATGTGGATGTTTTTGATAACGCCATGGTTCGGGAAGTAATGACCAACGCCGAAGGCCTGGCCACCGGCATTTCTTATGTGCACACAAAAGACCTGCAGGAATACCAGATCAAAGGTCGCACCGTGATACTGGCGGCAAGTTCCTGCGAAACGTCCCGCCTGCTCCTGAATTCAAAATCAACAAGACATCCCGGTGGCTTGAGCAACAGCAGCGGTGTGGTTGGTAAATACCTACACGACAGCACCGGTGCGGCCATGGGTGGCGTGCTGCCCGAGCTATTTGACCGCAAGCGCTATAACGAAGACGGTGTCGGTGGTATGCACATCTACTCGCCCTGGTGGCTCGACAATAAAAAGCTGGATTTCCCCCGTGGTTATCATATTGAATACTGGGGTGGCATGGGCATGCCGGCCTATGGTTTTGGTTGGGGTATTGAAAGCCAGAACGGCAAGTTCCTGGTAAAAGGAAAGCAAAAAGAAGGCGGTGGATACGGTAAATCGCTGAAAGAAGATTACCGCTTTTTCTATGGCGCCAGCGTTGGTATGGCCGGCAGGGGCGAAGCGGTTCCCCGCGAAGACAACTTCTGCGAGATCGACCCAACTGTTGTTGACAAATACGGTATTCCTGTTCTCCGCTTTAATGTAAAGTGGAGTGACTATGAGATCAACCAGGCCAAGCACATGAAGGAAACCTTCCGCGAAGTGATGCACAACATGGGCGCGGTGATCACCTGGGGCGATGACGGTCCGGAAACAAATTACGGGCTTGAGTCTCCTGGAAAGATCATTCACGAAGCCGGAACGGCAAGGATGGGCAATGATCCACGGCGATCTGCACTGAACAAGTGGAACCAGTCACACGACTGCAAAAACCTGTTTGTGATGGATGGCGCCGCGTTTACTTCGCAGGCCGATAAGAACATTACCTGGACCATCATGGCGCTGGCCATGCGGGGCTCGGAGTACATCGTTGACCAAATGAAAAAGCAAAACCTGTAAGAAAGAAGTGTTTACCGATTTATAGGATCGCAAAACAATAGCCCACTATCAAAATATCTCATTATCACACTTTAAGTGCACAACCATGGATAGAAGGAAATCGCTGAAAGTTTTAACCCTTGGTGCTGTATCCGGCGGCCTTTTGCTGGATGCCTGTAAAAGCCCGGATGCAAAAGCAAAACCGGATGCCACCAAAACCGGGAAAGAAGAGCTGGCCATCGACCGCACCGACGTTGAAAAAGAGGTTCACAAAAACCTGATGAGCCAGACCTTTTTCACGGAACATGAAATGCAGACCATTGCCATTTTAAGTGATATCATCATTCCTGCAGACGAGGTTTCAGGCAGCGCTACCGATGCCGGCGTACCAGCCTTTATCGAGTTTATTGTAAAGGACAAGCCGGAATACAAAACACCCATGCGCGGCGGGCTGCGTTGGCTGGACATGCAAATGACCAAGCTGTATGGCACATCGTTCAAAGACAGCAAGGCTGACCAGCGCATTGCTGTTGTTGATGCGATAGCCTATCCTGCCAAGGCAAAACCTGAGGTAAAGCAAGGCGTGGCTTTTTTTAGCCTGATGCGCAACCTGACGGCAACAGGTTTTTATTCTTCTGAAATTGGGATGAAAGACGTGGGTTACGTGGGTAACCGTCCCAACCAATGGAACGGCGTTCCCGATGAGGTGCTAAAACAATACGGCTTGTCGTACACCGAAAAAGAGCTGAACGAAACGGTGAAGTTTGCCTAAACAAAATGCCATGAAAAAACTGTTGTTTGCTTCTGCCTTTTTTTTGCTGGCCTTTCTGCCGCCTGCTTTGGCACAGAAAAAGCCACGCATCAACCACATTGCGCTGTCGGTAGCAGAACTGGAGCGCAGCCGGGTTTTTTACCAGGAAGTGATCGGGTTGGACACCATTCCCGAGCCTTTTCATGACGGCCGGCATGTGTGGTTTGCTGTAGGCGATGCGGCGCATTTACACCTCATTCAGAATCCGCCGCCCATTGAGATCCCCTCAAAGAATACGCACCTGTGCTTTAGCGTGGCAGATATCAAGGCCTTTGTTGCCACGCTTCAAAAACGAAAGATTGCCTTTGAAGACTGGCCGGGCAAGAGCGGCGCCATCACTACCCGCACTGATGGTATTCACCAGGTTTACCTGAAAGATCCGGATGGGTACTGGGTAGAAATAAATGATGATTACAAATAAGCGTGAGGGCTTTTTTCGAAAGGAAAAAGCCTTTCTGCTTTCTGCCAGCATCAGGTTGAATCGCAAACGCTGAATGGTTTTTTGTGATTTCACAAATTCATACAAACCTTTTGTCTTGTTTCAAGTACAGGATGAAAGGAGAGCTTTTACAAATCTTTATTACAGGATAGTGCAAATTGGCTTAAACAGTCACGCAGAAAATCGAAGCGCTGCTTTGCATTCTTCAAGCTGAACTTTTATCGTTTTCTCTAGGAAAACAAAGAACCGGTTAACAAATTTTTTGGTACTTATTCTTGCAAACAACATACATTTGTGCCTTATTTCTAAGCGGTGAACATTACCTCGCATACAAAACATTACATTTTTCACGCCTTTCATGCAACGGCGATGCTTTCGGTGTGTTTTGACCTGTTCCGCTATCTTTCAAGACGACCTCTGGTCTGATAGGACGAGCCATTTACCAGGGCCCCTATCAGTGAACACTTCCCCGTGAATCTTGGTATAGGATTGGTAATCCAAAAACAATTCAATTCTTTTTCATACGTGGACAATCAGAATATACTCATCAGGGTAGCCACACCCGATGATAAGGCATATGCCAAGACCATCACCGACGAGATGGAGTCTTCGGCAAAGGCTCGCGGCACAGGTATCGCCAAACGTTCTCCGGAATATGTAGCGCAAAAGATCGATGAGGGCAAGGCCGTTATTGCCGTTACGCCAGATGGCGAATGGGTAGGCTTTTGCTATATCGAAACCTGGGAAGGTGAATACGTTGCCAACTCGGGATTGATCGTAGCGCCGGCCTTTCGCAAGAGCGGCGTGGCCAAATCCATCAAGCAGCGCATCTTCCAGCTTAGCCGCGAAAAATACCCGGAAGCGAAGATCTTTGGTTTGACGACGGGATTGGCCGTGATGAAGATCAATAGCGACCTTGGTTACGAACCGGTGACCTACTCCGAGCTGACGCAGGATGAAAAGTTCTGGGCCGGCTGCAAAAGCTGTGTCAACTACGACATCCTGATGAGCAAAGAGCGTAAAAACTGCCTTTGCACAGCCATGCTATTCGATCCAAAGGACCACTATGAGCCGCAGGAAACCCAGCAGCATTTTGAAGAAAAAAAGCCGGTTTACGAACGCTTTTTAAAGCTAAAGCAGGTCAAGTTCCTGAAACGCCTGAAGGGTACTGAAAAGCCCAAGCAGGAAGACCGTACGGGCAACCGCAAGCTGAAAATGGTATTGTTCAACTTCCTTCACTAATCAAGCCATCAGAATAAAATGAAAAAAGTTGTTTTAGGATTCAGCGGTGGGTTAGATACATCCTACTGCGTTAAGTATTTGGGAGAAGAGAAAGGCTATGAAGTGCACAGCATTATTGTCAACACCGGTGGTTTTACCGAAGAAGAACTGGCTACCATCGAAGCGCATGCGTACAAGCTGGGTGTAAAAACACACACAACCATTGATGCGGTAAAAAGCTATTACGACCGTATTATCAAATACCTTGTTTTTGGGAATGTTCTCAAGAATAACACCTACCCTTTAAGCGTAAGTGCCGAGCGCCTTGTTCAGGCACTGCACATTGCCGAACATGCTAAGGCACTCAATGCCGATGCCGTAGCACATGGTAGTACCGGAGCCGGTAACGACCAGGTGCGTTTCGACATGATCTTTCACATCATGATCCCCGGTACGGAGATCATCACACCGATCCGCGACCTGCGCCTGAGCCGCGAAGAAGAAATCGACTACCTGCAGAAAAAAGGTGTGGAGATGAATTTTGCCAAGGCAATGTATTCCATCAACAAGGGCCTTTGGGGTACTTCCGTTGGTGGCAGGGAAACCCTGAACAGCAAAGGATTGCTACCCGAAGAAGCCTGGCCGACACAGGTAACAAAAACCGGTTCGGAAGAAGTAAAACTGAACTTTACAAAAGGTGAACTCACCGGTGTGAATGACAAATCGTTCTCGCACCCGGCAGATGCCATTCAATACCTCAGCGAGATTGCAGCACCGTATGGTATTGGCCGCGACATTCACGTAGGCGATACCATTATCGGCATCAAAGGCCGCGTTGGTTTTGAAGCCGCCGCACCGATGGTGATCATCAAAGCACACCATGCACTGGAAAAACATGTGCTCAGCAAATGGCAGCTTTCATGGAAAGACCAGCTGGCGCAGTTCTATGGTAACTGGCTGCACGAAGGACAGATTCTTGACCCTGTGATGCGGGATATCGAAGCCTTTTTTCAAAGCTCGCAGGAGTCTGTCAGCGGTGATGTATTTGTACAGCTCAACCCTCACTATTTCCAGGTAATTGGCATTGAATCGCCATTTGACCTGATGAGTAGTAAATTTGGCAAGTACGGCGAAATGAACAGCGGCTGGACTGGCGACGATGTGCGTGGATTCAGCAAGATCTTTGGCAATCAAACGTCCATCTTTCACCAGGTGAAAGCTACGGCTGCCGGGGAGAAATAAATACGCTAACGATTGCCTGCTATACCGTAGTGTTCTCGCCAACACCATTGTTCACGACAAAAAAGCGTTGCACAACAGATGATACAACAAGATAAAAACAGCGAGGTCAGTGTGCTGGGACAATCAGGAAAAGGCAATCAACCGGGAAAAACGATCCGGGTTGGCATTGTAGGTGGTGCAGGGTATACCGGTGGTGAATTGATCCGCTTACTGATAAATCATCCGCATGTTGGCTTATCCTTTATTCACAGCCGCAGCAATGCTGGTAATCCTGTCTCGGCCGTTCACCAGGATCTCCTGGGTGATACTGACCTGCAGTTCACAGGCGACCTTTCCAGCGATATTGACGTTCTTTTTCTTTGCGTGGGTCACGGTGAGGCCAAAACGTTTTTAGCACAAAACAAGATCGACGAAAAAATAAAGGTCATTGACCTCTCGCAGGATTTTCGTCTTAAGCCCAATACAACATTTGAAGACCGCGAGTTTGCCTATGGCTTGCCTGAATTGAACAGGGAAGCGATTCGCAATGCAAAAAACATTGCCAACCCGGGTTGTTTTGCAACGGGCATTCAACTGGGGCTGTTGCCGCTTGCAAAAGAAGGCTTGCTGACCGATGTGCACACAACGGGAATTACCGGTTCAACCGGCGCGGGGCAAAGCCTGGCGCAAACCTCGCATTTTAGCTGGCGGGCCAACAACATACAGGCCTACAAAACCCTTTCTCATCAACACCTGAAAGAGATTGGTCAATCGCTTGAGCAGGCCGGTTCAACCGCATCGGAAATTCATTTTGTGCCCTGGCGGGGCGATTTTACCCGTGGCATTTTTGTCAGTTCTACGCTTACCTGCGACCTGCCGGTAGAGGCGTTGGCAGAACTTTATAAAACCTATTACAAAGACCATCCCTTCACCCACGTCAGCACGAAGGAGATTTTCTTAAAGCAGGTGGTGAATACCAACAAATGCGTGATACACCTGGAGAAAGTAGGAACGAAACTCGTGGTGCACACAGCCATTGATAACCTGTTAAAAGGTGCGTCGGGACAGGCCGTGCAGAATATGAACCTCTTGTTTGGACTGGACGAAAAAGCCGGGTTGGAATTAAAATCGATCGCTTTTTAAGCTTACGAATATGAAGGCAACCATCATCGGCGGCGGCAATATCGGGCTTGCACTGGCGGAAGGCCTGGTGCAATCGGGCCGTTGCGCACCTTCCGATATCACCATCACCAAACGAACACCGGCGCTTTCCGAAGAACTTAAAAATCGCGGTTACACCATAAGTTTGAACAATGCAGAAGCTGTGCAGGGTGCCGATGCCATTTTTATCTGCGTACTGCCACAACAATTAGATACGGCTCTTTCACAGGTAAGTGATAGCATTAACCTGCAAACACAAACAGTTGTTTCGGTGGTAACGGGTGCCCATACGCAAGTGTTTCGCGACCGGCTTGGCGCCGACCTTCGCATCGTTCGGGCCATGCCTAACACGGCCATGCGGGTACGGGCCAGCATGACCTGTCTTTCGGCGGTAAACGCCACCGATGAAGACAAGGCGATGGTGCAAACGATATTTGACACCATGGGTCAGTGCATTTGGATCACCGAGGACATGATGAGTGCGGCAACAGCGCTTTGTGCCTGTGGCATTGCTTTCTTCCTGCGAACGGTTCGTGCGGCGTCTCAGGGTGGCGTGGAGATTGGTTTTCATGCGCATGATGCGCTGAAGATTGCAGCACAAACGGCTTATGGTGCTGCCAAGTTGCTGATCGAAAATGGCACCCATCCCGAAGAAGAGATCGACAAAGTAACCTCGCCAAAAGGCTGCACTATTGCAGGCCTGAACGAAATGGAACACCAAGGATTGAGCTCGGCCCTCATCAAGGGGATACGATTGTCATATAACATTGCTAACAATTTGTACAAAGAGTCGTAAGCAATAAATGCGGTGGCCATCAAGGCTTCGACTGCAAAAAGGATTCTTTATTCACCCATAAACGAAAATTGTTCAAGATGAAACTCTTCGACGTTTATCCCATCAATCCCATCAACATCGTGAAAGCCGAAGGCACAACGGTTTGGGATGACAAGGGAACCTCTTACCTGGATCTTTACGGTGGTCATGCCGTTATTTCTATCGGGCATACACACCCGCACTGGGTACGACGGATCGAAGAGCAGTTGAACAACATCGCTTTTTACTCCAACTCGGTGGAAATTCCGATTCAAAAAGAACTGGCGCAAAAACTGGGAGCCGTTTCCGGTAAGGACGATTACCAACTTTTTTTGGCCAACAGCGGGGCCGAAGCCAATGAGAATGCCCTGAAGTTGGCATCTTTTCATACCGGAAGAAAGTTGATCGTAGCGTTTAAAAAGGCATTTCATGGCCGTACATCGTTAGCGGTAGCAGCAACCGATAATCCTTCCATTGTAGCCCCAGTGAATGAAACCGGCAATGTTCATTTTCTTCCGTACAACGATGAAAAAGCATTTCGCAATTTTTTTGCGGAGAGGGGAAGCGAGGTGGCTGCAGTTATCATTGAAACGATCCAGGGAGTTGGTGGTATCAACGTAGCAACGGATAGCTTTTTACAAGCCATTCGTACTGCCTGTACGGAGAGTGGTGCTTTGTTCATTGCCGATGAAGTGCAATGCGGTTATGGTCGCAGCGGAAAGTTTTTTGCTGCAGATACAGCAGGCGTGGATGCCGATATTTATACCATGGCCAAAGGCATGGGCAATGGTTTTCCTATCGGTGGGATTTTAATTGCGCCCCACATAAAACCTAAGCACGGCATGCTGGGAACCACCTTTGGTGGCAACCACCTGGCTTGCGCGGCTGCCCTGGGTGTGCTGGAAGTGATAGAAAATGAAGGCTTGCTGGAAAAAGCTGGTGAAAATGGAGTTTACCTGATGGAGGAGCTTTCCAAAATTGATGGTGTAAAAAATGTAAGGGGCAAAGGCCTGATGATAGGCTTTGATGTTCCGGAAGAATTAAAAGACCTGCGGAAAAATCTTTTGCAAAAGCACCACATATTCACCGGCGAAGCAAAGCCGAACGTGATTCGTTTGCTGCCGGCACTGAACATTACACGGGAAGCGATCGATGAATTTTTACAAAAATTGAAAGAAGAGATAGAAGCGTTGCAGGCCGTGTCGGCTTCTCCGGCTATTGCCGAATAGACTTCCCTGGCGCAAAAGAGTGATTCATGTTCATTCTTCCACTGGAAAAATGAACATGAACAAATCACAGATTGCAACGAATGATGATAGTAGTAACAAAGCTCAGTACTTAAAAAAGAATAGCAACCTTGAAGCAATTTATTTCTGTTCATGATGTGGACAACATCAATGCCTTAGTGGAAAAAGCGCTGGCGTACAAAGCCAATCCATTTAAAGAAAAAACGCTGGGCAACAACAAGCGCATTGGCTGCCTGTTTTTAAATCCCAGTATGCGTACAAGGCTCAGCACCCAGATCGCTGCGCAAAACCTGGGCATGGAAGCCATTGTTTTTAATGTTGGTGCCGAAGGCTGGGCACTGGAGTTCGAAGACGGTGCCGTGATGAACGGTACAACGGTGGAGCATGTAAAAGACGCAGCACCGATAATGGGACAGTATTTTGATGTACTTGCCATTCGCACGTTTCCTTCGCTGAAGAACCGCGAAGAAGACTACAGCGAACGGTATATAAAACAGTTTATTCAGTACGCCGGCATCCCGGTGGTAAGCCTCGAAAGTGCCACCCTGCATCCTTTGCAAAGCTTAACCGATGTAATCACGATACAGGAAACCTGGCTAACCAACCCCAAACGCCAAATCCCAAACCCCAAACCCAAAGTGGTATTGACCTGGGCGCCGCATGTAAAGCCTTTGCCGCAATGTGTCGCCAATAGTTTTGCGCAATGGATGACGGCCTGGGGAGAAGCAGATTTTGTAGTAACACACCCCGAAGGGTATGCGTTGGATACGCAATTTACCAACGGTGCCACCATTACCCACAACCAGGATGAAGCGCTTGCCGGTGCCGATTATGTGTATGTAAAAAACTGGAGTTCCTATCATCAATACGGCGAAATTCTCAGCCGAGATACGGAATGGATGCTGACGAACGAAAAATTAGCACTAACAAACAGTGCAAAAGTGATGCATTGTTTGCCGGTACGGCGGAACGTGGAGTTGAGTGATGAGATACTGGATGGTCCTAACAGCATAGTTACGCTGGAAGCTTCCAACCGGGTGTGGGCCGCGCAGGCTGTTTTGTCCGAAATACTAACTTCGAAATAAAGTGGCCGCATGGAGAAACTGTATGTCATTAAGATCGGCGGCAACATTATCGATAATGAAGAAAAGCTTTCTGTATTCCTGAAATCTTTTGCTGCCATCAGGGGAAAGAAGATCCTGGTGCATGGCGGCGGTAAAATGGCGACGGCAATGGCCGGCCAGTTGGGCATTCCGCAGCAGATGGTAGAAGGTCGCCGCATTACCGATGCGGAAACCTTAAAAGTGGTGACGATGGTGTATGCCGGGTTGATCAACAAAACCGTGGTGGCGCAGTTGCAGGCGGCAGGCGGCAATGCGATCGGCCTTTCCGGTGCCGATGGCAATGTGATCCTTGCACACAAGCGAGTTGTTAAAGACCAGGATTATGGTTTTGCCGGTGACGTGGATGCTGTGAACGGTCAGCTTCTTTCTAAACTTTTGGAGCAGGGACTACTTCCTGTGCTGGCACCCATCACGCATAACGGTGAGGGACAACTGTTAAATACAAACGCTGATACCATTGCGCAGGAAACGGCCAAAGCGATGAGTGCATTTTACAATGTAAGCCTTGTGTATTCGTTTGAAAAAGCCGGCGTGCTGCTGGATGCAGACGATGAATCGACGGTGATACCGGTGATCGATCGTGAAAAATATAAGGAGCTGAAAGAAAAAGGGCTGGTATTTGCCGGCATGCTGCCAAAACTTGACAATGCATTTTCGGCACTCGACAGCGGCGTGGCGCAGGTGATCATCGGCAAGGCCGAAAATCTTTCCGCCCTTTTAACGGGAGAATCCGGAACAACCATCATCCATGGATAAAGAATTGGACATACTGCATGAAGAGGCGGTTACGGTGTTGTCGGAACTTATTCGCTTGCCGTCGTTCAGTAAAGACGAATGGCAAACGGCCAGCTATCTTACCAAAGCCCTTTTTGACAAAGGCGTGGAGGTAACAAGAGTAGGCAACAACGTACTGGCGCTGAACAAGCATTTTGATGCCGCCAAACCCACCATTCTCCTCAACTCACACCACGATACGGTAAAGCCTAACCCGGGTTATACCAATGATCCTTTCCAGCCCCTGCTGAAGGACGGAAAACTTTTTGGGTTGGGCAGCAATGACGCTGGCGGTTGTTTGGTTTCCCTGCTTGCGGCGTTTCTTCATTTTTACCCAAGAACAGGCCTAACACATAACATTGCTTTTGCCGCAACGGCAGAAGAAGAGATATCAGGCGTGAACGGTATACAATCGGCCCTGCCGTATCTTCCCCCCATTGATTTTGCCATTGTGGGCGAACCCACCTTGCTGCAAATGGCCGTTGCTGAACGTGGACTGATGGTACTTGATTGCGTGGCAAAAGGAAAAGCCGGTCATGCGGCACGGAATGAAGGGGAGAACGCCATTTACAAAGCGATGATGGACCTGGAATGGCTTTGCTGCCATGAATATGAAAAAGTCTCCGACCTGCTTGGACCAGTAAAGATGACGGTGACGTCGATTGAAACCGAGAACAAAGCCCATAACGTAGTGCCGGCCGAATGCAAGTTTATTGTGGATGTTCGTGTAAATGAATTGTACACACACGAAGAGGTATTGGCCATTATTCGCAGCCACGTGCAAAGCGATGTGACACCACGCAGCACAAGGCTTCGTTCATCCATGATACCGCTTGACCACCCGTTGGTGGAAGCAGGATTAGCGATGGGAAAAACCTATTACGGTTCACCCACAACTTCCGATAAAGCGCTGATGCCATTCCCGGCGTTGAAAATGGGTCCCGGCGATTCGGCAAGAAGCCATACAGCTGATGAATTTATTTATGTCGACGAGATCAGGCAAGGGATCAACGATTATATCGAAATCCTAGAGCGAGTTATAAGGGAATGATATTTTGATATTGATATTGGGATATTAAGGTAGTCGTCCATGTTTCTTCGTTACAGAAGGAAACCGCAGTAGTAAAAGAAATTCGTGTCATTCGTGCAAAAATTCGTGTTTAAATGAAGCTCTGGCAAAAAGAAACCACATCCACCTCCGAACTGATCGAAAAATTTACGGTGGGCCGCGATAAAGAATTTGATCTTCTCTTGGCACCTTATGATGTGCAAGGTTCCATTGCGCATGTAACCATGTTGGGCGAAGTGGGACTGATGACGAAAGAAGAGGCGGACATTGCTGTGAATGCGTTGCGGCAGATTGAAACTGAAATTACTGAAGGCCGGTTTACCATTGCCGATGATGTGGAAGATGTGCACTCGCAGGTGGAATTTTTACTGACCGAACGCATTGGCGAGATCGGCAAAAAAATTCACAGTGGCCGCAGCCGCAACGACCAGGTAGCGGTTGACATCAAGCTTTACCTGCGGGCACAGGTGCTGGCTGTGAAGGATGAAGCAAAAGAATTGTTTAACCTGCTTATCTGGCAAAGCGAAAAGTTCAAGGACGTTTTGCTTCCGGGTTATACGCACTTGCAAATTGCCATGCCATCTTCCTTTGGCTTGTGGCTGGGTGCTTATGCCGAAAGCCTGGTGGATGACATGGAAATGCTGGCAGCGGCTTACCATGTTGCCAATAAAAATCCTTTGGGTAGTGGTGCTGGTTATGGCTCTTCTTTTCCGCTCAACCGCGAACGCACAACTTCCTTGCTCCATTTTGAAGCACTTAATTACAACGCCGTTTATGCGCAAATGACTAGGGGGAAAACGGAAAAGGTGGTGGCTACGGGTCTGAGTTCCGTTGCTTCAACTCTGAGCCGGCTGGCAATGGATTGCTGCCTGTATATGAACCAGAACTTTGGTTTCATCACCTTTCCTTCGGAGCTGACAACCGGCAGCAGCATCATGCCGCACAAAAAAAACCCGGATGTATTTGAGCTGATCAGGGCAAAATGCAACCGCATTCAGGCAACGCCAAATGAATTGACGCTATTGGTCAATAACCTGCCTTCGGGTTATCACCGCGATCTCCAGCTTACCAAAGAGATCCTTTTCCCGGCGATTGAAGAAATAAAAGCCTGCCTGCAATTGTGCCGCCTGATGCTTTCTCATATGGAAGTAAAGGAAGGTATTTTACAGGATGAGAAATACAAATACCTATTTACCGTGGAAGCGGTGAATAACCTCGTGAACCAGGGTGTGTCTTTTCGGGATGCCTACAAAGAAGTGGGGAACCAGGTGGAGAAGGGTGAATTTGCCTACCCGCTTGACCGTCCGTTGCAACACACGCATGAAGGCAGTATCAGTAATCTTTGCAACGACAGGATTGTACAATCAATGGAAGCTGTGTTGCATAAATTCACGGCGTAATTCATCCGGCTTGCAATACATTCTCCTCCTTATTCTTTTGTTTGTTGGTGCCGTAGAGAGTATCCGGCACCGTAAGCTAACCGTTGCCGGAGCCATTGGAGGAGTCTTTACCGGTTTTTGTATTTTTTTGGGAGCTGGCTGGTATGGCATTGCCATGCTTGCGCTGTTTTTCCTGGCGGGTACACTGGCCACTGGCTTTAAGCGCCAGCAAAAAAAAGAAATGGGAATGATGCAGGAGCGTGGCGGCCGGCGAAAGCTTGGACAGGTACTGGCCAATGCCGGTGCTGCCAGTGCTATCGGTTTGCTCTCACTTTTTTTACCCCAATACGAAGCTGTTTTTTCCCTGATGATAGCGGCCTCTTTCTCTTCGGCAATGGCCGATACGGTTTCGTCGGAATTGGGAAGCCTGTATGGAAAACGGTTTTACAATATTCTTACCTTAAAAGAAGATAATCGCGGGTTGGATGGTGTGGTGAGTGTAGAAGGAACGTTGCTGGGATTCGTAGGCAGTATTGTGATTGCCGCGATCTACAGCATTGGTTTTGGTTGGGATAGTCGGTTTTTTATCATATTGCTTGCTGGTACGCTGGGCAATTTATTGGATTCGGTTCTGGGAGCAACATTGGAACGGGACCAACGTATGAGCAACGACGTTGTAAACTTTTGCAATACACTGGTAGCAGCCCTGGTTGCCGGCGGCATTTATGTATTCATTCAATCTTAAGCCGGGCTGGTGATCAGTATATAAAGCGTAGCTGCTACGATAGATAAAAACAGGCAGGTGAAAAGAACCTGGCGGATTAGCGTAAACAGACGGGTTTTCATGCGGAGCGAATCGGTCAGTTTCATGATTGTTGGATTTTGAAATGGAAAAGCAAAATAACAGGCCCCGCTTCAATTTGCAAGGAATTGTGGAAAAATATTTTCATATATAGCGGAGATGAAACCCATTCTAACTAAAGACTGACTCTGCCTGTTTAGAATCTGATTTCTCAACACCTTCTTCTGACAGTTTTTTACCTTCGCCCTTTTTTTTATGACACTGCGCAAAGAAGCTTCGCAAACCCTTCGGCTGGCCTTTCCCATTATCATCGGCGAACTGGCGCAAATGGCACTTCATATTATCGATTCGGCCATGGTAGGCGCTATCGATTACAAACAGTTGGCGGCAACCGCATTGGTCATCAACGGTGTCAACATTCCCTTCATCTTTGGCATTGGCATGACCATCTCAGTTTCGCAAATGGTTTCCATGGCCAATGGCCGGGGCGATAAAAGGGCGGTTTCACACTACTTATTCAATGGATTTGTTCTTTGTGCCGTAACGGCTCTCGTTATTTCCCTTTCCCTTGTCGCCGGAAAAAATTTTTTACGCAGCCTGGGACAGGACCCGGAAGTGGTGGAATATGCGATCCCGTTCTTACACCTGATAGCGCTTTCCCTGATACCGATGCTCCTGTTTATGACGCTTAAGCAATTTGCCGATGGTTTGGAGCAGACCCGCCTCGCCATGATCCTTTCACTGCTTTCCATGCCCGTCAATATTTTCCTGAACTGGCTGCTTATTTATGGCAATTGGGGGTTTCCGCGGTTGGAATTGGTGGGAGCTGGATGGGCAACACTCATTACCCGGATTCTGATGTTCATTGCCTTGTTGCTTGTGGTGGTAAAGGGCCGGCACTTCCGGCAATACATTGCCTTGCGAACAACAGAGTGGCACCTGAACCGGAAAACCTTGAAGGAACTATTGGGCATTGGTGTGCCCAGCAGTTTGCAGATCGGGATGGAAGCGGGGGCGTTTGCGGTTACGGGAATTCTTATCGGTACCATTGGTGCAGTGGAACAAGCAGCCCACCAGATTGCGTTGAGCTGTGCGGCCTTCACGTTTATGGTTTCGCTGGGACTGTCACAAGCCGGTTCTATCCGTACCAGTAATTCATTTGGTAGAGGCGACTGGCCCAAGATCGCCGGCATCGGAAAAAGCACAGTGCTGGCAGCGGTAGGTTATGGCATTTTTTGCGCTTTACTGTTTGTACTTTTCCGAAACCAGTTGCCGCTATTGTTTACAAAAAATGGTGAAGTGCAGGTGATGGCTGCCATGCTTTTATTAATGGCCGGTATCTTCCAAATTTCCGACAGCACGCAAGCCATTGGCGCCGGGCTGCTTCGCGGTATTAAAGATGTAAAAACGCCAACGGTACTGATCGGCATTGCATATTGGGTGATTGGAATTCCTGCGGGTTATGTGTTTGCCAATGTGCTGAAGATGGGCGCCATGGGTATGTGGCTTGGACTGATCCTGGGACTGACCTTTGCCTCCGTTTTTTTACAAACACGTTTTTTCAGAATGGTGAAGAAAAATCTGAGTTAACTCTATTCAGCCCTTTTGCTGCTTCCTGTTTAGTTTTTGCCAATCCGCAAACGACATTTCAAACCTGGTCTCTCCGTTGCCATAGGGTCCGGTTTCTTTCCAGCCCAGTCTCCCGTAAAATTTCTCCGCCCTTGTTTGTTTGCCTGTGCTTAGCCAAACAGTTTCTCGAGTTTGGCTGAAATACCATTCCAGCATGCGGTAGTGGAGTTGCCGGCCAATTCCCTGGCCTTCATATTCGGGCAGTAGAAAAAGCGCCCAGATATTGTGATCCTGCAAATCGGCAATGGCAAAGCCTACCAACCTATTGTCCGTTTCACAAACCCATCCTTTTCCGCGTTGCGTGAGGTAGCGCAGACAGTCTTCATCGGTGACCAGCGAAGGATGGGACAAAACATTTTCCTTCACAGCATGCCGTATCTGCTGTATTTGTGGAATATCACTGGCCAGGGCTGTGCGGTAATGCATAACTTAAATCTACACTTGAAAACTGGGAAGCTGTTCGGCCAGCAGTTGAATTCTTCCTTTCTTTGCAGCCAACAACTTTCCATGAACCAACGCATTGTCCAAATAGCTTTACTGGTGGCTGATTATGACGAGGCTATTCGCTTTTATACAGACGTTTTCGGGTTTAGCCTGGCAGAAGATAAGCACATGAGCGAAACCAAGCGTTGGGTGGTGGTTAAGCCAAAAGGCGAGGGAGGTTTTTCGCTGTTGCTAGCCAAAGCCGCTACCGACGAACAGAAAAAATTTGTTGGCAACCAAAGCGGCGGACGTGTTTTCCTGTTTCTGCATACCGATGATATTTGGCGTGATTACAACAATTACCGGGAAAAAGGCGTTGAATTCGTTCGGGAACCCACAACGGAAGCATACGGCACGGTAACGGTCTTTAAAGATCTTTATGGAAATCTTTGGGACCTGATTGAGCCAAATGGCCAATAGTCAATTAGCAATTGGCAATGGGCAAAGAAGATAGTTTATTAAAACTCCGGTACCGTTTTGCAACCCTTCGTCGATTTCCGCATCTTTAATTGTTATACGCTAACCCAAATCCAAAGGCATGAGTTATCCCATTCAAACCGTCAGAACGTTTATCGACAAGGTAAAAGAGCTATCTTTTTGGGACCGGCTTTTTGGATGGGGGAGTGTTCGCAATCAACTGGTGGATACCGCCGCTGCTTTGGGAAGCCTGCAGAACGAACTGGCTGTTTCGGAGCAAAACCTCGCTTCTTCCCACCTGCAGTTGACCGTTGCGCTGGAAAACAAACGCAATCTCGATGGACAATTCCTGCATCAAAGCTCTGAATTAGCACTACTGAAAGAACGGTTGCAGGCTTGCCAGCGTGACCTGCAGGTAACAAGGGAGGAGGTAGTTCAACTTAAACAGGAAGAAGCTTTTCGCCAGCAAAAATATTCCGAGGAGATTGTTTCGTTGCAGGGATTGCGCCAACAACTGCAGGAAGAACGCACCAGGGAACTGCAGGAAAAACATGCGGAGGAAGTAAAGCGAATACAGGCGTTGAAAGAAACCTGGGCCCTTCACCAAAGCGATGTACAAGGCCGGATGAAATTGATCTGCCAGAAGCACACGCTCAACTACGTGGAGAAGGCGCCATTTCGAGGCGAACCCGATAACACGCTGCAGATCTGCGATGAATTTGTGGTGTTTGATGCCAAAAGCCCGGCCGGTGAAGACCTTAAAAACTTTCCGCAATACCTGAAAGCACAGGCTGAAGCGGCCCGGAAGTATGCAAAGATCGAAGGCGTGAAAAAAGACGTTTTCCTGGTGGTACCGGCCAACACGCTGCCGGTTGTAAACCAGTTTGTGTACAACATGGCCGATTACGATGTATACATTGTTTCGGTAGATGTGCTGGAACCTTTGATCCTTTCGCTTTGCCGGATTGAAGATTACGAATTTGCGGAGCAGCTAAGCCCAGAAGAACGGGAAAACATCTGTCGCATCATTGGCAAGTTTGCGCACCTGTCGAAACGTCGTATACAGATCGATGCATTTTTTGCACGGCAGTTTATTGAGCTGGCCTACAAATGCGAGAACAGCCTGCCGACCGACATACACGAAAAAGTACTGGAGTTTGAAAAATCTGAAAAGCTAAATCCGCCGCAAGAAAAACGGGCAAAGGCTATCAATACAAAAGAGCTGGAAACAGAACATGGCAGGATTGAAACGGAGGTCAGTGCCAAGGGCATCCATTTACAAAACGAATCCCTTTCCGGCTTGCTGAATGGGCTGGAGCTTTACAAGTGAAAAAAGGATTGTATCTTTTGGCAAGCCAACCAATAAAATCATTTTGTTATGAATGATTCATCAATCCTCTTTGTTTTAATGCTTGCCATTTTACTTTGGCTAGTGGTCATTGTGTTACAAGACAGATGGTTGAAATGGAGAATTCCGTTGCTTGTAGGTTGCACGGCTTTCTTTCTGGCAGACGCTGTTATCGATACTGAATCAACCAGCCGCTTTTTTGCACTGATTTGTTTTCTTTTGCTCTTGCAGAATTTAGAAAAACTTAAAAAGAAGAGCAACGTATAAAATGAGAAGGAACAGTAACTATTCCAAGGAACTATCAAGTTTAGTTGTTGTAAGTATTTCCCACTCTTCATCCAATATTATTCCCGTCATCAAATTCTGAAAGTCTTTGCATTCGAAATGGTTTCCAAACCACTAATATTAAGAGAATCATAAACCATATGTAAAGTCCCGGCGGCTATCTTTGCCGCAATGAATACCTACGATAAACTTGTTGAAGCTTCACAGTTCCTGCAGTCGTATAATACAGCCGGCGCAAAGATTGGTGTGGTGCTGGGCTCCGGGCTTGGCAATTTTACCCAGGAGATAAATGTCGAACACCAAATCCCTTACGAAGAGATCCCGCATTTCCCGGTATCAACCGTGGAAGGTCATCATGGAAAACTGATCTTTGGTACTATCGCTGGCAAGCCCGTGATTGCCATGGCAGGACGCTTTCATTATTACGAGGGGTATTCACCCGAAGATGTTGTTTTCCCTATCCGCGTCATGAAATTTTTAGGTGTTGAAACCGTTCTGATCTCAAATGCCGCCGGTGGTGTTGGCGAAGGCATGAAAGTTGGCGACCTGATGATCATCACCGATCACATTTCGTTTGCTACGCCCAATCCGTTGCTGGGACCAAATGACACCAGGCTGGGGCCCCGCTTTACCGACATGAGCGAACCGTACCGGAAAGAGCTGATACAAAGAGCAAAAGAGATTGCCAATCGTTTGCAGATCGACCTGAAAGAAGGAGTTTATTTTGGCGTAACTGGACCTACGTTTGAAACCCGTGCCGAGTATATGCTGATCCGCATTTTAGGCGCCCATGCCGTTGGTATGAGTACTGTGCAGGAAGTGATCGCAGCTTCGCATATGGGAATGGCCGTTTTTGCGATGAGTGTGATCACCGATGTCGGCATCCGCGAAGAAGACAATGTGATCACCCACGACGAAGTGCTGCAGGCGGCTAAAGAAGCCGAGCCCAAATTTTCGGCCATCATCCGCGAAATGATCGCCTCCCTCTAATAAAGAAAAGGTGAGAAAGCTGTTTCGGCATACCATTTTTTTACTGTTCTTCTTAATCTTGGCTAGCAGCCTGCCTGCCCAGCGGCCGGTTATTCGGCCGGGTGGTTTGCCGGGCCAGCGGCCGGTACCGGGACTAGATCCAGGTGGCACGCAAATACGCGGTGCCAATTCCGATTCGGCCGGTAGAGAAGGCGTGGAGCGCCGCGATTACAGCGATGACAGCCTGAAGGTGCAGGTCTTTTCGTTCAACACGGTTCGCCCTACCTCTTTCGATACGTCTATTCGCGACTACACCACTCGTTTTCCTATACCGGCTACGCATCTTTACCTTGGTAACACTGGTTCGGCCACGCGGTCGCTGTTGTTTACGATGCCAGCCCGCATTGGCTGGGACCCGGGTTTTCATTCCTTGGATGTGTACAAATGGAACCTTCAGAACACACGGTTCTATAACACGCCCCGACCATACACCGAACTTGGGTTTATGGTGGCTACCGGCACCGAACAGATCATAGAAGTGCTGCACACGCAAAATATAAAACCGCATTGGAATGCCAGCTTTAACTACCGGCTGATCACCGCTCCGGGACAGTTTCGCAACCAGCGAAACAACCATGGAAATATCCAGTTGGCATCCTGGTACCAGTCGCCCAACCGGCGGTACAACAACTATTTTGTTTTCCTGCAAAACAAAATGAATGCAGGGGAAAGTGGCGGCATCTTTATGGACCAGGATTACCTGAATGACCCTTCTTATGAACGGCGGTTTACCATTCCTACGATTTTAGGAGGGAGTCCAAACATACGGGCCAGTGTATTCAGCAATTCGTTTAGTACAGGCCGCAAGGAAAATGAAACGAATTTTTTTATGCGCCAGCAATACGACTTGGGCCGAAAAGATTCGCTGGTAACAGATTCAACGGTGATCCCTCTTTTTTACCCGCGGGTACGATTTGAGCACAATCTTCGGTTTACCCGGTCGAGCTATACATTCCAGGACCTGCAATCATCCGAAGCACAAAACACACCGGATACAGGTTATTACATGCGTAATTATGGCATCTTTTTTCAGCCAGGAGATTCTGTTTTTCTTCAGGACCGCTGGCAGGAGATAAGCAATGATTTTTCCATCTACCAGTTTCCGGATGCCAACAACTTGCAGCAGTTCATCAAGCTTGGCGCCGAGCTGCAATTGATAAAAGGCTACCTGGCTCGTGGCGATGCTTCACTTTACAATATCATTGGCCATGGCGAGTACCGCAACCGTACCCGCAACCAGAAATGGGACATTAATGCGTCGGGGCGTTTGCACCTTGCAGGCGATAACCTAGGTGACTACCATGCATACGTCAGCCTGCAGCGCTTGCTGAGCCAGGACCTTGGGACCCTGCAGATCGGCTTTCAAAACGTCAACCGCTCGCCTTCATTTATCTACGACCAGCGAAGCGCTTTTTACCTGGATGAACGAAAGGATTTTTCGAAGGAAAACACCATTCATTTTTTTGCCTCTTATTATTTACCGAAACTGGCCGTACAGTTAAAAGGCGATTATTACGTAGTGACCAATTACCTGTACATGAACGGCTTTCGGCAATTGCGGCAGGAAAGCGCTTTGTTCAACGTGTTGCGGGTGAGTGGCGCCAAAACCTTCCGGCTGAGCCGACGCCTTAACCTGCAATCCGAAGTGCATGTACAGCAAAAAGCAGGTGGGGCAGAGGTAAACTTTCCGCTACTGTTTACACGAAACATACTGGCGTTTGAAGGAAAGTTTTTCCGCAACCTGAACCTTTCAACCGGTTTGGAGGTCCGTTACAGCACGCCTTTCAAAGCAGATAATTATTCGCCTGTTTTAGGACAATTCTTCTACCAGGATACTCTCACCATCAGCAACCGTCCCGAAGTACATGCCTTCCTTCACTTCCGCATCCGTTCTTTCAAAGGATTTGTTCGGCTCGAAAACCTGCACACGGCCAATCTGGGTGGTGGCGGCTTTGGTTTTAACCGGCACAACATAGCCGCCTCGGGTTACTTGCTTCCCACAATGGTTTTCCGCTTTGGTATCTATTGGGCTTTTGTTAATTAAACCGCTTATCCTAAAAACCGTTCTGGTTTGCAGCAGGCTTTTCTATATTTGCATCAGGAATGAAAAATCTCCTGGTCACCATAGCACTCCTCGTATATTTTACCGTAAGTACGGGATTTGTGGTTTCTGTCCATTATTGCATGGACAGGCTGAATGGCATGGAGTGGGGCGAATCCGATACCAAAGAATGCGGTAAATGCGGCATGCCTACCACCGACAGTGATGGCTGCTGTAAAGACGAAGTAAAGGTGGTAAAACTGGATGTTGACCACACGTATGCCAAGCAACTCACCGCAGATTTTTCCCTTCATTTACCTGCTGTCATTACCGTCAACTACCTTTTTACAACGCCTGTTTTTCAACTTGCAACGGAAGAGCCTGTTGCCCACGGCCCACCGTTAAGCAAACAAGATACGTACCTGCATAACCGCGTTTTCAGAATTTAGAATAGGGTTTTTCTTCTGCAATCAACCTGGCAACACCTGTTGCTCTTTTTCTCTATTCTATTTCTTCAAACAAAAATTCTAAAAGAATGAAAACGCTTCAAATCTTCTTCCTTTCCTTTTTTATTACAATTGCTTCTGTTGGTTTTTCTCAGGCAAAAACCGAAAAAATAAAAGTGTCCGGCGAGTGCGGTATGTGCAAGAACAAAATCGAAAAAGCCGCAAAAACCGCCGGTGCCACCTTTGCCGAGTGGAGCGCTGACACCAAGATGCTTACCGTGAAATATGCGGGCAAAGCAACCAATGCCGCTAAAATTGAAACTGCGGTTGCCGGTGTGGGTTACGATACGCAAAACGTAAAAGCGACCGACGAAGCCTACAACAACCTGCACGAGTGCTGTAAGTATGAAAGAACAGCCGCGACTGATACAAAAACGGCTTCGCATAGCTGTTGCAGCCACGAAAAATGCACCAAAGCGGCTTGTACCAAAGACGGTAAATGCAGCCCTGATATGAGCTGCTGCAAAGAAGCCGGCTGCGATACCAAAGACTGTTGCAAAAAAGCATAACTTTTAAAAATTTCCAGTATGAAAAAACTGTTTGTTGCCATACTGCTGGTTTGGGGTTTTGCTGCGCAGGCGCAGTTTAAATCGGCATCCCTGCAGGCCAGTGGCTTAACCTGTTCCATGTGTTCCAAAGCCGTGAAAGTGGCCCTTGAAAAAGTGCCCTTCGTGGAAAAAGCCCTTGTTGACATTAAGAACCAGCAATACAATCTGACATTTAAGAATGCCGAAACAGTGGATTTTGATGCCCTGAGTAAGGCCGTGGAGGATGCCGGCTTTTCGGTGGCTGCTTTAAAAATCACGGCTGCGGTTGAAAACCTGCAGGTGCAGAAAGACGACCACGTGGCCATCGGCGGAAAGACCTTTCATTTTCTCACCGCAAAAGGCCAGTCGCTGAATGGTGATGTAACACTTTCCCTTGTCGACAAATCTTTTGTTTCTGCCAAGGATTTTAAAAAGTACGCATCGCTCACAAAAATGACTTGCGTGCAAACCGGTCGTATGGAAAAATGTTGTTCATCCGGTGCCGAAGCGGCATCCCGGGTCTTTCATGTTATCATTTAATTTTAAAAAGGCCCTCCCCGCGGAGGGCTTTTCTCATTTTTATGAAAGTTATCAGCTTCCTGGTTGTTGCCTTGGTATTTTTTAGCAGCAGCTATGCACAAGAGCTTTACCCGTATTCCGAACCAGCATCCAACAACCCGGCACAATCGGTGTCGGTGAAAGCAGCAGCGATTCTTCATGGGGATGTTCATGGGGATAAAACAATTCAGCGCTATATGCCCGAAGTTGCGCTTGGCTTGAGTAAAAAATGGATGGTAAAAGCCAGTGCCAATTTTTCCAACATGCAGCAGGAAAACCTGCGATGGGATGGTGGACGAGTTTACGCCAAGTACCGTTTTTTATCTAACGATGAAGTGCATAAGCATTTCAGAATGGCAGTTTTTGGTGCAGGAACCTACAGCCGGAATTATCTTAATCATAACGAGGTAAACCTGGGCATGGGCGACCAAAGCGGTGTACAGGCTGGATTGATCGCTACACAGCTTTGGCACAAGCTGGCAATCTCCGGAACTGTTGGCTGGAATGAAGTGTTGAATGAAAAACGAAAGGATAAGTCCCTGCAGGGAATCTATGCTTTCCAAGCCCTCAACTATTCGCTATCTGCGGGGTATTTATTATTGCCGGTTGAATACAAAGATTACGATCAAACCAACCTGAATCTTTACGTAGAGTTGCTGGGTGGACGGAATTTCAACCTTCCCGGCGAAACCCATTTTGTAGACCTGGCACCTTCGCTGCAGGCTATCTTCAGTAGCACGGCCAAACTAAACGTAGGTTACCGTTTTCAGTTGAGCAGCGATATCTACCGCATGACAAAAAACAGCGTGATGGTTAGCTTTGAATACCTTTTTTTAAATGCGTTAAAAAGAAGGGCTAACTAACCGGTTGCACCAGGATATTGCTCGCCACTTTTTCAGAAACCTGTATAGTGTTTTTTTGAATGGAAAGCGAAAATGACCCATCATAATCCAGCCTGTCGGTGATCTTTATCCGGCATCCCGGCTCTATCTGCAGCTTGCTTAAATAGTCTAAAAACGAATCAGCCGTATCGGCAAAACTCACCACCTGGTAGGTTTTGTTTTTGGCCCCTTTGGAGAGTGCAATGGCCGTATTTTTTTTCAGTTTGCCATGGCGATCTGGTATGGGATCACCATGCGGATCATAAGGAGGGAAGCCCAAAAATTCATCAAGCCGGTTGATGAGATCCTCGCTGCCGACATGCTCTAATTGTTCGGCAAGGTCATGCACTTCGCTCCATTTGTACTGTAATTTGTTTACCAGGAAAACTTCCCACAGCCGGTGCTTGCGAATGATCAGCAGCCCGATCTTTCGTCCCTGTTCTGTTAGCTGGATGCTTTTATCGGGCAGCAGGTCTACCAATCCCTTTTCACTGAGTTTGCGAACCATTTCCAGCACCGTGGCGGGATTTAGCGACATGGCCCTCGAAAGCGCCGTGTTGTTTACTTTTTTCACGTCTTTCTGGCTCAGCTTGTACAGCTCTTTCAGGTAGTTTTCTTCAAATTGATGGCCAAAGTGCGACATGATGCAAATGTAACAAGGGAGCAGAAATAAAATTTATTTGGTAAGCCAAATAAATTAATTTTGGACATTCAAACTCAAGGCCATGCGCAAACCGCTTTTCATTACCGGACTTCTATTGTTGCTTTTCACTGGGAGCTTTGCCCAGGTAATATTGAAGGGCAGCGTCCGTTCGGGAGGAGAAAGACTGGCAGGAGCAACCGTTAAACTGAGTAGCGAAGTGAAGGCAGCCGATTCGGTAGGAGACTTCATGTTTCAAGTGAAAGCTGGCAAGCATGGATTAATCGTTTCCATGGCGGGATTTGAAGACTACAATCAGATGATTTTTTTTCAAGATTCGCTTACCGAAATAACGGTTGAAATGCAGCCTGCATCATCGCTTGATGCAGTGGTGATATCCGGTACCATGAAAGCCGTAAAGCGACTGGAAAGCCCGATACCGGTTGAAGTTTATTCGCACCGTTTTTTTCAGAAAAATCCGGCTCCCAGCGTGTTTGAATCGCTTTCGATGGTCAACGGTGTACGGCCACAGATCAACTGCAATGTTTGCAATACCGGCGACATTCATATCAATGGGCTGGAAGGACCCTACACGATGGTAACCATCGACGGCATGCCGATCGTTAGTGCGCTTTCTTCCGTATACGGCCTTTTTGGTATTCCCTCGCAAATGATCGATCGGGTAGAAGTGGTCAAGGGACCTGCTTCGGGATTGTATGGTTCGGAAGCCATTGGTGGGCTGATCAACATCATTACCAAATCGCCGGATAAGTCGCCCCTTTTTTCCGCTAATCTCATGACAACTTCCTGGCAAGAACATCTTGTTGACCTGGGCACCCGCTGGAAGATGGGCAAGTCACTCACTTCTTTGCTGGGTGTGAATTATTACAATTATGCTAATCCTATTGATAACAACGGCGATAACTTCACGGATGTGACACTGCAGCACCGGGTTTCGATATTCAACAAATGGGCACTGATGCGAAAGAAAAACAGGATTGCCACACTGGCCGGTCGCTATTTTTACGAGAATCGCTGGGGTGGTGAGATGCAATGGAACAGACGCTTTCGGGGTGGTGACGAAGTATACGGCGAAAGCATTTATACCAATCGTTGGGAACTGATCGGCAACTATCAATTACCGATGGCAGAACGCATGTTCTTTGCTTTTTCTGCTACAGGTCACAAACAGGACTCTTATTATGGCACCACGCCTTATATGGCGGATCAGAAAATCATCTTCGGGCAGGCAACCTGGGACAAAAACATTCGCTCACATAGTCTTTTGTTAGGCCTTGCCGGACGTTACAATTATTACGATGATAACTCCACAGCCACATTCGACACAGCGTCCAAATTTAACCATCCACAACGTACATTTTTACCCGGTGTTTTTCTGCAGGATGAATGGAAGTTAAATGTATCGCATACAGTGTTGGCAGGATTGCGTTATGATTTTCACCCTTTACACAAAGCGATTTTTACGCCGCGGCTGGCGTACAAGTGGGCCTTGTCCGAAAAAGAGGTCCTGCGTGTCAATGCCGGTACTGGCTTCCGCGTGGTAAACCTTTTTACCGAAGAACATGCAGCCCTCACCGGTGCAAGAGCAGTAGAGATAAGAGAGAAATTATCTCCGGAAAAAAGTAAAAACGTCAACATTCAATACAGCAACCGCATTGGCGGGCGGTCAAAGAATGTTGTATTGGACGCGTCTGTTTGGTACACACATTTCAGCAACCAGATCATCCCGGATTATGATACGGATCCGAACAAGATCATCTATGACAATTTAAAAGGGCATGCCGTTTCGAAAGGAGTTTCGGTGAATTTGGAAGCAAGTTTTTTACAAAGGCTAAAGGGATATGTTGGTTTTACATTGCAGGACGTGGCCAAATATGAAAAGGCCGGGCCGGTGAAAAAGGAGCGGCCCGTTTTAACGGAAAGCTGGAGCGGCAACTGGACAATCAGCTATACGTTGCCGCTTGCCGGGCTGTCCTTTGATTACACAGGAAATATGTACGGTCCGATGCGCCTGCCATTGCTTTCGGAAAACGATCCCCGCAGGCCGTATTCTCCCGTGTGGAGTCTGCAAAATCTCCAAGCTACCAAATGGATATCTGCTAAGCTGGAGATTTATGCAGGGGTAAAAAATTTACTGGATTGGACGCCTGTTAAAGGCAACCCGTTTCTGATTGCCCGTTCGCATGACCCGTTTGACAAAAATGTTGTGTATGACAGTGCCGGGGAAGTGCAGCCAACGGCGGAAAACCCATATGCATTAACGTTTGACCCGTCCTACGTATTTGCTCCCAACCAGGGCCGAAGAGTGTTTATGGGATTGCGGTTTCACTTAAAGGATTGAGCTTAGGCGCAAGTTATCCTTTTATGTTTTCGCTGGTTCGAATAAGCAAAAACTTCCACCCACCCAGCTTTTATCTTTGTTGTATCGCACCCCGATCATTTTCCCCTTGCTAAGTCGAGCCAGGTTATTAACAGCCAGGGGTCTTTCTGCGTTTTCGGTCCAAAAATAGAAAAGCCTGATTTCGGCCTTTGCAGGCCCCTCGGGTGTTTCTATAATGTCAGCGTATTGTACCTTTTTTTGCAGGATCCAGTTCTCCGGGTCCTTAATTTTCTCGATCTCTTCTTTTGTAACGTCAATGATCACACCCTGTCCGGCAAAAGAAAAAAGGGGCTTCACCACGTAATTTTCGAGATCTATAGGCAGCGGATGAACTTCATTTAAAAACTGGGTAGGAGGAACAAAACGGTGCTTTATAAAAGGCAGGGTGAATTTGCTGAGACGGTAAAACCAATTGGGATGCGGTACCCATTTTACATCCAGGTCTTCGAACAAAATTTTTCCTTTTTCCTGTATCTCCGGTGTTTGCTGGGAAAGGTCGTCGAAGATGAGGCGGTTGTAAATGCGTTCGATTTTAATCTTCCTACCATCTTTTTCATAAAAAACTTCCCGCCCTTCTTTTATCAATTTTGTCAGGCAAACCGTTTGAATACAGATCAACTCTTCCGTTGCCGCAAAATCAACACGGGTTTTCTGTTGTTCGGGAAAGATCTCTAGTAGGATAACATTTTCGGGTGAACTGTCGCCAATGATGATCTCCTTTAATAGACGGATGTAAGATGCACGGTCTTGCCCATTTAAAAAGAAAGTAAAACCTTCCGGCCAATCAAAAATACGCTGATGCGTTTCGGGTTGAATTACCTGCCAGGCAAACATGGAAGGAAAGCCCTGCATCTCGATGAGTTGTGGCTCCAATTCGCCGTGTTCATTGGTACAGAGACCAAAATCAAAAGCAATAAAATGCGGGTGACCATCTTCATTCGGCACCTGCAGTTGTTCCGGAATAGCCCTGTTGCTTTCTTCTTTGTAACCAGGTGTTTGAATAACGTCAATGATAGCCTCACAAGTCTCCTCCATTTTCTGGATGAAATCGCCCGGCACAAAAATGGGTGTTTCTGCTACGCGAAAGTCAAGCTGGTTAGGATAGTGTGAGGCTAAGGCTTGCAGGTAAGACTGGTAGCTTTCCTGGGTAAAATTTTGATTATAAGCTTCTCGAAATTTGCCGATCATATACTGCCTTTACCTGACAAGTTAAGCAATATAGCTTCTTGATTTTAGAATTTTCGTGCGGCTTTATTGGAGATGTATTGGTTTCCTCCCAAGCTATTATTTGTTTTGTTATCCAGGCCACTGATATAATATTTGGAAGCATTGGCGTGTTTGATATCAAATGTTGAATTTTTCATGGCCACACCACCAAACATTCCAATCCAATTATCAACGGGAGGTTCACCGCCAAGATAAGTGAATTGCGAGTTGAGTATCCTGTATTTTTCATCCAAGGAATAATCGGCTTTACCACCTAGCCACATCAACTTTTTTTTATTTGCTACAAACGTACATTTTTCAAAAAGCATGCGACGTGCATTGTTGCTTTCCACTAAAAATTTACCGAAAGGTTCTTTGCCGTTGTAGGGCTTATCTTCAAAATGGCAATTGATAAATTTCGTGGCATCTTTTTCATTTGCGGCATTGTGCCCGTGTACGGCAGACCCGTAAATCCTTGAATTCATTATGGTGAATGCTGGTCTCGTTATCCAGATCGACCAGGTAGTAACACCCCAAATTGTACAATTATCAAGTGTAACGTCACTACTAGGTCCGTTGTCAGCTAAAAAACCGACCCCTTTATTATTGATGAATTCACAATTAATGAATTTACCATTCCGTATGTCACCTACCTCTGCTTCCACATCAACACCAGCACTTGGCGCCGAAGAAAATTTTCCTTTTCCAGTATGATTAAACTTGCTGTTGGTAACCGTTAAATCATTGCCGCCTACCCAGGAAAGACCTTGCCTTGCATTGTATTCGAAGATGCTATTGTTGATCCGAATGCTGTCTGGCTTGGAATCTTTACCGGTTCTGTTTACAATTTGAATTCCATCCAGGCCAAAATGGTGAGCATGTACATTTTGAATGTCCAATTGTTTTGTATCGGCGACATAGATTCCTGTATGCGGCGCCTGGATGCCAACATCACCATATATACCGCCTAGCAGCAAATTGTCACTGTTCCCGTTCAATTCAATATTAGAAATTTTGATGTTGTTGCTTTTGGAAAGAAAAAAGATGGCCCCGGCGAAGGCTAAATAATTTCGCTTAAAAAAGTTGTTCCCACCTTTAAAATAGGCCTTTCCATTTCCAGGATCGAAGGCGCCAAACCGTAGATTATTCGCAAACTTAATAACAGGCTTGCCTTGCCCCTCGATTGTCACATTCTTTACTTCTGAAAGAAAGAATACATCCGATCCTTCGTAAACTGGTTTTGCTGTTGAGTTTTTGTTGAAAGTTTGCTTCCCAACAATATACGTTCCCTTCGATATAATAAGTTTTCCATTCCCACCTCTTTCATTGAAAAAAGCTGCGGCTTTTTGAAACGCTTCATGGTCGTTGGTCCTGCCATTTCCTTTTGCGCCGAAAGACTTGATATCGCGGGTCACAAACGTTTGGCTAAAAGCGGTGCTACTCATCAAAGCGAAAAGAGAAAGTAAAAATGTTTTCATGTAATGGTGTTTAGTGAGCTGATCAGTACAAAGTACAGGCTAAATCGTTTTGCAAGAAAGCAATTTCACACCAAATATGGTTTCCATTATGTTAATCGTTCTTCTTGCGGTACGAGAAAGAGAAGGAGGTGGATCTACCCATGGTATATTATTTGTGCCCTTGCTACCTTAAACAACGATCTTATGGATAAACGCATCGTAGACAGGCGGGAGGTTTCTGCAACAGAAGAAAGGCATATCGTCAATAATATTTTTGCCGTGGCGCCGGGAGTTTGGCGCATGAAGGACGTATTTGTGAATGTTTTTATCATCGAAAGCCAGCAACAGCCCGGTTGGGTATTGGTAGATACTGGGTTGAAGTCTTCTTACGCCAAGATCAAAAACATGATTGCAGAAGTAATGGAGCCGGGTGGCGTCCCGCAGGCTATCATCCTCACACATGGACATTTCGATCACCGTGGAGCCCTACAGCAGCTTGCCAGTGAATGGCGGATCCCAATTTATTGTCACCATATGGAACTGCCTTATCTGACCGGAAAAGCATCCTACCCGCCACCCGACCCAACAGTAGGCGGTGGCATGATGGCTTCAATGGCTTTTGTTTACCCAAGTGGTCCAATTGATGTGCAGGAAAATCTTCGTGAATTGGAACCTGATGGTAAAATAACCGAACTGCCCGATTGGCAATGGATCTACACACCGGGACATACACCTGGACACATTAGTCTTTTTCGCGAACGGGATGGTGTGTTGGTAGCAGGCGATGCCATCGTTACCACTAAACAAGAATCGGTTTTCTCGGTAATGAGCCAAAAACAGGTATTGAGTGGTCCGCCCAAATATTTTACACCTGATTGGGGCGCAGCAGCAAGAACAGTGAAAACCCTGGCGGCGTTAGAGCCCAATGTAATTGCCAGCGGGCACGGTTCTGCCATGTATGGCGATGAGGTCCGCAAAGCCCTTCATAAACTGTCCCGTGAGTTTTGGCAATTGGGTATGCCCGAAAGAGGCCGTTATGTAAAAGAGCCGGCACTGTTTGATGACGATGGGCCTACTTACGTACCGCCTAAGCTGTTGAACTACTTCTGGTTTAAAGTGGCGGCCGTGGCGGTAGTAGCCGTAGCGGGGTATGTCCTCATCAAAAATGCGCAGGAAGACGCAATGCAAAAGAAACTCAGGCGCTTTTTTAAAAAGGCGGGCATAAAGTAAATAGGTACAGTTAGCCGGAGAGTTTATTCGGCTAACTGTCTTTTGTAAAGTTGTACCGTATTTTCCAACCCCAGGTAAAGCGCATCCGAGATGAGCGCATGACCAATGCTGACTTCATCCAGCCAGGGCAGGTTTTGTTTGAAATACTTCAGGTTGTGAAGATCAAGGTCATGACCGGCGTTTAAGCCCAGTCCTATTTCTTTTGCTTTTTTGGCGGCGTCAACATATTTGACAATGGCACCCGAACGGTTACCGGCACTGTACTGTTTTGCATAGGATTCTGTATACAATTCAATCCGGTCCGTTCCGGTGAGTGCGGCACCTTCTACCATGCGCAGATCAGGATCAACAAAAATAGAAACCCGTATGCCACCCTGTTTAAATACCGCAATCATTTCCTTGAGGTATGACTTATGTTTGATCGTATCCCAGCCGTGGTCCGAGGTGATCTGTCCCAACTCATCGGGCACCAGCGTTACCTGCTCTGGTTTTACTTCCAGCACCAGGTCCACAAATTTTTGTTCGCGGCAATTGCCTTCAATATTAAATTCTGTTGTGATGATCTTTTTTAAGTTTCGTACATCGCTGTAACGAATATGCCTTTCATCTGGGCGTGGGTGCACTGTGATGCCATCCGCGCCAAAGCGCTGTATATCCACGGCCGTTTTTACTAAGTCCGGGTTATTACCGCCACGGCTGTTTCGCAAGGTGGCGATTTTATTGATGTTGACAGAGAGTTTTGTCGGCATGCCGCAAAGATAAATGTCTTTTTATGGTTGTATAGGAATGGAAAAGAATCAAGATGCTAGCCTTATCAAATAATAAAACCGCATTCTCCACGCTATTAAAAAAGCTTCCCTACAGGAAGCTTTTCAATTCGTTGCAGCCAATGCGCTACACTTCGTTTATCCACACTGCAACAATGTTTTTAACCTTAACAGCACTGTTTATGCAAAACTGTTGACCAGTACATAAAAGCTTACACCCCAAAATGTGAGGAACAGCAAGATCATATACAGGGACGTTGAAAAATGAAAGCCGTCCGTTTTATTTTCTTTCTTTATCAGTCTTTCAATCACTTGTTTCATACCCCATCGTTTTATATTCAACTATCTTATTAGGAAATACATGCCAATTTTAAATTCCGCTTTGATTTTCCTTAGTAAAGCCGTGTTTTTAAAATTTTTGTAGAACCGAAACCCCACGCATTTGTGGAACGGTAAAACAATCATGAATGGCTTCATTTTCCGCCTGCAAGCAGGTCGAATGAGAAGGTATTTTACATTTGCGCCATGTATTCAAAACAGGAGTCAACCCAAATCAAGCAGGAGTTCTGGACAGTTTTTGGTCAATACATGGCCCCTGTCTTATCGGATGAAGGGGAAAAGGTGTCATGGATAAATTACAAAACCGGTGAAAAGGATATTGCCTTTCGCATGCAGGCCGATAACAAGAAGGCTACTGTGGCTATCTTGTTGACCCACAAAGACACGGAAATGCAACAATTGTATTTCGAACAGTTCTCTCAATTTAAAAGCTTATTCCACTCTATTGCCGGGAATGTTTGGCAGTGGCAGTTGCACACCGAAGACGATTACGGACGGGTAGTTTCGGCCATTGCTACGGAAAAGGTGGGCCTTTCTATTTTCAAGAAAGAAGACTGGCCGGCACTGATCACCTTTTTCAAAACCAGCATCATTGCGCTGGACGCTTTTTGGAGCCAGGTAAAATACGGTTTTGAAAGCCTTCGTTGAAGATTTAACAGCCCCTTTTCCAATAAAGCGCTGAACCTGTCTATTTTTAAGCTTCTTAATGACTCATACGTTTCTTATGAAGAATATTTTTTTGGTGTTACTCCTTTTACCGGCAACCATTTTTGCGCAGGATTGCAAACTAAAAAAAGCCGTCGATCCTTTCAATCATCAAACAACGCTTTCAACAGGCTTCCAGAATTTTACAGGCAATGGACTTACCATTTCCATTTCTGCCGATGCCAACCAAAAAGAGATTGATTTTTTTATCTGGATCAAAGGCGATGGTCGCTGCTTTGACACAGAATCTACTGCCAACGTGATCTTTGAAGGCGAACGCACAAAAGCAAACTTCCGCAATTCGGGTTCGATGAATTGTGATGGCGCTTTTCATTTTATATTTAAAAACACCCCCACCACGCAATCCTGGCTCAACCGGCTGGTAACAAAAAAAGTGGCATCTATAAAGCTAACCGGCACCGGCGGTAAGGAAATGGTCATTGCGTTTAGCGAAGAGCAAAAACTGGCTTTTCAAAACATGGCAGCCTGTATTGCAACCGAAGCGAAAACGCTGTTGGCGAAATAAACGAACCCCATTTTAATTAAACTGATCTTCACCATACAGTGAAGATTTTTTTTGCGCTTTACTCTCCTGGAATCCATTCTCCACGCATTCTTTTTCGCTTTCGGCCTATCTTATTATCTTTCGCTCCTATTCACTGCATATGCGAATTGTTCCTTTTGTCATTAGCACCATCATTACCATTGCACTCATTTTTGCCCTGAATAAACGATGGGATGCCATCCCGGCCCTTGGCAAATTTCTAAGTCCGCAAACCGGTTTCTGGCAGGCGGCGGAATCCAACGGCGAAGACCTGAGCGAAGAACTGGCCTTTGCCGGTTTGCAGGGTAAGGTGAATGTTTACCTGGATGAAAGGCTGGTGCCCCATGTTTTTGCCGACAATGACGGCGACGCCTATTTTGTGCAAGGCTACCTGCATGCAAAATACCGCCTCTGGCAAATGGATTTTCAATCAAGGGCCGCGGCTGGTCGGCTGAGCGAAGTAGTGAATAATGATGCCTTGCTTAATTACGACCGCCTGCAGCGTCGGATGGGAATGGTGCACGCCGCCAAAGTAATGGTTACCGAGATGGAAAAAGATCCCGGCACCAAACAAGTGCTGGATGCTTATACCGCCGGTGTTAATGCCTATATCAATACCCTTACGGAAGCAAGGCTGCCGCTTGAATTTAAGCTGCTTGGTTACAAACCCGAAAGCTGGAGTAACCTGAAAGTGGCACTTTTTATTAAGCTGATGTCTGCCGACCTGGCGGGCTTAGGTTATGCAAGAGACCTGGAGTTTACCAATCAAAAAGCAATCTTTTCCCGCAAGGAAATGGCGATACTTTACCCGCAGGTGGATGACTCCCTGCAACCCATTATTCCGCCCGGAACGCTGTTCACCGCTTCTGTGCCAACGCCTGCCCCACCAGCTTCCGTAGATTCGCTTTATTACAGTGTTGATTCAACCGTAAACCCCTTGCAGGTGCCCAAGCCTGTCGACATGAAGGGAAGCAACAACTGGGCGGTGAGCGGCAGTAAAACGGCTAGTGGCGCGGCCATCCTGGCAAACGACCCGCACCTTCGACTGACGCTTCCCGCCATCTGGTTCGAGATGCAAATACACACGCCAACAATGAATGCTTATGGCGCTACGTTTCCCAGTATTCCCGGTGTGGTGATTGGCTTCAACGAAAACATATCCTTTGGTTTTACCAATGCGGGAAGAGATGTGATCGATTATTACAAGATCCGTTTCAAAGACGAAAGCCGCAGGGAATATTGGTACAACGGTAGCTGGAACCCTGTTGAAATGCGGGTGGAAGAAATTAAAAAGATCAGCGGTGATGTGTTCCGCGATTCTGTGGCCTATACCGTCTTTGGACCGGTGATCTACGACCATACTTTCAACAACGGCGATTCGACGTTAAAAACATCCGTAGCCATGCGGTGGACGGCGCACGACCCTTCCAACGAGTTGCTGATGTGGTACAAACTGAACCGCGCCAAAAACTATGACGACTACGCCGCTGCCATCCGGCATTTTTCAGCACCCGGTCAGAACATGATCTTTGCCTCTAAAACAGGCGACATTGCCATCTGGCAACAGGGCAGGTTCCCGCTTCGCTGGCAAGGCCAGGGACTTTACGTGATGCCTGGAGAGGACACCTCCTATGCCTGGAAAGGATTTATTCCGCTGGGAGACAATCCACATGTGTTAAATCCAACGCAAGGCTTTATTCAAAGTGCCAACCAACGGGCTGTTGACAGTACCTATCCTTATTTTATTCCCGGTGACTACATTACACCCCGCGGCCGGTCGGCGCACCAGCAGTTGAGCGCCATGCAGAATATTACGCCACAGGATATGATGGCGTTACAAAACAATGTGTACAGCACCCTGGCGGCCGACGCAGTTCCGTTCTTATTGTCGCATATTGACAGCGCTTATATCAGCGATGCCGAATGGAAATACATGGATGAATTAAAAACATGGAATTACCAGGTAACAGCAGAAGCAAAAGCACCAACGATCTACCAAACCTGGTTTGATTCGCTGGAGAAAGTAATATGGCGGGATGAGTTTTCAACCGTGGGAAAAACCGTTACCTATCCCTCGGAACAAACGCTGTTTGAGATCCTGAAAAGAGACACGGCCAACAAGTTTATCGACAATGTTTTTACGCCGCAGGTAGAATCGCTGAACCAGCAAGTGACAACGGCTTTCAAGATGGCCGCTACCAGCCTGGTACAGGAAGAAAAAAAGAATGAGCTTGTTTGGTGGAAGCACAAGGAAAGCTCGATACAGCATTTGCTTCGCGACGCGGTGAAGCCTTTTGGTCGTTACAACATAAAAGCCGGTGGCTGGGGCAATGTGCTGAATGCCTATGGCAAAACCAATGGACCGAGCTGGCGCATGGTTGTTCACATGACACCGGAGATAGAAGCGTATGGCATTTATCCTGCTGGCCAGAGCGGCAACCCGGGCTCACGGTTCTACGACAATTTTATCGACGATTGGATCGCCGGCAAATACTACCGTCTTTGGGTGATGAAAGCCTCCGAAGCGGCAGACAAGCGAATCATTGGTACACTTCGATTTTCAAAAGCCTAAACATTTTCCATGCGTTTTATATTAGCCACATTGCTTACGGCGGCATTTAGTTTTATTGCCGGCATTTACCTACCCTGGTGGAGCCAGGCCCTTGTTTCATTCCTGGTTGCCTTGCTTATTCAGCAAAAGATAGGGTGGGCTTTCCTGGCTGGATTTACCGGACTGTTTTTGCTTTGGGGCGGACTGTCGCTTTTTATCCATGTCCGTAACCAGGGCGTGCTTACCAAACGGATGGCAGAGCTTTTTCCCTTGCAGGGACAAACCTTTTTACTTATCCTGTTAACGGCATTGATTGGTGCGCTGGTTGCCGGGTTTGCGGCCATGAGCGGCAGTTCGCTTCGACCGGTATTAAATGGCAAACGTGTTCGCTAAAGCCGGCAGAATCGATATGCTTTTCTACTGCATGCAAAACAAGTTTTATTCTCCTGTTTTTTGTAAAATGGCAGTTCCGCTGCTTGTTTGTTCCTGCCTGGCTTTTGCCGGTTTTGGTGCAACAATAAACGGGAAGATCACAGGCGAAAAAGGCGAGCCGCTTTCTTTTGCTTCACTAACGGTGAAGAACACCGGTAAAGGCGTGGTGGCCAATAGCGAAGGTTTTTATTCGCTTAATCTTGACCCCGGAACGTACATTTTGGTTTGCCAGTATGTAGGTCATAAAACCGAAGAAAGACCTGTCACTATCGGTGCTGAAAACAGAACAGAAAATTTTAGTTTGTTGCCGCAAAACCTGGCCATGCCCGAAGTGGTGATCAAAAGGGGAGAGGACCCTGCACAAAAGATCATGCGGCAGGCCATTAAAAAACGCGAAGAAAACAACCGGCAGATCGATTCATTCACGGTGGATGTCTATATCAAAGGATTGCTGCGATCAAGGGAAATTCCGGACCGGGTGCTCGGACAAAAGATCGACAAATCGCAGTTGCAAAGAAACGGCATCGACTCTACTGGCCAGGGAATTCTTTTTCTTTCCGAATCGGTAACAAAGGTTGCCTACAAGCACCCGAACAAACTGAAGATGGAAGTTGTTTCCTCGCGGCAAAGCGGTGGCGGCTTTGGATTGAGTGTGCCGTTTTTTGTCAACTTTTACACCAATAACGTAGCCTTGTTTAGCGGCGGGATCAGTCAACGCGGTTTTGTTTCGCCGCTGGCAGACGGGGCTTTTCACTTTTATACGTTCCGGTATGAAGGCAATTTTTTTGAGGAAGGACGGATGATCAACCGTATTCGTGTTTCGCCTCGCCGAAAAAACGAGCCCCTGTTTGAAGGTTTTGTGCAGATCATTGATGACGAATGGCGCATTCACAGCCTGAGCCTTTTGGTTACTAAAGAATATGGCCTTGACCTCTTGGATACGGTTAAGGTTACGCAGGTGCATTTCCCCGTTGCAGAAAATGCCTGGCGAACGCAAAACCAGGTGGTTTCGGTGGCAGCAAAAATGTTTGGGTTTTCTATTGGTGGTGACTTTCTCAATGTGTACAGCAATTACAACCTGGCGCCTTCTTTCAAGCGAAAGTTTTTTGACCGCGTGGTGATGAAGTACGACACTGCTTTTAACAAGCGTGATAGCCTGTATTGGAACAGCTTTCGTCCGGTACCGCTAGAAAAAGACGAAAAACAGGATTTTGTTTTGAAGGACAGTTTGGTCAAAGCGGACCGTGAGGGCATGTACTCAAAATTTACCATCGACTCGCTGCGAAAGGCACAAAAGCCGGTGAACCCCATTAAATTAATCAAGGGTGGCGTGACACGTAATTTTTATTCTGTAGATGCCTATAAAACCTATCGCTTTGAACCCCTGCTCAAGGGGCTGCAGTACAACACGGTGGAAGGAGTTTCGCTTTCAGCTTTCCAAAGCTTTTCCATCTCACCCAAAAAAGGCGCCTGGAATTATAGAACGGAATTAAATACCCGTTACGGCTTTAGCAATTCGCACCTGAATGCTTATGCTTCCTTCCAGGTTCAATCCAAAGCCGATTCCTTCCATAACCGCACCATCCGGTTTAGCGGGGGTAAGTGGGTGCAGCAGTTCAACCGCTCATCGCCGGTTGACGAAACAACCAATTCAATTTCGACATTGCTTTACCGGCGTAATTATTTAAAGCTCTATGAAGCCTGGTTTGGCCGCGTTGAATACAGCAAATCATTTGAAAGCGGTCTCAATTTTTCCGTGAACGCAACCTACGAAGACCGCATACCGTTGGAGAACCGGTCCGACTTTTCACTGTTTTACAAGAACCGAGTTTTGCTGCCCAATCACCCGTTTGAGCTGGCTGCTATTCCGTTCATACCACATGCGGCTACGGTGGCATCTGCGCAGGTATCTTTTCAGCCAGGGCAGCGTTACATCGAATTTCCAAATCGAAAAGTCGCCATTGGCTCCGACTATCCTGTGCTGCAACTCCAATATTCAAGGGGAATTCCAAAGTTGTTTAACAGCACGGCGGATTTTGACAAATGGAAATTTACCGTATCCGATGATGTGAACCTGAAGTTGGCCGGCACCTTTCGATACCGCTTTAGTACGGGCGGATTTTTAAACAACCGACAAGTGGACATTCCCGACTTCCAGCATTTTAACGGTAACCAATTCCTGTTCACGTTCGATTACCTGAATACGTTTCAGCTGGCGCCGTATTACCGTTACAGCAACACAGAAAGCTTTTATACGGTGCTCCATGCTGAGCATCATTTAAATGGCCTGCTCACCAACAAGATCCCGCTTTTCAACAAACTTAAATGGAACCTGGTGGCTGGCACCAACACGTTTTATGTCAACAACAATAACTATTACGTGGAAGCTTTTGCCGGCCTGGAAAATATCTTCAAAGTATTCAGGGTGGACGTGGTAACAGCCGTACAGGCGGAGCCGGGACATACAGTAGGTGTGCGGATTGGTTTTGGCGGTGTGATCGGCAATGGCATTCGCCGAAACCGGTAAGCAAAAAAGACTTGTTTATTACTTACATTTGCGTCTCCATTTAACCAATTGAAAAGAAATCATTATGGCTTATAGTGTTACTGTACAACCGGTAGAAAATACGTCGCTTCCACAAAACCAGCCTTCTTCACCCGTTTCCGATGCTCTGTTAAGCATGGTGCTTCTTTCCATGTACGGTGCGCAAATGAGCAAGAAAACGGTTCGGAAGCTGAAGCGCAATTTTTTCTGGACGTCCCTGAAGCTGAAGGCCAAAAATCTTTTCAAACCCAAAGCCTCCGCGGTTTCCGACCGTACGCTTATTTATATTATCCTGGGTGTGGCCCTGCTGGCGCTCTTGCTTATCAATCCTGTATTGGTATTGGCCCTGGCCGTTGTGGTGCTTATTTTGATCCTTGCCGGGGTGTTGTAAGCTGACGAAAATCAGGTCTTCTTTCACATTTCAAACGATCTGTGGGGATTATCTTTGCGCCATTTCCGAAATTTTGTTCACCAGGCATGTGTCCTTAAAATTTCTAACAGAATGGCCTTATTACACAACCGTGTCTCCCAAAAGGAATTAAAGCAGCGCTTGCTCGAAGAAAAAGAACCGCGTACTACTATTTCATTTTACCATTATTTCCCGATTGCTGATCCGCAGCAGTTTCGGGATGAATTGTACCGCAACCTGCAGGCGCTGTGCGTATTTGGCCGTATTTATGTTGCCCACGAAGGCATCAATGCGCAGATCTCCCTACCGGATTCAAAATTTGAGGCGATGAAGGATTACCTGTATTCCATATCTCCTCTGCATGGCATCCGGTTGAACATTGCCGTGGATGATGACGGCAAATCGTTTTGGGTGCTGAAAATTAAAGTGCGGGAAAAGATCGTTGCCGATGGTATTGCCGATCCGGATTTCGATATGCAGAACCGCGGCAAATATGTGAATGCCGCGGAGTTCAATCAGTTGACCGAAGATCCGGATACGATTGTAGTGGACATGCGAAACCACTACGAATTTGAAGTAGGGCATTTTGAAAAAGCGATTGAAGTGCCGTCTGATACCTTTAAGGAGCAGCTACCGATGGCGGCCGATATGCTGAAGGGGGAGAGGGAAAAAAACATCATCATGTATTGCACCGGCGGCATTCGGTGCGAAAAGGCCAGCGCCTACATGTTGCACAAAGGCTTTAAAAATGTTTATCACCTGGAAGGCGGCATTATCAATTATGCTAACCAAATAAAGGAGTTGGGACTGCCGTCGAAATTCCACGGAAAAAACTTTGTTTTTGACAACCGGCTTGGTGAACGGATAACAGAAGAGATCATTGCCAAATGCCACCAGTGCGGCAAGCCTGCCGATACGCATGTGAACTGTGCCAACGAAGGTTGTCATCTCCTTTTTATCCAGTGTGATGAGTGCCGCGAAAAATGGGAGGGTACCTGCAGCCAGGAGTGTTTAGATTTTATTCATCTGCCAGAAGAAGAGCAAAAAGAAAAACGCAAAGGCATCGACAAAGGCCGGAATATCTTCAACAAATCGAGAGCAAGACTGCGGCCCAAACTGGCGGAATTAAATGCAAATAAACAAAAAGAGTAACGAACGCCTGTTCTCGTTTTCGACTTAAACTTCCAGTCCAACCGCTGTGGCTTCGTTTACCTGGAAACAGGTTTGCGTGCTTGCGTTCCCAAGATTTTCCAGGAAGTAATGCTCAAGTTTTTCAATCGATTCGGCTTCCCATACACAGGTGCAGGCATCCATTGCCTGGTTGGGAAAAACATGGAGTACACGCCTGACGCCGCCCTCCGGCAGAAGGGGAAGGTGTTTCTGTGCCGCTGTCCAGAAATCTTCTGTGTTGGTGATGGTATGATTCACGACAATGTACATAGGCAATTCATTCTTCCAAATTAAGCAGGTTTACTGCCTTTTGCAAGCTTCCCGCCGGAAGCTTGCAAGCCTTGCCCAAAGATTTTATATTTAAGCCGCCGTACCGGCAGATGATAATTTACTTAAACTAACCTGCAACGATGAAAATGTACTTCCGCCTATTGCTTGTCGCATCGATCTCCGCAAGTTTTCTTTCACCACTTTCTTCTTGTTCGCAAAACAAAAAAGCAAAAGCCGCAACTGTGGTTGCCGTTCAGGCGAAAAAGCCTGCCAATACAGCTGCCGCGCAAAAAGAAATAAGCAATGTGGTGTTTGGTAAATACAATTGCACAGCAACAAAATATCAGAACGGGAATTATGAGTTTATCCCGCGAGGCTCGTTTTTGCTGTCAAAAAATGGTAGCTATCAATACAATGGTTTTGAAAAACCAAGTATAGGCACCTATGCCGTAAACGAAAAAGGTGACCTACTATTTAAAGGTGGCTATTTTGACGGTGGCAAGGCCGAAAAAACCGATCGGCCGAATAGGTTTTTACTGGTATTTCCTTCCAATCCCGATAACCGCTGGACCTGTAGCCTTGCTGATTAATAAAAAGCCGTCCTTACATAAAAGTCTATGCACGGCCGGCTTTTTCTAAAAAGGTTTTACCGGGTATGCATACCCGCTGCATTCAGGGCTTCTACGATCTTACCATACACCTCTTCTTCTTCCAGCTGCATGGGTTGAAAAGCAGTGCCGGTCAGCGTTTCGTAAAGCTCAATGTATTTATTCGAAATAGTTTCCACCCAGGTATCGCTCATTTCGGGAACGGTTTGACCTTCTTTGCCCATAAATTCATTTTGGATCAGCCATTCGCGGACAAACTCCTTGCTTAATTGCTTTTGTTTTTCGCCGCGCTGTTGCCGCTCAACAAAGCCTTCCGCATAAAAATAGCGGGACGAATCCGGTGTATGAATTTCGTCCATCAACACCACCTCGCCATTGCGTTTGCCAAATTCGTATTTGGTGTCGGCCAGGATCAGGCCTTGCTTTAACGCCAACTCTTTGCCGCGGTCAAAAAGTGACAGGGCATATTGCCGGATCTGGGCCCATTCTGCTTCAGTTGCCAGTCCTTGGCGGAGGATCTCTTCTTCCGAAATATCCTCGTCATGGCCTTCGTCGGCTTTTGTTGATGGCGTGATGATGGGTTCCGGGAAATAATCCGATTCGTTCAGCCCATCGGGCATCAGCGCACCGCACAAAACACGCTGCCCGCTTTCATAATTCCGCCAGGCATGGCCGCAAAGATTGCCGCGAACCACCACTTCCACTTTAAACGGCTGGCATTTGTAACCAATAGAAGAATTGGGTGTTGGGCAATTGAGAAGCCAGTTGGGACAAATGTCGCTTGTTGCCTGCAGCATGTAGGCCGCAATGCTGTTCAGCACCTGCCCTTTGTAAGGAATGGTGCGGGGTAAGATCACATCAAATGCCGAAATGCGATCAGATGCGATCATCACCAGCAAGGTGTTGTCAATTGTGTATACATCGCGGACTTTGCCCTGGTAAAAACCCATTTGGTTAGGAAACTCAAATCTTGCCATAAACGAAAGATAGAACGTTGCTTTTTATTTTTAAACGTTGCAGGCGGCAAAGTTTCAACAACTTCTTATAACTCTCTCAAAATTATTTCGAATGAAGCATCTGAATGCTTAATTTTCCCATGTGATTACATGCCTTATGAATTTGAAGACTCAGGTTCAGATGCATTTTTCCGCAGCTAAATTCTACAGTATGAGAAGACCTCTCCGTTTGCTTGCTGCCCTTTTTGCGGCGCTACTTTTCGCATTTCCTGCCTGGAGCCAGAACGTTCAACTTACAGGCCAGGTTTCTACCAACACAACCGGCGAGAACCTGACAGGTGTTTCCGTCCGGGTAAAAGGTTCTAACATTGGAACCAACACGGATTCTACCGGCCGGTTCCAGCTCTCCGTTCCATCGCTACCGGTAACACTTGTTATTTCTTCTGTAGGCTACGAAACAGAAGAAGTACGAGTGGCTTCTGCCTCTTCACCGGTAACTATCTTCCTGTCAAATTCAAATGTTATCGGCCAGGAAGTGGTGGTTTCGGCTTCCCGTACGCCACAGCGCATCCTCGAAGCGCCGGTGACCATCGAAAGGGTGAGTGCCGCTACCATCCGCAATGCGCCGGTATCGAATTACTACGACGTGGTGACTAATCTCAAAGGCGTTGATGCCGTTGTTTCTTCGCTAACGTTCCGCACGCCAACTACCCGTGGTTTTTCGGGAAGTGGTAACCTGCGTTTCAACCAGATCATGGACGGAATGGATAACCAGGCACCAGGACTGAATTTTTCTGTGGGCAGCGTCATTGGCCTTACCGAACTGGACGTAGAAAGCATGGAATTATTGCCCGGTGCTACGTCGGCACTTTATGGACCTGGTGGTATGAATGGAACCTTGCTGATCAACAGCAAAAATCCATTTCGTTACACCGGTCTTTCTTACCAGGTAAAAACCGGCATTATGCATCTTGGCGACAAAGAGCGGGATGCTTCACCTTATTATAACTTCTCACTCCGGTGGGCTCAAAAGGTTTCTGAAAAATTTGCTTACAAGATCAGCGGCGAATACATCAGTGCCAACGACTGGCTGGCCCGCGACTACCGCAACTACCGGCGCCTCGGTACTACTGGCGAAATTGTGCCGGGTACAAGGGAAACCGATCCAAATTATGATGGTGTGAATGTGTATGGCGATGAAGTGCCCGACCAGGTGCCTACGTTTGCCAATGTGCTGCGTTCCATTGGCGGACAGGTTCCTTTTCTCCGCGACTATCTCTTAACCATGGCAGGTCAGCAGCCTGCTGATATGAAAATATCAAGAACAGGCTATACCGAAAACCAGGTAATCGATCCCACAACAAAAAATTTCAAGCTCAGTGGCTCGCTGAATTATAAATTGACAAACGACATTGAAGCCGTGCTGGCAGGTTATTGGGGTACTGGTAATACCGTTTATACCGGTAGCCAGCGTTATTCACTGAAGGACCTGAAAGTAGGCCAGTACAAACTGGAACTGAATGCAAAAAACTGGTACCTGCGCGGTTATACCACCCAGGAGAATGCCGGTGAATCGCATAACCTAACGGTTACGTCACAGCTTTTTAATGAAGCGTGGAAGCCTACAAGTACCTGGCTGCAGCAGTATGCGTTTGCCTATATCAATACCCGCCAAATGGGCCGTGGCGATGCAGAAGCGCATGCCGTAGCCAGGGGTGTGGCCGACCAGGGTCGCCCTGAAGCGGGTTCGCCTGAATTCAAACGCATTTTTGATTCGGTCCGTAAAAAACCAATCCCACAAGGCGGTCTTTTCACAGATAAAAGCGATTTATGGATGGCAGAAGGACAATACAACTTCAGCAATGTGATCAAGTTTGCAGAAGTAATGGTTGGTGGAAACTGGAAGCAGTATGTGCTGAACAGCGAAGGCACCCTGTTTGCCGATACAAAGGGAAAACCGATCAAGATCAATGAAGTGGGAGCGTATGTACAGGTAGGAAAAGAAATTATTCCCAATGTATTGCGTTTGACGGCTGCCGGTCGTTACGATAAAAACGAAAACTTTAAAGGGCGTTTTACGCCAAGATTTACAGCTGTTATCAAGCCGGCAACAGATCACAACATTCGTATCTCTTACCAGACCGCTTACCGTTTTCCGAGTACGCAGCAGCAGTGGATCGACCTGGATGTAGGTACGGGCCGCTTGCTCGGTTCCAACATTGCCCTGTATGACAAATATGACCTTCGCAATAACCCGGGTTATTCTCCTGCAGCCGGAAGGGAAAGAGTACCTTACCAGGAAGTAAAGCCTGAGTCGGTGAAGTCAGTAGAGATTGGCTACAAAGCCTTGCTGGCAAAAAAATTCCTGATCGATATCTATGCTTTCCGCAGTGCTTATGTCGACTTTATCACCCGTCGTGATGTGGAGCAGTTTGCCAATGGCCAGCCAGGACCTGTACGCACAGGCCTGGGTTATTCGCTGGTGGCCAACTCACCGGAGGAAGTGATCACCCGTGGCATCGGCGCATCCGTAGAATATGTATTGCCGAAAAACTTTATTGCTTCGGGCAGCTTTACTGCCGATGACATCAGTGATGTTCCGGACGGTTTCAGGGCTTTCTTTAATGCGCCGAATAAGCGTACAGTTCTGGGTCTTGCCAATACGGGTTTTGGGCCGGGCAACCGCTTTGGCGCCAATGTAAGCTGGCGCTGGCAGGAAGCGTTTTTCTATGAGAATGACTTTACGCAAGGTGACTTACCTGCTTTCCACACCGTGGATGCAGCCGTTAACTACAAGTTGCCACGTATCAAGTCATTGCTCAAGTTAGGAGCGTCTAACCTGTTGAACCAGTATTACCGTACGGCCCTGGGTAACCCCAGCATCGGCGGGCTGTATTACCTCAGCTTTGCCTACGGCGTGTTGTAAGCGATTGCCTTTGAAAAGATCAAATCAAAAAAAATGAAAATGAATTTCCATAAACTGCTCAAACAATTGGCGCTGTTGGCAATCCTGGTAGGTGGACTGGCCGCGTGTAATAAAGATGTTGAAGACCCGGTACCGGTTGAGCCACCGGCTTCCACGATCAACGTTACCATTGGCGACCTGGTAAACACTGACCCTAATTTCAGCCTGCTCAAAACAGCGATCGGCAGGGTGCAGGGATTGTTGCCCATGCTTAGCGATAAAAATGCGGTGTACACAGTTTTTGCTCCGGATGACGCGGCCTTCCAACGGTCTGGTATTAACGCAACGGTGATCAATGCATTACCGCTTGACCAGCTAACGGCCATTTTGCAATACCATATTGTTGGTGGACAAAAGATCGGCAGCACGATGATCGGCACTAATTTTCCCAACATGCAACTGCCAACTCAATTGGTACTGGCACCACCATCAACCACCTTGCCTCCCGGTTTGCGCATGTCTCTTTTCCCGTCACGGAGAGGAACAAACGGTTTTGTGAACAACATCCCGCTTACAGCGGTTGATGTGCAGGCTGCCAATGGCGTGATCCATAAAGTGGCCGGCATTTTGGCCCCGCCAAGACAAATGCTTTGGGAGCGTATTACGGCCGATCCTGAACTGGATTACCTGGAAGCTGCTGTGCGCCGCGCCGACCAGGCTACACCTTCGCCCAACCTGGTAGCAGCCCTTAGCAACCCGGCTGCGAGCCTTACTGTGTTTGCGCCAACCGATGCCGCCTTTAGTCAACTGTTGACACTACAGATTACAGGTGCCCTAATGGCGCAAGGCATTCCTGCGGCCAATGCGCAAGGCGCAGCAACAGCGCTTGTTACAAATTATGGAACAACCCTTATTTCAAACCCAGCTTCCATTCCCGACGCCCCGATTTTTCCGGCAGGTACAGGAATCGGTGCGCAGTTGGCGGCAATCCTCACACCTACCACCGTGCAGGGTATCGTTGTTTACCATCTCCTGGGTCAGCGTGCATTCACGGTAAACCTGCCAACAACGGCTACCGCAACGCCAACGCTGCTCAATGCCGGCATCGCCGCGCATCCTGGTGTCACCTTGCAGGCAACCTTTGGACCTGCAGGCGTAACGGCAGCCACAGTAAAAGGACTTGCTAACGCTTCGGCTGCTAATGTACAGATCAATCCCATGGCAGCACCCGGCGGCACCAGCGACCAGCTATATGTGAACGGTGTACTGCATGTGATCAACCAGGTCTTACTACCCCAATAAGTATATCTTGTCTCCTGTCTAATGACAAAATGAAAAGAGCCGCATCAACTGATGCGGCTCTTTTTAGTGTTTAAATTGTAAGATGTTAGTGAAAAAACATTGCGAATTGCTCATTGCAAATTGTCTATTGAGCCTTTTGCTTCTTCACCACCCGGTCATATAAAATATGGATTAGGCCATCGGCAAGACCAATTTTAGGTACGAAAATATCCTCGGCTTCTGCCCAATTCAACACATTGATATAGATAAGAAGCGCCGGAACGATCACGTCGGCCCGGTCTTCTTTCATGCCGTAAGTTGAAATCCGTTGCTGCACCGACAGCGCACTGAATTCCTGGTAATAATTACGCAACAGGTCGAGATTTAAGGGTTTGCCTTCTTTTCGCTTGCTCAACGAAAACACTTTGTTGATGTTGCCGCCGGAACCGATGGCCGTTATGTGGTGATAGCCATGGAGTTTTTCTTTAATAAAGCTGCGCATCTCCGCCCAGTGTTCCTGTGTTACCTGTTTTTTCAACAAGCGAATGGTACCGATATTAAATGATTGCTGCGTGACCAGCTTGCCATCACTGAAAAAGGTAAGTTCTGTACTGCCGCCACCAACATCGATATAGAGATAGGACTCCTGGCTGGTAAGGTTATCGGCAAAGTGATTTTCGTAAATGTATTTGGCCTCGTCTTCACCCGTGATAACATCGATCTGGATGCCGGTTTCGTCTTTGATCCTGCTAATGATCTCTCGGGCATTGCCAGCGTCACGCATGGCCGACGTAGCCGCCGTTATTAAATTTTCCACCTCGTACACATCCAGCAGGTGCTTGTAAGCCTTTATTGTTTTGACGAATTTATCGGCTTTTTGATCTGAGATCATCCCGTTTTCAAAAACATCAAACCCAAGCCTGAGCGGCACCCTCACCAGGGCCAGCTTTACAAAGTCAGGCCCTCCTTTTTGTTTCACGATCACATCGTTGATGAGGAGACGGGCTGCGTTACTTCCAATGTCAATGGCTGCTAATTTCAAGTGGCGTTTCTATTTTGTTCTGTAAGTAATAATAGGTTTCGTATTGCGACCGCACCGGCTTTTCGCCTTCCTGTACCGCTGCATACTCATTTTTTAACTCATTGTCAAGAATGCGTGCCTTGCTGTTGTCTGCCAGTTGAATAGTGAGAATATCCTTCACTTCTTTCCGAATGTCCGGGTCGAGGATAGGGCAGGAGGCTTCCACGCGGTGATCGAGGTTGCGCACCATCCAGTCGGCGGATGAAATGTACATTTTTTCCTGTCCGTCGTTATGGAAGATCCAAACCCTTGCATGCTCCAGGTATTCATCCACAATGCTGACCGCACGTATCGGCTTTATGTATTTGGGATTTTCGGAGAACATGCAAAATATACCCCGCACAATGAGACTGATCTCAACGCCGGCTTTAGCAGCCGTGTATAATTCCTGGATGACAGTCTCGTCCGACAGCGAATTCATTTTAGCACAGATGGACGCTTTTAAGCCTTTTTGTGCATTCTTAATTTCGGTATGGATCATTTTTATGACTTCTCGGCGGGCAATGCCCGGCGAAGGCAGGAGCGTGGTACAGGCCTTTAAAAAATGATTGCCGGTTTTGTAGTGTTCGATATAATTGAAGATGCGGTTGGCATCGGTCATGATTTCTTTATTCGATGTCAGCAGGCAATGATCAGCATAAACCTTTGCCGTGTCTTCGTTCAGATTGCCCGTGCTGATAAAACCATACTGCACAATGGCATCGCCAACCCGTTTGCGGATCACGCAAAGCTTGGCGTGCACTTTCATATTCGGGATGCCGATCAAAACCTTCACGCCTTCTTCTTCCAGGCGTTCTTTCCAGGCAAGGTTGGCCTCTTCGTCAAACCTGGCTTTTAATTCCAGCATTACCATCACCTGCTTCCCGTTACGAACGGCGTTGATCAGGGCATTCACGATCTTGGACTGCTTCGCCAGGCGATACGCCGTGATCTTTATAGAAGTGACATCGGGGTCAATGGCTGCTTCCCGCAAAAGATCAATCACCGGGTTGAACGAGTGATAGGGAAAATGCAGCATCAGGTCCTGCTGCATCACAACATCGGACACACGTTTTTCCTCCAGCACAGGATGCAGAAAAGGTTTGCGCCTCGTGGCCACGCCTTTAAAAACACCGCGGGGAAAATCCATGAATTCACGAAAATTGTGGATCCTTCCGCCGGGAATAATATTATCACGTTTGGTAAGGTTTAGTTTGCGAATGAGGAACTCAAGCAAGCCCGGGTCCATCTCCTTGTCGTAAACGAAGCGAACGGGTTTGCCTTTGCGACGGTTCTTCAGGCCTTTGGCTATTTTTTCCATTAGGGTAGTTGCCAGGTCATTGTCGATATCAATCTCGGCGTCCTTGGTCACTTTGAAAACGCTGGCCTGGTACTGGTCGTAGCCAAAATAATTAAAGATCTCCGGCAGGTTGTAGCGGATCACGTCTTCCAGTAATATGATATGCTGTTCGCCATCCGGTGAGGGTAGCAGCAGAAAGCGGCTTAATACTCTTGTGGGAACTTCAATGATCGAATACATCCGTTTGAGGGCACTTTCTTTTTTCCACATCACCACGCCCAGGTAGATCGATTTGTCGCGGAGATAGGGCAACTCCGGAATACTTTCAATCATCAGCGGGATGATGTTGGAGCTTACTTCCTCATCATAATATGTGGTGATAAACTCCTTTTGTTCTTCGTTGAGGTTATTTTCGGTAACCAGGAATATCTTTTGCTCTTTCAATTCGTCAAGGATCACATCCCAGATTCGGTTAAATTCACTTTGCTGGTTCAGTACCGTCATCTGGATCTCTTCCAGGATTTTTTCCGGCTCTTCTTCGAGGTGCATTTTGGCTTTGCTGCCAAATTTTATCATGCGTTTTAGTGTCGCCACGCGAACGCGGAAAAATTCATCGAGGTTGTTGGAGAAGATACCCAAAAAGCGAATGCGTTCGCGAAGAGGTACGGATGGGTCGGCGGCCTCCTGCAAAACCCTTGCATTAAAGGACAACCAGCTAATGTCACGCGGAATACTTTTGATCTTGTTTGTGGGCATACGGTAATCCTTATCAACAATAAATATACCTAAACCCGCAAAGCAAGGCAAATGCTATACGGAAGCGGCCAATGGAAACGATGACCAGTTGAGAAAAGAAGCAGATTAATTGACAGGATCTACATCCCCAGCTTTCAGGATCTCATTTTTTCGATAAGGGAAGTGGTAGAGAAACCTTCTACAATGGGATTGATTACCACCCGCCCGCCATTGGCGATCACTTCTTTGGCGCCGGCTATGTCCTCCACCTTGTAATCGCCTCCTTTCACTAAAACGTCCGGCATCAGCGCAACGATCAATTCGCGGGGCGTCGGTTCGGTAAAAACGGTTACGGCATCCACCATACCAAGGGCCGCCATTACCGTGGCCCTGGCATGTTCATCATTTACTGGTCGGGTTTCTCCTTTCAGCTTTTTAACGGATGCATCTGAGTTTAAGGCAACTACTAATACATCGCCCTGCTCCGCCGCTTCCGAGAGCGAAGCGATGTGGCCGGCATGCAAAATATCAAAACAGCCATTGGTGAATACAATGGTTTTGCCGGCACTTTTCCATTCAGCGACCTTTTGCTGCAGGTCAGAGAGTGGCAATATCTTCGTCTGAAAGTTGTGACCGGACTTCACGTTGTTTGCTGTTTTTGTTGTAAAGAGAAAAAAGTGCGCTGAAAAGCAGGCCGCCAAAAATAATAATGATGGTTTGCACGGTCCAAAGCAGCCAGCCTAGCGCATTCCCAAACGTGGTAGCATCTATGCCGTAGAGGCCTACCAGTTTGGAAACAAGAAGGGGGTAAGCGCCGATGCCACCGGGAGTGATGATCATGGCCACGCTGCCCACGGCAAGTGTTGTTAATCCGCCGCCCAAACCCATAGAGGCTGTTTCCTGCAAGGCATAAATGCCAACCGTTGTGCTGCCGAAATAAAGTAGCCAGATGAATACCGTATGAAAAATAAACCAGCCTTTTTGCTTGATAAAACGAATGCTCATTAAACCATGCAGGATGCCGCTAACAATTTCCTTGATTTTGCCAATAGCATCAATATGCCCGAAACGTTTCAGGATAAAGTAAAAAAGGATGCCCACTAAGATAATCGCACCAATGAATAAAAGGATCTTGCTGATGGCCAACTGACCTGCCGCATTTTGGAAATAGCTGCCGAAAAGGGAAGAAACAAAATCTCCCACTATATGTCCCTGGAAAAACAGCGCTGCCACAAAAGCTACCAGCAAGCAAACAACATCCACTGCCCTTTCCATCACAATGGTTCCTACCAAGCGGTCGGCCCTTAGTTTCTCGTAACGGGCAAGCAGCGTACATTTTACAACTTCGCCCAGGCGGGGAACACCAGCATTCACCAGGTAGCCGATCATGACCGCTGCAAAAGTATTGAACCGTGACGGTGTATGCCCCATGGGTGCGATAAGGATACGCCAGCGCAGGGCACGGCTGTAATGACTTAGCAAAAGCATGAAACTAACAGGGATGATCAGCCAAAGCCGGGCTCTTTGCAGGGATTCCTTTATTTGCAACCATTCGCCTTCGTTGATCTTTCTCACGGAGAGCCATACGAAAAGTATTCCCAGCCCCAGAAAAAAGACATATTGGAGTATGGTTACAACCGATTTTTTCATGCGGGGTGAAGATAGGGAAAGAAGATTTGACAGGTGATTTGCGTTGGCCTTGATAAAAACACTACGCTATTTATGCGTTGCAATGTTTTTTTATTTGCAAAACCATTCTTGCATTATATAAATCCGTAACCTGTTTAAGCCACGAGTACAAAATATTTACTGGAAGAGCTTTGGCAAGGCGGTGAATGAAAAAGTAAGTCTTGTATGCTTCTCCCAGTAAACAACAGTATTCATTCCGATTTTACCTTATTAAAGCTTGTTGCCGTCTTTAGGAAAAACGATCCAGGGCTTAAATGTCTTTGCATCTTCAAATGGCAGCGAGCAATAAGAGATGATCACAACCACATCGCCGGTCATGCCTTTGCGGGCTGCGGGTCCGTTAAGGCAGCATACACCGGAACCGCGTTTCCCTTTGATCAGGTAAGTGTCCAGTCGTTCGCCGTTGTTTACATTCACTACCGTTACTTTTTCATTTTCAATAAAATTGGCGGCATCCATCAGGTCCTCATCCAGTGTAAGGCTGCCAACATAATGCAGGTTAGCTTCGGTGATAACGGCCCTGTGGACTTTTGATTTTAATACAGAAATGTTCATAGCGGTGCAAAGTTAGGCAGGGTACGCAAAGTGAATGTTAATTGAGGGAGAGGTTGTCGATCAGTCGGATATCGTCAAGTGAAGCGGCTACCAGGGCAACCAGCTTTTGTGAATGATCAGTTGCCGGCAGGAGGGTAGCAGCATCGGCAATTTCGAAATAATCCACCGTAAAGCCTTCCACCGAAAGCATTGCAATTGCCTGTTGCTTTATTTCTTGGATGGTGAGTTGGTGAATGGATTCTTTTGCCCAACCCAATGTTTTGTAAAGTGCAGGTGCTTTTGCCCGCTGGCTGCTGTTTAGCCGCATGTTTCGGCTGCTCATGGCCAGTCCATCTTCCTCCCGCATTGTTGGCACCGTTATCATGTCTATGTGGTCACGGTTGGTCAGGTGGAGTAGTCGTTGTACCACCTGGCATTGCTGGTAATCTTTTTGTCCCATGTAAAGTCGGTTCGGATGTACAATTTCCAGTAACCTGTCCACCACCTGGCAAACTCCCTGGAAATGCCCGGGTCTGTAAAAGCCTTCGAGCACTGTTTCCAGATTGCCAAGATCATACTGTTTCGCCTGGTAGTCAGTCGGGTAAATTTCGGTTACAGAGGGAAAGAACAAAACAGTACTGTTGGCACTGTGTAACTGTTCAATGTCCTTTTCCAGTGTTACCGGGTATTTTGATAAGTCATCGGGATTGTTGAACTGCGTGGGATTAACAAAGATACTGCATACCGTTAGGTCAGTTTCTTCTCTTGCTTTTGCCAGCAAGGAAAGATGGCCCTTATGAAGGGCGCCCATGGTCGGTACAAAGCTTACGGTTTTCCCTTCGTGTTGACGCTGATGGAGAAAATGAGAAAGGCTGGCAGCCTGTTTGAAAAGAATCATGCCTGTGGTTTAGCAATGTGTATATGATACAGGTCAAAAATAATTGCTTACCTTTGCAACCTTTCTGTATATCTCAAACACGTATAAATGTCAGCAAAGAAAAGAATTTTATTTATTGCCAACGAAATGTCTCCTTATCTCGAGTTGACTGAATTTTCAGAAGTAGTAAATAAGCTGGCAATCAAGGCGAATGATGGCGGCTTCGAAGTGCGCTGCATCATGCCGCGCTTTGGTGCTATCAATGAACGTCGCCATCGTTTGCATGAAGTGGTACGCCTTTCGGGTATCAATATCTCTATCGATAACGAAGATTTTCCTCTTCAGATCAAAGTGGCTTCATTGCCCAATGCACGCCTGCAGGTATATTTTCTTGACAACGAAGACCTCTTTAAACGCAAGTATATTTTCACCGACGAAAACGAAGCCTGGTTTGATGACAACGGTTTGCGTACGGTGTTTTTCTGTAAAGGCGCATTGGAAACGGTAAAGAAATTTGGCTGGCCTCCCGACATTATCCATTGCAGCGGCTGGATGTCTGGCTTGATACCTATGTACCTGAAAACCGTTTACAAGAAAGAGCCTGTTTTTGCCCACAGCAAAGTAGTGTATACCATTGGACAGACCACTTTCAAAGACAAGCTGGAAGCGGATTTTATCAAAAAAGCGCAGATCGGTACCTCTTTGAAAGACAAAGACTTTGAGCCTTTCAAAGAAGCCAACAACCAGGCCCTGATGCGCATTGGTGCGACCTATGCCGATGCCATTACATTCGGCGCAGATAACCCTGACAAAAAGCTTTCGGAAGAGTTTTCCAAAGTGAAAGGAAAGAAGACCCTGCCATACAATGATGAATCTGATTTAACAGACTATTTACAACTGTATAGCGATCTTGCGAGCAAGTAATAAATTCTACTCACAGATTAATTATTGTACGTGAAGCTCAATGTTTTGGCCGCTTTCTCGACGCTAGGTTTTATACTTTTTCTTTACTCCTGCACCAAACTAAATGAGCCCACAGAACTAGGGGATGAGTTGTTGCCTGTGGTAGACAACATCAATACATTTGATACGACTCTCGATCTCAACGCAAGCTATTATCCTTTTTACGACTCCAGCCGCCACCTGCTGGCGGAGAACCTGGCACTGGGAAAAATAAACGATCCTGTGTTTGGTACCACCACGGCTGATATGTATTTCAACTTAAGCAGCACGGTGTACAATGCTTCCCCTTTTTACAACAAAGATTCCGTATTGGGTATCGATTCGGTTTTTCTCACGCTTGCTTACGCTGGTTCTTATGGCGATACGGCAACCGGTAGCAGCCGCGTAAATGTTGAAGTGTCAGAGATCATGAAGGACAATGGCTTTACCGATACAACGCTTTACCGTTTTGACCATCCTGGATTTACCACCGGTCCGGCTTTGGGAACCGCTTCCTTTACACCTTCACAGTTCAAAGATACCATTACACTTATCCAAAAAAAGGATACAACAAAACTGGTAAATGTGCTGCGCATCAAGCTGGCCAATTCGCTGGGGCAACGGCTGTCTCAATTTGATACAACCGGCAATGGTGGCTATAAAAGTGATTCGCTTTTCAGGACCATGTTTCGTGGGCTGGCTTTGAAAACCACCGATGTTAGTGGCCAGGGATTGTTGTCATATTTTAGTGCGAACAATACGACTTCTGCTTTAACGGTTTATTACCGCTTTTCCAAAGATGGCGTGAAGGATACCGCATCGGCTGTTTTCAAGCATGTGAATTACAGCCAGGCAAATTCCATCCGCCGGACCGAGAGTGGCGAATACACAGCCAACCTGAGTAAGCCGAACCCACAGCAGCTATATATCCAATCGTCGCCGTTGGGTTCTTATGCTTCTATTTCTATCCCGGGTTTGAGCGCATTTCCCAACAAGATCATACACCGGGCAGAGTTGATTGCATACAAAGTGCCTTCTGCAAGTGACAATATTTTTACGGTTCCCGGACGGTTATTGCTTGATCATAAAGGAACAACGGACACCGCTTTTTTATTTCATGATGACATCCAGATCGATGCTTCGGGATCTCTCAACCTTTCACAATTTGGCGGTTCGTTGCGCAGCGATAACAGCTATCGCTTTAACCTGACCCGTTATGTCCAGGGCCTTGTGACCCGCAAAGAACGGAATGATACCATGCGCCTGTATGGGCCTCTTCGAAGCACGTTGTTTGCCAAAAACCTTGGTCAATATGTTTCGGTTACCAACCTAAGTAACATCGCCAGCGGCCGTGTTGTTATTGCAGGCCCGAGCCATCCCAGCCCGGAAAGACGGCTACGGATGCGCATAATTTATTCCAACTTATAATCTTGCCGGGTGCTTATATTTGCACCCGGTTTTATTTTTTAATAAGCGTTTACCAAGCCACAAAAAAACTTCGCTTCATGCCTTACTTATTTACATCTGAAAGTGTTTCAGAAGGCCATCCAGACAAGGTTGCCGACCAGATCTCTGACGCATTGATCGACCACTTCCTCGCGTTTGACCCCAACTCAAAAGTTGCCTGCGAAACGCTGGTAACCACCGGCCAGGTTGTTCTGGCAGGTGAAGTGAAATCAAAAGCTTACCTCGATGTTCAGGAAATTGCCCGCCAGGTGATCCGTCGCATTGGCTATACCAAAAGTGAATACATGTTTGAAGCCAATTCCTGTGGCGTTCTTTCTGCTATTCATGAGCAATCGTCTGATATCAACCAGGGTGTTGACCGTACTAAAAAAGAAGAGCAAGGCGCCGGTGATCAGGGGATGATGTTTGGCTATGCAACGGCAGAAACAGAAGACTACATGCCGCTGGCACTTGACCTGGCACACAAACTGTTGCAGGAACTCGCCGCACTTCGCCGCGAAAACAAGCAGATCAAATACCTGCGTCCCGATGCCAAAAGCCAGGTTACACTGGAATACGACGACGATAACCGCCCGGTGCGGATCGATGCCATTGTAATTTCTACACAGCACGATGATTTTGATACCGAGGCCAAAATGCAGGAGCGGATCAAAAAGGATATTCTTTCCATCCTGATCCCCCGCGTCAAATCAAAATACAAAAAGTACGCAAAGCTGTTTAATGAGCAGATCAAATATCACATCAACCCAACGGGTAAATTTGTGATCGGTGGTCCGCATGGTGATACCGGTTTAACCGGCCGTAAGATCATTGTAGATACCTACGGTGGAAAAGGCGCCCATGGTGGCGGTGCTTTCAGCGGAAAAGATCCCTCTAAAGTTGACCGTTCTGCCGCCTACGCTACAAGACACATTGCCAAAAACCTGGTAGCTGCCGGCGTTTGTGATGAAGTGCTGGTGCAGGTTTCGTATGCGATTGGTGTGGCCCAACCGATGGGTATTTACGTAAACACCTATGGTACAGCGAAAGTGGATATGAGCGATGGTGAGATTGCACGCCTGGTGGAAAGCATTTTTGACATGCGTCCTTATTTTATTGAGCAGCGCCTGAAACTGCGTACGCCGATCTATAGCGAAACCGCCGCTTACGGGCACATGGGACGTAAACCAGAAGTAGTTACAAAAGAGTTCTTTTCGCCGGATGGCAAGACCATCAAGAAAAAAGTGGAGCTCTTTACCTGGGAAAAACTCGACTATGTGGCCAAAGTAAAAAAAGCCTTTGGTCTGAAATAAAACAAAAGGGTTGCCACCGCAACCCTTTTTTTAGGCGGTTGCTGAAAGTGTAAAAAAATATACTTAACTTAGTATAAAATTAAACTATGGAGGCGAAAGAAGCAGCCGTTGTCTATCAAACACTGAATCCCTTAACAAAGGTTTCCTCCAAAAGGGCCAAGGTGGTGCCGGTGTACCGATGGAACTCGTTTGATAAGATCGATGCCATTAAAGAAGGGGTCTCCAAGGAAGAACTGGAGAACCTGAAAAACGGCGCTGAACTGGATTACGAATCCCTGGCGAAATTGCTGAACGTAACCAAGGCCACTTTGCACGGCAAAAAAGGCAAGGCCAAGTTTGACCAGTACATCAGCGAACGTATCTTTTTGCTTGCCGATCTTTATTCGTATGGGTACGAAGTATTCGGTGACCGGCAGAAGTTCAACACCTGGATGAAAAAAGAAAACCGGGCCCTGGGTGGCATTACGCCGTTGAGCCTTATCGACACCCTGTATGGCATCGAAGAAGTGCGTCACCTGATTGGAAGGATCGAATACGGAGTGTATAGCTGATGATCGTTTACCACTTAGGAAGCACAAAATTTGCCCGCCAGATGACAGGAGAAGGCGCCAAACTGCATGGGGGACGTTGGAACAATATTGGTCAACCCTGTATTTACGCCTCCGGCGCCAAGTCGCTTTGTGTGCTGGAATATGCTGCCAACGTTTCGCTGGACGAAATGAATCCCAATCTTGCCTTTACAGCCTACGAGATCCCTGATAACTGCTGGACCCGGTTTGGGCACAAAGAGTTGCCGGCGGGTTGGATGGAACTGCCTTCACCGGATGCCGTGCGGGCCTGGGGTACCAAACAGCTACAGCAGCACCTTGCCTTGCAACTTCCTTCCGTGATCGTTCCCTCCGAGTTCAATTACTTATTGAATCCATTGCACCCGGATTTTAAAAATGTACGCCTGGTAGAAGTAGAGCCCTTTACTTTTGACAGGCGTATCAAAAAATAATTTGCATTTGAAACATTTCAGATCACAACAAAGGCCGAAAAAATCATCCCTCATCATCGGTCGCAAAGCGGTAAAAGAAGCACTAAAAGAAGGGAAACCTTTGGAACGTGTGTACCTGCAAAACGACAGCGGTGGAAAAGAACTTGCAGAGATCAGCCAGTTGGCTGTGCAGCAAAAAATTCCTGTGAACAAAGTGCCGGCTGCCAAGCTGGATAGCTTTCATGTAAGCGGCCATGAAGGTTGCGTAGCCATGATCTCCCGTGTGCAATACCTCGATTTGCAGGAGGTGATCTCCTTTGTAGTGGAAAAAGGTGAAACGCCGCTTTTCCTGCTCCTGGACGGCATTACCGACATCCGCAACATCGGCGGCATTGCCCGTACAGCGCTCTGCACGGGGGTGCAGGCCATCATCATCCCCGATAAGGGTGTGGGCATGCTGAACGAAGACGCTGTTCTTACGTCTGCCGGCGCTCTTGAAAAAATTGCCGTATGCCGCGTTGGCAGTTTACTAAAAGCTGTAGATGAACTGCATCTGAACGGCATCAAAGTACTGGCCAGTGAAATGACAGCAAAGAGCAACATTTTCACCCTTGACTTTACTGAGCCCCTGGCCATAATTATGGGCAGCGAAGAAAAAGGTATTTACCCGGCCCTGTTGAAAGCAAGTGATGAACGTTTTCATATACCGATGGCCAATGAATTTGAATCCCTTAACGTTTCCGTGGCAACCGGAATGATCCTGTACGAAGCCATGAAACAACGTTTGTTTGCTAAATAGCGCCGCATGCAGGAGAAGAAACAAATACAGTTGGTGGAATGTCCCCGCGATGCGATGCAGGGCTGGTCGCATTTCATTCCAACGGAGACAAAAATCGCATATCTCAATGCTTTGATGCAGGTCGGTTTTCATACCCTGGATTTTGGCTCCTTTGTTTCGCCAAAGGCTATTCCCCAAATGGCCGATACCAAGGAAGTGTTGGCAGGATTGAAACCAGAAAATACAGTCACAAAACTACTTGCTATTGTTGCCAATGAGCGTGGCGCCACTGAAGCTTCGGAATATGAGGAGATCAGCTACCTGGGTTTCCCGTTTTCCATTTCCAAAACGTTCCAGCAGAGAAATACCAACAGTTCTGTCAGTGAAAGCGTGAAGAGGGTGGAGGCGATACAACGTATTTGCAAACAAAACAACAAAGAATTGGTAATTTACCTGAGCATGGGCTTTGGCAATCCGTATGGCGATGCTTACAACGAAGACATCTTGCTGCATTGGGCTGGCGAAATGGTGGAAAGGGGTATTCAAATTATTTCCCTGGCTGATACCGTTGGACTGGCCACGCCGGAGCAAATTTCATTTGCTTTGCAAACCTTACAACCGCAGTACCCGGAAATCAATTTTGGCGTACACCTCCACGCAACGCCTGCCAACTGGCAACCAAAGCTGGATGCTGCGCTCAAGTCTGGCTGTCGCCGCATTGATGGTGCCCTGTTAGGTATCGGTGGCTGTCCCATGGCAGGCAATGACCTGGTTGGCAACATGAACACCGACTGGATTATTTCCACTTTGGAAGCTTCAGGAATAGAAACCAGACTAAATTTGGAAGCCTACCGAAGCAGTGTGCAACTTGCCAAACAGGTTTTTGTTTAATGTTCTCCATTCGTGTAATCCGTGAAAAAATTCGTGTTTAAATGAAGTTCAGATTTGAGTTCCCCATCAAAAAACTACCGGAACCAGTTACCCACCAACACAAACTGTTGTTGATGGGTTCCTGCTTTACAGAAAACATTGGGGCAAAGCTCGATTCCTACAAATTCACAACGCTGCAAAATCCAAACGGCATTTTATTCAATCCCGTCAGTGTTGCAGAAGCGCTGACGGATTATATAGAAAAGAAAGATTTTATCGCCGATGATCTTTTTACGATTAACGAGGCCTGGCATAGCTGGAAACATCACAGCCGCTTTTCGGGACTTAGGGCTGATGAGTCGTTGGCTAAGATCAATAGCGCCGTCACGGAGGCACACCAATTTCTTAAAGAAGCCGACTACCTGTTCATTACCCTAGGATCAGCATGGGTGTACCAATTGACAGAAAAGGCTGCCAACGCCATTGTTGGTTCCGTGGCTGCTAACAATCACAAAGCGCCGGCCGACTGGTTTTCACGCAAACTGTTGCAAACGGAAGATGTACTGCGGGTACTCGACAACGTTATTCACCGACTGTTTCATTTTAACAGTAAGCTGAAGATTATTTTTACCATCAGTCCTGTGCGGCATTTACGGGAAGGAGTGGTAGAAAATAACCGTAGCAAAGCGGTATTGATCAGTGCTGTTCACCACCTTGTTGATAAGTTTGACCGGTTGTTTTATTTCCCGGCATATGAACTGGTGATTGATGACCTGCGGGATTACCGGTTTTATGCAGAGGACCTGGTGCATCCCAATTATTTTGCCACCCAATATGTATGGGAAAAGCTGGTTGATGCCTGCATGGATGAAAAAACGAAAGGACTGATGGAAGAATTGCACACCATCAACCTCGCTTTTCAGCACAAGGCTTTTAATCCATCTTCGGAAAGTCACAAGCAATTTCTAATGAAGTCATACCAAAAAGCAGTCGCTTTGCAGGATTCACATCCATTTATCGATCTTCAAAAAGAAATAGCCTATTTCCAACAAGGATTTTGAAATCGGATATCAAAAACAATCATCAAGAAGTATTTACTTGCCCTAATGCATTCTATCGCCCCGCGGTTCCAGTGAACTTATTACTTGCGCCTCAAAGGCCAGCCATTCTTTCCAGCGATTGCGCACTTTTTCTTTGTCAATATAGGTTTCAGCCAATTCAATAAAAAGGGTGTAGTGCCCGGCTTCGCTTTCCATAAAGCGCCGGTAAAATTTGCGCAGGTAGGCATCGTTCAGCCCTTCGCTCAGGCGCTTAAAACGTTCGCAGCTTCGGGCTTCTATCATGGCCATCAGTAACAGTTGGTCCAGCAGGCGGCCTTCTTCTGCACCCCCTTGCTGGCAGAATTGCAGCAAGGCATTAACATATTCATCCCGCCGTTGCCTGCCCAGTTTCCAACCCCGCTTTTTCAGTTCCGCCAGCACAAGCCTGAAATGTCCCCATTCTTCGGTGACAATCGGTGCCAGCGCTGTTACCAGCTCTTCTTTTTGGTTATAACGCTGGATCAATGATATACAGGTGGTGGCTGCTTTTTGCTCGCAATAGGCATGATCGGTCAGGATATCTTCCAATGACATTTCCGCCAAAGCTGTCCACCGCGGATCGGTGGGCAGTTGTAAGCCAAGAATCGCTTTTGCATCATCGGAAAGGCTTTCGTTGTTGCCGTACATGGTGCAAAACTAACCGCGGAAAGGTAAGATTGTAAATGGATGGGTTGGATTTTTACACCGCAACAACAACCTCTGTCTATAGTCATTTTTAACAATTGTCAACCCTAAATGAAAACGAGGAATCTCCAATAGGCCAATCCTTTTTATGCGTACAAAATCCAGTCAATCTGCGGTTATCTTTGCCACGCTAAATAAACCGCTATATGAATAAAACAGTTTATATCGTTTCTGCCGTCCGTACACCCATGGGATCTTTTGGCGGCGCACTCAAAGATGTTCCCGCCCCGCAGTTAGGGGCCATTGCCATAAAAGCAGCAATTGATAAAGCCGGCATCTCTCCTGATGACGTGGATGAAGTTTTGATGGGCAGTGTGATTCAGGCAAACCTGGGACAGGCACCCGCACGCCAGGCTGCAAAAGCTGCCGGTCTTCCCGATAAAGTAGTTTGCACCACGGTAAATAAAGTTTGCGCCAGCGGCATGAAAGCCATCATGCAAGGTGCCCAAAGTATTTTATTGGGCGATGCCGATGTAGTCGTAGCCGGCGGTATGGAAAACATGAGCGGCGTTCCGTTTTACGTTCCCAACCTGCGTTGGGGAAACAAGTACGGCGAAACGGCACTTGTTGACGGCCTGCAAAAAGACGGCCTTACCGATTGCTATTCAAATTTCGCCATGGGTTGTGCAGCCGATATCTGTGCTGCGGAAAGCAAAATTTCCCGTGAAGACCAGGATGCTTTTGCCATAGAAAGTTACAAACGAAGCCAGGCTGCCTGGACCGAAGGCCGCTTTGCGGATGAAGTGGTGCCGGTAGTCATTGCTTCTAAAAAAGGTGATGTCACCGTTGACAAAGACGAAGAACCCTGGGCCGTAAAATTTGATAAGATCGCATCACTACGACCCGCTTTTGGAAAAGAAGGAACTGTTACGGCGGCCAACGCCAGCACCATGAACGATGGTGCCGCTGCGCTTGTATTGATGAGCAAAGAAAAGGCCGAAAGTATGGGTGTAAAACCGCTTGCTGTTATCCGTGGCTATGCCGATGCGGAACAAGAGCCAACCTGGTTTACCACAACGCCAAGCGTGGCTGTGCCCCTTGCCGTAAAAAAAGCCGGTTTGCAAATGAGCGATGTTGAATACGTGGAGTTGAACGAAGCCTTCAGCGTTGTGGGTATTGTGAACACCCAAAAAATGAATCTCGATCCCACCAGGGTAAATGTCAATGGCGGTGCCGTTTCGCTTGGCCATCCGTTGGGTTGCAGCGGAGCAAGGATCATTGTTACCCTGCTTTCTGTATTGCAGCAAAAAGGCGCAAAAATTGGTGCTGCCGGCATCTGCAACGGCGGCGGTGGCGCCAGTGCAATGGTTATTGAACGGCTGTAAACGTTTTTACAAATGGAAAAAGGCTGCACGGTTTGCAGCCTTTTTTGATTAGCGGCTTGCGCAACAAAAGCGGCTTTTCTATCTTAGGCAAATGCCTTTTCCCGTTTCCAAGAATGTTGATGCCGGATTGTTGGTCCTCCGCCTCTTTGTAGCCATTCGGCTCATTTATGGTGTGCAGGACAATATTTTGCATTGGAGGCATATGAAAGAATTCGAAGCTTTCCTGGCAGCGCATCATTTCCCGGTACCGCTACTTGCTGCAATTGTTTCAGTATATGCGCAGGCCATTGCTGGCATTTTATACATCATTGGCTGGCAGGTTCGTTGGGCGGCGGCGGTTATGGCAGTTAATTTTATCGTTGCGTTTTTGATGGTGCATTGGGGCCAGAGCTTCGAAGAAACGACAACCGTTCTGTTTATGCTGGTATCATCCTTTGTATTGCTATTGAGCGGAGGCGGCCGATACGGCTTGCGGCCTGCCTGAGCCTCTTTTGTATTTTATCCGTAAAAAGATCATGATAATATTCAGCAGGAACGAAAAAGAGTTGGTGATGATAATGGGAAGATCGTGGCGCAAAACGCCGTAAACCACCCAGGTAGCGACACCGGTCAATAATACAAAGAGCATTGTTTTTGAAATATCATCGGCCTTTTTTTCCTTGATGGTTTTTATCAGTTGGGGCAGGAGAGAAGAGGCTGTGCAAATGCCGGCAAACAATCCAATCGCTTGTGTCCAATCCATAGAACTTTCTGTTTGCAAAGCCTTTGCCAGTGATGCTGTTTCCCGTCTTATTTTCAAAAGAGGTGTAATGCTGTTCATTCTGCTTCACTGGCAATAAAGCGGTCATTTCATTTTTAGGTAAATTGATGGTTGTCTGCTATTTTTGCCCACCTTTCAATTGAAAAAAGAATGAGACAAATCACTTTCCGGGAAGCCTTGCGTGAAGCTATGAGCGAAGAAATGCGCAGGGATGACAGAGTTTTTTTAATGGGTGAAGAAGTTGCCGAATACAATGGTGCCTACAAAGTTAGCCAGGGTATGCTGGCCGAATTTGGCCCCAAGCGTGTAATTGACACGCCAATTGCCGAACTGGGTTTTGCCGCCATTGGTGTGGGTGCCGCTCAAAACGGTCTGCGCCCGGTGGTTGAATTCATGACCTGGAACTTTGCCGTGCTGGCCCTCGACCAGATCCTGAACACCGCTTCAAAAATGCTGGCCATGAGTGGCGGACAGGTAACCTGTCCTATCGTTTTCCGCGGTCCTAACGGTTCTGCCGGACAGTTGGGTGCGCAACACTCCACCGCCTTCGAAGCACTTTACGCCAACATTCCCGGTTTGAAAGTGGTTTCTGTGAGCAATGGATACGACGGAAAAGGTTTGCTGAAACAAGCTATCCGTTATGAAGAAGACCCGGTAATGTTCATGGAAAGTGAATTGATGTACGGCGACAAGTTTGAAGTTCCTGAAGAAGAATATTACATTCCGCTGGGAAAAGCGGATGTGAAAAAAGAAGGGAAAGATGTTACCATCGTTTCTTTTAATAAAATGATGAAGGTTGCGCTGGGTGCTGCTGCCGAATTGGAAAAGGAAGGCGTAAGCGCTGAAGTGATCGACCTCCGTACCATCCGTCCGCTGGATTGGATGACCGTTCTGGAAAGCGTGAAAAAAACCAACCGTTTGGTAATTGTAGAAGAGCAGTGGCCCTTCGCTTCAGTTTCTTCCGAACTGGCTTACCGGATTCAGAAAGAAGGGTTTGATTACTTGGATGCGCCGGTTCGTCGCATTACGGCTGCAGATGCTCCCTTGCACTACGCACCGAATCTGGTGGCAGCCGCTTTGCCGGATGTTCCCCGTACGGTTAAGCTCGTTAAAGAGGTGATGTACGCAAAAAAATGATTGGTCTCAAGTCGTAGTTAGTATACCCCATTTAGGGTATTTTTTGAAAAAGTTGTGTTTAAAAGACGCAACTTTTTCATTTTCAATGAATAACGAGAAAAATATTTTTTAAAAAATGTTTTGAAATCTGAAATAGGAGATGCATCTTTGTCTCGGTTTTTCATAGGATATTGGATTTTACACGAGGCTGGATTTCTATCCGGCCTTTTTCTTTTTTAGGACATGCCATCCTTACTAAATAAGAACACTGATTTTAATTAACTATTTACGCTTATACAAACTGCATTCGCAAATTATAATTTTACTTTTCGGCTAACAGCATTCTTCCTCTGGGTACACTACATTTGCCGTCTTAATTAAAAGCATGGCTACCCTCCTGATTATCGATGATGAAAAGTCTATCCGGAAAACGCTTTCCGAAATTCTTTCTTTTGAAGGTTATAAAATTGAAGAAGCGGTTGACGGAGAAGAAGGATTAAACAAGTTCAAGGAAAAAACATTTGATGTTGTTCTTTGCGATATCAAAATGCCCAAGATTGATGGGCTGGAATTTTTGCAGAAAGCCGTTGAAATCAATCCCGATGTTCCCATAATTATGATCTCTGGTCATGGCAATATTGAAACGGCTGTGGAGGCCGTTAAGAAAGGCGCTTATGATTTTATTCAAAAGCCACCCGATCTGAACCGCCTGCTGATCACCATTCGCAATGCCATGGAACGCAAAACCTTGGTGAGCGAAACAAAGCGACTGAAACGCAAGGCCCTGCGTGTGCAGGAAATGATTGGTGATTCGGCGCCCATCAGGCAGATAAAAGATACCATTGAAAAAGTAGCGCCTACCGAAGCCCGTGTTCTTATAACGGGAGAGAACGGCGTGGGAAAAGAACTGGTGGCCCGCTGGCTTCACGAAAAAAGTAACCGGGCAGAAAGTCCGCTGGTAGAAGTAAACTGTGCAGCCATCCCCAGCGAACTGATCGAAAGTGAATTGTTCGGGCATGAGAAAGGATCGTTTACATCGGCCATCAAACAACGCATCGGTAAGTTTGAATCGGCCAATGGCGGAACTCTTTTTCTCGACGAGATCGGCGATATGAGCCTTTCCGCACAGGCCAAAGTGCTGCGTGCCTTGCAGGAAGGAAAGATCACCCGCGTTGGTGCAGACAAAGACATCAGTGTGGATGTACGGGTTGTGGCTGCCACCAACAAAGACCTGCTGAAAGAAGTGGAAGAAAAGAACTTTCGCCTTGATCTTTACCACCGCCTGAGCGTTATCCTGATCCATGTGCCTTCGCTGAACGAAAGGCGGGAAGACATTCCGCTGCTGGTGAATACGTTTTTGAACGAGATCTGCGATGATTATGGCGTTGCCAAAAAAGATATTCAGGAAGAAGCGTTGGAAGCGCTGCAGCAATACAACTGGACGGGTAACATCCGTGAGTTGCGCAACGTGGTAGAACGGCTGGTGATCTTGTCCGGTAAAACCATCTCGCTGGACGATGTAAAAAGTTATGTGTTACCAAAGGCCTGAGCAATCAGGCCTTTGGCTTTTTATCGAAACTGGCAATACATTATACCTCCCCACGCTTTTCAATAAAGCGGTAGATCTCTTCGTCTTTTCGCAGCAAATGAAACTGCACAAAGTTTCTTTGGCTTTGCTCGATTCCTTTGCCGGAAGCAATCACGATCTTTTCGGGAAATGATTTGCGAATGGTTTCAAAATAATCATCGAGGCTAATGCCAGTAAAATTGGTAATGAGATGCATGTATAAAAACCGAATGCCTTTTACACCGGCTGCTTCTTTCAGGTCGTCTAGCTTTGTATTGGCTCCGAGGTAGAGCACTCGCCAGGCGTGCTTGCGCATCAGGTAATTGATAAAAAGAAGGGGCAATTCGTGAAACTCATTTTCTGGGCAAAAAAGCACAACTTCCGGTTCGCCGTTTTGCGATTGCGTAAACTTTTCGGTTTCGCTGATGATCTTGTTTTGAATGATATAGCTGGAGAAATGCTCCTGCGCCGGGATGATCTTACTGGTGTCCCAAAGGAGTCCCACCCGGTGCATATAACGATAACAGACATCGGTAATCAGTCGCTCAAACCCAATGGTAGCCGCTACATCGTTGAGTATAGAAACAAATGCCGCTTCGTTAAAATCCAGGGCGGCCTTTAGCAGGTGCTGAATGGCGGTAGTGTAGTTCGAAAGGGTGATGTCTGTTTTATCCGCTTCTTCCCGTATCGCTTCGTCTGACAGCGCCGCGATCTTTGACACCTTCCAGCCATTGTGATAAAGAAATGAAATGCAAAGCAACTTTTTCAGGTCTTCGTTGGTATAAAAACGCATGTTGCTTTCTTTGCGCTGCGCCTTAAAAAAATCATAGCGCTGTTCCCATATCCGGAGTGTATGGGATTTGATGCCCGTCAGCAACTCAATCTGCCGTATGCTAAAGTTTTGCATAAACGTTAAGAATCTGCGTTGGCGCAGCAGAACAGAAAAACTTTTTATACATTGCTGCAGCCAAACGTAAACTCAAAAGTAAAATAACCAACGCCAAAAAGCGGTAACGGATCAGCAGTGTTTTTATTTTTCACATTTTACTTTTGATTTTCGATTTGTCTCCCGATTGATTACGCCACTTATTACAATAAATTTGTCCGTTATAAAAACACACGAATGCCGCTTTCACACGTCCTGACTGTTTACCTGATTTCCTTTCTCCTGGTTTTTCTTCCTTCGTTTGGTTTGGCAAAAATGTTTCAGAAAGCCGGCGTTGCATCCTGGAAGGCGTATGTTCCTTTTTACAATACCTGGATCATGCAGGAGCTGGCAAACCGGCCAAAGCATTGGGTTTTCTGGCAAGCAATACCGGTAGTGGGCTGGTTTATCACACCCGGAATTTTTATTGAGTGGGTAAAGCTGTTCGGCCGTTTTTCGTTGGGCGATCATACACTGGCTGCTCTAGCCGCTCCGGTCTATTTTCCTTATCTCGGGTATTCCGACAAGGTACGCTACATCGGACCTGAAGGCGTAAGGCGGCATGTTAAGGCCGGCTGGCGTGAGTGGGTGGACGCAGCCATTTTTGCTGTCGTAGCCGCAACACTCATCCGCACATTTGTGTTTGAAGCTTACACCATTCCATCGGGCTCCATGGAAAAAACACTTCTTGTCAACGACTTTCTGTTCGTGAGCAAATTCAGTTACGGGCCCCGCATTCCCAATACACCGTTGTCTATTCCCTTTGTACACAACTATATTCCCGGCACCAGCAAAAAATCGTACACCACAGCGGCGCAACTGCCTTACATCCGCTGGTTTGCTTCGCCGGTGGAAAGGGGAGATGTTGTTGTTTTTAATTTCCCGGCAGGGGATACGGTTATCAATCTTCCTGACTTTCAGTCGGCGCAGCTTTATTACGATATTATTCGCATGATGGGCAACGGTAACGAATCGGTTGGCAGAAAATTTATTCTTGAGCATCCCGAACAATACCCCCTTGCCATTCATCCGCCCGACAAAGCGGATAACTATATCAAGCGTTGTGTAGGCATTGCCGGCGACACGGTTACGGTTCGCAATAACACGGTTTGGGTGAACGGAAAAATGGAAGCCAATCCGCCAAAATCATTGATCTATTATACGGTTATTACAAACGGGCAAACGCTGGATGCTTACACCATGAAGGAGCAATACGATATTGACCAGGATCGTGGTGAGTTTATGCAAACCAACAAACCGTTTGAATATAACATGCACCTTACCGAAGATGCACGGAAAGAAATGGAGAAGCTGGGCTATAAGGTAGTTGCCAACCAAATGGTGCCGAACGGAACACCTGTGTTTCCTTACGATAAATATCACAACGATTGGTCAAGGGATAATTTCGGTCCCATTTGGGTGCCGGCGAAAGGTGCCGTGCTAAACCTTACTCCCGAAAATTATGGCGTTTACGAAAGAGCCATCCGCGTTTACGAAAACAACGAGTTTTACCAGAAGGATGGGAAGTTCTATCTCAATGGTGCCGAGGTAACGTCGTACCAGTTTAAAATGAACTATTACTGGATGATGGGTGACAACCGGCAGGGCTCACAAGACTCCCGTTACTGGGGCTTTGTTCCCGAAGACCGGGTAGTGGGAAAAGCCTGGCTCATTTGGTTTAGTTATGAGAACGGGCCACGCTGGAAACGATTGTTTAATATTGTAAAATAAGCTATCTTTAAATGCCCCCCGCTTAAGTCGGGGGGCATTTTTGTCTGAATAATTCACTATGAAAGAAAAAAAGTTTGAATTTACTTACACCGTATATGAGAACATTGCCGAATTGCCCGAAGAGCAACAATGGTTGCTGAACGAAGCAAGAGAAGTCACTGCCAATGCGTATGCACCTTATTCCAACTTCCAGGTAGGAGCGGTAGCCAAAATGGCCAACGGCGAAATTGTTGCCGGCAGCAACCAGGAGAATGCATCCTTCCCCGTGGGCCTTTGTGCCGAACGTGTATTGTTGGCATCGATCTCTTCGCTTTTTCCAAAAGTTCCCATCGAAACCATCGCGATCAGCTACCGGAGCGAACATCAAAAAAGCGATCATCCCATTTCACCCTGTGGTATTTGCCGCCAGTCTTTACAGGAGTTTGAAAGCCGGGTGAAACATCCCGTGCAACTGATCCTCGGCGGTATGGAAGGACCGGTATATGTCATTGACAGTGCCAGCCGTCTGTTGCCCCTGGCATTTACGAGTGATGAACTGCGGTAGTTTGTTATCGTTGTAAAAAAATGAAGCGTCTCAACCAGGACGCTTTTTTATTGCACATATTTCCAATACAGCGTTTTCGTCCATTCATCCTGTTTGCAGACGGTTGAACATTCTGCAACGCCTTCCTTAAAACAAAAAATTATCTTTCGCATATGAAAAAGATCGTTCTGCTTTTTGGTATTGTTTTGATCAGCACCCAGGCATTTTCGCAAAGCGCTGAAGACTCGGTCAAAGCCGTCATTAACCAATTATTTTCGGCCATGAAAAACAGCGATAAAGCAGCTTTGCTCAGTTGCTTTGCCGACAGCGCCATCCTGCAAACCATAACTACATCTGGCCGTATACGCAGCGAAACGGTGGCGCCATTTGCCGAGCAAATTGGCAAACTACCCAAGGGCGCAGCAGATGAGCGGATTCGTTTTGATGTGGTGAAAACGGATGCTTCGCTGGCTACGGTTTGGACGCCATACCAGTTTTATTACAACGGCAATTTTAGTCATTGCGGCGTCAATTCCTTTCAGCTTGTGCGGATAAACGGCGCCTGGAAAATTCAATACCTGATTGATACCCGTCGGAAAGACGGTTGCCTGTAAGCCTTAAAAATCGGGATGAATACCGGTGTAATTATGCGGTGTGATGGCCTTTAATTCCTTTTTGATCTTTGCCGGTACATCCAGCGAATCAATAAAATTGTGAATGGAAGTTTTGTTGATCGTCTTGGCACCGCGTGTAAGGTCTTTCAATGCTTCGTATGGATTCGGATAAGCCTCGCGACGTAATATTGTTTGAATCGCTTCTGCCACCACGGCCCACGAATCATCGAGATCTGCATAGATCTTTTCACTGTTCAAAACCAGCTTACCAAGTCCTTTTTCGATAGAACGAAAGGCGATGGTGATATGAGCAACAGGTGCACCAATATTACGCAGAACCGTTGAATCGGTCAGGTCGCGTTGCAGGCGTGAGATAGGGAGCTTTTCGGAGAGATGCGCCAACAAGGCATTGGCAAGACCCAGGTTCCCTTCCGCATTCTCAAAATCAATTGGGTTGACCTTGTGTGGCATCGCCGAAGAACCGACTTCGCCTTTTTTTGTTTTTTGCTTAAAATAATCCATCGAGATATAGGTCCACACATCACGGCAGAAATCGATCAGGATGGTATTAATCCGCTTCATCGCATCGAATGACGCGGCCAGATTATCGTAGTGCTCAATTTGCGTGGTAAACTGCAGTCGTTGCAGTCCCAGTACATCATCAACAAATTCGTTGGCAAACTGTATCCAGTCGGTATCCGGAAACGCAATGGCATGTGCATTGAAATTTCCGGTAGCACCACCAAACTTCGCATTGATGGGAATAGCTAATAACTGCTCGATGGCATTCTCCAGCCTTTCGACAAATACCATGAATTCTTTTCCCAACCTAGTTGGGCTGGCAGGTTGTCCATGCGTACGGGCCAGCATCGGAATCTCTTTCCACTCCACAGCCAGCAGGCGTATTTCTTTGTTCAGGTTTAACAAGGCGGGCAGATATTCATATTCCAGGGCATGCTTCCAGGACAACGGAATGGCGGTATTGTTCACATCTTGTGAAGTAAGGCCAAAATGCACCCATTCCAATGCAGCCACTTCGCCAACAGCCTGCAGCTTGTTCTTAATAAAATATTCCACGGCTTTCACATCGTGGTTGGTTGTTTGTTCAATGGTTTTGATCTCCTGCGCATCTTCCAGCGAAAAATTTTCTTTGATGGCGTGCAGGGCTTCTGCTGTTTTGTCGGCCAGTTTAATGTGACCTTTCTGCGCCAGTAAAAGGAGGTACTCCACTTCAACCAGTACACGGTATTTCATCAGGCCATATTCGGAAAAATAATCATCCAGGTGTTGAACTTGTTTGCGATAGCGGCCGTCGATAGCTGAAATGGCTGAAAGAGAAGTTAAATCCATAATGCGTAATTGGTAACGGAGGGTTCCTGTTGACTGGTGAAAACAGGCGTATCCGCGGTTATCTTTGCGCTTCAAAAATAACGGATTTGAAGAAGATAAGAGTGGCTTCGGTTAGCTATTTGAATGCGAAGCCAATGTTGTACGGTATCCGCCGGCACCCTATCATAAATGAAATAGAACTGGTGGAGGATTACCCGGCAAAGATTGCGCAAATGCTGATCGATGACCAGGTAGATGTTGGGTTGATTCCTGTTGCGGCTACGCTAAAGCTGGATGAATGGCATGTTGTCGGCGATTATTGTATCGGCAGTGAAGGAGAGGTGGCTTCGGTTTGCATTTTCAGTGAGGTACCGATGGAGCAACTAGAAACTGTTTTACTCGATTACCAGTCCCGCACCTCCGTTAACCTGGCCCGCATCCTGCTAAAAGAATACTGGCAAAAGAATGTGCAATTGGTGGATGCATCGGGAGAGGATTACCGCGAATTGATCAAAGGAACAACAGCAGGCGTTGTCATTGGCGACCGTGCCTTGCAACAACGTTTACGGTCAAAATACAGTTATGATCTTGGCGAAGCCTGGAAAAATCACACGGGTCTTCCGTTTGTTTTTGCAGCCTGGATCGCCAATAAAAAACTACCGGAAAGTTTTGCTGGGCAGTTCAACGCAGCCAATGCACTTGGCTTTTCGCATTTGGAAGAAGTGGTGAGGGAAAATCCTTTTCCCGAATTTGACCTACAGGATTACTACACTTCCTATATCAGCTACAAGCTAACAGTGGAAAAACGAAAGGGCATGGCGCTTTTTTTACAAAAGCTAAAGGCAATGTCGGCGGACGCAATCCAGCCGTTACATGTGTTGAACAAATAAAGCACTTACTGTCTTTGCTTTTTAATAGCTGCCCAAAAGGGGTATTGTAATTCAAGCAGATGAACAGTATTTTCGCCCGGTGAAAGGTGGCAGGGGCAGGTAATAGTTATTACTAAAAATAGGCCTGCTGCTTTTACGTTATAATCGACAGAATGCACCTGCATTTTTATAGCAAAACGAAACATGGAAAAAAATAGCAAAATATTCGTTGCCGGTCACCGCGGAATGGTGGGTTCGGCTATTGTTCGCAAATTGAAAGCAGAAGGTTTTGAGCAGGTCATCACCCGCACTTCGGCGGAACTGGACCTGCGCAACCAACAGGCGGTAAACGATTTTTTTGAAACGGAAAAGCCTGCCTATGTTTTCCTGGCGGCGGCAAAAGTTGGCGGTATCCATGCCAACAACGTGTACCGTGCCCAGTTCCTGTACGAAAACCTGATGATCGAGTCCAACATTATTCATGCGGCCTACACTACCGGTGTACAAAAATTGCTTTTCCTGGGAAGCTCCTGCATTTATCCAAAGTTGGCTCCACAACCCATAAAAGAAGAATACTTGCTTACGGGATTATTGGAGCAAACCAATGAACCATACGCCATAGCAAAAATCACCGGCATTAAATTGTGTGAAGCCTACTGGGACCAGTATGGCTGCAATTTTATTTCTGCCATGCCAACCAATCTTTATGGCCAGGGCGATAATTACCATCCCGAAAACTCGCATGTAGTACCGGCGCTGCTGCGCAAATTTGATGCAGCCGTAAAAGATGGTTTGCAACAGGTAGAAGTATGGGGCTCTGGTAAGCCACTACGTGAATTCATGTATGTGGATGATCTGGCCGAGGCCTGCTTTTTCCTGATGGAAAACTACAACGACAAGGGTTTTGTGAACGTGGGGACAGGAGAGGAAGTTACCATTCGCGAACTGGCAAAAACCATCGCCGACGTAACGGGATTTGAAGGGGAAATTATTTTCAATCCTGAAAAGCCAGATGGTACGCCACGTAAGCTCATGGATTCGAGCAAGCTGCATGGTTTGGGTTGGAAGCATAAGATTGAATTGAAGGAGGGGTTGCAGAAAGCGTATCAGTTTTACCTGAACGAAAAAGAACAAACAAAAACGGGTGCTACTGTTTCATAATCGGAAGACAGCAGGTTGAAATCGAAACAAAACTAACTGCCTTGCCAACGTTCACCTACACGTTATTGCGTAGGGGCCTGTCCGTAATGGCCCTGTTTATCCTAGGCATCCGTCTAAAAACGGAAGCTGCGCGATGCAAGTGTAGCGAAACGCAAAAAGGTTTAATTTAAATTTTCAGCCAGCGCTCAGGAATGATATCCTGTGTGTCGCGAGGACCCTCATTGAACCAGGCAGTAGGAGCGATTACAATTTTTCCTTCGTAATCATTTAGCCAGGCACTCCACCAGCTAAAACTGCTGTTTGCAATAATGGTATGCCGGCACTGGCTCATCAAATAAAGGTCTTCAAAATGGTCGTTGGTGATTGTTCCGGAAATAATCTGAACCTCCTCCAGGTTCAACGCTTCTTTTACCATTTCAGGAGCATCTGAAAAAAGATAGAGTTTAGGTTCGTATACCCTGCTGCGGATAGTTTCAATGGCCTGCCGGTAGTAAGACAGAGGTAACAGGCCATGATACGAGTTGACGGCTGATTTGGTATAGTCGCCCCGGCGAATATGGATCGCAACCGATTGGTGCTCTTTCAACTCGACAGCCATCTGACTAACTTCAGGCCGGAATGCGTTTTTTAAGATAATCTCCCGGCGCAGAACCGGCTCTATCTGCTTAAAATATTTCTCGCTTTGAAAATAGCCCTTAATATAAACCGGTGACCGCAAACGGAAGAAGTCGGGATCAAAATGAAAAAAGGGTTCTTTGTAGAAGCGCCGGTTGGGGAATGGCTTCCATCGTTCAATCAATCGGGTGAAGGAATTTGTTGCTTTCAGGCGCTTGATCTCTGTTTCCGTAGCAATTGTTGCGTTAATCGAAAAACGGTCAAGTTCAAAGTTTCGAAGGCCGTCTGTTTCAAAACCCGAAATGTCGAGTTTTACCGCTGTATTGTTGCGGATGGCCAATGCTTTTGCGGCTGCATATTGAAAAAGCTGATTTCCTAAACCTCCGGTAAGTTGTACGATAACCATGTTTTGTATTTCGTTGGATTTGCCGGGTCCAAAAAGCGGTAGAATAAAAGATGTAACAAATTAGATGCACTCAATGCATCCGGTTCCTCAACTAATTTATGTTTTACTGTCACTTCTGTCGGCAATTTGCGCAGGTCTGATAAACAATGCGAACGGATTAAATGTTTTGCATTTTTATTACGATGCAGCCTGTTCCTTTCTGGCAAAAACATGTATTCCATAACACAATAATTCCGACGATCCTTTGTCCTTTTTTGAAAGCCGTTGCAACACAAAAAGATTCAGATGAATAATCGCCTTTTCGAGCAGGGTAATTTTTTTTCCTGTGTATTTATCTGCTACCTGTTTTAAACGCCTGTTCTCCTGCGCCAGGTATTCAAAATAATTTCCATTTAATTCCAGTTCCAGGATTGAAAAATGGAGTCGTTTTAAATGATGCTCATAAAAAAAGCGGCTGAGGCCTGAAGCGAAATGATAAGGCGCAAAATGTGTCAGGCTGGCAAAAGGGCTCGTGAGTAAAAGATAGCCTCCTGGCTTTAGCAAACGATTGAATTCTTCCACCGCCGCCACCGGATCCGGTACATGCTCCAGGACTTCCGTGCACATGATAGCATCTAACGACTGGTCTGGAAGTGGAATGGAAGTAATATCCGATACGATATCCAACTTGCTGTTATCCCAGGTTCCGGTTTGTAAGCCTATGTTGCCTGTTCCCTCGTATTGTCCGAAATCCTGAGCTATATACTTTAAGTGAGAACAATTTTTTTTGAAGGGGCTTTCTCCGGCACCGGCATCAAGAATGGTTAAGCCTTCCGGAATCTTTTTCAGTGTGTTTTCAATCCATTTGATCCTGGTAACTTCATTTGTTGTTCCAACTGTAAACATCTTTTTACTTAATAGTTATAATAATGGCATCATTTTCAAATTGAAAATGGCTTTGCGGTTTTTTTGAACTGACAAACTGCTTTACATCTTCAATGGTTGGATAATCATTTTTACCAACAAATAGCCTCGCATCATCAATAATGATACTGTGATTTAGCGGCGACTTTAAAATGTGTGAAAGCTCTTCATAAATAGGACATTCTTTGTCGCCTAAAGCTGTTGTGCCGCCGGAGTAATGGCCATCCAGCCAGAAAAGAGCAGAAGCATCAAGTGTTGGTACCAACGCTTCCAGAACGTTGCCGCTATCGCCTTCGTTCAGTTTGATATGTTTGTATTTTTTGAATCTTTTCAAAGCTTTTTGGTAAAAGAAGGGTGAAAGTTCGATGGAGTAAATTTTCCTGAAAACATCCTGCATGGCAAAGATCATGTCTCCCATATAGGTGCCGGTCTCCACTAAAATTTCATGTTTGCCTTCCGCAGCGTATTGCTTTACCATTCGTTGTTTTACAAGGTGAGAAGGTGGCAGGGATCGGTCGCCTTTTTCCCATTGTTTATGTAAATACCTGAAATGGATGTCGTAAATTTTCTTTTCTACAAAGGCTGGTGTTAATGAGGCCAATCGTCTCCAGTGATCTTTCATACCTGTTTATTTTTTAAACCAAAAACAGCCACACCCATATTGCTGCTGACTAACAAGGGCAGGGTCTGCATTTTCAATGAATCCTCCCGCATCGGGCACCAACGAAAACTCCTGCAAAGTCAGCGGCGAAAAATAATGGACAATCTGCTCATAGCTATAAATTCGATGCGCATTGTATTCGATTTTTGGTTTGCCAACAGGGGTGACAAATAATAAATTTCCTCCGGGTTTAAGAACTCTTTTCAATTCGTTAATCGCTACCAGATCACCCTTCGGATCCAGTTCATCGCCATATCTTCCCAGTCCAATGTGTTCAATGGTATGCATGCAGGACAGGCTTTCAATTGAGTCATCGGCAAAATCGAGCTTTTTCAAATCAGCTGCACCAGGTGAGAAATCCGACAATTGAATCGCTGCAGGCCGATAATCATAAAACCGGACAGGAATAAAAGCGGAGACAATAGTGCCAAAGCTTAAGATTGAAGAAATGTCAACATGTTCACTTGGTTTTATTTGTGCCAATTTCCGGGCAGCCCAGGCCGGGTGGTAGGTATAGTGTTGGTCAAAAGGGGTAAATTTTAGGTTGTCTGTAAGGCAGGGATAAATGTCTGCAGGTTTTACGGCAAACCTTCCATCGTCCAACGCTTTAAACCGGTAAAACTCCTTTGCAAAGGTGATACTTCTCAAAACTTTTTGGGGAAACCGTATCAGAATGTCTTTTCCGGTCTGTATAAAAGCATCTTTTAAATACATGGTCACAAATGTACATTCTGGTAACCGTTTATAGGAGAAAGTTAAACCTGGAACGATACAATTGTCAAAATGCACGAATGACGAAGTTAGCGGTACTAACTGGCGCTACATGGCCGAACGCTGCCTTTGTAGGAAATTTTCTGAAAAAAAAGGAAAACATTGCGAGGATAGCATCGCATTCATGTACTGTCCTCAATCAAAAGGAAATTGGTAAAATCAATTATTTTGGTTCTGTTGCATTTTCAATGATTTGATCAAGGGTTGCAGCAATTTTTTTCCGGGAGTAGAGGAGTACCTGCGAATCATTTCCGGTGATGTCAAGGGTTTGTTTCACTTTCCATTCCGTCACAAGAGAAGCCAGATAGGTTTCCAGCGGCAATTGTTCCTCCCGGCTAAAGCTTTCACCAGCGCCGCAGTGTCGGATCAGAGCGGCCGTTTCAGCGTCCTTTCTGGTAATATTTATGATCGGCTTTGCGGCAGCCAGGTATTCGTAAATTTTTCCGGGAATTACCATTTCTTCATCACGGGTAACGGGATTGACCAATAATAAAACAGTTGACGTTTGTAAAAGCTGTATTGCCTCCTTATGGCTTACATATCCTGACTCTTCAAATATTTCTTCAAGTCCAGCAGCAAAGATGGCATTCCGGATATTATCAGACAGGATCCCAGCAAAGCGGAGGCGAAAAGTTATTTCCGGAAAGGCATTTACCGTTTTCTGCAGGGCAGCAATAAATACCTCCGGATGGTAATAATCGGCAATGGTACCCGTGTAGGTAATGATAAATTGCTCCTGGCGGAAGACTTTTTTTTCAGCAAAAAGCTTTTCATCGTAGCCAATGCGCAGGACTTTTATTTTGTCTGCGTTTAGATCACTGGATTTCGACAACAACTTTTCTTTGTATTTCTCACCAACCGTAAAAACAGTATCTGCCGCTTCCAGAATTCTGCGCTCCAGCTTTTTGTCAATCTTTTTTACTATGGGCAGGTGGTAGAGCATGTCATAGTAAATAACATCTGTCCATAAATCATGAAAATCGGCTATCCAATAAACGCCGCTTTGCTGCTTCAGGGCTTCACCAATAAAATGCGTAGAGTGTGGTGGCCCTGCTGTGATGACACAATCTATTTTTTCTGCCTGCATCAATTGATCTGCCGCTCTCAGCGCATAGGGCTTCCAACCCTTGCGGGGATCGGGAATAAAAAAATTGCCACGGATAAAGCGGGTAATTTTTTTGACAAATGATGGGTTACTCTCGTTGGCAAACGCAGGCTTGGGAATACTTTTCTTCCCGAACAAAAAACTAAAGATCTTAAATGGCTCACTGGTTCTTGTTTTATGCACCCGGATGCCCGGATGTATTTCGTTCAACAGCGTATCATCCCGCAACTGGTAAGTTGCAAACTTTTCGTCAACGGTAAGTACGTGTACGCTGTTTTGGTTCGCCAACAAATTGGCAAACGAAAGCCAGCGCTGCACAGCAGCACCTCCGCTTGGCGGCCAGTAATAAGTAATGATCAGAATTTTTTTCATGGAGCCGTATCGTCTTGCTTAACCTCGTTTACAAGTTGCGCATAGTCGTCAACAAAACGTTGCATACCGAAACGAGTAAAAGCGTAATCAATGTTGTTTGCGGAAATTTCATGCAACAGCTTTTGGTCTTCATAAAGCTGCAAAATGTACCGAATGCTTTCGGAAATGACGGTTTTTTCATTTTTATAATCCGTAATCAAAAAGCCGTTTACACCATTATTGACATGAAGCGGGATTTCACCCACACTTGTGGCGATAATGGCAAGGCCTCTTGCCATGGCTTCCATCACCACCATGGGAAAACCTTCTGTGTCTGAAACAAGGATCAGTATAGACGCTTGCCGGTACACCTGATCAATCACTTCCGGGTCGCTCTGGTTGCCAAGAAACGTGCAGCAATGGTGATATGCCGGCGGGATAGCATCTTTTACTTCACCCAAAAAAGTAAAATGGATTTTGTTTGTAGTTTGTTTTACCAGCGCAGCAATTTGCGCCACCAAATGAACCCTTTTTTCCGGCGTGCTTCTGCCTACATAAAGCACAGTAATCTCGTCTCGTTGCCCTTGAGACGAGGGCTTGACAGGAGGCAGATCAATGCCATTCATAATAAAACAGATTTTTTCTCCCAGTTTTTGCGGAATGCCGTACCGCCGGTAAAGATCGAGGTGCTCCTGAATTCGGATGGTGCTGATCATTACTGTCCGGGTGATAAAAGGAAGAAACGGAATGCGTATGTACGAAAAGCTGCAGAGCGAATGGATCAGTTCGATTTGCGGAATATTTTTCGCCACCCATGGAGAGATTTTATAGCCGAAGTTGCACTGCCCGTTGAAGACAACCGGTTTGTTTTTTTGCCCGTTACAATAACCGGAAAGAATTCCACGGAAAATAATGTTGTTGAAGTACAGCCATTTGTTATCTGTGTACCGGCTAATGTCTTTTATCACACAGCCAGACGAAGCAAATTCATCATAAAAAAGTTTGTTTTGCGACTTACGGGTGAAAAAAATAATACAGTCGTTACCGCCAATGGCTTTGGCAATGTTGAGATGCACTTTTTCTGCGCCCCCGATGTGATAAAAAGGAAAAAAGAAAAAGATCCGGTACTCTTTTTCCAACGGCTTTATCCGCGCCATCATTCTTCCCAGGAAGATCAGCGGAAGCATGAGTAAATCTTCCACCTGCCTCTTGAACAGCAATAGCCGGTATTTCATTTGATCATTCGGGTTTTAATTTCTTTGCCAGCAGCCTTTAACAGGTCCAGGCAAGCATACACAAAAACGGAAAGCACAAATGTATTCAGGTTCCCTCGTTTTGCCTGCTGCCGAACAAATTGAAATTTCACTTTTGCAAGGCCATAAAATAAATTGGTTTTTTTCGAGCGGGTGAAAGAGGTGGGCAATACCCGGTAAAGCAGTAGCGGTTCTTCAATTTTATGAATGTAGTTACCGTCGGCAAGTAGCCGCAGCCATAGATCATAATCTTCAGAATATCTTTGTTTAGACAGGTAAGGATATTGTTGAAAAAGCGCTGTCCTGCCCATCACGGTTGGATGTGCAATGCAATTGTTTACCGGTAAGTACCGCCTGATTCCATCCGGTGAAATATGATCCCGGTCCTCCTGCCAATCGGGAAGGGAATGGCCTGCATTATCAATCAACTGCACGCAAGTGGCAACAATGTCTGTTTTATTTGTTTGCAGGTAGTGCAATTGTATTGCAAACCGCTCTGGCAAAGCGATATCATCCGCATCCATCCGGGCAAAAAAGATTCCTTTTGCTTCGTTCACGCCTCTGTTTAACGAAAAAACCAAACCCCGGTTGCGGTCGTTTTTCAAATGGCGTATACGCTTGTCCGTGTAAGCATTAATGATGCTCTCCGAACCATCGGTAGAACCGTCATTGATGATAAGAAGTTCGAAGTCAGTAAAGGTTTGTGCCAGGATGCTGTCAATGGCTTCCTTCAAGTACGCCTCGGCGTTATATACGGGCAGTATGACAGAGATTTCAGGCATCACAAATTTTGAATCACACGAAAAGCTTTGTCAGCGATGCTGCTCCAGTCGTGTTGCCGGAAAAAAGCAGCGGGTGTCGGTTCGGTTTTCTCCAGCGCCTCTTGTGTGGCATCTGCAAACATAGCCCAGTTGCCAGGCGTAACCGTAAACAATTTTCCGTCAGCGCCGTATATGCCCTCGGTCATGTTTGCAAAACAGACGACGTTGACATGATAGCTTAACGCATCGGCAATTTTCGTTTGTACGCCGCCGCCGCTGCTCACCGGGTTAATAAAAACGTCGGCTGCGGAAAAATAGGTTTCGATATCCGCCACCTGGCCCGCAAAAACCAGCGACTCTTGTTGCAGGTCGTTCAGGTAAGCAAATTTTTTGTAAACAATTCTACCGCAGACCACCACTCGGTAAGGGATCCTGCTTTCATCGAATCGGGGAAGGAGTTGGTTACAAATGTTTTCAACTGCTTCTGCATTGGGACCGTAATCCAATGTGCCGGCAAAAAGCAGCAGCTTTTCGTTGGGTGAAATTCCATGTCGCTGCCGGAGGATTTCTTTTGCCCAGCTTTTTTCCTGCTTTTGCATTGCATTTATGCCAAAGGGAATAACCGTTAATCTTTTGTCTTTTATACCAAAATGTTGAATGGCAAGCCCCTTGTCCGTTTCGGTTTTGACAAAAACAGCATCCGCCTGCCGGAAGGTCCATTTTTCATATCCGTACAATAGTTTCCACCACCATTTTCCTTGCTGCCGAAATCGCAAAAATTCAATGTTATGGCTATGAACTACCATTTTAGTCCTCAGGATCTTGCTGCAAAGCCATCCTGCGATGCCATGGTAAGGAAATTCCAAAATTACATGGCTTGCCTTTTGTTTTTTTGCTGCCTGCAAAATCCTTCGCCAGCACAACGGGTGAAAAAACTGCGCTTTGCTCGAAGGCAGCCTGTTTTCAATGTGGTACGAGGCCGGCACCGTATCATTGCTTTTTGCACAAAGGCAATGCAGCGGAGCCAGCCTTCCCAGGTATTCATTAAAAAATGCAACACCTTTCTGTCCGCCGAACAGCGGCGGCAGCACCCGGAACCAGACAATGCTTAATATTTTCAGGTTGCCTGCGGCTTTCTGCTCGTTCGCCATTCCATAAAAATTGCAAATGCAATAATCGCCAGCAGTAAATACTGGAAGACAGCCGTCAGCGTACGGCCTGTATAATACCCTTGGGGCTCAAAACGAAAGCTTATCTGATGGGTACCGGCAGGGATTTGCAGGCCGCGAAGGACGTAGTTTACCTTAACAATAGGCGCTTCTTTGTCTCCGATATAAGCTTTCCACCCCGCGTCGTAATATACCTCACTGAAAACAGCAAACTGCGGGCTGTTGCTATTGAACTGATACGTGATCGAATCGTGATAGTTCTTAAGAAGGCTAATGTTGCCTTCACCGCTCCATGAACTGCCTTGCACCTGCCGACTGAATGATTGTTGCATGACCGCAATATCTTTCGGATTCAGTGTGGCAAATGCCGCCATTTCTTCTTTGGCATCTTTTACGATCCGCAACGATTTCACCAGCCAGGCTGGTCCCAGATTATTCGGATTTTGTTGCTTGAATTCTGTTTGGCCTGTTTGCGGATTTTTACCAATCAAATACTTTGTATTCAGCATGTTCAGCGCGGGGAGGCTGGCAGTTGCCAGCCCGGCAGGATTGGTTTGCAGGATGGAACCGATTTGTGCTTGTTCTTTTGACAACTGGTTCTCAATTAATTCCTGGTAAATGCGCAGCTTGGCCGGGTGGTAGCCGCCCACAGCATTGAAGTGATACGCAGTGAAATTTTCGTTGAATGGATTGTATAGGTTAAACACCCGGAAGTACTCTTTGTCGTTCAGTATTTCCTGGTCAATTGAATTGGCGATAAAGCCTGCTTCATTTTCAGTTGGCTCCTGATAGCTTTCATGATTGAGATAGGTGGTATTCACCGGCATCAGGTCGAGTAACACAATAGCCGAAAGCAGAACGCCGGCAATTACTGGTTTGATTGTTTTGCGAACAGCAAGGAAAAGAACAAAAGCACCTAACAGGCAAAAACCGATTGTGCGCAGGATCCCCGACAGCATCAGCGATTGCCGGTCTGCTACCAGCCCGTCATAAAAGCTGCGTACAGCTTCAGTGAGTTGGGGCTGGTTGGCTGATGCAACCTGCTGCAACAACGCCTGATCCTGTTCGCTTTTGTAGTCGAATGAAATATAACACAGCAACAATAAAACAATCGCCGCTCCTACACATATCAATCCTTTTTTAAAATATAGCACAAAAGAGTGTGCTTCTTTTTCAGCCAAGACCTTGCTGATGGCTAACACAGCCATAAGAGGTAAAAGCAACTGCGGAATCACAAGTATCATGGAAGGCGCCCTGAACTTGTTGTAGAGCGGCAGGTAATTATATAAAAAGGTATTGAAACCGGGAAAATATTTGCCCCAACTCATGAGGATAGCCAAAGCAATAGCCGCCAGTATCCACCAGCGAAACCGGTTGTCAACAATAAAAAAACCAATGATGGCAAGGAAGCAAATAAGCGCACCCACATACGGCGGGCCCGACGTGTAGCCAATGCCGCCCCAGTAATAGGAGAGAGGCAACTGCCGCTGCAATTCCTGCGGAAGTGACCGCAACGCTTCCACAGCTTTTGATTCTTCACTGCCTACTTCTTCTTTGTCGCTGCTGCCGCCATACGCTTTCGGCACCATCATGACCACGGGTTCGGCAATACCCAAGCTGTAATCAAATGCATAGTCTTTGGTGAGGCCGTTGGCAGCATCGCCGGCTGCTTTTTCCTTCAGCTCACCGGAGCCGCCGCGGATCGTTTGCTTCTGGTATTCCAGCGTGGACAAAAAGGCGACCGAATTGATAAATAGGCCAATCAGGCCAGGCACCATGGTAAAGGTTAAGGCTTTAACCATGTGTGCAAATTCTTTTGCCCTTACCCAGCGAATAATGTAAGCAATGGTCATGATGGCCGCGGTCAGAAAAAAGTAATAGTCAATCTGCGGATGGTTGATGGCAATAAGAACGGCAGTAATCAGTCCAGTGAGGGCTGCTCCCAGCCAATATTTCCTGCGCTCATAAATGAGCAATACACATCCCAAAAGCGCAGCGATATAGGCGATGGACCACATTTTCGTTTCGTGGCCGACCGATAGAATGACGGCATTATACGTGGCATAAGCATATGCCAGCGAACCGAAAATTCCGATATAAGGATTGATGCGAAGAACACAGCAGAGAAAGTAAAAACAGATACAGGCCAAAAAGAAAAACTGAACAGGCTTAGGCAGGTCAAGCGTAAATACCGCATGTGCGTACCAAGGCAAAAGGTTGTTCCCTGGCATGCCGATTTGAAAAACAGGCATGCCGCTGAACAGTGCGTTGGTCCATAGCGGATACTCGCCGTGTTGCTCTTTGTATATCTGTGATTGGTGAATGGCGCCTTTCCAGTGTGTAACGTCACTCTGGTTCACGACTTTTCCCTCAAGTGCAGGTTGGCAATAGAGAACTGCAACCAGAAGAAAAACAAAAACTGCAATGATGTGAGGGAGTAACTTCGAAAAGAGGCCTTTCTTCATATCGGCATTTTTAAACGTGGCAAAATAACTCCATTTGGCCTAATATTGTTTATGCGCTGGCTGTTATTTTTATCACGACTGGCTTTTATCTGTAATGTTTTTTTTCTTTTGGCTGTTTCCCTGCAGTTCGCCCGCTGGCTTCACAGCGCCGACCTTGAAGCCACTATCATTATCCTGGGTTATGTCTTGGTTGTGGTTTTAAACCCCTTTGTCAACCTTTGTTACGCCGTTTTGTTTTTTGTCAACCGGCAAAAGCTTGCACTTATTCCAAAGTGGTTACGCATAACAAATGCAATTTTCCTTTTCCTTCAAATCATCTACCTAATTTACCTCAATGATCGCTAATATCATCCGCAACAAACCATTCAAACTGTTTATTGTTCTCGCTGGCTTTTTTATTGCCAATGCCCTCATCGCCGAACTGGTGGGCACCAAGCTTTTTTCCCTCGAGAAAACATTTGGCTTTGCGCCGGTTAACCTCCTCATCTTCGGCGAAAGCTTTTCATTCAACCTCACTGCAGGCGTGTTGCTTTGGCCGGTAGTGTTTATCATGACCGATATCATCAACGAGTACTATGGCCCTAAAGGTGTACGGTTTCTTTCTTTCCTAACCATTGGCCTTATCATCTTTGCTTTTGTGATGTTTTCAGGCGCCATTGCGCTTTACCCGGCAGATTTCTGGGCAGTTGATTATTACAAAGGAGTGCCTGACAGCAATGCCGCTTTTTCGGGGATCTTTGGTCAAAGCCAGGCGATTATCGTTGCGTCACTGATTGCCTTCCTGGTTGGACAGTTACTGGATGTATTTGTGTTTCACAAGATCAAGCAGGCAACAGGAGAGAAGTATGTCTGGTTGCGTGCCACCGGCTCCACCCTGGTTTCGCAGTTTGTTGATTCGTTCGTGGTATTGTTTATTGCTTTTTACGTGGCGCCAAGAATTGCCGGCAACGTAGCTCCCTGGTCGTTTTCGTTGGTGATGGCTATTTGTATCGGCAATTACCTCTATAAGTTTATAGTAGCCGTTGTGCTTACACCCGTCATCTACCTTGCCCACAACCTGATCGACCGTTACCTGGGAAAGGCTGATGCAACTGAAATGAAAAGGACCGCTATGGCAAGGGGGAACGAGTGAATTGTTCCCGCAGCATTCGTGCAACAATCTTATCAATCGGTAGTGTGACTGATTCCTCCGAAAATTCTTGCTGGGGAATAAACCGGAAGGTTTCAATTTCTCCCTGCTGGTTGTATAACTGCAATTGCGCATCGTCAAACTGGAAAGGCACGGTTCTTAGCGGCACCGTAATTTCTTCCAAAGGCCGCACAAGGTAATAGATGGAAATAATCTGTTCTCCCGGACGAAACGCGGACTCCTGGTAAAAATCCGTGGTATAAAAATGATCGGTAACCTCTACCCGTAGGTTCATTTCTTCTATAAATTCCCGCTTCAGGCAATCGCGGGTACCTTCGCCAAACTCTAACCCGCCACCGGGAAACTTGGTGTAGTAAGCGCCGCGAATGTATTCATCGCTTACCAGTACCTGTTTTTTTTCGTTGATCAAAAGGCCGTAAACACGCAGGGTAAATTTGCTCATAAAGAAAATAGTCTAACGGGGATAGCTGTGCGCAGAGAAAGGTGTTTCTTAACTATGGAACGTCCACTTCGCCTTCAAACACTTTAACAGCCGGACCAATCAGCCAAATATTTTGAAAGCCGCTGGCCGTTTTTTCAAACTTTACCTGCAGGTTTCCACCCTTGGTTTTCACAGCAACTGTATTCAGTCCTTCGGTAGCAGGGCGACTGACAAGCGCCGCTGCCGTCACGCCAGTTCCACAGGAGTAGGTTTCATCTTCTACACCTCTTTCGTAGGTGCGAACAATAATGCCGGCTGTGTCGTCCATCTTTTCAACAAAATTTACATTGATGCCTTTTTTTGCAAAAACATCGTTGTAACGCACAGCACGGCCCTGCTGAACCACATCCAGTTCCATCACATTCTCCACTAGGTTTACATAGTGCGGCGAACCGGTATTCAGTACAAAATGGTCATCGCCTTTTTCTACCGAGGCAACGTCATTCATTTTTAAAGCCACATTGCCTGCGTTATCAATTTGGGCCAGGTGCTCGCCATCAATGGCAAGAAAGCGGTACTCTTCCCGTTGGATGCCGCAGTCAGCTGCAAATTTTACCAGGCACCGACCGCCATTGCCACACATGGTGCTTTCGCCGCCATCGGCATTGTAATATTTCATTTCAAAATCAAATTCAGGATGGCTGTTCAGCAACATCAGCCCATCGGCACCAATACCAAATCTACGGTTGCAAAGCAGGGCTACCTCTTCGCGGGAAAGCTGGATCTTTCCTTCGCGGTTGTCAAAAATGACAAAATCATTTCCTGTTCCCTGGTATTTAAAAAAATGGCGTTTCATATTACGAAGCGGTGAGATTATCCAATGTTGTTTTAATAAGCCGGTCAATAGTTTTTGCCGAATCTTTTGAAAATTCTTTGGCCACACGGTTGGCCACGATAGCACTGAGCGAAAGGCAATGATGGCCAAGCAACCTGCCCAACCCGTAAATTGCCGACGTTTCCATTTCGAAATTGGAAATCCTGTGCGGGCCAAAACGAAATTCAGTGAGCCGGTCGATAAGCTCCGGGTTTTTTATGCCCAGTCGCAAAACCCTGCCCTGCGGTCCATAAAACCCTGGACAGGTAACAGTAATGCCCTGGTGAAAATCCTTTACAAAATGCTTAAGCAGCGACCCGCTGGCTAGACTGATATAAGGATTGGTGATCTGCGCATGCAGTTGGGTGTGCGTAACAAATGACTGCAAGAGTTGCGACTCCTGCTCGTTGTGCTCGAGCCGGTAATAATTCAGCAGGTTGTCGAGACCCAGTCCGTGGGTGGAGGCGACAAAGCTGTCAACAGGAATATCGCCCTGCAGCGAGCCCGATGTGCCCACACGTACAATATCCAGTGCTGTCAGGGTTTGCCTGATCTGTCTTGTTGCAAAATCAATGTTCACCAGCGCATCCAGCTCGTTCAGCACAATATCAATGTTGTCGGGGCCAATGCCTGTGGAAACAACCGAAATGCGTTTTTGTCCCACCCGTCCTGTGTGTGTTACAAATTCGCGGTGCTGCCGTTTTACCTCCAGGGCATCAAAATATTTCGATACTTCGGCTACACGGTCGGGGTCACCAACGGTAATAATCGTGGGTGCCAGTTCTTCCGGGCGGACATCCAGGTGATAGATGGCACCGCGGCTGTTGATGATAAGTTCGGATTCGGCTATTTGCTGCATGAATTGGAGATAAAAGTTAAGCTGTAAAGATCGCTACTATTTTGTTTGATAAAATTACCTATTTTCGCACCCGCTCTTTAAGATTGTTCACAGTTTAGAATACATAGTTTGAATCTCGATTTATTAACTATGAACTGTAAACTGTAAACTTCAAACTAAATACGGTACCGTGGCCGAGTGGCTAGGCTGAGCTCTGCAAAAGCTCCTACAGCAGTTCGAATCTGCTCGGTACCTCCATTCCCGTTCCGCCATAAGCGGGCGGGATTTTTTTTATGTTGACGCCGGAGGAAGAAAAGTTTTTGCATTATTGGGAAGACCAGCGCCTTCACAAAAAAAGTTTTTTAAGAAAATTTTCTGTCAGCCTGCCGTTAGTTTCGTTGGCGGCCGTTGTTTTCTTCATCAACTTTTTAAGCGGGTGGTTTGGCAAAGCCGATAAAGAATTACGGCGACATTCATCGCTGGTGATTGTGATACTTGTTGCCGTGATTGCCATTGTTGTGTTTGTTGTCATTTTTTCGGCACGGCACCGGTGGGAGCAGAACGAGAGCGATTACCAATCGCTGTTGAAGAAAAAAGAAAAGCAGGTTAGTAAAAACCCCTTAGACAATACAACCAAAGAAAATTTATGAAAAAACTCCTTTTTGCATTTTTAGCTATGGCCTCCCTCACGGGTTGCCTTAAGAACAGCGAATCCAACTTTACCTGCAATTACGATCCTTGCGGCTTTGTTGCGTCGGCATCCGAACAGGCTGTGGTAACGGATTATCTCACCGCCAATGGTCTTACAGCGACGCAACATTGCAGCGGCATGTATTATATCATTGATGATGCAGGCACCGGCGCTACGCCAACCGTTTGTAACCAGGTTGCCGTTACCTATACGGGCCGGCTGCCCAACGGAACCATTTTTGATCAGGCGACCACGCCGGTTGTATTTCCGTTGACGCAGGTAATTACCGGTTTTAAAAATGGTGTGCCGCTGATAAAAGTTGGCGGAAAGATTCGCTTGTTTATCCCGGGTTCTTTGGCCTATGGCGCCAATCCACCTGCCGGCTCAAACATCCCACAGCACTCCATGCTGATATTTGATGTGAGCTTAGCCGGTCTGCAATAAGCACAAAAAAAATTGTAAAAAAAAGGTCCAATCGTTTGGGCCTTTTTTGTTAGATGTAGTTATGTTTTGGCGATAAATGGCTATCCATGAAACCCCATATTTTCCGCGAGTCTTTTCCCTTTCTCATAACAAAGCATAGCATGCCGCCGGTGTATATTTGTAAAAACTTGAACACTTGTCATACGAAGCGATATCGGTATTTGATATTTTCAAAATTGGGGTGGGACCGTCCTCCTCGCATACCCTTGGTCCCTGGCGTGCCGCCCAGCGTTTTGTTCGCTCTTTGCAGGATAAAAAACTCCTGGAAACTGTAACTGGTTTGGAAGTTTTGCTCTACGGCTCCTTAGCCAAAACTGGTAAGGGACATGGTACCGATATTGCGATCTTATTAGGCTTGGAAGGATTTGACCCCGAAACCTGTGATGTGGCCGGCATTCCCGCCGCCGTTGAGAGGATTGAAAAAACCAAGATCATACGGTTGGGTGGTGAAAAAAACATCTCCTTTTCACCTGCAGATGAATTGCGCTTTCTGTTTACCGAATCTATGCCGTTTCATCCCAATGCTGTTACCTTCCTCGCCAATTGCGCTATTGGTGAAAACCTGGCAGAAACCTATTACTCTATCGGTGGCGGTTTTGTGGTAAAAGAAGGAGAAGATACCTCGCGGCAGCAGGTTTCCTTGCCTTTTCCCACCAACTCTTCTGCCGACCTCCTGCACTGGTGTAGCAAAACCGGCATGGCCATTCATGAAGTCGTACTGGAGAACGAAGCTGCCTGGCGACATGAGCGCAAAACAAAAGAAGGCCTCCTTCGCATCTGGCAGGTTATGAAAGAATGTACTTACCGTGGTTGTCATACCCCGGGTACCTTGCCAGGTGGTCTCTTTGTCAAGCGACGTGCAGCCGACCTTGCCAAGCGCCTGTTGAAAGGCCGTACCTACACTTCGCACAGTGAATGGATCGAAGCGATCAAAGCAGGCGGAAATTCCTTTCAATACATCCTTGACTGGGTAAGTTGTTTTGCTCTTGCTGTAAACGAAGAAAATGCAGCATTTGGCCGCGTGGTAACGGCACCTACCAACGGTGCGGCGGGTGTGATCCCAGCCGTATTGCATTATTACCTTGTGTTTGGTGAAGATGTTACCGAAGAAAAGATCATACAGTTTTTACTGACCGCTTCGGAAGTGGGAAGCATCTTCAAAAAAGGCGCTACAATATCCGCCGCTATGGGCGGCTGCCAGGCAGAGATTGGGGTCTCTTCATCAATGGCTGCTGCAGCATTAACCGAAGTGTCGGGCGGCTCGCAGCGACAAGCACTGATGGCAGCCGAAATTGCCATGGAGCATCATTTGGGCATGACCTGCGACCCCATTGCGGGACTGGTGCAGGTGCCCTGCATTGAACGCAATACGATGGGTGCTATCAAGGCCATAACCGCATCGCAACTGGCATTGCAAAGTGCACCGGATTATGCAAAGGTTTCGCTGGATGCCGTGGTAGAAACGATGTGGGAAACAGCCCTGGACATGAACAGCAAATACAAGGAAACGTCCGAAGGCGGCCTGGCTGTGAACATACCGCTAAGCCTGAGTGAATGCTGATTCCTTATAAATAATTTTCTTGCCAACTATTAGAAATAGCTGACGAAAGTATCGCGTTAGCTATTTTGTTTTTGAATTCAGCGATCAAGATCTTTCTTCTAATACGGCTTTCAGAAATGCCTTCACCATCCAGGTGCTCAGCTGACCGCCTGGGCCTTTCAGCGTATAATCAAAACCGTGAGTGGCCCAGGGGAGGTAGAGTTCATAGTGAGGAATGTTTTTTTCTTTCAGCTTTACGCTTAACCGTGTACCATGTCTTGGCGATACCAGGGGATCATTCTCGGCGTAAATCATAAGGGTAGACGGCGTGTGAGTGGTGACCGTTTCCGTAGCAGAACTATGGACATACTGTTCTCTTACGGCTTCAAGCGTTCCCCCCAGGTAATCTTCCATGATCTTCCGGCTGTCTAATACCAGCGGACTTGTTGGATTTTCATAACCCCACACCATATCTGTTGGGCCATAAAAATCAATTGCGGCCCTGATAGAAGCATTGTGCATGGTATACGCAGCCGAAAGAGCAATTTGCCCACCGGCACTTCGTCCCAGTAGCACAAATTGTTTGCTGTCGATGTTGAGCTCTCCGGCTTTTTGTTGCAGAAAAAGAACCGCCTGTTGCACATCTTCCAGGGGAGCAGGGTAGTGGTGGCCCGGTGCCAACCTATAATTGATGCTGGCAACATGGTAGCCCGCCCTTGCCAGCTCCCAGTTCAGTTCAGGCAGTTGCAGGCTGTCGCCAGCCGCCCAGGAACCACCATGCACCACTACTACGCAGGGCAAAACGCCGGCTTTTTGTCCGGGGTAAAAATGAAGGCTAAGCCCATTGACGACATCATATTCAAATTGCTGGCAAACCGTTTTGCGGGTAGCCATGCCGGTTAAAAAAAGCCAGGGACGCACTTTCAAAGGAGGAAATTGAAAATCAGCACCGGCAAAGTTGTTTTTGAAGTCGGCCATTACCTTTTTAGAGAGTGTACGGGCTTGTAAATAAGGCAGCAATAAAAAGCCTATCGCTGCCATGCCAGTTAGCAACTGCCAAAATCGATAAGAAGCATCGCCAGCAGGCAGTAGAAGCAACAGGAAAATGAGTAGAATAAACACCCATGAAAACTCGGTGACAAGAATGGCCAGGTACCAAAGATGATTGGTGGGCGCACGAAAAACAGTGAGCAGGGAAGCCAGCAAAATTAGGAGCAGGATAACCAGTACAACCATAATGAAAGAAAGTTCTGCCGTTCAGAGGCGAAGTAAAGACGGGAAGGGATAAAAAATCAGGGGTGATGAAAATTATTGAAGCAGCGGGGTTCGAAAAAGAGCAACACACGTGAAGGATATGTTTAAAAACTGAGAAGACTGCCGATGTTGATGCGTTGGAGGTAGGGATGAAGAAAGTCGGGGTTTTGAAAGCAACGCAGGTTGTGGGTACCTTTTTCGAGGATCCTGTATTCTACGTAGAAGCCATCTATTTGCCGGCATTCCACAAGTGACTGTCCTTCGAAACGTTGTCCTATAAGGGTTCCCTGCCAGAAAAGAGAAACCTGTGCCTGCTTTTTTAGCAGGGCAAATTCTTTCAATGTCATACAACAAGCAATTGGATAACCAATTTACACCGGGAAAGGCAGAAAGGCAAGGCAATTCAAGGGAAAGGCGATAAAAGAAATCCTAACCCCAAAAGCTCCCATAGTTGGTTGCAAGATTGGCTCCCTAAAGAAATACCCCCATAAAAGATTACGTAGTTTCCCGCTTGCTTTTCTAAAAATGCCGCTGCATCTTTGTCTCGGTTTTTCATAGGATATTGGATTTTACACGAGGCCGGATTTCTATCCAGCCTTTTTTTTGCCCTTTTGCGAATTGGCAAGTTAGGATACTTGCTCAATTTTCTGCCGTAGTAAAGCTTGCATAGAAAATCTTACAGATTCTTTACCGTTTGTTTTAACAGATGGTCTGCCATCTGCATGTAACTTTCCATTCATTAAAAAGGAGAGAAATGTTACGAAGGATTATAGGTTTTTTATGGCGGGTTATCGTTCCAAGGAAGCGGTGCTGCCGGTAGGCACTTCTAAAATTATTTTTGACGAGTGTTTGCTATTAGCGAGAAAGTTGTAACATTGCACCCCTTAAAGTTCTTAAATGATCGCCCGGGTGGCGGAATTGGTAGACGCAGCAGACTCAAAATCTGCCGTCCGCAAGGATGTATCGGTTCGACTCCGATCCCGGGCACTTTAAAAGACAATGAAAGCCTTTACGTTCCATCGTAAAGGCTTTTTTGTTTCCTTTTTAAAATAGCTTTTCATTTTTTTGAGGTAAGAATACTCTCCGTTCCCTTTACCAGAACCCATCAAAACAGCTGGTTATTTTAAGCAACAAATAAATTGACTCAATAAAAATGTGCTGTCGGATTTCTTCGTGCAAACCAATCCGTATGACTAGTGGAAATACCTTCATACCAATAGTGTGCAGAGATCAGTCTGTGTTTGAGAACAGAAAAAATTTTTAAGAACGGGTTTTAACTTTCCAAACGTTTAAGCCGCCCTTTTTAATTCTTAACCTTTCTTGCAATGTGGTTCTTTCAAAAAGAATCCGCCATTTCTGCATTTGTCGAATAAAAAGGCGTTTAATTTTTTTCCGCCATTTCTTCACATAATTTCTCGATGGTTTAAAAAAATCGCTATCCTGGCTAAAAATGTTTTTGTTTCGCAAATGAAGATCGGTATTCAAAAAGCTGGATTTCACCTCAATTCTAATACTGCATGAAATTTTCTATCCCGACGATGTTGCGAAACAAGGGCAACCTCCTGGTCATGGTTGTTTGCGCCTTTACCCTAACCTCTTTCTCACAAGAGGTTTATTATTTTAAAAAAGGACTGGTCGCTTCCATTCCTAACCGGTATGGACGTGAAGCCTTGTACACCGACCTGCTGGCCTACCAACTTTATACGAATAAGTTGGAAACGCCTTCAGAAGGTGCGGTATGGGGCAAAAACGAAAGGGGCGAAGAAGTCACCTGGCAAACCATTGTTGCCGACAGTGCCAACCGTTTATTCAGAAGAGGCGGCGCCGGTGGTGGTTTTGGCAGGGGAGGCTATATCTACCTAACTTATTCAGCAGCTAAAGAAGGGACAGCTTTGCTGAATGTCAGGGGAAATAGCGGGGTGTATTTTAATGGCGAGCCGCATACAGGTGATCCCTATAACTCGGGATGGATGCACATTCCCGTCAGGCTAAAAAAAGGACAAAATGATTTGTATATACGTGGCAGCTTTGCCATTGCAAGCTTAGGCTTTCCGGCGAAACCGGTAGTATTGAATACGGAAGATCCAACCCTGCCCAGTATCATCATCGGCGGCCAGAACAACGACCTGCAGGGCGCCGTTGTGATTATCAATTCATCCACAACACCGCTAAAAGGACTGCAGCTAAAAAGCACTGTCCTAGGCAGGACGGTCACTACCGAATTGCCAACCGTGCCTGCGTTTTCATCCCGTAAAGTTCCTTTCCGTTTCAATGGCAGCGCAGCAACCAATGCAGGTAAACAGGATTGCAAGCTAACTTTATTGCATAAAGGAAAAGCGTTGGATGAAGCGGTTGTTTCGCTTGATGCCGTTACGGCGAAGGATAAGTACAGCATAACGTTTATCAGCGCCATTGATGGGAGCCTGCAATACTATGCGGTGGCTCCGCAGGCAGCGGATAATGCATCCAACACTGCCTTGTTCTTATCGGTACATGGCGCTGGTGTTGAAGCCATCGGGCAGGCAAGAGCTTACCAGTCGAAAGACTGGGGCAACCTTGTGGCTGCTACCAACCGCCGGCCGCGGGGATTTAACTGGGAGGACTGGGGCCGTCTGGATGCGCTGGAAGTACTCCAACTGGCAAAAGAAAGGTTCAAGCCCGATCCGCAAAAGATCTATCTCACGGGGCATTCCATGGGTGGACACGGTACCTGGTTCCTGGGCGCCACCTATCCCGATAAATGGGCAGCCATTGCCCCTTGCGCCGGATATCCTACGTTAAAAGGCTATGGTTCGGCCGATGGATTGGTTCCTGACAGTAGCAACAACCCGGTGGAACAAATGCTGCTGCGCTCCGGCAATCAAAGTGATGTGATCAAGCTCGTATCCAACTACAAACCCTTAGGCGTATACGTTTTTCACGGCGATGAGGACAGAACAGTCTCTGTTAATTATGCCAGGCAAATGCGCAAGTTGCTTGGCGACTTTCATACGGACATGAGTTATTACGAGTATCCCGGAGGCAGTCATTGGTTTGGCGACCATAGCGTGGATTGGAAGCCGCTTTTCGATTTCTTTCAGTGGCACCAGCGGCCACTCGATTCGGTTGTGAATACCATTGATTTTATGACAGCAAGCCCGGGCATTTCATCTTCTTATTACTGGGCCGCCATTCAGCAACAACAGCATCCCTTGCAATACAGCCGTATCCGGCTTTCCCGCAACGTGTCAGCGAAAACCATCACCGGTTCCACGGAAAATGTGCGCCTACTGAAATTTGACTTGAAAGAATTTGCACCTGGTACAAGCCTCAGCATCCGGCTCGATAGCACAGCGGTTCTTTCCTATACCACCAAAGGCAGAACCGACAGCCTGTATTTGCTGAAAGAAGGTGGTAAGTGGATACTGAGTTCACCTCCCGACGCTTACCAAAAAGGTCCACACCGCTACGGCACATTGAAAGATGCCTTTAATCACAACATGCTTTTTGTGTATGGTACAGCCGGCAGCAAAGAAGAAAACGAATGGGCGCTGCAAAAAGCCCGTTATGATGCCGAAACCTGGTACTACCGTGGCAATGGGGCGGTTGACATGGTGGCGGACAAAGATTTCTCGTTGGCGAAATACAAGGACAGGGGCGTGATACTTTACGGCAACAAATCCACTAACAAGGCATGGAATACTTTGCTAAACGATTGCCCCATACAGGTAGAGCGGAACAAGGTCACAGTTGGTGAAAAAGCCTGGCAGGGTGAAGACCTTGGTGCCTATTTTGTCTGGCCGATCCGCAGTTCACCGATTGCTTCTGTAGCAGTGATCAGCGGAACTGGTGTAAAGGGAATGAAGGCGGCCAACGCCAACCAATATTTTGCCGGTGCCAGTGGCTTTCCCGATTTTATGGTCTTTAGCCTCGACATGTTGCGCTCAGGTGCAGCAGGCGTAAAAATGGCCGGATTTTTTGATGCAGATTGGAAGCTTGTTCCGGGGCAATACTCGTTAGCGGAATAAAACACAGAAGCTGCAAAAAAATTGAGTGAACGTATTGCAATAAGCGCTGGCAAAATATAGTGAAGGCTTTTTTCACTAAAAATCCAGTCGCTGTATTTTGTACCTTTTAGAGTGGAAAACGATCGGGGAATGCCTAGCGCTTTTAAAAACAGAATTCTGGAGAATTGTTGAAAAGGATTTTTTGGTTAGACCTAAGTTTTCCTTTCCGTTTACGTCAACACCTGTCGCCTAATCTTTTTGATGGCAACAGGAAAAACAGATACGATGAAAAAAAGAAATATGGCCGCTTGTCTTTTGGTTTTTGCTCTTGTAGCAAAAGATAATTCAGGGTTTGCGCAGGAAAATGTACATCCGCAATCGACAACTTATGAGTGGCCAAAAGAAACTGCTGTCAGAGAAAAGCTTGACAAGTGGCAGGACCAGAAATTTGGTATGATCATTCACTGGGGCCTGTATGCTGTTCCGGGTATGATTGAATCCTGGGCACTTTGCTCGGAAGACTGGATTGAACGGGACAGCACCATCGCATACAATGATTTCAAGCACTGGTACTGGGGACTGAAAAAAGATTTTAACCCGGTAAACTTCAATCCTGAAAGCTGGGCCAAAGCAGGGAAAGACGCCGGTATGCGTTATGTTGTTTTTACCACTAAGCACCACGACGGCTTTTCGATGTTTGATACCAAGGAAAGCGATTTTAAGATTACGGATGGCCCGTTTAAAAACAATCCCAGGGCCGATGTGGCCAAACATGTGTTCAACGCTTTTCGCCAGCAGGATTTTATGATCGGTGCGTATTTCTCCAAACCCGACTGGCATACCGAATATTACTGGTGGCCAAAATATGCCACGGCAGACCGGAACAACAATTATGACATCCGTAAGTTTCCCTGGCGCTGGAACCGCTACAAACAATTTACGTATAACCAGATCAGTGAGTTGATGCACAACTACGGCGCCATGGATATTTTGTGGCTGGATGGTGGTTGGGTACGGCCAAAAGAAACGGTGAACGAAGAGGTGTTGTCCTGGGGTGCCCGCATACCGGAGTGGAGCCAGGATATTGACATGCCCAAAATTGCCGCCATGGCACGCAAAGCCCAGCCGGGACTACTGATCGTTGACCGCACGGTACATGGCCCGTACGAAAATTACCAGACGCCTGAACAACGGGTACCCGCACAAAAGCTCGACCATCCCTGGGAAAGTTGCATGACGCTAGGTGGAGCCTGGGGTTATGTTGCCGGTGACCAGCTAAAATCAACGACAAAAGTGGTGCACACCCTGATTGAAGTGGTGGCAAAAGGCGGTAGCCTGCTGCTGGGTGTCGGTCCAAAACCGGATGGCACCCTGCCACAAGAAGTAACGCAGCGGCTGCAAGACATTGGTAAGTGGATGGAAAAAAATGGTGCAGCTATTTACAACACCCGTACAACCGAACATTACAAAGAAGACAGCACATTTTTCACTAAGGCAAAATCAGGCAACCTGCACTATGCGCTGGTTTGCCTGCCCGAAGAAAAGCCGGCACCAGAAGTTGTTACCTGGAAAAGTAACCGGCCACAAAAAGGCAGCACGATACAACTGTTGCAAACGGGTGAAAAGCTAAAATGGGTGATGGAAGGTGATGCCGTGAAAGTTTACCTGCCTTCCTCTGTAAAAAAGTCGAAAGAACCGATTCCAGCACTGGCCCTTTCCTTTCTTGCCGCAGAAAAAAAATAAAAATGCTTATTCTTTTGCTTAAACAATGGATGAAAAAAAGACGACGATACGGATTCGCCTGCACTTCTCTCTTCCTTATTTTATGCTTACCGGTTACAGTGCCGGCGCAAACCAACCTGCCGCTCTTTCGACAGGCGGCTGCACCGATGGAAAAACGGGTGGATGATCTGCTCGATCGGCTGACACTGGAAGAAAAAGTGAGTCTTCTTGGGTTCAACAGCAAAGGCGTGTCACGGTTGGGGATACCCGCTTACAACTGGTGGAATGAAGGGTTGCACGGTGTGGCGAGAGCGGGGTTGGCAACGGTTTTTCCGCAGGCCATTGCCATGGCAGCCACCTTCAACGACAGCCTTGTACAGGCAATCGGAGATGCGGTTTCCACAGAAGCCAGGGCCAAATACAATTTATCTACGGCACAGGGACGCCACCTGCAATACATGGGACTTACGTTCTGGTCACCCAACATCAATATTTTTCGCGATCCGCGGTGGGGGCGGGGACAGGAAACCTATGGCGAAGATCCTTTTCTCACAGCCAGCATGGGATTGGCTTATGTCAAAGGCTTGCAGGGACCAAACCGGCAGCAGTTGAAAACAGCCGCTGCCGCCAAGCATTTTGCCGTACACAGCGGGCCTGAAAAAGGCCGCCATGAATTTAATGCTGTCGTTGATGAAAAAGACCTGCGGGAAACCTATCTCTATACGTTTAAAAAACTGGTTGATGGCGGTGTTGAAGCCGTGATGTGCGCTTATAACCGTGTGAATGACCAGCCTTGCTGTACAGGAGCTGCGTTGCTGAAAACTATTTTGCGAAAGGAGTGGGGCTTTAACGGACACGTGGTAACGGACTGCTGGGCACTGGACGATATCTGGAAGTTTCACAAGGTAATGAACAACCGCGTGGAGGTAGCAGCGGCTGCATTGAAAGCCGGCGTTAACCTCGATTGTTCCGACCTGCTCCAACAGGACCTGGTAAAAGCTTACCAGCAAAACCTGGTGACAAAAGCGGAAATTGATTCGGCGCTGGCCGGCATCCTGCGTACCCAGTTCCGCCTTGGTTTTTTCAATACAAAATCTAATCGTCCTTTTAATAACCTGGGCGAAAAAGATGTACATACGTACAAACACATTGCCCTGGCCCGCAAAGCTGCTCAGCAAAGCATGGTGCTGCTAAAGAACGACCGCAACATCCTTCCCCTCGATAAAAAGAAATATGGCTCCGTGATGGTGCTCGGTCCCAATGCCGGTGCCCTCGATCCCATGGTGGCAAATTACCACGGCATGTCGGGCAATATTGTCACGTTTGCCGAAGGCATTACTGCGGCTGCCGGTCCGGGTATTGCCGTGCAATACGACCAGGGAAGTGACTACACTGATACCGCCCGTTTTGGTGGACTTTGGGCGGCGGGTGAAAGCGACATCTCCATTGCGGTTGTAGGCCTGACACCAGTGCTGGAAGGGGAAGAAGGCGATGCGTTCCTGGCCGAAAACGGCGGCGATAAACTTAGCCTCAGCATCCCTCAACCGCACATCAATTTGTTACGGGAACTGCGCAAGAAAAACAAGCCTGTTGTGGTGGTAGTAACATCGGGAAGTGCCGTTGATATTGCGGCGATCGAACCCTATGCGGATGCCATCATCCTGGCCTGGTATCCCGGCGAGCAGGGTGGGAATGCTTTGGCAGACCTCATTTTTGGAAAGGTTTCACCATCGGGCCGTCTACCGGTTACGTTTTACCGGTCGTTAGCCGACCTCCCGGCTTATGACGATTACAGCATGCAGGGCCGTACCTACCGTTATTTTAATGGTCCTGTGCTTTATCCTTTTGGCTTTGGATTAAGCTATACATCCTTTGCTTATAGTTGGGTGAAAAAACCTGGGGAAACAAAAGCATCTAACGACAATATTCGTTTTTCTATTAGCCTAACAAATACCGGCAACTACGCTGGCGAAGAAGTGGCGCAGGCTTACGTGCAATATCCATCGGGTGAGCGAATGCCGCTAAAAGAATTAAAAGCGTTTAAGCGGGTATTTGTGCCCAAAGGAAAAATGGCAACCGCCAGTTTTTCTATACCGGTGTCCGAATTGCAAAAATGGGACAAGGCCCAAAACAAATGGGTTCTGTACCCGGGAACATACACTATTCTGCTTGGCGGAAGTTCCGCAGATGCAAAGCTGCAAGCAACAATAAATCTCAAATGAGAGAAACGATGATTTGCTGAAAGCGCATCTTTTTCTTTTTTGAAAAACAGAATTGTAGGTTCTGCCAACTACCGCACGGTACATTTGCAGAACTATTTTCCTTTCATATTCCTGTCAATAAAGGAGGAAATACCAAGATGAAAATTGAGATAGCCAGAAATCTGCATCTTCTTTGTAAAATAGTTTGAATTGATTCGTATGAAAAATCGTTCCCTTTTGGGTAGAAAGTCGATCCTGTTTTTAAGTTGTTTTCTTTCCCTTACCGTTACAGCACAGAAGGCGGTAAACAAAACCAACAGGCCGGTAGAAAACCTCACCCAATACGTAGATCCCTACATCGGTAGCAGCTTTCATGGGCATGTGTTTGTTGGCGCCAACGTTCCTTTTGGCGCTGTGCAACTGGGTCCCGTTAACCGCTCCGAGGGGTGGGACTGGTGCTCAGGTTATCATTATTCCGATTCAACCATCATCGGTTTTTCGCATACCCATCTCAGTGGTACGGGCATTGGCGACCTGGGTGATATCCTGGTAATGCCGGCAACGGGTACGGTCAGGCCCCGCAAAGGCAATGTGCCGCACTATAACAGTGGTTATTTTTCCCTTTTCTCCCGGCAGAATGAAACGGTACGGCCAGGTTATTACCGTGTGTTGCTTGACCGGTACAAGATCAAAGCAGAACTGACAACCACCGAAAGGGTAGGCTTTCACAAATACACCTTTCCGGCAGCCGACAGTGCGCAACTCATCATCGACCTGCAGGAAGGCATTGGCTGGGACCTTGCCACGAAAACGTTTCTGAAAAAAATAAACGATACCACCGTCACCGGCTACCGCTATTCCAAAGGCTGGGCACAGGATCAGCGGATCTATTTTACAGCAATCTTTTCAAAGCCTGTCAAAAGCTTTGTTGTGACAAAAGATTCGGTCTTAATAAACCAAAATGAAATAGAAGCACAGTTTGTAAAAGGCATTGCCTTTTTTGATCTGGACGCGGGTGAATCGGTCATGATGAAAGTGGGTATTTCACCCGTCAGCATTGAAAATGCAGCGCAAAATATCAGCGCTGAAGTTCCCCACTGGAATTTTGATGCGGTGGTTGCTGCTGCCGATGCGAAATGGAACAAGGAGCTGAATAAAGTGCAAATTACGGCTGCCAATAAGGCCCGCATGTGCACCTTCTATACTGCTTTGTACCATAGCCTTATTGCACCGTCCATATACAACGACAGCAACGGAGATTACTTGGGAACCGATAAAAAAGTCTATAAAAAAGCACCTTTCACTAACCTCACTACATTTTCACTTTGGGATACGTACCGGGCTGCACACCCGTTGTTTACCATCACGCAAACAGAAAGGGTCAACGATATGATCAATTCCATGCTGGCCATTTATAAGCAGCAGGGTAAATTGCCGGTGTGGCACCTGATGGGCAACGAAACAAATACGATGCCCGGCTACAGCGGCGTGCAGGTGGTGGCCGATGCCTACCTGAAAGGGTTTCGGGGGTTTGATACAGGGCTTGCGTTTGAAGCGGTGAAAGCAACAGCCATGGGCAACGAAAGAGGATTGAAATGGGTAAAGCAGCTTGGCTATATTCCGGCCGACAGCATGGTAGAATCAGTGGCCATGGGATTGGAGTACAGCATTGCCGATTGGGGCATCGCCCAAATGGCAAAAAAGATGGGAAAGGGCGCCGATTATACCTACTTCAGCAAACGGGCAAAGAACTACCAAAACTATTTCGACCGGTCGACCGGTTTTGTACGGGGCCGCCTTTCCAAAACGGCCTGGCGAACACCCTTTAGTCCTTTTGTCTCCCGCCACATGAAAGATGATTTTTCCGAAGGCAATGCCTGGCAATACACCTGGCTGGTGCCGCACGATGTGGAAGGTTTAATGACACAGCTCGGCGGTGAAAAAGCGTTTATCAAAAAACTGGATTCGCTTTTTACGCTCAATGTTCACATGGGCGAGGAAGCATCCAACGACATTACCGGTTTGATCGGTCAGTATGCACACGGCAATGAGCCCAGTCACCACGTTACTTACCTCTATGCGTATGCCGGCCAGCCCTGGAAAACAGCAGGCAAGGTGCGCTATATTTTAGACAGTCTTTATTCGGACAAACCCGATGGTTTAAGTGGCAACGAAGATGTGGGGCAGATGTCGGCCTGGTATATTTTTTCGGCACTTGGCTTTTACCCGGCAAACCCGGTCAACGGCCAATACATATTCGGAAGCCCGGTTATTGAGAACGCCACCTTGCATATCGGTGAGGGGAAAACGTTTTCTATTTGGGTAAAAAACAACAGCGCCGAGAATATATACATTCAACAAATAAAGTTTAACGGTAAGCCTTACACGAAATCTTATCTCCTGCACAGTGACCTGATGAACGGCGGGACGCTTGAAATAGAAATGGGAAAAACACCGTCGACTACCTGGGGGGTTAAAAAGACCGACAGGCCTTATTCGGAAAAGCGTTAGTTGCTGAAAAGTTTCGTTGAAAAGGAGCAATCAAAAAACGCAGTTGCAGCAGGCTTTTTTGTTGATTAGAATTCAAAAAGAATTATCGCGGTTATTTCTTTCTTGCATTACAAATGGATCAAAGCAGGTTCCATTTTTTACGGTACTCCCGGTGAAGCAGTGCATTCGCCTCTTTGTCATCCACGAATTGCTCATTGGCGCTGTCCCAGGCTAACTTGCGGCGGAGGCGGTAGGAGATAAGTCCCAAATGCATGGGCAGGGTCATCTGCCGTGCATACTCCAGGTTGGATTCGGGCTGCGTACGGTTTTTTACTGCGGTGATAAAATTCTGCTGGTGACCCGGCGACCGTTCAATTGAAACCGGCACCTGTGGCAGGTCCTGCACCGTTTCGCCGTTGATGGTGATCTGCCTCGAATTGTAATCACAAAGGAGCGTTCCGTTGTCGCCTTCGAAATAAGCGCCGATGCTGCGGTCTGCAGCTCCCGGAACATCCGGTGGTTGATGCGTCCAGAACAGTTTCAAATCTTCAAATTCATAATCAACATCCAGCCATTGCGGCGCATCGTTAAAGCCCTGTGGTGCTTCGCCCCTTGCCGTAATTGTTTTTAATCCCTTGGGATCAAGTGACCAGTAAACTACATCGGCAATGTGGCACCAGAAATCGGCAAACACACCACCGGAGTAATCAAGAAAATAGCGGTAGGTAAAATGGCAGCGCTGTGGGGTGTACTCGGTATAGGGCGCAGGTCCCAGCCACATATCCCAGTTCAGGGAAGGTGGTGGCGCCTGTATCTTGGCTTGTCCCAGGTCGGGTGGCGCACCTGTCTTCCAAAGACGCACCGTATGGATCTTACCCAATGCGCCCGATCGAATGATCTCCACCACGCGGTGGTAATTGTCACCGGCATGGATCTGGTTTCCCATTTGAAAAACACGTTCGTTCTTGTTCATTGCCTTTAGCATACGCCTGCCTTCCTCCACATCGTATGAAAGCGGCTTTTCGCCATAAACGTCTTTGCCCGCAGCAAAAGCAAGCGTGGCAATCTGCGCATGCCAGTGATCGGGAGTGGCGCAGCTGATGGCATCCACATCCTTACGTTCCAGCACATGGCGAAAATCGCCATAGCCTTGGGCTTTGGATCCCTCGTTCAAACCGGAAAGGGTTTGAAGCGATTTGTCGAGGTGCTCCTGGTCCACATCACAAAGCGCAACAACCTCCACTTCGGGAAGGGCGGCAAACCATTTCAGGTGCTGGTTTCCCATGCCGCCCAGGCCAACGATGGCCAGGCGAACACGGTCACTGGCGGCGACTTTTTTTGCCATACCCGGAAAGAAAGTAAAGCCAACCGCAGCCAGGCTGCTTTGCTTTAAAAACGTTCTTCTTTGCATTGTGGTTGTTTTGGTAATGGATGTAAAAAGGCAGGGGTTGATGGGTAAATAGGAACACAACGAAACAGTCCTTAGCGGAACCGTTTCGTGCTTATTTGAACGCTTGTATTTTGATGTCCTTCCAGCGCACTTTAATACCACCGCCATCATGAATTTGCAGCGCAATAAATCCTTTGCCGGCTCCGATCTTTTCGTCGTTTAGCTGGATCATCTGGTGGCCATTGAGCCAGGTGGTCAATACGTTCCCGATCATGCTGATCTTCATTTCATTCCACTCGCCTTGCTTCAGGTGTTTTTCATCTTCGGGTTTGGGTTGAATAAGCCAGCCGCGACCGTACGACTCGTAAACACCGCCTGTATGTTGTCCCAAGGGGGCAACTTCTACCTGCCAACCGCTGATCTTTGTTCCCTCGATACCCGAGCGAACAAATACACCGCTGTTGCCGTTGGCTTCCTGCTTAAACTTCAGGGTCAGTATAAAATTTTTGTAGTCTTTGTCCGTGGACAGGTAACCATAACCTTTGTCGGGACCACTTTCGCAAACCAGTTCGCCGTCTTCGACATACCATTTTTCGGTGCCGTGAATTGTCCAGCCTTTCAAATCTTTGCCATTAAAAAGGTTACGGGTCGATTGTGCCGTTGCTGTCATTGCCAGCAAACAAAAAAGAGAAAAAGCAAGAAGTTGTTTCATATGAAAAGGTTGGTGCTGAAGATAGGAATTTCTGCAATGCTATGCAGTGCTTTCGGGTGATCCTTCGGTATTAACGATACGCAAAAAATGCTCTTTTCTGTAATCAGATTGCTGCGTACAACAGGTAAAACATTGTCGGTAAAGAAAAGACAACAACCGGTTTAGCTAATGCTTCCATACAAGGAAACAACATCTTTTACCATTGTTCTCTAAATCACCGTATTTTTCAAGCAGCACATTTCAGTATGTACTTAATTCAGGTGAAATAATAAAAAAGCATGCGGCAACTGTTCATCAGCCTTTTCCTTGTAGTAATCCTACCGGGTATGACACAAACAACACAAGGGCAGCAAACTGGTATTACGGCAACACAGGCAAAAAGTCCTCTTACGGAAACATTTCAAACGCTTCCCACCGGCGACATAAAACCAACAGGATGGATACAGCGGCAGTTACGGCAAAACTTGGATGGCTTTACGGGCTACCTTGACAGCCTTGTTCCGGACCTCATTTTGAATGATGATATTTACGGCGCTGCCCGCCTTACCAAAAGACAAAAATCAAAAAATGTAGGGGCCATTGGTGAGGAAGGAGCATGGCAGGCGCAGTTTCTTTGGTGGAACAGTGAAACACAAAGCAACTGGCGGGACGGCTACCTGCGTACGGCCATTTTGCTAAACGACAAAAAGCACCTGCAGAAGGCAAAAAATTATGTGGAGCGAATACTGTCCACCCAGGACGCCGATGGCTACCTTGGGATTTATGACACGGAACTGCGGTATTCATTTCAGGATGAAAACGGGGAGCTTTGGTCTAAAACCACGCTGCTACGTGGACTGCTTGCCTGGTACGAGTACACGAAAGACAAGACCATACTAATTGCTGTTACCAGGGCCGTGGACAATGTGATCGACCAATATCCAATAAACCGTTCGCGGCCGTTTTTTTCACAAAAGCCCGATGCTGGCGGACTTGCCCATGGCCTTGCCTTTACCGATGTGCTGGAAGCGTTGTACCGCATTACCAGCAATCGCGTTTACCGCGATTACATTGTTTTTCTTTACCGCGATTTTTCTGCAAACAAGCTGAACGAAGATGCACAAGTGCAAAAACTTTTAAACCGGCAATTGGCACTAAAAGGACATGGCGTACATACCTACGAGCACCTGCGTACGGTTGCTGCGGCTTATTATGCCACCGGCGACACCACCTTGTATTGGGCACTGCAGAATTTTTTGCAAAAGATTAGCGATGCCACCACGGTTTCCGGTGCGCCTATTGGCGATGAATTTATTGGTGGCAGGTCTGCCAGTGCCACCACCGGTTACGAATATTGCTCCCTGCACGAACTGCTCGACAGTTACAGCAGCATGCTTGCCAAAACGGGTGATGCCCGGTTTGCCGACAAAATCGAAAACCTTTATCTGAACGCAGCGCAGGGAGCTATACATCCCAATGAAAGTGCGATCTGTTACCTGAAGACCGATAACAGCTTTGAGCTGACGGGTGGTAAAAATGGGAATACTACGGATAAATTCCAGACCCGTTACCGTTATTCGCCGGTGCACAAAGAAGCGGCTGTTTGTTGTGTGCCCAATGCCGGGAGAATCACCCCTTCTTACCTGCAAAATGCCTGGATGGTGCAGGGAGATACCCTGGTGGCTACTTTGTTTGCACCGAGCATCATTACGACAACTGTTGCAGGGCAACCTGTCAGCATTAGGGAAGAAACACTTTATCCGGAGGACAACACCATTCGGTTCGCCATTGAAACAGCTGGCAAGCAGCCGTTCTTCATTAAAATCCGCAAGCCTGCTTGGGCGAAAAAAGTCAATTGCTCGGAGCCGTATACAGAAAAGAATAACTTTTTGTCTGTAAGCATTCAATCCGGCAAAAGACAGTTGCTCACCATTCGCTTTGAAGCAGAAACTGAAATCGCAAAAGATCGTAACGGTGAGTTCTATTTTACCTATGGCCCGCATGTTTTAGCCCGGCCCATTGAAGCAAAAAAAACGGTCACCAAAACGTTTGCGGTGGCCGGGCTGCAAGAATCAAACTATTCACCGCTTGAATCTGTGATTTATCACTACAAAGGCGGCGCTGTCAGGAAAGCTGCAAGGAATGGTTTGTTCTTTGAAGGGGAATTGTTTAATCCTGTTACAAACAAAAATGAGTGGGTAGAGCTGGTCCCTATGGGAGGAACGATACTCCGGCAGGTCAGTTTTCCAAACTAAAAAGCAAAACTCCCTAACCGAATTCATCTGCAAAGCAAATAAAATAATTGTAGCGTCCGGCTGTTAACCAAAAATGCAAACGCGAAAAAAAACAGGACGACGGGTTACCTTTTCCATTTTCCCGTATTAACACTAACCCTTAACATTAAAAATAAGATTATGAAAAAGCTATTATTGGTTTTTGTAACAGCCGCTACAATTGTTGCCTGTGACAATGCTGCAGACAGCGAGGCCCGTGCAAAAGATTCGCTTGACTCAATTGCCAATGCAAAAAAAGATGTAATTGATTCGTCTGCAGAGCAACGGAAAGATGTGATTGATTCTACAACGGAGCAGAAAAAAGATGTCCTGGATAGCCTGGATTCGTTGAACAACAAAATTGATACAACAGCCCGCTAGGATTCAACAGTTTCCTACGAAGATTTTTATACAAGAGGCAGGTGTTCGAAAGAATGCCTGCCTCTTTGTTTTATATAGCTGTTTAGATAAACCTTTGCTTCCCATATTTGGATAAATGGTACACATTGTGCAGCAGTTGATAAAGAACGAATTTTACACCAATTGGTATGGACAGCAGGCATACGCTACAAACAAACGAGACCTTTATGGCAATGTTGACGGAAAGTTTTGCCACTGGGCAAAAGCTGGCTTTGTTGATAGAAGAGGAGGGCATTACCCGGACCGAGGGCTACATAACGGCATTGAACAACGAAAGCGCCAACCCTTCTTTTGTACTCAATGACAACCAAACGCTCCTTGTTTCGCAAGTGATTGCGGTCAATGGTGTTTTTAGACCGGAGTACGGTGAATGTTAGCATTCCAAAGAAGCAAGCGTCTCAAAAAAAAATAATTTTTGGCCGCTGTTGTAACCTTTTCAGGTATTGACTGCTCTATAGCATAAGAGTCCTGACAAACTAGATGCAAAATGCCATAGCATAACTCTTTCGGATGCAACACCCGGTGGATAACATAGAGGTCAATTCCGACGCTGTATTGATTGAAAAAATACAGGGTGGCGACGTTGCGTTGCTGGAGGTGTTGATCAGGCGGCACAATCCTGTCCTTTACAAAATAGCCAGGACCTATGGCTTCAACCACCAAGATGCGGAAGACCTGATGCAGGATACACATGTCGCGGCTTTCCTTGCCATCAACCAATTTGAAGGCCGGTCTGCGTACAAAACCTGGATCTCCCGGATCATGGTCAACAAGTGCATTTACAGGCTAAAACATGGGTATTCAAAAAACGAAGTCTCCTATTCGTTTTCGCACCATTCAAATCAATTTATGCCAGGAAAAACAAATGGTAATGGGCCAGAGCAGCAACTCCTGAACCGCGAACTTTCCAGCATACTTGAGCGGAGTTTGCAGTCGATACCGCTGGCGTACCGGACAGTATTTGTCTTACGGGAACTGGAGGGTTTTTCTGTCGCGGAAACCGCGTTGTTGTTAGAACTGACTCCTGTAAATGTAAAGGTGCGACTGAACCGCGCCAAAGCACTCCTGCAAAAGCAAATCGAAACGTTTTATTCCAGTGCAGAACTGTATGCATTCAATCTGGTGTATTGCGATGCGATCGTTCAACGGGTTTTTGCCAAAATCAAAGCCGTTCAAAGAGACTTGAAAGAAAAGGAAGACTTTGATCGTGACAATGACCAAAATCCTTCCTTACCTTTCAGTAAGTATTCTCACAAAAAAGCGCAAACGGTAATATTTTGACGCTATCGCGTACACGGCTCATGCTACGTTTTTGATAACGATGACCAGTACATCATATTAATGAAACCATTTTTCCCGGTCATCCTTTTATAATCCTCAAATTTTTGTAACCAAAACTAATCTTGTTACTCTATACAGGTAAATACTTGTTATGGACATGACAACAGATTATGCAAAAACGCAGGCACAGGCAGCTGCACTCAGTCAAACAGAAAAAGTAAAAACGATCCTGCAATGGACCTATGGACTTGTTCCTATTGTGGCGGGTGCCGACAAATTCATGCACCTGCTTACGGATTGGGACAAGTACCTGGCGCCATCACTGGCCAACATTTTACCCTTGTCGCCACATCGTTTTATGTCACTGGTTGGTATCATTGAAATTGCAGCCGGTGCCCTTGTACTTTTCAGGCCCAAAATTGGCAGCTTAGTGGTGGCGCTTTGGTTGCTGGGTATTGCAGTCAACCTTTTGCTTGCGGGCCAGTACGTTGATGTGGCCGTGAGGGATACGGTGATGGCCATCGGGGCGGTTTGTCTTTTTCTTTTGTGCCATGAAAAAAAAGACGCCTGATCAGAACAGATGCGCATTAAAATTGTTTGTACCCTGGTAGGAGAACAACAGTCACATTCATGCCCAGCCTATCGGATTACAGTTTAATTGGAAATTCCCGTTCGGCAGCACTGGTCAGCAAACATGGCTCAATCGACTGGTGCTGTCTTCCGGAGTTTCATTCACCGGCCGTTTTTGCCGGCCTGCTTGGCAGCAATGGGGGTTGTTTTCGGCTATCGCCATCCGTTAGCTATCAGTCGGTGCAGCGGTATGTTCCTGATACCAATGTCATCGAAACAATATTCAAAACCAGTTCCGGTGAATTAAAGATTACGGATGCCTTTGTGGCGATGACTGAAGATGAAAAAAGCCATTCGCTTTTTCCCGATCACGAGATCATCCGGTTAGTGGAATGTTGTGCCGGTTCGGTTCCGGTGGCACTCCATTTTGAACCAACAATCTTTTACGGACGATCAGCAGCAACGCTACTCGATAAGAAAAAACTGGGGACCTGGTTTTACTGGAAAGAAAATACGTTTGTCCTGCAATCAACGCTACCGGAGGATACCATCGTTGTCGGTGATAACAAAGCCACCGCACAATTTATTATAGCAGCAGGAGAGCGGGTTATTTTTTCATTTAGCTGTTCCTGCCAGGCACCAGCCATCCTGCCGGGACTGGACATTACCTGGCTGCAACGGCTGGAACAAACAAAACAATTCTGGAGAGCCTGGATAAAGCAAAGTAAATATGATGGCGTTTACAAAGAAGCCGTCCACCGCAGTGCACTGCTCTTAAAACTGTTGACGCATGCACCGTCCGGCGCCATCATTGCTGCGCCAACAACATCGTTGCCGGAAGAGATCGGTGGCGAACGAAACTGGGACTACCGCTTTTGCTGGCTTCGTGATGCGTCGTTCACAGTCAGGGTTTTGGCAAAGCTTGGTTTTGAAGCAGAGATCCATGCTTATATGAATTGGATTTTGCAGGCCACCCAGCTTACCCGTCCCAGGTTGCAGGTAGTTTACTCCGTATTTGGCCTGCCGGAGCTGCCGGAGAAAAAGCTGGACTGGCTGGAAGGATTTGAAAACTCAAAGCCTGTTCGCATCGGCAATGGTGCCGATGAGCAATTTCAACTGGATGTGTACGGGGAAGTGCTTGATGCCTGCTTTACGTATTCCCGCCTGGTCAATGGATTTGATAGGGACAGCCGCAGGTTTATGCTGGGATTGGGCGATGTGATCTGCCGGCGCTGGCAAAATCCTGATAACGGGATTTGGGAAGTGCGGTCGTCACTGGCGCATCACACCCATTCTAAGGTACTGGCCTGGGTAGGCCTTGACCGGCTGGAAAAACTTTGTCGCCGCTTTTCCTGGAAAGATGGTTCTCCGGACAAATATGCAAGCGCCAAAAAAGTCATCCAACAGGCCATAGAGCAGGAAGGCTTCAACCAAAGCAGGAATGCGTATACCCGTACCTTCAACGGAGCAGCACTGGATGCCAGTTCGCTCTTATTGCCGTTGGTTGGCTACAACCAGCCAACATCCGGCAGAATGCTTGCAACGGTGGAGCAGATAAGGAAGGAATTGTCAAAAAACGGTTTTATCTACCGGTACCGGGCAACCGATGACGGGATAAGCGGCGATGAGGGCTGTTTTGTGATTTGCAATTTCTGGCTGGTTGAAAACCTGGCAAAGTCTGGAAAGATCAGGGAGGCCACAACGCTTTTTGAACGCCTGCTTTCCTGTGCCAGCCCAACCGGCTTGCTTGCCGAGGAACTTCATCCCGAAACTTGCGACCTACTGGGAAACTACCCGCAGGGTTTTTCGCACATTGGATTGATCAATGCTGCTTTGGCCATTCAGGAAGCCATCGAAAAAAACATGCTATGACAGTTGCTGAATTACTTCTTTGGGGATTTGCGGCCACCTTGCTTTTAACCGTGATCATGGCTGCATCAAGGCCATTGGGTCTTACCCGGATGGACCTGCCCTTCCTCGTTGGGGCTATTTTTACGGGCAGTCGAAACAAAGCACCTGTGATCGGGTTCGCAATTCATCTGTTTATGGGTTGGGTAAACGCATTGGTCTATGCTGTTACTTTTCATCTGGCCGGAATTTTCACCTGGTGGTTTGGTCTTGCCCTTGGATTTGTACACGGCGTGTTTGTACTGTCAGTAGGCCTTCAGCTTCTGGGTGCTGTTCACCCCCGGATGGCGCAGCCTTACCAGGGACCAACACCAACAAGACAATTACAGCCGCCGGGATTTTTTGCGCTTAATTATGGGAGAGGCACACCCCTGGTAACCATGCTGGCACATATGGCTTATGGTCTTGTGCTTGGTCTTTTTCTACACTAAACACCGCTTTTTTAAGATTTTATTCTTGATGCTGGCCTGCATAAAGAATCGGTCAAAGACGGTTTTCAGCAACAGCTAAACTATACTTTCGTTTTGAATCGCCTCAACGCAAGGTCACCTTCAAACTACCCTGCAACCTTTTATCAAATAATTCTTTACAGCACTTTTTTAAGACTGGTTTGGTAGGAAGAAACCCCTATATTCGGTTAATTTTTTATAGATGCCATCGCCCTTTCTTACTGAGCCGATTGATACAAACGCCCTGCTAAACCATCTTGATAACACTGCCTTTGGTTTGCTTGTATGGAACGAGAACCTGCACCTGTTGTATGGTTCAGACGCGGCGGCAGATTTGTTTGAATGTTCTCCACCAGATTTGCAGCAACATCTTGCTGAATGGTTCCTGCAATCTCACAACAGCGATGCGAGTAACGTGGCCTCAGCCCTTGATGATCTGCAAAGCGGCCGTGCTCTTCAAAACCAGGTCATCGTGCGAAAGCAGGGAAAAGAGGGAGGGGTGGTTTATCACCAATGGCATAACTCGGCACAAAGGGATCATAGCGGCAAGGTCAAAACGATCATATCACTTGTTCAGGATGTAACGCAGCAGACCGAAGCAAAATTTACGGTTGAAAAAAGCAGGCAGCGGCTATCCCTTGCCTTTAACAGCGCTATCGACCCGATGTGGCTCATAAGGTCGGAGGGCAACAATGTTTTTTGGTTCGAAACCATCAACCATGCCTTTACTAACGTCACGGGTTGGACGGCCGAACAAGTGGAAGGAACACCGATCGAGAAGATCATGCCCGAAGCTTCCCACGACCTTGTACGATCCAAATACAACGAAGCGATCGAAACGGGAAAGATCATCGACTATGTTGAAGAAGCGCTCCATCCATCCGGTATAAAATACGGCGAGATACGGGTGATCCCCATTCGCGGAGAAGCCGGGGAGCCCGTTCGCATTTTGGGAATAGCCAATGATATTACCGAACGGGTTTACCTGCAAAAAAAGCTCGATGCAGAAAGAGAAAACCGCAATCGCTTTATTACTTCTGCAGCCATTCGCGGACAGGAAAGTGAAAGGGCCAAAGTAGGCAGGGAGTTGCACGACAACGTAAACCAGGTGCTGACTACCGTTAAGCTGTTTATCGAACTTTGTATCGATCAACGGGTAGAATTGCAAACCGTTTTGCCAAGATGCGTTACCTATTTGAACAATACCATTAATGAGATCAGGAGCCTGTCAAGGCAGCTTTCAGCACCATCGCTGGGAAGCAGGAATTTTAAGGACACCCTTTCCGATCTTGTTGAATCCATGGAAAGCGCAGCCCTGCTTCACGTACAGCTTGACATGGAATCCCTGCCCTTCGCCGACCTTGAATCTGAGCTGCACCTGGCCATTTACCGGGTGGCACAGGAACAGCTAACCAATATCGTGCGGTATGCAAAGGCAAGCCGTGTTTTGGTTTCTTTAACCGCGGATGCATCCCGTCTCTATTTCACTATTGCTGATAACGGCGTGGGTTTTGACACTACGCAAAAACGACCCGGCATTGGCATTACCAATATGCAAAGCAGGGTGGAAACGCTTAATGGAAGCTTCCTGTTATGGAGTCAGCCTTTTGAAGGAACAAAGATGGAGGTGACGATACCGGTGCTGATAGAAGACAGTGTTTGTTATGCCGAACAATTGGTGCTGGACGGCATGAAATAAAAAGAAAGGTAGTGTGTTGATTCGATTTTCAAACCTGGCTGAATCAAATCGCATTTCTTCTTTTACAAACCAACAGGCAGATCGGCGTTCATTTTACTAACGTTAATCATATCTAAGCTTGCCGTATTCCTGATGAATGCTTGGTTCAGTACTGATTCCTCTCACCATTGAAACTGGCCACGCCATTTAGTTTTGTCTTCTTAACGTCTTTTCCTGTAGCACAAAAAACTTAGATACCGTTTTAAGATCCAGCACAGAGCGCCAAAACAGCAACACATGAAAACAAAGAAAAAACGCATCCAGGCCTTGCAATACCATGCAGAACATCGTCCCGGTAAAATTGAGATCATACCGACCAAACCTACAGCCAGCCAGCACGACCTCTCGCTTGCCTATTCACCTGGCGTGGCCGAACCCTGCAAAGACATTGCTGCCAGCCCGGAAGATGTTTACAAATACACGGCAAAAGGTAACCTGGTAGCAGTTATCAGCAATGGCACCGCGGTACTGGGACTGGGCAATATTGGCCCGGAAGCCAGCAAGCCCGTGATGGAAGGAAAGAGCCTGTTATTTAAAATTTGTGCCGATGTGGATGCCTTTGACCTGGAACTGGCCACCACCGATGTAGATGAATTTGTGCGGACGGTAAAGATACTGGAGCCCACATTTGGCGGTATCAATCTCGAAGACATCAAAGCGCCGGAATGCTTCGAAATCGAACGTCGCCTCCGGGCTGAATTGTCAATTCCCCTTATGCACGACGACCAGCACGGCACCGCTATCATTTCAGCGGCGGCCCTGCTGAACGCCTGCGAGGTGCAGCAAAAAAACCTGGACGAAATCAGGTTGGTCGTGAACGGCGCCGGTGCCGCGGCTATCGCCTGCGCAAGGCTTTACCTTACACTGGGAGTCAAAAAAGAAAACATCGTTATGCTGGACCGCCAGGGTGCGATCAGAAAGGACCGGGCAACGCTGGATATAACCAAAGCTGAATTTGCAACTGACCTTGCATTTTCTACGTTAGACGAAGCGCTAATGGGCGCCGATGTATTTATTGGTTTGTCCAGCGCCAATGTGCTGACACCCCAAATGCTGCTAAGCATGGCGCCTAACCCAATCGTGTTTGCTATGGCCAATCCCGACCCGGAGATCAACTACGACCTGGCCGTGGCGACGCGTTCTGACCTGGTTATGGCCACCGGCCGTTGCGATTTTCCCAACCAGGTCAACAACGTGTTGGGCTTCCCCTATATTTTCCGTGGTGCGCTGGATGTGCAGGCAACAACCATCAATGAAGAAATGAAGCTGGCGGCTGTGAACGCCATTGCCTCGCTTGCCCGGCAGGCCGTTCCGGAAGAGGTGGCCCTCGCATATGGCGATTATACGCTGTCCTTTGGCAAAAATTATATTATTCCAAAACCCACCGACAAACGATTATTGACCGTGGTAGCGCCGGCGGTGGCAAAAGCAGCCATGGCATCCGGCGTGGCACGCAAACCTATAAACGACTGGCCAGCATATAAAGAAAAATTGCAGGTTCGCCTGCAAAGGAGAACAGGTCAGCCAATTTTTGCCTTGCAGAAAACGAACAGTGAGCAATTAATTCAACGCTAAAAATTATTGTATGGGATTCATAGAAGGGGCAGGCATCAGTGAAGAAACAGAAGTCGCGGAACTTCGGAAAAAACCGGTTTACCCCATCGGTGAAGACCTGCGCAACTACCTCAAAACCTATGAGCGGGAAGTAAGGCTGCCCGTGACCTACGACGACCTGTACAACAACCTTAATTACTCGGTTCCCATCAAGGATAAAAACGGTAAGCCTTCCGAATGGGAAAAAGTGATCTATGATATACGGGAGTGGGAATTTTTAAGTGAAGGATTGGTGGAGATCTATGCCATTCTCAAAACAAAAGGCGACCCGGCTTATGCCATTCATTGGCGGGTGGAATCGATCGATTATTGCCCCTTTGGCAATTCCAATCCGTTTCGGGTAAAGATCCTGAACAAGACCAACAACAACCACGATCTTTTTTATGTAAAAAAAGCCGATGCCTCCCGCATCTACGGTCTCGAATTAGAGCACCTGCTTTCGCCGCACCGGCTCACTTATTTTACCTACCGCAAAACCCTCATCGAAGAGCATATTCCGGGAATTCCCGGTGATGTTTTTATCCATAACTATCTCAATAATCCCGACACGGACAAAGTGCGATTTGCTAAGGAGTTTGTGAAGTTCAACGAACGTTGTTTTGTGCGGCTGTTGGGCGATATGCGCAGCTATAATTTCGTGGTCAATATTATGCCCGATGTGGAAGGAACGCAATACAGGGTGAGGGCCATTGACTTTGACCAGCAATGCTACGAGGGTAAAAAAAATTTGTATCGTCCGCAGTTTTATAAAGACAATGCAGCGCTGGTAAAAACCTGTCTGGAATCGCTGCGCAAAGAAGCCATCGACCAGTACCAGGCCGAAGAGCGAACCCTGATGGCCTCACGGGTTGCCATTATCCGTCACCGGATCTATGACCTTTTGAACATCATGGCGCAGGATGAAATAGCACCGCCGGAGAAGATCACGCAGTTGAAGCGGGAACTCTCCGATCATTTTGCGGAAGTTAAATTCCTTCAATGCCAAACCATGGGTGAGATTGTAAAAACACAGCTAAGGCAAATGCTGCAAAAAAACCTTTGCCGGATACAGGAAGCCAAACGCCGTTATGCAGAAGCCGGTCCCAGGTAAGCCTGTCACGGCTTGTCGCTTTTCCCAACATTTTTATAAAACAGAACAATGAAAAATAAATGGCTAATGGCCCTGGCCGGAATGTCCCTGCAACTCTCCATCGGGTCGGTTTATGCCTACAGTGTTTGGGTAAAACCAATTCAGGAGCTTACGGACTGGGAAGCCAAAGAGTTAAAGCTGGCCTTTAGCCTTGCTATTTGTTTGCTCGGACTAACGGCGGCGTTCATGGGCAGTTTTGTGCAAAAGATCGGTCCGGTGAAAGCAGGCCTCACCAGTGCGGTTTTCTTTGGTGTGGGATTAGCGGGGTCGGGGCTGGCCGTGTCACTGCAATCACTGCCCCTGTTTTATCTTTTTTACGGGGTGATCAGTGGCATAGGGCTTGGCTTTGGCTATATCACACCGGTTTCAGTTGTGGTACGGTGGTTTCCTGAAAAACCCGGCTTTGCCTCCGGACTGGTGATCATGTCCTTCGCAGCAGGATCGATCCTGGCCTCGCAACTGGTATTGCCACTAGTGCAAGGAGTAGGCGTAGCTAAAGCTTTGTATGCGTTGGCGGCCGGCTATTTTGTAGTGATGTTGCTGGCCTCATCCTACCTGGCGTTACCGGCTGGAACAACTGCTTTGCAAAAAAATGCCGGTAAGAATCGCTTTACAACAACCAGCCTGGCAAAAGACGTTCGGTTTTACGGCTTGTGGTTGATGTTGTTCTTCAACACCACGGCAGGCATTGCCCTGATCGCGGTGGCTGCACCCATGGCCCGTGACATTGTAAAAATTGAAGAAAGCGCTGCCATTGCTTTTGTTGGCATCATGGGGCTGTTCAATGGTCTTGGCCGACTGGCCTGGTCAAGTGTTTCTGATAAGATCGGCCGGTGGAAAACCTTTACCAGCTTTTTTATCATTGGCGCTATTTGCTTTTTGCTCCTCACGCAAGCCAGCAATGTGCTGGCATTCCAGCTTCTTGTTTTTGTTATTATCAGTTGTTATGGCGGCGCTTTTGCCACCATGCCTGCTTTTATCAAAGACATTTACGGTCCCGAAAATTTAAGCGCCGTTTTTGGCTATGTGCTTACCGCCTGGGCGGCAGCAGCCTTTGCCGGCCCCTGGCTGATTGGGGCAGCAGGCAGTTACAATACGGTCTTTCTACTTTTCGCGGCGTTTTTAGTTCTCACAACCCTTCTAAGTTTTTCGCTTCGAAAAAAACTGACACGGCTTCCTGTCCTTTCGTAAATAGCAAACAACGCTTTTACAACAGCTTCTTTTCTTGTACAAATTCCTGCCTGCAGGACAAGTTTTCTTTTCTATTAGCAATCATAAAAATGAAAGCGGGTGAAATCATTTTGCAAGATGACAGTCCTCACATTTCAACGCCGTTTACACACCTAAGTTCGCGTCTCAAATTCAACTGTCATGGAAACGCTAAACGACGTGATCCGCTTTCAGCCTGGTGTGTGGGAATCTTCCATCAATGTTTACGATTTTGTTCAGAAGAACATTCGTCCCTACACCGGCGGTGCGGATTTTTTATCCGGTCCCTCAGACCGCACCACCCGTTTGTGGGAAGCGTGCAAGCTTGCGCTGCAGGCAGAGAAGGACGCTGACGGTTGCCTTGCTATTGATACAGAAACCATCTCCACTATCACCTCTTTTCTCCCCGGCTATATCCTGCAGGAAGATGAAGTGATCGTTGGCCTGCAGACCGACCAGGTTTTAAAACGTGCCATGAAGCCGTTTGGGGGCATCAAGCTGGTGGAATCGGCGGTGGCGGAAAGAGGGCTGAAAGTATCGGACCGCGTACTGGATATTTTTACTTATGCCCGCAGTCATAACGATGCCGTGTTCAGTGCCTATGATGCGGAGATCCGCACCTTCCGTTCCAAACATGTATTAACCGGTCTGCCTGATAACTATGCCCGTGGTCGTTTGATCGGTGACTTTCGGCGTGTGTCGCTTTATGGAACGGCACGATTGATCGCTGCCAAAAAAGAAGACATTGCCAAGACCACCGGTGAACTCACCGAGCATCTTGTTCGTTTGCGGGAAGAGGTGAGTGCACAGATCACGGCGCTAAAAGACATGACGGCCATGGCAGGCGCATATGGCTTTGATATTTCCCGCCCGGCGGAAAATGCAAGAGAAGCGGTGCAGTGGCTTTATTTTGCCTACCTCGCAGCCGTAAAGCAACAGGATGGTGCCGCCATGTCGCTTGGCAATGTTTCATCCTTCCTTGATAGTTATCTTGAAAACGATATCGAAGCCGGTTTGCTCACCGAGGAAGAAGCACAGGAACTGGTTGACCAGTTCGTTATGAAGCTTAGGTTGATCCGCCATTTGCGTCCGGCTTCTTATGATGCCATCTTTGGTGGCGATCCTACCTGGGTGACGGAAGCCATTGGCGGCTTGCTGCACGATGGCCGTACAAAAGTTACCAGGACCTCTTACCGGTTTTTACAAACGCTTTATAACCTGGGCCCTTCACCGGAGCCTAACCTCACGGTGTTATGGTCAGCCAGCTTGCCGGAAAGCTTTAAGCAGTTTTGTGCTAAAGTGTCAATCGATACCTCATCGATTCAATATGAAAACGATGACCTCATGCGTTCCAAACGTGGGTCCGATGATTACGGCATTGCTTGCTGTGTTTCCTACCAGGAGATCGGTAAATCCATCCAGCATTTTGGTGCCCGGGCCAACCTGCCCAAAGCGCTTTTGATCTCACTGAATGGCGGGAGAGAAGAGCAGGACGGCGTGCAGGTAGTCAAAGGAATTCCTGAACTGCCGGAAGGACCGTTGCAGTACGAAGAGGTTTGGAAAGTCTTCCGGCAAACGCTGAGCGAACTGGCCAGGGTTTATGCCAAGGCCATGTTCATCATCCATTACATGCACGACAAATATTATTACGAAAGTGCGCAAATGGCACTGGTAGATACGGACCCCCGCATTGACATTGCGTATGGTGCAGCAGGGATTTCCATTATCGCCGATTCGCTTTCTGCCATCCGGTATGCAAAGGTGACACCGGTGCGAAACGAAAAAGGCCTGACCGTTGACTTTACCATTGAAGGTGAGTTTCCTAAATACGGCAATGATGACGACCGCGTTGACAACATTGCCAGGGAAGTAACCCGCTTTTTTATTGGTGAACTGCGCAAGCACCGAACCTATAAAAATGCGACGCCTACGCTATCGTTACTGACCATTACTTCCAATGTGATGTATGGCTCCAATACAGGTGCCACACCCGATGGACGAAAAGCAAAAGGTGCGTTTGCACCGGGTGCCAATCCCATGCACGGCCGCGACGCCAGTGGTGCCATTGCTTCGCTGAATTCGGTGGCCAAGCTGCGGTACGAAGATGCGCAGGATGGTATCTCCAATACATTTTCCTTGATTCCAAAATCGCTGGGCGATACGAAGGAAGAGGAGATCAGCAACCTGGTAGCGGTGATGGATGGGTATTTTGGCCAGGCAGCACACCACCTGAATGTGAACGTGCTGAACCGCGAAACCTTGCTGGATGCTTATCACCATCCTGAATTGTACCCACAACTGACAATACGGGTCTCGGGATATGCGGTAAACTTTGTGCGCCTTTCCCGCGAGCACCAACTGGAAGTGATTGCCCGGACCTTCCACGAGTGCATCAATTAAAAAGAAATTTTCTCATGTGTATAATATCCCAGGCCTGTTTCTACAGGCCTGTCTTTTTTGCGAAAAGATTAAGGGCTATCCCTACATTCGTTGGCAAAGCAACTGTGGTTTTTGTATGTATTTTCCTTTGCAAGAGATTGAAGCAGCCCGTCTGAACCTCGATGACCCCGAACACCTGCGCATTCATTCCATTGAAACTTTTGGAACCCACGATGGTCCGGGTGTGCGGCTGGTGATCTTTGTGCAGGGTTGCCAGTTTCGCTGTGTGTACTGCCAGAACCCCGATACGCTGGATGTAAGGGGCGGCATGCTGGTGGAGATAAACGAACTGGTGCAGCGTGCCGTCCGGCAGCGCGGTTATTTTGGCAAGGAGGGCGGTGTAACGGTATCGGGTGGAGAGCCGTTATTGCAGCGAAATAAGCTGCTGCATTTGTTCAAACAATTACACGAGGAAGGTATCAACACTTGCCTCGATTCGAACGGCCGGTTGAATAATGCGGAAGTACATGCCCTTTTAGAATACACCGACCTGCTGCTCCTGGATGTAAAACATATCAATGACGAACGGCACCGGAAATTAACGGGTCTTTCCAATAGGACCACGCTGGAACTTGCGGCCTACCGCGAAGCCACCGGCAAGCGAATGTGGCTGCGGTATGTGTTAGTGCCCGGCTGGACGGACCAGGAAGAATACCTGGAAGAATGGGCCCAATTCTTCTCCAATTATAAAACCGTTGACAGGGTAGAACTGATCCCATTCCACCAGTTTGGCCAGCACAAATGGGAAGCAATGAATATCCCATACCCCTTGCAGGGACTGGAATCACCTTCAACTGAATCAAAACAAAAAGCTCTCTCCATATTTCAACGTTATTTCAGCAACGTCGTACTGAAATAAGTAACAAACACTTTTCACTCAAAAAAAGTAGTGCAAAAAAGAAAAAGTGGCAACAAAACCTATTTGGTTTTGCCGCCACTTTTATATGAAACGAAATTAAATTTCCAGTTCGCTACTGCCAACTGCGTACTGCCTACTTCTTTTAGCTCGCCAGCGTCCGCACAATCCGCATCCATTCTTCCGTCACTTTGCCTTTTTGCTTGGCTACTTCTTCCAGCGGCACATAATTCATTTTGTTGTTTTGAATGCCGACAAAAACATTGTATTTGCCTTTGAGCAAACATTCAACGGCATGAAATCCCATGCGGCTGGCAATCACCCTGTCCAGTCCTGATGGCGATCCACCGCGCTGTATATGTCCCAGTGTACAAAGACGTGTATCCATGGTGGGCAATCGCTTTTTAATGAGGTGGTACATGTGGTCGCCGCCCCATTCGTCGCCTTCCGCCACCACAATAATGTTGACCAGTTTTTTGCGCCGCTCTTTTTCCTGCAGCGAGGCAATGATGGCTTCGGGGTGGGTTTTCCGTTCGGGTATCAGTACATTCTCAGCACCGCAGGCGATGCCGCTGTGCAGGGCAATATAGCCGGCGTCCCTTCCCATTACTTCAATAATAAAAAGCCGATCGTGTGCATCCGCCGTATCACGGATCTTATCGATGGCATCGATGGCCGTATTCACCGCCGTATCAAAACCGATGGTAAAGTCAGTGCCGGTAATGTCTTTGTCGATGGTTCCGGCAAGTCCTACCACGGGTATGTTGTATTCGGTACTCAGCGCCATGGCGCCTTTAAAGGAGCCATCGCCACCAATCACAATCAGGCCTTCAATACCGTATTTTTTCAAAACCTCGTAACCTTGTTTGCGTCCTTCGGCGGTGTAAAAAGCTTTGCAACGGGCCGATTTAAGGATGGTGCCGCCGCGTTGAATAATATTGGCCACACTACGTGAGTCCATAGGAAAAATGTCTTCTTCCACCAATCCCTGGTACCCCCTGCGGATGCCGTAGACTTCCATGCCTTCAAAAAGTGCAGTCCGCACCACGGCGCGGATGGCAGCGTTCATTCCCGGTGCATCGCCACCCGATGTCAGTACAGCGATCCTGTTTATTTTTCTTTCCATAGTGATGTTTACGTTTTGCGTTATGCTGCTGCAAGGTGTTTAAATCTGCCAGCAGCGCAACTGAGTTTCATCACCCTGGAACAGGATTTTTAACGGGTTGCCGAACTGACGGTGAGACAAAACCTTTTTAACACACATGCAATAAAGCACTGTATGCAGAGAATTTTTCCGTTTGAAATGTAAGGTTGTGATCGTATTCAATAAAAAAGCAATCCTTTTGGGATTGCTTTTGACAAGCTTGCTGCCGCCGGAATGGCAAGACCGGAAAGTGAACCCTCTGGCTTGCCGGTAAAGAATAGGCGTGGAGGATGGCGACAGCAAAAAACGTTAAAAATAGATTAAAGGGTTAGCTATCCTTTTTAAATTCCCTTACATCGTCAGATTGTATAAAATCACCAAAACCGTGATCAGGCTTCCAAAAAATAAAATTGCTCCCGTTCTTTCGGACATGTTGCGAAACAGATTCATAAAGTAAGATTTAATAGTAGCTGAAGATCAAAGGAATGGAGCCGGAAATTCAAAGGAGGAGTGGGGCAAATGTAAGTACCGTGAAAGAAAAATGCAAGACATCGTTCACATATTTACGGTTGTGATTTATAGTGATTGAAACTATTACTAAAGCTCATTTACAACGTATATTTTTCATTCAATGGAAAACGGTGCCAGCATGAACTGGGTTTATTGCTGACCACATTTTTCCCGGAAAAAAATGTTCCCGTGAAAATCTGCTTTATCCTGAATACAAAAAAACAAGTAGTTTAGTAAGCGGCAGCACAACCTGTAACGAACAGCGGGAAAGCTTCCGTTTTTTCAATCAATCATCATACTAAACGACCCGTTACTTTGCAACACAATCTCACCCAATCTGCATGCTTTCCAAAGCCCCGTTTCTTTTTTAGCTTACTGATCATTTCAATTTTACTGGCTGCCTCGTGTAATACAAGATCTGGCAAGCCAAAGGTTTTGGTCTTAAGCAAAACGGCAGCCTTTGTGCACGAATCCATCCCGGCAGGCCTTGCCGCTATTGAAAAGCTTGGCAGCGAAAATAATTTTATCGTTGATACCACGTCCAATGCAGACCGCATCAATGAAGACAGCCTGCAGCAATACGCAGCGGTGATCTTTTTGCAAACAACCGGCGATGTACTGAACCATGTACAGGAAGCCGATTTTGAACGCTACATACAAGCCGGCGGTGGCTTTGTAGGGGTGCACGCCGCGGCAGATGCAGAATATGACTGGGGCTGGTACGGAAGACTTGTCGGTGGCTATTTTAAAAGCCATCCCGAACAGCAGGAAGCAGTGCTGCGGGTGGAGAAAAACGACCATGCATCGACCAAGCATTTACAAAAGGAATGGAAACGAAAAGATGAGTGGTACAATTTTAAAAAGATCAGCCCGGATATCAACGTGTTGGTTTCACTGGATGAAAAATCATACAAAGGTGGCGAGAATGGCGACAAACATCCTGCAGCCTGGTACCATGAATTTGATGGTGGAAGATCGTTCTACACCGCCCTTGGGCACACGCATGAATCTTATACCGAAGAGCCTTTCCTTCGTCACCTGCTGGGTGGCATTCTTTACGCCATCGGTGATAACAAAAAATTGGATTACAAAAAGGCAACATCCCTAAGAGTGCCGGAAGAAGACCGGTTTACAAAGACCAACCTCGTTACCGGTCATTTTTTTGAGCCTACGGAAATGACAGTATTGCCCAACCTGGATGTGCTGGTGGCACAACGCCGGGGTGAGATCATGTATTATAAAAACGGCGATACTACGGTTTCGCAGGCCGGTTTTTTAAATGTTTACTGGAAAACCTCAACACCGGGGGTGAACGCCGAAGAAGGCGTCCTGGGCATGCAGGCCGATCCCAATTTTGAAAAGAACAACTACGTCTTTATTTTTTACAGTCCGGCAGATACTTCTGTCAACCGCTTGTCGCGTTTCAAATTTGTGAACGGAAAGCTGGACATGGCGTCGGAAAAAGTGGTGCTGCAGTTTTATTCGCAGCGGGAGATCTGTTGCCACACCGGCGGTTCCATTGCCTTTGACGAGGACGGACTGCTTTATGTTTCCACCGGCGACAATTCAACGCCGTTCAATGAACCCAAAGAGCCGCATCCCAACAGCGGTTATGCGCCCATTGACAGCAGGCCCGGCCACGAGCAATACGATGCTCGCCGAACCTCCGGCAACCCGGCCGACCTGCGGGGCAAGATCCTTCGCATTCGTGTAAAAGAAGACGGCAGCTACGAGATACCTGACGGTAACCTATACCCGAAAGATGGCACGGGTACCCGTCCAGAAATTTATGTGCAGGGAAACCGCAATCCCTACCGCATTTCTATTGACCAAAAAACCGGCTACCTGTATTGGGGTGAAGTGGGTCCGGATGCGGGCAGGGACAGCATGGGCGTTCGGGGGCCGCGGGGCTATGACGAAGTAAACCAGGCAAAAAAAGCCGGCTTTTTTGGCTGGCCGCTTTTTGTGGCAAACAATTATGCGTACAACGAATTTGATTTTGCCACCGGCCAGCCCGGTGCAGCGTTCGACCCGGCAAAGCCAGTGAACAACTCCCGCAACAACACGGGTATTCAAAACCTGCCGGAGGCACAACCAGCTTTTATATGGTATCCTTACGGTCCTTCAGCCGAGTTTCCGCAGGTGGGTACCGGTGGTCGCAATGCCATGACAGGGCCGGTTTATTACACCGATTTGTTTCCAAAAGAATCAAGACTACCGGATTATTACAACAACAAATTATTTATTTACGACTGGATACGCGGCTGGATAAAAGCGGTGACCATGCAACCCGATGGTGCGTTTGATAAAATGGAACCGTTCATGCAAACAACACGGTTCAATGGGCTCATCGATATGGAAGTGGGACGGGATGGCAAGCTTTACGTGCTAGAATACGGCAGCGGGTGGTTTAGTAAAAATCCCGATGCCGGTTTGTCGCGGATTGATTTTAACGGTGGTAACAGGGTACCTGTGATCGCGGCACTTAACGTAGACAAAATCTCGGGAACGCTTCCGCTCACCATCAAAGCAACGGCAACGGCTTCTGACCCGGAAAAAAAGGCGCTTACCTACGAATGGCACCTGGGCAATGGCGTGGTAAAAGAAACCAAAACGCCAAGCGTTGAACACACGTTTACTACCAGGGGTGATTATAGCATTCACGTGGTGGTAAAGGACAGCGAAAATGCAACCGCACAAAGCACGCCGGTGCAGGTGTATGCCGGCAACGAAGCACCGGTGGTGTCAATTTCCATCAGGGGTAACCAAAGCTTTTATTTCCCGGGTAAGCCGGTGGCTTATGAAGTAGGGGTGAAGGACAGGGATGATGCTGCAGCGGCCAGCAACCTGCAAAATGTTTTTGTTTCGGCCGATTATATTGAAGGGCATGACAAAGCCGGCGCTTCTATGGGTCACCAGGTAATGACGGCTTCCATGGCCGGGCGAAGCCTGGTGGAATCACTGGATTGCAAAGGCTGTCACAGGGAAGCCGAAAAATCGATTGGACCGGCTTACCTGGATGTGGCGAAAAAGTACAAAGGATCACCGGATGCCATGCAGCACCTTGTTACCAAGATCATCAAAGGTGGTGCTGGCGTTTGGGGCGAAGTTGCCATGCCGGGCCATCCCAGTCTGCCGGAAACAGACGCCAGGCAGATCGTGACCTGGATACAATCGCTGGAAGAGACACAAAAACAAAAATCGCTGCCGCCGTTTGGCAGCGTGTCGCCAACAATGGATAAAAAACCAACAGAAAATGGCGTGCTCGTTTTATCAGCCAGTTATACAGACAAAGGCACCAACGGCAGCAAACCGCTAACGGGGCAGACCTCTGTTGCCTTGCGTAACAACCTGCTACCGGTAACGGATGCCCGTAGTTTGCAGGGCTATCGTTTTCAAAGTTTCAATGGCAACCAAATGCTGATCGTACCGAAAGAAGAGGGTTCCTTCCGCATCGACAGTATCGATCTCACGGGTATTGCTGCCCTGGAGCTGATCGTTGGCGGTGGCAGTGCACCGTTGTTTGGATATAATTTTGCAGTGCATCTCGACGGCTCATCAGGAAAAAAACTGGGTGAAGGAAAACTGCCGGGTGGGTCAAAGCAACCGGCAAAGGGCAGCTTTTTTACCACAACAGTCGGCATACCAGTGCAAGCGGCAGGGGACGGAAAGCTTCATTCGCTGCACTTTGCCAGTAAGGCTGCAGATGCGAAAGAAACCGGGAATTTAGCTATCCAGGCCATTCGTTTTCTGCCGCAGTAAAACAAGAATAGCGGAGGTTGAGAAGACTTTTACTCCCGCTATTTGAATCTTTTGGATGAAAAAGAAGCAGCAATGAGAATTGTGGTGATGCACCACCGCGGCCCGGATTTTTTAATCCGAAAGAGGATAGGAAATTTGTAAAAATTCTTTGTATGCAAGAAAATGAAGCAGCTGGTTTGTCAACGCCGAAAGTGATCATCCTGGATGTGTATGAAACGCTTTTGGATATGAGCGATGTAGAGCGCAAGGTCAATAACCTGCTGGATTCGACGAAAGGCTACATGCTGTGGTTTGAGCTGTTTGTGCAGTACCTGTTTGTTGACAACTGCATGGGGAAGTTCAACAATTTCGTGGCCATTGCCAAGGCAACCATGCTGATGACCGCCCGTAAAATGGGCAGGAACATAAAAGAAGACGACATTGATTTTGTGCTGGAATTGTTGAAACACTTACCCGTTCACGACCAGGTGCAGGAAGGACTTTCGGAACTAAATGACCTGGGCTACCGCATCGCAGCCCTGACAAATTCTCCGGAGGTGGTGGTGTACGAGCGCATGGAACCAACCGGATTGATTTCTTACTTTGAGCATGTGCTCAGCGCCGAAAAGATCAAAAAGTACAAACCTTGTCTTGAAGTGTATGAATGGGCAGTAAAAAAAATGGGTGTGGAAGCAGGAGAAGCGATGATGGTTTCGGCGCACGGCTGGGACCTGGCGGGAGCTGCCGGCGCCGGCTTGCAAACGGCCTATGTGAAGCAAAACCGGCAAATGCTTTATCCCCTGGCACCACCACCCGATATTGTTTGTAACCACTTAAAAGACCTGGCCGCACAACTGCGACGTGTAACCGGTAAAGAGCAGGTGGTGTGATGATTACGCTTGATCAATAAGGCTTTGGTTGACAGATAGAAACAAACGATAAATATTCGTCTATAAAAAGAAACCTGCTGGCAACAGTAGGTTTCTTTTTATCATTTGTAAACGAATAGAAGGATTAATGAACGCATTGCATCAATCAATCGAATAGGAACATTTCCCCAAACCAAACAAATCAATCAACAACAACTGGTGCAGCAGAATCAGCAGTTCAACACAATTATGATTTCATCACAGGCAGCCGCGATTATTTTCAGGCATCGATCTAAATTTAAATTATGCGACTTACGATAGGGGTTTTCTTCCTGTTTCTTTTGGCTTCCTGCACAACCGCAAAGATTTCTGTTCCCACGCACTTAAGCAGTCAAGCCACGCAAATGCCGGTCAAAGGACTGAACGGCTGGATGATGGCTCAACGGTTGGCTTTTGGTCCTTACCAAACTTCTAAAATTTCCCGCGGCTGGGATTTTCAACGTTCATTGCAATACACCAAGTTCCGTATGTCGCCGGAAGAGGCCCTGTTAAAGGTCTTTGATATCAACACCGACAAGGCCAGTCACAAACAACGAAACCGCTTTCAGTACACTATTGCTGAAGGCGGACTGGAAGCAGAGGTCTATGCAACGGAAACGTTTTCGGAAAAGCAGTTGGTGTACAAAAGCAACAATCCCTATATCGGTAATGCATCCCAAACAAATGCGTACGAATACGCCTTTACCGCCGCCATTGTACCTCTTTCTGCAACAACGGAAGAACCATGGTCTCTTGTTTTGATTAACAAATACGACCGGAAAAAAGACACGGCCCGTGGCCTTTTTGACCGTCCTTATGTAGAGGAAGAAGGGTACGCCACCAATGGCAAAGAATCCATCGCGATTCGTCCGCTGCGTATGGATAAAGTATCCACCAAAAGCGGCAAGGAAACCAAGGTGTTGGGTGGTAACCTGCTTTCTGGTTACGAAATACAATGGAACAATAACGTGGCGGGAATGATCGATATCCTTGACAATTCCATCTGGATTTCCAACAATCTTACCGCCAAACAAAAATTAATTTTAGCCTCGGTATCTTCGGCCATTCTGCTGAAACGCATGCAGGACGTGGAAAAAGACAAGGGTGTTTTTGACCAGTAAAACGAATGATGCGAATTTCCGTTTTAGCGCTTGCGTATACCAATGCCGGGAAAGAAGATGTGCTTTATCCTGTGCTGTTGCAACACGGAAAAGAAATTATCCTGGTGGATTGCGGTTACGAGGAAACCTTGCCGCAGCTCGAACATGCTTTGCAGCTGGAGGGATACGCATTGTCACAACTCACCGGCCTCCTTTTAACGCACCATGACATTGATCATGTCGGTGCGGCGTTTGCGATTCGGCAAAAAAATCCTTCCCTCATTATTTATGCATCGCCACTAGAGGCACCGTGGATCAATGGTCAGGAAAAACCACTGCGGCTGCAACAGGCTGAAAGTATAGCTGCTTGCCTCCCTGAAAGCGAACAGCCGTCAGCGCAGTTTTTCCAGGCCTTTTTAGCATCAGTAAAACCCGTGGCTGTTGATGTTCTATTGGAAGAAGGGATCACCTGGCCGCTGGCAGAATTTGTTGACATTATTCCAACGCCGGGGCATACACCCGGGCACATTTCACTTTATCTAAAAGAAGAACAGGTCCTGGTTGCCGCCGATGCGGTGGTAATAGAAGATAAGGGACTGGATCTTGCCAACCCGCAATATGCGTTGGACCTGCCAAAGGCCATTGCTTCAGTAGAAAAGATCAGCCGGTTGCCCATTAGAAAACTAGTGTGTTATCATGGGGGAACGGTGTCGGAGAACGTGGGTGAAGCTTTGGCCCAACTGGTTGAAAAATGGAGATCGCCTCGGCCTTAGATGGAACGTGTTCAAGGAATCATTTTGTCACGCAGCATTGTATTAAAATGAATACCTTAAAATGTATTTTGTCAACCTTTTGCCATTCATCCAATCGACAAATTTCCTGCCTACACCGAAAGGCACTTGTATTCATAATAAATTGCATTTACCTTGTCACCTAATTCTGAATCCATGAAACTAAACCTGACTGTCAACGGAAAATTGCTATCGTCTGTTCCCCTGGACGAAAAATTAGCCCACAACGAATATTACCTGAAAGCCTTCCGGCGCTTGCTGCTGATGCGTCACCGGAAAGAATTACTGGCGCAAAATGCAGATGCTGCGTTTACGCTGGAAGTACCGGCAACAAAACAGTCATCGCTTCTTCTGGATCTTTCTGCACGGGCCAATTAAGGAAGGACTGGATCTATTGCCAGGTGTTACTCACCGTTTCAGAAAAAAGATGCCTTAAGTTTGTTGCAGGTTTCTGATTAATCGAAAGTGAAACGGTTCACCCATGTTGAAAATTGGTATCCTGAAAGAAGGCAAGATCCCCTCCGATAACCGTGTTGCCCTTACACCGGCGCAATGCAAATGGCTGCAGCAACAATACCCATCCTGCCAGGTGATCGTGCAGCGGTCTGAAACCCGTTGCTTTACCGATCGCGAATACAGCATGGCTGGCCTGGCACTGGCCGATACGCTGGAAGATTGCGACATTCTTCTCGGCATCAAAGAAGTGCCGCCTTCGCAGGTGCTTGCCGGCAAAACCTACCTGATCTTTTCGCATACCTGCAAAAAGCAGCCTCACAACAAAAAGCTTCTGCAAACCTTTTTAGAAAAGGACTGCACCCTTATCGATTACGAATGCCTGCGGCACGACGACGGGCAACGCATCATTGGCTTTGGTTTTTTTGCCGGTATTGTTGGTGCCCACAACGGCATCATGGCCTATGGCAATCGAACCGGTGCTTATCACCTGCAACGGGTGTACAAGCAAAAAGATTTCCAGTCGCTGATTCATACCTATTTCGGGTTAAAGCTTCCCAATATAAAAATTGCAGTCACGGGCTCGGGCCGTGTGGCGCATGGCATCCTAGAGATCATGAACCTCATGGGAGTGATCGAAGTGGAAAAAGAGGATTTCCTGGCCCGCGAATTTGAATATCCTGTTTACGTGCAGCTAAAAGGCGCAGACCTTTACCAGCACAAAGAACGTGGCGATTACAACCGGGAACATTTTCACCTGAATCCACAGGAGTACAAAAGCCTTTTTCCGCTTTACACAAAGCACACGGATGTATTGATGAACGGTGTTTTTTGGGACGAATCCGTGCCACGGCTTTTTCAGAAAGAGGACATCACCGATCCGGCTTTCCGCATCAAGACCATTGCCGATATTACCGATGATTGTAACGGGTCTGTTCCCATCAATTTGGGCGATCAAACCATTGAAGAACCTGTATATGGCGTTGACCGAAAAACGTTGGAAAAAACAGCACCTTACCTGCCCGACAGCATTGATGTTATGGCGGTGGGCAACTTGCCCAATGAGTTGCCAAGGGATGCCTCCAAATATTTTGGCGAGCAACTGATCAAATACATTTTACCCGACCTGTTGGGTGATTCATCCGCAGTGATTAAAAGAGCTACCATCGTAAGTAAAGGAGACTTACTCGAGGATTATGGGTACCTGCAGGAATACGCGTTTGGTGCCTGAGATTGGCTTTTTTCCGAGCAAACAATTTTGTCGCCATGATTGTATCACCACTTCGTTAAATAGGTTTCGTTTATTCGTTACTACCGAGTGAAGTGGTAAACGATAAAACAGGCTCTCTGCTTTCCGTCCCGTATGAAAAATGTGGGAGTGGAGTAGCCAATCCTTTCCCGTTGTATCTTCCCGCTCTTACCAATCAGCAGTATGAAAAAATTGACGTTTACCCTGGTTGTGGCGGCGTTGTCACAACTGGCAGTGGCCCAGGCCGAACCTTCCTGGCTGCGCTATCCTTCGCTATCACCGGATGGAAAAACCATTGTTTTTACCTACAAAGGTGATCTGTATAAAGTACCGGCAGGAGGTGGCACCGCCATACAGCTTACCCAGCACGAAGCCCATGATTTTATGCCGGTCTGGAGCCCCGATGGCAGCAGCCTGGCCTTTGCATCGGACCGTTACGGAAATTTTGATGTGTTCAGTATTCCGGTTTCCGGTGGCGAACCCAAACGCCTCACACAGCATTCCGCCAATGAATATCCTTATTCGTTTTCACCCGATGGCAAAACGGTTTATTTCGGTGGTGCCCGCATGGATGCTGCCGGTAACCGGCAATTTCCCACGGCTTCCCTGCCCGAGCTTTACCAGGTACCGGCTGCCGGCGGCAGGGCGCTGCAGGTTTTGACAACACCGGCCGAAGATGTAAAATGGAGTAAGGATGGCCAGCGCTTTTTGTACCACGATAAAAAAGGCGGAGAGAACCAATGGCGCAAGCACCAACGATCGGCCATTGCCAGGGATATTTGGCTGCACGATTCAAAAACCGGTGAGCACCGCCAACTAACCACGTTTGCCGGTGAAGACCGTAACCCGGTTTGGGCAGAAGGGGAGAAAGCCGTTTATTACCTGAGCGAGGCTTCAGGCTCGTTTAACGTGCACCGGTTTTCCATGGATAACCCAACGGCTTCCGTTGCGGTTACTACATTTAAAAACCATCCTGTTCGCTTTCTTTCTGCCGCCAACGATGGCACCCTTTGCTTTGGTTACGATGGCAGCATTTATACCAAAGCCGGAAGTGCAGAACCCCGCAAAGTACCCATCACCATTCAAAGCGAAGGAAAGGCCAACAACGAACGCATTGTGAACGTGACCGGTGGTGTTCGCGACCTGGATGTTTCACCCAACGGAAAAGAAGTGGCTTTTGTTTATCGCGGCGAAGTGTTTGTAACCTCGGTAGAAGGCGGCTCCACCAAGCGCATTACCAATACACCCGGACAAGAGATCAACGTCAGCTTTTCACCCGACGGTAAATCTTTACTTTATGCCAGTGAGCGGGGTGGAACCTGGAAGATCTACCAGACCACGAGAACCCGAAACGAAGAGCCATATTTCTTTGCCTCCACCGTGTTGCGGGAAACGCCGGTTATTGAAACAGCCCGGGACAACAACACACCGGCTTATTCGCCGGATGGAAAAGAGATTGCTTTTATTGAAGACCGGCAAACGCTTAAGGTTTTCAATATCGCCACCAAAAATGTACGCACGATCCTGACCAATAATGACCTCTTTGCCATGACGGAGAACGACCAGTATTTTACCTGGAGCCCCGACAGCAAATGGCTACTTTTCCAGTATTCCGAACCGGGTTATTGGAACGGTGAGATCGGTTTGGTTTCTGCCGATGGCAAAGGGAAAAAGATCAACCTGACCGAAAGCGGTTACCAGGATTTTGCACCCAAATGGATGATGGGCGGAAAGATGCTGATCTGGAACAGCAACCGCGAAGGCTTGCGGGCACAGGCCAACAGTGGCAGTACACAGTCGGATGTGTTTGCGCTTTTCCTGACACAGGACGCCTATGATAAATTTCGCCTGAGCAAGGAAGATTATGCGCTTTGGAAAGAAGCCGATGAAAAAGCGGCCAAGGCTGACAGTGCCAAAAAGAAAGGCAACAAAACGGAGCCGATAACGATCGACTGGAATGGCCTGAATTATCGCAAGGCAAGGCTTACCCTGCACTCGTCCAACCTTGCCGATGCCCTGGTTTCGAAAGACGGCGAAACACTTTATTACCTGGCACGTTTTGAAAAAGGCTTTAACCTTTGGAGCACTAACCTTCGCACCAAAGAAACAAAAATGCTGGTGCCGCTGGGTGCCAACAGTGCCCGCATGCAGTGGGATAGCCTGAACAAGTTTATCTATTTGTTGTCGGATGGAAAGATCATCAAGCTTGACCCGGCCGCAAGCAAACAGGAAACTGTTGGCATCAATGGCGACATGCACCTGGATGTAGCCGCGGAAAGAGCATTTATGTTTGACCATGTATGGCGCCGCACCCGCAACACATTTTACACGGCGGGTTATCATGGCGCCGATTGGACAGCCTTAAAAAAAGCATACGACAGCTACCTGCCACACATTGGCAATAACCACGAGTTTGTGGAAATGCTCAGCGAACTGCTGGGAGAATTGAACGTATCGCATTCCGGTGCTTCTTATTTCTTCCAGGCTCCCAATGCCGATGCCACGGCTTCGCTTGGCATTTTTTACGACCCTGCCTACACCGGCAACGGCATCAGGATCGTTGAAGTAATGGCTGAAGGTCCGCTTGCAAAAGCCGGCATGAACCTGAAACCGGGCAGCATTATTGAATCTATCGATGGCGAAACCATTAGCGCAGAAAAAGACTATGCATCACTGTTAAACCGAAAGGCCGGTAAAAATGTTTTGATCAGTGTTTTGGATCCAGCTACCAACACCCGCAAAGAATGGGTAGTGAAACCTGTGTCGCCGGGTGAGGAAAACAGTTTACTGTATAAGCGTTGGGTGCGCCGCAATGCCGATGAAGTGGATGCTTTGAGCAAGGGGCAACTGGGTTATGTGCACATACCGGGCATGAACGATCCGAGCTACCGTACCGTATACGAAGAAGTGATGGGAAAATATGCGGCCCGGAAAGGCATGGTGGTGGATACCCGCAACAATGGCGGTGGTGACCTGGTTGCCGACCTGGCCATGTTCCTGAGTGGTAAGCGCTTTTTGGATTATACCACCGACAGCCGCTCGGTAGGACTGGAGCCTTCTTTCCGCTGGACAAAACCAAGCATTGCTCTGGCCAATGAAGCCAATTACAGCGATGGACATTGCTTCGCTTACAGTTACCAGGACCTGAAGATTGGCAAGTTGGTTGGTATGCCGGTTCCGGGAACCTGTACGTTTGCCGGTTGGGAAACGCTGCAGGATAATTCGGTACGCTGGGGTGTACCACCGCTGGGTGTAAAATCCGTTAGTGGAAAGTATCTGGAAAACCTGCAAACCGATCCTGACATAAAAGTGCGGAACGATTATGATAAAGTTGGAAAAGGAAAGGACCAGCAACTGGAAGTGGCAGTACAGGAGTTGCTGAAAGAAGTGGGTAGAGATTGATAGTGGGGTGATGAAATATTTGGATATTGAGATAGTGGAATGTTAGATTAATCTGAAACAGTGGTTGCCTGACAATTCAGTGGTAAAATATTTCTGTTATCAGTTTTCCTACTTGGCTTAGAATATCACAATGCAAAGGGTGGCTTAAATGGCTGCCCTTTGTTTTTAATAACAAAAATGAGAAGCCGTTTTAATATTTCGAAAAGGGTATTTATTAGAGTATTCTATTGTCAGGTTCGCAATCTAATCCGCAGTAATCAAAACTCTGGATCGATGGTACAGTCAATTTTGGGTTGTACTTAGAAGCAATACATGAAAAAACCCTTGTTTAACTGTTCTGTTGATTTCCTCTCAGTTGCCCCGCCGCTTTAGCGCGGGGATATCTGAGTATTATCACTATCTCTTTACAGCGGCTTTAGCCGAATGAATTCGGCTGAAGCCGCTGTAAATCGGGGACATGCTTTATCAACCCCGCGCTAAAGCAGCGGGGCAATTTGAGAGAGGGGAGGCAATGGAGTAGTAAGTTTTCATCGGATCGATTAAAGGGCGTTGCATTCCAAGTGGTCGTCAATGTAAAAAACACGATATGGAGGCATATTACCCAAGGCAAAACAAATTTCCTGCCTCACTTATATATTAAAAGTGCTGAAATTATTCAGCTTGAAAGCTGCTTATGCAATTGATGCCCGGGTACTTTTGAACAAGCCATAACCGGTTGGTAAACACACCAACACCACAACGGCGATAGGAAGTTCCTGGGCTGCATACGGCACAGAGCTATTTGTTACCAACGGTGCCAGTGAAGTTGTGAGCAGGAAACAGGCACCAAAAAGAACTAAGGGCGAAAGGAGGATGGCAAGGATTCGCAGCAGCGTAGTTTTGTTTGCCGCGATACGATGCCCAATGGAGGTAGAGCCAATGACCAATAACGGCAGTCCTACTGTCATTAGCATAGCGGCGGCGCCTGTATCTATAATGCGGCCGTTGGTGGCGATGATAACAGAAAGCTTTATGGCCCAGGCAAGCGAGCCGGCAAGAAGGAGCGCACTGGCTATTTGTGTCCAGTTGGTAAAGATTGATTTGACTGACATGGTTGGTATTGTTTCGTTTGAAACCCGAATTTGCACTAACCTTTCTCATAAAAAGCGTCATCCTGCCTGAACCGGCAGAACCCTCGCATGAATTGAGGGAAAGAACATTTAGGTATCGTGTCGCGGTATCATAAAAACAGCCTTAGTTTACTACTAAAACTGTTTGGGCTTTTTTCCTTCTGCTGCCAGTGTAACAATTTCTGTAATGCGCTGGTGGCGGGTTTCCGGCCTGCGGGCCAGCACCAGCCATTGCAGCATTGCTTTTTTTACCGAGTTGCTTTGTTGGGAGAAAAATTCGAGTGCACCTTTACTCTTCGCCAGCGCTGCTTGCAGATCAGGAGGAATGACCAGGCTGTCAACACTATCAAGCATCGTCCAAGAGCCGTTTTGTTTGGCCCTTTCCACTGCATCCAAACCTGCTTTTGCCATGCGGCCTTCTTCTATTAATTTGGCAACTTTTTCTTTGTTGATCTTCGACCAGGTGCTTTTGGGTTTGCGCCGGCTAAAGAACTGGTGCGATGTGTCTTCATCGATCCTGATCTTTTTACTGTCGATCCACCCAAAGCAAAGCGCAACATCAACCGATTCGCTCCAGGTAATGGATTTTTTGCCGGATTTTTTCGAATGAAAAAGGACCCATACAGCCTGGTGTGACAGGTGATTTTTTGCCAGCCATTTTTGCCAGGCAGCCACCGTACGGGGATAGAAAACAGGAATCGATTTTAGCGCGGTGGTTTTATCCTGCACAGGAACAGATTTTAATCTTCAATGGCCTCAATGCCTTGCTGCGCCAATTGAGCAAGGTGATTTCGCATGGCTGCGAGTTGTTCCGGCAAATGTCCCTGCCAATCCTGTACTTCGTCAACAACAAGCAGTGGCTCTTTTGTGCGGTACGACCGGGTTGGGTTGCCCGGGAATTTTTTGTCTGTCAGGTTCGGATCATCCTCATATGGTCCGGGGGGCTGCACAACATAAATGCGGCCAAGGCCTTCGCCCTGTGCCAGTTCAGCGCCCCAAACGGCAGCGTCAAGCGTTGCGGAAAAATAAACACAGGACGCTTTTTTTCGCTTGCCATAATTGGAAGAATAACCGGGAACGATGTGGTCGACTTTGCTTAAGCTTGCCCGTGTACCGTAGTAAAAGGTGAGCACCGGTTCCTGTTCCGTTGCATTTATGTCGTTCCAATTGTTGGTTTCCATCTGCTTTAATTAAACGCTAGATTCAATCTATAAACGAAAGGAATAAAACGGCATTTTTTCTTCGTCGCAGCATCTTTTATCCGGCAAAGAAAAAATCACTCCCTACCGCTCCGAAGCATTATGGAATGGAAAAAAGCTTACAAGGTTTTCACTTCTGCCCAGACGAATTCTTCTATTTCATCAAACAGCGTCCGCTCACGTACTTTGCCCTTTGTTTCTTCTTCAAATTGATTGGTCAGCCGAAGCGCCAACTGATACATTTCCTCTGTTGCCGAACGATCTAAAAATTCAGCAAAATTTTTGGGCTTTTTGTCTTCTTCCAGCTCACGCATAAAGACCAATACTTCCACCACTTCAAAATGTGTTTTCTGCCATGATTCAAATCCATTCGGAAAATCCGGTAATGCCATAATTTATCGTTTTATGCTTTATAGATGGTTCTAAAAATAATTCCTTCTCTAAAAACGGCCTAGCGTTTTCGTGAAAAATTTTAGTCGGCAGTATTGCTATTTATTCCTGCATTTGCTACTCGTTGATGCATACGTTTTTTATATGTTACAAAATATTTTTAGGGAACAACAGCAAACATTCCCTTCTCACACGATGTTAAGCAGTGCAACAACTATTTTGCCAGAATAGGTAATAACCTGTCTCTGAGCATATAAAAACAGCTTGCTATCGCATAAGACACCATTCAATGCTGCCAAATTTTGATGCTTACATCAGCAGAAAATTAAAACGCATCAACAACAATAAATATCGGTTAGGCAAGACCGGGAAAAAGAAAGAATGAATAACTAAATAAAAAGCTACATGGTCGCAATACGACTTACTTCACTTTCCTGTAAATGGTTTCCGTTGCTTTTGTTTCTTCTCCTTCCGGTGAAATATTAAAGGCAGTGATCACAAGTTCATCATCGCTGTTCCATTCCAACTGGGTGCGCCAGCCCCAGTGTTGTTCTGTTTCCGGAGTGACATACGCATAGCTTCCCAGTACATTAAGATTTTCATCGCCTTTTGACCCCTGCGAAAACATAATGGCCGACCCGTTGTGAAATGAGTCGATCCAGGCACACTGGTATTTTTGCAGGTCAAGGTTATAGCCATAGATCGCCATGCCGGTAAGGGGCTTGTCGCCAAAGCGGCCCTTGTATTCGTGTATGACAAAGCGGCCATCCATTAGTTCCCGCATGGTACCTTCAATGGGCGATTCATCTTCGAGCTTTGCCGGGTCGAACCAGGTTTTGGTGGTGCCTTTCCATTCTCCAACCAGTTTGCTTAATTGGAAATGGGCTCCGGATTCTTTTGACGCTTCAAATTTTTGACTCATGGAATTTCTGTTTTGACGGTGGGTTGTTTGGGAATGGAATGTACGCTTTCAACAAACAACAATGGGAGAGAACCGATTAAAAAAGTGAAAAAGGCAAAAGTGAATTTACAATATTGTTTTCCCCGTATTCCGCCTTGCTACTATCTGGTTTGATAAATCATTTTGTACCAGAAGAAATCTAATCTATTGCAATCATTAGGCAGCACCTTCAATGCACCGCAGTTTTGACTTCGGAAGCGATGGCCCTTACATGTTCTTCATCGGTACCGCAACAACCGCCAAACACATTGATGTGCGGAAAGGCATCTTTTAACTGCCTGTGAAACGCCCCCAGTTCCTGCGGGTTACCCGTGTCCAGTTCAGTGGATTCGTCCAGCTCCGCATGACTTTTACAGGAAGCGTTGGCCCGCAGTCCTTTGATGCGGTTTGTCCAGTCTTCGTTTCTGCCGTTTTCTAACTGCTCTTTGAAATGGGAAGGATGGGCGCAGTTGATCATGTAATAAATAGGCGGATTCGTTGTATTCTCGTCAACAAGACGAATGGCTTCCTGCAGCGACTTACCATCGGGCAGCAGACCATTTGTTTCTACCGTAAACGAGATCACAACCGGGATGCCTGCTTCGCCGGCGGCAAGGCAAATTCCAATGGCTTCTTCTGCATAATTCATGGTGATGGCGGATACAAGGTCAACTTGCGCTTTGCGAAATACACCCACCTGTTCCGAATGATAAGCTTGCGCTTCTTCACTGGTCATGGTGGCACCGGGTTTGTAGCCGTCACCACGCGGACCGATACAACCACTGATCAGTATCTGCGGTATATCGTTTTCAAATTCCTGTTTAAGGTCTTTCAACAATTGTATTGCTTTTTCATTGACGGCAGCCAGTTCCTCTTTTTTATACCCAATTTTTTCCATCCAGTCGGGGTTGGCCCGCCAGGTTGGACTTTCCAGGATAAAATTGGTTTTCGCCTCTTTCGCAATCTGCAGGTATCCCCGGTAGTAATCCTGTAAGGCAGCGTATCCCTTTTCATCTTTAAGCAGGTCAAAAGCAGCGAAACAGGGCAGGTCAAATCCCTGCAAAAAAACCAGGGTGGTTTCCAGTCCACCGTCCGTTAAATACAAGTCGTTTGAAGTTGTTGGTAGCAGCGCTGTAGATCTTGCCATGGCAGGAATATTTATTGGTTTAAGGTTTTAAAGGGTCCAATGAGAAGGTTAGCTGCCGTTACAAAGGCTTTTCAGGAACAAGGAAACGGAATCTTTCACGAACGCTTTCTCACGAAATGAAGTTTGGTCCTTTTTGCTGAAGTAAAAATGTCTTGTTTGCTTTTGCAAGGGGGCGGTTGTACACCTTTGCCGGCGTTACCATTTTTTAAAATAGGTGAGTGGCGGGCCAACCCGCTTAATGCCATGCTCCTCACGGAAGGCATCCTGCTCTTCTTCTGTCATGTTTTTAGTGACGCCTTCGCTTATCTTCCGAAACATGGCTTCCATTTTGCCTGCGGGCTGAAAGAGCATCAACAGTTTCCCTTCCCCTTCCCCCAGCTTGGCAAATGCGTGGGGAACTTTCCTGGGTCCGAAAACGATGTCGCCTGCTTTTGCGGTAAATGTCTCCTCGCCAACCTTAAAAAGAAATTCGCCCTGGATCACATACCAAAATTCATCCTGCTCAAAGTGAAGGTGAAAGGAAGGTCCGCCTTCTTTTTTGCGTGTCGATTCAAACACATAGAGGTCGCCATCTGTGTCACCCGTGGCCACCTTGGTATAAAAGCTGTCGCCTTCAAAGAGGGTAATGGGCTTTTCAAAACGGTCTTTCCCGGCAGCGACCCATATTCCTTTACCTGTCCTGTTTTTAGTTCTGGTGAAGGCCCATAGATTTAAGGAAGAAGCCATCACGGCGCCTGTTGCCAGGCATGCTTTCAGGAATGCATTTCGTTTCATAACGCTTACATTGTTTTAAAAATAAGCGCTTTCAAAGAGGCGGGGTTTGTGCTGGGATGTTCACGGGTTAAACGGCAGGAGAGAATTGTCAGCCCTCGTATCGATTCAGGTTAGCGAATGTACAAAAGCAGAAGGAAAATTCAGTTGTTTGTTCTTTGCGCATCAGTTTATAAAGCATCGTTCTGAATATATCCGGCTATTGACTTCGGTATAATCGTTGATTAAGACCAAAAGCATTTCGCAAACGTTATCAAGTGGATTGGCTCAAGAATCGCATTCTTTTTGTAGAAGGTAGCTACATTGTATAAAATGAAAAGGAAGCGAGAAATTTTTCGCCAACGTTGACGGCTTGCTGCTGTGCTGGTATTCTGCGCTGTGTCTGCCTGGCAACTGAAGCCGATTGAAAAACCAAAATACAAAATATATCCTGTTGACCAATAGCGTAATGTCAGCTGAAACTACTGCTGATAAACGATAAAAAAGTTGATGCTGCGTATTGTCTGCCAGCATAGCAGCAAACTCCTTGTTGAACTAAACCTACGGTAGCCTTCCGGGACTAGCCGTACATTTAGTATTCAACAAAACTTTGATTAAAATGGCAACGAAAAAAAATCCCCGGAAGCAGTAAGGCATAACAAGTACCTCAACCGCGCCTGTTGTGAAGTTAGTGGCTTTCAAGATTTGCTGGAGCGCTTTGAACGCAACATTTCCATTCTGGGCCGTAGTCCCCGCACCTTTGATAACTACAGTCGGCACATTGCGGCGATGGCCCTTCACTTTCAGTGCCTGCCTACAGAGCTTGACCCCGAACAGGTAAAGGACTATCTCTACGAGCTGCAACAGCGCAGCAAAACACCTTCTCAAACGTATTTCAAACATAGGGTTTACGGACTACGTTTTCTGCTCAAAGCAGAAGGGCTGCCTTACGAGCATTTGCACCTGCCCTCCATTGCACGGCCGGAGAAACTGCCGGTAATTCTCAGCCGCCAGGAGATATGGGCAATGCTTCACAAGGCGCAATTGCTGAAGCACAAAATCTTGATTGGTTTGCTTTATGGCTGTGGGCTTCGTTGTATGGAAGTGCGCAACCTGCGGCTCAGGGATATGGACTTCGACCGCCGTTTGTTGCACGTAGTGCAAAGCAAAGGCAATAAAGACCGTTATGTGCCCCTGTCAGAGCATCTGATCAGGGGTATCAGAAAATACATAGCTGCCGAACATCCGCATGACTATCTTTTTGGTGGCCAGCCCCAGGGGCGCAAGGGTGGCTATTTCGACAGCCGCTACAGCCAGCGTGGCGTGCAATGGGCTGTATCAACGGTGGCCAGGCAGGCGGGCCTTCTCAAAGAAGTGCACACCCACGCCCTGCGCCACACCTTTGCCACCCATTTGCTGGAAGACGGTGTAAACATATTGACGGTGCAGAAGATGATGGGACATGCCAATATAGAAAGCACCATGGTCTATTTGCACGTTTGTCAAACGCCCGATCAACTGCTACACAGTCCACTGGATAACGTCTTTGCCCAATGCGCCCGGTCTGGCAGGTAGCCGATGTGCTGCGCCATATAAATACGGATGATTTTCCGGTTCACCAGCAAAAGACCCTCAGCGCGATTGCACAGTGCAGAACGGCAGCCCTGGGCGGGCATGTGGACGCCTGTGGTGATTGCGGCAGTGTGCATATCTCTTACAACTCTTGCCGCAACCGTCACTGTCCCAAGTGCCAGGGACATAAGCGCATCGAATGGATCGAAAAGCGCAAAGAGGACTTGCTTCCCTGCACCTACTATCATGTGGTCTTTACACTGCCGCAGGAACTGAATGCGTTGGCACTGCACCAGCCCAGGGTGGTCTACGACGCCTTGTTTGCTTCGGTGTGGGCCACCCTGCAGCAGTTTGGCAGGACCGAAGGCCTGTCCCTGGGCATGATAGCGGTTTTACATACCTGGGGACAGAACCTCTGCCTGCATCCCCACCTGCACTGCATTGTGCCGGGCGGCGGTTTGGACGAGAAAGGAAAGTGGAAGCAACACTTGCGCAGTAACAAGTATCTGTTCCCCGTTAAAGCACTCAGCAAAGTATACAGGGCTAAGTATGTGCAGCAGCTCAGAGAAAGCGGTATAGACGATAAAGTGATCCTGGAAAGCCTGTTTCAAAAACAGTGGGTGGTCTATTGCAAACGACCCTTTGGCGGACCGCAGCAGGTAATTGAATACTTAGGAAGGTATACGCACAAGGTGGCCATCTCTAATCATCGCCTGGAGCAGGTAACTGCCCGTGACGTCACCTTCCGCTACAAAGATTACAAGGATGCAGGGGCTTCAAAACGCATGACCCTCAGCAATGGGGAGTTTGTGCGACGGTTTGCGCAGCATATCCTGCCGCAGCGCTTTGTGCGCATCCGGCATTATGGCATCCTGAGCAGCGCCTGGAAAAGGGGTAAACTGCAGGCGGTGCAAAAGGCGCTGAAGGTGGTAAGAAGGGAACCTATAGTAAAGACCCTGCTCCGGCGGTGCCCTTGCTGTGAAACCGGTACGCTCATCACCATAGCGGTCTTTTCTCAGCGCGGCCCACCCAAACAGTATTTAGGGGAAAAAAGATCTGTTCCGGCCGCATGACAGCAGTGGGTAGGGGCACCAATGTGCCTGTCGCAATCCACATCAATGAAAACACCTCTTACACTGCACACACGACTGCACCACGCACAAAAAAAGAGGCGCCCTGCCTCTGAATAAACCCTACCCCTCACACGATAACGCCATAGACAAAAACCTTTCCTTTAGTTAACCGGTTCCGTTCAACACCGGCTTCATTGTTCGCCCGTTGGGCGCAACGAAGCCTTAGTTATTAGCGGCAGTTTTTTTCGTTTCATTCTACGTCAATTACTCCGTATTTTATTGTTTTATCGATTGTTTATGAAGAATCTTAACAATGCGCTTATATACTGCTTCTAATGTCGTCCATGAGTTTCCACCGCTTGTATTCACGAACATAATGACTACTGTATCAATATCTTTGTAGTATCGTGCAATACTTGAATACCCCGGCAACAATCCTGTATGTTCGTATACATAGATGGAGGAATAAATAGCCTGTTCATCGTGTGTTAATAATGAGCCATCGTTTAATGCTCTCAAAAAAAATCCAACATCTTGTGCAGTCGCAACCATTGAGCCACTAGGGGCTACAAAATTTTGAGTCTTTAAATCTCCGTCATATTCAGTATAGTACCCACTAACAAGTTCTTTTAAATTCGCTTCGTTTAACAAGCTATGAGTGTGTGTTAATCCAAGAGAATCTAAAATTTCCTTTTTTATATATTGTCGATAGCTATATCCTAATATTTTATCAAGAATATTGCCAATCAACAGATAGTTTGTATTTGAATAGCGATAACGATTGTCTGGCTTAAAATCGGCAGGCTTATCTAATACTAACTTTAGAAACTCATTGGAGTTTGTCGGTAAATTGCTCCAAGGTAATTTTGGGTCGTCTATGAAATCAGGAATGCCACTTCGATGTTGAAGCATCATTCTCAATGTAATTTGATTTGCATTTTCAATTCTTCCAACAAGTTCAGGCAAATAATCTGCAAGAGTTTTATCCAACAACAAACTTTTGTTATTAATCAATTTAGCAGTAGCAACAGCGATATATAATTTGCTGATACTGGCAATTTTAAACAATGCTTGTGGATTTGCAGGAATTTTGTTTTCTCTGTTTTTCCAACCAGCAGAATAAAATTCAGGCTCTCTACCTTTCTTATCTACATAGACAATGATGCCGTCGAGATTATGGTTAATTGCATTGTCAACTTGTTCCTTAACAGTATCAGGTAATGGAGCTATCCATACCCATAAAGCGTCCCAAGGTGTAAATGCCACCGTGCAGATTATCGCTACGATGGGTATAATTATTTTAGGTAATTGTTTTTTAAGTTTCATTTATTGAATTTGCGAAGACCTATATCGCCTTTCAAAATTGCCGCTAACGGTTTGCAGATTTGCGATGGGCGGGATTTTTACCACAAATGTTCATGCGGAGCACAAAACTTTCGGCTACCACTAAACTGTCTGCGGAGCAAGAAACCCCGCCTATTGCAAATGTGCTGTTAGTGGCTGTTGTATTTCTATGCGTAAATGTCTGTCCAGTCATAAGGTGCAGGGTTTGTTAAGTTAAAGATTGTCTTTTCTCTGTCGGTAAGTCCGCTGTAATATTTATAGAACTGCATTAAAAAATATTCTCCTTTTCCCATTCTCCAAAACATATCGTATTTGTCAATGTTTGGAAATTTAGCCCAAGGTGTTTGTTGTGCGTTGTCAAGTGGTTTGAAGTGTCCAAACTCTTTTAAGAAATCTCTAACCTCCATTAGAACAAAACCAAGTAAGTTAAGTCCACGCCAAGCATAAATGTTGTCAATGTCGTTACTGTCTTGCGAAAGTCCAATGCCCCAAACAATGTCAACAGGACTTGCTTCAACTAAAACTCTGTCGCCTGTTTTTATTAGATAGTCAGCAAATGCAGGATTTTGATTGAACTTGTGAATGTTCCCAACCTTTACAATATCAAATCGCTTGTCGTTCCAAGTTTGGTCGTCAAAACCTAAAACTTGTCTGCCGAGTTCTTTTGCTTCTCCAGGTTTGTCAGCAGCTAAAATTTTTTTAAAGGTTGTCTTGTCGTCAAAGAGAAGTGCTTTTTGCGACATCATCCAATGCTCAGAAGTTTTGTATGTCTTGTTGTCAACCGTGAAAGGACTTTCAAACCATTGACTAAAACAAAACTTGCCGACTTCTTCGTTGAATTTGTTGGTGTGTCCCCAGAAGTAAATGAACTTCAAAGTGTCGCCACTTTCAAAGCTGTCTGTCAACCATTTTATGTCGTAATGTTTTGTCATTTTCTTGCACTTACTTTCTGTTTAGCACTGTCGTTCAACAATAGCCACTAACGAGTACCGGCTTTGTGCAGTAGCGGAATAGCGTACTGTCAGCCGAAACGATCACTAAAGTAATATATCTATTCAAATGCCTGGATTAAGAACTTCACGCCGCTATTGCACAAAACCGATGTTGCCTGCATGTGCTTTTGTGTCACCTGAAAGCTGCTATAGTTACTTCTTAACCTTTCTAAAAAACATGTTTCCATAAATATCCGACTTAAAAACATAATAAAACTTCTTGTATCCACGATAAAGTGTCGGCGGATACTTCAGAATGTGATAGGTTGTGTCGCTTTGGACTTTCCATAAATCGGGTGGTCCGCTGGAGTACAAAATTTTCTCTTTAAAAGTCTTGATAACAGTGTCTTTGTTTGTCACATAAAAAATGATGCTGTCGCTTGGCGTGATTTTGAACCTGTAGTGGTCGTACTGCCATTTAGCATTTGTCCCGCTAAAAAAATTTGTATCAACGCGGTATTCTCCAATAATGTCAGCTTTAGTTAAACTGATTGGTGTTCGAAAGTAGTCAGCGATTGTCGCTGTAATGAACAATAGAATTGTCAAGCCCCATATTGCCGCAACAATTAAGAGCGGTTTCCAAGTCTGCTTTGCAATTGCATAGATAACAAGTCCACCTGTCGCAAGTAACAAAAGAGGAAAACCAATCAAGTTAAAGCCAAATCCCATTAGTAGCAGTCGCTTTAGTTATGTGTCCTGTCAATAGAAACTTTGAATTGTAGGGTGTCACAGCATTGCAGGCAACGGCCAGGGCTTGGCGCAGTGGCGATAGTCCGTGTTACCACAGCCCAGCCCATATTCAACAGTTCAAAAATGTTATATCGACCAGTACTCGTTTTATCCCGCCATTGTGCCAAACCCATTGTTGGCTGCTGGCTTATTCACAACTTGAGATGTTGTACCAGCTCATTATCACGGAGCTGAACAAAATTTATTATTCCGCTGTCCGGAATATAGTCGAATGTAATGATTATGCTCCCCTCTTTATAATTGTCGACAAGAAAACTCTGATTCAAAAGATCAGCATAGCCTTCCTTCGTTTGTGTTGGAATTCCAGCTTTTTTATGAATAACATCCCTATCATCATCAAAACTCATGTCAAAAGGAAACTTGACAATAAATCTTTTCGACTTTGGATATAATATGAAGTGTGAAAATATCGGAACTCCCTCCTCAAAAAGAATCTCATCGTCTTCATCATATACAGCAGTGTTGTTAGTAAAGCCTAAGTCCACTCCTGCAGTTTCGGAGCTTATATAGTCACTCTCGATAATTCTATACTCGGTCAGATCGGAAAATGCCGTGGATAGAAACGTCTGAAATTCACTATCAAACAGGCTAGTGCCGAAATACTTGACAAGATTCGTATAAGATTGCAGCCAACGAACAGGGCTTTATGCAGGTTGGGAATTTGTATTCCGTCTGCCGATAACCGCTGCTAATTGGAAATATGTTGTTGATTTATGTACAAAAGTTGATCGTTATTCGTCTGACCGAACCGAAGCTCGGATTTGCAATTTGCTGATGTTACAATGTCGTGCCCAACTTGCATAAAACCCCATGTTGTGCGTTCGCTTTTTTATGACTCAATTATTTGCTTTTTCAAATCGTCCGAAATGTTTTTCCATTGAGTTGAGTCTGTCAGTATGAGCTTATAACTACATTCTGTCTCAACAACGCCAATAATTTGTTTATACCAATCCAAATATGTCCATTCATTTGGTTTTGGCGAATAAAGAAATTTGTGTTTGTCGTCCCAATGAACTTCGGTCGCTGTTCTGTAGATTAAAGGGAAAGTTGCATTTTCTGGTTTTATAAACAGTCTTTCGTTATCGTCAATGCCAATTTCAATTATATTGTCTTTGTCAAAATACTGGTCAAACCGATTTTTGTATTGGTCAACGTGATGTTTAAACTTGAAACCAAAAATGTTATGCGGAATACCTTCAATAGTAATTTCAAAATCTCTTTTACCTTGTCCAGCTACCGAAATTGTTGAACCTTTAATCTCTGTGTTGTCAGTGTCAATAACTTTTAGATTTGAAATGTGTCTTGTTGTTATGAACTTATCTTGTTTGTCGTCTGAAAAGCCAATGTGTTCTTGTAAACAGTATGATTTGAAAAAGGCATAGGCATTATCAATATTGTCAAGGTAAAGTTGTCCAAATAAAACACCCATTGGAACGTCAGCTTTTTCTAAAGATGTCGCACCAATTATTTTGTCATTGAGTAAAACTTTAAATTGATGATTGCTCATTTTGGGGTCTGTCTAAAGTGACGCACAACGTGATAGCAGCTTTATGCTGTTGCGATAAAATTTATTCAAAAGCTAAATTGAAAATATGAGTATAGTGCCGCCAAATGAACATAAGGTTTGCTGTATGCCATGCAGACCAGAAATAGTTGAAGCTGGGCAATGCAGTTGCCACAACAGAGTTACAAATGCAAGCAATAGCATAAAACTGCCTGTTATGTTGTCGTTGCCCATCACTGAAATAATTGGTGCAGACCAACCGTGGCCGCTTCGGGACGTTCTTAACGTTTCAGGTATTGCTGAAGGCAGGGAGTTGGCATTCCTGAAGTTGAATAAAGTTATGTCGTTTACGTCTTTCTTGTCAGCCTAATAGTATTGCGTCTGCCCTGCTTTTGGCAATACATTGTTGGGCGTAGTTTATATTTCTTCGTACTCACCTGTCTCGTGGAAAAACTCAAAAAATCTATGTTGTAATTTATGATCATTGTCTCTTTCAAGAATTAAGTTTACAGAATCCCCAACGCCATTTTCCGCAATCACAACTGATTTATATGTTTCAGGATACCTGTCCGCATATTCATTTTTTAAATAGAACTTTGAGATGGGTAGCAAACTGTAGCCCTTGATTTTGATTCGTTTGTTTATGTAATTGTTCTTAAAGATTTCGGGGAAAATTACATTGAGCCGTAATTCTATTTTTGTGAATTTATCTTCATTAAGCTCTGCACTCTTTATTGGCGGGTCAAAATTTTCTAATCTTTCCACTTTTGAGTAGAAGAATTTATCTTCATCTGATTCCCTGTAAGATAATTTTGATGACAATTTTGTGTTGATGCTTAGTTTCTTCTTTTCCTCATATTTTGATTGTTCAATTTCAATATTGAGTAATTGTGCGGACTTAAAAAGAATTTGACCTGGAAAGTTTTTTTCTAAAATGTCTTTCAAATATTGATTAATGATGATTTTCCCATGAACAGAATATGTGTATAAGTCATAGTCAGTCTTTAATTTATATCTGTCGGGTTTTATTGTAACGCCATATCCTATAGGCGAATGAATTTTCTTTAGTTTCTCTTCTACAGCCATTAATTCAGATTGACTATTTATTTTCTCTTCCACAGCTCCATGTCCCCTATTGTCGAAATCTTTAAAGGAGAAATAGAAAGCGTTGTGATCGTAAATCAGGTCCTTGTTTAACGTGTCAAAAGCTAATTGTAAAATATAGAACTGGGTGGTAGTTGTGAGTTTTTTTGGAATAAGATTTACTTCATGGTAGATATGACTTGGAAGCTTGTACTGATCGAGAACTTTTCTTACGTTTTCGCTGACTAAAATTGTGGTATAGTATGAGAATGAGCTAAATCTTGGGATTTCATAAAGTCTATCTGGCCCTTCTTGTAATGAGCCATTTACTAAAGTGAGCTTGTTGTTGATAGCAAAGGGTTCTCTGCCTTCTCTAAATTCATTGAATGGGTTAAAGCCTTTGATTTCAAATTCAGGCGTCAATCCATGAACGTCACTATATATTGGTTCAAGGAAGTAGTATCGCTGACTGTTGCAGAACTTTTTCTCAAATATCCTCTCTAGCGAACTTTCTTTGATGATTGGCAGAAATACTTTTTCATAAATCACCTTTTGATTGTGGTGAAAAGTTGATTTATTGAATACCTTATCAAAGTCGTTTGTGTTATACCTTTTTACCTCTTGGGTATCAAAAGTGTTTTTTGGAAGCGTTCTGATTTTATGTTTATCAATTAAAGATTTTGTAAGAAGTGGATTGTCTTCAACTACGAAAAGTTTTTTTGCATACCTAACGATGAAATCTTCGGTAATCGGAAGATTTTTATTTCTTCCAAGGTAATACCAATCCAACCTTTTTTTAAATCGGTCAATTTTCTCCTCATTCCATAAAATTGATTCATTCCATGCAAGTTCATGCCACGTAAAACGGGTCTCATACTTTTCTAAAAAGTCAATGTCCCATGCAATACTTTGATTCTTGCTTATTGCAGCCCAATCTAACTCGTATTCATATTTTTCAATGAAGTCCTTGTCAAGAGGATAAAACTCGCAAGTATGAGATAGGAAAATATCCCAGTAGTATTTTAATATTTTGTCAGTCTGCATGAGATCGGGAGAATTACGCCCAACAAGCTAATAGAAGCAAGTGATATTCTACTGCACAATAAAAGCTATGATGGCCACGGTTGGGAAGAAATTAGCCATGCGGCTGAAAGAGGTCGTTATATCGCCGAGCTTTTGTCGGGCAATGCAACATAACGTTGAGGGCTTGGCGTTCGTGGCGGTAGTCCGTGGTTCGTCAGCCCTGGATAAAGATATGCTGCCAAATTGAAAATATGTCGTTGAGCCTATGTTCGTCACCCCGCCATGACGCCAAACCCATGTAAGCAGCATACCTTAGTCAACCCAGAATTTGATTTCAGGTTGTGCTTGTGGCGGACTTTCAAAATCTGATACGTTGTATATAACACCTTGAAAGATTTCGTTTGCCAAGAGTTTGCTCAAACTGTCAGCCCAATAAATTATGTCGTCTCCGTACATGGAAAGAATGGGATGGTCTGGATGGTCAACAAGCATGAACCGGTGCTGATAAACTGGAAATATTCTCGATACGCCCAAGCCTTGCAAGTCTTCTGCTTTTACTGAAGTCGCTTCATAAATCCATTCAATTTGCTCTTTGACTAACCGTAAGTCGTCTGGAAAAGAATAAAAGAGTGGTCGAAATGCAGGCGGTGTACCGTTTTTCCCGTACAGATTTATTCCAGCTTTGGTCAACCCGTTCATGGTTTTGTAGAAGTTCCAAAGCGGTGTCGGAAAAGAAAAACCCATAGCAGTTTCAAACTCCTGAATTTCTGTATTTGTCAAGCCTGGTCGCCACTTTGTGTCCGGCTGAATTTGAAAGCCGTAAATGTCTTTGTTTGGAAGAGTGTCGTTCCAAAACTTTTCACTCTCACGTTTGATTGTCTCAAAGAAAGAAATGCTGTCGTCCGGCTCCGGAAGTGTCACCCAATTGGGCTGGTCTTTTTTGAATAGATTAAATACGGACACTCTTTAAAGGTTGCTGCTTACGGCCATCGGCTTGCCGCTGTACCGGCATTCGTGGTTCGTCAGCTTAAATTTAATACAATAGTTGAAAAGAGTTCTTTTGTTCAGCATTTGTTCGTTAGCCGGTATAGAGGCAAACCGCTGTTGGCGGTAGTTTTAGCCGAACAAGAAGTATTTTCTGAAGTCAATATCTGTCACTTGAATGCCGTTGTCAAACAGTGCTACTTCATCTTGTTCCTGAGAATACCAAATATCAATTAGCCCTTTTTTATAACCAATCCCGAACCTGTCCG